>PXQU01000016.1:398406-527263 GCA_003021785.1 Halobacteriales archaeon QH_7_65_31 | reverse complement strand
CTCAGCCACCGGCCGGGTCGGGACGACCGGATGACGACACACGTCGGACTGACGGCGCGGGCGCTCGGTGCTGACCGCGTCGTGTTTCCGGACAACGCGACCGGACCGGCCGAGACGGTTCGGGATATCACCGGTCGGTTCGGTGGGCCGTTCGATGTCGAGCTGAGTGGCGAGCCGAAGGGACTCGTTCGTAACTGGGAGGGGACGGTCGCACACCTGACGATGTACGGGCTTCCGGTGCAGGACGTCGAGACGGAGCTACGCGAGTCGGTCGGCTCCGAGCCGCTGTTGGTCGTCGTCGGCGGCGAGAAGGTCCCGTTCGAAGTGTACGACCGCGCCGACTACAACGTAGCCGTGACGAACCAGCCCCACTCCGAGATTGCGGGGCTGGCGGTCGCGCTGGACCGGCTGTTCGACGGAGCTGAACTCGACCGATCGTGGGAGGACGCAGATCGCGTCGTCGTGCCGAAGGAGACCGGAAAGAAGGTCATCGAGCCGGACGAGTAGTGGCGAACAGGTGACACCCGCGGCTCCCCGACCGGCGTGTCACGCGGTCACCTGAGCCGGCCGGGATCGGACTCAGCGCACGCGGTCGGTGGTGCGGTATCAGTGATAAACGCGAGGGCGGCTCCCGGAGGACTTAAACGACTTCCTCACCCTCTTTGACGTAATGGCGTATGACGACCTTCTGGAGAATCCGGTCATTCAAAAGTATCTCCACGAGCTCGTCGGTCCGACGGGGATGCCCGTCGCGGCAGCACCTCCCGAGGGAGAGGTGACCGACGAGGAGCTCGCCGAGGAGCTGAATCTGGAGCTGAACGCGGTGCGGCGCGCGCTGTTCATCCTCTACGAGAACGACCTCGCGAGCTACCGGCGGCTCCGCGATGAGGATTCGGGCTGGCTCACCTATCTGTGGACGTTCGAGTACGAGAACATTCCCGAGCAGCTGGAGACCGAGATGCACCGCCTGCTCGACGCGCTCGTCGAGCGTCGCAAGTACGAGCTGGAGAACCAGTTCTACCTGTGTGAGGAGGACTCGATCCGGTTCGAGTTCGGCGAGGCGATGGAGTACGGCTTCGAGTGTCCCAACTGCGGCGGCCAGCTCGTCGATATGAGCAACGCTCGACTCGTGGACGCGATGGACGAGCGAATCGACGAGCTTCGGGACGAACTCCACCGTCATCCGGAGCAAGAGGCAGAGGCCTGATGGTCGTCCTCGCGACGAAGCTCTATGTCGGTGGCGACGCGGGCGATCGGGCGCTCGACTCGCTCGACTCACTGGTAGGGAACGATCTCGACGGGCTTGACGTCGAGTGGACGACCGGCCTGCGCGACGACGGCTTTCCCTCGGTGACGCTCACCGGCGAAGACGCGTCCGTCGCGCGGAGCGTGCTCGGGGAGACGTGGGGCACTATCACCCCCCACCGCGAGGCCGGCGAGCGATACGTCGGCACGCTCGACTCGTGGGCCGAGGACGGGTTCGTGCTCGACGCCGGCGAGCCGGTACACATTCCCGAGGATGAGCTCGGACTCGGTGCGGGAACGCCCGAACAGATTCGAACGCGGTACGGACTCGTCCAGCATACCCCGTTGCGCTTCGTCGAACGCGACGGCGAGCCGGCACAGCTCGCCGAGCGCGAGCGCGATCGGCTCTACGACTGGACGCGCGCTGACACGGGTCGAGTGAACGTGAACTCCGCGACCCGCGCCGAGGTGCGCGCGACCGTCAACCGCGCTGGCCACGCCGAGGACATCATCACGGTCGAGCGGCTCGGTCTCCTCGAACAGAGCATCGTCTGTCAGCCGGCGACGGATCCGCCGGGACTACTGTCGGATATCGGCCCGCATCTCCCTGCGGAGATGCTCTGTATCATCCCATGAACCGTCGGCTCGCGCTCGGACTACTCGGTGTCGGTCTGCTCGCGATTACCGCCGGCTGTGGCGGGCTTCTCGGTCCCGGCGATCCCGATCCCGGTGATCTGACGGCCAACGAGACGTACGACTGGAACACCGACGCCGATGCCGACATCCGAGTGAACACGGAGAACATGACCGCCGTGTTCGCCATCGAGAACCGAACCGATGGGCTTGACGACACAGACCCGACATTCCGGTTCTACGGACGCGGGACGCTCGCGACCGAGCAGCCACAGCAGCTCACGGCCGTCCAGTTCCGCTACGCGAACGGGACAGAGGTCGCCTTCGAGCGCGTCGACGGCGAGGCTCGGTCGGTCGTCACGTACGCCAACGGAACGACCGCACGGCTGCCGGTGTTGCGCGTCGAACGCACGAACGACCGGGCGATCGTCCACCTGCCGACCAACGCGAGCGGTCAGCTGGGGGTCACCCTTCCGAAGGACGGGAAGCAGATCTCACTCCCCGGCTACGTCGAAGGGAGCTACCGAGTGCAGCTCCCCGAGAGCGCCCGGGTCGGTGTGCCGCTGCTCTCACAGGTTAGACCCGGCGCGACCAATCGCACAGTTCGCAACAACCAGCTGACGCTCTCGTGGGAGGACGTGAGTGCACCGAACCTCACCGTTCGGTACTATCTCCAGCGTGATCTCCTGCTGTTCGGTGGACTCGTCATCGGGGCGATTATCATCGGCGTCGGCGGGGCGCTCTACTACTACCGACAGCTGCGTGCGACCCAACGGAAGCGCGAGGAGGTCGGACTCGACATCGACATCGAGGACGACGACCGAGACGAGCCGCCGCCGGGGATGGGGTAGCGGCGAACACTGAAGCCGTCGGCTGTCGAACCCCGGGTATGCGCGCTGGGATTCTCACCGTCGGGGACGAGCTACTCGCCGGCGACACCGTCGACACGAACGGAGCGTGGCTCGCCGAACAGCTGACGGCCCGCGGCGTCACTGTCGAGCGAATCACGACGATCCCCGACCGCACGGAGACCATCGCTGCCCTCGTCACCGAGTACAGCGACCGCTACGACGCCGTCGTCGTCACCGGCGGACTCGGGCCAACACACGACGACGTGACGATAGCCGGGGTCGCGGCCGCGTTCGATCGCGAGCTACGCACCGACGAGCGGGCGCTCGACTGGCTGGAGACCGACGGATACAGCCGCGGCGACCTTGCAACCGGGACGGCGGATCTCCCGGCCGAGAGCGAGCCGCTTCACAACGAGACCGGCGTCGCGCCGGGCTGTGTCGTCGAGAACGTCTACGTGTTACCGGGGGTTCCCGGCGAGATGAAGGCGATGTTCCAGACGGTCGCGGATCGCTTTGCTGGCACGGTTCGTCACGTCGAACACGTCACCGTCGACGAGCCGGAGAGCGCGCTCATCGAGCGGTTCGCCCGGCTTCGGGAGCAGTTCGGCGTGAAGGTCGGCTCGTATCCGGGAGAGTCCGTTCGAGTGAAGCTCGAACACGAGGACGAGACCGTCGTTCGGGAGGCGGTCGCGTGGCTCGAAGCGAACGCCGTCGTCAGCTGACGAGCCGGTAGTACCAGCCGCCGACGAGCGCCAGCCCGCCCAGTGCGACGATCCAGCCGGCCACGTCGATGACGCCGGTGTTGACTGTCTCCTGCAGCAGTGAGAGCATATCTCGCCGTCCGGTTTCGGGTATCTTAACGAGTTCGGAGTCTCCTCGCGGCGGCGAGCTTCCCGAACCGTTTACTCGGCGGGGGTTGTACGGACGGCCATGTCAGGCACAATCGAGCGCCCGAGCATGGAGTTCGACCTGCCGAGCGAACACCGGATGATCCGGGACACCGTCCGGGATTTCTGCGAGACGGAGATCGCTGATGGGCGTCCCCGCTCCGGAGGCGTGTGGCGGGGCCGGCGGCGACTATCTGATGTACGCCGCCGTCGCCGAGGAGCTGGGCCGCGTCTCCGGCGCGATCGGGCTTTCCTACGTCGCGCACACCTCGCTCGGACTGATGCCGATCGTGAAGTTCGGAACGGAGGCACAGAAAGAGGAGTGGGCCCGACCGCTGGCCCGCGGTGAGGAGATGGGCGCGTGGGCGCTCACCGAACCCTCCTCGGGGTCGGACGCGAGCGATATGGACACCGTCGCCGAGAAGGACGGTGACGAGTACGTCATCAACGGGACGAAGCAGTTCATCACGAACGCGAACGTCGCCAACTCCGTGCTCGTGAAGGCAGTCACGGACGCCGAGGCCGGCTACGGCGGTATCTCGACGTTCATCGTCGATCCCGAACAGGACGGGTTCGAGGTCGTCGAGGTGTGGGACAAGATGGGACTGAACGCCTCGCCCACCTGCGAGATCAAGCTCGATAACGTCCGTGTCCCCGAGGACCGACTCCTCGGCGAGGAGGGCGACGGCTGGGACCAGACGAAGGCGACGCTCGACGGCGGTCGCATCTCCATCGCCGCGCTCTCGACCGGGCTGGCACAGGGGGCGTTCGAGGCGGCTCGCGACTACTCGACCGACCGCGAGCAGTTCGGCTCGCCCATCTCGAAGTTCGACGCCGTCCGCGATATGGTCGTGGACATGGATCGGAAGATCGAGCGCGCGCGCCTGCTCACGCAGAAGGCCGCGACAATGTACGACGAGGGCGGAGACGTGACCCGGATGTCGGCGCTCGCGAAGCTCGACGCCTCCGAGGCCGCACGCGAGGTCGCAGAGGACGCCGTGCAGGTTCACGGCGGCTACGGCTACACGACCGACTTCGCCCCACAGCGGTTCTACCGCGACGCCAAGCTGATGGAGATCGGCGAGGGGACCAGTGAGATTCAGCATCTCGTCATCGGGCGCGAGCTCGGTCTCTGAGACCGACGGATCTTATACCGGTACGCCCATCACGAGGGTATGGGAACCGCACTCGACACGCGCGCCGCACAGGCCGAGGAGGTCGTCAACCGGCTCTACGCGGAGTATCCGGAGCCGGATATCTCGCTGAACTTCGACTCGCGACTCGAACTGCTCGTCGCGGTCGTGCTCTCGGCACAGTGTACCGACGAGCGCGTCAACGAGGTAACTGGAGAGCTGTTCGAGAAGTATCCGTCGGCAGAAGCGTTCGCCGCGGCGAGCGAGGAGCAGCTGGCAGAGGATATCTACGGAATCACGTTCCACAACAGCAAGGGCGGCTATCTGCAGGGTATCGGCGAACAACTGACTGAAACGCACGACGGCGAGGTCCCCGACACCATGTCGGCACTCACCGATCTGCCGGGCGTGGGCCGGAAGACAGCGAACGTCGTCCTCCAGCACGGCCACGACCTCACGGAGGGGGTCGTCGTCGATACCCACGTCCAGCGAATCTCGCGCCGGCTCGGCCTGACAGAAGAGACATCGCCCGAGAAGATCGAACAGGAACTGATGGAGCTGATTCCCGAATTCCACTGGAAGGAGTGTACGCATCTGTTCATCGAGTTCGGTCGCGACACGTGCACGGCTCGGAGTCCGGACTGCGAGAGCTGTCTGCTCGCGGACATCTGTCCGTCCGAGCAGGGGGACGCCGACATCGACCTCGCGAGCGGCGAGCCGTGGTGAACGACTGGCGAGACGTTCGCCCGCAGGTGCTCGGCGTCGTCCGTCGCGGCGACGAGCTTCTGGTCGAGTTCTACGAGGGGCCGGACGAGCAGTTCCACCGGCCGCTCGGCGGCGGGATCGAGTTCGGTGAGTCGAGCGAGAACGCCGTCGTCCGCGAGTTCAACGAGGAGCTTGAGGCGTCCGTCGAGCCGGGCGCGGTGCTGGGGACGATAGAGAACCAGTTCCGGTGGGACGGTGAGCGGTTCCACGAGATCGCAATCGTCCGCGAGATACGGTTCCGTGACGACGCCGCGTACGACCGCGAGCAGTTCACCGTCGAGGAGTCCGACGGCTCCCGGCGAACGGCGACGTGGGAGCCGCTCGACTCCTTCGGTGCGGGGAAGCTGCTGCTTCCCGCGGGGATCGAGGAGCTGATACAGAGCGAGCGGTCACATCTCCACTCGCCGGCTAGAGATACCGGATCGCGTAGCGAGTGAGTCCGGTGAGCCACGCGAGTATCCACATGATGGTGTAGCCGAAGACGCCGACGCGGAGCCGGGTTCGCCAGTGGTCCATCCGGTCACCACCGATCTCGTCAAGCAGGATCTCCTCGTCGTAGTCGTGGTACAGGTCGTGCTCCCACTTGGCGCGGAAGACGCGAACGATACCGGTGAAGCCGAACGCGAGGAACGCGTACGCGGTCAGTCCGACGAGCGCGTGGACGACGGCGTAGCCGCCGAACTGCGAGCTGCGGCCGCCCAGCCCGAACAGCCGGGGAGCCATCCAAGCGAGCAACGGGACCGTGGTGAGGGTTAACCCCGTGACGATGTACTTGAGATGCCACGTCAGCACGCCCCACGTGACCGGGTCGTTGTCGATCATTATCCACGCACCGTAGAGGAAACACGGGAGACTCACCGTCACGGCGAGCGCGACGACAGTGGCGGTTGTCCCGGTCGCGACCATGCCGAGACGACGGGCGGCGGGCGCTTAAGCGGTCGCGTTCGGAGTCCCGACAAGCGTTTACCGACCAAGGCCGAACGTCGGCCAATGAGTGAGACCCGCGCGACCGACGAACAGGTCGAGTCGGCGGTTCGACGGGTAGACCAGTCCAGTGAGGAGAGCGACGACGACTCACTCTCGACGGAGGAGCTTCGCGCACAGGTCGAGGCCGAGTACGATTTCGACGACTTCACGCCGGAAGACATGGCACGGATGTCCCCCGAGGAGTGGGACGCCGTCTTCGATCCGGAGACGTGGATCACGGGCGAGCAACTGCTCGAACGACTGGAGGCCGACCTGAAGACCCGTGTCGCCGCTCGCGACGTGTTCGCGCGAATCGAGCGGCTCGACGAGCCCGACCGCCTCGTCGCCTACTCGGACGAGGGGTACGCCGTGGTTTACGGCGACGGGAGCATCGAGGGGCAGGGGACCGTCCTCCGGGACGTGAAGCCGTCGGTCGCGCTCTGCTCGATGGACGACTACACCGTCGAGGAGCCGCCCGAGAACGCCGAGCTCCCGGAACCGACGGCCGTCCCAGAGGGGTCGGGCGAGTTCGGCAATCTGATGATACAGGTCATCGCCGGCGCGCTGCTCCTCTCGGGGGCCATCCTCGGCGGCGGGGCGGCGCTCTCCGGGGAGCTCGGCATCATCAGCGGAACCGTCGGACTGCTGTTTCTGTCCGCCGGCTTTCTCCTCTTTTTCACCGTGGCGAACGCGCGGCTCTCAGACCGATTTCGAGCGGAGGAGTACCGCAACCGCCTGCGCGCGGTCGGTATCGGCGCCGACGAGCGACCGGAGTTCCTCCCGGAGAGCGCTCGCGAGACGGTCTCAGTTCCGGACGAGTCAACCGAAGAGGAAGGACAGACGGCCGCTGAGCCGCCGGAGCCGCCGGCAGAGCAGTGAGAACCGAACGCGGGAGAGCCGACGGATGAGACGCCCCTTCGGAGAATTTATACGCAGACGGACCCGACGTAGAGACGTTCATGAATAGACGGCAGTTTCTGCGTACTGCGGGGGGTGCGACGGCCGCGGCGGGTGCGGTCACCGCGTCCAACACCGCAGCGGCGCAGTCACAAAAACCCGACTTCGGCGGGTGGCTCGGTGGCATCGACGGCGGCTACACCGACGCCCGCGGACAGAGCGAAGTGACGGTCGAGGTCGGCGCATCCGGCAACGGCGGGAACATCGCCTTCTCACCGGCCGGGCTGTGGGTCGATCCGGAAACCACAGTCACCTTCGAGTGGACCGGCGAGGGAGGCAATCACAACGTCGTTGCACAGGAAGGGCCGGCGGCGCTCGACAGCGGCTCCCCGGTCGAAGAGACCACGTACGAGCACACCTTCACCGAGGGGGGAATCACGAACTACGTGTGTCAGCCACACAGCTCACTCGGCATGAAAGGTGCAGTCGCTGTCGGCGATGACGTGCCGACGGTTGCGACCGGCGGTGGCGGTGAGGCCGACCCGGAACACATGGGCGTCGCAATCCAGGCCCACTACGTCGGTATCGCGACGATTCTCGCGATTCTGGTGTCGGTCATGTTCACCTTCTTCCAGCTGAAGTACGGTGAGTCGCCGAACGCCAGCGGAGGGACCTAACGATGAGCTCAGGAAACAACACCTACGGCGATATCCATCGGTACGAGCCAGCGCGTGAATCGACGGCAGCGGCGATCGCGATCGTCCTGTTGACGGTGCTCGAAGTGCTGTTTATCGGACTGTTTACCTACGGGCTTACCGCCGGCGGCTGGGGCCGTTCGGAGTTCGGAAATATGTTCCTCGGCGGGCTGTTAATGTTGACGCTCATCGATCTGGCGTTCATCATGCTGCTGTATCGCAAGGAGTTCCTCCCGGACGTGATGATCGTGAAGAAACGCCGCCGCAAGTGGGAGGATCTTTACATTCGCGAAGAGCAGATGGACGGCGAGCAGCTCGGCGGTGACGCAGTAGAGACGATCAAACGCGCAGTGTACCCGTACTACAAGAAATAACAATGCCACTAGACGAAGATAAGTACCCGATGGAGTCGGGGCGTCGGCGGTTCGTAAAGGGCGTCGTCGGATCGGCCGCGCTCGCCGGTGTCGGAACCGGATCGGCGATGGCGATCGGTGCGACGACGAACTCCAGCGGTGTCGGAGGCGGAACGACACAGGCGATGGCCATCGAGAACGTCGACGGTCCCGCCCCGCGTGGGATGCCGATTATCCCGCTCACGATCGAGAACGGCGAGCTGAAAGGCGTCTGGCCCGAGGTGACCGAGAGCAAGGAGGACGGCCAGACGGTGAAGGTCGCAGAGACGGATATGGGAGGTGTCACGTACTCCACGCAGTGGTTCCAGTACTGCGGAGTCCAGACGTATCCGGGGACACAGCCCGAAAATGATCAGGACAACTTCTTCCGCGTCGGCTCCAATCCCGCGTACGACTGGATGAGTGATCTCTCCGCAGGTGACAAGCTCACCGTCGATATGTTCGACGACTACGAGGAGTGGGGGAACGGTATCGGCCAGAGCGGGCTCGGCAAGCCGGCGACCGGTCGCTGGCGCTCTGAGGATGTCGACCAGACGATGCCGATACAGGTGATTCGGTCGCCGCGCATCGAGGAGCAGGCACAGGACGACGAGTTCCTGAGTGCCGCGACCGAACAGGGGTTCCTCGCGTGGCTCAACAAATGCACGCACTTCTGTTGTGTCCCCGGATTCAAGCAGCTCGAAGGGTCGGCGAGCTTCGACGCCGAGGACAAGGTGTACTGCCAGTGTCACCAGTCGGTGTACAACCCGTTCAGCGCGGTCCAGACACCGTTCGTCGCCTTGCCACGACCGGGAGAGTAAGGTAGCTGGAGACCAGTCTATGAGTATCCAACCAAACGAACGACAATGAGCTTAGAACGAAAAGACGACCACGATCACAAGGGATGGATGAAAGAGCGGGATCTGACGCCCGTGGAGTCCGTCTATCTGACGGTGCTGATGTGGCTCGACAAGCGGCTCCGCATCGTCGATTATCTGGAGATCTTAGAGGATCTCTACTACAAGGTCAATATGCAGATGCCGAAGAGCCACACCGAGCAGTACAACCTCGACAACAAGTTCTGGTACTGGTATCCGCTGTACGCGCTGGGGAGCTTCAGCACCATCGCGTACGTCGTCGCATCGGTCTCCGGTGCGCTGCTCGGCTTCTACTACAGTCCGGCGGCGGCTGGCGCGTCCGGCTCGCCGACCGTCGCGTACGAGCAGATCACGTTCATCATGACTGATCTGAATCTCGGCTTCTTCCTCCGGAGTCTCCACCGCTGGTCCGCACAGGTGATGGTGGCGGCGGTGTTCCTCCACATGCTTCGCGTCTACTTCACGGGCGCGTACAAGGAGCCGCGCGAGCTGAACTGGATCATCGGCATCGTCCTCATCTCGCTGACGATGGTGTTCGGCTACACGGGGTATCTGCTCCCGTGGGATCAGCTCGCCTTCTGGGCGGGACAGATCGGCGTCGAGATGGCGCTTTCCGTCCCAGTCGCCGGCGAGTGGGCAGCACAGTTGGTGTTCGGTGGGTTCACGCTCACGCATGCGACGTTACAGCGGATGTACATCCTGCACGTGTTCTTCCTCCCGTTCATCGCGACAACCGTGATTGCGATTCACATCGGCATCGTCTGGATGCAGGGAATCGCGGAGCCACACTGATATGAGCGACACAGACAACGACAGCGAGGTAGCCGCAGACGGCACTGGTATCGTCGCGCCCGACGACGAGACGCCGACGTGGCGCGAGCGAAAGGAACGAACCGAGGGGCTCTCCCGACTCACGTACGAGTACTTCGAGCGCGCCCGCCGCGAGGATCAGGACCTGCGTATCGAATCCGACTACGTTGAGCGCGACGTGCTCGCGTTCCCGACGTGGCCACACGAGATGGTCCGGAATCTCGCCCTGACGAGCTTCTTCGTCGGGATGATCCTGTTCTTGGCGTCGGCGCTCCCGCCCCACATCGGCGCGCCGGCGAACTCGACGCAGACGCCGGCGGTCATCCTCCCCGACTGGTATCTGTACTGGTCGTTCGGTCTGCTCAAGCTGGGCCCACTCAATCCGGAGCTGTCGCTGCTGGGCGGGACGAAGCTGGTGTCCGACCGCGCGTACGGCGTCGTCGCGAACATCATCGTCGTCGGGTTCATCTCGATCGTGCCGTTCCTCAACAAGGGGGCTGCGCGGCGACCGGTCGAACAGCCGTTCTGGGCGGCACTCGGCGCCGGCGGTGTCGTCTTCGCCGCCACCATCTCGACGCTCGCGGTGAAGAACCTCGTCCCGATGGACACCCATCTGCTGTTCGATCTGGCGTTCCTGCTCCCGATCGTGACGGCGTGTCTCAGCTACGCCGTGCTGAAGTCGATGCGGGAGGGGTACATGTTCGAGCTGAACCGTCGCTACTACCGGCTTCGACCACCGAAGTAGACAAGACTCAAACCGTCTCACCTCTTTCGTTTCCGCATGGCTGACGACCCGAACAGCGACGTCAACGGGAACGGTCGCCGCGACGTCGCCGTCCCGATGGAGCTATACAAGTCGATTACGGTGTTCTCGACGCTGTTGGCCGTCGTGTTCGTCCTGCTGGCGTTCGTGATGTTCGACGCGGCGACGCTCGGTCGGAGCTTCGTCCGCGGAGTAGTGCGGGACGCGTTCGGCGTCGTCGGGCTCAGTGTCGGGGGACAGCCGCTGACGATCGCGTTCGCGCTCGTCGGGTTCGCATTTCTTGTGACCGGGTCGGGGATATACATTCTGGGGTCGCGGTTTCGCGCTACCGAGATGGGAAATGCTAAACACGAGGCTGGCGAAGAGTAAACGATGGCAGACGAATTCGCAAAGGGCTTCACGATACTCATCAGTGCCGGGCTGGCGTGGATGACGCTCGCCGGCTGGTACAACACGCCGAGCTTCGAGGGGACACAGCTGCTCGCTCCGAATCCGACCTCCGGGCTGACGGTGTACACGCAGGTCGGTCTGGTCGTCAAAGAAGCGATGTTGTGGTTCGCTATCCTCGGCTTCCTGACGTTCGTCGTCGTGATCCCGATCGCTCGGAAGCTCCGAGACGCCTACGCCGGCACGCCGGAGATTCCCGAGTAGGACAACCGGACGGCTTTTTTCATCCCCGCAAGTTCACAGCCCATGCAGCGACTGACGGTCGGGATCATCGGTGATCAGCTGACGACGACAGCGGTGCGTGCGGCCGGCGGCGAACCACTCACCGGCTCACCGACCGATATCGCGGCAGCCGATCCCGACGCGGTCGTCGCCGTCGGTGACACCGGACTGTCGGCGGCGGCGAACGTCGGCATCGAGGCGACGGTCGTTCCCGTCGATGCCGGCCACTCGGTTCAGTCGATCGACCGCGAGGCGGTCGAAGCCGCCCTCACTGCGGTGATCGAGCAGCGACACGAGACCGTCGAGCTCCCCGTCGCGACTGCACGGACGCCGCTCGGGGAGAGCCGGGCGCTGATGGAGTTTATGCTGGTGACCGGCGAGCCGGCGCGCATCTCGGAGTACACGGTCGTGAGTCGCACCGAACGAGTGGCGACGTTCCGGGCGGACGGGGTCGTGGTCGCGACGCCGGTCGGCTCCAGCGGATACACCCGCCGGGCCGACGGCCCGGTGGTGGCTCCCGGCGTGGACGCGTTTGCGGTCGTTCCGATCGCCCCGTTCTCGACGGACGAAGATATGTGGGTCGTGCCGACGGAGGATCTCGAACTCCGCGTCGAGCGCGACGAGACGCCGGTAGAGCTGCTCGCCGACGACCGCACGTCGGGATCGGTCCTTCCGGGAGAATCAGTGCGCGTCGGTGTCGAGTCGGCGCTGTCCGTCGCCGTCGTCCCGGAGTCGGGCGATCGGTTTCGCTGATCCCTCTCGCGATTGGAAAGGGCTTAGTGTAGCCCGCGTTGACGCTGGCGTATGGAGAACTTCGTCGCGTGGTTCGGGCCAGTAGACGATCTACTGGCACAGAACGTGCTTTCGGCCCCCCTCATCGCGTATCTGCTGCTCGGATTAGTCGTGCTCAACATGATCGGTCGCGCACTGGAGTATAAACAACACCAGTCACAGGCGGCCTCGGGCGACTGGCGGGACGTGACGCGACACCCGCTTCGCGTCGGGACGAACTTCCTGCTCGTCGTCGGTGCGTTCTACTACATGACCATCGCACACCACGGCGGGCTGGTGTTCTCGACGCTCGTCGTCTCGGTGTTTCTGACCGATCTCTTCGAGTTCGAGTCCCGACAGGTGGAGGTCCGAAACGACCGCGAGCTCACGGCCCCGAAGGGCGCGGTGACCGCCTCCGTGTTCGCGCTGGCGTATATCCTGTTTCAGACGTTCTTCTTCGTCGTCGCGCCGTTCTGGAGTCAGGTCGTTTGACTCCGTTTCGATTCTTCCGCGAGTGAGCTGTTCTTCTGTGCGGTAGCTGTCGAGACGCTCAGGCCGGGTCGAACGGCCAGTCACCGGTGCGTTTCATCCCCGTTGCGAGGTCCTGTGCTTCGAGTTCGGCGGCGATATCGGCCGTGTCACGGCGTGTAGTCTCCGTCTCCTCAGCGGCGAGTTCGACGGCCAGCTCGGTGAGAACGACCGCTTGCTCGCGGTGATCGCGGACGGCGAGCTTATCGAGCGTGTCCGCGCGGGTGTGTCCCCAGCCTCGGCCTTCGTCGTCGGTCTCGGAGTAGACGTGGAGACCCGGGACGCCGCGCTCGACGAACGGCCAGTGGTCGCTGTGTGGCCCGTGGTGTGGGTTCGCGGTGAACGGCTGGTCGAGTCGGTCGCTCACCTCGTCGATGGCAGCATCGAGCGCGTCGAAGCCGTGGGTGTACGCGGCGAGCGATCGACCCCGGACGACGCCGTCGAGGTTGAGCACCGCCTTCACGGCTGCCGGATCGCGGCGCTCGGCCAGATAGCCGGAGCCGACGAGACCGACCTCCTCCGCGCCGAAACAGACGAACTCGACCTGCGTCTCCAGCTCGTCCTCTCGGGCGGCGAGGGTCCGCGCCAGCTCGACCACCATTGCCGTCCCCGCGCCGTTGTCCATCGCACCCTCGGCGATGTCGTGTGCGTCGACGTGGCTGGTGACGAGCAGCGTCTCCTCCGTCTCCGGGCCGAGCGTGGCGTGGACGTTCTGACTCACCGCGTCTCCCGTCTCGACCGACGTCGAGACCGTCACCGACTCCCCTTCGTGGCGGCGGACGAGTCGCGTCCCCGCCTCCTTGGAGATGCCGATCGCGGGGATCTCACCGATCGGCGTCTCGGCCGTGCCGACGCTACCGGTCGGCGCGAGACAGCCCTCAACGTGGTTGCGGAAGACGAACGCGGCCGCACCGTGTTCCACGGCGTCGTAGTACTTCTCGCGGCGGTGGATGAGCCGGTCGTACCACGAGGGGACGTTACTCGCACAGACGACGATCTTCCCGTCGATGTCGGTCTCCTCGAAATCTTCCGGTAGCCCGTAGCCGAGATCGACGAGCTCGGCCGTCGTCTCGCCGGTCGGCGACCGAGGCAAGGCGATGCAGTCGAACGTCGTCTCGTCGGCCCGGACGCTCGACGTGTCGCGTTCCCAGCCCTGAATCTCGAACTCGTCGAGCGTCGAGTCGCCTGCGTACGTCGCCAGCGCGTCACGCGTCGCACGTGCGGCCGCCTCCTCGCCGTCGGACCCGGCCATCCGGTTGCCGATCTCGACGAGCGTCTGCAGATGACTCCACCCGGTGTCGGAGGTGAACGTCTCACCGATCCACTCTGTCATACCACACGGGCGACGGCGAGCCTGTTAGTAGTTCCCATTGGCGAACCACCATCGCTTAGTCGCTCCTCACTGAACGGCGGATATGGCAGATGAGACACTTCCGTTCGATTTCGACCTGTTACAGGAGCTGACGGAGACCAGCGGCGTTCCGGGCTACGAGGGACGTATCCGCGATATCGTCCGTCGGGAGCTGACCGACGAGGTGGACGCACTCGCGAGCGACGGGATGGGGAACCTCGTCGGCACGATCGAGGGGACGGGCGACCAGCACGTCGTCGTCGCGGCCCACATGGACGAGATCGGATTCATGGTGCGACACGTCACCGACGAGGGGTATCTCAAACTCGACGCGCTCGGGGGATGGGACGCTCGCGTGCTGAAGGCACAGCGCGTCACCGTCCACACCGACGACGGGGATCTCACGGGCGTCATCGGGAGTCCGCCGCCGCACACGCTCGACGAGAGCGCCATCGAGGGCGACGACGAGGTCGAGGACGTCTACGTCGATCTGGGACGCGACGGCGACGAGGTGGCCGACCTCGTGAGCGTCGGTGACGTCGTGACGACCCAACAGTCGACGACGCTGATGGGCGAGCACGTCACCGGGAAGGCGCTCGACAACCGCGTTTCGGTGTTCGCACTCATCGAGGCCGCGCGCCGGCTCGAATCGCCAACGGCCACGATCCATCTCGCCGCGACGGTTCAGGAGGAGGTCGGACTGCGCGGTGCACAGGCACTCGGCGTCGATATCGACGCCGACGTGGCCTACGGGCTGGACACGACGGTCGCGAACGACGGGCCGAACTTCTCGGACCCCGATCGCGTGACCGAACTCGGCGGCGGTGCGGGCGTCAAGCTGAAGGACGGCTCGACGATCACGAACCCGACGGTCCACCGACGGCTGACCGAACTGGCCGAGGACCGCGGTATCCCACACCAGCCGGAGATCCTCCCTTCGGGCGGAACGGACACCGCCGGACTCCAGTTCGCCGGCGGTGCGACGCCGGCGGGAGCCATCTCGTTCCCGACCCGGTATCTCCACACCGTGACCGAGAGCATCCATATCGACGATATCGAGGCGGGGATTGACCTGCTGGTCGCTGCACTTGAGACGGAGGACGGCTCGACGGATTACCGGCTGTAGCCGAGTCGAAACGGAAGCTTCAGGAGAACGTGTTTCCAACGTAGCGTATGAGCAGCGACGAGCGTTCCGTCAGTCGGCGCGGCTTCCTGCGTACCTCGACCGGCGCGGCGGCCGCGAGCGGGCTTGTCGGTACTGCGGCCGCACAGGAGGATGGAACTGAGACCGACTCCGAGGGCCTTCCCGGCGAGGGGACGACAGAGACCGTCACCGTCGGTCCGGGCGGCGAGACGGTGTACGACCCCGAGGAGCTACAGGTGCTCCCCGGAACGACGGTCAACTTCGTCTGGGACTCCGACGGCCACAACGTCGTCCCCGACTCGGTTCCCGACGAGGCGACGTGGGAGGGGAAAGGCGAGGCCGGCGTCGTCTTCGACTCGGGGACGGAGTACAGCCACACGTTCGAGACGCTCGGCACGTACGAGTACGTCTGTACGCCCCACGAGAGTCTCGGTATGGTCGGCGCGATCGAGGTCGTCGAGGAGATCTCCACGCCAGCACCGGCACAGGGACCGCCGGAGATTCCGGACCCGGCGAAGGTACTCGGGCTCGCCGGCACGATCGGGATCGGCGCGACCCTCGGGCTGGCCTACTTCCTGATGCGCTTCGGCGGCGGCTACGACGAGCAGTAGCGGCGACCCGTCACACCGAATCCGGTCGGGTCGTGATCTCCAGCTCGACGGGCCGGCTCGTCCCCTCTATGTCCTTGACAGCGCGGCGAACGACGCGTTCGGCCTCCGACTGTATCTTCGGTTTCGCCTTCTCGATGACCCAGTCCCACGAGACGAGCGTCGGCAGCGGGATCGCGGTCGTGTCGGCGGAGTCGGGCGCGAACGCGGCCCGGAACGTGACGGTCGTGGCGTCCGTCTCCCCGTCCGGCGGCGTCGTATCGTCGAGCTTCCAGTAGCCGTGCGCGTCGATGTCCTTCGTCAGCTCCCACGCGATACGGGTCTGTGGGTCGATTTCGGTGACGCGAGACCGAGCGGTGTATGAGAGCTTCCACCACGAGAAGGTGAGCTCGTACTCGGTTCCCTCGCGGCCGTCGCCGAACCCCTCGACGCCGTCGAGATACTTCGAGTAGCGAGCGTACCGCGTGAAGTCGACGAGGAAGTCGAACAGCTCCGCTCTGGGCGCGTACACGACGGTCTGAAGCTCGACGGCGTCCACAGCACCGGTAGCAGACACAGCCTCCTAAGCACTCCGGGCCGACGACGGGGTACGGGGTGCGATCGACTCGGACTGATCGCAGTGGAACGGCGAACACTGATTAGGCCGCCCGCCGGAGCTGAGATATGAGCGTCCTCGCCGACACGAACGTCGTTCTCGGCGTCTCGGGATCGATAGCCGCCGTCAAGACGGTCGAGCTGGCTCACGAGCTACGGCGAGCGGGCGCGACCGTCAGAGCCGTCATGACCGACAGCGCGCGCGGTATCGTCCATCCGTGGGCCTTGGAGTTCGCGACCGAACACGAGGTCGTGACCGAGATCACCGGACGGATCGAACACGTCGAGCTGTTCGGCGAGGACGGCTGGGGGGACGTGTTCCTGCTCGCGCCGGCGACCGCGAACACGGTCGGGAAGATCGCGGCTGGTATCGACGACACGACGGTGACGACGTGTGCGACGACCGCGCTCGGACAGGGGGTTCCGCTGGTCGTCGCGCCGGCGATGCACGAGCCGATGTACGACCACCCCGGCGTGCTCGACTCCCTCGACACCCTCGACTCGTGGGGCGTGACGTTCGTCGATCCGCGCTTGGAGGAGGGGAAAGCGAAGATAGCGACGGAGGAAGCCATCGTCGCGACGACGGCCCGCGTGGCAGGTGACGGCTCGCTCGCCGGTCGACACGTCGTCGTCACGAGCGGGGCGACGAGCGAGGCGATCGACCCGGTTCGCGTGCTGACGAACCGCGCATCGGGGAAGACGGGCCGTGCGCTCGCGCGGGCCTGTTACGTCCGCGGAGCCGACGTGACGCTGCTGCACGACGGCGGAGACGTGCCGTACGCGACCGTCGAGCGCGTCGAGTCGGCGGCAGCGATGACCGAAGCCGCGACCGAGACGGTCGAGGACGGCGCAGACGCGCTCGTCTCCGCGGCGGCCATCTCGGATTACACGACGGAGCCGAGCGACGAGAAGCTCCGCTCGGGCGGTGAGCTGACGCTCGAACTGGAGCCGACGCCGAAGCTGCTCGACACCGTGCGGGCGAGCGCGCCGGAGCTCACGATGGTGGGATTCAAGCTCGAAACGGTCGGCGACGACGAGACGCTCGCCGCCGCGGCCCGCAAACAGCTGGAGCGGGTCGAGCTCTCCTTCGTCGTCGCCAATCGGGCGGACGCGCTCGGAGGCGAGGAGACGCGGGTCGTGGTCGTGCGTCCCGACGAGACGACGACGTACGCGGGGACGAAGCCCGAGGTGGCGACCGGTCTCGCGGACGAGCTGGCGAGCGAACTGGTCTCGGACGCGTAGTTTACCGCTCGGTCGGGTCGTCCCCCTCGTCGCTCTCACCGTCGGGCCAGCGCGCGCCGGCGGCGAACTCGACGCCGAGCCGCCGTGCGCTCCGGCTGATGACGTGTGAGCCGGTCGGAGCCGTGACGAACAGAAAGACGATCGCGACCAGCGAGACGAGACCGGCTCCCTGCGGGCCGAAGTGGACGAGGCTCGCGAGCAGTGTGCTCGACGCGCCGATCGTCGTCGCCTTCGAGGTGGCGTGCATCCGGTTGTACACGTCCGGCAGTCGGAGCAGCCCGACCGTGCCGACGAGCAGGAAGAACGCGCCAATAGCGACGAGCAGGACAGTCAGGTACGTTCGGATCATTCGATGATCTCACCCTCCGTGAGGAAGCGTGCGACGGCGATCGTGCTGATGAAGCCGATGATGGCGAGCACGAGCGCCACGTCCAGAAACAGGCCGCGACCGGTCCCGATGGCGTACAGCGCGGCGACGGCGACCACGTTCGTCGCGATCGTGTCGAGTCCGACGACGCGGTCGGGGGTCGTCGGCCCGACGACGATGCGGTAGCCGGCGAGCAGCGTCACCAGCGCGGTGGCGACGAGTCCGACCGTGACAGCGGTGTCGAGCAGCGGCTCACTCACGGCGACCACCTCGGCTCCCGCTGCGCGCGGGCGGTGCTGGGTCGGTCGGGGAGACATCCTCGTCGAAGATGCGGATGGCGTAATCCTCCCACGTTCGGATCGGCGCGACCACGGCGTCCGTCTCGCCCGCGATCGCGTGCACGTAGAGCGTGTTGGTCTCGGTGTCGTGATCCATCGTGAGTGTTCCCGGCGTGAGCGTGATCGAGTTGGCGATCGTCGTGACCGCGGCGTCGCTCTCGACCCGGAGCGGGACCGCGATCACGTCCGGGTCGATGGGCATCGACGGCGAGAGCACGCGGTAGGCGACCTCGACGTTCGCCGTCACCAGCTCCCGTAGGAAGACGGCGAGATAGCGGAGCGCGTACGGGACGGCGCGAGCGAGCGCGCTGAGCGCGAGCGTGTCGGTGTAGAACCGGCGGAGTCCGTACGCGAGCGGGAGGCCGACGCCGAGTCCGATGGCGGTCTCACCAACGACGGTCGCCGGCGTCACGCCCCGGATGAACAGCCATAATACGGCCAGCCCGAGCCCGACGACGGGCCACTTCCGGCTCATCGTCCCACCTCCAGCACCGCGTCGATGTAGTCGCTTCGACTCACCGCGGCCTCAGAGGCACGCTGTGCGGCGTCGGCGATCGGCTGGAACCCGATCCCGACGAGCAGCAGCCCGACGCCGAGGACGACCACGACGAGCGTGAGCCGCGGCTGCGGATCGAACGCGACCGGCTCACCCCAGAACGCGCGGTTCCACGCCCGCGAGAAGTACGCGATTGTCAGGACGGCCCCGACGAGGGCGAGCCCGAGGGCGAGCCACGCCTCCGCGCGAACGGCGGTATCGAAGACGAGGAACTTCCCGAAGAAGCCCGACAACGGCGGGATACCGATGAGTGCGAGCGCGCCCACGAAGAAGCCGCCGGCGAACACCGGATCACGCTCCGACAGCCCGCCGAGATCGGCGAACTCGACGGAGCCGACGCCGCGGCGGATCACGCCGACCGAGAGGAACAGCGCCCCCTTCGCGAGCCCGTGGTTCAGCGAGTAGACGAGCGCGGCGGCGATCCCGACGAGCATCACCTCGCTTCCGAACGGTGCGCTCGCCGCGACGGCGAGCGAGAGGGCGATGAAGCCGACCTGCCCGATCGAGGAGTACGCGAGCAGCCCGTCGAGATCGGGCTGGTTCACCGCACCGATCCCGCCGAGGATGATACTACCGGCGGCCATCACTAATAGCACCGGCCCGAAGTACGCCAGTACAGAGTCACCAGCCACGAAGGGGAGCGAGACGTCAAGGGCAGCCCCCGAGAGCACGGTGAAGTAGACCCGGATGATGGCGTAGATCCCGACCTTCTTCACGACGCCGGCGAGGACCGCCGTCACCGGGACGGGAGCGGCTCGGTAAGAGTCGGGGACCCAGAACTGGAACGGGACGATACCGGCTTTGAGTGCGAAGACGGCGAACAGCAGTGCCGACAGCCCGAGCACGGGCGCGGGGTCGATCCCGTACTCGGCGGCGTTGGCGAGCCGGTGTGCCATGTCCGCCATGTTGAGCGTCCCGGTCGTCGCGTAGAGCCCACCGATGGACAGCAGCATGAGCGCGCCGCCGAGCAGATTCAAGACGGTGTAGTGGAGCGCGGCGCGGGTGTGTTCCGGCCCGGAGTAGAAGACGACGAGCACGTAGCTCGCCATCAACATCACCTCGAACCAGACGAACAGGTTGAACAGATCGCCGGTGAGGAACGCCCCGGTCACCCCGAGCAGGACGAAGTGGAACAGCGAGTGGTACGAGAGCCGCTGGTCCTCGGCGTCGACGTACGCCAGCGAGTAGAGCAGCGCCGCGACGCCGACGATCGCGGCGATCGTGAGCATGAACGCCGAGAGCGCGTCGGCGACGAGGACGATGCCGACCGGTGCGTCCCAGCCGGCGAGCGCGTAGACGAGATAGCCGTCGGCGTCCGCTGTCACTGCGCGCACGAGCGCGGCGACGGCGACGAGATAGCCGACGCCACCGATCGCGCTGGCCCCCCGCTGGAGCGTCGGATACGGCCGCAGGAGGAGCGTCGCTACCGCGGCGAACAGCGGCACGAGCAGGGGGACGACGGCGACGTGTGTCGGATCCATCACCGCTCACCCCCGGTCTCCGGTCTCTCACTCGACTCCGCGAGGCCTTCGAGGTCGATGGTCCCGTGCTCCTGATAGACGCGATAGGTCAACACGAGCGCGAAGGCCGTCGTCCCGAAACCGATGACGATCGCCGTCAGGACGAGCGCCTGCACGAGCGGGTCCTGAACCGCCACGTGCCCGCCGCCGTGACCGCCGTGGCCGGCGAGAACCGGGACGCTTCCCGCGAACCCGCCCATCGTCACGAGATACACGTTCGTCGCCTGTGCGATGATGGTCACGCCCCAGACGACACGCACCACGTCGCGGCGCAGGAGGAGGAAGGTCCCGAGGGCGAACAGCAGTCCGAGGACGCCGGCCAGCACGAACGAGACGCTCATTCGCGACCCACCACCGAGAGGACGCTCAACAGTCCACCGACGACGACGGCGTAGACGCCGAGATCGAAGACGAACGCGCTCGCCAGTTCGAGCGTGCCGACGCCCGGGACCGCCGTGAGCGCGTGGACGACCGGCAGGTCGCTCAGATAGAGGACCGCCTGCGTGAGGAACGGGTAGCCGAGTGCCATCGAGACGACCCCGCCGGTCGCGGCGACGAGCAGTCCGACAGCGAACAGGCGTGCGTACAGCCCGGTTATTCCACCGAGGACACCCGGCCCGTCGGCGGCGATCCCCAGCAGGGTCCGCAGCGACTCCCGCCCGTAGATGATGTAGACGAGTGCGAACGCCGTGCAGGTGAGCACGCCGGCGATGAAGCCGCCGCCCGGGAGATTGTGTCCCTGAAACAGCAGGGCCAGTGCCGTCAACAGGATGAACGGGACGACGACGCGCGTGACCGTCCGCGCGATGACGGTCGGCTGACGGTCGGTCGTCACGCCGACTCACCTCCCTCGTCGCCGCGGCCGTGACCGCGCATACCGATGAGTGTGAGGACCGACAGCGCTGCCATCGCGATGACGCTGATCTCACCCAGCGTATCGAACGCGCGGAAATCGACGAGAATGACGTTGACGATGTTGTTACCGCCGCCGTGCTCCAGAATCCACAGCCCGTGGTCGGCCGGAACCGGCGCGAGCTCGACGAACCGACCGGCGATCGACTCCGAGGGACTCGCCGCGGTCGTGAGAAGCACCGTCAGGAAGACGGTCACGCCGACGACGCCCGACAGCAGCGTATCGGTGACGAGCCGCGACCGTCGCACCTCGCCGTACCACGTCGGGAGCTTGTCGAGCACGAGCAGGAAGATGACGAGCAGCAGCGTCTCGATGACGAGCTGCGTCAGGGCGAGATCGGGCGCATCGCTCAACACGAAGAAGATCGCGACCATGAAGCCGAGAATCGACAGCGTGAGCACGCCCGCGATGTGCGACGGCGCGCGGGTGACGGCGATCGCACCGAGCACGGCCGTCACGAGCACGAGGGCGACGGGGATCGTCACGGCGACACCGTCGAAGGTCGGAAGCGTCACGCCGGCGGCGGCGTAGCCACCGAGCGTGAGCAGACAGACGGCAGTGACGACGGTGAACGCGTAGCGTCGGAACCGCCGGTCGTGGACGGTGCGCGCGACCGACCGCGAGAGACCGTTCACCCCCGAAACCGCGGTGTCGTAGTACCAGTTCGGACTCACCGGCGGGAGCGCGCGGAGTCGGCGTACGGTGTGGTGGAGCCGGTCGTAAAACGGGTACGAGACGACGCCGAGCGCGATGGTGAGAAGACTCATCAGGAAGTACGGAGAGAGGGTCGTCGGCACGTGGTACTCGAAGCCGTGTTCGAGTGGCTCCGTCGCGCTCGCGTCGATCACGGCCGTCAGGAACTCCCCGATGACGGGGAGCTGTACGTCGAACGTACCGAGGACGCCGTTCAGCCCGATGACCGAGGCGATGCCGGCGAGCGTGAGCGGCGGGAGCAGCATCGCGAGCGGTGGCCGGTGGGCGTCGAGTCCGTCCGGCTTCGAACCGAAGAACAGCGAGAGGAACTTGATCGAGTAGAGGAAGGTGAAGACGCTCCCGAACACCGCGATCGCGGGGTAGAGCCAGAAGAGTCCCCCCTCGTGGCTAGCGACGTAGTAGGTCGCCTCGAACAGTAGCTCCTTGGAGTAGAAGCCGTTGAACGGCGGGACGCCGGCCATCCCGAGCGCGGCGACGGCGGTGATGCCGGCCGTGATCGGGAGATCGCGACGGAGCCCGCCGAGATCGGGGATGTAACGCGTTCCGGCCTCGTGCGCGATGATCCCGGCCACCATGAACAGCGCGGCCTTGAACACGGCGTGGTTCAGGACGTGGAACGCCCCCGTCTCGACGCCGTACTCGTTCGCCAGCCCGTAGCCGGCGATGATCAGGCCGAGATGCGAGGCCGTCGAGTAGGCGAGCAGCTCCTTGATATCGGTCGCACCGATCGCCAGAATCGCGGTGATAGCCATCGACACCAAGCCGATAGTAGCGACGACGAGCATCCACGCGGGGACCGCGGTCTCGGAGAGGAACAGCGGTCGCATCCGCCCGACGAGATAGACGCCGGCTTTCACCATCGTCGCGGAGTGGAGAAACGCCGAGACGGGCGTCGGCGCTTCCATCGCGTTCGGGAGCCAGATGTGGAACGGGACCTGTGCGGACTTCGTCACCGCACCGAGCGCGACGAGGACGATCGCCGGCACGAACAGCCCACTCGATTTGAGCGCGGCCCGAACCGCCTCGGCGTTCGCGACGAGCGAGTTGGGCGTGCCGACGAGGGTGAGGGTTCGGGAGAGCCCGTCGGCCTGCCCGCTCGCGGCCGCCAACACGAGGAAGCCGACGAGCATGAACAGCCCGCCGGAGACGGTGATGAGCATCGACTTCCGGGCGGCGTAGCGACCGGCGTCCGTCCGCTGGTAGTGGCCGATGAGGACAAAGGAGGTGACGGAGGTCAGCTCCCAGAAGACGAACAGCGCGACGAGATCGGCGGCCAGCGCGACACCCACCATCGATCCCATGAACGCCAGCATCGTCGCGTAGTACTTCGCCTGTCCCGACTCCCCGTGCATATAGCCGCCGGAGTAGACGAACACGAGCACGCCGACCCCCGAGGCGAGAAAGCCGAGCAGTAACGAGAGCCCGTCCAGATAGAGCGTAAAGGAGATATCGAGCGCCGGAATCCACTGGTAGGTGACTCCCGACGTCGCTGGCTCCGCCGCGACCGCCGCGCCGTACTCTCCTGCGAGCAGGAGGAGCGTCGCCCCGGCGACAGCCGCGGCGTAGTAGGCCGTCCGCTCTCCGAGCAGCCGATAGACGACCGGCACGAGCGCGGCTCCGAGAAACGGGAGCGTGAGCGCAGCGAGCAGCAGTGCCGACTCAGGTTGCACACGTGGCTCGCAGAGCGGTACGACTATAATCGTTCTCTCTCCGTCTCGCGAGGAGTCGTCAGCTTTTACCCCTCGCTGACCCGACCCGCAACATGGATCAACTCGCCGAGTCGCTCCGCGAGGCGCCCATCATCGAGAAGGACGGCTACCACTACTTCGTCCACCCGATCTCCGACGGCGTCCCGATGCTGGAGCCGTCGCTGCTGCGCGAGATCGTCATCCGCATCATCCGGAAGGCGAATCTCCAAGACATCGACAAGATCGTCACGCCTGCCGCGATGGGCATCCATCTCTCCACTGCCGTCTCGCTGATGACGGATATCCCGCTGGTCGTGATCCGGAAACGCGAGTACGGGCTCGGCGGCGAGACGCCGCTGTTCCAGCAGACCGGCTACTCCGAGTCGCAGATGTACATCAACGACGTGGACGCCGGCGACCGCGTGCTCGTCCTCGACGACGTGCTCTCGACCGGTGGAACGCTCGCGGCCATCTGCGGCGCGCTCGACGACATCGACGCCGAGATACAAGACGTGGTGGCCGTCATCAAGAAGGTGGGCGGCGAGAACAAAGTCGCGGAGTCACCGTACCACGCCAAGACGCTCATCAACGTCGATGTCGTGGACGGAGCGGTCGTCATCGTTGACGACGACGGCGACGACTGACGCGTTCGCGCGCTGTACCGCCGGGAGCACCCGGCGTACGCTCACGGCGTGGACAGTATCGACGCCACGCTGTGTACCGGGATTCCGGCGGTTCAGGCCTCGATTCCGTCGAACTTCTCCAGCTCGATCGTCTCATCGAGCAGTAGCTCCGTCTGCTCGGACACGTCGATCTGCTCGCGCGCGAGCTGCTTGAGCTTCGACTGCGGCGCGAGATCGCCGATGAGGACGCCGCCGACGACCTTGCCGTCCTTCAGAGCGACACGCCGCCACTCGGTGTCGGAGTACTTTCGCTCCACGTCGTCCTCGCCGAGCGTCGGGTGGCCGAACGAGAGGAACGGGAAGTCGAAGTGCGTAATCGAGTAGGAGGAGACCCACTCGAACGTCTCGGTCGGCTCACCCCACCCGGCGAGCATGTTCTGGGCGGCGATCGAGCCTTGCTCCTTGGCCGACCCCCACGCGCCGTTCCGTGCGCGCTCGCCGAGGAGCACGTCGTGGAACTGCGTGATGTCGCCCGCGGCGTAGACGTCTTCGACGTTCGTCTGCATGTGTTCGTCGGTGACGACACCGTAGTCGAGTTCGAGCGGCGTGTCCCGCAGGAACTCCGTGTTGAAGTCGAGTCCGATGGCCGCGCCGACGAAGCTCGCCTCGTAGCGGTCGCCGTTCGGGTCCACTGCGGCGGTGACGTGGCCGGTGTCGTCCGTCTCGAAGTGATCGACACCCGAATCGAAGACGGGCGTGACGTTCTTCTCGCGCAGCGCGTCGTGGATGATCTCGGCTCCGTCCTGCGAGAGGGCGTATCGCCACCAGCACTCGCCGCGCATCAGATAGTTCGCCTCGACGTCCTGTGCGCCACAGATGGCCGCGAGGTCGATACCGAGCAGGCCGGCCCCGACGATGACGCCCTTGTCGGCGGCTTCTGCTCCCTCCTTGATCGCGCGAGCGTCCTCGAAGGTCCAGAAGTGCTCGACCCCCTCGGCGTCCGACCCGTCGACCGGGAGCTGTGTCGGCGTGCCGCCGGTCGCGATGAGCAGCTTGTCGTACTCGTAGCTGTCACCGGAGTGGGTCTCGACGCTGTGGCCGTCGGTGTCGACGGTCGTGACGTGGGTGTTCAGCTGGAGGTCGATGTCCCGCTCGTCGTACCAGTCGGAATCGTGGATCGAGATTGGGGCCTCCGGCATCCGTCCCTTGGCGAACTCCTTGATGAGGATCCGGTTGTACAGCGCCTCTCCCTCGTCGGTGATGACGGTGATCTCGGCGTCCGGTTCCGACTCGTGTAGCGTCTCTGCCGCTGAGCTGCCGGCGATACCGTCGCCGACGATGACGTACGACGAACTCATATCCGCAGTTCGGTTTCATCACTAATGTGGATTGCTATCTCCGTATGTCGCGACGTGGCCCGGTCGCTGGATTCAAACGCGTTCGCCGCCAACTATCGGTATGAAACTCCGACAGAACATCCGCCACTGGGCCGCGAAGAAGGCGCTGACGACACCGGTCGTCGGCGACAAGGCGCGATCGAAGCTGGTCGATATGCACACACGCATCTTCCTCGACAAGACCGACGAGAGCAACCACGACGAGCGGGAGGCCCACCTCGATGATTTCTTCGCCGCGACGATGGACACCTACGTCGCCGCCCTCGAAGCGAGCTTCACCGAGGCCGAGGCGCGTGAAGTCACCCATATTCAGGCGAACTTCGACTTCTTCAACCACGGCTGGGCGGAGATGATGGAGATTCCCGCCGCCGAGTTAGAGGAGCATTACCGCCGGTACGACGATTTCTTCGCCGCCAACGACATCACCATCGACGATCCGCTCGGCGACTTCCACCCCGCCGGCGGTGTCACCGACGCACCGACGACGCCCGACGCGATGGCGGACGGCGTCTTCGAGAACGCGGTCGCCGGCTTCGCTGACGACGTGTATCTGGACGACGGCGAGACGATCAGTCGCGGTGGAGACACCGAGGAGCCGGCGGATGTCTCTCTCGACGACTCACCGGGCGTCTCCGGCGAGGATGCGACCGCGGACGACTGAGCGACCACCTTTGCAGGAACTATCGAAACGCCGCAGATGTCCTTCTGACCGGCGTACCAACGGCTCAGCTGGCCGCGAGCAGTTGGGTCCCCTGCCGGTATGCTGTCCGAAGCAGTCCTCCGATAGCAAGTAGTACGACAGTGACAACAAGCGACATGGCGTACCAGTCCACGTACGCTCCCCACCCACCGGAGACGTTCGAATCGGCGAACGTCGTCATGTAGACGACAGACGGCGTGACTGCGAGCCATCCGACCGCGATAGCGGAGAGCATTCGCGCGCCAACGGTTTGCCATCGACCGAGCCACTGCTGTATGCCGACTGCGATCAACACGCCACCACAGGTCGCGATAGCCGTGATCAGTGGAGCTGCGAACAGCCCTCGCCCGTCGATATGTCCGCTTCCGGGCGGGAGTGGCTGATACGTCTGATGTGTTGTCTGGAGTGCAAGCAGGACGAGTAGTGAGCCTGCTACTACAGGCAACTTCCCCGTGACTGATCGAATATTCATATATGGTCTCGTGTTGAAATTTGGATCATGAACTAACTTGATTCGATCGTAACATCTCCACTCAGTGCGTCCGCCGCCGCGTAGCCGGCTTCGATACCGCCGTTGAGCGACCGTTCGGGGTACTGCGCCCGCGAGGCCATCCCCGCGTAGTAGAGCCCGTCTGCGATCTCTCCGCCGAGATCGTAGGGAACGACCATATCGAGATAGCCGCGCTCGTAGATCGGCGCGGTCCGCGGGTTGCGCGCGATCTCCATCCAGTTCACCGAACTCCGGTCGAACTGGGGGAACAGCTCCTCGATCCCGCCGAGCCACAGCTCGCGAACCGCGTCGTCGTCCAGCTGCCACAGCTCCTCGTCCCGGCTCTGGATGTAGCTCGCACAGTAGAGCAGATGCTCGCCGCCGTAGCGGTCGGGCGAGACGAAGTTCGTGTGCTCGACGAGCGCGCCGAAGGGCGCTTCGTCGGCGATGTTGAGCCAGTAGGTGTCGGTCACCGGTTCGTCCAGCCCGACGACGGCACACACCGACCCCTGAAACTCGATGTCACACGCGTAGCCGGTCCAGCGTTCGAGCAGATGCGGCATCGTCGTGACGACGACCTCGTCGATGTCGTAAGCCGTCGTCGTCCCGTCCTGTTCCACGCGGAGCGATTCGACCGAGTCGTCGAATTCGATGTCCTGCACGCGCGCACCGGTCTCGATATTCTCTCGACCGACCGCCTCCACGAGCGCGTCGATCAGGACGGCGAAGCCGCCGTCGAAGTAGCCGAGCTTCTCGCCCTTCCGGAGGTCACGTTCGCCGCGGAACTGGATGCGCCCGAGCAGCCACGCCGCCGAGATCTCCTCCTTGCGCGAGCCGAACTTCGCGCGCAGCAGCGGCTCGAAGAAGAAGTCGTACACGCCCTGTGTCGTGTGATCGAGCAGGAACTCCTTGATCGGGACGCGTTCGTACGCTTCGAGGTCGTCGTAGCTGTCGAAGCTCGGCAGGCCGCCGCGCACGTCGATCCCGAGCGTGAGCACCCCGAGCCGGAACTTGTCGTAGAAGCTGAGATGCGGGTAGGCGGCGATCTCCCACGCCGTGTTGAGCGGGTGGACGACCCCGTCGACGTAGTAGGAGTCGTGGCCCCACAGCCACTCCAGCCGGTCGCCGACGCCGAGGTCGTCTGCGAGCTCGACAATGGTCTCCTCGGTCGCGGAGAGGTGGTGGTAGTACGCCTCGATGGGGTCGCCGTCTGTCTCGTAGGTGGCAGCCAGCCCGCCGACGGTGTCGGAGGCCTCGAAGACGGTCGGATCGTACCCGGCCTGCTGGAGGCGGTACGCCGCGGCGAGTCCCGCGACGCCACCACCGACGACAGCAATCATACGCATACTTCGGAGTGTGCGACATGGGTCTTTCCATCGGGCAGACGCCCGCGGCTTGAAACCCTTATACCGCTGGCTGTGTGACTGCGGAGACATGAGCACTGACGAGAGCGGCGAGGGCGAGAGAGAGCTGCCAGAGGAGTTCTACAGCGAGGAGCGCTGGAACAACTGGCTCAGCCGACTCGAAGACGAGGAGATCGACCCCGAAAACGAGGACTCCGCCCGCCTGCTGTTGAATCTACAGGACGACGCTGCGATCGCCGTCGCGAAGATCATCACCGCCTATCGGGACAGTCTGCTCGGTGAGGACGAGGCCCTCGACGAGCTGGAGTCGTTCGCCGCGGTCGTGCTCGACGACGTGCGCATCGAAGACGAGGACAAGGCGATGCTCGTCGACTCCGTCCAGATGGCACTCCACTGCGTCGCCGCCTCCGCCGAGGCGTTCGTCGTCAACGGCGCACCCGAGGAGGGGACCGTCGCGGCCAACATCCAAGCGGCCGTCGATGCCGAGGGCGACGAGGAGTTCGACACCGCGTTCAACTACTGTGCGCAGGCCGGGACGCTCGTCGTCGACGGCACGGAGACGGACGTGAGCGGTATCGCCGCCGACCTCGAATACGGCTACGTCGCGGAGTGGGTGAACGGACTCGACTCGCTACAGGACGCGCTCTCGGACCCCGAACTCGTCGAGGAGAGCTGAGGCACGCCGGCTCGGCGATCTCTCGTTCTCCCCCACGAGGCTTATACGTCCGTATCGTGAACCTCCGATAACTGTATGTTCCGGGGTGATACGCGCGGCCAGTCGGTGCAGGTCGGCGTCATCATCCTGCTCGCGTTCGCGGTTATCGGCTTCAGTTCCTATCAGGCCGTCGTCGTCCCCCAGCAGAATCAGGAGGTCGAGTTCGACCACAGCCGGGAGGTGCAACAGGATATTGTAGATACGCGCAATGCCATTGTTCGAGCAGCCAACGCCGGGCAGAACGGGGCTACCTCGATTCAGCTGGGTCAGGATTTTCCGGCTCGGATCTTCGCGCTGAACGCACCAGCGGCGAGCGGTCGATTTGCGACGACCGACCGTGGCGATATTACGGTAACCAACAGTGACGGAGACGTGTGCCCTGGACCTGACAAGACGGTTCGTGCGAGCTACACGCCCAGCTACAGCTACTACAACAATGCACCCACGACGAAGTACGAGAACACGTTCGTTTTCAGCGAGTTCGACGACGGGACCGAGCGTGTTCAGACACGTGCCCGACTGCTGTTCGGTGAGGACGACGGACCGGGAGGGACGGTAAATCTTGTCGCACTGTTCGGTGAGACCCGACAGTCGGGCACGGAGGCGGTTTCACTTGATCTTTACAGCGGGACGAGTGACACGGAATCCATTACCGACCCCGAGGTTGCGCTTCCGACGAGTGCGAAGGCGTCAACGTGGGCCGAGGCGTTGGGTTACGATTCAGTCACCGATATTGAGAACACAACCGGCGTGAACAACCTCTCAGTTTCGGGTAATGAGGTTACTATCGACCTCGCCGGTGAGTACAACGTCGCCTGTACAGAAGTCGGAATAGATACGGCTCCGCCGAGCAATCTCTCCGCTATCGCACCGATCCCGAGCAGTGGAGGCGATAACGGCGATGAAGGTGGGCGCTCTGGACTCAGCATTCCAACGTTTAATATTGACACCGGTAACACGGGCAAAGGCAAAGTTACTATCCAAGAAGTGGAGGTTACGGACAATAGCGGACTGGATAATGTAGAAATCACCGTCCAGCCGACCGACGGAAGTGGGAACGCCGGGACATTCACCTCTGGTGACCTCAGCGGTCAAACGACATTCACCAGATCGGATCTCGAGATTCAGCCGAGCAGTGGCAATTATCAAAATGGGAATTATATCATCACCGTCACCGGAACGAATGAAGACGGTGACACAGTAACGCTCTCACGAGAGCTCAACCCAAGGAGTGGATCTGTCAATACCATTCTTGAAGCTGATAGTGGAGATAAGGAACCGACTGCCGTTGACATTGAAGTACATAATAGCTACGATGGCGAGTACGCAGCAGCAAAAATTGGCATAAGAAATACTCAGACCGATACAGCCGTTGATAAGATCGTTTCGCTGGAGACAAGGGTCAGCTCAAGCTCTGCGAGTCAGTTGGACGCCTCTGAGTATGCAGAGAACAAGGACAATAACTACGGGATCGTTGCGTACTTTGAGAGCAGCAATCAGAACGGAAAGATTGTACAGAGTTCTGTTGATATTGGTCAAGTTACCGAATTCGACCAGAAAGGAGGTATCGATGCTGGCAGTCGTATCGTTCTCAAGCTGAACGAATTTCAGGATTCGAGTGGAGCACCCGTTGACTTGAAAAATAAAGAGGTGACTCTGGTTATCGAATTCATGTCTGACGGCAATCGGTACAGAGAAGAGATTACAGTAACCCTCGATCGGACGGAACAGGTAGCAAAAGAATGAACGACCGCGCACAGTCATCCGTCCTCGGTCCGATCCTCCTCATCGGAGTGTTCGTTACCGTTGGTGTCGTCGCGGGTGGCGCGGTCGTTACGAGTGTCGCCGACCAGAGTACGGGGCTTGAAGCGAATCTTAACGCCGAGATCGAGGACGGCGAACTCACGCTTACCCACATGGGTGGCGATAGCGTTGCAACCGACCGGCTCCATCTGCTGATCGAGTCCGGCGGCACGAAGTCCATCAACTTCACTCAGGCAGGACTCACAGAGGCAGACGGGTCATTCGATGCTGGCGACGTATGGAGCGATGATCTCGACAGCAGGCCTGAATTCTCTGGCAGTGAGCCACAGTCGGGGATTTCGGTTCAGCTCGTTACTGACAACGGTGACGTGGTCGCGTCTGTCTCCACGATCGAGGAGATCGTGCAGACTCAAACGCCAGAGCAGTACGTTCCGGGTGGAACAGATACGCCTACAGCCACAGATCATAACCACGGGCAAGAAGACACGGATGATCCAGACGATGCGGACGATCCAGAGGATGCAGACGATGCGGACGATCCAGAGGATGCAGACGATGCGGACGATGATGATGATGACGACGACGATGATGACGCTGACGATGCGGATGATTCAGACGATCCGGATGACGATGATTAATCCGCTTTCGACACCTGCCGAACTCGTTGTCGTCACACCCTTATACCACCCCACCGACCCACCCGTATGACTCAGGTAGGGATCGACGCGGCGGAGATCTGGACCGGAAAACTGAAACTCGATTTAGCGGAGACGTTCGCGCCGGAGAAGGGCGACGACCCCGGGAAGTACACGAAGGGACTCGGGCTGTACGAGTCCTCGTTCCCGGACACGTACGAGGACATCGTGACGATGGGGGCGAACGCCTGCAAGCGGCTGATGGAGCGCAACGATCTCCGTCCCGACGACATCGGACGGATCGACGTGGCGACGGAGTCGTCGTTCGACAACTCGAAGCCGATCTCGACGTACATCGCCGGCTGTCTCGAACAGACGTTCGACGGCGACTTCCACCACGCCAACAAGGGCGAGCGGAAGTTCGCCTGCGTCGCCGGCACGCAGGCCGTCGACGACGCGTACAACTGGATTCGCGCCGGGCGGAATCGCGGACGGGCGGCCATCGTCGTCGCGACGGACACGGCGCTGTACGCGCGCGGCGACCCGGGGGAGGCGACACAGGGGGCCGGCGCGGTCGCGATGCTGGTCACGGAGGACCCGTCGCTGGTGGCGCTGTCGGACGAGCAGGGGTACGGGAGTGCCGACGAGACGGACTTCCTGAAGCCGAACCAGCAGTTCCCGAGCGTCGATGGCAAACGGTCGGTGCAGGTGTATCTCGCGCGGATGCGCGAGGCCGTCGAGGATTACGAGTCCGTCGCCGGAAAGGTCCATCCGGACGATTTCATCTACGCGCCGTTCCACACCCCGTTCCCGGGGATGGTCCGGAAGGCCGCACTACTCGCGTACCGGCATATCACCCGCGACACGGAGATCGAGGAGACGCTGGCCGAGGAGATTGGGATGCAGCCGCGCGAGTCCGAGTTCGACGGCGAAGACGCGTTCCTCGATGCCGTCTCCGACTACACAGACGAGCTGAAAGAGACGACTCGGTATCAGGAGTGGTACGAGGCGACGATCGACCCGACGCTCGATATCGCGCGCCACGTCGGCAACTGGTACACCGGCTCGGTCCACGTCGCGCGGCTGGCCGCGCTCAAGCGCGCTCACGAGGCGGGGCGTGAGATGACCGACGAGCGGCTGTTCCTCGCCTCCTACGGCTCCGGCGCGCAGGCGGAGGTCCACCACGAGACCGTCCAGCCGGGGTGGAAGGACGAGATCTCGGCACTCAACATCGACGAACAGACCGAAGCGCGGTACGATCTGGACTTCGCCGAGTACGAGACCGTCCACGATGCACACGACCACTCGAAGGACCGCGACTCCGAGGAGTTCACCGCCCCGGACGCGGAGTTCGTCTTCGACGGCTGGGGCCGGATGGGCGAACGGAAGTACCGCTACGTCGAGTAGGGTACAGCGCTGCGCTCGCGCTCGCACCGCCCGGCATGAACGACGCCGAGTACGCGGAGTTCGTCTCATCGGTGACGCTCATCGAATCTGCCGACGGTATCGACAGTTATCGAAACACGGTCGCGATGGCCTGTCCGCCTGTGGCGATCCGTTCGACGACGCCGTTATCCTTACGCACAGACCTCAGGGAAGCCCGCGAAGCGTCTCCAGCACGTCACCGAGCTGTCGGTCGGTCACCGCCAGCGAGTAGCCGTCTGTACGCGCCAGCTCCGGTGCGTGCTCCCACAGCTCCGCCTCGGAGACGCCGTGGAGGACGACCGCCGTCGGCGTCGGCGTGACGACTCGCTGTGCGACCAGCGGTCCCTCGCCTCTTGTCACGTCCGAGAAGACGAGCGCGCGGTTCGTGGACTGACCGTACAGGCGATAGAACTCCTCGCTGGAGAGCCGCGAGATGGCCGCGATGGAGTTGATGACGGTGTGGCCGGCGACGGTGGGATCACTGCCGGTGACGACCTCGGTCGCGCCGATGTCGGAGTAGAACCGCCGTAGTGGCACTGTCGTTGGATACTCGCGTAAATCGTGGACGATATCGGAGTCGAAGCCGGCAGAGAGGACGCGAGCGAACTGCCGGAGCCGGTCACCGCCGCGTGCGGCGTCGATACTGAGCAGCCCGTCGACGAACCGCCGGACGATCCCGACGCCCGGTGAGTCGCGCCGACCGGACTCGTAGTCGGAGACGACCGACGGCGACACGTCGAGCTCGCTCGCGAGCGTCGAGCCGGTCACGCCGAACTCCTCGCGCCACTTCCGCAGCGTCGCGCCCGGTTCGTCGCTCATCGTCACCTCGCCGGCGATACGTGTCGCGAGCCGTCCCCGCGTCGTGTCGTCCATGTTCACTCCTCCGGCCGGGCGCTTATTTCGGTTCCGTCCAGAGCCGGGACCAGTGGTGAGCACGCTTGTTCTCGCCGGAACCGTCGCGACATGGCTCCGACTCCGGGACACTGAAGCGAGCGGCTGACGCGGTTCCGGTGTGATACGACCGTACGACGCCGAGGACACGGACGACGCGGAGGCGGTATGGCGGCTCAAACGCGCCTTCGAGACGGTGATGGGCGATACCGGCGACGAACGGAAGGCCGCTTCGTACGACGCGAAGCTCACCGAGGAGTATCGGGAACGGTGGCTCGCGTGGGTCCGGCGCTGCACCGACGGCGAGGACTGTCTCTACGTCGCCGAGCGCGACGACGCGCTCGTCGGCTACGTCTTTCTGCTCCCCGAGCGACTGGCGTTCGTCTGGGACGCCGCCGTCCTCAACGAGCTGTACGTCGCCCCCGACTACCGGGGGACGGGTGTCGCCGACGACCTGTTCGAACGGGGGCTGGCCCACGCCCGCAGTCAGGACCTCCCGCTCGATCGGCTCGTCCTCGACGTGGACGGACAGAACGAGCGGGCGAAGGCGTTCTACGAGCGACACGGCTTCACGCGCTGGGGTGAGATGGTCGCCCGCGAGCTTTAGCTGTACTCGCGCCAGCGGTGGCCGCACTCCTTGCACTTGAAGAACCGCGTCGGCGGCTCGTCGGCGCTCCCGGTCTGTTTGATCGTGTACCACGCGATCCCGTGGCCACACTCGTCACACCGAACGGTGTCGTCGGTCGGCTTCCCCTCGAAGTTAGCGTCTTCGGTCGTCTCGATGACGTCGCTGTCGTCCTGTCGCTCCGTCGAAACGTAGTCGGTAGACAGCGACTCTGCTTTCGCGGTCGCGTGGCCGCAGTCGGAACAGACCATCTGCTCGCCGTCCGTGTGCATCATCGATCCGCACTCGTCACAGAACTGCATATTGGAAATCGGGCGGCGACGGCGAAAAGTGCCCGGTCGCGTCAGTCGCCGCCGGTCGAGGTCATCTCCGTCCGCTCGCGCACGATCGGACAGCTCGTGACGCGGACGTGATCGAGATCAGTCAGCTCGCGTATCGTCGTTCCGTCGTTCTCACATCGCATCGCCGGCGGCTCGCTGAAATGCTCACACTGCTCGCAGTACTGGCTCTTGGGAACGATCGCTCCCTTCTCGACCGCCTCTACCTCCTGTAGCTCGATGACGTTGGGCTCCGACTCGGCGGTCTCCCCCTCGTCCAGTCGCTCGAACACGTCGCTGTCATCGAAGGGAGCGTCGGAGTCCATCGCCTCGAACACGTCGTCGAGCGGTTCCTCGTCGGACGCGTCGAGTGCGGTCAGCGAATCGTCGTCGGTTGCGGTCGACTCCGCCGTGGAGTCGATCTCCTCGAACAGGTCGGTCTCGACGCTCGCGTCCGGGTCGTCGTCACTCGACTGCTCGGTTCCATCGGTGGTATCGTCGCTCACTGGTCGTCGCTCCCGCCGACCAGCTTCGGGGGGGAGAAGAAGCCGTTATCACCGGCGATGTCACCGAACCGGGCCGAACAGTGCGGACAGATCGGCTCCGAGAGCAGACTGATGTTGACGGCGTTGCCACAGGCCCGACAGTTCGCCGTCTCGAAGCCGCGCTGTGCGGCGATCTGTCGGAGCTTCTGCAGGTGGTCGTCCTCGTCGCCGTGCATCTGTTGTCGGAGCCGAACGACCACGGTCGCGACGCGACGGAGCCGTTCCCGCGTCGTTTCGAGGGTCTCCTCGTTCGCTTCCGCCGCGGCCGCGAGCTCCTCGATATCGGTCTCCAGCTCCGAGACCGCCGACTCGGCCTGCATCAGCTGCGCTTCGAGGTCGTCGAACCGGTCGAACGCCTCGTGATCGTGCTCGGCGGACGCCTTCGACTCGGTCTGTCGCTTGAGCTGGAGCATCCGAGCACGGATGTCGTCGATCTTCTCGTCGAGCTCGGCTTCGAGCGACTCGACGCGTTCGGTTCGGTCGGCGTCTCCGTCTTCGAGCGCGTGTCGGTTCGCCTCTAAGAGTCGCTCCAGCAGCCGGTCGCGGTCCAGCCCGTGCTCCTCGGCCAGCTCCTCCAGCCACGCTTCAAGATCGGGGGGGAGCCGGGTCGCACGTTGGCTGCGTTCGGACTCTGTGGCCATGTTACGCACACTTAGAGCCACTGAATGAAAAGAATTCGCCTAAATCACGGGGTTCGACGCGGTCATCGGATCTTCCGCACGTCGCTGATATCGAAGCCGGCATCGCCGATCTCCGTCTCGAACTGGACGATATCCTCGTCCTCGATCGCCGAGAGGACACCGCGGAACTGCCGGACGACGAGCGTCCGTGCGCGGGTGGAGCCGCCCGACTCCCACTCGAACATGAACGAGCCGTCCGCGGCGTCGATCAGCTGGCCGTGGCGCTCACCCGACAGCGTCTCGTGGTTGAGGAGTACGAGCACCAGCCCGCCCCACTCGTAGGTCGCTCTGGTGATCCCCTTCACGAGCTTCGGGATGTCCGTCCACGTCATGTCCTCCCCGGTCGCGCTGATGAGATCGGTCAACGAGTCGATGATGACCAGACTCTCCGTGGCGTGGTCCGATAACACGTCACCGAGCGCCTCGGGAACGGTCGAACGCTCCCCCTCGTCGCCAAGACTCGTGATGCTCCCGGTTCGGTCGGCGTACCAGTCGCGGGGGATCGGCGAGACCCGGAAGTACTCGCCCGAGAGATCGTGAAAGGTGACGTTCTCGATCGCCGTCTCGGTGATCTCCTCGTCGAGGACGAAGTCCATCTCGCGGCGGAGCCGCGGCTTCTCGGCGGTGAAGGAGACGTAGTGCACGTTCGGAACCGGCTCGGTCCCGTCGGGCAGGTCACCGTAGTAGAGATCGAACAGCTCCTCGTCGGTCGCCTGAAGCGCGTTCATCATCGCCGCGGTGTACATGAACTCCCGTGCGCCGGCCCCGGCCTCCCCGGAGAGCAACACCAGACTACCGCCCGGCGCACCGCCACCGATGGTGGTGTCGAGCCGACGGATACCGAACGGGACGCGTCTCATACCGAGTTGTACAGTTCGTTCACGGGTGAATCTTACCCCTGCCTACTCGCCGCCGTTGGCGGCTCCTTGAGGCAGGGGCTTCCCCGTTCGATGACGCGCTTTGCAGACACTACCGTGTCCGCAGGGAGCGCAGTCTCCGGGGGCGTCGATTCGGAGCGTCCCGCTCCTACTTGGTTGAGCCCGCGAGAAAGAACGTTCCACGCCGCGTTCGCGTCTCTGTCCGCCTCGAATCCGCAGGCAGGACAGGAGTGCTCCCGTACCCACAGCGGCTTGTCCGTCGAGACGCCACACGAAGCGCACTCTTTGGTCGTGCCAGCGGGTTCGACCGCCACGAAGTGCGTTCCCTCGCGTTCGCACTTGTATTCCAGAAGCCGCTTGAACATCGCCCACGCCGCCGAGGCGCGACTTCGGCTGTTGCCCGGCTCCTCCATCAACCCCTTCGCGTCGAGGTCCTCGACCGCCACGAGGTTGTACTCCCGGGCGTAGTACGCCGAGAGCTTGTGGAGAAAGTCGCGCCGCTTCCGCTTGAGGTCGGCGTAGCGGCGGGCGACCGTCTGCCGTTGCTTGTTCCAGTTGTTCGACCCGTGTTCCTTCCGTGAGAGGTTCCGTTGCTCACGTTCGAGACGGTTGCGCTCGTCCGAGAGGTCCGGGGGCTTGACAGCCACACCATCGGTATCGTGGGTCTGCTTGATGATGCCAGCGTCGATGCCCACGACGCGCTCCGGGTCGTTCGGTTTGGCCGGCGGCTCTTGGCCAAACTCGACCGCGACGGTGGCGTACCACTTGCCGGTCTTTTCCTTTTTGACAGCCACCTGCTTGACCGTGGCGTTCTCGGGGATGTCGCGGTGGAGGCGAATCGGGACGGTCCCGATTTTGGAGAGGTGGAGTTCACCCCACCCGTCGCGGCCCGTGTTTTTGTCCACGTCGAAGCCGGACTGGTTGTAGGTGAGACTCCGGTACTCCGTAGGCGACTTCCACCGTAGCTCCCCGACGTTGTAGCCGAAAGGCGCTTGGCGACCATCTGGAGAACCTTGGAATACACGTCCGAGAGGTCGTCCCACCACTTCTTCATATTAGGGAGCATCGACTGCATCTCGTACCGCGACAGGTACTCGTCCGCTCCTCGAAGCTCGTGCAGGAAGTGGTTGTACGCTTGCCTACAGATGTCGATGTGGCGGTGAAGCTCCCGCTCAACGGTGGGAGTGGGCGACAGCCGGTATCTGTAGGCGTACCGCATCGGAGCTACGAATCGGCTTTAATGCTGGCGATTTGTAAGCGTTTGGATGACGATGACGGGCGCTGTATCCCCACCCTACTGCGCTCCTCGGTCGCTTTGCTCCCTGCGGTGCTCCTTGAGGATGGGGACTTAGCGCCCTGCACCGCTTCTTTAAACCCACGCGACTCAGTCGACGCGCACACCGGTGTTCGCGACGCTGGTCGTCTCGACGCGCCCCTCGACACCGACGGCGTCGAGCGCCGCCCGTCCCGCTTCACGAGCCGCTGCTTCACGACGGACGTCGGTGATACCGTACACGACCGGTCCCCACGACGACTGGCCCACGCCGCTGACTGCTGCACTCGCGGCGAGTTCGTCGACGAGCGCACCCGCCGGTGGCCGATACACCCCGCCCTGTTCGTCCGTGTACCATCGACCGTTGCGCCGATCGAACGCGGTGACAGCCTGTCCGAACGGCTCACACGCACCGGTCGCGACTGCCGGCAGGAGTCGACGGGTGAGGATCCCGGCCAGCTCGTCGGCGAGGGCAGGGTCGGCCCCTTCGACCGCCGCGCGCATCGAGGCGTCCTCCGTCTCGCCGGACCGCCCGGCGTCCGTCTCCGGATACACGAGGAGGACGCGCCACGACGACGGCAGTTCGCGGCGCACGACGACCGGCGGGACGGTCCACGTTCCGTCTGCCGGCGTCTCGGTCGTGAATCGCGTCGTCGGGTGGCCAGCGTCGACGATGAACCCGCCGGACTCGAAGCCCGCGACACCGACGCCCGATCGCCCCCCGCGGCCGAGCGTCGGTGCACGCTCGCGCACCCGCGGTTCGCGGTCGTACAGCGCTGCGACGGCGGTGAGCGTCGCGAGCGCGAGCTGCGTCCCCGAGCCGAGCCCGACGTGACGCGGGAGCCGCTCCTCGACGTGGATCTCGACCCCGGACACGTCGAGCAGATCACACGCCGTCGTCGCGTACTCGGCGACGAGGAGGTCCGGACAGCGGACGCTGTCGGCTCGAGTCGCTTCGAGACACACCCGGGGCGTATCGAGCGCGAATCCGACACCGCCGTAGAGCCGCTCGTGGGCCAGCGAGAGGTTCTGAAAGCCGACGTGGATGCGTGCGCCGGCCGAGACACGAGTCATGGCTCGGATTCGCGAGCCACGGTATTCGGCGTTTCGACGCCGGCGACGCTCGCTGGCGAGACCGGAGATTGAAGCGGCCACCGGCCCAGCGTCCGGTATGAAACATCTGCCGAAACATCTCCGCCAGCGGTGGCGGTATCTCGCGGTCGCGCTCGAAGGGTGGCCGGACGCGGATCTCTCGCGGGGAGCGTTCCAGCGCGAGCTCTGGTACGCCGCACAGCGTCTCCTCGGTGATACGGGCAGTGCCGACACCGATCTGACGGTGTACGACTTCACCTTCGAGGCGGGGCGAGGCCACGCCGTCGTCCGGGTGCGACGCGGTGAGGTGGAGCGAGGCCGGGCCGCACTCGCCTGTGTCACCGAGATCGACGGTCACCCCGTCGGCGTTCGCGTCACCGGCGTCTCGGGGACGGTCCGAGCCTGTGAGGAAAAGTATATACAACGCCCGCAGATAGAGCAGGCAACGAGACAGGTCACCCTCGACGGCGTATCCCGTCGGGCCGTCGTCCGCCCACCGCGGATCGATGCACAGGTGGGTGACGGCCATCTCGGGGCGACCGACCTCGATTGTGAGTAACTATGCAGGGTCAATCTCAACAGCAGGCGTACGACCGTGGAATAACGATCTTCTCGCCCGACGGGCGTCTCTACCAAGTCGAGTACGCGCGGGAGGCAGTCAAGCGCGGCTCCGCCAGTATCGGCATCCGCACCGCCAGCGGGGTCGTCCTCGTCGTCGACAAGCGGTCGCGCTCCCCGCTGATGGAGCCGTCGTCCGTCGAGAAGCTCCACAAGGCCGACGATCACGTCGGCGTCGCGAGCGCCGGTCACGTCGCTGATGCGCGTCGACTCATCGACTTCGCGCGCAGACAGGCACAGGTGAGCCGGCTCCGCTTCGGCGAGCCCGTCGGCGTCGAACGGCTGACGAAGAACATCACCGACCACATCCAGCAGTACACGCAGGTCGGCGGCGCGCGCCCGTTCGGCGTCGCGCTCATCGTCGGCGGCATCGAGGACGGCGAGCCGCGGCTGTTCGAGACCGACCCCTCCGGAACGCCGTACGAGTGGCAGGCGCTCGCGGTCGGTGAGGACCGCGGTGAACTCAACGACTACCTGGAGGAAAGCTACCGCGACGATCTCTCGCTGGAAGCCGGTGTCGGACTCGGGCTGGGCGCGCTCGCATCGGTCAACGACGACGTGCTCGACCCGTCGGGTGTCGGCGTCGCCACCATCGACGCCGACAGTGAGCAGTACGTCGCGCTCACCGACGAGGAGATCGAACGCCATCTCACCGAACACGATCTGCTCGCGACCGACGGCGAGTCGGACGAATTAGACGAGGAGTAGCCGCGCAAGGGATTTAACGGCGTATCACCGAGAGCGTCAGTATGGACTACAAAGACATCGTCACCGTCTCGCTGGCCCTCTTGTGTGGACTCGTCGGCGGTGGGCTCGCAGGCGGCCCGGGTCTGCTTTCCGGTGTTGTCGTCGGCGCGGGCGTCGGTGCGACGTGGGCATACCAGTCTGACCTTCGGGCCGCCGTGCTCGCTGACCGGGCCGAGTAGCGAACGTACTTTTTAATCGTTCAGCCGCGTACCAGTAGCTATGATCTCACTCGACGACGCGGTGACCGCACAGCTGGAGTCTCACGGCGAACGGTTCGAGGTGCTCGTCGATCCCGACGCCGCGCTCGCGATCAAGCGCGGCAGCTTCGACGAGGAGTTCGACGAGGACCTCGAAGACGTGATCGCCGCGGAGGACGTGTTCGAGGACGCCACCGCCGGCGACCGGCCGCCCGAGTCCGCACTGGAGGAGGTGTTCGAGACGACCGATCCGATAGCGATCATTCCCGAGGTTATCGATCGGGGGGAGATACAGATCACCGCCCAGCAGCGTCAGGAGATGCAAGAGCAGAAGCGAAACCGGCTCGTCAACATCATCGCGCGCAACGGGATCAACCCACAGCAGAACGATACGCCACATCCGCCCGAGCGCATCGACCGCGCACTGGAGGAGGCCGGCGTCACCGTCGATCCGATGACGCCGGCCCAACAGCAGGTGGACGACGCGCTCGACGCGCTCCGTCCCGTCATTCCGATTCGATTCGAGGAGGTCACCGTCGCCGCACAGCTCCCGGCCGACTACGCCGGCTCCGGACAGGCGAAGGTGCGCGAGTTCGGCGAGCTCGAACGCGAGGAGTGGCAGAACGACGGCTCGTGGGTCGGCGTCGTCACCTTCCCGGCGGGGATGCAGAACGACTTCTACGAGCTGGTGAACGAGGTCTCCTCGGGCGAGGCCGAGACGCAGGTGGTCAAGGACAAAGACGAGCTGGCGACCCGGTAGCTCACGCCCGCCGGAAGCCCAGCATGAAACCGCCGGTGAAGCCGGCGGAAACGGATAGTGTCGAGAGAATGGTGTTCACCCACGACGGCGGCGCGCCGTTGGCGGCGCTCTGACTCGCTTCGACGAATCCACCGGTCAGCTTCTCCCAGTCGACGCTGAGTATCTCTCTGGATTCGAGGAATTTGAACAGCGCCAGCTCGATTCCGACGAGGACGGCGATGAGCTTGGCGACCTTCTTCGCCGCGAAGCCGATGATGCCGCCGATGACGGCTCCCGACCCGAGTTCCAGACCGAGCTGTTGTACGTTGATATCGACCATACTCACTACGGCGACAGCCACGGGCATGACTCTTGTGGCAGACGGGCGGTGAGCCGGACGTGATTTCAGTTCAACCCAACTGCTCGATCTGAAGCTCGACCCCTCCGAAGAGACCCGCGATCACGAGCACGCCGACCCAGAGAAGCGTGTACCAGCCGAACGGGGTTGGACCGACGGGAGTCAGACCACTCTGAACGGTCTGCCACGTTCCGAGTCCAGTTAACACGAGTAAGCTAACCACGATGAACAACGGAGACACGGCTCGCTGCTGGGCGTATAATACACCGGGAACGAACCCGACTACGAACATTCCCACTACCACGTATGCCGCATACAATGTCTCAGATGAAAATAACGTAAGTAAACTCTCGAACTCAAACCGATACCACAACAGGACGGAGATAAGTAAATGTACCAATCCAGTTACTATTCCTATAGTGGCTGGTTTCATATGCTCGGATCGTAGCTGGAACCTTGGCATGACATCACATGATATATCCGTTCGCTAATAACTTATCCCTATCATGTAGTCGCGGATCGAATCAGAAGCGATTACACGATCAGTGCCGTTTCCGCGGCTATGTCCTCGCTCCGCCGTACGTTTCTCGTCGGATTGGGCGCTGGCCTGAGTTCGCTTGCAGGGTGCGCCTCGTTCCGTCAGCGATCGCAGACCCGTCTCGGCGAGATCGTTCTGTCGAACATGGACGACAGCTCCCACACTGTGCGAGTACGGGTTCGATCGTCGGCGGACGTGTTCTACGATACCAGTACGGAGGTTCCCCCGTCAGAGGAGCCACAGCCGGTCATCACACAGAACGACGGGCTACCGACCGAGCCTCGAAGCTACACGGTTTCCGCTACGCTCGATGACGGACGAGATTCGATCGAGAGAACGTATCCGACGAAAGGCGGAGACTGTTACTCGGTGACCGTTCGCGTCGGGACGGACGGTGAGTTCAGAGATATGCCGTCCGAGTCAGCGTTCGGAGGGTGTGAGCGGTAGCGCGTCCACACTGAACGGGTCGTGACGTCTACGCGACCGCCGGGGACCGGGACTTTTGTGCCCGTGTCCCCAATCTCGGCGTGAGTGAACGGAGAGTCACACAACGGCCCGGCGATCGTCGCCAAGCGCGGTGATGCCCCGGCTCCCGACACAGACGAGATCAGAGAGCTTGCCGGAGCCGCCGGCTACCACGTCGTCGGCGAGCTGACCCAACAGCGCAAAGAGGACCCCGCCTTCTGTCTGGGCGAGGGGAAAGTCGAGGAGCTGGCGGCGTTCGTTCGCGAGACCGACGCCCGGACGGTTATCTTCGACAACCGACTCGGCCCGTACCAGACGTACAACATCGGGAACAAGCTCCCCGAATCCGTCGAGATCCTCGACCGGTTCCGGCTGATTCTCGAAATCTTCGGTCAGCGCGCACAGACGAAGAAGGCCCAGCTACAGGTCGAGCTCGCCGAGCTACGCTACGAACTCCCGCGTGCGGAGGCCAAAAGCTCCCTCGCCAAGCGCGATGAACGCCCCGGCTTCATGGGACTCGGCGAGTACGACGAGTCGCGCGAGCAGGACATCAAGGCGCGCATCTCGCGTATCAGCGACGAGCTCGACCGGATCGAGTCGACCGAGGCCCACCGACGCGAGCAGCGCCGCGAGTCCGGCTTCGATCTCGTCGCGCTGGCCGGCTACACCAACGCCGGCAAGTCCACGCTCCTCCGGCGGCTCGCCGCCGACCTCGACGTGAACGAGAACGAGGACACACATCCGGACCTCGACACGACCGCCGAGAGCGAGAACCGGCTGTTCACGACCCTCGGAACGACGACCCGCCGCGCGGAGATGGGCGACCACTCCGCGCTCGTCACCGATACGGTCGGCTTCATCGCCGATCTGCCCCACTGGCTCGTCGAGTCGTTCAAGTCGACGCTCTCCGAGGTGTATCGCGCTGACCTCGTCCTGCTGGTCGTGGACATCTCCGACGATATCGAGACGATCCGCGAGAAGCTCGTCACCTGCCACGACACGCTGTACGAGCGCAACGAAGCGCCCATCGTCACCGTCCTGAACAAGATCGACAAGGTCGACGACGAGGAGCTGGCACGCAAGCGAGAGGCCCTCTCGCCGCTGGCTCCCACGCCCGTCGCCGTCTCCGGACAGGAGGGAACTGATGTCGACGCGTTGCGCGACCGCGTGAGCGACGAGCTTCCGGACTATCAGCACGAGCGACTCGTCTTACCGATGAACGACGACGCGATGAGTCTCGTCTCGTGGGTCCACGACCACGCCAGCGTCGACGACGTGGACTACGGCGAGCAGGTCGTCATCGAGTTCGCCGCTCGCCCGAGCGTCGTGGAGCAGTCGCGCGCGAAGGCCGCCGATCTCGCCGCCGAGTCCTAGTCGAGACGCTTCTTTCTCTTCGATTCGACTGTTACGTCCGAGATTCGCGTCTCTGGATACTCCCCCTCAGCGTCCTTCTCGGCGGCCTTCACCATGTCCCAGACGACGTTGAGTCCCGTCGTCACCCCTTCGAGTGCCTCCATCTCACAGCCGGTCTTGCCGGTCGTCTCGACGGCCACCCGGAGTTCGATACGGTCATCGCCAAGGGAGAACGCCGTCTCGACGTTCGAGACGGGGATCTGGTGACAGAGCGGAATCGACTCCCACGCGTGTTTGACCGCCTGTATCGCCCCGACCCGGGCGACGGCGAGCACATCGCCCTTCTGGAGGGCGTTCTCGCGGACGGCATCGACCGTCGCGGGCCGAAGCCGGATCGAGCCGCTCGCGACGGCGCGGCGGTGGCTGTCGGGTTTCGCACCCACGTCGACCATCTCCGTGGCTCCCGAGTCGTCCGTGTGGGTGAGGTCGTCGTCGCTCATTCGTCCTCCAGTCGCACCCCCGGTTCGAGGAAGGAGTCAGAGCGCCGCTCGCGGTTTCGCTCGGCGATTGCTCCCCACGCGCGAAGCCCCTCACGAGTCCACTCTGGATCGAAGCCGGCCTGCGTCGCGACCGCCACGACCTCACGCGGCGCACGGAGCGCGAGATGCGAGTCGGCGTTCAGGCTCACGACGTAGGGCGTGTCGTAGTAGTCCACGATGTCGTGCAGCTTTCGGAGGTCGCGAAGCGCCCGAACGCGTGTTCCCCCGTCGGCCGTGACTACCGGCGACAGGTCGAACTCGACGTGGACGCTGTTTCGTGCGGCGGCCTTCGCGAGGACGTGGTTCACGTCACCGTCCCCGGCCATCGGGTGGGCGAGCACGTCCACCATCGGCTCCTCGCAGGCGAACCGATTGATACCGTCGTCGCCGCCGTGGATCGCGACAAGAGTGCGCTGGTCGCGATACCGCGAGACGAGCCGCGACAGCTGTGTGCGGTCGTCGCTCCGGAGCTCGATGCCGTCGACCACGTCGATACCGGTCTCGGACGCGACGGCGTCGCTGTCGTACGCCGTCTGGCGGTCGCCGTGATTCCGAACGACGACGCCGTCGTAGCCGTACGTCGCGGCGGTCAGGGCGTGGCGAGCGACAGTGGTCTCCCCGTCCGGGTCCGCGTGGACGCCCTCGTACATATTCGCGCGTGGCTCGCGACCGCAAAGAGCGTTCGGAGACGATCCCCGTCGCAGGCGAGACGCAGGGCCGCGTGTCCGACGACCGGCAGTCACGCGACCGACACCTGCCCGTAATCCTTTTTTCGGCAGACCGAGAGTTTCAGCCAATGAGCGACCTCCGTGACCTGCTTGGTGAGATCGTCGGCGACGTGGACGCGGTGTGTCTGTTCTCACCGACCGGGAGCTACCACACGACCGTCGTGGAGAGCGACCTCCCGGCCGTCGTCATCGCCCCGGAGAACGACGTAGACGCGGAGGCGTACGTCGAGCTTCCCGTCGACTTCGCCGACGTGCAACAGCGCATCCGCTTCGGGCTGGAGGGCGCACTGAACAACGGCTACATTGAGGAGGAACACGTCGTCTGCTGTGTCACCTCCGTCTTCGACGGGATCGACACCGTCACTCGCGTTGCAGTCAACGAGTTCGAACACTCCGGCGCGTACACGCTGTTCACGGGATCGCGCGCCGATTCGAGCGTCATCCGAGACGTGTTCGAGGTCGCGATCGAGCTCGGAAAGAAGGGGCAGAAAGGGAAACAGGTCGGTGCGCTGTTCGTCGTCGGCGACGCCGGCAAGGTGATGAACAAGTCCCGCCCGCTCTCGTACAACCCGTTCGAGAAATCACACGTCCACGTCGGCGATCCGATCGTGAACGTCATGCTGAAAGAGTTCACCCGGCTGGACGGCGCGTTCGTCATCTCCGACTCGGGGAAGCTCGTGAGCGCCTACCGCTATCTCGAACCCAGCGCCGAGGGGACCGATATCCCGAAGGGGCTCGGCGCACGCCACATGGCCGCGGCCGGTATCACGCGCGAGACCAACGCGGTCTCGATCGCGCTCTCGGAGTCCGACGGGCTGATTCGCGCCTTCCAAGGCGGTGAGCTGATCCTCGAACTCGATCCGGAGGCGTACTGAGATGCCACACGACTCGGGGGCGAGCGGCTTCGTCGCCGGTGTCCACCAGCTGCTCGCCGAGCGGTTCGACCTCTTCATCGGCATCCTCGTCCTCATCCTCGGTGTGTTCGCCGGCGGTCTCGCGCGCCGGTATATCAGTCGACTGCTCCACCGGTTCGACATCCCCCGTGCGGTCGAGGGGACGCCCTTCGAACGCACGGCCCGTAGTGTCGGCACGTCGACGGTCGGACTCCTCGCGAATCTCTCGGGGCTGTTCGTGCTCGCGCTCGGCGCGAGCATCGCGCTTCAGCTCTTCAACGCGCCGGCACAGACGATCATCACCGACCGATTCAGTCGCTTTCTGCGGCAGCTGTTCATCGCCGCCGTCGTCCTCATCGCGGGATTCATCGTCGGTGACAAGCTGGAGCTGTATCTCCGCGAACGGCTCCGTTCGATCAAGCTACCGGAGGTGAACGTCCTTCCGGCTGCAGTCAAGTACAGCGTCTTCTACGTCGCCGGACTCGTCGCGCTCGCACAGGTCGGGGTGGCGACGCTCCCGCTGTTGGTCCTGCTCAGCGCGTACGCCTTCGGTGTCGTCTTCATCGGCGGGCTGGCGACGAAACCACTGCTCGTTGCCGGTGCGGCCGGCGTCTACCTGCTCCTCACCGAGCCGTACGCGATCGGTGACGAGGTCGAACTCGGCGGCAGACGCGGGATCGTTCAGGAGGTGGACGTGTTCGTCACTCGGATCGACGGCGAGACGGAGGAGTTCGTCGTCCCGAACAATCAGGTGTTCGCCGACACGATCGTCGTCGTTCGCGATTAACCCAGCCGTCCGGTCGCGACGAGAACGACGAGAACGCTTCCCGTGACGACGGCTGCCGACGCGACGATCTCCGGGACGAGATCGAGCCTGTCCAGCAGTAGCCCACCAGCCAACAGCACTGCTACGGCTGCCGTCCGGATCGGTCGCACGCGAAGCTGTCGCGCGTTCGCTCGCAGCGACCAGTAGCCGATCGATAGTCCCGACAGCACTGTCTCGGTGACCGATCGGTCCGGTAGCGGCTGCTCGGCTGGCTCGAACGAATCGAGTGTCGACCGATCGACGGAGATCACCAGTCCGGTGTGGATTCGCTTGCCGCCTGAATCGCCGACCAGCAGGAGCGTGAGCCGCTGGTTGTCGGTCCCGACGACGCGGTAGACACCACTCCGATATTCGGGGTGGTTCGTCGCGAGATGGTCGCCGACGGAGGCGACTCGTGAGGTCACAGACGCAGGTCACCCCTCGTGTTCGACCGGCTCGGCCGGCACGCCCGCGACGGTCGTCTCCGATGGCACGTCCGCCGTGACCAGTGAGTTCGCCGCGACCTGTGCGCCGGCGCCAATCTCGACGCCCGGCAGCACCGTCGCGTTCGCACCGATCATCGCCCGCTCGCCGACGACGATCTCGCCGACGCGGTACTCGTCTTGCAGATACTCGTGACAGAGCAAGACGGCGTCGTAGCCGACGATACAGTCGTCTTCGAGCGTGAGCCGCTCCGGAAAGAACACGTCCGGCGTCGCCTCCAGCCCCCAGCCGACGCCGTCACCGACCGTCGCGCCCAGCCGTCGCAGCGCCCACGAACGCAGTCGGAGCGAGGGAACCAGCCGCGCCACCACCACGAGCAGGTAGTTGTACACCAGACGCGGCAGCGACTTCTCGCGGTTCCAGCTCGCCCACATCGAGTTCCGTGGGCCGTCGGCGGGTCGCCGCTCCAGCCGGTCGTGGCGTCGTCCCGCTCTGCTCTCGTCGGCCATACCCGCTCGTCGATGCGAACCGACTTGACTCTACTCGCTCTCCGTCGCCGTCTCTGCCCCGCGCTCCTGTACGCGGATTCCTTTCCCTTGGAGATGGCGCGTCCGCGAGCGAGCGAACTCCTCCTCTCTGCTCGCGCGGGTCGCGAGCACGTACATCCGCGCCTTCCCGACCGGACGCATCGTCCGCCCGGCCCGCTGTGCGCCCTGTCGGCGGCTTCCGCCGAGTCCGGAGGCCGCGATCGCGATCTCCGCGCCCGGGAGGTCGATCCCCTCGTCGGCGACACGCGAGACGATGAGCACGTCGCGGCCCCCGTGGCGGAACTCGTCGAACAGCTTCCGCCGGCGAGCGTGCGGCATCTCGCCGGAGACGAACGGCACGGAGAGCCGCTCGGCGATCTGTTCGCCCTGCTCGATATACTCGACGAAGACGAGCGCCTTCCCGCCGCGGTGCTCGCGGAGTATCGCCTCGATCTCGGGGAGCTTCGCCGGGTTCTCGGCGGCGGCCTTCCGCTCGTCGTGGCCGACGGCGGCATCGTACGCCCGACGCGCTTCGTCGTCGCTCCACGGAATGAGTCGGATTTCGACTTCCGGCTCGGCGACGTAGCCGGCATCGAACAGCGCCGTCCAGTTCGTCCCGATCGGCGGGCCGATGAGGGTGTAGATTTCTTTTTGATTGTCATCCTCCCGAACTGGAGTCGCCGACAGCCCTAACCGTGATTTCGCCTGTAGAGACGCTGAGCGCCGATGAATCGGGCTCGGAATGTGGTGGACTTCGTCGTAGATGATCAGTCCCCACTTCCGGTCGTCGAACAGGTGACGGTGGCGGTCCATCCCCGCCGTCTGGTAGGTGGCGATGGTGACGGGGCGAATCTCCTTGCTACCGCCGTGGTACTCCCCGATTGCGTCCTCAGTTAGCGAGGTGTGTTCGAGAATGGTCTCCGCCCACTGAGCGGCGAGTTCGCGACCGGGGACGAGGACGAGCGTTTCCCCCTCGATTGCAGACATGATGCCCATCGCGGCGACCGTCTTCCCCGAGCCCGGCGGGCCGACGAGGATCCCCGACCGCTTCTCCGTGAAGCGGTTGACCCACTCGTGTTGGTACTCCCGGAGGTCCACGTCGAGATCGATGGGGAGGTCGTCGCCGGTGTCGAGATGGCGCGTGTCGAGGACGGGGTAGCCCGCCTCGTACAGCGTGCGTTTCACGGTGGCGACAGCATCGTCGGCGATCCACGCCTCCGTATCCGAGATGAGCGCGCGGAGATCACCGTCCTCAAGCTCCCGGTCGGCGACGTTCCCCATCAGGTCGGCACTCTTCGCTTCTAAGACGGTGTAGCCGTCCTCGTGGCTGTAGAGCCGGAACTTCCGGGCGCGTTCCCACTGCGACCGCACCCACTCCTCGAGCGCGTCGGCGCGCTGGCCGAGCGCCTGTCGCATCGTCTGCCGGAGCGACTCGAACTCGTCGTAGGGGGCGCTCCACACGTCCTCCTCGCGGACTTCGTACACGTAGCCGGACTCGCGGTTCGCGTCCTCCAGATGGGCGAACTGCGAGAGCTGTGCGCGGGTGAACTGCGAGGGACCGTCGACGACGATCTGTCGCCGACCGGGGAAGACGACGGCCCGCTCGCGGTCTGTCGTCTCCTTGTAGTCGCTCGGGAACCAGACGCGCGGATCGGTCGCCACGTCGGCCGAGTCGATGCGGCCCGTTTCGGCGAGGGATTCGAGCGCGGCGAGCGCGGCGGTCTGGTTAGTATCGAGCTCGCGGGCCAGCTCGCTCGCCGTCGCGAGCGGGCGACCGACCGACTGGAGGGCGTCGTAGAAGCCGTCGAGCGTCAGGTCCACATCGTCGATTTGACGAATCGCCGGCTCCGGGGACACGTCTGCGTCGTCTGTCACTGTCCGGTGTACGGGTAGCGCAGACAAAAGTCGCGCGTGTCGTCCCGTCGCGCGTCACGCCGGCGTACCGTCACTCGCGCAACGCGGTCATGTGATCGATGCGCCGCTGCACCAGCGCTGCGGTTCCGATGTCGTGGCGAGCGCGCAGCCCGTCGTCGCCCGCCTGCTGGAGCGCGCGCTCGGCGACGGTTTCGGCGTCGGCTATCGTCTCACCGGTTCCGACGACGGCGAACGAGCGGGAGGTAGTCGTGTAGATACCGTCTGCGCGAGCGTCGACGCTGGAGTAAAACAGACGCGCGTCACCGGCGCTGTCGGCGTCGACGGTGACGAGTGCGCCCGACTCGGGATCGGTCGGATAGCCGGCCGGGACGGCGTACTTACAGACGGTCGCGCGGTCGGCGAAGTCGAGTTCGGGGAGCGGCTCACCGTCGCGTGCCGCCGTCAGTACGTCGAGGAACGACGTTTCGAGGACCGGAAGCGTGTTCATCGCCTCGGGATCACCGAAGCGGGCGTTGAACTCCACGATCTTCGGGCCGTCGCTCGTCAGCATGAACTGGCCGTAGAGGATGCCTTTGTAGTCGGGGAGCGCGTCGACGACCGACTCGACGATGTCGGCCGCCGCCGCGTACTCCGTTTCGTTCATGAACGGGAGCGTCCGGGTCGCGTCCGAGTAGCTTCCCATCCCGCCGGTGTTCGGTCCCTCGTCGCCCTCGTAGGCGCGCTTGTGGTCCTGAATCGCCGGCGTGAGGCGCACGTCACCGTTGGCGACCAACGCCTGTAGCGTGAACTCCTCGCCGACGAGCCGCTCTTCGAGCACGACGCGGTCGTAGTCGCTGTCGCGGAGATACCGCTTGGCCTCCGCTTTCGTCACCTGCTCACCGGTGACGCGAACGCCCTTCCCGCCGGTGAGGCCGGCCGGCTTGACCGCGAGATCGCCGTCGTACTCGTCGATGTACGCACACGCCTCGTCGGTCGCCTCGAAGACGGCGTAATCAGGGTTGCCGGCGATCCCGTGCTCGTCGAGGAACGACCGCTGGAAGCTCTTGTCCGTCTCGATACGCGCCTCGGCCTGTCGCGGGGCGAACGCGTAGACGCCAGCGGCGTCGAGCGCGTCGGTGACGCCCGCAGCGAGGGGGGTCTCCGGCCCGACGACGGCGAGCGTCGCGTTCACCGACTCGGCGTACGCGACGACGGCGTCGGGGTCCGTCTCGTCGACCGGTTCGAACCCGTCAGCGAGCGAGGTGATCCCCGGGTTCCGGTTCGACGCGCAGGCGAACAGGGCCGCGTCGCTCTCCGCGATCGCGCGAGCAATCGCGTGTTCGCGCCCGCCGCCACCGACCAACAGCACCCGCTCCCGTTCGGTGTCGTCCATACCGGGTGAGGAATGCAGTGGAGTGTAAACGTTACCCTCTCTAGCCGTCGGAGTGTGCTCGAACGTGCATACGCTCGCGACCGCCAGCATTCTTGCCTGTCGCCCGCCAACTCCGGGTGTGACCGACGTGCCCAGTTCGATCGACCGGAACCGACTCGCCGAGGAGGCGTCACCGTATCTCCGCCAACACGCCGACAACCCGGTCAACTGGCAGCCGTGGGACGAGACCGCACTCGACGCCGCCCGCGAGCTCGACCGGCCCATCTTCCTCTCGATCGGCTACTCCTCGTGTCACTGGTGTCACGTGATGGCCGAAGAGAGCTTCGCCGACCCGGAGGTCGCTCGCGCGGTCAACGAGCGCTTCGTCCCGATCAAGGTGGACCGAGAGGAACGGCCAGACCTCGATTCGCTCTACATCACCGTCTGCCGGCTCGTCCGCGGCAACGCCGGCTGGCCGCTGACCGTCTTCTGCACGCCGGAGGGGAAGCCGTTCTTCGTCGGCACGTACTTCCCGAAGGAGGCCAGCGCCCGACAGCCGGGGTTCAAGCAGCTGGTCCGCGACGCGGCCAACGCGTGGGCCGACCCCGAGCAACGCGCGGAGAGCGAGGCCCGTGCAGAGCAGTGGACCGCCGCCGCACGCGGTGAGCTGGAGGAGCTACCAGACAGCCCCAGCGAGCCGTCCGACTCGCTCCTTACCGATGCGGCCGAGCAGGCCGTCCGGCAGGCCGACCGCGAGCACGGCGGCTTCGGTCGGAACCAGAAGTTCCCGAATCCGGCGCGAATCGAGCTGCTCGTCCGGGCCTCGACGCGTGGCCGCGATACAGCCGGCACAGTCGCCCGCGAGACGCTCGACGCGATGGCCGACGGTGGACTCTACGATCACGTGGGCGGCGGCTTCCACCGCTACTGCACCGACCGCGAGTGGACCGTGCCGCACTTCGAGAAGATGCTGTACGATCAGGCCGGCCTGACGCGGGCGTTCTTGGCCGGCAGCCAGCGGTTCGATGACGACCGCTACGCGACCGTCGCGCGTGAGACGCTCGATTTCCTCGAACGCGACCTCCAGCACGAGGCGGGGGGCTTCTTCTCGACGCTCGACGCTCGCTCCGAGCACGAGGGCGAACAGGTCGAAGGAGCCTACTACGTCTGGACGCCCGATCGGGTCCGCGATGCCGTCGAGAACGAGACCGACGCCGACCTCTTTGCCGCCCGATACGGCGTTGATGGGTCGGGAAACTTCCCCGAAGGGGCCGAACCCGACTGGACCGTGCTGACGGTCTCGGCGTCGATCTCCGATCTCGCCGGCGAGTTCGATCTGTCCGAATCCGCCGTCGAGGAGGGGCTCGCCCGCGCTCGCAGACAGGCGCGTGCCGCCCGCAGCGAGCGTCACCCTCCGGCGCGCGACGAGAAGGTACTCGCCGGCTGGAACGGGCTCGCCGTCGAGGCGTTCGCCGAGGCCGGGCTCGCGCTCGACGAGTCGTACGCCGACACCGCCGTGGACGCGCTCGATTTCGTTCGCGAACGGCTGTGGGACGGGAGTCGGCTCACTCGCCGCTGGAAGGACGGCGACGCGGCCGGCGACGGGTATCTCGACGACTACGCCTTCCTCGCGCGGGGTGCACTCACCACATACGAGGCGACCGGCGACGTACGCCATCTCGACTTCGCCTGCTCGCTCGCCGACGCGCTCGTGGGCGAGTTCTACGACGAGACGGACGGGACGCTCTACTTCACGCCCGCTGACGGCGAATCGCTCATCGCCAGACCACAGGAGCTGGACGACAGCTCCACGCCGTCGAGTACGGGCGTCGCGGTGGACGTGTTGGACGCGCTCGCGCAGTTCCGCCCGGAGGGCGAGTTCGGAGCCGTCGCCAGACGGGTCGCGGAGACGCACGCCGAGACCGTCGAGGCGACCCCGCTCAACCACGCCGCGCTCGTGCTGGCGACAGACGCACTCACGACGGGGCGGTACGAGCTCACGGTCGCGGCGGACGCGCTTCCGGCCTCGTGGCGTGGCACGCTCTCACAGCGGTATCTCCCCCTTCGACTGCTCTCCGTTCGCCCGCCGACCGAGGCCGGACTTCAGCCGTGGCTCGACGTACTCGACCTCGACGAGGCGCCTCCGATCTGGGCCGGTCGCGAGACGCGCGATGGTGAGCCGACGGTGTACGCCTGTCGGAACCGCACTTGTTCACCACCGACACACGATCTCGACGCCGCGCTCGACTGGTCGCCGTAGCCGGTCGACCGACTACTCCGGAACGCGCGCCAGCCACGTCTCGGGGCTGTCGATCTCCTCGTCGCTCGGGAGATACTCCGGTGACTCCCAGACGCGGCTCGCGCCGTGGACGCCGCGCTCGTCGGCGACCGAGTCGAAGAACGCCTTGCCGCGCTCGTACTGCTCACGTTTCATCCCCATTCCGAGGAGCCGCCGGACGAGCTTCCCGATCGGAGTGGAGCCGCCCCGGCGTTCGTCCAGCTTCCGACGGAGATCGTCGTACTCCGCGTCGAACGCGCGGTCCATCACGAGCTCGGCGTACCCCTCGACGGCGGTCATCGTGACGTTCACCTCGCGGAGCGCGTCGCGTTCGAGTGTCCCCTCCGAGAGCGACTCGATCCCGTCGAGCATCGCGTCTTCGAGGTACTCTGTCAGCCACGGCGCGGCCCCGAACTCGGCGGCGTGGGTCACCTCGTGGAAGGCGATCCAGCGGCGGAAGCGACCGGGGTCTACGTCCAGCATAGCAGCCACGTTCTCGATGTTCGAATGGACGAAGTAGAGCGCGTGCGGCTCGTCGGCGAGGAGGAGGGGGTCGTACTGGCCGAGGACGTTGTTGCCGAGGAATGCCAGCATTCCGCCGGTCGTCCCGGTGTTGAGCGAGCGGGCGAAGCCGGGAACCGGCCCGCCGGCGAACTCCTCGATCACCGGCTCCATGACCCGCCGGAACATCGGCGTGTTCGCGTCGATCCAGTGGTGGCGGTTCTGCACCTCGACGGCGTCGGGCACGTCGAACTCGATCCCGGTGACCTCGCGGATGCGCGAGCGGGCCGCACGCACGTCCTCGGCGTACCCCTCCCGTTCGGACTCCGTGAGCGACAGCTCGCCCGGTTCGATCGTCGCCTTCGCCACCTCGCCGGCGGCGTCCCAGTCGATGGGCACGTCGCCCTCGCTTTCGGCCGCGGCTCGGACTGCCCGAAACAGTGTCATACCTACGGTATCGGCGGACGGCGGATAGGCCTTCTCCCGAAGATGACGGTTACAGCCGCGCGACGGCGACGGAGAGCGCGATAGCCACGAGGACCCCGGCTCCGGCCGTGAGTCCGGCGATTACCGCGGTCGCGTCGCTCCCCGCAGCTATCGCCGCACCGGCCGCGCCACCGGCGGCTCCGCCGAGCGGTCCACGCCGTTCGATGATCGCTTCGAGAGACGCATCGTCGCTCGTTTCGGTCATACGCCATGTGTCGGCGGCGAGCCTGAAGCGTTTTGTGCCGGCGCACGCACCGACGGACGATGACGGACCCCGAACGTCGGTTCGCCGGCACGGCCCCCCACTACGCCGCGCACCGACCGGGCTATCCGGCGCAGGCGGTAACCGACGTGGCCGACCGTGCCGGACTCGACGGGAGTGGGCGCGTGCTCGACGTCGGAACCGGAACCGGTCGGTTGGCCGTCGCGTTCGCCGACCGAGCGGGCGAGGTGGTGGCAATCGACCCGAATCCGGCGATGGTGGAGCGTGCACGCGAGCGTGTCTCTCACACCGGGGTAGCGAACGTAACCGTCCGGAACGGGTCAGACACCGATCTCGGGGACGAGGGACCACTCCGGCTCACGACGATCGGGCGCGCCTTCCACTGGCTCGATCAGGAGCGCACGCTCGCCCGACTGGCCGCGATGACCGAGCCGGGCGGCGGGGTCGCGCTGTTCGACGACGAGGGGTGGCTCCTCCGAGGGACGGCCTCGTGGCAGGCGACGGTGTACGATGTCGTCTCCGAGTTCGCGGACCCACCTGAGCGAACGGGGCCACAGACCTACGAGCGGACGTGGGCGGACGTGATTCGGGCGTCGCAGTTCTCCGGCGTCGAGACCCGCGAGTACGAGCAAGAACAGGTGTGGACGATTGAATCTATCGTCGGTTACGTGTTATCGCTGTCCTACTGTGACCCGGTGCGAGAAGAACGAGAGGCGTTCGAGCGAGCGGTTCGCGCGCGACTCGACGGCCCGTACGAGCGCACGGCGACCGTCGAGGCGACCGTCGGGCTACTCGGCGAGTAGCTCTCCCTCCTCCGGATCGAGCCAGTCGCCGGCCCACGACTCGATGGCCTCGAACACCGGGGCGAGCGACTCGCCTTTCTCGGTCAGCGAGTAGTAGGTCGCGACCGGGGCGTCCTCTTCGAGCCGGCGGTTGACGAACCCCATCTCGCCGAGATCATCGAGCACGCGCGAGAGCGTCCGAGAGGACGCGTCCGTCGAGCGTTTCAGCTCGTTGAATCGCTTTTCCCCGGCCTGCAGATCGTGGAGCACGATGAGTCGCCACTGCGAGCCGATCTGTTCGAGCGAATCGATGACGACACACGCCTCCTCGCTGTAACGCTCGTCGGATGACATCGTTGTAACCTACTGTCCGTTACGTCCGCGAGCCCATAAGTAGTTGCGTGCGATTATCTGGTAACATGGGAATACCGATACCGCCAAAACGAACGCACGTAGCTGTCACGTCCCGTCGGTCGGCCGAGCGAGCGACTGAGGGGTGTCGCTGATGGTTCACGAGAACGATCCGGCTCGTGCCGGTGTCAGCCCGGACGAGGCCGATGTCGGCGTCGTCCTGACGCACGGTCGGGGTGCGACCGCGCGGTCGATCCTCGCGATGGCAGAGGAGTTCGACCGCGAGGACGCTTCGTACGCCGCGCCGCAGGCGACGAACAACACGTGGTATCCGCGGTCGTTTCTCGCACCCGTCGAGCAGAACGAGCCGGGGCGAACCGATGGGCTGGCGGCGATCGATCGGCTCGTCTCCGGCTTCGTCGACGCGGGGATCGCCCGCGACCGAATCCTCCTCGTCGGCTTCTCACAGGGCGGCTGTCTCACCGTCGAGTACGCCGCTCGAAACCCAACCGAGTACGGCGGCGTCGCCGCGCTCTCCGGCGGGCTCATCGGTGACGAGCTGGGCGGCTACGAGGGAGACGTGGCCGGAACAGAGGTGTTTCTCGGCTGTTCGGACGTAGACCCGCATATCCCGGCCGAGCGCGTCGAGGCCACCCGCGACGTGTTCGAGTCGCTCGACGCACACGTCGAGATTCGGCTCTACGAGGGGATGGGCCACGGCGTCAACGAGGACGAGCTGGAATACCTGCGCGCGGCCGTCGCCGATCTCTAGCTCCGGCGGCGGTTCGCGAGCACGGCCACCGTTGCGAGGAAGAGCAGCCCGACGAGCGCAGCGAGCCACGCGCGTCGCCCGCCGTCGTCGGGAGCTGTGTCGTCATCGGGCTCCGTATCGAGGGCGGGACCGTTACCGGTCGTCACCGATACGTCGCCGAAATCGAATCGCAGGAAGGTGAACTCGGCCATATAGGCACGTCACCGCGGAGCCACCTAACGATTCGGGAGTCAGTGCACTCTTGAAGGCGGCCCGCAGAGCCACGGTATGGAAGACGCTCATCGCGCGTTTCTCGACTCGCTGCTCGACACTGCGACGCCGACCGGCTTCGAGACGACCGGCCAGCGCGTGTTTCTCGACTACGTCGAACCGTACGCCGACGAGGTTCGAACCGACACCTACGGCAACGCCGTCGCCGTCCACGAGGGCGACCCGGACACAGACCTCTCGGTCGCGCTCGCCGGTCACGGCGACGAGATCGGGCTGATGGTCCGTGATATCACCGACGACGGCTTCCTCAAGCTCACCCGCATTGGTGGCTCTGACAAGACCGTCACGCAGGGGCAGTACGTCGTCGTGCACGGGCGGGACGGTCCCGTCTCGGGGGTCGTCGGGCAGACCGCAATCCACCTGCGCGAAGGTGACGACGAGACGCCTGATATCTCCGAGATGCACGTCGACATCGGAGCCGAGGACGCCGAATCCGCCGGGGAGCTGGTCGAAACCGGCGACCCGATCACCTTCGACACGCAGGTCCGGGATCTTCAGGGATCGCTCGTCGCCGCCCGGGGGATGGATAATCGGACAGGGGTCTGGGCCGCCGCAGAGGGGTTCCGCCGTGCGGTCGAGCGCGACGCCGACGCGACGGTGTACGCCGTCTCGACCGTCCAAGAGGAGATCGGCCGGAAGGGCGCGACGATGACCGCCTACGATCTCGATCCCGACGTGGTGCTCGCCGCCGACGTGGGTCACGCGACCGACTCGCCGAACGCGCCGAACAAAGGAGCGAGTCTGGAACTCGGCTCCGGGCCGGGGGTCGGTCGCGGGGCGGCCAACCACCCGGTCGTCGTGGAGGCCGTCCGTGATGTTGCCGACGACGCGGCTATCGACGTACAGCTGACGGCCGCGGGCAGCGACACGGGGACCGACGCAGAGAGCTTCTCGACGGCACGCGGCGGACAGGCCGCGCTCAACGTCTCGATTCCAAACCGATACATGCACACTCCGGTCGAGGTCGTCGATACCGACGATCTCGACGATGTCGGTGCGCTCATGGGGCAGTTCGCCGCGAGCGCCGAGTCGTTCGCGCCGTTCGCCGTCGATATCTGATCAGCCGACGACCTCGCCGTCGATGATCGAGACGCGCGGGTTCGTGACGATACGGACCGCCGTGCCGCCGCTCGCTGACTCGCTGATCACCGCTCGCCACCCGTGGGCGCGGGCGATCTCGGCGATGATCGAGAGACCGAACCCGGTGTTCGTCGATCGGGTCGTGTAGCCGGACTCGAACGCCTTTCGGCGTTCCGGCGCTGGAATCCCCGGCCCGTCGTCGGTGACAGCGAACTCGTCGGAGCCGACGGTCACCGTGATCGTCGCGTCTCCGCCGGCGTGTTCGACCGCGTTCCGATAGGCGTTCTCGAAGAGGCGACGGAGCCGGGGCGGATCGGCTTCGATCGTCCGTGCACCGTCGATGCGGAGCTGTGCGTCCTGCGTATCGAGCTGCTCCCACGAGCTTCGCGCCAGCTCTGCGAGCGACACCGATTCGGAGTCCGTGACGGTCGCGCCCTCACGGGCCTGCGTGAGTATATCGTCTACCATCGTGTTCATCCGGTCGAGCGATCGGAGCACCTGCTCGGCGTCGGGCTCGTCGTACTCGCGTTCCAGCTCGCTGGCGTAGGCTCGCGCCGTCGCGAGCGGCGTGCGGAGATCGTGTGCGAGCGTGTCGGCGAACTGATCGAGCCGCTCGTTCTGTCGCTTCAGCTCCTGTTCGCGCCGTCGCTGTTCGGTCACGTCGCTGTACACCGTCGCGGTCCCGACGCGTCTGTCCCGTCCGTCGGTGAGTGGCGACTGCGAGACGGAGAACTGTCTCGTCTCCCCGTCGAGATCGACGTGTACGCGCGTCTCCGCCTGTCCAGCAGCGGGCGGCTCGAACGGCGTGTCGGCGAACACCGTCGTCGCCTGCCGTCCGACCGCGTCGTCCGGATCGACACCGAGCTGCTCGGCGAGCCGCCCGTTCACGTCCAGCACCACGCCGTCGGGGTCGGTGACGACGACGCCGTCGTCGAGCCCTTCGACCACCCGACGATGAGCGACCGGAACTGTGCCGAACATATCGTAGCCGAACAGCGCCCACAGGACGAACGGGACGCCCGTAGCGAACCCTAACACCTCGATCGGGACGTGGGGAAACGGGTGAAGCCCGAAGATACCGACCAAAATCAACACCAGAGCCGGGACGTACCCCGCGATCAGGACGTACCCCTGTCGCAGGAGGCGTCCCGACTGACCGCGGTAGTAGTCGATGAGCAGCCACATACTGTACGTCGAGAGACCGACGACGTACACGCCGAACAGGTAGCCGACGGGCTCTGTCGCCGCGTCGTACACCTCGATCGGTCCGCTCTCGACGAGCATAGACGGGCCGGCGACGACGTGTGCAGACCGGACGAGCTGATCGAGCAGCGGCGTGACGAACAGCACGACCGGCGTGGCGACGAGCACCGCTTTGACCCACGTCCGGGCCAACAAGTCGGTCCGGTCACAGTAGACCAGCGCGAAGTACAACAGCGCGACCGGCCCGAGCGCGCTGCTGAACAGATACGTCGTCAGATCGAACAGCTGTTTGAGCGCCGGACTCGCGACGACCATCTCGGCCAACAGCGCGGCCGTGCCGACGGTGTGGACGGTCGCGTACAGGAGGTAACACCGCGTCTGCGGTCTGCTGTCGAGCTGTGCGACGAGCAGTATCGCGAGCAGACCGACGACGACAGCGAGCGCGGCGAGCACCGTGTACGGGTGCATGAGCGCCGCGGTATCGAAGACCGGATCCACAGTGAGCTACATAGCACGAACCGTAATAAAGTGGCCGCTCGAAGCGTCGCGTCCGTTCGACCGGCGCTTGTGATCGCGACTGCGCGGCTCGACTCGGTCGTCCGTCGGTAGATCCCGGTGTGTTTAAACCTGACCGCCTATCCGTTATGATATGACCGACCGACCGCTCGACGTACTGGAGACGACACTCGGTGAGGAGGTAACGGTGACGCTGAAGGGCGGAGAGACCGTCGACGGAGAACTCACCGGCTACGACCAGCACATGAATCTCGTGCTCGACGACGAGAACACAACGATTATCCGCGGTGACAACGTCGTTTCGATCCAACCATGACCGGCGCAGGTACACCCACTCAAGGGAAGAAGAACAAGACGACCCACGTGAAATGCCGCCGCTGTGGCGAGAAGTCGTACCACAGCCGGAAGAAAGTCTGCTCGTCGTGTGGCTTCGGTGAGTCCGCCAGCCGCCGTTCCTACGAGTGGCAGGGGAAGACCGGCGACAGCTGACTCCCTTCTCGCTCGCACTCGACACGTACCACACTCGATACGCATCCGTGGGGCTTCTCGACACCGGAGCGAGTCGCGCTGGCGTCTTCTTTCTCGCCGGGCTGCTCGTCTCTACCGCCTTCGGCATCTCCATCGGCGAGCCGCGGCTCGGTGTCACGACTGGTCTCGCCGCCGGGCTTGCGCTCGCTCTCTTCGGGTGGGTGTTCGTCCGACCGGCCTGACAAGGCTGAAGCACCCTCGGAGCCGACTCGACGTATGCAGGAGACGCGCGCACTGATTCTCGACCGGCTGACCGACGGTCCGGTCTCCGGGCCGGCGCTGGCAACCGATCTCGGTGTCTCGCGGGCCGCCGTCTGGAGCCACGTCGAGACGCTCCGGGACGCCGGCTTCGAGATCCGCGATACGGACGACGGCTACGCGCTCACCGGCGTACCAGAGTACGGCGGCGCGGCGATCGAACACGAACTCGATACCGACTTCGAGGTCGCGTTTCACGACGAACTCGCCTCAACGAACGCGACAGCTCGCGACCGCGCGGCCGACGGGGCCGGAGAGCTGGTCGTGGTCGCACGCCAGCAGACCGGCGGCCGTGGCCGGCTCGACCGCGAGTGGTCCTCACCTACGGGTGGGATCTACGCATCGCTGCTCGTCCGGCCCGACGTGCCACCGGCGCACGCACCGGTCTACACGCTCGCGGCGGCGGTCGCCGTCACCGACGCGGCCCGCGCGGTCGGCGTCGATGCCGGCATCAAGTGGCCCAACGACGTGCAGGTGAGCGGGCGAAAGCTCGCGGGGATCCTCACCGAGATGGAGGGAGAGGCCGACCGGGTTTCGTGGCTCGTCGTCGGGATCGGCGTGAACGCCAACGTCGAGCACACCGAGCTTCCGCGGGGCACGAGCATTCGGGCCGAAGCCGAGCCGGTGACGCGCCGGAGCTTTCTCGCGAGCATCGTCGATCGGTTCGCCGAGCTGACCGACGACGTGGAGTCGATCGTGCCGGCGTGGCGTGACCGAACGGTGACCATCGGCCAGCAGGTTCGCGTCGAGACGCCTCGCGAGCAGATCGAGGGTGAGGCCGTCGGGATCGAGTTTCCCGGCACGCTCGTCGTGGAGACCGACAGCGATACCCGTCGGGTCACTGCGGGCGACTGTGAGCATCTCCGACCGCGTGAGTAGCCGCGAGACGCGCGCAGAGAACCGCGTTCCGAACACAGCTCGTACCCGCCGATCGGACGCCTCTTCGCCCGGACCGCTGAGTCACACGCCGTACTCGTCGAGCGTCTGGTGGAGTCCCTGTCGAACGTCGACCACGAGCGCGTCCAGATCGAGCCCGAGCACGTCCTCGGCGGCGACGCCGACCGCGTCGGTCTCGTCGGCGGGCGCGTAGACGCCGAGCCGCCACTGCTCGCGCTGGACGGTTCGGAGTGCGCTCACGAGCGTCGACTGCGTCCCGAGCTCGCGCACCTCTCCGTTGACGACGACCTGCGTGCTCGATTCCGTCATGCTCGGCTCTCCGGGCACGTCGAGGATCACGTCGTCGGCCGAGACGCCCGCGCTGGCAGCGATATCGCGCTCCCACTCCCGTCGCTGTTCGATATCGGCGGTGATGAACTCGTCCGGCACGTCGGTGTACTCCGCCCACACCGCTCGCTTGAACAGATCGCGCTCGTCGAGCCGACGGGCGTACTCACGCGTTTCTGGATCCTCACGCAGCGCCACCATCAGCTCGTAGTCGTCCCAGCGGCGGAACGTCTCGACCGGGACCTCGCCGACGAGTTCGTCGGTCGCCCGCCGCAACATCGCCTTCGAGATGCGGGCGACGTGGTGCGAGTAGACGGTCGGGTTCATGAGTGCCCGCGCGAGCAGCAGCGACTCGGCCGACTGAACGTTCCCCTCCGCGAGAACGAGCTCGCCGCCGACGAGTCGGAGCTCGCGAACCAGTCTACCGTGGTCGATCGTGCCGTACGGTACGCCGGTGTGGTGGGCGTCCCGCACGAGGTAATCCATCCGATCGACGTCGAGCTCCCCCGAGACGAGCTGGCCGAGCTCACCCTCACCGGCGATGAGATCGGCCACGCGATCGGGGTCGATGTCGTGGCTCACGAGCACGCGCTCGATGGCACTGCCGCGGATGAGATCGTGGACGTCGTCGTGTGACTTGCCGGCCTCGCGTTCGAGGACGCGCTCGGTGTTGTGCGAGAACGGGGTGTGGCCGATGTCGTGGAGGAGCGCAGCCGCACGGACCCGTTCGGCCTGTGGCCCTTCGATACCGAGATGACCGAGCGCCTCGTTCGCGAGGTGGTAGACGCCGAGCGAGTGCTCGAACCGGGTGTGGTTCGCGCTCGGATACACGAACGAGGCGGTCCCCAGCTGTGCGATGCGGCGGAGCCGCTGGAGCGCCGGCGTGTCGAGGAGGTCCTCCGTGACGCCCGTGACGGTGATGTGGTCGTGGACGGAGTCTTTGACGCTGCTCATCGGACTCGCTCCGGTGGTGTGACTGTGTTCATTACCCACCGTTCGGACGGCGTTCGGTAAAGCTCGTCGTCTCAGACAGGAAACTCGGCGTCGGGGTCGACGACCCGATCCGGCTCCGCCGGGGAACGCCACCCGGTCGCGAGTTCGAGGAACTGCACGAGCATCCGGCCCGTCGCCCCCCAGACGGTGTAGTCGCCGACGTGGAAGAAGTGGAGCCGAACGTCGCCGTACTGCGGATGGTCGCGCCGTTCGCTCTCGTAGTTGGCGCGGTCGGTGAGCGCGTCGAGCGAGAGCGCGACGATCTCTGCGACCTCGCGATCGTCGGGTATCCACTCTTGATCAGGGGTGCGAACGACGAACGGTCGGACGGCGTATCCGGAGACGGTCGCGATATCGTCCAGCCGACCGACGTGTTCGACGGCGTCGGTGTCCATGCTGACCTCCTCGCGCGCCTCCCGGAGCGCGGTCGCGTAGAGGTCATCGTCTGCCGGTTCGCGGCCACCCCCCGGAAAGGACATCTGACCGGCGTGGTCACCGAGATGCTCTGCTTTCTTGATGAATAGCAGTTGCTCTCGCCCGCCGCGTTCGACGATCGGAACGACGACGGCGGCCGCTCGCGTCCCCTCCATCGCCGTCACGGGGGCGTGGGCGGCGACGGCGTCGAGCGAGAGGTCCATACCTCCCAGTGGTGTGGCCGAGACATAAGTCACCCGACGCGGTTCGCTCCAGTTTCACCCCGGTCGCGACACCCCTATGTCGGGCGAGACAGAAGCAGAAATCATGACACGGGTGATACACACGGGCGACACCCATCTCGGCTACCGACAGTACCATCTGCCGGAGCGGCGACAGGATTTCCTCGACGCGTTCCAGCGCGTCGCCGACGACGCCGTCGAGGACGAGGTGGACGCCGTCGTCCACGCCGGCGACCTGTTTCACGACCGCAAGCCGGAGTTGGCCGATCTGCTCGGGACGATCGACGTGCTTCGGACGCTGGACGACGCCGACGTTCCGTTTCTCGCTGTCGTCGGCAACCACGAGACCACCCGCGACGGCCAGTGGCTCGATCTGTTCGGGTCGATGGGGCTGGTCACCCGGCTGGACGAGACGCCGACCGTCGTCGGTGACACGGCCTTCTACGGGCTCGATTTCGTCCCGCGATCGAAGCGCGACGAGCTCAAGTACGAGTTCGAGCCGCACGACGCCGACCACTCCGCGCTCGTCTCGCACGGCCTGTTCGAGCCGCTCGTCCCCGACTACGGCAACGTCGAGTGGGACGCCGAGACGGTGCTCGATGCGGCGAACGTCGCGTTCGACGCCTTCCTGCTCGGTGACGAGCACAGCCCCGAGCGCACCGAGATAGACGGCTGTTGGGTCACGTACTGTGGCTCAACCGAGCGGGCCTCTGCCGGCGAGGAGACCGAGCGCGGCTACAACATCGTCGAGTTCGTCGACGGCGCGGCACGGCTCTCCCGGCGCGGCATCCCAACCCGCGAGTTCGTCTTCGTCACCGTCGATCTCGGATCGGGAGAGGGACTCGACCGGGTGCGCGAGCAGGTGGCCCAACACGAGCTCGACGACGCGGTCGTCATCGTCTCTATCGAAGGAGAGGGAGACGAGGTCGCCCCCGCACGCGTAGAGTCGTTCATCGCCGAACGCGGTGCGCTCACCGCCCGCGTCCGCGATCGCCGCGAGTACGCCGAATCGACGACCGACCTCGACGTGTCCTTCGCCGACCCGGACGACGCCGTCGAGGAGCGGCTTCGCGGGATGGAGCTGTCCGCGACGGCCCGCGAGATCGACGAGACGGTTCGCGCCTCGAAGCTGGCCGATTCGAACGTCGCCGGCACGGTGGAGTCGCGGGTCGCCGACCTCGTCGCCGACGGCGAGCTGGAGGCGGCCTCGGACGCAGCCGGCGATAGGCCAGACGAGTCGGGTGAATCGGGCGAGTCGGGTGAATCGAACGAGCCGGGAGAGACAGACGAAATAGACGAGTCGGCAAACGAGCCGACAGCGCCGGAGCGTGCCGAAACCGACGGACAGGCCTCGATGGGTGAGTTCCAGTGAGATTCGAGCGACTGCGGCTCTCGAATTTCAAATGTTACGCCGACACCGACGTCGATCTCTCCTCCGGCGTGACCGTCATCCACGGACTGAACGGCTCGGGGAAGTCCTCCCTGCTTGAGGCGTGTTTCTTCGCCCTCTACGGCGCCCGGGCACTCGACCAGACGCTCGACGAGCTGGTCTCTATCGGCGCGGAGGAAGCGTCCGTCGAACTCTGGTTCGCCCACGACGGCGGCCGCTACCGCATCGAACGCGAGCTCAAGCGACGGGGCGACAGCGTCCAGACGACGACCTGTCTCCTGGAGGGCGAGGACGAGACCATCGAAGGGGCACGCGACGTTCGCAGCACCGTCACCGACCTGCTCCGGATGGACGCCTCGGCGTTCGTCAACTGCGCGTACGTCCAGCAGGGAGAGGTGAACAAGCTCATCAACGCCTCGCCGAGCCAGCGACAGGATATGATCGACGATCTCCTGCAGTTGGGGAAGCTGGAGGCGTACCGGGAGCGAGCGTCCGACGCACGCGTCGGGATCGGCCGCGTCCGCGACGACAAGCGCGGCGCGCTCAAGCAGCTCGACGAACAGATCGAACAGCGAGACGCAGAGGGGTATCACGAGCAGCTGAACGCGCTGAAGGGCGATCTCGCCGAGGTACACGAGCAGATCGAACGCTACGAGCAGAACCGCGACCGCGCCGAAACGACGCGCGACGACGCACAGGAGATCCTCGACGAGTACGAACAGCGCCGCGAGGAGTTAGCCGAGATCGAGCGCGAGATCGAGACGCTGACGAAAGAGATACGCGAGGCTGAACGCGAACGCAGCGATCTCGGCGATCAGTTGACGGAGACGCGCGAGCGCCGGGAGGAGCGACGCGACGCCGCCGCCGAGCTGCTCGCCGAGACCGACATCGACGGATCGCCCGACGACATCGACGGGGAGACGCTCTCATCCCGGCTCGACGAGCTGCGCGAGGAACGGGAGACGCTGGACGACCGGATCAACGACCAGCGGCTCGAAATCCAGCGGTACGACAGTCAGGCCGAAACCGCGCGCGAGCGGGCCGACGAGCTTGCATCCGAGACAGCAGATCGGCGCGAGACGGCCGCCGAGCTGGAAACCGAGCTGGAATCGACGCGCGAGGAGGTCGCAGAGACGCGCGAACAGATCGAGACGCTCGACGAGCGAATCGCGGAGACGGAAGCCGTCTTCGATGACGCCCCCGTCGGTCCCGACGACACCGAGCGTCACCGCGAGTCGGCCGCCGAGGAGCTGACCGCGTGTCGCGAGGAGGTCACGGCGGCGGAGACGAGGCTCCAGAGCGCACGCGAGACCCTCTCCGAGACCGAGGAGCTACTCGACGCCGGCAAGTGTCCCGAGTGCGGACAGTCGGTCGACGGTGCACCCCACGTCGAGACGGTGGACGAGGACCGCGAGGCGGTCGCGCGGCTGGAGACGAAGCTCGAACAGCTCCGCGACCGGCGCGACGAGCGCGAAGCCGAGCTGGATCGAGCGGAGTCGCTGGCCGACGCCGCCGCCGAACTCGACCGACTGCGCGAGGAACGCGATCAGCTCGAAACGCTCGTCGAGGAGCGCGAGCGCGGCGTCGACGAGACGGCGGAGCGTATCGAGGAGCTACGCGAGGAGGCGACGGAGCTGGAGACGCAGGCGGAGACGAGACGCGAGACGGCGAACGAGGCAGACGAGCAGGCCGCCGCCGCACGCGAGCGGATGGGTGAGCTCAACCGCGAGATCGCCACGCTCAAGGAGCAGATCGACCGCGTGGAGTCGTTAGCCGAGATTCGCGACGATACCGAATCGCTGACCGACGAGCTGGAGACGCTCCGTGAACGCCGGCAGAGCCTCGCCGACCAGAACGAGCTCCGGAACGAGCGACTCACGGAGAAGCGCGAGCGCCGCGACGAACTCGAATCACAGGTCGACGAGGCCGCCATCGAGAATGCGAAAAGTCGGAAGCGAGAGGCCGAGGAGTATCTCGACGAGGTGGAGCCACAGCTCGACGAGCTCGAAACCCGACGCGGCGAGCTACAGGAGCAGATCGGCCGGCTCAAGACGAGCATCGAAGAGTTGGAATCGCTGCGCGAGCGTCGCGACGAGCTGGCCGAGACGGTCGCCCAGCTGGACGAGCTGTACGCAGAGACGGAGCGACTCCAGACCACCTACACCGACCTGCGAGCAGAGCTTCGCCGGCAGAATCTCCAGAAGCTCGAACGGATGGTGAACGAGACGTTCGAGCTGGTGTACGGGAACGACGCCTACTCGCACATCGAGCTCGACGGCGAGTACGAGCTGACGGTGTATCAGAAGGACGGCGATCCGCTCGATCCCGAACAGCTGTCCGGCGGTGAGCGCGCCGTGTTCAATCTCTCGCTCCGGTGTGCCATCTACCGGCTGCTGGCCGAGGGGATCGACGGGACCGCGCCGCTCCCGCCGCTCATCCTCGACGAGCCGACGGTGTTCCTCGACTCCGGACACGTCTCCCGGCTCGTCGATCTCATCGAGTCGATGACCGAGCTGGGCGTCGCCCAGATCCTCGTCGTGAGCCACGACGACGAACTCGTCACAGCGGCGGACGAGCTTCTCACGGTCGAGAAGGACTCGACGACGAACCGCTCGACCGTCGAGGGACGGGACGCCGTCGATGCAAGCGCACTCTCCGCGTTCAACTGAGTAGCGTCTCGACCGCCCGTTCGCCCGCGTCGGTAAGCTCGTAGCCGCGTTTGCCACCGACGGTCGTCTCTGCGACCAGTCCCGCGACTCGAAGCTCCGTGAGGAGTCCAAGCGCGTCCGACTCACAGAGCCCGTAGCTGTTCATTAGCTCGCGGGCCGACCGCGGCTTCGAACGCAGTTCGAGGGCGAGCCCGAGCGTTCGGTCGTCGCGGGCCGCGCGGACGAGCCGTCTGACGGGATCGGAAATCGCGTCTGCGACGGCTTCGAGCGGGTCGGCATCGAGCATACGCAGCTCGTCTGTCGGGAGATATCTCTCCTCGCCTGTCGCCGGATCGCGGACGCGAGAGGAGTCGCCCGACTTCGTGACGAGGAGATACCGCGTCCCGTCGTGTTCGACGGCTCTCATTCGCTCCCTCCGTGTTTATCGACCAGCTGGTAGGTTCGAAAGAGTGCGCTCGTGCCGACGAGCATCGCGACCCCGCCGAGGAGAAGCTGCCCGCGGAAGTACGCGACCATCGCACCGAGCGAGAGACCGAACAGGCCGACGTTCGCGAGCACGACGGCGGCGTAGAAGCCGCGCAGTAGCTCGCCGTCGATGTCAGTCTCCGTATCGGCGGCTCCGCTGTTTCCAGCAATCGGCGTGTCCGGCGTGAGCGAGTCGGGGTCGAACTCGTCCGGCTCGTCCGGCCACGGATCGGACTCACTCTCTCCGGCGTCGTTCAGCCGTCGCTTGACCGCGCGTCGCTTGTCGCTCACTATCTGGTCGTCGGGCCGAAGGGCGAAAAACCTACTCAGAGCATCGCTTCGAGTTCGAGCACGGTGTCGGTCTGCAGCCACGCCGCCGGCTCGGCGGCGTCGTAGAAGACGGTCCCGTCGTCGGTCTCGTACGCCTCGACGGTGAGATTCGTCGGTTCCGGGACCGGTTCCGTCGCGTCCGTCGTGGTCGGGAGTTCGGTCATCGTCCGTGGTACTCAATCACACGGTATATGCTTTCCGGCCCGACGGCTCCGTCGACACTGCGATACCGTCACGGCTGTGGGCAACAGCCGGTCGTCCACCGATGTCTTTAGTTGGGCGGAGCGGCAACCGCTCACAATGAGTTCTACCGGCACGACCCTCGCAGACTTCGGTGGCGGCGAGGAGGTCGAGGAGGCCCGCCACGTCACCGAGGGCGACGAGGTCGGCGAGCTGATCGATCTCTCGGAGTATCAGTTTCCCGACGCCGACGGCGTCGTCGAGGTGAGCGTCACACAGGTCGATTACACCGTCGAGGGGTACGGCGACGAGGAGTACCCCGTACTCCACGTCTTCGGACGAACGGCGGACGAGGAGAGGGAGCACATCCGGATCTTCGACTTCCAGCCGTACTTCTACACCCCAGTCGACGAGCTGGACCACGAGAGCCCCGATCAGGACCGCCAGCTCCGCGAGGCAGATTTCGAGGACGATCGCCTGATGGAGGAGCGGATCGCCGGCGTCGAGACGAAAGGCCAGCGCGACCCGACGCTCGATGAGCCGGAGGCCGACGAGGTCGTCATCTACCAGTCGATCCGCGGTGACGATCTGGTCAAGGTGTTCGGGCAGACCCCCCGTGACGTCGGACAGCTGCGCGACCGGTTCGACCACTACGAGGCGGATATCCTCTTTCCGAACCGGCTCCTCATCGACAAAGACATCACCGCCGGGATCCGCGTGCCCGAGCAGCGTGCCGAAGACGGGAGCATCAAGATCCACCACGAGCAGATCGAGCCGATCGACCTGAGCGTCGATCCCCGCGTTCACACCTTCGATATCGAGGTGGACGACCGCTCGGGGTTCCCGGAAGACGGCGAGGAGAAGATCATCTGTATGACGAGCCACGACTCCTACCGCGGTGAGTACGTCGTCTGGCTCTACGACGCCCCCGATGCCGAAGTGCCAGCGCCCGAGGAGCTCACCTTCGACTTTTTCGACGGCGAGAGCGACATCGATCTCCGGGTGTTCGACACCGAGACGGCGATGCACGAGGACTACCTCGATTACCTCGACGAGACGGACCCTGACGTGCTGACGGGGTGGAACTTCGACGACTTCGACGCCCCGTACTACGTCGCCAGACTGGCGGAGCTCGGACTCGAATCCGACCGACTCTCCCGCGTCGACGAGGTGTGGGACTCCGGCTGGGGCGGGCCGAACATCAAGGGACGAGTCGTCTTCGATCTGCTGTACGCCTACGAACGCCGGCAGTACTCCGAGCTCGACTCCTACCGGCTGGACGCCGTTGCCGAACAGGAACTCGGCGTCGGGAAGGAACGCTACACCGGGGATATCGGCGATCTCTGGGAACAGGACCCCGCCCAGCTGCTCGAGTACAATCTCCGCGACGTAGAGCTGTGTGTCGAAATCGACCGGAAGGTCGATCTCATCTCCTTCTGGAGCGAGGTCGCGACGTTCGTCGGCTGTAAGCTCGAAGACGCGACGACGCCCGGCGACGCGGTCGACCTGTATATCCTGCATAAGGTCCACGGCGACTACGCGCTCCCGTCGAAGGGAACCGTCGCGTCAGAGGACTACGAAGGCGGGGCCGTCTTCGATCCGGTCTCAGGGATTCGAGAGAACGTAACTGTTCTTGATTTGAAAAGTCTCTACCCCATGTGCATGGTTACCACGAACGCGAGCCCCGAGACGAAGGTCGATCTCGACGAGTACGACGGAGAGACGTATCGGGCTCCCAATGGGACCCACTTCCGGAAGGAGCCGGACGGCATCATCCGGGAGATGGTCGACGAGCTGCTGACGGAACGCGAGAACAAGAAGGCGGCCCGCGACCGACACGATCCCGACGAGACGGAGTACGAGCGCTACGACAGCCAGCAGGCAGCTGTCAAGGTCATCATGAACTGCTTTTCGGCAGATACAGACGTGCTCACGCCGGGCGGGATTCGAAATATCAGAGACCTGGACGTGGGCGATGAGGTGTACTCGCTCGACCCCGAGACGATGGGGATGGAGGTGAAGCCGGTCACCGACACACACGAGTACCCTGACTACCGCGGCGAGATGGTCGATATCGAGACGAACAAGATCGACTTCAGCGTCACGCCGAACCACCGGATGCTCGTTCGGAAGGACGACAAGAACGGCGCGTCGTGGGACGAGTTCCAGTTCGTTGAGGCTGGCGACCTGAACGACAGTTCACATTACGAGCTTCCACACGACTGGGCAGGACCAGACGGTGACAGGCTCGAAACCGTCGATCTGACCGAACGACTCGACGGTGAGTACGAGGTGTGGGTGGATAACGACGTTCACGGTCACACGCTCGCGAGCGAGGTGGGCTACTACCCGGACAAGATCCTGAAAGACGAGATCGACGAGACCGGTTACGTGTTCTCCGCCGAGGAGTACGAGCAGCACCGCGAGTATCTCGATGCGCACTGCTCTGCGTTCTACGTCCACGCCGAGCGGGGTCGGAAGTGGATTCCCCGGTTTTACGACGGCGACGACTTCCTCGATCTGCTTGCGTGGTATATCACCGAGGGATCAGTGTACACGTCCGAGGAGAAGCAGTTCGGCGAGCAGCTCCGTGGCTCGGCAACGACGGTGAGCCTCGCACAGGACGCACTCACCGACGGTGGAGCCGCAATCGAGACCGACCACGACGATCACACGCGTATCGGTGAGCTGCTCGATCGGCTCGGTCTCGACTACTACGTCGACCAGAACGGGTATCAGTTCACCTCGCGGCTACTCGGTCGGTGGCTGGAGACCGTCGCCGGCGGAGACAGCTTCGAGAAACAGATTCCCGAGTTCGTCTTCGGACTCTGTCGCGAGCAGAAACAGCAGTTCCTCGACACGCTCGTCGCCGGCGACGGGGATCGACAGCCGAACAGCTGGCGATACACCACCTCAAGTGAGGAACTCCGGGACGACGTGCTCCGGCTCTGCACGCATCTCGGTCTCACCGTTAACTACGGCCACAACAGCGGTTCCTGGCGAATTTACTGTACGGAGGGCGGGAAGAACAGCGTCCGAATGCACCGTTCTGGCGATCGGAGCACGGCGACCGACGGTGCGTACTGTGTCACCGTCGCGGATAATCATACGCTACTCGCCGGGCGAAACGGGACGTTCCAGTTCGTCGGTCAGTCTCTCTACGGCGTTTTGGGATGGGACCGATTCCGGCTGTACGATAAGGAGATGGGAGCCGCAGTAACAGCGACAGGGCGTCGGGTCATAGAGTTCACCGAGCAGTCGGCCAACGAGATCGGTCACGAGGTGGCATACGGTGACAGTGTCACAGGTGACCGACCGGTCGTCGTTAGAGATCCGCGGGGAACCGTCCGGATCATCCCGATCGAGGCGCTATTCGAGCGTTCGACGCCGAGAGCGGACGGTGAAATCCTGATCACAGCCGACGGCGGAGCGGAGCGAGCAGTCGGCGCTGGAAAAGAGCGCGGCGAACTCGACGGGTGGGACGCCCTCTCAGTGAGTGCGGACGGCGAGTCCGAGTGGAAACCCATCGAAGAGATCGTCCGCCACCGAACGGACAAAGAAGTCGTAACACTCCAACACAAGTTCGGAGAGTCGACGACGACTCGTGACCACTCGTACGTCGTCGAAGACGGAGCGACCCTCGTCGAGACCGAGCCAGAAGACGTCTCCGAGCCGCTTCGAGTTCCCGACCTGCCAGACGTAAAGTCGATCGAACGGATCGACGTGTTCGACGTACTGAAGGGATACACCCGGACGTACGAAGACGGTCGAATGGTGGGTAGCGAACACGCAACCGAGAAGACGAAGCGCGTGTGTGCGGACGAGGACCACGTCTGGTTCGGACACGAACATCACGGCGAACTCGATTCGACTGTCAAGGTCAAACGATACATCGACATCGACAGCGAGGACGGGGCCGCTCTACTCCGGCTACTGGCCGCGTACGTCACGGAAGGGAGCGCGTCGACTATCGAGACGACGGAGTCGAAGTTCGGTGCGAGCATCGCCGAGTCGCGCCGCGACTGGCTCGACAGGTTACGGACCGACTACGACCGGCTGTTCGAGTATGCAACGGCAAGCATCACCGCGAGTGATACGAGGCCCGAGCGAACGGTCGAATACGAAACCGCAGACGGGACACGGGAAGTCAGCTACGACGATGCGACCCAGAAGCTACAGATGATGAACGAACTCACGGCCGTGTTCTTCCGTGAGTTCGCCGGTCAGACCTCTCGCAAAAAACGAATTCCCTCGTTCGTGTATCACCTTCCGCGGGAACGCCAGTCGCTGTTTCTCGATGTACTCATCGAGGGTGACGGGTCCCGGGAGTTCCCGCGATACTCGACGGAGTACGCCGAGCGGAACTTCGATTTCGAAACGACGAGTCGGGAGCTCGCGGCGGGCCTCTCGACGCTGCTCACCCAGCGCGGCGAGAAACACTCACTGAAGTACCGCGACAGTAAGCAGTCGTACACGATTCGCACGTGCGACTACTACCGGTCTGGTCGCGATCCAGTCGTGACTGAGACCGAGCACGACGGGTACGTCTACGACCTGAGCGTCGCCGATAACGAGAACTTCGTGGATGGAGTCGGTGGCATCGTCCTCCACAACACGGACTCTGTCATGTTAGAGTTGGGAGAAGAGTACCCGAAGGAGCAGGCCGTCGACACCTCCTTCGAGATCGAGGAGCACATCAACGCCTCGTACGACGAGTTCGCCCGCACGGAGCTAAACGCCGAGAGCCACCGCTTCCAGATCGAGTTCGAGAAGCTGTATCGGCGCTTCTTCCAGGCCGGCACGAAGAAACGCTACGCCGGGAACATCATCTGGAAGGAAGGAAAAGACGTCGACGACATCGACATCACCGGGTTCGAGTACAAGCGATCGGACATCGCGCCGGTCACGAAGGAGGTACAAAAGCGCGTCCTAGATATGATCGTCACCGAGGGCGACGTGGCAGGGGTCAAGGAGTACGTTCACGACACGATCGAGGCGTTCCAGACGGGCGAGCGACCGCTCGACGACATCGGTATCCCGGGTGGGATCGGAAAGAAGCTCGACTCGTACGATACGGACACCGCGCAGGTGCGCGGCGCGAAGTACGCGAATCTCCTGCTCGGGACGAACTTCCAGCGCGGATCGAAGCCGAAACGCCTGTATCTGGAGAAGGTGCATCCGGACTTCTGGACGTACGCAGAGGAAGAGCTCGGACTGGATCCACAACGCGACCCGTTGTACGGGGAGTTCAAGCGCGATCCGGACGTGATCTGTTTCGAGTACGCCGACGAGGTCCCGGAGGAGTTCGAGGTGGACTGGGACAAGATGTTAGAGAAGACGCTTCGCGGCCCGATCGAGCGGGTGTTAGAGGCGCTCGACGTTTCGTGGGAGGAGGTTCGAGATGGTCAAGAGCAAACTGGACTCGGCAGCTTCATGTGATGATATTTTAGAACCGCAAACTCAGCTTTTCGAACTCGAAAAGTCGTCGGGAAGACCCGTAAACATTAACCGCGTCTCGCCCCTCGTTACTACTGTTCTATCAATGGCAACACTCGAACTCAACAACCTTCACGCAGAGGTAGCCGAGGACGGTGGCGAGACCATCCTCCGCGGCGTCGACTTGGAAGTATCGTCGGGCGAGATCCACGCGCTCATGGGACCGAACGGCTCCGGAAAGTCCACCACGGCGAAGATCATCGCCGGTCACCCGTCGTACGAGGTCACCGACGGCGAGGTGCTGCTTCACCTCGACAAGGACGAGTTCGAGACCGACGGCGTCGAGATCGACGACGACCTGACGTGGGATCTGCTCGATCTCGAACCGAACGAGCGCGCGGCGCTCGGTATCTTCCTCGCCTTCCAGTATCCCGCCGAGATCGAGGGCGTGACGATGGTGAACTTCCTCCGGACGGCGCTCAACGCCAAGCTCGAAGAGCGTGAGGAGCTGTTCGAGGACGACGAGGGCGAAGCGGACGCCGAAGAAGAAGACGACGCCGGCTACGACACGTCGCCGATGGAGGGCGACGTGGACGAGGGGGAGGTCGGTGTCGCCGAGTTCCAGCAGCTCCTTCAGGAGAAGATGGAGCTGCTCGACATGGACGAGAAGTTCGCACAGCGGTATCTCAACGCCGGCTTCTCCGGCGGCGAGAAGAAGCAGAACGAGGTGCTTCAGGCCGCAATTCTCGAACCGTCCGTCGCCGTGCTCGACGAGATCGACTCGGGGCTGGATATCGACCGCCTGCAGGACGTGGCGAACGGGATCAACGCCCTGCGCGAGGAGGTCGGCACGGGCGTGCTGCAGATTACCCACTACCAGCGCATTCTCGACTACGTCGAGCCGGACTACGTTCACATCATGCTCGACGGCGAGATCGTGAAGGAGGGCGACGCCGACCTCGCGAAGCAGCTGGAGGAGAAGGGGTACGACTGGGTCCGAGAGGACGTGTACGAGACGGCCTAACAGACAAACGCAACCAACACTAACACAACATCATGAGTTCAGATCAAGACCATCTCAAGGAGACCGAGACCGAGGCCCGCTTCGAGTTCAAGAAGGAGGAGTCGTCGGCGTTCGAGGCGGAGAAGGGGCTGACCGAGGAGACGATTCGCGTCATCTCGGAGGACAAAGACGAGCCGGAGTGGATGCTGGAGCGCCGGCTTCGCGCGCTCAAGCAGTTCCGACAGATGCCCATGCCGGACGACTGGCCGGGCGCGCCCGACCTCTCGGAGGTCGACGTGGACGAGATCGTCCCGTACATCCGACCGGACATCGAGACCCGCGGCGGCGCGGAGAACTGGGAGGACCTCCCGGACGAGATTCAGGACACCTTCGACAAGCTCGGCATCCCGGAGGCCGAGAAGAACGCCCTCTCGGGCGTCGGCGCGCAGTACGAGTCGGAGATCGTCTACCAGAATATGCAGGAGCAGTGGGAGGAGAAGGGCGTCATCTTCTGTGACATGGACCAGGCGGTCCAGGAGCACGAAGAGATCCTCAAGGAACACTTCATGACGAAGAACGTTCCCGCCAGCGACAACAAGTTCGCCGCGCTCCACGGTGCGATCTGGTCGGGCGGCTCGTTCGTCTACGTCCCGGAGAACGTGACGGTCCAGATGCCGGTGCAGGCGTACTTCCGGATGAACAGCGACGGGATGGGGCAGTTCGAGCACACGCTCATCGTCGCCGAGGAGAACTCCGAGGTCCACTACATCGAGGGCTGTTCGGCTCCGAAGTACTCCGAGTTCAATCTCCACTCGGGCGGCGTCGAGGTGTTCGTCGGTGAGGGGGCACACGTCCAGTACTCGACGGTGCAGAACTGGTCGAAGAACACCTACAACCTCAACACCAAGCGCGCCATCGTCGAGAAGGACGGCACGATGGAGTGGGTCTCCGGCTCCATGGGGTCGAAGGCGACGATGCTGTACCCCTCCTCGGTGCTGAAGGGACCGGGCGCGACCGACAACCACATCACCATCGCCTTCGCGGGTGAGAATCAGAACATCGACACCGGCGCGAAGGTGTACCACAACGCGCCGAACACGAAGTCGACCATCGAGTCCAAGTCCATCTCGAAGGACGGCGGTCGGACGAACTACCGCGGACTCGTCCACATCGCGGACGGGGCGGAGAACTCCTCCACCTCGGTCGAGTGTGACGCGCTGATGTTCGACAACGAGTCTACCTCCGACACGATGCCGTATATGGAGATACAGGAGTCGAAGGTGGACGTGGCCCACGAGGCGACCGTCGGCAAGATCGGCGACGAGGACGTGTTCTACCTCCAGTCGCGCGGGCTGGACGACGACGACGCCAAGCAGATGATCGTCGCCGGCTTCATCGAGCCGATCACGGAGGAGCTACCGATCGAGTACGCCGTCGAGCTGAACCGACTCATCGAACTGGAGATGGAGGGATCGCTCGGATGAGCACGCAGGTACACGCTTCCGTCGACGAGTCGACGGTTCGCCAGCTCTCCGAGGAGCTGGGCGAGCCGGAGTGGCTGCTGGAGACGCGGCTCGATGCGCTCGACGCGCTGGAGGATCTCGACTTCCCGGACGTGATCCAGACGCCCGGACGACTGTGGACCGATCTCGCGGATCTCGACTACGATTCGCTGGTCGATCCGCTCGGTGCGGCCGAGGAGAAGGATCAGGTCGGCCCCGACGGCGTCGAGGTGCTCTCGTTTACCGAGGCGGTCGACGAACACGAGGCGCTGATCAGAGAGCGGTTCGGCTCGGTGATCGACCCGCAGACGAACTACCTGACGGCGCTCTCGACCGCGCTGTTCTCGACGGGGACCGTCGTGTACGTTCCGGAGCGAGTCGACGCGGAGGACGTGAAGGTCCGCACGACGATGAACTCGCGGTCGCTGTTCAACTACACGCTCGTCGTCGCGGAGGAGTCGTCGTCGGTGAGGCTCTTAGAGCGACAGGAGACGGGCGAGGATGTCGACGGTGACCGGTACTACAGCGGTCTCGTCGAGGTCGCGGCGGGCGAGAACGCGTACGTCCAGTACGGCTCGCTTCAGAATCTCGACCAGACGACGTACAACTACCAGCTGAAGGAGGGCGTCGCCGACACCTACGGACAGGTGGACTTCATCGACTGTAACGCCGGCTCGCGGCTCTCGAAGTCGAGCGTCGAGACGCACCTGAGAGGCGACGGCTCGGAGACGAAGATCGTCGGGGCGTTCTACGGTCACGAGGACCAGCACTTCGACATCGACGCCCGCGTCTGGCATCGCAACGAGAACACGACCGCCGATCTCGTGACGCGTGGCGTCATCGACGACGAGTCGCGCTCGGTCTACGAGGGCGTTCAGGATGTCGGTCGCGACGCTTGGAACACGTCTTCGTACCAGCGCGAGAACACGCTGATGTTGAGCGACGAGAGCGAGGCCGACGCCTCCCCGAAGCTCATCATCAACAACCACGACACCGAGGCGTCTCACTCAGCGACGGTCGGACAGGTCGACGAGTCCGATATGTTCTACATGGGTTCGCGTGCCATACCTGAGCGCACCGCGAAGAACATGCTCGTCGAGGGCTTTTACGTGCCCGTCCTCGAAGAGATCGCGGTCGACGAGCTGCGCGACGACTTCGAGCGACTCGTCCGCGACCGGCTCGACTCGCGCGACTGAGCCGTCGCGCGACGGTCGCGTTCACCGGCCGTGACGCGTGCAAGAGCTTATTATGACTCCTCCCTCACCTGATAGTATGTACGGCGTATCGCCGTTGCCGGTGGCCGACCGCCGGGGGGAGCGGCAGTGAGTCTCTCATATCCGGTCGCGAACGACCACCAGCTCGCGCGGCTCCTCCAGATCGGGATGGTGCTCGAAGAGGTCATCGAGGCACGCGCCGGCAAGCATTACGAGACGCTGGCCGACGAGGAGCGGGACGACGTCGAGACGCTGCTCGAACACGCGGCGACCGAATCGGCGCGCCATCGCGGCCAGCTCGAAGCACTCATCGACACGCTGGACGCCGATCCGGTGGCGTACGAGGAGATCGAGCAGCTGGTGGCTGCTCGGTACGAGTCGGACACCGACACCGACGGCGTGTTGTACGATCAGCTCGCGAACGAGGAGACCGCCTACAAGTTCTACGACGATCTCATCGAGGCGATCGAGGGGTCGAACGTCGAGTTCGGGCTTCCGAGGAGCGAGCTACTGGACACGCTCCGAGAGATTCGCGCAGACGAGAAAACAGGCGTCGAAGACGTGACCCAACTGATGGAGACACGATGAACACACAGCGACAGTATCTGAAGGCGGTGTATCTGATTCAGGAAGGAACCGACGAGCCGGCGTCGACGGGGGCGATCGCCGACACCGTCGACGTGTCGCCGGCCAGCGCGAACGAGATGATCGGCAAGCTTCAGGACCGCGGGCTCGCGGATCACGAGAAGTACAAGGGCGTCTCGCTCACCGACGAGGGGATCGTCCGGGCGCGGGAGGCGCTCGAAACTTACTGTATCATCGAGCGGTTTCTGGTCGAGGTGCTCGAAGTCGAGGAGGAGTCGTTCCGAGGTGAGGCCGAACAGCTGGAGTCGGTCATCGACGACACCGTCGCCGATCGGCTCGACACGATCATCGACCGCGCACAGCAGTGTCCCGACTGCTTCGACGCCGAAACCGATATGTGCTCACTACTCCGGTCTGACCTTCCGGAGTCGGAAGCGGCCGACTGAGAAGGCAACTCACTTGTAGCCGCCGCTGTTACCGCAGAGTGGAGTCCCGTGGTGTAGTGGCCAATCATAGCGGCCTTTGGAGCCGTTGACGGCAGTTCGAATCTGCCCGGGACTACTCCAGCTCGAAGCGGATCCGTTCCTCGCCGCTGCCGACGCTCTCTCGCTCGGTGATCGTCACCGTCCCGATCGCTTCCGTCCGTTCGACGTGGGTCCCGGCACACGCAGTCCGGTCGAAGACGCCGTCCTCACCGTCGATTTCGACGATCCGAAGCTCGGAGATCGACTCCGGGAGGAGTTCGATCCGGGTGCGTTCCGGATCGAGGGTCGCCTCGGCCGTCTCGCGGTCCAGCGTGTACCACTGGACGGGCGTATCGGCGTCGATACACTCGTTCATCTGGCGTTCGATCTCGTCGAGATCGGTCTCACCGAACCGATCGTACGCGGCATCGAGCCGGGCGTAGTCGGTGTAAATCTGGTTACCGCGCGTCGGCGCGTCGTACTCGCGGAGAAGGATCGCCGACAGGAGATGCTGTGCGGTGTGATACCGGGAGAGCACGTCACGACGCGCGGCGTCGATCGTGCCCCGAACGGTGGCTCCCTTCGCTGGCGGTTTACCGGTGACGTGATGATAGATGGTGTCCTGCTTCTGTACGTCGGTGACGGTCCACTCTCGGTCGTCGGTGGCGAGGGTTCCCCGGTCGGCCGGCTGGCCGCCGCCTTCCGGGTAGAAGTGCGTCTCGTCGAGGACGACTCTGTCGTCGAGTGCGCGCTCGACGGTCGCCTCGAACCGGCGAACGCCCGAATCATCGAGATACAGCGGGTCGGTCATATCCGATCACAGATCGCGACGGCTATCAAGCCTGTCGTAACGCTGAATAGACGGAGTCGCCTTGTGTGGGTAAGATGATTATGATTCGCTCTACTCGACGCGTCCGAGGTGACGGTGATGGGTGTTGAGATTCAGGAGAATCCGGTCACGGACGAGGAGTTCGCCGAGATGGCCGGGTTCGTTCACGACTACCTCGCGGCGTCGGTCGAGACCGAGGAGGAGGGCGGTCGGATGCGCTGGTATCCGTGGCACTCCGCCGAGTACCGGTTCAATCACATCCGCAACGTGACGAAGCTCGCCGGCCATATCGCCCGCGAAGAGGGCGCGAACGAGGACGTGACTCGGGTCGCGGCGATCTTCCACGACGTCGCCAAGCTCGAAGCCGATCAGGACATGCACGCCGATGTCGGCGCGGACATCGCTCGCCAGTATCTCGACACACACGGCGACTACCCCAACTCGTTCGTCGATCAGGTGTGTGCCGCGGTGCGGGATCACTCGTTCCAAGGCGAGTTGAGCGACGTCCCGCTCGAAGCCCGCTGTCTGATGGAGGCCGACCTGCTGGACAAGGTCGGCGCGAACGGGGCGATGTTGATGCTGCTGCGGATGGGCTACGAGGCCCGGACGCACATGGACGCGAACGAGATGGTCGGGCGCGTGCTCGAACGCGGGGAGGACGCCGTTTCACGCGTCGTCTCCGACACCGCCGAGTCGATCGCCCACCAGCGGCTCAAGCGCGTCCGGTGGTTCAAGGAGTGGCTCGAAGCCGAGATCGCGGAGATGGAACAGATCGAGCCGCCGATCGACGGTTAAACCAGCGTCACCGCTCCGTCGTAGAGGAAGTAGCAGCCGAAGCCGGCGAGCACTGCCGCCGAGAGATACGCGACGATCGGCGCGAGGCTGTCGATGCGGTCGCGTGCGGCCGCGAGCGCCGACGGGAACCCGAGCACCCAGAGCGCGATCCCGACGAACAGCCCGACGAGCAGCGCGGGCGATCCGGTCTCGATAACGAGGCGACCGGCCAGTGACGACGACACCTCTGCGAGCACGTCGATCCGACCGGGTTCGAGCAGACCGACGCCGACGGTGAGCCAGAACACGATCTGGTACGGGTTCGTCAACGCGAGGACGAACGCCTTCCTGAACCCCTTCCCCGGCTCCGTCCCGGCGTCGGCCGTGTACGTCTCCTGCACGTCCTCGACCGCGCCGTAGGCGTAGTACAGCATGATACAGCCGCCGGCGACTACCATCGCGGCCCGGAGCAGTTCGAACTGCTGGATGAACGTGACGATACCCAAGAGCGCGAGCAGGAAGAAGACGAAATCCGCCGTCGCCGCGCCGAGTCCCGCACGCGCACCGGCGAACCGACCGCGGATGACCGCCTCCTCGGCGATAACGGCGTTCATCGGTCCGGGCGGCGCTGCGAGCGCGAGACCGAACACCACCCCTGCGCCCAGCGAGACGGCAACGTCGGTCACGACCGGGACGACGGCGGGTATCGCGAAAACAGTTTGTATCGGCGTCAGTACTTCGCCGTCGCGCCGGTCTTCTCGTACACGTCGTCCATGATCGCGTCACGCTCCGCGCGCCACGGTTCGATGCCGGCCGGCGAGTCGGGGTACGAACCGTAATGATCGAGCAGGCGGTCGGCGAGCCCCTTCGTCTGGTAGAGATCGTAGACGGTGTCGAGATGGCCGCGTGCCTTCCACGCCGTCTTGAGCGCGAGTGGAATCGACATGCCCGACGAGCCGGAGTAGAGCGCGTTCGCGATCTGCTGGCCCGGGAGCACGCCGGCCAGCGCGGTCAGATCGTCGATCCCGTACGACATCGCGAAGATGTTGTACACGTCGAGGGCGGCGTATCGCGCGCCGAAGTGCTCCATCACCTTCGTGTTGTACGCCCACAGCTCGTCTTCGTCGCCGACGGCGTCGTGCTCGATGGCGTGCATCGCCTGCTCGGCCGCGTACTTGCCGGCGTAGGCCGCGCCCGCGATGCCGCCACCGGAGATGGGGTTCACGTGCGCCGCAGAGTCACCGGCTGCGATGTAGCCGGGTGCGGTCGCGGAGTCGTAGGTCCGACGCGTCGGAAGCGCCGCGCCGAGCTTGTCCTTGACGGTCGCGTTCTCGAACTCCGGGCGTTCGCTGATGTCCTCGCGCAGATCGTCGACGAGCTTCATCGGCTCCTCGCTCATCTGGAAGCCGAGCCCGACGTTGATCTCGGTCGGCGTTCGCGGGAAGTACCAGAGATAGCCGGCAGAGCGTTTGGTCGGCTTGAGAACGAGCGCGTCGTCCCACTCGACCGGCTCCTCGACTTCGAGCACCTCGCGGTACGCCGACGAGAACTGCGAGTAGCGGACGTTCGTGTCGAACGTCGCCGCGGAGAAGTCGGCCTTGTCCTGAAGGATCGAGAGCGCGCCCGCGCCGTCGATGACTATCTCGGCCTCGTAGCCGACGGGCTCCCCCTCCCGGCGACCGGTGAAGCCGGTAACGCGGCCGTCCGCCTGTGTCACGTCCTGAACGACGGTGTCGTAGTGGAACTCGACACCGGCGTCGGCCGCGGAGTCGATGAGAATGCGACCGTACGTGTAGCGGTCGATAACCGCGAGCTCACCGGGAACCGGGATGTCGAGTTCGACATCTTGGCTCGGCGCTTCGAACCGGCCGTGATCGACGTCGGTGTTGGTGAATGCGGGCTCCAGCTCGGACTTCGGGATCGCGTCGGGGAACTTGTTCGCTCCTTTGAGCGCGTCGCCACAGGCGATGTGGCCGGCCTCCTCCTCGGTTTTCCGCTCGACGATGACGGTATCGTAGCCGGCGCGCGCGAGCGTCGTCGCGGCATAACAGCCGCTCGTGCCCGCACCGACGATCGCGACATCGACGGTGTGCGTCTTCATTATCCGTATTGGCGGCCGGACGGCTAAAACCCTTTTCAGCCGATCCGAGACGGATCGGTAAAGAGTTTTGAGGTCGCTCGTCCTACCGGATCTATGACCGATTACATCGTCGAGTTCGTCGGCACAGACGAGACGATCACGTGCTCGGAGAAGGAGACCATCCTCTCGCGCTGTCTCGAAGAGGGGATCGCACAGGAGTACTCCTGTCGCGTCGGGATGTGTCTGGCCTGCACGGCCAAGATAATCGAAGGCGAGGTCGAGCAGAGCATCGTCGAGAAACGCGGCTTCACCCCCGAGGAGGCAGAGGAGTACGCGCTCACCTGTATGGCCCGCCCGAAGTCGGATCTGAAGCTCGAACGCGGCGTCTACCCGCCGAGCATCGAGAACGACGCCGCCGCGGCCGGCTCCGCGTTCGGTGACGACTGAATCGGCTCACTCCGCTCCGCTGTCGTCACCGTCCGTGCCGGATTCACTGTCGCCCGACGGCTCGGAGCCGGTAGACCCCTCACCACTGAGCCGACCATCCCACGGCGGGGAGTCGGTCGGAACCCCCTCACCGCGGTCGGATTGGCTTCCACAGTCGTCCGAGTCGAAATCGTAGTTCCCGTTCGTGAACGCGCGACCGTCCTCCAACACGACGCCAACGAGTTTTCCGCTCTTCCGTTCGGTGTGGTAGCCGGCGTCGTTCCCGTTCGACTTGTAGTAGACCTGCGTCTCGACGGCCACATCGGCGTCGTCAGCGAGATCGACGCTGCCACAGCCGTTGAACGCTACCGGTGAATCTCCGTCGTCACCCGTCTCAGACGGTTCGCCAGAGCGTGAACACGCTAAGTTGACGCTCTTGTCGAACCGCTTTGCCGCCGTGCCGTCGTCGGTCCGGACGGAGAGCGTGATCGACAGCTCGACCGTCTCACTCGCTCCCCGGTCCGGAGTGCACGCCTCGCTCCCGTCGACGCGAAGCGTTCCCTCGCTACCGATACCGATCGTGTCCCCCTCGGTGAGTCCCGTCTGTGAGAGATCGACCCGATCGGCGTCTGGTCCATCGACCGATACGCCGGCGACGGTCATCTCCGACGCGAACCGGTTCGTCACGCGCAGTACCTCGGCATCATCACAGCTCTCGGTGTTCGATTTAGCCGTCTCAGCGGCCTCCTCAGGAAGCACGCGACACTCGGCGGTCGGTTCTGTGAGTCCGAGATACGCGTTCTCGTCGCTCGCGACCGCAACGTTCACACCGCGACCGGCGTCGACGCCCGTGTACGCGAAACTCCCGGTCGCGATCGTCACCGCGGCCAGCGCCGCCACCACGAGGAGGATGCTCCGTCGCATGGCTCACGTTTCGTCGGCGCTCGGCGGCGCATCGTCAGCGCCGAGCATCATCGATCGGTTGTAGTACGTGTGGATCGCCGCCGAAACCGCGAACGTCGTGACGGCGAACACCCCCCACGCGATGTCGGGGAGGAGCACGAACGGCCACGCGTTCACGCCGACGGCCGCGAGCAGCGCGGTCTGGACTGCCGCGAGTCCGAGATAGTACTCGCTCCACGGGATGTCGCGTCCCTCCACGACCTCCAGATACACGTCCAGATCCTCAGCGGCCGGGGTGAGCGCCACCTCGCTCCCGCGCTCGTCGTAGGCGACGACACCTTTCTCGTCGAGCTTCGGCAGGTGGAACTGCTGGAGCGACGTGTAGACGCGCTTCCGCTGGGCGGCAGTCACCTCCACCGGGGTCGTACTGTTCTCCCACGCCGCCACCTGCCGCGAGAGCGTTCCGAGCTCCGTGTCGCCCTCCTCTCCTTTCAGATAGTGGATCGTGTACCGACGGCGGCGGTTACTCAGTAGTTCGAACGCTTCATCGGTCGAGAGCGTCACATCATCGGTCTGTGGCGCCTCGCTGTCCCCGCTCGGCTCAGCGAGGCTCATCGAACCGTCCCTCCGTCGTGCGTCTGTCTGACACGGTGCAAGCGCGGTGTCTTTCGTAGTTGCATACTGGATCTCCTCTCAGAGTCTACGACCCCGTACTCATACTGTGGTGCTATTGATATAATAGTTCTCCCAAGTATATGATTTCGGAAATATATCGCCCCGTTTCAGGGACCGTTTGCGAGCTTCAATCGGTGTTATACGACCGCGTATCGCACTCTCTGTCAATATTCGAAGAGCGGTGTCTACGTGTCAGGCGGCTCGATACAATACCCCCACGGGTGTACGTGTCGGGTAAGCACGGACGACCCAGCGGGGAACGACCGTGCGGAGACTACGACAATGGAACGACGCAAATTCCTCATCGGCGCAGGATCGCTCGCAGCCGGCGCGGCTGCTGCAACAGGGACCGGTGCGTTCACGGACGTGAGCGCACAGCGAACTGCTTCGGTCACGGTGTCCGGCGACTCGGACGCATACCTCGCGTTGAAGAAGGACTCGGCGGAGAACCGGAACAGCGAGTACGCCGATGGGTCCAACGCACAGATGACGGTCGATCTCGACGGGTCCGACAATTCCCCGTCCGGAACTGGCGTCAATCAGGGAGCGACGACGCGGATCTTCGACATCTTCTCGATCAAAAATCTCGGGACGCAGGAGGCGCTCGTCTACGTCGATAACAGTGATCTGATAGCGCAGGGCGCATACGAGGAAGGATCAGAGAGCGTCTATTTCGACCCACAGGTGAGCGGAATGCCGTACGGCACGCAAGATGAGAAGCTCGGTGAGCTTCCGGACGGCACGCTGTACACCAGTCTGACTGGCATCGGAGGGAGCGCTGGTGACTTCGCCGAACAGGTGTTCAAGTCCAACACGAACGTGACTGTCGGCCCGGCAGTCTACCTGCTGAAGCCCGGCGACCAGTTCGATTTCGGTGCGTACGTCAAGACGGGCGAAGACGCGACGGGGAACGTGACGTACGACATGGAGGTCAAGGCCAGTGCCGCTCTCGCTCAGAAGGCAAGAGACGAGGGGAAGATGACCACCAGCCAGAACCTGTAAGCAGGTCGGAAACCGCGTACGGCTTCGCCGAAACGACGCATCGCTCCCGACCCTTCGTACATTATTCGCAGTTCGATACTCCCATCAGCTGTCGCTACTTTGCCTATAACCAGCGACCGCACGCTTCAGCTGACCACCGGTCCGAACGGCGATCGCTTCGAGCAGGAGATGCCAGATTGTGTCCGGCTTCGAAGCAGCGAATCGAAACGCCGGACCCGAGGGTGTGCTGCTCGCCACGATGGTAGAGGTTCACGACTCGGACGCGGACGCCGGTTTCGGGCGCGCATGGCTCATCGGTAAGAGCGCAGATGTCGCGTTCCGGGGACGACATCGACACCCCTGACAGGTGCGGCGAACGCGACATCGGCAACATCACCAGCGGTCACGGGTGTACGCCGACGGCTACGAACAGCGCGGCGAGGGTTCGAACTGATACGTCCTCGGCTGAACGTCGTTCCCTCGACGACCCCCAGATGCACGTCGGCGAGGATGTCAACTCGCTCTCCTGTGATCTATCGCGTTTCACCGAACATACCTCTGCCGTGTGGTGATTTAACCCAGTACGAGCATACCATCAGCACCCCTCTCTGTAGAGTATCGGTGCTCACCGGTGCTCGAAACGCGACTCGCTTCTGTGGATACCCCATCGTGATCGCCTTTGCGACGGTATGCGTTCAGAGACACCCTCCGTTTCAGGGGTCGTTTGCGAGATTCAAACGGTGTTATACCGGCGTGTATCGCACTCTCTGTAGAGATTCTGTTACGGCCTGTCGATCAGTCAAGCGGCTTGATACAATACTCCCTTGGGTATATGTGTGGAGTAAGCACGGACGATCCAGCGGGGGACGACCGTGCGAGGACTACGACAATGGAACGACGCAAATTCCTCATCGGCGCAGGATCGCTCGCAGCCGGCGCGGCTGCTGCAACAGGAACCGGTGCGTTCTCAAGCGCGAGAGCCGGTCGAAGTGTGGATGTCGCGATCGCGGACGACGCGAGCGCGTTTCTCGCACTCGATCAGGGTGACAACGCGAACAGTGCCTACACAAGCACCAGTGGCGGCGAACTGGTGGTTGAGTTCACCGGTGACTCGGATGCCATGGGTGATGGGGTCGCATCAGACTCCCTCATGACCTTCGAAGACGTGTTCAAAGTGAGAAATCAGGGGACCCAGCGTGTAGAGGTCGGTCTCGATGAGGTTGACGATGGCGGGCTGAGCTACAACTTCGGAAAGTCAGGCAAGGCTGGCGGTAACGGCTTCGAAGATTTCCTGCTCAAAGAGGGTAAGGACGACATAGATGATCGGATCGGTGTCGCATTCGGTACAAAAGTCAGGCCGTACCAGGATGGCGGTGGCCCGCCCGAGGGTGACAATGATCCCGACAGAGACGACATTATCGAGCTTGGTTCGGGCGAGGAAGTGTTCGTCGAGTTCGCTATCTACACTGACGGCGACGAAAGCTTCCCGGACGTGAACACGCTTCTGATCACTGCGAGCGCGGATCCGGCCTGACGACCCTTATTTTATACGAGTAACGGGTCTAAGATCGTCTGTCTCGCGGACGACGGCGTATCGCTGATGACGGCCGGTGTATGAATCGTAAATCTGTACTCACGCTCGTACTCGCCTGCGCCGTCGCGGCGACGGTGCTCCCGTCAGCAGCTGCGCCGTTCGGCACTGACACGATCAACGGCGATCTCGTTCTCGCGCCGACTGACGGACCAAACGGCGACTACGCCTACTACGACGACGATGACGAGTTGGCGATCGGCTTCGGCCCGATGAATCCGAAGCTCCGCAACGAGACCGAAGGCGTTCCCGCGGAGACCGTCACCTCGGTCGACCGCGTCTTCACGATCTCCAACACGGACGCCGACCTCGGGCGCGTGTGGCTCACCGTCGATAGCGCCGCTATCACGTTCTACCGCGAGGACGACACCGACGCGTCCGTGACGGGAGAGGTGAACGCGATCGTCATCGAGCCGGGGGAGTCCGTCACCGTCGGTGTTCGCATCGACGCGCGCAACGGCGAGGTCGGGGCGACGACGCTCACGCTCCACGCGGAGCCGGTCGTGACATCGGACGACGACGATACCCCCGAACCGACGGACACGCCGACTGCAACGCCGACGTCTGCACCGACGGATACCCCGACGGCCACCGCGACGCCGTCCACGCCCGAAGTCCAGACGACCGTCGCAGACGACGGCGTCGGGACAGACGGAGCCGAAGCTAAAACACCCGCCGCGACCGCCGGAACGCCGCAGCCGACGCAGTCGCTGGGCGGGTTCGGTATCGATCCGATCTCGCTCGCGTTGCTCGTGATCGGGGCGGGAGTGGTGGTCGTGGCGATGATTAGACTTCGGTTCGGTGGCGACACGTGACGGAGCGGGAGCCGTTCGGGCAGGCCGTCAGGCGGGCCGTCTCTCCGACAGCGATTCCGGCGTTGCTCGCAGTCCCGATCGCGCTGGTAGCGGTGTTCACGTTACCGGCGGCGACACGACAGTCGCTCGGTTTCTCGCACGCGGACCCGACGCTGGTATCGGCGTACACGGCGCATTTCGTCCATCTGAACGCGACGCACCTCGGTGTGAATCTCGCCGTGTATCTCATCGTCGCGCCGGTGGTGTATCTCACGAGCGCGCTCGGGGAGCGCGAGCGACTGTTCACGGTGGCGTTCACGGCGTATCTGCTTGCGTTCCCGTTCGTGTTGTCTGCACTGAATCTGGCGCTGGCGCGCAACGCCGTCGAGTTCGGCTTCTCGGGCATCGCGATGGCGCTGTTCGGACTGCTCCCGCTGTCGCTGTCGGCGTTCGCCTCGGTTCGGCTGGACGACGACCTCGACACGTCGGAGTCGCCCGCGCTGTTTTTCATCGCGCTCGCGGCCATCGCGCTCGTCGCGGACCCGACAGATCCCCGGACGGTCGGGATCGGGGTGACGGCCGCGCTGGCCGCGATGCTCTACTCGGGGCGAGTGCTCGGGCAACTTCGACTGCCGGGACGAAGCGGTATGCAGCGGGCGGCCGACCGAGCCGGCGATTTCGAGCTGGCGACGGTCGGCAGCCTGCTGCTCGTGGTCGTTCCACTGATCGCCTTCGGCGGATCGGCTCCCAGCACCGGCGTCACTAACAGCTACGTTCATCTGCTCGGGTTCGCACTCGGGTACGTCCCGGCGTACGTGACTGTCACCGTGACCGAACATTCCTCGCCGGTGGGAGTAGATATATGACAGCCACGCGTGATCGTGTAGACGAAACACGATGAAACGGGAACTCATCAGGGGCGGAGAGCTGCTCGTGGTGGGGCTCGTCGCGGCGACGGTCGCCGGGGGGATACTCGGCCAGCCGGTCGCACTCAGCTACGTGACGACCGGTAGTATGGTCCCGACGCTCGACCCGGGTGACGGCTTCGTTGCAGTCCCGTCCGGGGTCGCCGGGCAGATCGAGACGGGGGACGTGGTGACGTTCCGCGCTAAGGAGCTGAGCGGTGGGGGCCTGACGACCCACCGTGTCGTCGACGAGACGGAACGAGGGTACGTCACCAGAGGTGACGCGAATCCCTTCACCGATCAAGACGGCAGCGAGCCACCGGTAAAGCGAACCCAGATCGTCGCCGTCGCGTGGCAGCCCGGCGGCCAAGTGCTCTCGATACCCGCGGTCGGCGCGGCAGTCGAGGGGTCACGAAACGTACTGCGCGGGACCCAGCGGCGGTTGGCGGCCGCGTTTGGGACGCGATCGCTGCTCGGGACCAGCGGGCTGGCGTATCTCGTCTTCGCGCTGTCGACCGTCTGGTATCTGATCGAGACGTTCCGTGACACCGGAACCGATCGGGACCGGGATCGCTCGCGCGAGCGAAGCGACGGATTCGACCCTCGGCTCGTCGTCGGGCTGCTCGCACTGGTCGTCGTCGGCTCGGCGACCGCCGCGATGGTAGTGCCCGGCGGTGCACAGGAGTACGGTATCGTGAGCGCCGAGAGCGACGCTCCGGGCCCGCGCGTCATCGAGACGGGGACAAGCGAGACGACCACGTATCCGGTCGCGAACGCGGGCGTCGTACCGGTGGTCACGTTCCTCGAAACCACCGATTCGGACGCACGTATCACGCCCGCCGAGACGTACGTCGGGCCACGGAGCGTCGTCAACGCGACGGTGACGCTCTCTGCACCACCAGAGACGGGGTACTACCGTCAGGTCGTCGTTCAGCATCGCTATCTCGCGTTGCTCCCACGCGCACACATCCGGGCGCTACACGGCGTTCACCCGTGGCTACCGATACTGGCAGTCGATGGGCTGCTCGGCGGGAGCTTCTACGCGCTCGGCATCGGACTGCTCGGGACCGATCGGGTCCGGAGTCGGCGGCGCGAGGGAGCCGGCTCGGGCCTCCTCGGAGGGATACTGTGACCGATACCACCCTCCGCCTCCGTCGGCTCGTCGCCGATAATCTCGCGGTCATCGCACTCGCCGTGCTGCTCGTGACGGGGGCGGGTGTAGTCGTCACCTACGGCGCATACACCGGTGACCGGACGACGACCGAGAGCAGCGAAACGACGCTGTACGAGACGGAATCGGCGTTCGCTCACGGGGCGACCGTCGCCCGCGAGAACGAGGTGTTCCCGCTCGGAACGCGACTCAGCGATCGATCGCGGTATTACACCCGCATTGCACCGGTCGCGGACGGGAACTACAGCTTCGGCTACCGGGCCGCGTCGGGACGACTCGACGTCGACCTGTCGGCTACCCTCGTTGTTCGCGGCGTCGCGACGGAGTCGAGCGAGGTCCTGTGGACACAGCGTCGACCGCTCGACGCCGGATCGACGACGGGCCTTTCGCCGGGAGAGACGGCCACCGTCGATTACCGTGTGAACGTCACGCGGCTCACCGACCGAACGGCGGCTATCACGGAGTCGCTCGGTGGCACGGCGGGCGAGGTACAGACCTTCGTCAGAGTTCAGAGCCGCTTCGACGGGACGATCGCCGGTTCGAGGGTCGAGCAGACGACGACCGATCGGCTTGCAATCTCGACCGGCAGCGGAACCTACTCACTCACGCCGAACACGACGACGACCGCGCCGACGATCGAAGAGACGGTCGAGATCGAAGATCCGCCGGGACCGCTGCGAGCGATCGGCGGCCCGCTGCTGCTCGCTGCCGGTCTCATCGGCGTCAGCGCCCTCGCGTTCGCTCGCGTCCGTGGGAAGCTCTCGCTCTCCTCGCACGAGCGCGACCTGCTCGCATACCGGGCCGCCCGTGACGAGTACGACGACTGGATCACGACCGGAACCCTCCCGGCGGGCGTCGGTGATACGCCCGGCGAACACGTCGTCGTCGATGAGCTCGAAGGGCTGGTCGACGTGGCCATCGATACGGACGGTCGCGTCATCGAGAACGCAGCGACGGGGCAGCTCCTCGTGGAGACGCCGCGTCGAACCTACCGCTATGACCCGCCCACCGCTGACGGGGAAATCGACGATGAACCGCCCGAACCGGCAATCCGTCGTATCGATTAACCTCCGTCCGGATACGTGTCGATCCACGGATTCACACGCTCGAACGCTCCTGCGACGGCTAACAGTCTCTGTTCGGTGTACCGGTTTCCGACGATCTGCATCCCGACTGGAAGCCCGTCGTCCGTCAGCCCCGCCGGCACGGAGACGACCGGATGGCCGGTGACGTTGAACACCCATGGTAGCGACCAATCGGTGAGCGTTCCGTTGGCCGGCTCGCCGGCGATCTCGGTCGGATCGGGCTCCGCGAGCGGGAACGGCGGGACGGCGAGGGTCGGGCAGACGAGCGCGTCGTGGTCACCGATCGCCGCCTCGATCGCCTCGTACATCGCCGTTCGGACGGCGTTCTGGGCGTTGTGCTCGACGGCCTCGTGACCCTGCCCCATCGCGATCGTCGCCTGCAGCGAGTCCGACACCTCGCAGTCGTCGGCCATCAGATCGACGCCGAACTCCGCTTCGACGTTTCGGGCGACGGTCGCGAACTTCGCCGTCGCCTGTAGCGAGAACGCGTGGTTCAGCTCTCCCTTCTCGGGACCGTCCACTGTGACCTCGTCAACGGTCGCGCCGGCGTCCGCGAGTGCGTCGACAGCGTCCTCGACGGCGTCAGTCACGGACTCCTCGATCGTGAACATGTCGAGGTCAGGCGAGTGCGCTACCGATAGCTCCCGGGCCGGTGTGTCGAGCGCTTCACTGTAGTCGACGTTCGGCGCAGGCACTGAAAACGGGTCGCGGTCGTCTTGCCCGACCAACACGTCGAGCATGACCGCGAGATCCTCGACCGTGCGAGCCATCGGGCCGACCACCCCCGTCGGGGTGTGCGACGAGAAGGTGTCCGTGCCGCTGGCGTCAGGGACGAGTCCGAACGACGGCTTTAGGCTGGCGACGTGACAGCAGGACGCCGGGACGCGGAGCGAGCCCCCGACGTCTGATCCGGTCGCGATGGCCGCCAGTCCGTCGGCGAGCGCGGCCGCCGATCCGCCGGACGAGCCGCCGGCGATTCGGTCGGGCGCGAACGGAGTTCCGGTCGGGCCGACCAGCTCGTTGTCCGTCCGCGGCTTGTGACCGAACTCCGGCGTGTTGGTCTTCCCGACGACGATCGCACCTGCGGCTTCGAGCCGTTCGGTGATGATCGCGTCCGCGTCGGCGGTGTGGTCAGCGAACGGCGTCGCGCCGAACGTCGTTCGGACACCTTCCTTGTGAGCGTAGAGATCCTTCAGCGCCAGCGGCACGCCGTGTAGCGGGCCGAGAGTCTCACCGCTCTCGACAGCTGCCTCGGCGCGCAGTGCGGCTTCTCGTGCCGATTTCTCGATCACCGTGACGTACGCGTTCGTTCGCTCGTTGCGCTCCCCAATACGGGCGAGAACTTCGTCTACCAGCGAGACTGGGGACCGTTCACCGGACTTTATTTCCTCGGCGAGTTCGACTGCGCTTCGAGCGTTCATGACAGCTACTCGCAGAGCCGGGACTAAGCAGTTGTGCCGGGCGAGCAGGTGACGCCGGACGTGAAGCGCGTGTCACACTCGGCCCCCGGCGGGACCGCTGGTCTCGCGACCGTTAGACGCTCCACGCGATCGGTCAGAGCACACCCCGGCTGGTCACGGCATCAGATAAAAATACAGGCGTCAGTCGTCGGCCGGCTCGGCGGTGTCGTCGATCTCGACAGGAGGGGCCGCGGCGTCGGCGTTGTGCTCGCGTGCACGAGCGCGGAGCTCCTCGGAGATCCCCGGTGTGGTCGACTCCTCGATCTCGCCGCCCCGCGCCTCGATCTCGTCGGTCGACATCGGGAACGTCCGGAGATCGTAGTGGTTCTGGATACCACAGCGCGCGCCCTCGCCCATCGCAGTCGGGATCTGGTTGTGGCCGGGCGTGATGTCACCGACGGCGAAGACGCCTTCGGCGCTGGTCTGTCCGTGGTCGTCGACGGCGATCGTCCCATCGTCGTTGAGATCGGCTCCGAGCTTCTCTGCGAGCGCGGTGTTGTAGTCGCTGCCGTACATCGGGAACCCGCCGCGGTACTCACGGGTCGTGCCGTCGGCGAAGGTGAACGATTCGAGCCAGCCGTCGTCTCCTTTCTCCATCGACTCGATCTCCTCATGCACCACGTCGACGGGATGTGCGGCCAGCTGGCTGGCGGTTTCGTCGCTCCACTCCGGCTCGTCCCCGCGAGTGAGCAGATCGACCTCGTCGGTGAAGTTCAGCATGATCATCGCGACCGTCGCCGCGGCGTCCCCGGCCCCCATCACGAAGACCGGCTGGTCGACGAACATGTACGCGTCACAGTGAAGACACCAGTGAAGTCCACGACCCGTCCGCGGAAGCGGTGGGTCTGGGCGCACGTCGGAGAACCCGGTCGCGAGCACGACGTGCTCGGTGACAACCGAGGTATTACCGGCGGTCACGTCGAACCGACCGTCTTCGCGCCGCTCGATGTCGTTCACGAAGTCCTGATGATAGTCGGCGCCGTACGATTCGATCTGTTCGCGCGCGGTCTGGAGGAACTCGTTACCGCTCACGTCTTCGCGGACGCCGATGACGTTGTGCGTGTCAAGCATCATTGCGGCCCGACCGCCCCCGCGGTTTATCATCACCGTCTCGTGACCCAGTCGGGTCGTGTAGAGCGCGGTCGTGAGTCCGGCGGGACCGCCCCCGACGACCGTAACCTCGTACTCCTGTGGATCAGCCATGTAACCGGTACGGTCGGGAGAACCATAACTTCGATGTGAGCAGTCAGTAACTACCTATCTATCGAATCTGTTAGCTGTGAACCGGTCGGTTTCGGCGGACTGAGCGTATCACACCGGACGGCGGTGGGTGTACTGTCAGAAAGATTTACAAGCCGAGAGATTATATGTATATGGTCCATATAACGGGGTAGAACCCATTATGACGGAGCAGGAATCCACACCACCGATGTATCGGGAGATTCAACGATGAGTAGCCGCGTATTCCGACTTCACTCGACGCTCGAACTGCCGCTCGATGACGTTCACGAGTTCTTCGACGAGATCGAGTTTCCGGTCGAGATCGAGGACATCGAGATCACTCGCCGCAACAACACCCTCATTCTCAAGGCGCTCTCCGCCGAGGACAATATCTCCAAATACACGCCGACCGCCCAGCTGAAGGCCAGCGTCGCGGAGAACCGCGTCTACGAGAACGAAGACGGCGAGTGGGTCGAGGAGCCGCCCGAGGAGACACAGCAAGGCTTCGGTAGCGGAAGCAGTAGCAGCAGCGGTGACAGCCCCTCGTGGGGATCGCTCGCACAGGCCGAAGAGGAGGAGGAGCCCGAGATCAACTCCAAGCTCCGCGAGTACGCCTGCTTCAAAGGCGATCGCGAGACCGTCCTCCAGAACACCGCACTCCAGTATCCGATGTTTCAGGTGTTGTGTGATCTCGCGCGCTACGCCGAACACGGCGAGCTGACGGCCATCGCTGCCGTCGACGACACGCTCGAAGCCCACCGCATCGTCGAGGGCGAGGACCGCGCCGCGACCATCGAGATCGTCGAAGACCCCCGCGAGCGCGAGGCCGAAAACACGGTGCAGTGGCGGGACAATAAGTTCATCAGCTAACCCGACCGTAAGCTCCGGGGGATCCGTCTCCGTTCTGTGTGCCACATCCCGGCACACACTCGGATATTTCTTATACTACTGTAAATAGATTATGCACCCACCGTGTAGTCGATGTCATTACTCGGGGAGTCGAAGACCGAGATTCTCCTGCACGTAGCAGCCACGGACGAACCGTACGGCTACGGAATCGCTGAGACGCTCGACATATCGCTGCCCGCGGTGTACGAGCATCTGAACGACTTAGAGGAGTACGGGATCCTTCGATCGGAGACCGGACCCGACCGGCGAACGTACGAGCTAACCGAGGCCGGTGAGAAGCTCGTTGAGGTGCTTCACAGCATATCGGGTTAATCTGATACGGGGACTAACACCGTTCAGGTGCGACGGTAGTGGATGTCAGACGACTATCGCCGACTGCTCGACAACGGGATGTGGTTCTGGACCACTGACCTGCTCCCTGATGATCTCTACGGCGACGAAACGGAGCGGGTACTCGAGACGAAAGATCAGTTCACCGCGATACTGAGAGCAAGCGACGCAGACGAGATCGTTTCCGATCTGTTGAGGGCCGATCTGCGCAACCCGCTGCTGTTACAGCACTGTATGCTGACGACCGATATCGGCAAGGAGACGCTCGATCGGCTCGCGTTTTTCCTCTCGCACGACGATGTCGATACGGTCGAGATCGATGCGGCCTCGACTACTCGCGAGTACCGGATACAGCGGCTGGCCGATCCGGATTTCTCGGTCGCGAACCGCTCGTTCGACTCGTTCACGGACGAGGGGTTCGAGGACATCTTCACGGTCCTGTGTTTCGGTAGCTGCATGCCGCTGCTCTCCGAGTACGTCACGTTCAGGCGCTGTCGGCTCGGTGAGATCTGTGGAGACGAGACGGCGATCGCCGACTACTTCGCTGACCTGTACGTCCTGTTCAGCGATCAGACCAAAGGCCGCGTGCGTGTGAAAAAGGGGAGAGCCCCGGAACGGCTCGTACGACAGACCCTCGATACGGTGACCGCGCAGTCGGACCTGTCGTACACGTCAGATAACCGGGTCCCCGACATGCCGGAGGAGGACGAAGATCAGGAGTTCGACTTCGTCTTAGTCGACGACGACCGGTACGTAGCCATCGAGGTCGCGTTCCAAGAGACCACGAACAGCACGCTCGAACGGAAAGCGCGCCAGTCCCGAGAGCTGTTTCCCCTGTTCGAGCACCGCGACTGCGAGCTGATTCACGTCGTCGACGGTGCGGGCTACTTCGAACGGTCGAACGCGCTCCGACAGATGGTGGAGTTCTCACATCTCGCGGTCAGCCTCGGCGAGCTGGACGAACTGGAACGGTATCTGCTGTGAGCTACTCCGTGTAGTTGTACAGCGTGGACTGCGAGTCGCTGTCGTCGTCTCGTTCCTCGCTCATCCCCGTCGTCCGGGCGGCCTTCGTTGCGTCTGCCCACCCGTCGAAGTACTCCTCGTAGTACTGGATCGAGTACCGTCCGAGCTCGTCCACCTCCTCTTTGTCCGGAACGTGGTTGAGACGCTCGGCGATCCGTTTCACCTCGAGCTGTAGCTCGCGTTTCGGGACCTTGTACTCCGTCGTGTCAGAGGACGGCGGCGATATGCTCTCGGACTGCTTGTCGAACGGGTCGAGCCCGCTGTCGAGCTGGTCGTGTTTCCGACGTGCGATCTCCAGATACTTCTCCGAGAGCTCGAAGCCGGTGTAGTGTCGTCCCAGCTGTGCTGCGGTCAGCGTCGTCGTCCCGACACCGTTGAACGGGTCGAGCACGGTGTCTCCCGGCTCGGTGAAGAGCCACACCAGTCGGCGGACGAGCTTCGGAGGGAGCATCGTGGGGTGATCCTCTCGCTTGCTGTTGTGTTTCAGCCTGAACACGTCGGTCCAGAGCGTGGTGAGCTCCTTCCGGTCGATGACACCGCGTTCCGTTCGCTGGTTTCTACAGCTCTTTCGCTTGCAGTAGCGATCGTCTAACGGGTAGATCGTCTCGTACTCGAACTCGGAGCTCGGGGCGAGGAGCTCCGATTCGTCTCGGAGCTCCAGCGACCGATAGTTGAGCGTGCTCGGCTCCCCGTTGGAGAAGACGAGAACCGGGTAGTTCGTCGGCATGATGTTCCCGGCGGGTGGACGTGACATGGAGTCCCAACAGATCCAGTTAGTGAGCTCGAGTTCCTGTCCGAGATAGCGGTAGTGGTGGTGGATCGATTCGGGGAGGTTCAGTACCACGGCCACGCCTCCCGGCCGCAACACGCGAACCACCTCCTGTAGCCACTCCTCACACCACTGGTAGTACTCGTCGACGCCCCGCTCGTCGTCGTACCCGTCGTACTCCTTACCGATGTTGTACGGCGGGTCGAGGAAGACGAGATCCACAGCGTCGTCGGGCGTCTTGGAGAGGAGATCGAGCGCGTCGCCGTTGTGGAGCGTGTCCTCCCCGACCGCGATACGGTCGGGCGACTCGCTCGTGGGGGTCAGCTCACCGAACGCCGGTATCGGTTCGACGGTCGTCGGTGTGATATCTGAGAAAACGCGGCGATCGACGGCGAGCAGCGCGTCGTGTCGACCGCTCGATAGCGTGTCACGGACTCGTTCGATCAGCTCCTCACAGAAGGGCTCCTGCGTCGGGAGACAGATATCCGGGTGTTTCCACACGTCCCGCTGTAGCGTTCCGAACGAGTCGTACAGGTGTTTCTTCCCGCCGTAATCCTTGGTCGTCTTCTCACAGGCCGGGCAGTACCGGTACGCAGTGCGGACCTTCGAGATGCTGAGCGCATCGTACCCCTTGGTGAAGATCGAGAGGCTCAGAAACTCGTCGTCGAGACCGGACCCCGTTCCGTCCGGCTCGTCTAGCCGGACAGCGATGCTCCGCTGGAAGTTCACCGTATCGAGCGACTTCGTGAGATACGGTAACAGCTCCGTCTGCGAGAGGACGGCGAACACGGATTCGGCCGGGGCCGTGTCGATGACCGTCTCGATGCGTGATAGCTGGCCGCCGAACGATGCGACGAGATCCGCCCGGTTCTGGTACGGCGGCGTTTCGGCCGGCTCCAAGCGAGGGAGATGGAGCAGATACGCGTCGTGTGCCTCCAGCGACGGCTCAGAGACGTCGGTGGGCTCGGCCGCGTTCGTTAGCGCAAGCCCGTCTCCGTCGTCTATCTCCGCTTTGTACGCCATTACTACCGTGAATGCCTCCCGAATACATAATATCCTTCCTATACACGCGGTTCTGTGCCCCCTCTCGCGTAGGGCCGCACGCGGCGTCACGACCCGAAAGAGGTTTCTACGTCTAATGAGATGTAATTACCAGCATGGCAGATTTCCCAGCGTACCTGAACGTCGATTACACCGACGGCGACGGTGAGTCACCAGAGGCGTATCCGAGCATCGAGGAGAAGCTCCAGAAGGCGCTCGAAGTCGTCGAGACCGGCCTGCGCGAGTACGAGAACCCGGCCGTGATGTGGACCGGCGGGAAAGACTCCACGCTCACGCTCTACTTCGTCAAGGAGGTCGTCGAGCGGTACGACGACATCGAGATGCCGCCCGCGGTGTTCATCGACCACTTCCAGCACTTCGACGAGCTTATCGAGTTCGCCGAGCGGTGGGCAGACCGGTGGGATATCGAGCTGCTGTACGCTCGCAACGACGATATCGGCGGCTACGTCGACGAGCACGGGCTCACGCCCGGTGACGATATTCCGGTCGCGGATCTCTCCGAGCACAACCGACACCACATCCGGAACATCCTCGAGTACGAGGAGGAGACGTTCCCGTTCCTGCTCGACACCTACGTCGGCAACCACCTCCTCAAGACGGTCGCGCTCAACGACACGCTCGAATCCGAGGGGATCGACGGTATCGTCTCCGGTATCCGCTGGGACGAACAGGACGCCCGCGCCGACGAGACGTTCGTCTCGCCGCGACACGATCCCGACATCTACCCGCCACACGACCGCGTCCAGCCGATCTTACAGTTCGCGGAAGCCGACGTGTGGGAGGCGTTCTGGTACTTCGTCGTCCCCGAGACGGTCGAAGCGTATCCGGACGACGGCTACGTGCCACAGAGCTACGACGACCTGCCGAACGAGCTGACACACGCGGATATCCCGGTGTCGCCGAAGTACTTCGCCGGCTTCCGCTCGCTCGGCTCGGAGATCTCGACGGACAAATCCGCCGAGGAGCCGGCGTGGCTGCAGGATATGGCGAACACGACCGAGCGCGCGGGACGCGCCCAAGACAAAGAGGACCTGATGGGCCGACTGCGCGATCTCGGCTACATGTGACGACCGTGGCATAGAACGGCCGTTAGCCCATTCGTGCTCCCACCGTTCGTAGTGTTTCAGACGATTCTTGATGTGCGTGTCGAGAGGTAGGCACTACTCGTTGGGAGTCCACTCATCACAGTTGCACCGCGAATGAGCGTCAGCGAACTTTACGACGTACGCATGGACCACCTCAGCCAACTCGTGCATCCCAGCCGCCAAGTCACGACCTGGTCGGTCGATGTCGTAGTAAATCTGAGCCCGGTGTTCCGAACGGAAGGAGTCGATACGACCCGGAATCTCCGTATCAGAGAACACGCCACGTCCTTCGATATCTTCGAATACTTGCTCGTGTGATCTGAAATCAGATGACTTCGCTGCAGTTTGATTCACCAAGTAGAACTGAAACGACCGTTCGATCGCATTGAACGATAGCTCCACGGTGCTAACGTAGTTATTCGTTCCTCGTCGTAGCTGCCGGCATGTCCCGAGCATCGCACACGCCTTCCCGAGTTGCACGTCAGCATCTGCGTGTTGCCACGATAGGGAGTCCTGTACCGGTCCAGTTTCACCGTCCGCTAACAGTGATTCGACGGTCTCAACCGCATCGACCACGTCATCAATCCCCACCAGCGAACACCTCCCGTTTCACGTCCTCCAAGACAGGCGTGTCGTGTACTGTGATCCCCTCAGTGAGAATATCCTGAATCCGGTCATGCGTCGCTGCAGCGTCCCGGGTTTCGACGATGATGTGGGCTTCGTACCGATCACCACCGAACTGCTCAGATGCGATGTCGTCTTCGATGCCATGCGCTTCACGTTGTGCGTCCATTCGACCGTCCTCAACAGTCACGAACACGTCGATGTCGCTCGCTCGGTCTGCGTCACCGCGAGCGACACTCCCGAACAGTACGACGCCTGCGTCGTCGTCGATCCGGTTAACGAGACGGTCACGAACCGCTCGCACTGGTGCGTGGTACTCGGGTTGCGGTATCGAGCTGATACGGTCGTCGCTGTGGACGAGTTTCCCTGGATCGATCTGCACACAATTTCCCCGACCGTCGCGAGTAACGGAGACGACACCGAGCTCCTCAAGTGATACTACCGCACCGTTGACGTTCCCCATCCCCTTCCCGGTAAGACGATGGAGCTCCCGATTCGAGAACGCCTTCTCGGGATTATCGGTGAGTATCTGTAGGATGTCGGCCGTGGCGTCGTGGGTAAACGCGTCGCGGTCACCGACCGGGATGGGGATACAGATGTGTGTCCCATCACACTCTCCCAATGACTGAACCGTCTGGCTGTTCATGAACAATAGGACAGTTCAAAAGCATTAAATATTACGCTCGTATCACACCGGGAAGAATCGGCTCACACTCGGATTCCTACCAAACACGCACAGCACCACTACTTCTATCGTTAGCTGGGAAACGGCGGGTTCCGAGGTTACTTAAACTGTCGTCTGTCGGCGATACGTTGGGGTGTGTAGCTACGACACGCTCTCGTTCCCCGTCCTGACCGGTTCATGAACCCCTCAGAGTCCACTCGCACGCTGCTCGCCCAGCTTCACGCCCAGCCCGAGACAGATCGCTCCGAACACCAGCATCGACGGCCCGACCATCATCAGGATGGTCGAGGTATCCATCGGGATCGGGGCGAGAATCAGTGCGATGAGCGCGACGGCCACCAGCCCGACGAACAGTCCTCCCGTCGTCGTCTCGTTGAACTCCATACGCGACGGTGGGGTCGGACGATAGAAACCGTTTGGGAATCGGTCACTCCTCGGTCGGTCGGACGACGTTCGCCAGCGTGACGACGACACCGAGCAGCCAGCCGAGCGGAACGGCCAGCCCGAACCACATGATGACGTACGCGAGTCCTTCGAGATCGTACGACGAACGGAGCGTCTCGGCCAGTGCAGCCGGCGCGACGTTGTCGAGGAAGTAGACCGCGAGATCGAAGCTCCGGGGGAAGATGGTATCCGCGATGACCGGTGAGTACAGCGCCGCGACGACCGGCGGGAGAAACAGGGCCGTGGTCGCGAACGGGTAGCTACACACGATGGTCACGACCCTCCCACCGAGCCGGCGGAAGCTGAGCGCGAGCAGACTCGCGACGATGGCGGTGACGGACGCGGCGGCGACGGCGTAAAACCCCTCCGTGCTCGCGCCGAACTGGACGCGCGCTGCGACTGTCAGTCCGCCCCACACGATAATGGTCGTAAGCAGTATTCCCGCGCCGCCGACCCGTGCGACGCCGCTATCGAGCCGGCTCGCGTAGAATCTGACGGCGAGTCCGACGAGCACGAACGGGTAGATAGCGGCGACGAGCGGGAGACCGGCGACCGCCCACAGCTGGTACTTGAGCCGGTCGCTGGTCGTCGTCGGCTCCCACTTGCCGAGGACGGAGTGCTCTCGGCCGCGCTGTCGCGGGAACACCAGCTGCATCCACGACTCGTGAAGCGCGACGAGATCGATCTTCAGTCCGTGGAGGAGTCCGTCACGCGTGCGGGACTGTCCGGCTGCCATACTCCCTCCTTTCCCCCGGCGACCGTCAACGTTGCGACCGTCAGCCCAGCCGCCCGATGGCGTCGGCGATCGTCTCGACGCCGATGGGGATCGTCTCCTCTTCCACGTCGAAGGTCGCGGTGTGGTGGCCTCCGGGATGTGAGGTCCCGACGCCGACGTAACACGCGTCACCGCCGTTCTCCTGTACGTGTTCCATCAGATACGTCGCGTCCTCGCTGCCGCCGATGTCGCCGCGACGGACGAGCGACTCGACGGAGTCGACGGAGTCGGCGGCGTTCGCGACGAGCTCGACGAGCGATTCGTCGCTGGTCGCGCTCGGCGCGTCACCGACGACATCGACATCGACTGCACAGCCGTACGACCGTGCGGCCCCCTCCAACGCGTCTATGGCGCGCTCGTGAACGTACTCCTTCAGCTCGGTCGTCTCGCCGCGCACCTCGATCTCCATCGTCGCGGACTCGGGGATGATGTTCGAGGCCGTCCCTCCCTCCACGCGCCCGGCGTTCACGCGGGTCGCTCCGTCTGAGTGGCGCGGAATCCCGTACAGCCCCTGAACGGCTGCGGCCATCGCCTGTACGGCGTTTTGCCCTTCCTCGGGCTTCGCACCAGCGTGGCCCGGGTGACCGGTGAACTCCGCGTGAAGCTGGGCGACAGCGAGAAAGCCATCGATCCCCGCGACGATCTCGCCGGTCGGGTAATCGAGCCCGACGTGCAGCGCGAGCAGATGGTCGACGTCGTCGAGATGGCCGGACTCGGCCATCGCCTTCCCCCCGCCGACGACCTCCTCCGCCGGCTGGAAGAACAGCTTGAGCGTGCCGGAAAAGGCCGACTGCTTGACGCGTTCGAGAACGCCGAGTCCGATGGTCGCGTGGGCGTCGTGACCGCAGGCGTGCATGTGTCCATCGACCTCGGAGCGGAACCCCTCCGCGGCCGGGAGATGCTCGGGACTGTCTGACTCCGGCTGCGGAAGCGCGTCGATATCGACCCGGAGCGCGACGGTTGGGCCGTCTCCGTTCTCCAGAACGGCGACCGCGCCGGTATGGCCGCCCTCGGCCGCGGTCAGTACATCCTCCCGCGCACCGTTTTCGCGGGCGCGGTCTGCCCACGAGGCGAGCTCCTCGGCGTCGGGAACCGCCATCCGCTCCTCGCTGGCGAGGGCGTCCCGCCCGAGATGCAGCTCGTCGACGCCGATCCGTTCGATCTCGTCGACGATACGGGAGGTGGTGTGGAACTCTCGCCACGCGGGCTCTGGATACCGATGCAGGTCACGCCGGAGCTCGACGAGCGGGTCGCGCTCTGTCAGACTCATACCCCTTCTGGACACCCGACCGTGAAAAATCTCGCTGTCAGGCTCCGACGCCCGTCCGCTGTTCGACGTCGGCCTCGATGTGGATGCTCTCGGGATAGTCGTCACCGGCGACCTCGCGTGCGAACTGGTCGTGATCGTGAATCTCGATATCGCGGGTGTAGACGCTGAAGCTCCACGCCTCGAAGGACTCGCCGGGCTGGAGCCGTTTGTACTGCGGCGCAGACACCTCCGTCGCCGGGTGCGGATGTGGGCCTTTCAGCTGGACGCCTTTCCGAGCCGCTCGTTCCTTGATGTCGTTGACCACGCGGTCGAGCACCTCGCGGTCCCCGCTCTCGAAGGAGAGCTTCGTCACGAATGGCATACCCTCTGGTTCGTCGGCACGGTGAAAAACGCGCCGTTCGTCCGCACGGCGATGGCACAACCCTTTTGCACAGATACCACCACTGATGTACATGTATGAACGCAGACGAGATGGCCCCACAGGTCCGTTCTATCCTCGATGCGGCGCGCGATCGGAGCGGCGGTGAGACTCGCGTCTCCGTCGATCCCCGCTCGCTGGCGGACGCGTTCGCGGCCGCCGAGGCCGACGGACGGATCCCGCTCATCGCGGAGATCAAGCCCACCAGCCCGACCACCGACGGCGAGCACCACGAGGACCCCGTTGCGCTTGCAGAGCAGATGGTCGCCGGCGGGGCGGCGGCGCTCTCGGTGCTGACCGAGCCGGACCACTTCGGCGGCTCGATCGAGACGCTCGAACGCGTCCGAGCCGCCGTCGACGTGCCCGTTCTCCGGAAGGATTTCGTCCTCAACGAGGCGGCACTCGACGTGGTCGAAGCCGACGTGATACTCCTCATCGCGCGGTTTCTCGGCGATGACCTCGAACGGCTCACCGACGCGGCCAACGAGCGCGGCTTTCAGGTGCTCGTCGAGACGCACACCCGCGAGGAGATCGAACGGGCCGTCGCCGCCGACGCGGCGTTCGTCGGCGTCAACAACCGCGACCTCGCGGAGCTGAGCGTCGATCTCACCACCTTCGAGGAGGTGGCGAGTACAGCCCCGGAGAGCGTCACCCTGATAGCGGAGAGCGGCATACGTACGGTAGACGACGTGCGACGGATGCGCACGGCCGGGGCCGACGCTCTGCTCGTCGGCTCTGCGATCATGGCGGGGAACGTCGAGCAGAACACACACCGACTCACACATGTCAGAGACTGATACCACCTTCGGCGACTACGGCGGCCAGTACGTCCCCGAGGCGCTGATGCCCGCGATCGAGGAGCTGACCGACGCCTACGAGCGGTACGTCCTCGGGAACGAGGACGGCTTCATGGACGAGTTCCGCGAGCGGATCCGCGAGTTCGGCGGCCGACCGATACCGCTCCAGCGCGCGGACAACCTCTCGGAGCGGTACGACCGCGACATCTACCTCAAGCGCGAAGACCTGCTCCACGGTGGCGCGCACAAGCTGAACAACGCGCTCGGGCAGGGACTGCTCGCGAAGTACATGGGCAAAGAGCGGATCATCGCCGAGACCGGGGCGGGCCAACACGGCACGGCGACGGCGATGGCCGCCGCCCACCTCGATATGCCGTGTGAGATATATATGGGTCGCCGAGACGTGAACCGCCAGCGGCCCAACGTCTTCCGGATGCGTCTCAACGGCGCGGAGCTGAACCCCGTCGATATCGGTCGCGGCACGCTGAAGGAGGCCATCTCGGAGACGATGCGCGACTGGGCCACGACCGTCGAGAACACCCACTACGTGATCGGTTCTATCGTCGGTCCGGCCCCGTTCCCGGCGATGGTGCGGGACTTCCACCGGATCATCAGCGAGGAGACGCGCCGACAGGCCCGCGAGCAGTACGGTCGGCTCCCGGATTCGGTCGTCGCCTGTGCCGGCGGCGGCTCGAACACGATGGGTATCTTCGCGGACTTCGTCACCGACTCGCCCTTCTCGACCGCCGAGGACTCGAACACGGCCGCCGACGCCGACGTGTCGCTGTTCGCCGTCGAGGCCGGCGGCTCATCGCTCGACGTGGACGAGAAGCGAGGCGTCGCACCCAACTCCGCGTCGCTCTCGACGGGGAGTGAAGGCGTCCTCCACGGCGCACGCACCAAGCTGCTGCAGGACACCGACGGGCAGATCATGGAGTCACACTCCGTCTCCTCCGGACTCGACTACGCTGGCGTCGGTCCAGAGCTCGCGAAACTCGTCGATGACGACCGCGTGACACCGGTGAACGTCGACGACGACGCCGCACTGGAGGCGTTCCACCGCCTCTCACAGGAGGAAGGAATTATCCCCGCACTGGAGACCGCCCATGCGCTCGCGTTCCTCGAAACGGACGCCGAGCTGGGCGAGTTCGTCGTCGTGAACGTCTCCGGTCGCGGCGACAAGGACCTGCAGGCCGCGCTCGAAGAGACGGAGCAGCGCGATCTCCCGAACGCACCGTCGATGGGGGTGTTCGATGAGTAATCCGGCCATCGACGCCGCCTTCACGGACGGTCCTGCGTTCATCCCGTATCTCGCCGCCGGCGACCCGGACTACGACGCCTCGCTCGAATACGTCGAGGCCCTCGCTCGTGGCGGAGCTGACGTCATCGAGCTCGGACTGCCGTTCTCGGAGCCGATCGCCGAGGGATCGACCATACAGGGCGCGATCGTTCGCTCGCTCCAGAGCGGGATGACCGTCGACCGCTACTTCGAGTTCGTCACCGAACTCGACGTAGACGTGCCGCTCGTCTGTATGACTTACTACAATCTCATCTACCAGTACGGTAACGAGCCGGGGCCGGAGCCGTTCGTCGAGCAGGCAGCGGCGACCGGTATCGACGGCTTCGTCGTGCCGGACCTCCCCGCCGAGGAGGCCGACCCACTGCGCGAGGCGTGTGACGAACACGGGCTCGATCTCGTCTTCATCGTCGCGCCGACGACGGACGACGACCGGCTCGATCGGCTCGTCTCGCTGTCGTCGGGGTATCTGTACGTGCAGGCGCGGCTCGGGGTCACGGGCGCACGCGAGGACGTGAGCACACAGACCACAGCGAGTCTCGACCGGCTCGCGGAGTACGATATTCCGAAGTCGGTCGGCTTCGGTATCAAGGCTGGTGAACACGCCCGCGACATCGTCGCAGGCGGCGCCGACGGGATCATCGTCGGCAGCGCACTGGTCGATATCATCGCCGACGGCTACGAGTCCGACGCGCCCGTGGAGGAGACCGCGGCCGAGCTGGAATCGCTCTGTAAAGAACTAACTGCGGGCGCGCTGGAGGGCGCACAACAGCACTGAGATGCACACAGGACTCGACGCACGACTCGACCGGATCAGTACGGATGGGAACTACTTCGTCGTCCCGATGGACCACGGCATCACGATGGGCGCCGTGAGCGGGCTGAAGGACATCGAATCGACGATCGACGGCGTCACTCGGGGGGGTGCAGACGCCGTTCTCACGCAGAAGGGCATCGCGCCCCGCGTCCATCCCAACAAGAACGAACAGGGGTATATCGTCCATCTGAACGCCTCGACCACGATCGGTCCCGACGAGGACGACAAACGGATGAGCGGCACTGTCGAGGAGGCGGTCCGTGCCGGAGCCGACGCCGTCTCGCTGCATATCAACGTCGGCTCGACCCACGAGCCGAAACAGCTGGAGGACCTCGCGCGGGTGACCGACGAGGCCGCACGGCTCGGAATTCCGGTTCTCGCGATGGCGTACGCCCGGGGAAAGGGAATCGACAGCACGGACCCGGAGTCGCTCGGGCACGCCGTCCGGTTCGCCGAGGAGCTCGGTGCTGACGTCGTCAAGACGGGCTACTCCGGTGACGCCGAGAGCTTCGAGCACGTCGTCGAATCGACTCGCTTGCCGGTCGTCATCGCCGGCGGCTCGAAGGGGACGAACCGGGAGACTATCGAGGCGGTTCGCGGGACGATGGACGCCGGCGGAGCCGGCGTCTCGATGGGTCGCTCCGTCTTCCAACACGACGATCCCGAGGCGATTGCCACCGCCGTCAGTGCCGTCGTCCACGACGACGCGAGCACCGACGCGGCGCTCGACCGCGCCGGGCTCGACTGACCGCCGGGCTCGCTTATTCGTGATCCAACACGGTCGTCAGTTCCGACAGCGACTCGAACGTGTGATCGGGAGCGTGCGTCTCGGTCGCGCGGCCGCGGTCGTCCTCGCGCGGGATCCACGCGGTTCGGAGCCCGGCTCCGTTCGCTCCCGCCACGTCGTGACGGAGTGAGTTGCCGACGTACAGCGTCTCCGTCGGATCGGCGTTCAGCTCGGTGAGCGCGCGGTCGAACGGCTCTCGTGCCGGCTTCGGCGGCGTCTCCGCGCCGGCGTAGACGGTCGTCGCGAACGTCGACTCCAGCCCGAGCGTTCGGAGCTTCTGACGCTGTGTCTCCGGACCGCCGTTCGTGATGAGACCGATCGGGCCGAGCGACCGGGCCGCATCGAGCGCCGTCTCGGCCCCCGGGCGGAACTGAACGTCGGTGTGGTCGGTCGCCGCCTCGTAGGTCCGTGCGAGCGTCTCGGCGGACTCGGTCGGGCCGTCGTGGCGGTCCGCGGCCGCCCGGAACAGATACGTCAGGAACTGGTGGTCGTCGTCACCGTTAGGGACCTCCGACGCGAGCGCCCACAGCTCGTCGGTGGTGCAGAACGGCCCGACGCCGGCTCGGCGGAACGCCGTTCGGAGCGTCTCCTCGCCGTCCTGACGGTACTCGATGAGCGTGTCGTCGAGATCGAAACAGACCGTCGATACCGACGGAGGTGCGGAATTCATACCCATGGTGACAGCTACCCGGTGAAAAGCCGTTCGGCCGTCGGGCGAAACCACCGAGTCACGCGACGGGCGACCCGGTCTGCATCGTGTCGCTGAGGTTTTGATGCCTCCAGCCGAGAGTCGGGTATGACCGGCTACGCGCTCGATTTCGAGACGTTCCGGCTCGCCGCACCGACAGCAACGCTGAGTGACGAGCCCGCCGCCCGCGAACACGCCGATCTCGTCGAGTTCCGGATGGACCTCGCGGACGAGCCGCTCGACCAGCTCACCGGCTACGACGGCGAGCTGCCCCTGCTCTGCACGAACCGCCCGACGTGGGAAGGTGGTGAGGCGAGCGACGAAGGGCGACTCGATGTACTCGAAGCTGCAAGCGACCACGACGCCGTTGTTGCCATCGACGTAGAGGTCGCGGCTATCGAGGACGGCGCACAGCCGACCCTCGATCACGTCCACGGCAACGACACTGCCGTCGTCGCGAGCGTTCACGACTTCGATGGGACCCCCGAGAGTGAGCAGTTAGCTCGGCTGTTAGCGCGTGCGGCCGCTGCCGGTGACGTCGGAAAGCTCGCCGTCACGGCCGAGACGCGCGAGGAGACGCTTCGACTGCTGTCAGTCACGCACGCGATGACACAGGAAGGAGCGACCGTCGCGACGATGGCGATGGGCGAGGTCGGCGCACACACCCGCGCCGTCGCCCCGGGCTACGGCTCGAAGCTCGGCTACGCACCGGTCGATCCGGCAGATGCGACCGCCCCCGGCCAGTACGATCTCGAAACGCTGGCCGGGCTGGTCGAATCGCTCGCGGAGCGGTGAGCGCCGCAGCTACTTCTCGATGATGCTCTCGTCGATCTCCTCGCCGAAGTGACGGGCGGTGTCCTCGGAGTAGACGAGTAGCTCGTCGCCGGTGTCGAGTTCGGTGACCGGCTTGCGTCCGGAGTCGGTGGCGACCTTGATCGTCTCCGCGTTCTGGAGCAGCGTCTCGATGCGGTCGCCGCTCTCGGTCTCGGTCTCGACCCGGAACATCGGTCGCTTCTCGATCTTCACGCGACCGACGACCGCCTCTCGCGTGGACCCGTCCGTCGAGGCGATCTGTATCTCGTCACCGGAGCCGAGCTCCGAGAGGTACTTCGTGTCGCCGCCGGGCGTGCGAGCGTACGCGTGGACCGCGCCCGCGTTCACGCGGAACGGGCGCGAGGCGACGTACGGCGACTCGGCGGTCTCGCCGTGGACGAAGAAGAGACCGCGCGACATCGAGCCGACCAACATCCCCTCGTCGTGGTCTAACATCGAACCAGTGTCCACGCAGACGCGGTCGGCGCTACCGATCTCCTCGACGGCGGTGACGGTCGCGCGTTCGAGATCGAGCTGTTCGCGTTCCGACTCGTCGCGGACGGCCACCACGTCGCGGATCGTCCCGGCGTCGTCGCTGTCGAGCAGGACGGCATCTGCGCCGAGTTCGAGGGTCTCGAAGGCGGTACGGGCCTCCTCGACGGTCTGGACGCCGGTGATAAGCTCCGTCTCGTCACCGACGCGAGCGATAAGATTCTCCAGCGGGATGATCTGCCAGTCCTCGCCGATAACGATAGTGTGGTCGGCCTCGGTCGCGGTCTCCTGTGTGAACGTCTCGTACTCCTGATTCAGAATCCGGACGTACGCGGCGTCGGCGCTGTCGCGCCGGAGCGTCGTCAGATCGGCGCTCCCGGAGAAGTCCGAGGGCAGATCGACCGTCCCGTCGCCCTCGCCGCCCTTGCCGACGACGCGGATGTCGGGTTCGCCGTAGTCGTCGTCGCTGTCCATCACGTGCACGTCGTCTCCGACGAAGGCGGCGACGGTCACCTGTCCGAGCTCGCGAACGCGATCGACGTCGGCCGCGTCCACGAGGACGACGTCGACGCCGGCTTCCAGCCCGGCGGTGATGCGCTCGCGGCGCGCGTCCCAGTCGCCGACGCTGTCGTCGGCCTTCAGCCAGACAGAGCGTGTCATACCCCTCGTTCGAGAGGTCGAATCTTGAACGTGGCGAAAGGGGTTACGCCCAGCTATCGGGGCCGAAATCCGGATTCACGCGCCGGTCGGTCTGCTCGATCCCGTCGATCGCCTCGATGTCCTCGTCGTCGAGTTCGAGATCGAGACTGCCCCAGTTGTCGCGGATGTGCGCTTCGCTGGTCGCTTTCGGGATCGTCGTGACGCCCTTCGCGCGCAGCCACGCAAGACTCACCTGCGGTTCGCTCACGCCGTGTTTCGCCGCGATCTCCGACAGTGTCGGCATATCGAAGACGCCGCCGCGAGCCAACGGCGAGTACGCGACGAGCTCGATATCGGCGTCCTCACAGTACTCACGAAGCGCCGACTGCTGGAGTCGCGGATGGATCTCCACCTGATTGGCGAACACGTCGTCACCGAGCACGTCACGCGCGGCGTCGAGATGCTCCGGCTCGAAGTTCGAGACGCCGATGCGCTCGATGAACCCGTCCCGCTTCAGCTCGGCGAACGCCGACAGCGTCTCCTCGGCGTCGTAGTCGCCGGCCGGCCAGTGGACGTACATCAGATCGGCGTACTCCGTCCCGAGCTTCTCTAAGCTCTCCTTCGTCGAGGCAATCACGTTCTCGTGTGCGAGCTGGTCGATCCACACCTTCGAGGCGAGAAAGATATCCTCACGAGGAACGTCGGCAGCGGCGATACCGTCGCCGACGCCCGCCTCGTTTCCGTATATCTGTGCGGTGTCGATGTGTCGATACCCCATCTCGATCGCGGTCTCGACGGAGTCGGCGACCTGCTGTCGGTCGTCGTTCTCCCACGTTCCGAGTCCGAGAACTGACATCTCATCGCGCGTCTCGACGGCGGTCGGATGTACCATACTCGACCTGACGCCGGTGGGAGGAAAGTCGTTTGCGGTCGCAGAACCCGAGACGGCTCAGTACTTCCGCGCCGCGCCCGTCAGTTCGTGGAACTCGTCCATGACGGCGTTGCGCCGGGCCTGCCAGTCGTCGAACTCGCCGGGGGTCGTCGGATACGATTTGTACACCGCACGCAGATCGGCAGCGATCTGGTTCACCTTGCGGAGTTCGAGCAGCGTTCCCCAGTGGCCGAACGTGTTGAGGACGGTCTTCAGCTTCAGTCCGAAGCTCATCGAGGTCGTCCCCTTCGAGCCGATGGCCTCGACCAGCTGTTGGCCCGGCAGCGACGAGATAATGTTGACGATCTGATCGACGTTGTACTCGCCGCCCCAGATATTGTACAGGTCCATGGCGGCGAACCGCCCGCCGAAGTCCGTCTGCACCTTGTGGTTGTACTCCCACAGCGCCGCCTCCTCGTCGGTCGTCTCCTCGCCGATGGCCTCGATGGCGGCCTCGGCGGCCCAGTGGCCGGCCTTCGCAGCACCGGGGATCCCGCCGCCGGTACACGGGTTCACGTGAGCGGCTGCGTCACCGACGGCGATGTAGCCCGGCGCAGTCCCGGAGTCGTAGGGCCGTCGCGTCGGGAGGGCGGCCCCGAGCTTCCCGCGCACGGTCGCCCCGTCGAACTCGGATCGCTGGCGCACGTCCTCGCGCAGCGTGCTCACCAGCTTCATCGGTGACTTGTTCATCTGGAAGCCGACACCGACGTTGATCTCGCGGGCAGACCGGGGGAAGTACCACAGATAGCCGAGCTCCGCGGTCGGCTTGAACACGATGGCGTCCTCGTAGTCGACGGGATCGTTCGTCTCGATGATCTCCCGGTACGCCGAGCAGAACTGCTGATAGTTGACGTTCGTGTCGAAGGTCGCCTCGCCGAGACTGGCCTTGTCCTGTAACACGGAGAGCGCGCCCGCGGCGTCGATGACGATGTCGGCGTCGTACTTCTTCGGCGTTCCCCGCTTGACGGCGGTCACGCCGTGGACTGCGCCGTTCTGTCGCACGTCAGTGACGACGGTGTCGTAGTGGATGGCCGCGCCCGCGCGGTCGGCCTCTTCGAGCAGCACCTCGCCGAACCGCTTCCGATCGAGCACCGCCCCCGAGTCGAGATCGACATCGAGGTCATCTCCCTGCGGGTTGAGGAATCTCGCTCGCGTGATCTTCTCGTTGGAGAACGACTCCTCGCGGAGATAGTCGAGATCGATGACGTCGGGGAACGTGGATGCGCCCTTGATCGCATCACCGCAGGCGATAGCACCGGCATCGTCCGGAGATTTCCGCTCGAGAACGACGGCATCGAGTCCCTCACGCGCGACCGTTGCGGCTGCGAACGCGCCCGCCGTCCCCCCACCGACGACGACCACATCGTAAGATTCCGCTGACATGGAACTTCGTAACGGGCCGTTCGTGAAAAATCAGTGGTTTCGACGCGGGGTCTCCGGTCGGTGGGTGGGGGCCGACGACTCCTCAGTAGAACTCCCGGACCAGATCCATCGCCTCCTCCGGCGGGGAGTCGTCGATGTCGGCCATGTTCTCGGTCGCGCCCTCAAGCTCGTTGTACGGCGTCGAGGACTCGTCCCGATAGAGGACGCCCTGATACTCGGTGTCGCGATCGAGGATCTTCTCCTTGGCGGCGTCGTAGTCGGTCGGGTCGTGATCGGAGTCGCCGACGTCCTGAAGCGCGTCGCGGAAGTAGTCGTACGTGTCCACGTCGTTGAACGTGACACACGGCGAGAACACGTTCACGAAGCCGAAGCCGTCGTGTTCGACGGCCTCCTGAACGATCTCGGCGTGTCGCTGTGCGTCCGACGAGAAGGACTGCGCGATGAAGCTCCCGCCGGCGGCCATCGCTAGCGCGAGCGGATTGATCGGCTGCTGGTGGGTCCCGTCCGGTGAGGTCGAGGTTTCGAAGTCCTCCCGCGAAGTAGGTGAGAACTGCCCCTTCGTCAGCCCGTAGATGCGGTTGTCCATCACGACGTACGTCATATCGACGTTCCGTCGGACGGCGTGGACGAAGTGGCCGGCGCCGATCGAGTAGCCGTCACCGTCACCGCCGGCGACCATCACTTCGAGATCGGGGTTGGCCATCTTGACGCCCGTGCCGACCGGGAGCGCGCGCCCGTGAACGCCGTGGAGCGCGTACGAGTGCATATACGTCCCGATCTTGCCGGAACAGCCGATCCCGGCGACGACGAAGGTGTCGTCGGGGGAGCTACCCGTGTTGGCCAGCGCCTTCATCATCCCGTTCATCGTCCCGAAGTCACCGCAGCCGGGACACCACGTCGGTTGCTTGTCGGACTTGAAATCGACGAATCTGACGTTGTCTGAGCTCATGCTTGCACCTCCGCCTCGTCGGCGACGTCGAACGCTTCCCTGAGATCGTCGGCCAGCTCGTCCGCCTTGAAACGGACGCCGTTGTACTTGTTCACCCGTTGCACCCGCTGGAGCGTGTCGTGTTCGAGCACGTCGGCCAGCTGTCCGGTCGCGTTACACTCCACGACGACGACCTCGTCGGCCGCCTCGAACGTCTCGGTGAGATCCGGCCGCGGGAACAGATACGGCAAGGAGAGGACGCGAATGTCGACGCCGTCCTGTGCTAAGAGATCGATCGCCTCCCGCAGTGCTCCCTCGTTGGACCCCCACGAGACGACGAGATTGTCGCTGTCCTCGTCGCCGAACGAACGCGGCGAGAGCGTCTCGCGCTCCCGGGCGGTCTCGACCTTCCGGTTCCGCTTGTCCACCTGCTCGATACGCATCTCGGTGGACTCGGTGCGACGGCCAAGCTCGTCGTGTTCGAGCCCCGTGCTCATGTGTGCACCGTCCTCCGTCCCGGGGAGGACACGCGGTGAGATGCCGTCGTCGGTGATCGCGTGGGGCTTGAAGTGGCCGTCCTCGTCCTGCCACTCCTCAATCGACGCCTCGTCGACGACCTTCCCGCGGTCGATTTCGACCTCCTCCATGTCGAAGACCTCGGGCGGGAACGTCTGCTCGGTGACGGCCATCGCGAGATCCGAGAGGACGTAGACAGGCGTCTGATACTGCTCTGCGAGGTTGAACGCCTCGACGGTCTTCCAGAAACACTCCGAGATGCTGGACGGCGCGAGGACGAACCGCGGAATCTCACCGTGACCGCCGTACAGCGCCATGTTCAGATCGCCCTGCTCCTGTTTCGTCGGCATCCCGGTCGAGGGACCAGAGCGCATCACGTCGGCGATGACGAGCGGCGTCTCCGAGGTGGCGACGAGCCCGAACGTCTCGGCCATCAGATCGATCCCCGGGCCGGAGGTTGCGGTCATCGATCGCGCGCCGGCGCGAGCAGCACCGAGCGCCATGTTGACCGCTGACAGCTCGTCTTCCGCCTGAACGACGTTGCCGCCGAACCGTTCGATCCGGCCCTTCAGGTACGTCATCACGTCGGTCGCGGGGGTGATCGGATAGCCGGCGTAGAAGCGACAGCCGGCGGCGATTGCGCCCATGCCGATCGCCTCGTCGCCGTTGAGGAGCACGTAGTCGTTGTCGGTCGTCTCCAGGGCGTAGTCGGTCGAGAGGTCGTACTCGGATCGAACGTGCTCCTGACCGAGCCGTGCGGCTTCCTTGTTGTTGGCGACGATTGACTCGCCTTTGTTTCCGAACCGCTTTTCGAGCGACTCGTCGAGGTTCTCAATCGGGAAATCGGCCACCTCACACGCAGCACCGAGCGCGACGATGTTGCGCATGATCGCACCGCCGGCCTCCTCGGCGAGCCGCTTCAGCGGCACGTCGAGTCCGATCATCTCGTCGGGCGCCTCGAAGTCGGACATCATCGAGCGTTCGCCGTCGTAGATGATAACCGAGCCGTCGTGCAGTTCGTCCATGTTCTCGTCGACGGTGCGCTCGGTGAGCGCGATGAGAATGTCGAGCCGGTCGACGACGCTCTCGACGCGGTCGACGGACGTGCGAACCTTGTAGGCCGTGTAGCCACCGCGAATCCGGGAGGCGAAGTCCTTCGAGGTGAAGACGTGCCGTCCCGCTCGCGAGAGCGCCTGAGCGAAGATCTTCCCGGTAGAGTCGATCCCGTCGCCGGCCTCTCCGCCGACGGCCCAGTTGAGGTCCTCTGTCATGCTGTGTCTCGATTCACTCTGCCCGACGTTAAGACTTCTGAATACCCGCCTCGCTGCCGGACAAAACTACCCGAACAACCGCGAACACCGTCAATTTCGCGCTCTTCTGCGGACTTTATCGGTTCTGCCGAAGAGAACCATCCGTACGTCCATCGCTCCCTGCTCGTCGCTGACCGAAAGCGCCTTTCCTCGGCCACTGCTCTCGTCCGGTATGGAACCCACCGAGACGACCGTCCGTGCCGTCCGCGACGTCGGCCCGAACACTGTCGCTATCGCACTCGATACGCCCGCCGAGATCGAAGGACGCCCCGGTCAGTTCGTCAAGCTCTCGACCATCATCGACGGCGACGAGCAGTCCCGCTTCTACACTATCTCCTCGCCCGACACCGACGAGACGTTCGAACTCACCGTCGGCTACGATCCCGACGAGGGCGGCGAGTTCTCCGCGTATCTCCGCTCGCTCGACGCCGGCAGTGCCGTCACCGTCACCGGCCCGTTCGGCTCTGACTTCTACGAGGGGGAGTCCGATTCGCTCGTCCTCGCCGGCGGGCCGGGCGTCGGTCCCGCCGTCGGGATCGCCGAGGCCGCCGTCCGCGACGGGAACGACGTGACCGTCGTCTATCTGGACGACGCGCCGGTCCACACCGACCGGCTTGACGCGCTTGCCGAGGAGGGTGACGTACACGTCGTGAACGGCGAGCCCGCGTTTCGGGACGCCATCGGTGACGTCCTCGCCGATCAGCAGCTGTTCGTGTACGGGTTCAGCGACTTCCTCGAACTGGCCGAGACGGCGGTCGAGGAGCACGGCGGAAGCTTCGAGGGCGCGAAGGTCGAGAACTTCGGTTGAACTTTTTTCTCCTGAGTGGTGCGCGGAGCGCATCACTCAGGAGAAAAACCTTCACTAAAAAGCCGCAGCCGAGCCTCCCGTCGGTCGGCTCGGTGAAACGCCGCGCTCGCTTCGCTCGCCCGGCGTACGCTGGCCTTCGTACCCAGAGCGTCTCCGTTCGTCTCAGCGCTTGCTATCGCGTCTGTACCGGTTTCAGCGGTGACGCTCCTCCGCGTTCCGCTTTCCGTTTCCGTTCCCCTTGCTCCCGTTCTTCTTGTTCCCCTTCCCGCGTTTGTACTTCGCCTCGGACTGGTAGCCGTCGAACAGCTCTCCGCCGGAGAAGACGGTCGTCGTCGGCACGGTCGGATCGTCGTTGACGTTGTGCTGCTCGTCGGTGACGACGCCGTCGGCAAAGCGGAGGTCCGTTCCGAGCGCCGAAGCGAGATCGTTCAGCCGCGTACGCCGTGCGTCCCCGTGTGCTCCGCCGAGCAACAGCACTGCACCGCCGTCGTCACGGAACGTCCGGAGCGCGTCGATCTCTGCGTCGGTGAACTCGGATTCGGGGCTGGTGACGATGAACGCGCGTGTCTCGTCGAGCAGCGTCGCGCCGAACCCACCGGTCACGTCGTTGATCCCCTCGAATCCGAGACCGACACCTTCGACGAATCGCCCGAAGTACGCCGCGTCCTCGGCGGAGAGTCCGGGGCCGTTGAGCTGACCGTGTCCGCCGTCGATGAGTAGCTCGGTCGACGGCTCGCGATCGCCGTGTCCCTTCCCTTTGTTCGGCCCGGTCGCCGTGCCGTCGCGCGCCGAGAGCTTGTCGGCGAGACTCGCGAGCACGGAGAAGTTACCGTAGTCGGACGTATTGACCGGATACCCCTCCGCCGACTCGAACGACTCGTCGATGAACGGCGAGCCGACGAGACCGATCCGGGCGCGTTCGTCGACCGCGACGAGGGGCTGACCGCCCGCCGCCTGTTCGGCATTCACCACGGTCTCTCCGTCGTCGGCCTCGATCGGCACGGCCGACGGGAAAAACAGCGACTCGGTCGGTTCGTTGCGTATCTCTGCCGAGTTCTCCGGATCGCTGGCTGCCCACACACCCCGCCCGGCGTCGCGGGCCGCGCGATCGCGTTCGAGGAACTCGTCGTGACGCCCGAATCCGGAGTCGTAGACGCGAGCGAAACCGGCCGCGACCGCCTCGCGGTTGTACTGCGTCTCATCGACGGTGAGATAGCCGAGGACGCGATCGAACGCGTCCCGGACAGGTTCGTTCTCGTCGAACGCGAGCGTCGCGGTCGTGGCGTCCTCGAAGAACGACTCGGCGAACGAAGTCGCCTCCTCGCCCTGCTGTCCGAGATACTCGAGCGACTCGATCCCGGGCCACTCCTCGGGTCGCTCGGCGAACTGATTCGCCGGCTTCTCCGGCGTGTCGATCCCGAGCAGTCGGACGGACTCCGTCTGTCCCTCCGGGAACTGCACGTCGACCGTATCACCGTCGGTGACACGGTCGATCTCGACCTCGTACGTCTGTTCGGGGTCGAGTTCGAGACCCAGCCCCTCGCGCTCGTCGAAGTAGTCGAAGTTCTCGTCGAACTGACTCGTCGTCGGAGCGAACTCCGGGCCGGCGTTGCTCTCGGGGTCGAGCACCTGATCGTCGTTGAAGCTGAATCCCGCGTCCGCGGCCGATGCGACCTCGTTCAGGTTCGCCGTCGCGTCGAAGTTACCGAAGTCGGACTGGTCGAACAGCAACAGCGCGCCGCCGTCGCCGACGAACGACTCGACCGCCGATAGCTCCGCGTCCGTGAATCCGTCAGACGGCGAGGTGACGATCGCCGCGTCGGCGCTCGAAAGCTCGTCTGAGAGGCTGTCGGTCGCATCGACGGTGTAGCCGTTCGATTCGGCGTAGTCGGCGAACGCCGAGAACGAATCGAGATCGTAGAACTGGCCGTGTCCCTCGTCGAACAGCACCGTCTCGCCGTCGGTCTCCTCGTCCAGTACGTTGAGCAGGAACTCCTCGTTCCCGTAGCCGAAGTCCGTGTCGTCCTGTCCGATCGGTGCGCCGAAGCCGACGACGCCGTCGTCGCTCGCGACGAGCGGGATCGACGTCGTTCCGTAGTCGGTCGCGTCACCGTCGTCGTCCTCGTCGACGTTGAACGCAGTCGGTTCGGCGAACACCGGGACGAGCGACTCGTCGGTCAGCAGCGAGCCGTCGGCCGCCAGCAGACTCGCCGTCGAGTCGAACACGATCGGATCGATCGTCTCCGTCGCCGCGTTCGCCGCCGTCGGTATCGTCGCCGCTGCTGTCACCGCCACTGTCGTCCGAAGGAAGGTGCGTCGTTGCACAGATGGGGGGTCTCGCGGCTCCGTTAAACCGCTTGTTACGGAGCGCTATATATCCGACCACACACCCGTCGTCAGTGCTCGACGAACTCGACGAGGATACCCCCCGTGGAACTCGGAGGGAGGAACGCCACGTCGTGTCCCCACGCGCCCGATCGCGGCTCCTCGTCGATCAGTTCGATACCCTGCTCCCGTGCGCGATCGAGCGCGGCGTCGATATCGTCCGTAGCGAAGGCGAGGTGGTGAATTCCCGGACTGTTCTGGTCGAGATACCGCGCAATCGTCCCGTCCTCCCCGATCGGCTCGATGAGTTCGAGGTAGTCACCCCCGATGTCGAGGAAGGTGATTCGCATCCCGTCGAGTAGCTCCTCGTGGGCGATCTCGGCGTTCAGCAGGTCCTCGAAGCAGAACAGGAGCGATTCCAGATCGGTCGTCGCGATACCGGCGTGATCGAGATGCATACGGATCGGACGACCGGGACCACTAACACGTTTCCGCTCCGTCAGACGCGCGCGCTCAGATGCTGACGCGGTGTTCGCCGAACACGTCACGCATCGCGTTCGCGATCTCGCCGGTCGTCGCGTACGCCTTCACGGCGTCGACGATGTACGGCATCACGTTCTCGTCGGAGTCGCACGCGGCACGAAGCTCGTCGAGGGCCTCCTCGACGGTCTCGCTGTCGCGGTCCTCGCGGAGCTGTTTGACGCGCTCGATCTGTCCTTGCTGTTCCGCGTCGCTCACCTCCTCGATGTCCTCCGCCGGCTCCTCGTCGACCTGATATGCGTTGACGCCGACGATGGTTCGCTCGCCGGTCTCGATCTCGCGCTGTCGCTCGAAGGCCACGTCCTGAATCTGCCCCTGCACCCAGCCCGACTCGACGGCGTCTTGCATCCCGCCGCGCTCGTCCACCTCGTCGATGATGTCGAACGCCTCGGCCTCGATCTCGTCGGTCAGACTCTCGACGTAGTAGGAGCCGGCGAGCGGATCGATGGTGTCTGCCGCGCCCGACTCGTGCGCGAGAATCTGCTGAGTCCGAAGCGCGGTTCGAACCGACTGCTCCGTCGGGAGCGAGAGCGCCTCGTCTTTCCCGTTGGTGTGAAGCGACTGCGTGCCGCCCAACACCGCCGCGAGCGCCTGATAGCCGACGCGGACGACGTTGTTCTCGATCTGCTGGGCGGTGAGCGTCGATCCCGCGGTCTGGGTGTGGAACTTCAGCTGTTTCGATCCGTCCTTCTCGGCGTCGAACCGCTCGTCCATGATCTTGTACCACATCCGGCGGGCGGCCCGGAACTTCGCCACCTCCTCCAAGATGTTGTTGTAGGAGGCGAAGAAGAAGCTCAGCTGCGGAGCGAACTCGTCTACATCCTGTCCTGCGTCGATGGCCCGCTCGACGTACTCGATACCGTCAGCGAGGGTGAACGCGATCTCCTGTGCGGCCGTGGAGCCGGCCTCCCGGATGTGGTAGCCCGAGATCGAGATGGTGTTGAAGTTGGGAATCTCGGCGGCGGAGAACTCGAAAATATCGGTGATGAGCCGCATCGACGGCTCCGGCGGGAAGATGTAGGTGTTGCGTGCGATATACTCCTTCAGTACGTCGTTCTGGATCGTTCCCCGAAGCTCCTCTCTCGGTACGCCCTGCTTGTCGCCGACGGCGATGTACATCGCGAGTAGAATCGAGGCGGGCGCGTTGATCGTCATCGACGTCGAGACCTCGTCCAGCGAGATCCCGTCGAAGACGGTCTCGAAGTCGGCCAGCGAGTCGATGGCGACGCCCGACTTGCCGACTTCGCCCTGTGCCATCTCGGCGTCGGAGTCGTACCCCATCTGCGTCGGGAGATCGAACGCCATCGACAGCCCCGACGAGCCTTCGTCGATGAGATAGCGGAACCGCTCGTTGGTCTCCTCGGCGGTCCCCATCCCGGCGTACTGTCGCATCGTCCACAGCCGACCGCGGTACATCGTCGAGTAGACGCCCCGCGTGAACGGCGCTTCGGCCGGGTAGCCGACGTCGGACTCGTACTCGTGATCGTCGATATCCGCGGGCGTGTACAGCGGGTCAACCTCGCGCCCGCCGGTGTCGGTCGTGAACTGCTCTTTGCGCTCGCCGAACCGCTCGACCGTCGGATCGAAGGTCTCCTCGTGCCACTCCGTCTGCCCCTCGCGGATCGTCGCGAGGTCGTCGTCGTCGAACATACATCCGCTCTGTCCTCCCGTCGCTTAACCCTTGGTGGGTCGGCCCGAAGCTGTCAGCCGGTGTCGTACCTGTCGATCCGGGTTTATGACCCGGTGTCGTACCTGTCGATCCGGCTTCTGTCAGCCGGTATCGTACTTGTACGTCGCGGACTCGCTGTCGATGCCGAAGTCTTCGGGAGACTCCGTCGGCTCGGGATCGTCATCGGCGTGTTCCGCGGCGTTCTTGAACCGGTCGCGCAGCGCATCGGGCATACCGAAGCCGTCGCTGTCGATGACCATCGGAACGACCGTCTCGTGGCGCTCGCGCTTCGCGTCGAGTCGCTTCTGGAGCGCCGCCGGCAGCTCCTCGGCTTCGACCGGGCCGAAGCCGAACTGCGCGAGATACTCGTGAGCCGGCGAGAGCGCGTAGATCCGCTCGTACCCCTCGATACCCGCGTTCCGAAGCAGTCGCTCGACGATGTGCGCCCCGACACCGTTCCCCTCCCAGCTGTCGAGCACGCCGATACTGGTCAGCTCGCAGACGTCGTCGTCTCGGTGGACGCGAAAGCGGCCGAACCCGGTCTTCGACCCGGTGTCGTCGTCGACCGCGATGACGTAGTCACGCGACCGGAACGCCGTGTCGTCGAGTCCCATCGCCTCGATGTGGTCGAGGAGCCACGCCTCGTCGCGGTTTCGCGCGTCCCTGACGTACATGCCACCGGCTATGAGATCAGGGGTCAAAACTCCTCGCCAGTGCGGTAAGCAAATGAACTATGCCAGTTCCGTCGTAGACTCCGATCATGCGTCAGTATCTCGACCTCGTGGCGGACACGCTCACCGCCGGCACGCACAAGCCAAATCGGACCGGTATCGACACAATCTCGGATTTCTCACACCACTACACCGTCGATCTCCGGCAGGGGTTTCCGCTGCTCACGACGAAGGATCTCTCCGGATTTCGGTGGAACTCGCTCATCCACGAGCTGCTTTGGTATCTCTCCGGCGAGGAGCATATCCGGAACCTCAGCGAGGAGACCGGTATCTGGGACGCGTGGGCCGACGGCGACGGGCGGCTCGACACCGCCTACGGACGGTTCTGGCGGCGGTTTCCGATGCCTGACGACCCGGAGCAGCTACCGGGGGAGTCGTGGGCTGGCGGCGACGACCTGCACCGGTGGCAGAACGACGACGGGACGTTCGACCAGCTGGCGTACGCGGTCGAACAGCTGAACGAGAACCCTCACTCCCGGCGTATCGTCGTGAACGCGTGGCATCCCGGCAACGCCGCCGTCTCGACGCTCCCGCCGTGTCACTACACCTTCGTCTTCAACGTGCAGAACGGTCGGCTCAACACCCATCTGACCCAGCGTTCGGGGGATATCGCGCTCGGCGTCCCGTTCAACATCGCCGCGTACTCCCTACTCACTCACGCCGTCGCGAACCGGACCGATCTCGATGTCGGTCGATTCGGCCACACCGTCGTCGATGCACACGTCTACTGTGGAACCGGCGACCGGGCAGACTGGTACGCCGACAGCCTCGGGGCGCTTCAGTCGCGTCTCTCAGCGGTGGACACGCGCGAGGGGTACGCCGACGTGCGCGAGTGGCTCGAATCGACCGCGCCCCCGGAGTCCGACGGGGACGAGCGGACCGATCACGTCCCCGGTCTGCTCACACAGCTGTCGCGGGAGCCGCGCGAGCGACCGTCGATAGCCGTCGCCGACGAGCCGCTCGATGACCTCACGTTCGAGGACTTCCAGCTGTCGGGATACGACCCCGCACCGGGCATCCCCTTCTCCGTCGCAGAATGAACTCTGACACCGATCTCGTCATCGTCGCCGCAGTCGCTGCCAACGGCGTCATCGGACGGGCGGGGGAGATGCCGTGGCACTACCCCGAGGACCTCGCTCACTTCAAATCGCTCACCACGGGCCATCCGGTCATCATGGGGCGGAAGACGTACGACTCCATCGCGGCGCGACTTGACGGCCCGCTCCCGGACCGGACCAACATCGTCCTGTCGCGCTCCCCGCTCGATCTGCCCGACGGAGCCGTCCGCGTCGGCGGTATCGACGAGGCAGTTACACGCGCCGCCGAGCACGACGACGAGGCGTACGTCATCGGCGGCGCGACCGTCTACGAGGCGTTCATCGACCGCGCCGACCGGATGGTTCTCACCGAACTCGACGAGCGCTACGAGGGAGACACGGAGTTCCCGACGTTCGGCGACGAGTGGGTGGAGCTGGACCGCGACGAGCGCGAGGCGTTCGCGTTCGTCACCTACCGTCGCCGCGTCGAGTGAGAAACCGAGTCACGGAAGGGCCGAAACACAACCGTTATACGAGCCACCACGCTACCCGATAGTACGCTACGAGGCGTGCTCTGGTGGTGTAGTCCGGCCAATCATATCACCCTCTCACGGTGATGACCAGGGTTCGAATCCCTGCCGGAGCATTCTGGTGCGATCACCCGAGGAGCAACCGCCCAGCGTGTCGCGTGAACCGTCGATTTCTCAGTGTTTCCCTTCGAGCTACGGATATGACCGATCCGCACGCACTCGCACGACGGTGTCTCCGCGCGGGTATCGACGCCGCCCGTCCGAGCACGGTCGTCGGTGAGACGCTCGCTCTCGACGGGTCACGGCTCACCGTCGGAACAGCCGAGCACGATCTCGACAGCTACGACGATCTCCTCGTCGTCGGCGGTGGGAACGCCGCCGGAGCCGTCGCGGCCGAACTGGAAACCCTGCTCGTGGAGCGTATCGACGACGGGATCGTCGTCACGGATCAGCCAACGGCGACGGAGCGGATCGAGCAGGTCGAAGGCGACCATCCGCGCCCGAGCGACGCGGCCCTCGCGGGAACGGAGCGACTCCGTGAGCTGCTCTCGCGCGCAGACGACCGGACGCTCGTGCTCGCCGTCGTGACCGGGGGCGCGAGCGCACTGCTCCCTGCACCGGCCGACGGCGTCTCGCTCGCGGAGCTGCGAGCGACGACCGACGAGCTGCTCGCCAGCGGCGCGAGCATCGACGAGCTGAACACCGTCCGAAAACACCTCTCGACGGTCAAGGGCGGGCGACTGGCCGACGTCGCCACACCGGCGACGGTGGTGACGCTGCTGTTCAGCGACGTCGTCGGGGACGACTCCGGCGTCATCGGCAGCGGGCCGTTCGCGCCCGACGAGACGACCTACGAGGACGCGCTCTCGGTCGTCGATCGGTACGATCTCGCGCTGCCGAGGGCAGTCATCGACCGTCTCCGGGCGGGACACGCTGGCGAGGTTTCCGAGACGCCCGACGCTGGAGCGCCGGGCTTCGAGCACGTCACCGAGCAGCTACTGGCGAGTAACCACACCGCCGCACGGGCGGCGCTCGCGACGGCGCGCGAGGCGGGCTACGAGCCGCTGTTGCTCTCGACGCGAATCCGCGGCGAAGCGCGAGAGACCGCACGGAGCGCGGTCGCGGTCGGTGAGGAGATCGCCGCGACGGGCAGTCCCGTCGAGCCACCGGCCGTCGTCGTCAGCGGCGGCGAGACGACCGTTACCGTCCGAGATGAGACGCCCGGAAACGGTGGGCCGAACGCAGAGTACGCCCTCTCGGCTGCGCTCGAACTCGACGCGCCGGGTGTCGTCGTTGCGGCCATCGACACGGACGGTATCGACGGCGATTCGGCGGTTGCGGGTGCGAGCGTGGACGCCGAGACCGTTCCACGGAACGAACGTTCGGCGGCCACTCGCGCACTGGACTCTCACGACGCAGCGACGTATCTGGCCGAGCGCGGGGCGACGATAGAGACGGGTGCGACCGGAACGAACGTCAACGACCTGCGCGTGATCGTCGTCGGATAGTCAGCGCTTACGGGTGACGCTGCGTTCTGCGACCTTCGCCCCGGCGACGACGGTCCGATTGCGCTGCGTGCGGAACGATCGCCACAGGACGACTCCGGCCACGCCCGTCCCGATCCCCGTCCCGGCGGCGGCGACCGGCGCGCCGAACGCGACCAGTCCACTGGTGACCAGCCCACCGACACCGATACCGATACCGAGCGCGATGCGGGCGACCAGCTTCCGGAGGACGCTCGGGTCCTCACGGTAGAGGAAGGTGAGTGCGGTATCGCCCCGAATCACGGTCGAGAGCGCGTCCTCTCCCTTCGTCGGCACGCGAACGAACGCCTCGACGGTCGTTTCGACGAGCGTCTCGATCTCGTCGCGGGCGATATCCGTCGCGGCGAGATCACCGCTGTCCGTCTCCCGGACGAGGTCGGTCACCGTCTCGATGAAGTTGAACTCCCCGTCGAGCGTCCGGGTGACCCCTTCCAGCACCGTCGTGACCCGGACGATGAGCGCGAGGTCCTGCGGGAGCCGGAACGGGAAGTCGCTGATATCGCCGACCGCGGCCTGAAACTCCCGGATATACTGCTGTATCTGCTCCTGTTCGAAGGGCTGGCCCTCCAGCTGCTCGACGACGAGTCCGAACACCTCGCGCATGAGCTGGCGATCGGCCTCGGGATCGAGCGCGCCCATCTCGATGAACGCGTCGATGACGCGGTCGATGTCGTCGGTCGCCAGCCCGACGTAGAAGTCGAGGACCTGCTCGCGGCGCGACTCCGAGAGCCGCCCGACGACGCCGAAATCGTAGAAGACGATCGCGCCGTCGTCCTGAACGGAGAGGTTCCCCGGGTGGGGGTCGGCGTGAAAGACGCCGTCGTTGACGATCATCTGGAAGTAGATGCGGGAGAGTCGCTCGACCACCTCGGTCGGGTCGATCCCCCGAGACGCCAGCTCCGACACGTCGGTGATCTTCGTCCCCTCGACGTACTCCATCGTGAGGACGCGCGTGCTCGATCGCTCCTCGATGACGGGCGGAATCGTCACCTCGTCGTCGTCGCTGAAGTTCTCGCGCACCTCCCTCAGCCGGGCGGCTTCGGCCTCGTAGTTCATCTCGCCTCGAATCGTGGTCGCGAACTCGTCGGCCAGATTCTCCATCGTGAACTGCTGTCCGGGCGGCGCGAACCGGAGGAGAAGCGGCAGCAGCGTCTCGACGACGACGAGATCGCTCTCGACCCGTTCGCGGATGTTCGGACGGAGCACCTTCACGGCGACTCGCTGCCCCTCGTACGTAGCGGTGTACACCTGCCCGAGCGAGGCCCCGCTCATCGCCTCGCGGTCGAACTCGTCGAACGCCTCCTCGACGGGACCGAGCGCGGACTCGAACACCGGCTGAATCGACTCCCACGGCTCCGGTGGCACTTCGTCCTGAAGCGACGACAGCTCCTCGATGTACGCGGGCGGCAGCACGTCCGGGCGAGTGGAGAGGATCTGTCCCACCTTTACGAACGTCGGCCCGAGATCCAGAAGTGCGTCGAGCAGATACGCCGCGCGGCGCTGTTGATCCTCGGCGGTCACCACGCGACGGCGACCGAACAGCAGGAACCGGCGGCGGTCACGCGCGAGCGCGAACGCGAGCGGAAGGAACGTCCGAACGACGGCGACGAACCGCCGGAGCGTCCGACGGCTGTTCGGCTCCGGATCGTCGACGGGATCGCTCGCTGACACAGCCGCGTTTCGAGCGCGCGCCGCAAATGTGTGTCCCTCCGTCCCGATCCGCGCCCGGCTACAGCTCGTCCAACTGCGTGAACGTCTCCGCCAGCGTCCCGGAGTTGTCGACGACGAGATCCGGGGAGTCGAGCGGCTCGTACTCCTCGCAGATCAGCTCGTACACCTCGATATCGGCGTCGCTCTCGTCGTCGGTGCGGTCACGGATCCGTTCGCGGACGACCGCGTCGTCGCAGTCGACGCCGACGAGCCGAAAGTCGGCGCCCGCACGCTCGGCGACGGTGCGAGCCGTCTCGCGAACGGCGCGCGTCCTGAACGTCGCGTCGATGACGACGCTCTCATCTGCGAGACGCTCGCCCGCGCGGTCGAGCACCGTCTCGTAGACGGCTTCGGTCTCCGCCTCGGTGTACTCCGGCGCGTCGTACAGCTCCTTGCGAACGACGTCGGTTCGGAGCACCGTCGCGTCGAGCCGCTCTGCGAGCGCCTCCGCGACCGTCGTCTTCCCCGTTCCGGGAACTCCGGAGACAGCGACCAGCGTGTTCACGGTCACAGTCCCAGTCACCGGGGGTCCGTAGTAACTGTTTGGAGTGACGGCGACACGGCTTTACTCGCGCCGCGTCGACCCCCGAATGTGTACCTCTCACCCGCCGTTCGGACGGCCCGCGACGATCCGACCGACGGCGTCACGACGCGGCTCACGATCAGGCCGACCGACGACGCCGAGCCGGTTCGCGCGGTCGTCGCGGAACACGGGACCGTCGAAGCAGTGACGCGGTTCGGGAGCGTCAGGGCGACTGTGCCGGAACCGGCGGTCGAGCCGCTCCTCGATGCCCTCCCCGAGACGGAGACGGTCGAGACGTGGACGGCGGTGGCCGACGACGACGGCGCGGAGGGGTAGAACGCCGGACAGTCGACGCGTGAAATCGATCCATACCCACCCGGACGGCTGACACGCGTTCAACCAGAATCGGCGGCTACACGCAACAGCGTCGGTCGCTGGGACCGACAGGCGTTTGCGGCTCCCTTGCCGATGACTGGTATGCAGATCGCACCCGGTAGCTGGCGGCTGGCGACGCCGGCGTTCGTCGCTGCCGTCCCGCTGACGCTCCTGTTCGCTCCGCTCGGCGTCGCGGTCGTCCTCCTCGGCGTCGCGGTACTGTGGTTCCATCGCGACCCGCCGCGGCCCGCCGGTGAAGGGGTCGTCGCGCCCGCCGAGGGGTCCGTCTCCGTCATCCGCGAGGAGGGGGATCGGCTCCGCGTCGGCATCTACATGTCGGCGCTGTCGGTCCACGTCAACCGGTCACCGCTCCCCGGTCGGGTCGAGCGGATCGAGCACGTCCCCGGCGCGAACAGGCCGGCCTTCTCGAAGGAGTCCGATCGGAACGAGCGCGTCCGCATCGAGAGCGAGGACTGGACGCTCGTCCTCATCGCCGGCTGGTTCGCGCGTCGCATCCGCCCGTACGTCGGCGACGGCGATTCGGTCGGTCGCGGCGACCGGATCGCACACATCAGCTTCGGCTCGCGCGCGGACGTGCTCATGCCCGCAGCGGTGACGCGCGATGACCTGACGGTCGATCTCGACGATTCGGTGCGAGCGGGGGAGACGATCGCTCGCTTGTAGGCGGAGGTCTCTCCCGGACTGTCGCCCGAAACCCGCTCGTTCGCGAGCCAGAGCCGTCGTGACGACGTGTCGTGTGGTAACGCCCCCCGATAAAAGCTAATATCCCACCACCTGACAGTCGAAGCGAACACGAACGAGGTTCCGTCCATGTCCAGCTCTCTCCACATCAACGCGTCCGCACTCTCCGTGAGTGTGGTCTGTGGCATGGGGAACTGGATGGGCCTCGACGCCGTCCCGACCCTCGCCGCGTAGGCGGGCTGTCGCCCGTCACGCGACGTGATGGGTCGGGAACTCCTCTGACTCTCACGTCGTACAGCGGCGACTCGTGACCGGCTCGTGGCGCGGCTCGTCGCGTGTTCGCCCGCCGATCAGCGACGACCCTCGATAGCCACAGGTGTCCGAGCGGACGCGCGTTCGAGTCGCGCCGGGGGGATGATGGCAATCCAGATGACGACGACCGGAGTCGAGACCGATCTGCGGCTGCGCATCGCGCGCGGTGACGCGGGCGGCCTCGGTGACGGCGCACAGCAGCTGCTCGAACAGACCGACGCGGTCGATCGCGTCGAATCGATCGACATCGACGGGATGCGACCGGACGCGTTCGATCTCTACGTCGATGCGACCGCGCACCTCGTGCTCGCGGACGGCGCGACGCTCGATGCGGTCCGTGACGGCTTCGGCGTCGAACGGGTCGATCGGCGGGATCAGTGATCGACGCCGGCGGCGCAAACGCGCTCGATCCGCCGGTGTGCGTACTTTCTACACCGGCACAAGGCTTAATTGTGAGTAATTTTCGAAGGTAAGTGTAATGGCAGGTCCCACACGGCAGCGAGAACGCAGCTCCGAGACGGAGTCGGAGGCGGAATCGGTAGGGTGTCCCGAGTGTGAGTCCGACTCGCTGGTCCAGTCGGGGGAGGGTGAGCTCATGTGCGACGACTGCGGACTCATCGTCGAGGAGTCGAATATCGACCGTGGGCCGGAGTGGCGGGCGTTCAACCACTCTGAACGACAGTCGAAGTCCCGCGTGGGTGCGCCAACCACCCAGACGATGCACGATAAGGGATTGACTACGCAGATCGACTGGAAGGACAAGGACGCGTACGGGCGGTCGATCTCCTCGGAAAAACGGAGTCAGATGCACCGGCTCCGCAAGTGGCAAGAACGCATCCGTACTAAGGACGCCGGCGAACGCAATCTCCAGTTCGCACTGAGCGAGATCGACCGCATGAGTTCCGCCCTCGGTGTGCCGCGCTCAGTACGCGAGGTCGCATCCGTCATCTACCGGCGCGCGCTCGACGACGATCTCATCCGCGGGCGCTCTATCGAAGGGGTCGCCACCTCCGCGCTGTACGCGGCGTGTCGTCAGGAGGGAATTCCCCGCTCGCTCGACGAGGTCGGCGAGGTCGCCCGCGTCGAACAGAAGGAGATCGGACGAACGTATCGGTACATCGCACAGGAGCTTTCGCTCGGACTCGAACCCGTCGATCCGGTGCAGTACGTCCCCCGCTTCTGTTCCGAACTCGAACTCAGCGAGGAGGTCGAACAGAAGACCCGCGAGATCATCGAGGTGACGGCGGAGCAGGGGATGCTCTCGGGAAAATCACCGACGGGGTACGCGGCGGCGGCGATCTACGCCGCCTCCCTGCTCTGTAACGAGAAGAAGACTCAGCGCGAGGTCGCCAACGTCGCACAGGTCACCGAGGTCACCATCCGAAACCGATACCAAGAGCAGATCGAAGCGCTCGACATCCACTGAGCAGACACGAGGGTTTAGTACCGTTCGGTGTCGCTCGACAGTATGGATAGGTTCGATCCGCAGACGCTAC
>PXQU01000016.1:231100-398376 GCA_003021785.1 Halobacteriales archaeon QH_7_65_31 | reverse complement strand
ACCGCCCGCGCCGCCCAGTCCGACTGGGAAGCCCGCGACCCAGCCGACCGCGCCGATATCCTCCTCGCGTACCACGACCTGCTGTTCGATCACTCGGAGCCGCTGCTCGGTCTCGTCGTCGAGGAGTCGGGGAAGGCGCGTCGACACGGCTTCGAGGAGCTTATCGACACCGCCATAGCCTCGCGCCACTACGCCCACCGGGCCGAGTCGTATCTCACCGACGAGTCACGCAGATCGCCGATGCCCGGGCTCATCGACGTGGACGTGAACTACCGCGCCAAAGGCGTCGTTGGGATCATCTCGCCGTGGAACTACCCCTTGACACTCGCCGTTTCTGACGCTATTGCTGCCTTGCTTGCCGGCAACGCCGTCGTCCTCAAGCCCGCCGAGCAGACCACCTACACCGCGCTCGCTGCCGTCGCCCTCCTGCGGGAGGCGGGTGTCCCGAAAGACGTGATGCAGGTCGTCCCCGGGACTGGACCCGACGTCGGCGAGCCGCTCGTCGCCGAGAGCGACTACCTCTGCTTCACCGGCTCGTCGGCGACCGGTAGCCTCGTCGCCGCGAAGGCGGGCGAACAGCTCATCGACTGCTCGCTCGAACTCGGGGGGAAGAACCCGGCGATCGTCATGCCGGACGCCGATATCGACGCCGCCGTCGATGGCCTGATTCGCGGGGCGTTCACGAACGCCGGGCAGCTCTGTATCGCTATCGAGCGGCTCTACGTCCACGAGGCGGTGCGCGAGGAGTTCACGCGGACGTTCGTCGAGCGGGCTGAGACGCTCGACATCCGGGCTACCGACGACTGGGACGTGGAGATGGGATCGCTCCTCTCACAGGCGCAGCTCGATAAGGTGTCGAGCCACGTCGAAGACGCCCGCGAGGCCGGCGCGACGGTGTTGACGGGCGGCGAACCGCTCCCCGACGTCGGCCCGTACGCCTACGCGCCGACGGTCCTGACGGACGTTTCGAGTGATGCCGATCTCGCGACACAGGAGACGTTCGGCCCGGTCGTGTCGATCTACGGCTTCGAGGACACCGACGAGGCCATCGACCGCGCGAACGACTCCGCGTACGGGCTGAACGCGTCCGTCTGGACCGCCGACACGGACGCGGGCCGCGACATCGCCCGCCGTATCGACTGCGGGACGGCCAACGTGAACGAGGCGTACGCGCCGTCGTTCATCGCCCACGACGCGCCGATGGGCGGGATGAAAGAGTCGGGGATCGGTCGTCGCCACGGGGCGGAGGGGTTCTACCGGTTCACCGAGTCACAGACGCTCGCCACCCAGGAGCGCGGCTCGCTGGACTCCCCGCCGGGCGTCCCGTACAAGTGGTACGCCGCCGCGATGAAGCGACTGTTCAAGCTACTCCGTGACGTGCCGGGCTTCCGTTAGGTCCGACACACCGCGAGCATGTGTGCCGAGTGGTCCACGACGCTCCGGTCTTCCCGGAGGGTCGCCAGCGTCTCCCGAATCGCGGATCTGTGTGTCGCCGTTAGCGCGTCCTGTCGGTCGCGCCGCTGTGAGAACGGTCCCTCCAGTGCCGCCAGCGTTTCGACGGTGAGTTCACCGGCGAGCAGCGTCTCGAACTCGTCGGCCCGGAACAGATGCATCGGCTGCACCGATAGCTCCTGTCCGTACCGCTCGACGAGCTCGCGGTCGTAATCGCCCGTCGCGACGAGATCGGGGAGCAGTTCGGTCTCGTCCGGCTCGGTCTTTCCGGCGTGGCGCAACATCCGCGTAACGCTCGCTAACAGCCCCATCACGGAGACGAACACCGGCGAGTTCGAGTGTGTAACCCGACGTAGCTCCGTGACCGCCGTCTCGCGCTCGTCGGCGTCGAGGACGTGCGAGAGCGCCCCGCCGAGACACAGCGTCGCGTCGAACTGCGCGTCGTCGAACGCGAGCGATCGAACGTCCCCCTGCTGTGTCTCCACGTGGTCCGCGACGCCGTGCTCGGCGGCTTTCTCGCTCGCGATTTCGACCTGTCGCTCGCTCACGTCGACGAGCGTCACGTCGTAGCCGCGCTCGGCGAGCCAGACCGCGTAGCGACCCCCACCGCCACCAACGTCGAGGATATGTCCCGTCTCCGGAAGATGGTCGGTCAGATAGTCGGTCGTCACCTCGAACTCCAGTCGATGATGGAAGTCGCGGTCGAGTCGCTCCCACTCCTGCTCACCGTAGTCGTCGTAGAACTCCGCTATCTCGCTCGGGTCCGTCATAGGGGGATCATCCGTTCCGGAGCACCTCAAACGGTCGATCGGGCAGTCGCGACTGCTTTGTGGCGGGCGTTCAATTCGCTGGCATGGGTGGCACGTACACATTGCTCGTCCGACTGACAGCGCCGACAGCGATCGAGGTAGGTGCGCTCGGGACCCACCGGTTCGAGCCCGGCTGGTACGGCTACACCGGCTCGGCGCTCGGCGCGGGCGGGTTCGCGCGCGTCGACCGGCACGAGGAGATCGCGAGCGGCGTGCGCGACACGCGCCACTGGCATATCGACTATCTGCTCGGCCACCCGGACGCCACGCTCGCAGACGACGTGCGAACGGAATCGGACATCGAGTGTGCCGTCGCGAGTGCGCTCCCGACCGGACCGGTCGAGGGGTTCGGTGCGTCCGACTGCGACTGTCAGAGCCATCTCGCGTACGCACCCGACGGTGAGGAGCTGGAACAGGCCGTCAGAGCGGCCCACGACGAGCCGCGTTAATCCCGACCACGCGCGGTGAGATAGATCCCGCCGATGACGACAGCGCCACCGACGAGCGTGAGCCAGCCGGGCACTTCACCGAGTAGGAGGAGCGCGAGCAGCGTCGAGCCGACCGGCTCGCCGACGAAGGCGACGCTGACCACGGAGCTTTCGATGTGGGCGAGCGCCCAGTTGACGACCGTGTGACCGAGCAGACCCGGCCCGACGGCCATCCCGAGAAAGAGGAGCCACTCGCGGGGCGGGTAGCCGACGACGGCGTCCCCGGCGGCGAGCGAGTAGGCCAGCAGTCCGGCCGCACAGACGACGTAGACGACGGTGACATACGGGACGAGACTGATCCGCTGGCGAACCGACCGCCCCGCGAGCACGTAGAGACCAGCGAGGACGGCCCCCGCGAGCGCGAGGAGATTTCCGAGCGTCGGCTCGGAGGCGGTCGTCACGCCGAGTAATCCGTCGAGACTCATCACGACCGAACCGGCGAGCGCGATACCGATGCCGGCGAGCGAGCGCCGCGACAGCGACTCCCCGAAGAGGAGATACGCGCCGACGGCGACGAACGCCGGTTGTGTCGTGACGAGCGTGACGCTCGCGGCGACAGTCGTCTTGTCGACGGATTCGAACCACGTCGCGAAGTGAGCCGCGAGCGCAAGCCCGGCAAGCAGTGCCGACACCAGATCACGTCGGTCGAAACGGCGGAACTCCTCGCGTGACCGGAGCGCGAGCGGCGCGAGGAGCAGCCACGTCAGCGTGACGCGCCAGAACGCCATCGGGCCGCTCGGCACGTCGGAGAAGCGGATGAGTATCGCGCTCGTGGAGACGGCGACGATAGCGACGGCTAACCCGACGATCGGCGGCGTCCGACGTTCGAGCGTGCCGAGTAGCGTCACAACGCCGTTCCTCCCGGACGGGAGTTACTGTTTCCGGTGCGTGTCACTCGAACCGGGCCTTCGTCGTTCGATGGCGGTGGTAGAACATCGGCCCGAAGCCGAGCCCGCCGAACGGTGCTGCGAGTCGGCCGAGCGGTCCCCCCGGCAGCCGGTAGACGACGCGGTCGTCCACGAGCGTCTCGCCGGCGTCGGTCTCGAAGAAGCGATGCGTGTGTTCCCACTCCGGAAACGGTCCGCCCTCCATCACGTCGCAAAAGGAGGCGCGCCCGGCTTCGAGGTCGGCCTCCCGGTCGGTGATGACGGAGGTCCACGACTGGCGTGGACCCACGTCGAACGGTCGCAGCGACATCTCGATGCGTGCCCCCTCCTCCAGCGTCTCGGGGTCAGGTTCACCGTCAGGACCGGTCACCGACTCGATTTCGAGATTCGCGACGCCCGGCGTCAGTGCCGTCAGTCCCTCGATTCGTGAGTGAAACGCCCAGACCTCATCGAGCGGTGCATCGACCCACGTGGCGCGGTGGTACGTCGGCATACCCACACGAGGGGCGGCGGGGGGAAAACAGTCGCGGGGTTACTTGAGTCGCTCCTGCAGGAACGACGGATGTGCCTCCGTGACGCCGTCGACGGTGAGGATATCCTCGGAGATGACGGTTCCGACGGCGTTTCCGTCGGCCGCGCGCACCTCGGCCATGAGCGTGTGGTCGCCGGAGGAGGCGTACAGCGCCTCGACGGTGTCGAGTGCGGCCAGCGCACGGGAGGCCTCGACGTACTCCTCGCTCGCGACCTCGATACCGACGAGAGCAATCGACCGGGATGCGAGCTTCTTCGGGTCGATGTCGGCGGAGTAGCCGACGATCACGCCGTCAGACTCCAGCTTGTCCACGTACTTGCGAACGGTCGGCTTCGAGACGCCCGCCTGATTCGCGATCTCGGCGTACGACGCCTGCGCGTCCTCCTCCAACACCGAGAGGATGCGTTCCTCGGTGGTATCGGTACTCATACGCTCCCGTTTCGTGCGATCGAAAAAGTATCTTCCGTATGTGAAACTGGGACGACGAAACCGTGAAACCCCCGCCGGGAGTAGCAGCGATATGACCCTGACGAAACGCGTCATCCCCTGTATCGACGTGGACGTAGACGAGGACGGGAACGCCGCCGTCTACACCGGCGTCAACTTCGAGAATCTCCGGTACACCGGCGATCCGGTCGAGATGGCGAAGAGGTATAACGAAGCCGGAGCCGACGAGTTCGTCTTCCTCGATATCACGGCCAGTGCCGAGGGTCGCGAGACGATGCTCGATACCGTCTCCGCGGTCGCGGACGAGGTGTTCATCCCGCTGACGGTCGGGGGCGGGATCCGAACCAGAGCCGACATCAAGCAGACGCTCCGGGCCGGTGCGGACAAGGTGTCTATCAACTCCGGAGCCATCGCGGAGCCGTCGCTGGTGAACGAGGGAGCGCGGGCGTTCGGCTCACAGTGTATCGTTATCTCGGTGGACGCGCGCCGGCGGTTCGACGAGCAGGGGGAACACTACGCCGAGATCGACGGCGAGTCCTGCTGGTTCGAGTGCACCGTCAAAGGAGGTCGCGAGGGAACGGAGCTCGACGTCGTCGAGTGGGCGAACGAGGTGGAGTCCCGAGGCGCAGGTGAGCTGTTCGTCAACAGCATCGACGCCGACGGGACGAAGGACGGCTACGACGTCCCGCTCACGACGGTCGTCTGTGAGAACGTCTCGACGCCCGTCATCGCCTCCTCCGGCTGTGGCGGTCCAGAGGACATGTACGAGGTGTTCACCGACGCCGGTGCGGACGCCGGGCTCGCCGCGTCTATCTTCCACTTCGACGAGTTCGGTATTGGTGAGGTGAAGGAGTATCTGGACGAGGAGGGCGTGCCGGTCCGGCTGTAGTTGGTTCATCGCTCCGAACCGACCACTTTCACCACGGTGGCGCGAAACTGAACAGCTACGCGTGTAACGACTACACAACGACGCTACCCGCTATTTTGGGAGCTACCGAGACTACTTTCACTCCGGTATCCGCGACGACGGAGCGGTGAGGAGGATGAGCCGCGAGTCGGTCACGTGGCAGCGTCGAACGCGTCGGTGAACGCGTCGGATTTCGTCTTAACGGTGGTCGTCGCGGCTTCGAGCGCGTCGAGCGGTGCAGTGCCGGACTCGGTTTCGATGTTGAGAATCGGGTCCGTCTGGCCGCCCGACTGCTCGGGGTTCATATCGTACGTCGCGGTGGCGACGCCGTCTGTCTCCAGCAGCGCGCTCTTGAGGACGTTCATGAACGTGTGGTCCTCGCCGGCGATTTCGATAGCGAGTTCGGTTTCTTCGTTTTCGATAACGCGGAGTTCCATACCGAGTACAGGGAGCGAGACGCGGAAGTACGTTTCGGAGTGGAGGAAGCAAACGGAGTGAGCTTCCTCGAACGACGAGCGGGAGGAGCGAAGCGACGACACGCGAGTAGATGGCACGAGCGAAGCGAGTGCCGGGGAAAGTGAGGGGAGCTGTCGAGTTTACGCCAGTAGAGAAACGCGGGAGAAACGCTAACATCGCTAAACCGTGGCGGTGGAGTTAAGAGCAGTCGCCCGTCAGATGCGCCCGTATGAACGTAGATAACATCTCGCAGGTGACGGTACTCGGGGCAGGCAGTATGGGCCACGGCATCACGGAGGTCGCCGCGATCGCCGGCTACGACGTGGTGATGCGCGACATCGAACAGGAGCTTGTGGACGACGGGTTCGAGTCGATCAAGTGGTCACTGGAGAAGCTCTCTGAGAAGGGCGTCGTCTCAGAAGAAGCCGAGACGGTGCTCGGTCGAATCGATACCGCGGTCGATCTCGAAACCGCCGTCGCGGACGCCGATCTCGTCATCGAGGCCGCGCCCGAGCAGATGGAGATCAAACGAGAGATCTTCTCTGATCTCGATGAGTTCGCGCCCGAGGAGGCGATTCTCGCCTCGAACACCTCCTCGCTGTCGATCACGGAGATCGCCACCGCGACGGACCGACCGGAACGGGTCGTCGGCATGCACTTCTTCAACCCGCCGGTGAAGATGGACCTGGTCGAGGTTATCTACGGCGAGCAGACGACCGACGAGACCGCGGGGACGGCCTACGAGTTCGTCGAATCCATCGACAAGACGCCGATCTACGTGCGGAAAGACGTGAACGGCTTCGTCGTCAACAGCGTGCTCGGCCCGTTCGGTGACGAGGCGGGCTGGATGGCGAGCGAGGGCGTCGCGACCGTCGAGGAGATCGACGCCGCGATGGTCCACCGTCGCGGCTACCCGATGGGACCGTTCGAGCTCGGCGACCTGACGGGGATCGACATCGGCTATCACGTCCGGAAAGAGGCGGGCCGTGACGTGCCGCCGATCGTTCAGGAGAAAGTTGACGCCGAGGAGCTCGGTCAGAAGACCGGTAAGGGGTACTACGAGTACGAGGACGGGGAGGGGACCACCTACGAGGCCGGACAGGGCGAGGACGTGGACACCCTTCGCATCGAGGCGCGCATCGTCAACGAGGCCGCACGACTCATCGGCGACGACGTGGCGACCGCCGATGCAATCGACACCGGGATGCGACTCGGGGCCGGCTTTCCCGAGGGACCGTGTCGCCGCGGCGACAAGCTCGGTCTCGACACCGTACTCGAAACGCTCGAATCGCTCCACGAGAGCTACGGTCACGAGCGGTACGAGCCGTCGGACCACCTGCGCGAGCTCGTCGAGACGGGCGCGACCGGCGAAAACGCCGGCGAGGGGTTCTACGAGTACGAGGACGACGGCGACCGCCACTACGCCACCATCGAACACGAGCTGTCCGAGGACGGGTTACTCGCGATTACGCTGGACCGACCGGAGCGGATGAACGCGCTCAACGGCGATCTCATGGACGAGGTCGTCCACCTGCTCGACAGCACTGCTCTCGATGAGGTCCGGGCCGTCACCTTCGAGGGGGCGGGCGACCGCGCTTTTTCCGCCGGCGCGGATATCACCGGATTCGCCGGTCGCGAGCCGTACGAGGCCGGCATCACCGAGTTCTTCGAGACCGTCGCGGCGTATCCGCGTCCGACGCTCGCGAAGATCGACGGCTTCTGTCTCGGCGGCGGCCACGAGCTCGCACTCGCCTGTGATCTCCGCATCGCGACCGAGGCGTCGGAGTTCGGCTTCCCCGAGATCAATCTCGGTCTGCTGCCGGGCGGTGGTGGTACACAGCGCACGATGCGGATGCTCTCTGAGGCGCGCGCGAAGGAGCTCGTCTTCCGCGGTGAACACATCTCCGCCGACCGCGCACAGGAGTGGGGGCTCATCAACCGCTCCGTCCCGGAGTCGGAGTTCGAGGAGACGGTCGAGGCGTTCCTCGATGATCTCGTCCACGGCGCGCCGGTCGCGCTCAGGAAGGCCAAGCGCGTGATGAACGTCGGCAGCGATCAGGCGCTGGAGGCCGGTCTCGAACTGGAGTCGCAGGCGTTCGGACAGCTTCTCGCGACCGAGGATATGCAGGAGGGCGCGGCGGCGTTCATGGAGGATCGCGAGGCCGAGTTCGAGGGGAAGTAACATGCCGAGTGCGGAGTACGAGCCCCTCGCCGCAGAGCTGTCGGATCACGGACTGCTCTCGTGGCTCGATCTGTCGGTGATCGAGTTCGAACACGGACGTGCGGTGTTCAAGCTCCCGTTCGACGAGAAGCTGGCGAACATCGGCTCCGGAACCGTCCACGGCGGCGTGACGGCGACGGTGATCGACACCGCTTCAGGGTTCGCGCTCCGGACGACGTTCGACGACCCGACCGAGGTCGCACTGACGACGACCGATCTCAACACGCGATACGTGCGACCGGCGACCGACGACCTCCGTGTCGAGGCCGAGGTGGTTCGTGCCGGTGGTTCGATGGGCGTCACGGAGTGTGAGGTGACAAGCGTTCACGACGGCACGGTGGTCGCCACCGGCGGGACGACGTACCGGCTGTTCCGCGAGTAGGAGCAGGTGAGTAGACGGGTGCAGTTCGTCGCTACTGATACGCGAGGGTCATGACCCACTGGGTGAGCTTGTCGGAGTTGGCATCGATCTCGTCGTCGCCGACGAACGGCGAGAGCATATTGTCGGCCATCAGGAGCGAGAACTCGAGATCGGTCGGATCGACGATCGGCTCGATGAAGTACGTCGTGTGCCCCTCGTAGACGCTCTCCTCGCGTTCGACCTGCCCCTTCTCTTCGAGCGACTCGACGAGACGGCTCCCCTTGCGCGAGCTGATATCCATCTCTTTCCAGAACTCGCTCTGATGGATCCCCCGCTCGCGAGCGATAAGCTCCAGTGCCGTCTCCTCCTCGTCGGTGAGCTGTTCGGCCATACGGTAACGACGGCGGTCGCCCTGTTAAACTCTATCGTCTGTTCCGTGCGGTTCAAACGGCGTCTCGCACGGCGGCCCGTCGGCGTACCGCCAGCGCGTGGTCGCTCCGAGTTCGACCAGCGTCGCCGATTTCGTCCCGAACGACTCGCCGTGCAGACAGACCCCGTACTCGTGATCGCCGAGTATCTCACCGGCCCTGTCGAGCCACTCCGTCGCCGTCTCGTGATCCGTCTCTGTGAGTGCGTCGAGGACCGCCTCGTCGGCGGCGATCTGCTCGCGCCCGCGCTCGGCCCCCTCACCCGGGGTGAAGACGGAGCGCGTTCGCTGTGGCGCGGTCGCGTCGGTCGGCCCGCCGCGCTCGCCACACCAGCCGGCGTTACCGACGACGTAGGTTCCGGCTGCGAGATGCGTCTCTGAGTCGGTCGCGTCGTGCTCGAACAGCACGGCGCAGTCACCGTCGGCAACGAGCAGATGGAACGGCTCGTAGACGCGGGTATCGAGTTCGCTACGGACGTAGTCGGCCGCGGCCGCGGCGCTCGGCTCCGTGAGCGCGTCCCGAACGAGTAGTCCACGCGACCGATCGCCGTCCGTCACGTCCCGGCTCCAGCGGTTCGTGATAGCGACGAGCACACCGGCAGCGTTCGTCCCGATCCACGTGCCGCCGGCCTCCTCGTCGCGCGGTGCGAAGATATCGGATCGATCCCACTGCCGCGGCGAACTGGACGGTCGCGCGTACAGCTCGTCGCGGTTGGCGGCGACGGCCAGCGGCGCGTCGAACTGCCGGAACGCGAACGTGAGGGTGCACATACGCGGGGTACGAGCGCAGTCGGCAAAAGTGGAGACGTATCAGGACGAGTCGCTGTCGGCGTCTTCGAGCAGGAGACTCGCGGCGGCGCGGTCGACAGTTCCGGAGGCGGTCCGCGGAAGCGTCTCGACGAGTCGCCACTGGCGCGGAATCTTGAACCCGGCCAGCCGGTCGCGTGCGAACCGCTCGACCGGCTCGGTCGAGTCGGGACCGACGAGGAGCGACGCGACGCGCTGGCCGAACCGTTCGTCCGGGACGCCCGCAACGAACGCGTCGTCCACGTCGGGGTGGTCCCTGAGCACGGCTGCGACCGCACCGGGATCGACGTTCTCGCCGCCGGTGATGATACGGTCTGTCAGGCGGTTCAACACCCACAGCTGCCCCGATTCGTCGCGGTAGCCGGCGTCACCGGTGTGGAAGCCGTGGGGACCGAACGCTTCGGCGGTCGCCTCGGGATCGTCGTAGTAGCCCGGGGTGACGGTCGCGCCGCTGACGACGATTTCGCCCGAGTCACCGGGTTCGACCGGGACGCCGTCGGCGTCGACGATACGCACCTGCGTGAACATCAGCGGTGAGCCGACGGTTCCAAGCGCGTCCCGCGTCTGGTCAGGACTCGCGGTCGCGATCTGTGAGCTGGTCTCGGTCATCCCGTAGCTCGGATACAGTGCTACGTCGGCCGCTCTGGCCCGCTCAACGAGCGAATCCGGCGTCGGCGCGCCGCCAACGAGGACGAACCGGAGCGTCGCGAGCACGCCGGCGTCGTCTGCGTCTAGCAGTTCACGGCACATCGTCGGGACGAGCGAGGTCGTCGTCACGTTGTTCCGTTCGATCTCGGCGAGTGATTCGGCCGGGTCGAACCCTCCCTCGGAGACGGCGACGCCGGTCCCGTAGAGGACGCTCCGATAGACGGGAGCCAGCCCGCCCATGTGGTACATCGGGAGCGTGCAGTACCAGCAGTCGTCCGGAAGCACGCCGAGTCGCCACGAGGACGCGGCCGCGCTTGCGGCCAAGTTGCCCATCGTGAGCCGAACGAGCTTCGGGCCACCGGTCGTGCCCGAGGTCGCGAGCAGCACTGCGGTGCAGTCGCGCGTCCACGAGCCCAGCTCGAACGGCTCGGGATGTATGCTCGATACCCTCCGAGCGCCCGCTGTCGGCGGGTCGAGGGTCGCCAAGGGACCGTCGAACGCCTCGGCGGCCGTCGCCTCCGTTGCAGCCGTGCAGACAAGCGTGTCCACGTCTGCCGTGTCGAGCGCCGTGGTGAGTTCGCGCGCTGTCAGACGGGCGTTGAGCGGAACGAGGACAGCGCCGAGTCTGCTGGCGGCGTGAGCGAGTCTGACGAACGCCGGTCGGGTCTCCGCGACGACGCCGAGGTGGTCGTCGACATCGACGCCGAACCCGGCCAGCCGTCCGGCGAGGCGTTCGACCTCGTCGTCGAGCGTCCCGTAGCTGGTCGCCTCCCCGGAGCTCGCGTGAACGAGTGCGGTTCTGGCCGGCGTCGCCTGCGCTCGAATCGCCAGCCAGTCACGCATAATCTGCCGGTAACACGGCGGGAGTATTTCCCTCTTTCTGTGGGACGGCAACGACGCCGTCATCGACGGGCGCGGGATCGGGTAGGGAGTCAGTCGCAAGCAGCGACCCCGTCGCCAGTCCGCAGGCGGAGACGTCGGGGATCGCGGCCGCGACGTGAACCGCCGCCGTGCGAGCGATCGGACCGTCGATCGTGGTCGTCACCACGGGATCGACGCCAGCTCCTCGCGCGAGCCCTGCGAGCTCGACCGCGGCGTCCGGCCCGCCGAGCGCCATCGGCTTCAGGACGAGCCAGTCGATATCGGCGTTGAGCGCGGCATCGATACCGTGTTCGTAGAGGCCTTCATCGAGCGCGATATCGACGCCCGTGTCCGGGAGCATAGCGAGCCCGTCGAGATCACCGGCCGACAGCGGCTGCTCGACGTACGAGATATCGAACGGCTCCAGCCGCTCGAACGCGAGCGTCGCGGTGTCGCGAGTCCAGCCGCCGTTGGCGTCGAGCCGGATATCGACGTCCGGGGCGGCGTCGCGGGCGGCCCTGATCCGGTCGAGGTCCGCATCGAGCGGGCGGTTCGCGATCTTGAGCTTCACGCAGCCGTAGCCATCTGTCACTGCGTCCGTGACTCGCTCACGTGTCGTCGCGGGATCGGCATCACCGACCGTCGCGTTCACGGGGACGGTCTCGACGCGCGCGTCTCGGCCCAGATGCCGGTAGAGCGGGATCCCCTCGGCTCGTGCACCGGCATCGAGCCGTGCGAGCGCGACTCCGTGTCGCGCTGCCGGCGGCAGCGTGTCGGTGTCTGCGGGCGTCGCACCGGTGAGCGCCGTTCGACACTCGTCGTACGGCTCCGTCCAGCCGGCGAGCGGACAGGCCTCGCCGACGCCGCGCTCGCCGCCGTCATCGACGGTGACGAGAAACCCCGATCGAACCGATATCTCGCCGGCGGCGGTCGCGAGCGGTTCATGCAGGTCGAGGGCGAACGGTCGGACGTTCATACGGCCAACCCCGCAGCGAAGAGGAGACTGTGCACGAACAGCAGCTGCCCGGTCGTTTCGAGCGCCGGATTCAGCGCCGTCCCGCCCGTCTCGGTGAGGACCGTCCGAGCGAGCAGCACAGCGAGCGGGAGCGTTACCAGCGGCGCGAGTGCCGTGAGTCCGTAGCCCGTGACGGCAAAGACGACCGGGACGACGTAGGCCATCCCCAGCATGAGGAGGAATTCGATGCGCGAGCCGGTGTAGCCCAGCGTCACGGCAAGCGTCTGTTTGCCCGCTCTGGCGTCGGTCTCGCGGTCGCGGATGTTGTTCACGACGAGGATGCAGGTCGATAGTCCCGCGGCTGGTAGTGCAGCGATGCCGGCCGCTAACGGGACGAAGTCGGCCGGGGCGGTGAACGCCGGCATTCCGGCGATTTCGACGGCAGCAGCCTGTACGTAGTACGTCCCGGTGACGGCGACCAGTCCGAAGTAGACGAAGACGAACAGATCACCCAGTCCGCGGTAGCCGTACGGAGCCGGGCCGCCGGTGTAGGCGATACCGGCGGCGATAGAGCTCAGTCCGACGACGACGATAGCCGGTCCCCCGACCCAGACGAGATACGTTCCCAGCAGGAGGGCGAGTGCGAACGTCCCGTACATCGCGCGTTTGACCGCGGCCGGCTCGATGAGACCGCCGGCGGTGACGCGCGTGAACCCCTCGCGTTCATCCGTATCTGCCCCCCGTACGGCGTCGTAGTAGTCGTTCGCGAAGTTCGCGCCGATCTGGAGCAGGAGCGCGCCGACGAGCGCAGCGACGGCCGGGACCGGCACGAACATGCCCCGGCTGAGTGCGACGCCGACCCCGACGATCACCGGTGCGGCCCCCGCCGGGAGCGTCTGTGGCCGCGCGGCCATCAGCCACGCGCGTCGCGTCGAGATGTCTGCATCGCTCATTACTGCCAGTAGCGTGTCCCTCGACTAAGCGACTGCGATTGGCGAACAGACGGCTCGTTCCCTGCTGTGACGGGTGAGCCGTTATGTCGCGCAGGCCCGCCACAGACGGTCGCTATGTCACGGGCGGTCTGGTCTCGGCTCCGGATGTAAACGTTCGCACCTGTGACCGCTGTGCTCGCTCGGATTCGGGAACAGCACCGCACCGCGGGGACGCGCCGTCTCCCGGGACGATCGCGCAGCGTCGATCGCGAGGCGCGTCAGTCGACCAGACGACTCAGAGCCGGGTACTCACGTACGGCCCGTCCTGATAGTAGTCCAGCTTCTCGCGGTAGTACTGCCGAACGCCGATTCCCGAGATGACGGAGAGCTTCTCGTAGCCGGCCTCGCGGGCAAGCCGCTCGGCGTGCGCGAGTAGCTCCCGTCCGTAGCCGCGGTGTTGGTGGGTGTCGTCGCTCTCGCTCTGGCCGACGCCGACCTCGCTCCCGTACACGTGGAGTTCACGGACGATTGCACTCCGCGACAGCTCGCGGCGAACGGGGTCGTTCGGGAACCGAAGCCGGCAGAACCCGACCAGCAGGTCCTGCTCGAAGTCCTCGATCGAGATGAAATGCTCCGTGCCGCCGCTCGCCTCGTACGTCTGAACGCGAAGCTCGATGTCCTCGGGCGTCTCGTCGTTCATGCCGGCCTCGCGACAGCGGATACACTCACACTCCCAGCCGTGGTTCTCCATCTCCTTCCAAGCGAGCTGGCGGAGATTCGACTTCCAGACGCCAGCGTCGATGTGATCGGCGGGGATATCGCGCTGGACGCGCTGGAGCCGCGTGTACCGGGGGATCATCGACATGATCTCCGCGACGAGTTCGGCGGCCTCGTCGTTCGTCAGCGGCTCGTACTCGCCGCGTCGCCACATGTCGTAGGTGAGGGTGTCACGGACGACGAGCGTCGGATAGATCTTCAGGTAGTCGGGCTTCCAGTCGGCGCGCTCGAAGATGCGACGGAAATCCTCCAGACACATCGCTTTCGACATGCCGGGCTGGCCGGGCATCATGTGAAAGCCGACTTTGAAGCCGGCGTCGCGGAGCCGGCGGTTGGCGTCGATGCTCGCCTGCACGCCGTGGCCCCGGTGCATCTCGCGGTTGATTCGCTCGTAGGTCGTCTGGACGCCCACCTCCACCTTCGTCCCGCCGAGATCGAGCATACGGTCGATCTGCTCCGGATCACACCAGTCGGGTTTCGTCTCGAACGTCGTTCCGATGTTGCGGACGGTGGCCGTCTCGTTCTCGGCGATCACGTCCTCCAGATAGCGGAACGGATAGCTCTCCTGTGCGAACGACTCCGTCTCCGAGGGGGTCGGCTCCGCGGCGGGATCGAACTCGTTCATCGCCTGAAGACAGCGTTTCACGAACCACTCCTGATAGTCGTGGCTGCGAGCGGTCATCGTCCCGCCCATCACGATCAGCTCGACCTTATCGACCGGGTGGCCGATCTGCCGGAGCTGATTCAGCCGGAGCGTCACCATCCCGTACGGATCGTAATCGTTCTGCACCCCCCGTGCGGCGGCCGGCTCGTGGCCGGTGTACGACTGCGAGGAGTCGAACTCCGAAGCCGGGCCGCCCGGACAGTAGAGACATTTCCCGTGGGGACAGGTGTGGGGCGAGGTCATCACGGCGACGGGTGAGACCCCCGACGCGGTGCGGACGGGTTTGCGCTGGAGGACGGCTTCGAGGTCCTCTCGCGTTCCGTCGGGCGCGGCGTCCAGAATGTCGGCGTGTTTCGGCACGGAGTCCGCGCCGAACTCCGAGCAGGCGTCGAGCTTCGCGCGCTCGATGTCGTCTTTCTCCAGCTCTCCTGCAAGCACGCGCTCGGCGAGGTGGCGACACACCTGCTCGAACGGTTCCGCCTCGGTACTCATTACCGCTCGTTCGCCACCCAGCGGCAAGTGTCACACGGTTCCGTGAGCCGAGTCGACGAAGAAGACGGCCCCGATGACGGCGACTACAGCTGGTCGACGGTCGCGTCGAGCACGGCGTCGACGCCCTCCTCGCGGCGGCCCGAGAGGAACGAGAGCTTGCCGACGCGAACCGCCTTCACGTCGATGCCGGCGTTCGGCGCGCTGTCGGCGGCAGCGGCGGCGATCCCGTCGAGGTCGGCGTCGGTCGCGCGAACGTACAGCTCGTCCGTGCCGTAGCCGACGACGACCGGCGTTTCGTCGCGGTGACGGCGGAAGAGCGTATCGAGCAGGAGGAACTTCGGCGGGAAGTCGTACCGGTGGGTGTACGCGTCCATGTCGAGGACGGACACCTCAGTCCCGTCGACCGTCCGCGTCTCGAGATTCTCCTCGGCGGTCCGGAGCTCCGCGTCGAGCTTCTCGGTGAACTGCTCGGAGACGCTCGCCGCCAGTCCAACCTCCTGATCGAACAGCAGATCGATGATCAGCTCGCGTTTGTCCTCGTAGCTCTGATAGAACGCTTCGAGGGCGATCGCCTCACGCAGCTGGCCGGCGGCCTCGGCGTCGATCCCGGAATCGGCAGCGAGGCCGGCGTACACGTCGGGCGTGTTCTCCCAGAACGTGACCGCGGGCAGATGACCGAGATCGGCTCGTACGTCGTCGTTGACGGCCGCGGCGACGTTCGCGCCTACGGTCCCGGCGGTTCGCTCCGGAACCGTCGCGGTCGCCGTCGCGAGCTCCTCGGTTCGCTCGGCGATCGCGAGCGAGTCGACGACGACCGAATCGACGCCGTAGATGTCGAGCATCTCCAGCCCGTCGGTCGAGTCCTCGGTGGAGCCGGCGGCGGCAAAGACGAACAGCGGGAGCTTCTCGTCGTGGCGCTCCTGATTGTCCAGCATCCGGCTGGTGTCCTTCGTCGCGTCGGCCATCCCGTAGCTCCCCTCTTCGAGCGGGCGACGGTCGAAGTAGTGGTAGGCGGCGTCGGCGCTGGTGTGTTCCTCGCGCACGAGCGGCAGAACGGCGCGCTCGATCGCGGCTCCGGCGACGTAGCCGTCCGTCGTCGCGGCGTGGCGAACGACGACCGGGCGAGAGGCGAAGACGGCCCGCCGGATCGCGGTCGCGACCGACTCGATACCGTCGCGAGCGGCGGCGACGGCGTCGTCGGCGGCGAGCGGCTTGAAGGCGTCGGGCGCGGCCTCGGCGTCGAGCGCCTCCTGCATCCGCGATTCGACGGTCTCCCGTTCTCCGTCGGTCAGCTCGACGAGCGTCTCCGTCTCGACCTGTAGCTCGTCGCGTCGGACCCGCGCCTCGCCGTCGAGTCGGACGATGTCACCGGTCTCGATGTCCGGATACGCGCGAACGCCGGCCTCGACGAAGGCGGCACAGTCCACGACACCCGACTCGTCGCCGAGCTCGAAGACGGTCGGCCCGGAGGTCTGTCGCACCGAGACGACCTCCCCTTCCAGTCGCACGTCGGAGCCGACGTGGTCGCGGAGGGAGTCGATCGCAACGCGCTCGACAGCGGCCGGCTCGTCGTCCTCGGTCGCTGCTTCGACCTGCACGGCTCCGGCGTCGTCCGTCTGGTCGGTCTCGGTCGTCGCTGCCTCGGCGGTCGTTTCGTTTTCGGTATCGACCGGCGCTTCCGTGCTGATGTCGTCTGACTCCTCGGTCTCGACATCCTCCGGCTCTCCGTCGTGCGCGTCAGTCGCCGTCGCCTCGTCCGGCTCCTCGCTCGCGTCGTCGTGATCGGTGGCAACCGATGGGTCGGGGTCGGTGGCGGTGGCGGCGTCCGACTCCTGCTGTGTCGTCGCCGGATCGGTTGCCTCACTCGCGTTTCCCGAATCGGCCTCCGGCTCCTCCTCGTTCTCCTCGTTCTCCTCGTCGGCAAGACGGTCGCCCTCCGGTTCGTCGATGAGGACGCCGCGGAACTCGCGGTCGGTCTGTCGGATCGACCAGCCGAGGTCCACGTCACCGTTGTCGCGCACGTTCGTGACCTGCACGCAGACGGTGTCGCCCGGCTCCCAGTCGAGGGATTCGAGCCGCTTGTCGAGCTTCGAGCGGTGGAGCAGTCCGGTCACGCGCGGCGAGAGATCGATGAAGACGCCGAAGTCGGCGTAGCCGTCGACGACGCCGCGGTAGAAGCGGCCGTCGGTGAGCTGGTTCGCGCGGTCGCCGCGGAAATCGAACAGTACGTCCTCTTGATGGGTGTCACAGATCGGCCCGTCAGTCGACGTGCCGCAGACAGTACATGTTCCCATTATCGGATACTATGCCCGAGGGGTAAAACTGTTGTCGGAATCTGCCAGTACTTGTTAGGTTGTGTCATGCTCTTCCGCGTACTCCATTCCGATTCCGATTCCGCCGACGAGACCGAAGCAGAATAGCACGAACGCCATTATCGCTAAGCTCGCTTTCGACCCGTTTAGTAGCCAAATCGGAGCGAGCGATAGTATGAGGAGGCTTGGCGCAAGCCCCTTGATCTGACTGGCGTCCATCTCTTGTGCGATTCCCATACAGGATGTAATGACCAATCTTCTGTAAACGATTCGCTGAGCCAAGGGGTATACTCACCCAGCTACTGACGCCACAAATATTAAATAATTTATAAATCAAGCAAAATCCAATTTGTAATATGAATCTGGCAGCGGCTACAACAGTTTGTCCGAGCAAGTGGAGCCATTCTGCCAGCAGCTGTACTTGATGCCAGAGATACGACAACCGGTGAGGGAGTTATTTTCCGTCATTATTACTGCAGGACGAACAGTCCTGTAAGCCACGTACGCGCTGTTGCTCTGTTCCAATATGGCGGTGTTAATATGCCCTCGCCGCGAACTGTCTGTAGATGCGCGTCGAGCAACTGGGCAAGGGAACGCCAGAGGTCGCGGTCGTCGGCTCTATCCACGGCGACGAGCCGTGTGGGGCACGCGCCGTCGAACGACTGCTCGCGGACCCGCCCGATCTCGACCGACCCGTGAAGTTCATCATCGCGAACGAGCGCGCGCTCACGGAGAACGTCCGCTACGTGGACGAGGACCTCAACCGAGCGTTCCCCGGCGATCTCGACGCCGACACCCACGAGGGTCGGCTCGCACACGAGCTGTCTCAGGAGCTGCGCGGCTGCACCATCTTCTCGATGCACTCCACGCAGTCGTACGCAGCGCCGTTCGCACTCGTCGACGAACTCGACCCGCTCGCCGCCTCGGTCGTCCCGTATCTCACCGTCGAGGCGCTCATCGAGACGATGAAGTTCTCGGAAGGCCGTCTCATCGAGGCACAGGAGGTCATCGAGGTGGAGTGTGGGATACAGGGGAGTGAACGGGCCGCCGAGAACGCCTACACCCTCACTCGGGAGTTTCTCGGCGCTGTCGGTGCGGTCGAGCCGCCGGCGACGCCGCGCGAGGATATTCCCGTCTTCCGGATGGACCGGATACTGCCGAAACCGCCCGCCGAGGAGTACGAGACGTTCGTGGCTAACTTCGAGCGCGTCGCCGAAGGGGAGATGTACGCCCGCGCCGACGGCGAACAGTTCGTCGCCGACCGCCCGTTCTATCCGATCCTGCTCTCACCGTACGGCTACGAGACCGAGTTCGGCTACACCGGTGATCTCGTCGGTCGGCTCGACGAGCAGGCGACTCCCGGCCCGGAGCCGACGCCGGAACGCTAAATCACGAGTACTGTCGTCGCGCCGGGCTGAAACTCGTAGCTGACATCACGTAGCTCGGGTGTGTGGCCTGCCGCGCGCAGCTTTTCCAGACACGGTTCGACGTACTGCGACTGCGTTCGATCCAGCGACGCCAGCGGAAATACCCGAACCTCGTCGGCGACCCGGGCAAGCTCCTGTACCGCCGCGACATGGAACTCCAGATCGAGTCGATCGTCGTAGAGAAACAGCAGATTGCCGGACACGGCCAGATCGAACGTGTCGTCACGAAACGGCAGCTCCGGAAGACCAGCCGCGACGTACGGCCCGTCAGGGAAATTATCGAGAAACCGTTCGCTCGCGCGTTCGAGATAGTCTCCTCGTTCGTCGAGACCGCCGTAGAATGACCACACGTAGCGGTCACGCTTCTCCGAAAGCTGGGCGACGTTGTCCCGACGTGCCCGTCGCGCGTCTGTGGCGAGCGTCCCGCGGCTGTCCGTGTACGTGGGGTCTACACCGATCGCGTCGATACCACGCTCGCGCGCCTCAACGACGAACGAGCTAACACCGGACCCGCAGTCGAGGACGCGACCGCTCAGTTCATCAACTCCGAACATTGCCGCGTACTCCTCGTATGTGCGGCCGATAAGTAGATACTCGTCGTCCACCTCGAACGCATCGTCGTCGGTCACATATCGATTCGAGTCAGCAACCGAATAGTCGTTCGGGTCGTATGTGAACTCTAAACGCACTCAGTACCAAGTCGCGCCGGCGTCGACCGCGATCTCCTGTCCCGTGATACGGCGCGCGTTCGGCCCGGCGAGGAAGGCGACCTGTGCTGCCACCTCCTCTTTGCTCGCGGTGTACTCCGGGAGCGCGAAGTCGTCGGGAGCGATGTGGAACGGCTCGGCGTCCTCGACGTCGTCGAGTCGCTCCTGTTTCGCGATCACGTCCTCGATCCGATCACCCTCGACGGGACCGGGGAGCACTGTGTTGACTGTCACGTCGTCGCGGCCGAGCTCCCGCGAGAGCGTGCGCGTCACGCCGACGAGACCCATCTTCGAGACGGCGTACGGGAGCCGGTTCGGATACGGCTGTTTCCCGCCGATGGAGCCGATGTTGACGACGCTCGCCTGGTCGCTCGCCCGCAGGTGGTCGCTTGCGTGTTTCGCACAGATCACCGCACCGGTCGTGTTGACTGCGACGGTCTCCTGAATATCGGCGGGATCGAGCCGGTCGAAGGGCTGTGTCGGACCGGCGATCCCCGCGTTGTTGACGAGACAGTCGAGACTGCCGAACGTCTCGACCGTCTCCGCGACTGCCGACTCGACGCTCGCCTCGTCGGTCACGTCCGTCTCGACGGCCAACCCCTGCTCGCCGAGCGCGTCGGCGGTCTCGTAGATACCGTCGCTCCGGGCGGCACACGCGACGGACGCACCGCGGTCGGCGAAGGTGTGAGCGATCTGTCTGCCGATACCACCGCTCGCGCCGGTGACGAACGCCGTGACGTTCTCTAACACGAGTCACGACGCGAGACCGAGGTAGAAAAACGTGTCCGCTACTCCTCCGTGGCGGCGAACTCGACGAGCGTCAGGTCGCGGTCGAGCATACAGTGGTCGTGTGGTGGCTCGCCCTCGACCTCGGCGATGCGGTACTCGGCGTCGAAGGACGCACCCGCCGGCTCGCAGTACTCGTGGCTCGGACAGCCGGTGTACTGACAGGGGCCGGCGAGCTCGGCGGTCGAACCCGCGTACGCCGATTTCGAGAGCACGTTCGCGCGCACCGGGGCGGCCGCCACCTCGACGGCCTGAACGCCCTCGTCGTGGACGGCGCAGTCGAGCGTCTGTGTGTTCTCGCGGACAGATTCGACGGTGTAGCGGCGACCCTCCGTCAGATTGAGACACTGCTCGCGGTAGGGACACCCCTCACAGGCGGTCGCTTCGCCGCCGTAAACGAACTCGGTCCCCGGCTCCGCGAGCCGCGTCCCGATGAGCGTGACCGTAGTCATATCAGAAAGGAGACGGGCCGTGCCCCTAAAGTTCCCGTTCGGTGTGTTCGGTACGGCTCACGCCCGTCCGGTCAGCTCGTCCAGCTTCCGGAAGTAGCGCTCGCGGGGGATCTGATACAGATCGCGGTAGTCGATATCGCCGCCGGCGAAGCGGGCGGCGAGGTCACACGCACCGTCGAGCGCGCCGTCGCGACTCTCGAACGCCTCCTCGTCGCGGGCGACCGACGGTTCGAGATAGAGGGTGACGTACCACGACGTATCGGGACCGGGCTCACGCGTCGTGCCGGGCCGGCGCGTGCGCTTCCCCTGTGTGATATACAGCGTCGGCAGACACGCCGCCGGAAAGCTGTCGCCGCTGAACACGTCGGGACGATACGCCCAGACAAGTTTGGTCTCCCCTTCGTTCCAGCGACGCCACCCTTCGGGCAGGTCCTCCATGCCTCCGGTTCGTTACCCGCGCAAATCAGTACGACGGTCGGGGTGTAGCTTCTTCAGGCGGCAGTGTGTTCGGGTAGCTATGCGACTCGAAATCGAGACCGGTGACGACACGAGCGTGACCGATATCACCGACACGGTATCGCAGTCGGTCCCGACTGGCCGTAACGGGACCGTCTCCGTCTTCGTCCCGCACACGACAGCCGGTGTCGTCATCAACGAGACCGAGGAGCGTCTCGTGAGCGATATCTCGCGGTTCGTCGGTCGGATGGTTCCCGACGCCGACTGGTATCACGATCGGATCGACGACAACACGCGGGCGCATCTCGCCTCGATGGTGTTGGGCCGTGAGGTGACCGTCCCCGTGACGGACGGGACGCTGGATATCGGGCAGTACCAGTCGATCCTCCTCGTCGACTGCGACGGGCCACGGACGCGTGCTGTGGACGTCGTATAACGGTTGTTGGTCCGCACGGTTTTGTGCCGGCCGGCCGTACGCCGGGTATGGACACTGCAGTCGTCTGGTTTCGCCGCGATCTGCGCCTTCACGACAACGAGACGCTCGCTCGCGCGCTCGCGGACGCCAACCGGATCGTCCCGCTGTACGTCTTCGATCCCGACGCGTACGACCGCTCGCGCTACATCGACCGACCCAAAATCGGTGATCACCGGGCGACGTTCATCCGCGAGTCGGTCGCAGACCTCCGGGCGAATCTCCGGACGCGTGGCGGTGACCTGCTCGTCCGCCACGGCGACCCGACCGAGGTCGTCCCCGCGGTCGCGAACGAGTACGACGCCGCCGGCGTCTACTTCCAGACGATGCCCGCGACCGAGGAGCTGACGACGGAGAACGCGACGAAGGCCGCCCTCGCCGACGAGGGGATCGTCAGCGAGCGGTTCTGGACGCACACGCTGTACCACCTGAACGACCTGCCGACGGCCGTCGATTCGATCGACGACACCTACACCCCGTGGCGTAAAGAGATCGAGCGCGAGGCGACGGTCCGGGAGCCGTTCGACACCCCGACAAGCGTATCGACTCCCGATCTCGACACTGGGCCGTTGCCGACGCTGGCCGATCTCGGTCGCAGCGAGCCGGAGCCGGACGAGCGACGGGCGATCGCTCATCGCGGCGGGGAGTCGGCCGGGCGCGAGCGCGTCCAGTCGTACATCTGGGAGGAGGACCGACTGCGCGAGTACAAACAGACTCGCAACGGGCTGCTCGGTGCGGACTACTCCTCGAAGTTCTCGGCGTGGCTCGCACAGGGCTCGCTGTCGCCCCGCTGGCTCCACGAGCAGGTGCAGGCGTACGAGGACGAGCGCGTCTCGAACGACTCGACCTACTGGCTCGTCTTCGAGCTGCTGTGGCGGGACTTCTTCCAGTTCCAGTTCATCAAACACGGGAGCGACTTCTTCGACGAGCAGGGGATCCGGAGCGCCGACAAGCGATGGCGGCGCGAGCAGCCCGCCTTCGAGCGGTGGGCTGCCGGCGAAACCGGGGTTCCGTTCGTGGACGCGAACATGCGCGAGCTGAACGAAACCGGCTACATGTCGAACCGGGGGCGGCAGAACGTCGCCTCCTTTCTCACCGACGTGCTCGAAATCGACTGGCGACAGGGCGCGGCGTACTTCGAATCGCGGCTCGTCGACTACGACGTGTGCTCGAACTGGGGGAACTGGGCGTATCAGTCGGGTGTCGGCAACGACTCGCGAGATAACTACTTCAACGTCCTCGGGCAGGGGGAACGCTACGACTCCGACGCGGCGTATATCGGCCACTGGCTCCCCGAACTCGCCGAGCTACCGGCGGAGTACGCCCACCGGCCGTGGCAGATGAGCGACGACGAACAGGCGCGCCACGGGGTGGAGTTAGGGATCGAGTACCCCCGCCCGATGGTCGAGATCGAGGAGTGGTATCGGATGCATTAGCTGTAGTAGGACTTCGCGAGATCGAGCAGCGACCGCAGGCCGATATTGGCATCGCCACCGAGCACGACGAGCACGCCGTCGGAGTCGCCTTCCGGCCAGAAGTGCGCGACGGTTCCGCCGTCGAACAGCCGGACCTTCCCCTGAATATCACCCAAGTCGTGGAACAGCGACTCCTGAAACGGCTGTTCGATGTCCTGTAACACCACGTCGTCGTGGATGGCGGTCAGATCCTCGACGGTGTACTCTTCGTCCACCGGATCGATGGTGTAGAGCATCTCGTAGCCGTCTTCGCTGTACGTCGCCACTACGCGGACCTCGTCGTCGTAGCGGGTACGCAGCTCCTGTACGAACTCCTCTGCGACACTCACGCTGTCTCACCGTTGTCACTCATGTGGACAGAGAAGAGCGGAAGGTAAATAAGACCAATGGGAGGACAGCCCGCGGTCTCAGTCTCGCCCGTACATCTCCTCGATTTTGTCGTCGTACGCCTCCAGCACGTTCCGGCGTTTGAGCTTCATGGACGGCGTGAGCATATCGTTGTCGGGCGTCCACTCCGTGCCGATCAGTCGGAACTCCTTGATCCGCTCGTGGCTCGCGAGCGACTCGTTCACCGCGTCGATCTCCGCGCGCACCCACTCGCGAACGCGCTCGTCCGTCGCGATCGCCTCGCGCTCCTCGGGCAGGTCGAGATCGTTCCGCTCGGCCCACCGTTCGAGCGCCTCCGTGTCGGGGACGAACAGCGCGGTGATGAACTTCTCGTTGTCTCCGACGACCATCGCCTGTGCGATGCGCTCGCTGGTCGCGAACTCGTCCTCAATTGGTCCGGGCGCGATGTTCTTCCCGGTGTCGAGCACGATGAGCTGTTTGAGTCGGTCGTGATAGACGAGATAGCCGTCTTCGGCGATCTCGACGATGTCGCCGGAGCGGAACCACGGCTCGTCGCCCTCGCCCTCTGCCGGGTCGGTGAACGCACCGTCGGTCGCGTCCGGACGGTTCCAGTAGCCGTCGGTGACGTTCGGGCCGCGAAGGAGCAGTTCGCCGATCGCTCCCTCGGCGTTCGCTCGCTGGTCGCTGGAGACGACAGACGGGTCGAGCTTCGCCTCGATGTTCGCCAGCGGTGGGCCGAGCGTCCCGGAGCGGAGATCGTCCGGCGGGTTCGTCGAGACGACCGGCGCGGTCTCCGTCAGCCCGTACCCCTCGTGGATGGGAAGCCCCATTCCCTCGAACAGCTCCGCGAGCCGCTGTGAGAGCGAGCCGCCCCCGGAGATGAACATCTCGACGTTGCCGCCCATCGTCTCCTTCACCGAGGAGTAGACGAGCCGGTCGGCGAGAGCGTGTTTCGCGCGCAGTCCGATGCCCGGGCTGTCGCTGCGGGCGTACTCGCGAGCGACGTCGACCGCCCACTCGAAGATCGACTCGCGCACGTCGGAGCCGCTGGCCTGCTCGCGCATCGTCGCGAACACGCGCTCGTAGATGCGCGGGACGGAGGTCGCGGAGGTCGGTCTCACCGTCGCGAGATCGTCGGCGACGGTGTCGGTCGATTCGGCGTACGCGACCGTCGCGCCGGAGGCGAACATCACGAAGTGGCCGGACGTGCGCTCGTACACGTGCGCGAGCGGGAGGAACGACAGGGCGCGGGTCTCCGGCCCGAGCGTCGGTACGTCGTCGGTGCGGTCGGGTCGGTCGGCGAAGCGACGGCGGACCTGATTCACGTTCGCCCGGAAGTTCCGGTGGGTGAGCTTGACCCCCTTCGGCTTCCCCGTCGTGCCGGAGGTGTAGATGAGCGACGCCAGCTCGTCCATCGACTGGTCGTCGATCCACCCCTCGAAGCTCGACTCGTCGTACGCCTCGCTCCCGCGCTCGCACACGTCCGCGAGTGAGAGGATGTCGTCGCGGTCCGCGTACCCCTCGTACTCGTCGATGACGACGATGAACTCCAGATCGAGGTCCCCCTCGATACCGACGAGGGTGTCGAGCAGCGCGGCGTCCTCACAGACGACGCCGACCGCGTCCGGATCGTCGAGCAGATACCGCGTCTGTTCGGCCGAGGACTCGGTGTAGACGGTCGTGACGGTCGCGCCCGCAGACAGCAGCGCGAGATCCGACTGCGCCCACTCCATGCGCGTGTCGGCGTAGATACCGACGCGGTCGTCTCGCTCGACGCCCAGCTCCCGGAAGCCGACCGCGAGCGACCGGACGATATCGGCCATCTCCGCGTAGGTGACGGCGGCGAACTCCCCCGCCGTCGCAGACGGGAGCACGTCGGGCGTGAGCGACCGGTCGTAGACGCCGCCTTTGTACCACTGGGCGTCTCGCGGGCCGTTCCGATCGGCGCTGTCGAAGAACATCCGCGGAATCGTCGTCTCGGCGATGCTCGGGTCCGAGTACGTGGACTCGGCGCGGAACCACTCCGTGTCTGTCTCTATCATCGGTTGCACACCAGTGCGCGGGCTACCGTTTCAATCTATGGGCTTCACGCTACTCGAACGATCCGACGAAAGAGAGCCACGTGCACCATTAGGGATTTGAACCCTAGTCCTCGCCTCGAAAGGGCAAGATGATTGGCCGGACTACACCAATGGTGCGCAACTCACGGTAGTGGGGAGGTACGAATAAATGCTTCCTTCTCACACAGATGCGACCGCAAACGGACGTACGGCCGCCGCGCGCGACCGGGCGAGCGAGCCGTCGAGCCGACGGATTCGGCGGCGACCGTCACCGCGTCGCCCGGCGAGTCGAGCCGGGCGTCTTCGTCGTCCTCACCTCACTCTTCGCGGTCGGTCCAGAAGCCGAAGTCGCGTCCGGGCGCGAACACGTCGAGACCGACCGCGCGCTCGTCGCCGGTGTTCTCGACGCGGTGCGGCTCGTTCGCTTCGAGGAGCACGGAGTCGTTCTTCGCCAGCGTGACCGAGTCGTCTTCCGTCGCGACAGTGAGTTCACCCTCCAGACAGAGACACACCTGCTCGTTCCCGTGGTCGTGCATCGGCGAGGAGTGGCCCGGCGGCTTCTCGAACCACTCGAATGAGAACTGATCGCTGCCGGCCATCGAGACGCGCCGCCACCCCGCGTCGGGCTCGTACGCCTCCGCGTCGTCGAACGGGACCGGCTTCATAGGTTCGCGCCCGTCGCGCCGCCGTCGATCGGGATCGCCGTTCCGTTGATGAAGCCCGACAGCGGCGAGGAGAGGAACGCGACGGTGTCGCCCAGCTCCATCGGATCGCCGATACGCTCCAGCGGGTTGCCGGCCCAGTCGTCGAGTCCCGCCTCGTAGCTGTCGTACTCGCCACGCTCGACGGCCGCATCGACGAGGTTCTCGATGCGAGCCGTCTCGTGTGGACCGGGGAGGACCGCGTTGGCACGGATATCCGGAGCGAACTCCTTCGAGAGCGTCTTCTCCAGCCCGATGACGCCCATCCGAACGGCGTTCGACAGGACGAGACTGTCGAGGGCCTCCTTCACACTCCGTGAGGTGATGGTGACGATAGTGCCGCCGTCACCGGCTTCGAGATGCGGTTTCGCCGCCCGGGCGAGTCGGACGACGCTCATCACGAGCAGGTCGTACGCCTCCTGCCAGTCCTCGTCGTCGGTGTCCACGAACGCGCCCGACGGCGGCCCGCCAGCGGAGGTGACCAGATGATCGAGTCGTCCGAACGCATCGACCGTCTCCGAGACGAGTCGCTCGGTGTCGTCCGGATCGGTCAGATCGCCGGCGACGGTGACGACCTCGCCCGTCGCGACGGACTCCACCTCGGCTTTGGCGTCGGCGAGTCGCTCCTCGTCGCGACCGTTGATAGCGACGTCGACGCCCTCACGCGCGAGTGCTTTGGCCGATGCCTTTCCGAGTCCACTGGAGGAAGCGGTGACGAGTGCTGCGTTGCCCTCGATTGCGAGATCCATGACTCGGATACCACGAGCGAGCGAGAAAACGGTTCCGGAGGCGGCTACTCGCCCTCGAACTCCGGCTCGCCGTCACCCATGAAGGCGGTAATCCCCTCCATCAGGTCGTCCGTGCCGAGCAGATGGCCGAACGACTGCGCCTCCAGTTCGAGTCCGGCGTCGAGATCCTCGGCTCCCTTCAGCATCGCCTGCTTCGTCAGTGCTCGCGAGACCGGTGGTCCACTCGCCATCTCGGCGGCCAGCTCGTGGGCGCGCTCCTCGAACTCGTCGTCGGAGACGACCTCGTTGACGACGTCGTACTCGTACATCGTGTCGGCGTCGAACCGCTCGGCGGTGAAGATGATCTCTTTCGCGCGCGACATCCCGACGAGCCGCTGGAGTCGCTGCGTGCCACCCCACCCCGGGAGCAGTCCGAGGTTGTGTTCCGGCAGTCCCAGCTCCGACCGCTCGGACGCCAGCCGGTAATCACAGCACATCGCCAGCTCGAAGCCGCCGCCGAGCGCGAACCCGTCGATCGCGGCGACGACGGGAAGCGGTGACGCCTCGAACGCGCCGAAGGTGGACTGTCCGTCGCGCGAAAGCTCGATGCCGTCGAGCGGGCTGGCGGAAGATGCCATCGATGTCACGTCCGCACCGGCAGAGAAGGCGCGGTTCCCCTTGCCGGTGACGAGCACTGCCCGCACCTCGTCGTCCTCCTCGAACAGGTCGAGCGCGTCGCGAAGCTCGCCGAGCATCTCGGGGTTGATCGTGTTCATCCGTGCCTCTCGGGACAGCTCGATATGACCGACCATCTCGCCGGGCTTGTCCAGCTCGATGGTCGAGTAGCTCCGGTCCTCGGTCGCGTCGGGCTCGCCGTAGAAGCCGCCATCTTCGGCGGCCGCGCGGAGCGCATCGCTCACCTCGAATCGGGGGTGGCCGTCCTCCTCGGCGAGGGTGTCGAGCGTCTCGACGAGTCGGTCGAGACCGATCTTGTCAGCCAGCTTCGCCGGGCCGTCGGGGAATCCGGCCCCGAGCATGACTGCCTCGTCGATATCGCTCGGGTTCGAGATGTCGTCCGCGACGAGGTGGCCGACCTCGTTGGCCATAATCGCGGCGAGGCGTCGCTCGATCGCCTCGCTGCCGGCGTCGGTCGGGATATCGACACCGCCGTTCTCGTAGTCGTAGAAGCCCTCGCCGGACTTCTTGCCGTAGTTCTCGGCCTCGACCGTCTCCGCTAACAGCGGGGCCGGCTCGTACGGCTCTCCCAACACCTCGTTGAGATACTCGAGCACGTGGTACGTCACGTCGTTCCCGACCTGATCGCCGAGTTCGAACGCCCCCATCGGGAGCCCCATGTCGAACTTCGTCGTCGAGTCGATCTCGGCGATCGTCGCCTCGTCGTCGGAGACCATCCAGCAGGCCTCGTTCATCAGCGGGACGAGAACGCGGTTGACGATGAAGCCGGGCGAGTCCTTGTGGACGCGAACCGGCGTCTTCCCGAACGATTCGGCGAGCTGTTCGACGGTGTCGAGCGTCGATTCGTCGGTGTGTGAACCGGTGATGACCTCGACTAACTGCATCCGGACGGGCGGGTTGAAGAAATGCATCCCGCAGAACTGCGCGGCCCGGTCGGTCATCTCGGACAGCTCCGTGATCGACAGCGAGGAGGTGTTCGTCGCGAAGATGGCCTCCTCGGGCGCGTGCGTCTCGACCTCGCCGTAGACGTCTCGCTTGATCTCCATCTTCTCCGGGACGGCCTCGATGACCACGTCGGTCTCGTCGACGGCGGCCTCGATATCGACGAGCGGCGTGACGCGCTCCGCGGTCGCGTTGGCCTCGTCTTCGCTTATCTGGTCTTTCTCGGCCAGCTTCTCCAGCGACCAGACGAGCTGTTCGTATCCGTTCTCGACGAACTCGGATTTGATGTCGCGCAGGCGCACCTCGTAGCCGGCGAGTGCGGCGACTTCCGCGATTCCGTGGCCCATGCTTCCGGCGCCGAGTACGGTGATCGTCTCGATCTCCTCGAACTCCATGCCTCGTGGTCTCTCGGAGCGCGTTTCAACGTTTCCGTCTGCTGAGCGGGAAACTCCTCGGTGGTGGCTGACGGTTTATCGAGCGAAGCCGGCAGCCGACTGCCACCGGGAAGGCAACTACTATGGCGAGCCAGCACCAATGCGTGTATGCATGAGTCAATCGTACGACCGAGGCCTCATCGAGGACTTCGGTCGGTGGACGGAGTTCTCCGCCGGCATGTGGGCGTGGATCTTCCACAAGTTCACCGGCTGGGTCCTCGTCGGCTATCTGTTCACCCATATCGCTGTCCTCTCGACGGCAATACAGGGTTCCGAAGCGTACAACAGCACGATTCAGGGCCTCGAAGGACTGCTTCTCGTTCGATTCCTCGAGGTCGGACTGCTGGCGGTCGCCGTGTTCCATATTCTCAACGGCGTCCGGCTGCTGTTCGTCGATCTCGGGCTGGGGCTTGAGTCACAGGATCGCACCTTCTACGCGTCGCTCGTCGTCACGGGCGTCGTCGTCGTCGCGAGTATCCCGACGTTCCTGATGGGGAAGCTGGCATGAGTGAACGCTACTCCTCGTTCGAACCGAAAGGCACGCGCTGGCTGCTACAGCGTCTCACGGCGGCGTTTCTCGTCATCGTGTTGGCGTTTCACTTCATGCAGCTGCACTTCGTGAACCACGCCGCCGACGTGACGTTCGCCGGGACGAGCGCGCGGATGAGCCAGCCCGGTTACTTCCTCGCGATGGTCGGGTTCGGGCTGACGGCGACGTTCCACGGCGTCAACGGCGTCTACAACGGACTCGTCAATCAGGGACTCGATGGTATCGGTCGACGAGCCGTCAAGTACGGGCTCGTCGTCGCCGGGCTGCTGCTTGCCGCACAGATCCTCCGACTGGCGTTCACGATGGCAGGAGGGAGTATCTCATGAGCACGGGAATCACCGAGACGGACGACGACAGCACAGAGACACAGACACAGGCCGTCGGAGCCGCACGCGCGGCCGGTGACGTGTACAGCGAGATGACCAGCGAGGAGATCGAGGCGGCCAACGAGCAGTCGCGCCGACGGACCCGCGAGCTGGTCGAGGAGGCCGACCACACGGTCGAGCTGAAGGTGTTCCGCTTCGATCCGGAGGTCCCCGAGAAGGAGGAGCCGCGGTTCGACACGTTCCGAGTGCCGTTCTCGAAGGGGATGACGGTGCTCGACGCGCTCATGTGGGCGCGCGACCAGTACGACTCCTCGCTCACCTTCCGTCACTCCTGTCGGCAGGCGGTGTGTGGCTCTGACGCGCTGTTCGTCAACGGCAAGCAACGACTCGGCTGTAAGACGCAGGTCGCCGACCTCGCCGACAGCGGCGTACCGGAGACGGTGCGTATCGAGCCGCTCCCGCACGCCGAGGTCGTCAAGGACCTCGTCGTCGATATGGAGCACTTCTACGATCAGATGGAGTCGGTCGAGCCGTACTTCCAGGACGAGGACACGCCGGACGGGCTCGAAGAGCAGTACCAGTCGCGGGAGAACCGCGAGAAGGTGAAGATGTCCACCCGCTGTATCTGGTGTGGCGCGTGTATGTCCTCGTGTAACATCGCGGCGGGCAACAACGACTACCTCGGGCCGGCGGCCATCAACAAGGCCTACCGGTTCGCGATGGACGAACGAGAGGGCGACGAGCTGACCGAACACCGGCTCAACATCATCGAGCAGGAACACGGTGTCTGGCGGTGTCAGACCCAGTTCTCCTGCACGGAAGTCTGTCCGAAGGACATCCCGCTGACGGAGCACATTCAGGAGCTGAAGCGCGAGGCGGTCAAGAGCAACCTGAAGTTCTGGTAGGCGCGTCATCTAAACGTATCCAACACCAAACAACGATAATCACAGACCAATGCACGAACACGACGTAATCGTAGTCGGTGGCGGCGGAGCCGGACTCCGTGCCGCCATCGCTGCCCACGAAGAGGACGCGGATGTCGCCATCGTGACGAAGCTCCACCCCGTTCGCTCGCACACCGGTGCGGCGGAGGGCGGAATCAACGCGGCGCTCCGTGAGGGTGACGACCCGAAAGACCACGCGTACGACACGATGAAGGGGTCGGACTACCTCGGTGACGCCCCGGCGATCGAGACGCTGTGTGAGATGAGTCCCGAGGAGACGATCCAGCTCGAACACTGGGGGATGCCGTTCTCGCGAGAGGACGACGGCCGCGTCTCACAGCGCCCGTTCGGCGGGCTCTCGTTCCCGCGGACGACCTACGCGGGCGCAGAGACCGGTCATCACCTGCTCCACACGATGTACGAGCAGGTCGTCAAGCGAGGGATCACGGTGTACGACGAGTTCTACGTCACCGAACTCGCGACGACCGACCATCCGGACCCGGAGGAGCGCGAGTGTCACGGCTGTATCGCCTACGACATCAAGAGCGGCGACCTCGTCGGGTTCGAGGCCTCGGGCGGCGTCATCCTCGCCACCGGCGGCGACGGACAGGCGTTCGACCACACGACGAACGCGGTCGCGAACACGGGCGACGGGCTGGCGATGGCGTACCGCGCCGGCGTTCCGGTCGAGGACCCCGAGTTCGTCCAGTTCCACCCGACGACCCTTCCGAGCACGGGCGTGCTCATCTCCGAGGGCGTCCGCGGCGAGGGAGGGATTCTCTACAACGGCGAGGGCGAGCGCTTCATGTTCGAGCACGGCTACGCCAACAACGACGGCGAGCTGGCCTCGCGCGACGTCGTCTCGCGGGCGGAGCTGACCGAGGTGAACGAGGGCCGCGGTATCGATGACGAGTACGTCTACCTCGACATGCGTCATCTCGGCGAGGAGCGCGTCGTCGATCGACTGGAGAACATCCTCCACCTCGCGGAGGACTTCGAGGGCGTCGACGGGCTGGAGGAGGCGATGCCCGTCAAGCCCGGCCAGCATTACCACATGGGCGGTATCGAGACGGACGAGAACGGACACACCTGTATCGACGGGCTGTACGCCGCCGGCGAGTGCGCGTGCGTCTCCGTTCACGGCTCGAACCGGCTCGGCGGCAACGCGCTGCCGGAGCTCATCGTCTTCGGTTCGCGTGCCGGCTCCCACGCCGCCGGTGGCGACATCGGCAAGGCACGGATTCCGACCGGGCCGAGCGCACGCACGGAGGACGAGACGGGTCTCGATACGCCGGTCTCGCCGGGCGCGATCGATCAGCCCGATCCGGACGCCGTCGCGGACGGCGGGGCGGTGGCCGCCAATCCGACCGCAACGGTCAAACAGACCCTGGAGGGCGAGCGTCGCCGCGTCGACGAGATGATGGAGCGCGACGGGATCAACCACGCCGAGATCCGCTCGGACCTGCAGGACGCGATGACACAGAGCGTCAACGTGTTCCGCGAGAAGGAAGGGATACAGGACGCACTGGAGGCGATCCGGGACTGTCGCGAGCGGTATCAGAACGTCGCGGTCGACGACCCGTCGCGCACGTTCAACACGGATCTGCTCCACACCATCGAGACGCGCAACCTGATCGACGTGGCGGAGACCATCGCCCTCGGCGCGCTCGCACGCGAGGAGTTCCGCGGCGCACACTGGCGGGCGGAACACCAAGCGCGCGACGACGAGGACTGGCTCAAACACACCATGGTCGCGTGGAACGACGGTGAGCCGGATCTCTACTACACGGACGTGCTGCTCGACGGCGAGGAGAAAACGTACGAGCCGAAGATTCGCTCCTACTAACGCACCTTTTTGCTGTTCGGGTGCGCGAAGCGCACCGCTCGTAATAAATAATCTGCAGTAAAAACTGCAGCCGAGCCTCGCTCGGCTCGGTGAACCGCTCGCTCGTTCCTCACGAGCGGACGTTTATATCCGATACCGCGACCAGCAGGTATGTGCTCTGAGAAACTGCCGATCACGGGACCAGACGGGAGCGCGACACACCGTGATCGCGGGCGAGTCGCCTGTTCGCCAAGCAGTACACCTAACGACGTGGCCGGCCAGCCACCGGTATGCACACCGTCATCCTCGCCGCGGGAGAGGGAACGCGGATGCGCCCGCTCACCGAGTCGGCCCCGAAGCCGATGTTGCCGGTTGCCGACCGACCACTGGTCGCACACACCGCCGACGCCGCCGTCGCCGCCGGGACCGACAAGCTGGTGTTCGTCGTTGGATACGAGAGCGACCGCGTCCGCGAGCACTTCGGAGACCGATACCGCGACACGCCGGTCGCGTACGCGACCCAAGACGAGCAGCTCGGGACAGCACACGCAGCGGCTGCCGCACGCGAGTATCTCGACGACGACTTCGTCGTGTTGAACGGCGACGATCTCTACGATCAGAGGGCACTCGGCGCGCTGTTCGAGCACTGTCCGGCCGTCGGGGCCTACGTCGCGGACGATCCGCGACCGTACGGCGTCTTCTCGGTCGACGACGGACGCGTGACCGATATCGTCGAGAAGCCGGACGAGCCACCGAGCGACCGCGTCAACGTCGGTGCCTACCACTTTCCAGCCGAGGCTGCTGACTGGCTCACCGAGGTCGAACGATCCGACCGCGGTGAGTACGAGATCACCGACGTGCTGGCACGGGTCATCGACAGCTACGCGGTCGAGACCATTTCGGTCGAGCGATGGCTCGGGGTCGGTCGCCCGTGGGAGCTACTCGAAGCGAACGAGTGGAAGCTCGCGGAGATAGATCGATGGATCGACGGCACAGTTCACGACGACACGGAGCTGCGCGGCTCGGTCGTCGTCGAATCCGGCGCGACCGTCGATAGGAGCGTCGTCATCGAGGGACCGGCACTGATCCGCGAGGGAGCAGAGATCGGGCCGAACGCGTACGTCCGCGGTTCGACGTATATCGGTCCGGACACACATGTCGGCAGCAACGTCGAGATCAAAAACAGCGTCGTCATGCGAGGGTCACACGTCCCACACCTCTCGTACGTCGGCGACAGCGTGCTCGGTGAGCGAGTCAACTTCGGAGCCGGGACACAGGTGGCGAACCTCCGTCACGACGGCGAGCCGGTCGAGACGACCGTCAAGGGCGAGCGCGTCTCGACGGATCGGCGAAAGTTCGGTGTGGTCGCCGGTCCCGACGTGAACACCGCGATAAACACGTCGCTGAACGCTGGGATCGTCCTCTCGGCGGGCGCGACGACGACGCCCGGAGAGTCCGTGCTCCGCGATCGGTGAGGAGAGCTATTACGCCGGAGAGCGATGCCCCCGTGTGGCACTGACAAGACCAGATCTGACTGGACAGACGGCGTTCATCACGGGGACCACGCGCGGCATCGGAAAGCAGTTCGCACTCGCACTCGCGGAGTGTGGCTGTAACATCGTCTCGACCGGGAAGACGACCGACGACACCGACGATCAGCGGCTCGACGGGACGATCGAACAGACGGCCCGCGAGGTGCGCGAGATCGGCCCGAAAGCGTTGGCGATCGAGCTGAACGTTCGCGAGGAGGCGAACGTCGAGCGCGCGGTCGAGCGGGCGATCGACGAGTTCGGCCAGATCGACATCGTGATCAACAACGCGAGCGCGATCCAAGTGGCCTCGACGGCTGATCTACCGGCGAATCGGTTCGATCTACTGACCGACGTGAACGTCCGTGGCACACAGCTCGTCTCGCGAGCGTTCGTGGACCACCTCCGCGAGCAGGAGTCGTCGTGGCTGTTCGCGAACGCGCCGCCGGTCACCGTCGATCGCGCACCGGGGTCCGGTCCGTACGCGTGGTCGAAGCTCGGTATGTCGTTTCTGACGCTGTCACTGGCCGAGGAGCTCGCCGGCGACACCGTCGCGTGTAACACCATCTGGCCGGTGACGGCGATCGACACGCGAGCGACACGCTACTTCGGGATGGGGACCGAGGAGGACTGGCGGACGCCGGAGATCATGTCGGACGCGCTGTTGGAGATCCTCTCTCGTGACCCGGCGACGTGTACGGGGAACAGCTTCTACGACGAGGCGGTGTTACGTGAAGCAGGGATAACGGACTTCTCGGAGTACAACCTCACCGAGGGCGATCCCGAGCCGACCTCCGCACGGATGGTCGATCCGGCGTACGAACGACCGTAGGAACCGCCGCCGTGGACACGGCTAAGTGGGCGTAGCGGGAGAACACAGTGATGGAAGACCCGACGTCGGATCTCGGTGAGGATGTCCCACCGGACGAGGCCGCCACTTGTGAGTGGTGTGGTGACTCACTTGCGACTGCACCCGAACGGCGCGTCCGGACGTGGATCACAGACGGAGCGGTACAGCGCGTGGAGTGTTGTGACGCCGACTGCCTGCGCGCGTGGCGCGATTCGCGGGAGAACTCCGCCGAAGACAGGAGCTGAGTGTCAGTGCGGCAGAGTTTCTCGGTGACCCGACAGCCGACGCGGGCGGTGTAGTGGCGAGTGACGGCCGAGTCCGAGGTGGCGCGACGGCCCCACGTGTCGTCACGGAGAAGCAGGAGCCGCTGAGTGCTAATGGCCCGTGCCGTTGTGTCCGTCTCCGTCGTTGACCTCTGAGACGATGTTAGTGATGTAGTGGACGCACGCGACGGCAAACAGAGCTAAGACGAGGGCGACGATTGCGATCAGTGCGAAGACGACGGTTTCGCTCATATCACGAGGTTGAACGAGTCCGGAATAAGAAAGTATCTATCCACGGGTCGGCCCGGACCCGGCGGCTCGGTTCCCCAGTGCTCGGAGGGGTTCTCGTGGCGCTACACCGTCACCGAGAGCGCGCCGCGAGCCCGATACGGTGTGAAATTCCGTGATCGATCAGCCACTCGCGGGCGAACGAGGAAACGTCGTCTGACCTGAGAGAGCAGCCAAGGGAGGGATTTGAACCCTCGAACTCCCGATTACAAATCGGGTGCGTGCACCGCCCACGCTCCCTTGGCACGACCGCCACTCAGTGGTCGACCCTTGTATCGGTTTCGCGTTGGAGCCGTCGCTCCAGCTGTATGCGCTGCGGCTCGAAGCCGTGGTCTCGGTAGAACCGTCGCGCCTCGTCGTTCGCCGCTAACACGTCGAGCGCGATCCGGTCGATGTCACCCGCGCGAAATGCGTCTATCGCAGCTTCGAGCAGTGCCGTGCCGACGCCCTCACCGCGTCGCGACTCCACGACGAACAGATTCTCGATAACGCCACGGGAGCAGTCCTGCTCGAAGCTGGCCTGCTCGGGATAGAACGTCGTGAAGCCGACGGGTTCACCGTCGATGCGGGCAAGCCGGACCCCGTCGGTTACGAGTCGCTGGGAGAGCGATTCCCGGATCCGTGGCTCGTTCTCCGGGACGCGCAGATGCGATCCGTGTTCACGCTGACTCTCCGCGAGAGCGAGCCACAGATCGACGAGCGTATCGAGTTCGCTCGCGGTCGGTGTCGTGATCTCCATCAGTCGTCGAGCGCCTCGGCGGCGGGGAGCGTTCCACCGGTCAACATCTGTAGCGCCGCACCACCACCCGTCGAGACGTGGGTGAAGCCGTCGAGTCCGAGCGAGCGGAGCGAGGCGGTGGTGTCGCCGCCGCCGACGATGCTGTGGTCGGCGCGGGTCGCGGCCTCGTACAGCTCCCGCGTTCCGAACTCGAACAGGGAGTCCTCGAAGACACCGGCCGGCCCGTTCAGGACGACCGTGCCGGCGTCCTCCAGCAGGTCGGCGTAGGCGGCAACCGTCCGTGCGCCGATATCCAGCGCCGGCTCGGCAACCGGTAACGACTCCGTGTCGATCTCGACTCGCTCCTCGTCGCGCTCGACCGCGACGTCACGAGGGAGATACAGCCGATGGCCGAACTCGTCGAGCAGCTCACCGGCTCGCTTGACCGCCTCCGGAGACCGGTCGTTGACGACCTCGGCGGACGCAGCACCGAGCGTGACACCGTCGGCGAGCAGGAAGGCGTTCCCGACGATCCCGGTCGTCAGGACGGCGTCCGCGAGCCCGCGTTCGAGGACCGACCGGGCCACGTCGATGGAGTCGGTCACCTTCGCGCCGCCGAGGACGTAGACGCGCGGCTCCGGCGAGTCGTCGATACCGCCGAGCACGTCGAGTTCTGTCTCCATCACGCGACCCGCGTAGGCCGGAAGCCGCTGTGGAAACCCGACGAGCGACGGCTGTGACCGGTGGGCGGCGGCGAACGCGTCGTTGACGTACGCATCGAGGACCGGCGCGAGCTTCGCGACGAGATGCGTCTCGGCCGCGTCGGTCGGATCGAACTCCATGTACTCCTCGCTGTAGAACCGGGTGTTCTCCAACACGAGGACGCTCCCGGGATCGAGATCGTCGACGCACGCGCGCGCTGCCGCCGAGAAGGTGCTGTCACAGTATTCGACGGGCGAATCGAGGAGTTCACCGAGCCGCTCGGCGTGTGGCTCCAGCGTCGCGAACTCCTCGCCGCCGGGACGACCCTGATGTGCGAGGACGACGGTTCGTGCGCCCTTCCCGGTGAGCTCGCTCAGCGTCTCGATATGGGCTTGGAGCCGGGCGTCGTCGGCCAACGTCGCCGCGTCCGTGAGCGGACTGTTGATGTCCACTCGAACCCCGACGGCCGACCCGGCGGCGTCGAGCGAATCGAGCGTCTTTACCATGCCCGCGTCTCCCGCCGGTCCGGTCAAAGGTGTTTCCGTTAGCGTCCCGTCGACTGTCCTCTGGTGAACGACAATCCTTTATGCGATGCACGTCGGACGAATGAGCATGATTCGCACACATGGGGACTAGTTCAGCTACGGGACGCAGTCGGGAGCTTCTCGCTCGCCCCACCGTAGTGTTGACACTGGGTGGTGGTGTGCTACTGCTGCTTGATCTGCTCGCACAGCTTGCTCAGGTAGATATTTGGATAATTGGTGGTTCGTTGCCGTTCTCACAGCTCGCGAACTATCTCTGGACGGGGCTCATTCTTGGGCTGATTATCGGACTTGCTGGAGTCGGTCTCTCGTTGACGTACAGCATTCTCAACTTCGCGAACTTCGCACACGGTGATTATCTGACTATCGGCGCGTTCTCGGGCTGGTCGGTCGCGTACGTCATCGCTGGTCTCGGCTCTCTGGATATCGCGGATCTCGTCCTCGTCACTGCGGCTCCGAGCGATGTGGGTGCGAGCGTGGCGAGCACGCCCGTCGCGGTGCTCGTTGGACTGTTCGCTGCGGTCGTCGTAACCGTACTGCTCGGTCTTGCGATCGATAAAGCCGTCTACAAGCCGATGCGCAACTCCGAGGGAATATCACTGCTCATCGCGAGCATCGGTGTGGCGTTTGTCCTGCGCTATCTGGCGGCACTACTGTTCGGCACTGGCCGTCTCGGTGTCACGGCCGCGAGCCAGATACCGAGTACGAACGTCTTCGGCGTCACCGTCAGCGCCCACCAGCTGACGATTCTCGTTGTAGCGGTGGCCGTGATGGTTGCCGTACACCTGCTGTTACAGATGACGACGATCGGGAAGGCGATGCGAGCGATGGCCGACAACCGCGACCTCGCTCGCATCACCGGGATTCCGACCGAACGCATGATTACCGCGACGTGGATCCTCGGAAGCGGACTTGCCGGTGCGGCGGGGTATATGCGCGTACTCACGCGGGGGACAGTCGGCTTCAACGACGGCTACCTGCTGTTGTTGCTCATCTTCGCGGCAGTCATCCTCGGCGGAATCGGCTCTATCTACGGGGCAATCGCCGGCGGACTCCTCATCGGTATCACCAGTCGTGTCGCGCTCGTCTGGGTGCCCGGTGAGTTCGGTCGTCCGATCGCGTTCGGGCTGATGATCCTGCTGCTGCTGTTCCGGCCATCCGGGCTGTTCGGGGGGGTAGAGACAGCATGAGCACCAACACGTCACGACTGTTCGAATTTGATATCAGCTACATCGCAGCGACGATGTTGCTGTTGTACGTTATTTTCCTCCTCCTCTCGGTGTTGCAGGGTTACCCAGTCGCTGGCATCGTCTCCAGTCTCCAGCGGGTGACGTTCCTCGTCGCGGTGTACGGACTCGCTGTGCTGGCGCTGAACCTCCACTGGGGGTACGCGGGGCTGTTCAACATCGGTGTTGCCGGCTTCATGGCCGTCGGCGTCTACACCAGCGTCATGTTGACCGCGCCGATGGGCGCGAGTCCGCCCGGACTTGGTCTCCCGCTCCCGGTCGGCATTCTCGGTGGGATGCTCGCTGCCGCGCTGGTCGGACTCGTTGCCGGACTGCCGGCGCTCCGTCTCCGCTCCGATTATCTCGCCATTATGACGGTCGCGGTGAGCGAGATCATCCGGTTCACGTATAAATCGAACACGTTCAGTCAGTTCACCGGCGGCGCGGGCGGTTTCGGTTCGATTCCGCCGGGACCGATCCGGCGGCTGTTCTTGCAGGACGCCTCCTCTATCATCTCGGAGCCGACGGCGATCGGTGCGTTCGTGTTCGATTTCATGCAGTTTCCGATGCTCGATGGGTTCTCGCTCGGGAGACCAGTGACGTTGAACATCTTCTCGACGCTGCTCATCGTCGCCGTGTTGGCGCTCGTTTACGCGTTTCTCGTTAGAGCGGTGAACTCGCCGTACGGGCGCGTCCTGAAGTCGATCCGCGAGGATGAAATCGCTGCCAAATCACTCGGCAAGAACACGAACCGGTTCAAGCTGAAGACGTTCATGCTCGGCTGTGCGCTCATGGGGCTTGCGGGTATCATGTGGTACGGTGCGGTCGGGCAAAGCTCCGTCTACCCGAACACGTTCAAACCGGAGCTGACCTTCTACATCTTCATCGCGCTCATTATCGGCGGGGCCGGCTCGAACACCGGGAGCGTTCTCGGTGGTGCGTTGTTCGCCGGCCTACTGTTCGAAGCACCGCCGCGTGTCGCTACCATCCTCAGCGACGTACTTGGCGTCACCCAGACCCCCGACACGATTATCGCTGCGCTCGGTCCGGTCGCAAGCGGCCAGTTCGTTCCGCTTCTGGGGTTCTTCCTCGACAATATGAGCCAGCTACGGTTCATCTTCGTCGGGGTGTTGCTCATCTATCTGGTACAGCGGCGACCGGACGGGCTGTTGGGCCACCGCTCTGAGGTTGCGGCAGCCACGGATCTCTCCGCTCGCCCGTCGCGGTCCAACGGGGGTGACCGCGATGAGTGACGAGCCGGGACCGGCGACGACGAACGCTCCGGACGACGTGGAGATGCCAGAGGAGCTTGAACCGGAGACACACGACTCTGCTGTCGAGGAGGCAGCCAAGCGAATGCCACGCAGTATCCCGTTGCGCGTCGACGGACTTCGCAAGGAGTTCGGTGGGATCACCGCCGTCGACGGTACAAGCTTCGAGGTGGAAGCCGGCTCGCTGACCGGACTCATCGGCCCGAACGGAGCCGGCAAATCGACGACGTTCAACTGTATCACCGGTATCCACACGCCGACCGCTGGACAGGTACAGTTCGACGGCGAGAACATCACCGGTCTGGCCCCACACGAGATCGCGAATCGCGGACTCGTCCGCACGTTCCAGATCGCGCGTGAGCTGGAAGAGATGACCGTGCTGGAGAACATGATGCTCGCGCCGAAACACCAGCGCGGTGAGTCTATCACCCGATCGGTGACGCCGGGACTTCGGCGCGATGTCGTCAAGCAGGAAGGCCAGCTCCGCGAGCGTGTCTGGGAGACGTTGGAGTTCTTCGAACTCGACCATCTCGCGGAAGCGGAGGCCGGGACGCTCTCGGGGGGCCAGCGGAAGCTGTTGGAGATGGCGCGCGCGCTGATGACCGACCCCGAGGTGGTGCTGCTCGACGAGCCGCTCGCGGGGGTGAATCCGACGCTGGAGGAGAAGCTGCTCGAACGGATTCACGAGCTACGGGAGGACGGCTACACCTTCCTGTTTGTCGAGCACGATATGGACATCATCATGGAACACTGTGAACGCATCATCGTCATGCATCAGGGAACGGTGCTGGCCGACGGGACCGCAGACGACATCCGTGGCAACGAGGAGGTCATCGAGGCGTATCTCGGGGAGGATATCTGATGAGCGAGTTCAAAACGAGCGACGAGGGGCTGTTGCAGGTGTCGAGTCTGGACGCCGGCTACGGCGATCTCCAGATTCTCTCGGACGTAGATATGAACGTCGACGACGGTGAGTACGTCACTATCGTCGGCCCGAACGGTGCTGGAAAATCGACGATGATGAAATCGGTGTTCGGACTCACTGCCTACATGGCCGGCAGCATCGAGTTCCGCGGTAGCGAGATTCACGGGAAGAACCCGGAGAGTATCATTCACCTCGGACTGAGCTACGTGCCACAGAACGAGAACATCTTCGAGTCGCTCACGGTCCGTGAGAATCTGGAGATGGGGGCGTATATTCTCGACGCTGTCCCGGACGAGCAGATACAGGCGGTGTACGACCGCTTCCCGATTCTGGAAGATCGGAGCGAACAGGAGGCCGGCACGATGTCCGGTGGACAGCGACAGATGCTGGCGATGGGGCGGGCGCTGATGCTCGATCCCGATCTGCTCATGCTCGACGAGCCGTCGGCGGGGCTGGCTCCGGATCTCGTGGACGAGATGTTCGACCGCATCGACCGCATCAACGACGCCGGAACGGCCGTGTTGATGGTCGAGCAGAACGCCAAGGAGGCACTGAGTCGGTGTGACCGCGGCTACGTGCTCGTCAACGGTGAGAATCGATATATGGATTCGGGCGATACCCTGCTCGGTGACGAGCAGGTCAGACAGGATTTCCTCGGCGGCTGAGGCTAGCTGTACTGGATTTCGTCGATAGTGCGGATACCGCCACCTTCCTCGAAGCCGAAGTACTGATACGTCGCTGCCTGCAGATCACCGTTCTCGTCGAAGTCGACGGCACTGGATGCGCCGACGTACTGGATCTCCGTTCCCTCTGCAGCCATGGTGAGTCCCTCGCCGAGCGTATCCGGTGTCACCTTCTCACCACCGGGGTTGGCAACGTTCCGCACCTCCTGTGCGATTGCACCTCCGTCGTTCTCACCGACGGCCGCGTTCGCGAGCAGACAGACGGCCGTCGCATCGAACGCCTGTGAGGTGAACACGCCCGGTTCGTTGCCGTACTCCTCCTGATACTGTTCGGTAAAGTACTCACGGCCCGGCCCGGCTGCAAGCGGAGCCGTCCCTTTCACGTTCTGCATCGCGTTACCGACGCCGGAGGGTAGTTCTGCGTCCTGTAGCCCGTCGGTGACGAGAATGGGGAGCGAGCCGTCGTAGTTCGAGTAGTAGTCGCGAAACAGTTAGATGCCCGAATCGGGGTAGCCGATGACGATGAGAATGTCTGGATTATCGTTCAGCGCGGTCGTGAGCCGTGCGGTGTAAGAGCTTTGTGCCTTCTCGAAGGCGACCTCTTGCTGGACCGTGCCACCGTCGCCCTCGAACGCGCTGGCGAAGCTATCGGCGAGCAGCTGTCCGTAGGAGTTGTTGACGTACAGCGTTGATGCCGTGCTCGCATCCTCACGCTCCATCGCGACCTGTGAGAGCACTTCTCCCTGTAATGCATCGGTCGGTGGTGTCCGGTAGATGAGATCGTTATCCTGTAAATCCGTGATGGCGGGTGAGGTGGACGCTGGCGAGCAGCCGACGATCCCGTTCGGGATAAGCACGTTCTCGTACACTGCGATTGAGACCTCCGACGAGGCCGCACCCGTGACCGCCGGAAAGCCCTGATTGCTCAGGTTCTCCGCGGCGGAGATCGCCGCGTTTGGGTTCGTCTGCGTATCCCCGACGGTGTACTCTATCTCGAAGGGGTTGTTCTCGTTGTCCTCCAGTAGGCTGAACGGCAGGATTGCACCGTCACGAATCGCAGTACCCAGACTGGCGAGATCACCGGTTTCCGGCATTAACACACCCTGCATCAGCGTCCGGTCGGTAGAGCCGCCACCGCCGCTGTCGGTCCCTCCGCCGGGATCGTCTTCACCGTCGCTCGAACAGCCGGCGAGACCGGCTATCCCGGCGACGCCGAGTCCGCGAAGTACGTTTCGTCGATTGAGTTGGTCTGACATACCAGCCGTCGATAGCGCGGCGGAGCTAATAAACGTGCCCACGGTGTGAGCGTCGGAGTCAGCGGAACTCGACGGTCGTTCCCTCGTGGCGACACGTTTCGAGAGCGTGTTTCGCGTCCATGCCGGCGGCCTGTGCGGTTCGCGCCCGACCGACGCCGACCTTGAGTTCGACCTGCACGGCCTCGTGGACGTGGTCAATCGCGGACTGATACGCGGTCGCGTCCATCTCCGGACAGACGGCGATGATGTTGTCGCCGCCGACGAAGAAGGAGAGCCCGTCGTGTTCGGTGCGCAGGTGTTTCATCAGACTCGCGTATCCCTGCTCGATCCGAATAAACGAGTCGTACTCGTTGAGCTGGTCGGTGTACTTGCCGGTCGCGTCGTTCACGTCGAAGTGTGCGATCTGTACGTCCTCGTCGGTTCGCTCGCTTTCGGGGACGGGGTCGCCACGGAGCACCTCGGTCCGGGCGGCGTCCTGTGCTGAGCCGGCTTCCTGCAGGTGTTCCGTCGCCGTTCCGAGCGCGCGAGCGGGACTGGCGTCGGTCTCGACACCCAGCGAGATACTGACGGGGTAGCGGTTGCTGACGGACTCCTGTATCAGCGCGTGGTCGTCCGCGTCCAGCCCGTTCGTCACGGCGATCATGTTGTCGAAGCGAGTGAAAAAGACGTACCCCTCGCGGTTACCGAACAGCTGAGACAGATCCGCGTACAGCCGCGACTGAAGCGTCTGGAGATCGACCTCGCGGCGCGGCTCCGGGGTGACCGTCCACGGGCCGTAGTTGTCGATCTGAATGAGAGTGATCTGTGTGTTCGTCACATGAACCGTTCGCCGGCGGCGAGTAACTGTGTTTTCATCTCGGCTGTCGGCGGCTGCTGCGAGACGAACTCCACACCGACGAGCGTCTCCAGCGCGTAGAGCCCGCCGAAGAAGTAGCCGAAGACGATTATCGCTGGAACCGCGACGACGACGGCGGCGTGCGGGAGCGAGATCTCGTGCACGGTCGCCATCCCGACGACGAACAGGACACAGCCCCACGCGGCGAGGAAGACCCGCCACGCCGCGACGAGTTCGGGGAGGAACCCCATCCCAGCGAGTGCGGGCGGGACGCCAATCCCACCCATCACCATCGGTGCGGTGGCGTACGCGAGCACCTGAACGGTCTTGCTCACCCCGCCGCGGTCGCGGACGAGCGCGATACTCACTACCACCTGTAGCGCCGCGACGAGATGTAAGCCGACGGGACCGATGATGAACGTCGCCAAGAGGAGTCCGACGGCGACGGAGGCGAGTTCGCTCGCGAAGAAGCCGGGACGCGAGGCCGGAAGCGTGAGAAATCGTATCACCGTGTAGAAAAAGGAGACGACGATGACGAAGCTGAGACCGGGCGCCTGATCGCCCGGTGAGATGCCGTTTCTGAAGAAGCGCCGCGGCCGTGAGAGCAGTTCGACCCACGCCCGGGCGAGTCCGCGCGGCCCGCGCTCGCGTCCCCCCTCGGGATTCTCGACCCACGTAGTCACGTCGGGTCGTAGCCGGCGACCGGACTAAGTGGTTCCGGGCTACCCGCGTCGAACGACGTGACAGTCTCGACACCGCGCCTCGTACGACTCCGCCGCACCGACGAGCACCGTCGGGTCGTCGTAGTGGGCCGGCTCCCCCTCGATGAGCCGCTGATTGCGCGAGGCCGGCTCACCGCACTGCGAACAGATGGCCTGATACTTGTCCGCGTACTCGGCGACGGCCATCAGCTCCGGCAGCGGGTGGAACGGCTCCCCGCGGAACGTCTGGTCGGTCCCCGAGACGAGGACGCGTCTCCCCTCGGCGGCCAGCTCCTCACAGACGGTCACCAGCGTCTCGGCGAAGAAGTTGGCTTCGTCGATCGCGATGACCGCTTCGCCGTTGAGCGCGTCGTGAATCGCCGGGCCGGGGTCGTCGCTGTCGACGACGACCGCCTCGATCTGCTGGCCGGCGTGGCTCCCGATGCTGGCGGTCCCGTAGCGGTCATCGAGCGCGGGCGTGAACGCGGCGACCGACTGGCCCGCGATCTCGGCGCGCCGGACGCGCCGGAGCAGCTCCTCCGTCTTCCCCGAGAACATCGAGCCGGAGACGACCTCGATCCACCCGCTGTTCGTGATGGCGTGCACACTCGTGAGCGAGCACACCGGAGCAAAATCGTTGCGTTCGCTGACCGGTCGAACGGCCCGGTCACTCCACGCCGGCGCGCTCGTCTGGATCGAGATCGGCGTACGCGACCAGCTGCTCGGCGAGCGCGTCGAGCCGGTCGGCGTGGGCCTCGTCGGTGAGTTCGCCGTCCTCGAAGCGGGCGCTCGCGTTCTGGATCGCGACCTGTCGCGGAGTCACCCACGCGTCGATGGTGCGAGCGACGACGCGGAGGTGATCGAGCGGGCTGGAGGAGTAGGCTCCACCGGCGATAGCGACGAGTCCGACCGTCTTGCCGCCGAACTCGTCGCGGCCACAGTAGTCGAGCGCGTTCTTCAACACGCCGGAGTAGGAGCCGTGGTAGTTGGGCGTGGCGAGGAGAATCGCGTCGGCTCGTCCGACACGGTCGAGGAGTTCGGCACTGTCGCCCGGGCTGTCGCGGTCGCTGTTGTACGGCGGCAGGTCGAACGATTGGAGATCGATGAGGTCGGTCTCGACGTGATCGTGCGCGTCGGCGGTCGCGAGGAGGTGCTCGCAGGCGAGTCGCGTGTAGCTCGCCTCGCGGAGGCTCCCAACGAGCGCGGCGACGTGAACGGTGTCCATGTCTCTGCGTGTTCGAGCGCAGCTAAATATTGCCTGCTATCCGCCGGCGTGTGCGCTACCGGCGGGGCGTTCCGCGTCGTTGATCGGGAACGATTTGATGCGTTGTCCATGATATCCCTCCAAGACAGACTCTGGCGAGTCGAAGATAACTCGACAGAACTCCTTGAGATTGTATTGGCCTTTGGGGATATGCATATGAGAGCCTCCGACAACGCTGTTTGTTGAACATGGTATGCCTGACCGTATATTAGTTCCCCATTCACGGTGAAAGTGAACCGTCAATTTCGACCGAGTTGCTCTCCTGTGCACTACGCTTGATAGTCGGGAAAGGTTATTATGTGGGAACCATCTCAACTAGAACAAGCCCAACTGGAGACCCACGATGACCTTCCAAGAACAACTCCGCTCGATAGAAGAGCGGTACGACGTAAGCGAGAGCGAACACGCCAGAGAGCTTGGGCGCACTGTCGCGAACCTTCAGGACTAACGCGGTTATTCAGCCTTTTCGAGGAACGAGACGAACTCCGCTTTTCCGATACCGTCGGTACTGACGAGTTCGTTGTGTCCAGCATGGGTGACGGATTCGGTGAGGAAGTCTGTACAGAGTTTGGTGTGCACATCCCCATAGTGCGCGTACGCTTCTGAACGAGTGAAATCGAAGTCGTACTCTGCAAGAATGATCTCGATGCCGTTCTTCCGTACAACGGTGTCACACCCCCACTCAGAGAGTAACGAGAACGCCGTCGTATTCCGCCGAACCGTGAGAAGCCGCTTTGATTCGGAAATGTACTCGTTGACCCACGCCTTCCAGTCGTACGCTTCGGTCGCAAAGTCCGGAAATGAGAACCCAGTTTCGATGCTCTCCAGATACCACTGAGCCATACTGATCGAAGTCCGGTGGTTCGCGTTGGGTAGCGCGTGTTTCAGAATCAGCGTAGACATAAGCTGTCCTGCGACATCGACGGCGATACCGGTCCAATCGACACGTGCGATAGCATCGGGAATCCGCGCTAATTCGATTCGCTTGTAGATTTCGAGCTTTTCTTGCTCTTCCAGTTCCTTTTCCTCGACAATCTCCTCGAAGATCTGGAGCAACCGCACCGTAATCGTCCGATCTTGCGGTGACATCTCATCGAGTACATCCTCAAAATCATCGTCAAGATCCTCGACCGTACCGCTCGCCCCTCGGTTCGTATACAGAACGAAGAACTCTTCATCGAGATCGTAGTGCTCAATAATCGCATCTTGCCCAGATGTCGTGATTTCATCCCTGTGTTGAGTGACGTACGTGAGAGAATAGTGGGAATTCTCGGGATGATGGTAGTAGACACGGGCAGTCATCCCATTGGCGTAGGCGATAAACCGAATTAAAACACACTACATCCAGCGCAGCTTCGGCCGTGATAGTAGGACTGACTACTCACTGAGCTTTGCTACCGTCCTGTTACCTGATTCTTTGATATCGAGAAGGCCATCATCGGCTAGGTCTGACAGAAGCCCTTCTAACCACTCTCGACCGTGTTCCCCATCCGGTGAATAATCGACACGAATCTTCGGCCCGAGTTCGTCGAGTGTGAGTTCATCGTGGTTCGAAAGAGCACGAACGATCCGCCCGCGGAACTGCCGGCGACTCCCCTCGAAGCTCGGCTGTGTGGGCACGTCGGGTGCGGTGAAGTCGCCGGTCTGGTAGGCGTAACACCACTCGCGCCATGGACAGCCTTCCTCGTCACACCGAGGCGTCTTCTGACACGCGACGCCACCCAATTCCATGATCGCGTTATTCCAGATTCGGGACTCTCCGGCCGGCATGAGCGCGTTCGCTACGGTTTCGTAGTCCGGATCGTCCGCATTCTGGATTTCTGCAAACGCGCGGTGGAGCACTCGCTTCACGTTCGTATCGACGACCGCGTTCCCGGTGTTGAACGCGAACGAGGCGACGGCGTTGGCGGTATAGGGACCGACGCCCATCAGCTCCTGTAGCTCGCCGGGCGCGTCGGGAAACGAGCCGTCGTACTCGCGACACACCTGTCCGGCGGCCTCGTGGAGATACTTCGCGCGGTTGTTGTACCCCAGCGAGTGACTGCTCCAGAAGCCGACGACGGCCGATCGGTCCGCGGCGGCCAACGCCTCCACGTCGGGCCACTCCTCTAGGAAATCCCGATACGCGGCTTCGACTCGCGAGAGCTGGGTCTGTTGGCTCATCACCTCGCTCACGAGGATTCGGTAGGGATCCGTCGTCTCGCGCCACGGGAACGAGCGGTGGTCGTCCTCGTACCACTCCACCAGCGCAGACCGCACGGCCGACGCGTCGTCGGGAAGTGCCCCGGACTCTGTCATACGACGGTGTAACGGTGACGACCGCTTGAGCGTGGTGTTTGGTACGCACTCCGGTGTGTGTCACGTCCACCGGTGAGACGAGAGCAGTTATGCCGTTCGACCGCCTCGATCGGGTATGACGCTCGACCATCTTCAGACGGACGTAGAGAGCGCCGCCCGCGAGCTGGGCGAGGAGTGTACCGTCGAACTCGACGCCGAGACGCGCAACGAGCTGGCACTGCTGTCGGCGGCGTACGGCACAGCCGACCCCGGGGAGCTGCTCAAACGGGCCGTACACGAGTTGTTTCAACAGCAGGTCGAGACCGGCAACGTCGATTTCCATCTCCGCTCTGAGTACGACTGCACGTACGACGAGTACCTGTCGGGGATGACGTTCGCGGAGATGACCGGCCAGCAGACGCCGGAGCCGAACGACGACCGTCGGTATCAGTTCTGAGCTACGTCCTGTTCGCGACGTGTCGAACGGCCGAACTGAGCATCTCACACCCCATCCGTATCTCCCGCTCGCGCACGTCGAGCGGTGGCAGCAGTCGCAACGACTTGTGTCCGCAGCCGAGGGTTAGTAACCCCTGCTGCATCGCTCGTTCGACGACGGCGTCGCGGCGAGACGGGTCGTCGAACTCGATAGCGAGCATCAACCCGCGCCCGCGGATATCCGTCACTCCCGGGAGCGACTGCTCGTGAAGCGCCGTGAGCGCCTGCTCGCCGCGCGTTCGCGCGTTCGCCATCAGCCCCTCGTCGAGTATCGTATCGACGGTGAGCGTCCCCTGCAGCGTCGCAATGAGGTCTCCCGCTCCCCACGTCGAGGAGAGTCTCCCGCGTTCGTCGGGGAACACGTCTTCGTTAGCGACCGTCGCGCCGACGCGTAACCCCTTCGCGGCCGTGATCACGTCGGGGTCGAGCGGTGAGTCGTCAGTCGCCCAGAAAGAACCGGTTCGGCCCAGCCCGCTCTGTATCTCGTCGGCGACGAGATGGATACCGTACTCGGCACAGACGTCGGCGACCTCGCCCGTGAACGCCTCCGACGGGAAGCGGTAGCCGCCTTCACCCTGTATCGGTTCGATGATGAGATACGCGACCTCGTCCGCATCGACTGAACCCCGCTTCGGATGGAGCATCTCGCGGAGCTGGCTGCTCGTGTCGGTGAAGAAGCCACACGAGCAGCTCGCGGCGTCACAGCCGCGATCCGTACAGAACGGGACGTCGTGAATCCCGGCGACTTCGGGGAAGTCGCGACGCTGGACGGACTTCGAGCGGTTGAGCGAGAGCGCGCCGAGCGTCCGACCGTGGAAGGCCCCCCTGAACGTGAACCCGTACTGCCCGCGAGTGTCGTCGTAACAGAGCTTGATCGCGTTCTCGACGGCCTCCGCGCCGGAGTTCGAGAGAAACACCGTGTCCATCCCGTCGGGGGAGACGTCGACGATCCGCTCCATCAGCTCGGCCGGACCGGGAAACTCCACGTCGTCGGGATCACCGGCCGCGGTGTAGAAGTCCTGTCCAGCAATTTTTAACGGATCGACGAGATCGAACTCCGACATCCGATCGAGCAGTGTCGGGTTGTTGTAGCCGAGCGGCGCGGCGCCGACGTGGCTGGTGAAGTCTAACAGGACGTTGCCGTCGACGTCCGTACAGAAGGGACCGATCGCGGGCTCCGTCACGTCCCAGACGAAGTCGTAGACGTAGGTGGTCGTCGCAGCGTGCTCGCGGTGGAAGCTGCTCCGTCGGTTCGCCTTCGGCCCGGGCATCGTTTCGACTACCGGCTCTGCTGTCTCGCGGTTCACGACACTGGTACGGTAACAACCGACATAAAAATACTGTCGTAGCGGTATCCTTCGCCGGTCGGAGCGACCGGACGAACGGATCGCCGTCGAGTCGGTCGTCGTGCGAACCGAGAAGACGAGCGAACCGGGGAGGCGAGCGAACCGCAGTCAGCTCTCGCCGGCGCTCGTCCCGTCGAGATAGCCGCGCTCCCAATCGCGGCGCGCGTCGATCTCTCGACGACCGCGGCGCGTCAGCGTGTAGTAGTTCGTCCGCTGGTCGATCTCACCCTTCTCGACGAGCCCCTTCTCGACGAGCGTATCGAGGTTCGGATACAGTCGCCCGTGGTGGATCTCCGTCTCGTAGTACTCCTCCAGCTCCGCTTTGATCTTCAGTCCGTGTGGCTCCTCGTTGCCGGCGATGACGTACATCAGATCGCGCTGAAACCCTGTTAGATCGTACACACGACACCGTACGTGGCGAGAAATAAATATATCTTTGGAGACACACCGCTCGACGCGAGGACACGAGTTACGCGGCGGCGCTGATCTGCTCCGTTCGGACTGCAGGCTGTGCCACGCGTCGGATCGTCAGGCGTGTCGTTCGGCACGGTAGCTTATCCGTGCCCGGGACGTGTACGCGACATGGAAGAACAGCTGTTCGGCTTCGAGCGGGATACCGACAGAGCGACGATCGCCCAACTGCTACGTGATGTCGCGGACGATCTGGAGGAGGGAGAGCCGGTTCGCTTGGAGTCGGGCGAGCAGTCGATCACACTGCGCGTTCCGACCCGCCCGGAGTTCGAGGTCGAGGTTGAGCGCGAAACCGAGGACGACGAGACGGAGCTATCCGTCGAGTTCGAGATCGAGTGGCACGAGACCGACGGATCGGACGAGCCGCTCTCCGTCGAGTGAGTCGAAAGCGAGTGGAAAGCGGCCGTCCAGAGAAAACCTGAACAGCCGCTTGCCGCCCTAAGTTGGTCCCCGCTGACGCTTCGGCCCTCCAAAGCGAAGCGTCAACGACCAGTACACCGAACGGAAACATAAACCTGCCGGCAGTGACACGCAGTGTGGGTAAACGAGGGAGTTCACCGCCGACGAGGGAGGGTGTTCAGCTCAGATGTACTCCTCTTCGAGCACCCAGCCGAGCGAGCGTTTGTAGTAGGTGAACATCTGTCTAACTCGCTCGTGGTTCATCTCCTCACTCTCAAGCTGTGTTTTGATGAACTCGTACTGCTCGCGGACCTCTGCTTCATCACGCATATGCTCCGTTCGGGAAGGAGCCTGAAAAGCTCCGGCTTACACCCGGTCGAGACGCGAGAGCCCGTGCCAGATGGCGTCGACCAGCTTCGCCTCGCCCTCGCCGTCTGCGTCGGCCCAGCCGTTGGCGAGTGCGTCTTCGAGCACGGTGAGCGAGTGGTTCTCGAAGTTGTTCAGCCCGCGGAACGACTCCAAGGCGTCGCGGGCGTCGCTGTCGAACGGCTCCGAAGGCTCCTGCTCGTACATGTCCAGCTCGGCGAGCGTCTCTTGAACCGCGACGGCGGTCTCGCCGGTCAGTTCGCTCGTCTCCGCTGGCGGTTCGCGTTCGAGCAGGGTCACGTCGTACAGCTTGAAGACGCGCTCCAGCTCGTCGATGGGCGTCTCGTGGTCGTCAACACGCACGTCGATCCAGCGGTCGTTTCCGCCGTCGTAGCCGCCCTCGGGCTTGACGACGTACATGGCGGCCGACTGCTCGCCGCGGGAGTCACCGCCGGCCTCGTTACCGGCGTGGAGCGCGGCCAGCAGCCGCTCGGGGAGCCCGCCGTCGGTCTCCTCGAAGCTGTCGGCCATCGCGTGTAGCGTCGCCTCGTTTTCGAGGATGTTCCCCTGAACCGTGTACGTCTCGCCTTGGATATCACCGGCCGTGTCGAAACACTCCTCACCGGTGAAGGCGGCGACGGAGCCGTCACGGCCGACGACGCCCACCTGTCTGGAGGCCGCCTCGGCGTCGTCAGCGGTGAGCGTTTCGACGACCGCCTCGGCGTCGTGGTCGCGACGCAGGAGATCGAGCCCGTCGGGACCGTACTCGACGTTGGCGAACGACTGGGTCGCGATCGCGCCGGCGTCGGCGCTCGCGAACGGGACAACCGAGCCGACGCTGACGAACTTCGACTGAACGGCGACGCCGATGGCGCGTGTCTTCGGGTCGCGTGCGACGATAGAGAACGTCATACCACGGCGTCGTTCGCCCGGGACAAAAGGTTAGAGCTTTCGCACGGTGAGCGGCTGACGGCTCGCCAGCTCGCAGTCGAACCGCGGGTGCTCGACGAAGTGGCGCAACACGATATGTCGCCGGCTGTCGGTCAATCCGTCGCCGGAGAGGTCCTCTGCGGTGAACTTCCGGGAGCGTGATTCGTACAGCGCGGTGAGCGACTCGAAGTCGTCGAACACCTTGCGATGGCCAGCGGAGTCAGCACCACGGCGCGCGACGACGTAGCTCCCGTCGGCGCGCCGTTCGCCGCTGGTGTAGACGTACTCGCGGGTCCCGGTCAGGGCGTCACCGAGCTGCTGGCGAAGCTCGGTAGCGGTCTCGGTATCGAGCACGTGGGACTCACCGTTTACCTGTAGAAGCAGTTCCTCTGCACTCCGGGAGACGGTTACGTTACCGTCGAATTTCCCGGCCAGCCGCCTCGCGGCGACTTACTCTATCCTCGTGGACTGTCGGTGTATCCGACATATGTCCCGATGAGAGGGATATCGGCTTAAATCCATGTGGTGTGGCAGAGTCGATCCCATCGATCTAAGGGGTTTTCATCCGTCAGACCGAGTAACGGACATGAAGATCCGCGGTCACCGCGAGTGTCAGGAGTGCGGGACGCGCTGGACGTACTACGAGACCGGCAGCGTCGACTGTCCGTCGTGCGGAAGTCTTCGGAGCGTCGGCGTCGACGAGGAGCGGCAGCTCCACACCGCGACCACTGCAACGCTCGATCTGACCGACGTGCGGGCGAAGATAGACGACCAACCGCTCCGGAGGGTCGCGAAGCAGACAGTCGAAACGGTGCGGCAGTTCACGCGCCGCTACGGCTTCATCGACGGGGGACAGCTCCGGCCGCTGGACGAGTCGTATCTCACGGCGATGGAGCTTCGGATGGTCGCAGACGCGCTCGGACGGGCGAGGACGGTCTCCGACGCGGAGGAGGCGTACTTTCTCGAGCTTCTGCGGGCGGTAGAAGACGGTGACCGACCACCGCGAGAGACGGTTCCGGACTCGGTCAGCGACTCTCGCGGACTGGCTGCTGCGACAGCCGTCGAGACGTATCGCGAGGACGTTCGGACGTATCTCGACGAGCACCCCGACGAGATCGCGAGCGAGCTGTTGGGCCGGCTCCGCGGCCGCGTGAAGCGCATGCTGGCACTGGACGGAGCGGTCCCGCTCCGCGAAATCCAGACGGTGGTGGAAGCCGCACGCGCGATCGGCTCGTACGTCGCCGACGGTGACGAGACGGCGCTCGCAAGGGCGGAGTCGCGACTCGACTCGCTCGCGTGACCAGCCGTGAGAACAGGACACCGGCGGCTGTCTCCGGACGCTCACGGACCCCGGTGCGGATCTCTCGCGAGCCGGCGTGCATTTCCACAACGATATCGGCTGTGCGACAGCGAACGCACTCATCGCCGCACAGACCGGCATCGACCGAATCGACGTGTCGGTCGCGTCGCTGGGCGAGCGCGCCGGCAACCCCGCGACCGAGGAAGTAGTCGCGGCGATCGCACAGGAGGGTGGCAGTCCCGGCGTCGAGACGGAGCGACTGATTCCGATCACGGAATCGGTACTCGACGCGCTCGACGAGTCCGTCAGCGTTCGCAAGCCGATCCTCGGGGGAGAGGTGACGACCCACGAGTCGGGGATTCACACCGACGCGATGCTCGCGGAGCCGGCGACGTTCGAGCCGTCCGACCCGGCGACGTTCGGCGGTGAACATCGCCTCGTCTTCGGTGCGGCGACGGGGCGAGGCGCAGCCCGCGAACTCCTCGAACGCGCCGACGAAGCGGTAACCGAAGCGCGCGTCGAACGGCTGTTAGAGCAGCTCTCAACAGAAGGTCTGGTTGAGCTTGACGTAGCGCTGTCGCTCGCAGAACAGCTGTAGCGAACAGGCGACCTCGGAACCGACAGCGGTCGGTCACACACCCGCCACGGCGCGCTGTCGGCAGCCGGCTATCTCATGCGGCGGGTGACGCGGATTCTGATAAAAACGTCAGCCTCGGAGCTGCGACACGAGATCGCGGGCGAAGGTGTTCTCGGGAAGCGTCTCGCGCCACGCGACGTCGTCGATGGTCTCTCCCTCGATACCGGGGTCGGTCGCGAGCGCGGTGTCTGCCGGTTCGCCCCGGAACGTCGCGAAGTGAAACGCGAACTCGCGGTCGTCCTCGGCGTGGACGAACGTCTGTTCGGAGACGGCGAGGAGGCTCGTTATCCGTATTTCGATCCCGGTCTCCTCACGGACCTCCCGAACCGCACCCTCGGCGTGGCTCTCGCCGCGCTCGTGCATCCCGCCGGGAAGCGACCACTGATCGTCCTGATAAATGAGGAGGAGTTCTTCCTCGTGTTCGACGAGCGCGCCGACGCCCCATCCGGTCTCGTCGTCCTCGCGTGCCCGTGCCGACGTCCACCGCTCGGGCGCGAGCGTCGCTCGCCTACCTCGCTGTGCCCGTACGCCGTCGTAGCGCGCGACGAGATCGTCGGCGTCCATTACGGGAGGTCCACGTCGATCCCCGTCTGGTCGCTCGCAGCCGTGACGGTGTTCCACAGGAGCATCGCGCGGGTCATCGGACCGACACCACCCGGAACAGGTGTGATGGTATCGGCTACCTCTCGTGCGCTGTCGAACTCCACGTCGCCGACGAGTTCGTACCCCGTGTCCGTGTCGGCGTCGACGCGGTTGATACCCACGTCGATGACCGTCGCGCCCTCCTTCAGCATCGTCCCGTCGATGAACTCCGGAACGCCGACGGCGGCCACGACGATATCGGCGGTCTTCGTGTGGGCTTCGAGGTTCTCGGTTCGGGAGTGACACACCGTCACGGTGGCGTTCCCCGTCTCGTCGTCCTGTGCGAGGAGGTTCGCCATCGGCGTCCCGACGATGTTCGATCGCCCGACGACGACCGCCTCTGCCCCCTCCGTCTCCACGTCGTAGTGGTCGAGCAGCTTGAGAATACCGTGTGGCGTGCAGGGCTTGAATCGGGCGTGAGACGGACCGGCGACCATCCGCCCGACGTTCTCGGGGTGAAAACAGTCGACGTCCTTCGCCGGCGCGACGGCGCGGAACGCCTCGCGCTCGTTCACCTGCTCGACGAGCGGGCTCTGGACGAGGATACCGTGTACGTCGTCGTCGCCGTTCAGCTCCGCGATCGTCTCGTACAGCTCGTCGGCCGGCGCGTCGGTGTCGAGTTCGACGTGGATGCCGTCGATTCCGACCTCCTCGCAGTCGCGCTGTTTCATCGACACGTACGTCTCGCTGGCGGGGTCGTCGCTCATCAACACGGTCGCGAGACCGGGAACCGTCCCCTGTCGTTCGAGCGTCGAGATCGCGTCCGAGAGGTCGTCGCGGATCTCCGCCGCGACGGCGTTGCCGTCGATAACGTCGGTCATACCCGACGGTCTGGGTCCCACCGGTATCAAACACACGCATTCGTGATTATACGCGAGGATTTGGAGGCATTAGTATGCAAGAACATGGTTGATTTGCCGTTCGCTCCTGACGCCGACGCGCGCTATCGTGTCCCCTTCGGCACAACCCTTACCGCTGAATCGGCCCTCAGTTCACGTATGGACCGAGACCGTCTGCTCGCCGGCCTATCGGTCGTCGCCGTCCTCGCGACCGGTGTCGTCGCCACCGTCGCTCGCGGGTCGGTCGCAGGCATCGGGACGCACGCCGCGGCGACGCTGCTGGCGGCGGTCACACCTGTCCTCGCGCTCGCGCGGCGACAGTGGCTCGCGCTCGGTGGCCTGCTCGTAGTTGCGACGGCGACGGGCGTCGCGTGGACGCTCGGCCAGCTCGGCGGCGCCGTTCACCTGCTCTCGGGGCTCGCGTGGTGTGTCGCGACGACGTTCCTCGTCCTCGAAACGGGGTAGCTACTCGTACAGCGGATTCGCCTCGGTCAGCTCGTCCACCGCGTCGCTCGCAGCCGCGAGCACGTCGTCCTCGGTCGGAGCATCCACCACGTCGGCGATGATGTTCGCGACGCGCACCATCTCCGACTCCCCGAACCCGCGCGTCGTGAGCGCGGGCGTCCCCGCGCGGATACCGGACGGATCGAACGGCGAGCGCGTCTCGCCGGGGACCGTGTTCGCGTTGAGGACGAGCCCGACCGATTCGAGGGCCTCCTCCGCCTCGCCGCCGGTCGTGTCCGGGTGGGACGGCCGCAGGTCCACGAGCACGAGATGGTTGTCCGTTCCGCCGGAGACGATCTCCAGCCCGCGCTCAGTGAGCTGATCAGCGAGCGTGCGGGCGTTCGCGACGACCTGCTCGGCGTACCGCTCGAACCCCGGCTGGAGTGCTTCCTTGAACCCGACGGCCTTCCCCGCGACGTTGTGCATCAGCGGGCCGCCCTGTGCGCCGGGGAAGACGGCCGCGTCGATATCGTCGGCGTGCTGTTCGTCGCACATGATGATACCGCCGCGACCCGCGCGGATGGTCTTGTGCGTCGAGCCGGTGACGAAGTCGGCGACACCGACGGGCGACTGGTGGACGCCCGCCGCGACCAGCCCGGTGATGTGGGCGATATCGGCGAGATGGTACGCGTCGACGGCGTCGGCCGCCTCCTGCACACGCTCGAACTCAACCTCGCGGGGATACGCCGAGTAGCCCGAGACGATGATGTCGGGTTCAAACGACTCGGCGGTCGATCTGAGCCCCTCGTAGTCGATGTAGCCGGTGTCGGGATTTACTTCGTACTGCTCGACCTCGTACGTCTTCCCGGTGAAGTTCGCCGGATGGCCGTGGCTGAGATGGCCGCCGTGGTTGAGCTCGAGCGAGAGGATCTTGTCGCCGGGATCGAGGACGGCGGTGTAGACGCCCATGTTCGCCTGCGTGCCGGAGTGAGGCTGGACGTTGACGTGGTCTGCACCCCACAGCCGCTTGGCGCGCTCGATAGCCAGCTCCTCGACGGTATCAGACGGCCCACAGCCGGCGTAGTAGCGCGCCCCGGGGTAGCCCTCGGCGTACTTGTTGGTGAGCGCCGAGCCCTGCGCCTCCATGACCGCCTCTGAGACGTGGTTCTCGCTGGCGATCATCGCGAGGGTGTCGCGCTGGCGCTGTCTCTCCGCGCCGAGCGCGTCGGCGATCTCGGGGTCGATCTCGCGGACCGTCTCGGGTCGCGGGTCGCTGACAGACTCTTGACTCATAGCTATAGTTTCGACCCGATCGGTAAGAATGTCTTCGTCTCCGGCAACCGGTGACGATGGGTTGATATTAGCGCCACCAGTCGTGAAGGCAAATGGTCGGCTGGCTATCGACGGAGACCGGCTTTCGCGCGATCGGACAGACTGGCGCGGTCACCGTCGAAACCGACGATTGGGAGCGTGCGCGTCCCGTCCACGAGCTTCCGGCCACCGTCAGCACCGGCGCGACCGGTCGCTGTCGGCGGCTCAGCGTCAATGCGCCGGTCGCAGCCGATCCAGAGCCGTCGGACACGCAGACGCTCACCACGACGACCTCGCCGACGCTGACGCTCCGATTCAGCTCCGCGGGCGCTGTGACGACCGACGGCGACGGAGCGACCGTCTCGTTTCAGACTCCGAGCCCCGTCTCTATCGGCGTCTCCGAGCGGGTCCATCGACCGGAGCCGCTCACCGTTCCGCCGTCGCCGGCCGGAATCGCGGCAGCCGTCACGGCCGCCGGCGACCGGCTCCCGGACGGACCGGAGCGGTCGTTTCCCGCACTCCGTCCCGCAGTGCCTCGAATCGAGTTCGACGCGTCGGCAACGCGGGACGACGATGACACCAGACCGATCCAGTTCACCGTTCCCGACGAACTGGAGTCGGTCCTCGTCGCAGCGCCGTTGGCGTACTATCTGGGGGCGTCCCTCACCGTCGGCGCGTCACGCCCTCGGATCGAGATACCGGCACTGGAGTTCTCGTTGCCGTTCACCCCGCTGCCGGCGTTCGCGAGCGAGACGGCCGCGACGCTGCAGCGACTCGTCGCGCTGGACAGCGCCGCACGGCGGGTCGAGGGGGAGCGGCTCGACGACGCACCGCTCGCGGCGCTGGAGCTTACCCCCGACCACGTCACCGCGGTCGAGCCGTCGGTCCGGTACGCGACCTTCCTCGATGCCGACCAGCCCGCCGCGACGACGTGGCATCGATCGACGTACGTGGAGCCGACCATCGAGCGGGCGCGGATTCTCCCTGCCCTGCTCGATCAGCTATCGCTCGTCTATCCGGCCGAGGCGACCGCGGTATCGCCACAGGAGCTACTCGAATCCGCACTGGAGGATTTCTTCCGCGGCGTCGTCTCCGTGACGCCGCTCGCGCCGGAGCTGGGGGTCGGTGTGTCCCACGGCTGGCTGGCCGACGGGGCCGTCGTCGATGCGTTCAAGACCACGCCGGCGGCGTACGACAACGCCACCGAGCGAACAGACGACGCGGAGACACTGCGGCTGACGATCGTCTCGAACGATCCGGAGATGGACGAGGAGCTGGCGCTGGCGGAGACGTATCGCAACCGGACGAACGCGGTCAGCACCGAGATCGAGATCCACGAGTCGCTGACGACCGGCGAGCTCGCACGCGTGTTCGAGCGCCCGCAGACGTACGTCCACTACGTCGGGCACTGCGAAGAAGCGGGGCTTCGGTGTCCCGACGGCCATCTCTCGGCCAGCTCGCTCTCGCGGTCGGGGGCACGCGCGTTCTTTCTGAACGCCTGTGGCTCCTACCGCGAGGGGGAGACGCTCGTCGAGAAGGGGAGCGTCGCCGGTGCAGTGACGCTCGACGCCGTGCTGAACGAGCAGGCGGCGACCGTCGGTCAGGCGTTCGGAACGCTGCTCGCGGCCGGCTACAGCGTTCGTCGCGCGCTGGCGCTGGCACGGCGACGCGTCCCGATGGGTCGCGACTACGCCGCGGTCGGTGACGCGACCGTCCGGATCACGCCCAGCGTCGGCGACGCCCCGCTGCTCGTCGTCGAGCCGCGAGGCGACGAGTTCGCGATCCGGTACGAGGTGGCCCCGGAGAGCGGCGGCACGTACCGCGATCCGTTCACCGGTCGTCACCGTCGGCGGGGCGCGTGGCAGACGACGGTCGTCGATCGCGCTCGACTGCGCTCCGTGCTCGAAGGCCGGGGGATCCCGGTCGAGTTCGATGGCTCCTTCCGCTGGTCCGGGGAGCTGGCCGCCGATCTCCGCTCACAGGGGCTGTGACCGGCGGCTGTATCGCCACGCAACGTTCGAGAGACCACAGCTTTATATTACTCGATCGCTTATCTATTTGTAATGAGTATTAATACCAACGTATTCGGCGAACGCATCGAGGACGTGCTCGGTGAGATTCTCGCCGAGAGCGGCGGGGAGATGCTTCTCGTCGATCCCACGGTCGAGACGCTCGAAGCCCTACTCGACGTGCTCGACACGACGACAGCGAGCGTGAAGGTACTGGCCACGGAGTCGGAGCTGAAGGAGCTTTCGCGGGATTTCAAGCTCGCGAGCCGCGCCGCGGATTACGAGGACGACGACCGGCTCTCGTTGCGCGTCTACGACGAGCCGCTCAACACCGTGCTCGTGGCCGACGGGTTCGTCACCGCGCTGGTAGCCGGGGGGTCCAGCGTGGCCGGACTCACGACGACCGACGAGTCGTTCGTCGCGGAGGCGTACGAACAGCACACGACGGCGTTCGAGAGCGCCGAGCCGTTCGATCTCCGGACGCCGGGAACGACGCACGTCAACGAGACGCTCACGGAGAGTCTCGGCGAGCAGACCGCGACGGACTTCGAGGCGGCACTCGACGCGATGGACACCGCCCGCGGCGACGACAGCGATCTGAGCGAGGTGACCATCGCGCTGCTCGTGGCCGCTAAGAACGAGGAGCTGCTGTACGATATCTCGAAGTGGGGTGAGGACACTGGTGTCGCCTCGAAGGCGACGTTCTCGCGCACGAAGACGAATCTCGAAGACCGCGGCCTCATCGACACGGAGAAGGTCCCGATCGACGTGGGACGCCCGCGGCTCCGACTACAGCTCGGTGACGACCGACTCACTGACGTCTCTGCCGGCGAGCTGGTCTCGGTCGCGCAGTCCGTCCTCGCGAAGTAACGACCGAAGGGTCGGCTTTTTCTCTCGGGCGATTCCACTCCGGACATGCACGTAGGACTCGTCGGCAGCGGCCACGCCGCCACCGCCGTTCGACAGACCCTCGCCGATACCGTCTCGTCGGTGACGGAGATCGACCCGCGGGCGCTCGGCTCCGTCGATCTGGCCGTCGCGGTCGGGCCGGTCGGGGCGGCGGGGTTCGAGACCGTCGGCGACACCGCCCGCGAGACCGGAACGCCGTGGCTGGCGGTCGAACTCGGTGGCGTCGGGGGATACGCGCTCGACGACGTCGACGCGGCCGTCTCCGGCTTCGCGCCCGGCGAGGGCTGTTTCGACTGTCTCCGCGCACGCGTCGCGGCCAACGGCGGCGAGACCGGTCGCACACAGACGAGTGACGCGGACGCCCGCCTCGCCGGGACGATCGCCGGTCGTGCGGTCGCCCGACTCGCAGACGGTGGGGAGTCGGCTGCACTCGGTGGGGTCATCGAGCTTCCGTACACGACCCGTCGTCTTCTTCCGGTTCCGGGGTGTGTATGTGCCAGCGCTCGTGAGTACGGTCTCGACCGCGAGCACGCGCCGCGTGATCTCGACGGTGCACTCGCGGCCGCCGAGCAGGCGGTCGACTCCCGGATCGGACTCGTCCCCGAGGTCGGCGAGGCGGAGTCGTTCCCCGCGCCGTACTATCTCGCGACGCTGGCCGACACGACCGGATTCTCCGACGCGCAGGCAGGACGACAGGCCGCCGGCGTCGCGACTGACTGGAACCGCGCGTATATGAAAGCGATCGGCGAGGGGTTAGAGCGCTACGCTGCCGGCGTCTACCGCGAGGCCGAGTTCGACCGCTCGCCGCCGAGCGAGCTACCGGACGGTGTCGTTCCGTCGGCGTTCGTCTGCTCGCCCGCGTTCGGTGGCCCGGACCCCGAGCGTTCGATTCGCTGGTATCCGGGCGAACATCTCGACACCGGCGCGCGCGTCCGGCTCCCCGCCGAGTTCGTCCAGTTCCCGCCGCCGGAGACGCATTACCGACCGTCGATCACGACCGGTCTCGGCGTCGGCAACGGCGGCGTCGAAGCGCTGTGTTCGGGGCTGTACGAGGTGATCGAGCGGGACGCCGCGATGATCGCGTGGTACTCGACGTTCGAGCCGCTCGGTCTCGCCGTCGGGAGCGAGCGTTACCGCGAGATCGAGAGGCGAGCGAGCGCGGAGTCGCTGTCCGCGACGGCGCTGCTCGTCACGCAGGACGTGGATGTACCGGTCGTCGTCGCGTGTCTCCACCGGGAGTCGGGGGAGTGGCCGCGGTTCGCTGCCGGGATGAGTGCCGGTCTCGATCCGAACGTCGCCGCTGCCGACGCGCTGGAGGAGGCGCTCCAGAACTGGCTCGAACTCCGCGGCATGGGGAAGTCGGCGGCGACCGACCAGTCGGGGGCGATCGGCTCGTACGCGGAGCTTCCGCCGACGGCCCGCGAGTTCGTCGCTCCGGAGACGACGATTCCCGCTGACTCCGTCGGACCGGACGAACCGCCCACGGGAGCCGATGAACTCGAAGCACTCGTCGCGAGGGTGACCGACGCGGGACTCGATCCGTACGGCGCGCGGCTCACCCCGCGAGATCTGGAGCGACAGGGGTTCGAGGCGGTTCGCGTGCTCGTCCCGACCGCACAGCCGCTGTTCACCGACGAGCCGTACTTCGGTGACCGAGCAGAAGACGTCCCCGAGGAGCTGGGATTCGAGCCGCGGCTCGACCGCGACCACCACCCGTACCCCTAGATGCCGAAAGTGACGCGGAGCATATCACGCGTCCCCGGCCCGAGACCGACAGCGAGGATGGCGACGAGCAAGAGCACCGCGTACCGAGGCTCGTCCTCGAAGATGGCGTCGTCGAACACCCAGACGACGGCGGTCGCGGCGACGAGCTTCACGACGAGAAAGCCCCACGAGAGTCCGATCACGGAGTCGAGGCCCGCCGGCTGTATCGCGTCGACGACGCCGACGATGACCTCGTTGAACGGGTGTTTCGCGCCGTAGCTGAGGGCGTTGCCGGCGCTGTCGACGACGCCGAGCGCGCCCGTCCAGTCGGCGGCGATGACGTTCGCTACCCCGTCAATACCGTGCCCGAAGAGGACGACCAGACCGACGGCTCCGGTCCCGGCGTTGATCCGTGGCGCGTACCGCTGTGCCAGTCGGTAGATCACGGCGGCGAGGACAGCCGCCAGTGCGACGGTGACACCGGTCACCTGCGGGTAGATACCGGCCCCGGTAACAGTGCCGGTGAGCTGTGTCGGAACGACGTAGAGCAGGGAACCGACACAGAGCGCGACGAGGAGCCAGCCCGTCACAAACAGCGGGCGACCGTAGCTCTCGACGTAGTCGCGACGCTGTGCGACGACGCTCGCGACGACGGCGAGCAGCGTCACGGCGAAGACGGTGAAGTAGATGATCGGGGAGATGATGAGCGTGTTCCACGGGTACGCGAGCAGCGGATCGGCTGTTTCGAGGATCGCGTCGTTCGCGTCCTCGACGACGCGGAGCGCGCCGCCGAAGAACATGAACGGGACGAGCGCGAAGAACAGCTCTCTCGTGTCGCCGATGTCGAGCCGATCGAGCAGGGTGAGCACCCCGACGAGGAAGAAGACGAGCGTGACGGCGTAGCCTGCCTCGCTGACGACGGTGTAGCCCGGCTCAGCGACGATACCAGCCGCGTTCTGACAGGCGCTCAGCGAGTAGGACAGCTCGGCCGTCCCGCCGTTCATGATGACACAGACGGCGTTGTTGGCGTCAGCGTACACCGGTCCCCAGAAGTAGTGCCAGAGGAAGCGGTCCCAGACGAGTTCGGGCGCGATCACCACACCGAGCGTCAACGCGACGACGGCGGCCGCGAACGTCGCCAGCCACGCCCGCGAGCGCGACCACGAGCCGGGTGTCTCCATACCGGCGACGGGTGGCGGGACGGTTTCAGGATTCCGATTAGTCGGTTCGGACGGTCTCGACGGCCTGTACGGCTTCGAGCAGCTCCTCGTGTGCGTGGCCGTTCGAGGCGACGAGCCCCTGTGCGTCGTGTCGCCACGGATCGCCTGCCACGTCCGTCACGGTTCCCCCGGCCTGCTCGACGAGGAGCACGCCGGCGACGGTGTCCCACGGGTTCGTCGTCGTGTTGGTGAACGCGCCGTCGAGTCCGCCGGCGGCCACCATCGAGAGCGCCGCCTGCGCGCTCCCGTACCGCCGGCAGTCACCGAACCGCTCGACGGTCTCGCGGCAGGCGGCGGCGTACTCGTCTCGGCGCTCGTGGGACCACCACACCGTCGGCGAGACGGCCATCGCCTCCGGATCGGTGCGGTCGCTCACGGTGATCGGCTCGCCGTTTAGGCGTGCGCCGTCGCCGTCGCTGGTGTACACGTCACCGAGCACGGGGAGCACGTTCGTCGCGGCGACGGGAGCGCCGTCCTCGACGACAGCTACGCTCGTCGTCCACAGCGGGATGTCACGAACGAAGTTGCTCGTCCCGTCGATGGGGTCGATAATCCACGCCGCACCCGACTCCGGGACCGATTTGAGTTCGTCCTCCTCCTCGGCGACGATGGCGTCTTCTGGATACTCCGTCGAGATAGTCGCAACGATCTGCCGCTGTGCGTCGCGGTCGGCGCGCGTCACCACGTCCGTCTTGTTCGCTTTCGTCTCGACGGCCACGTCCCGGCGAAAGAACCCCTCTGCGACTGCACCGCCTGCACGTGCCGCTCGCTCGGCGAGGTCAGCACGCCGCTCAGTATCGTCCATGTTTACCGGCGGACAGCGGCGCGCAAAGGGTCATCGATTTGTACGTCGACACGAACCCCCGGTATGCACACGCTCGCGAAACGTGTCCACAACATCTCGCCGCAGCCGATGGCACTCACCTTCGCCGACGGGACCGCGATCGAGATCGAGATCGAATCGACCAAGCTCTTCCAGACGGCGTTCCAGGCCGAGGGGACACACGACGACACGCGCTATCGGTTCGTCTCCGACGGCGACGACGATCCGGTCGTGGCCGCCCGCGAGAGCGACGACGGCTGGCAGCCCGTCGGTGAGGTCGTCGCCGTCGAACGTGTCGAGACGTAATCTACTCACCGCTGTGGCCGTACTACCGGTATGGCCAAGCCACCTCGACTCGTCACCGACCGCGGCGAGCTGAAGCTGAACGCGTCTGTCGGCGGGACGCGCCGCGATCTCACGCTCTCCGATCGGGGCGAATCGCTCCTCGTCGACGATCTCGACTACGGCAACGCCGACCTCGTTCCGTTCACGGTGGCGAAGGCGCTCGTCCTCGCCGGAGGTGCATCGGTCCCGGAAGGACAGGACGCTCGGGACGCGGCGTGGGGGCTGAGCGGCGCTGACGGCGGACGCGAGGCGACCGCTCAGGACTGCTACCGGACCGCCGAGTATCTCCGCGCCGTCGAGGTGAGCGAACGCGCCGTCGAGACCCTGCGTGAACACGTCCGTGCGACGGAGCTATCGACGTATCTCAACGCCGACGAGATCAGCTCGAACGCCGACCGGGTCGGCAAGCTCTCCGATATCGCTCGGGAGCTGTAATCGGTATCGAAGCGACGAGCGGTTTCTCACACTCGGCGATCGTGAATTCCTCGCGTGTCGATGCGCTCCGAACTACTAATACGATTCGCGTATAACTGACGTACAATGCCCGTAGACTTCGAGGAGTATAGCCCCGACCACGGACGAGTTGAGCTTACCGAGGAGACGAACGCCCGTACGCTGTTATCGTTCCTCATCAAGCACCGAGGCGTCGGGTTCACGCCCGCGGAGCTACACGAACAGACAGACGTTCCCCGCGGAAGTATTAATCCGACGCTGGCTAGGCTCGAACGCGGCGGGCTCGTTCGCCACAAAGGAGACTACTGGGCAGCAGCCGACGATGACCGACTCGCTGCAGCCAGCGCGGCGATCCTCGGTCTCCAGACCGCACACGAGACGCACAGCGACGACTGGTACGCACGGAACCCGAACTGGACGGAGAGCCTCGACGACCGCAGTGAGGACGAGGAGTAACACCGGATGCCGTATCCGCTAGGCGGTGTTGTGGTCGCTCACGATCCGTTCGGTGCTGGGAGCAAACGTCCGTACGTTCTCCTCTCGGACGACCGCCACCCGTTTCACGGACGAGAGTACATCGCCGCCGTCGTGACGACGACCCACCGAGAGGATGCGATTCCCTTAGAAGCGGATTCGTTTGAGGAGGGATCGCTTCCCCGCCGGTCGTACGTCTCGCCGTGGAATCCACTCACGCTGAAAGAATCCCAGATCGACAGACGCGTCGCGACCCTTTCCGGGGCAGTCGTCGATAACGTGGTTGTCGAGCTGAACGCCTATGTCGGTACGCAGCGAGAATGATGCGGGGGAAGACCACTCTGAGAGTCGTCTTCCAGCACTGTCGCCAGTGCGGGGGAGGGGATTTGAACCCCCGGACCTCCGTGAGACGTGCCGTCTCACGTGCCCTCGTTCGCTTCGCTCACGAGGACTCTACAGGAGCGGAACTTGCGTCCGCCGCGCTTTCCAGCGACGCGTCTCGAAAGGAGTCAGATGATGCGGGGGAAGACCACTCCGAGAGTCGTCTTCCAGCACTGTCGCCAGTGCGGGGGAGGGGATTTGAACCCCCGGACCTCTACAGGAGCGGAACTTGAGTCCGCCGCGTTTTCCAGGCTTTGCTACCCCCGCACGCATCCCCGAGTCGGTCACGACCTGCAAAAACGATTGCGACCGCCGACGGAGTTACCACAGTTGCCGTCGAGTCACGAACGTGGACGAGCACACCACTGACCCGGACGTGCCGCCGCCGACACGCGGACAGCCGACGGGTTTCTCCCCGAGACGGGTCGGTGGGAACACGACACGCTCCGGCGAGCGACGGTCCACGGGATTCGGCTGTTCAATACCGCGCAGTACCACGAGTCCCACGACTGTTTCGAGATCGGTTTCAGACGTGTATATAGATCTAACGGTCACTCAAGCGCCTCGGCATACTCACGGTCCACCCCTCGCGCCACCGGGTGCTCTCCGTCAAGCTCAATCTCCCACCCGTGGAGCACCGTCGGATCATTGAGCGCGTTGGTGAGCGTGGTCCGTACGTCGAGTAGGTTCACGCCGTAGTAGTCCCGAGGCACGTCGTGGAGGTATTGGAGAGCGGTTTCAAACAGGGAACGCATACCGTCACTATCCTCAAAGTCAAACTGCTTGTACGCTCCTGCCGCCGCTTGCACCATTCCGTGGAGAAACGCGCTCTCCGTGGTTCCGTTCCCGTAATTATACCACTCCGATTCAAAACAATCGTGCGCCTCGTGAAACTCCCCGGCGTTGTAGAGCCGCACGCCGTGAATCACAGCTCGGCGGAGCGTCCCGTGCTCCCACCCGTTTGACGGTCCACGGCCGGCGTCCCACCCGGTCGGAGTGCCGGAGGTCGGCGGACCTACGGAGTCGTCTCGGGTGTGCTCGTTCATGTGGCTACCTTTTCTCCCCACTCACGTAACCGCGTCGGATAACCCTACTCTTGGACCGGCGTGACGAGTAGGTGCTCGCACCTCGGATAGCTCTCTGTCTCGGTGGCCGGATCCTCGATGTCGGTCTCGTCGTCCCTGTCCGCGGTCTCGCTCTCGGTGAGCGCGTCCTGCACGTCGGGGTCCGTTACGTCCATGAGGTCCACGCGGAGTTGCTCCTTGCCGTGGTGCTTACCGTAGGTGAACCCGGACCCCTTGCCGGCGAGACGCATGAGTTTCCGGGCGTGACCCTCCGAGGGCCGGGCGTCTCAATTACCGGCCCCGAACCTTGCTCCGAGAAGCGTGCACTAACTTAGCGCGGAGTCTCGCAAATCTAACGAGCGGTCAACAAAGAGAGGAGTGCTATGACAACCGCGAGACCACCTACTCCTCGGACAACCGTTCAAGAAGTGCTTGTTTCACCTCGGGGTCATCAAGCGCCCGCTCGATCGCGTCCACGGTCTCGTGCGTCTCGGTATTTTCGGGGCCGGATTGTCGATACTCTTTGTTCACGTCATCATTAACTTGCTCTTGAGCCTCTTGCGCGTCCGGCGCGTACACAAACCCGCAATACGGACACGATTTCCAATCGCTCTCTAACGGCTCTCCGCAACGGTCACACACTGGAGGAGTGAGCGGGCTTTCCTCGTCGGGGTCACGGAGTCCTTGGGCTACCTCTGCGGCCTCAATGTGGTCCTCGTCGGTGAGGTGAGCATAGGTCCGCTCCATGACCTTACTACCTGGCTCGTGTCCGATGAGGTGCTTTATCGTGTCGTTGTCCATGCCGTAGTCTCGCTTGCACACCGTTACGAAGTAGTGCCGGAAGTTGTGAGCATTCACCGGCTTGTCCACGCCGGCCGCCTTACCGATCCGCTTGAGTTGGCGGTACACCGTGCTCGGAGATAACTTGTCTCCCGGTCGCACGCCGTCACGGTTGCTCTGGTCGTGCTTGTGGGTAATGAGGTAGTCCGCAGAATCTTGCGTCGGGTGTTGGCGTTTCCAATCCCGAACGGCCTCGTTGGCTCCTAAGAGCGGGCGTTTTCCATTCGCTCCCTTGAGGTCTCCGTCGTCCTCGTTGAGGTGAAAAATGTCCTCCTCGGGTTTTACGTCTTTGAGCCGGAGGTTGAGAATCGCACTTCGGCGCTGGCCGGTGTAGAGGAGCAAGTCCACGAGGCAGGCGTCCCGAGAGCCGCGCCGTTTGGCCTCCTCGCGGAGTGCTTGCACGTCCTCCTTGGAGAACATATCTCGTTCGTCAACCGGAGACTCGTCTTGATCCGCAAAGTGAATCTCCTCACGGTCAACTCCCAAATCGTCGTGATAGAGGTAGAACCGACGCATTGGCCCCTGAAAGTTCCGCACGGAGCTATTCGCCAAGCCCTCGTCTTTGATACCCTCCACGTTGCCATTGAGGTAGTCATCCATGAGCGAATTAATGTCGTAGGTCGTAGCCTCGGTGAGGTCCGGTTCTAAATCCCTCGCTACCCGGCCAACGCCGCGGGCGTAGCGTGCAAGCGTCCCGTCACTCTTGACCTTGCCGTCCGGCATCTGGTGGGTATCCCGGCGAGAGTCGTTGGCGTGCAAAAATTCGAGGATTAGCTTCTCCTCTGTGTCGCTCACGTCCGGGTCGTTCTTGATTCGCTCACGGCCGGTTTCGTATCGCTCACGCATTGATTTCGCCATAGTGGTGGCACTCCTCGGATTCACTATCATGTCCGCTTATCGTATATTTTAGGATTTATTTACACCTGTGCAATCAACTTTTACGGACAAGTGGTACAACTACGGACGCGGCTCGACCGAATCGAAGTTCCTCCACGGGATGGTGCAGGTCGCCGCCGGCGTGTACAAACACGTCGATTTCGAGGACGACGACGGAATGTGCTCGCTGTTCGAAACGGCGCTTGAGTACCTACAGGACGTGCCGGATGACTTCTACGGCGTCGACGTGCGGGACGTTCGGGAGACGCTCACGGCGACGCTGCGCGATCCCGAGACGCTTGACGGCTGGCGCATCGAACTCGACGGTGATACGCCGGAGGCGGACCGCTGGGACGAGGCGTACGCCGAGCGACTCCACTGACTGGTGTCGGTGCGTTGATACCGGCGCGGACGAACAGTGCGTATGGAGTGGTACTGTACGGAGTGTGGCCGCCCCAGCGACTCGCGCGGCGGAACCTGTGCGTGTGGATCGTCGTCGTTCGAGCGGACGGTCGTCAAGGTGACGAAACGCTGCACGACGTGCGGGACACACGTGACCGAGCACACCGACACCTGTCCGGACTGCGGCTTCACCGGCTTCGAGCCGCTCGGCGAGCCACAGCGTCGCGGCGAGGGGAGCTATCTGGAGTGGCGGTGCGTGGAGTGTGGCAACGAGCATCCGCGCAACACGCCGCCGTGTGACCGGTGTGGTCACGACGCGTTAGAGCAGCGCCGGGTCGACGCGAGCGACTTCGACGTCGATCAACACGTCAGCGACCTCGACGGAGCGGGCGAGGACGACGGGCCGTGGTGGACGCTCGGCTTCTCGCGCTCGCAGGCGTTCGGGGGGACGCTCGTCGGTCTCATCGTCGTGATCTTCCTGCTCGGCGTCGTCGGGATCGGCCCGGCAGCAGATGTCGGTAGGCCGACGCCACCCGACCCAGCCGTCGTCGAATCGACGGTGCTCACCGAACTGAACGACCAGCGAACAGCAGCGGGGCTTGACCCCCTGATCAAGGATTCCGATCTCGCCGGGATCGCGGCGACGCGAACCGAACGAGCGAGCGGCGACGGTCAGCCCCGAAGTACGGGCGCGGCGTTCACAGACGCTGGGTACGACTGTAGCGAGCCGATACTCGCCGGCTACCGAGTACCGGACGCTAGCACGAACGATGATCTCGGTATGCGTATCGCCGGCAGAGCTGTCGATAACGAGCCGCGACTCGCCGGTGCAGCCGAGCGCGTCGGTGTCGAGGCCAGTGTCGTCGACGGGACGCTGTACGTCGCTGTCGCCGGCTGCTGACGGAGAGACCTGACGGCGCAGTCCGAATCACGATCGCGAGCACCGGCGACTACGCCCCGGCGAGCGCGTACCGCTCGATCTTCGCCGACGCGTCCGCGAGCACGCTCGCACCGTGGAAGACGAGACCGACGTCGAACTCGTAGTCGAGCAGCGCGTCGAGCGACTGCTCGGCCTGACTCAGACTCTCGGTGAACTTCCCCGGTGGGAGATGGAAGCCGCCCGAGAGGCCGCGCTGATCGGCGCCCGACAGCGCGTCCGCGAGCACGGCGTAGTCGTCCTCGGTCGCGACGAGCGCGTGCTGGTGACCGATGTGACCGGGCATATGGACCGCTTCGAACGGGCCGACGGTGTCCCCGTCGCCGTAGAACCGGTCTGCGGGCGGTGTCTCGTCGGCATCGGCCCCGGTGGGAAGCAACAGCTCCGCGTCGTAGTGGTCGAGCACCGCCTCGATGCCGCCGATGTGATCGGGGTGTAGATGCGTGATGACGACGCGCTCGGGGTCGATCCCCGTCTCCTCGATCCCCGAGAGCAGTGCGTCCGTCGACTCCGGCAGCCCGGTATCGACGATCGTGCCGTCCTCGGTGAGATACGCGCGGATGCGACCCGGCGGGCCGTCGGTCTCGATGCAGGTGATATCGTAGACGCCGTCGGCTGGTTCCGTGATCATACCGGCCCGTCACGCCGAGCCGGCAAAACTGTGTGGACGGAAGCCGACAACGGTTTCCTCCCGACCCCGGAATGGGGGATATGGACCAGAAGCGAGCGATGTCGAGCGTGGATCTCCGTGCGCTCGTGACGGAGCTTCGCGACTACGAGGGGGCGAAGCTCGACAAAGCGTATCTCTACGACGACGATATGCTCCGACTGAAGCTGCGGGACTTCGACCGCGGTCGGCTCGAACTCATCGTCGAGACCGGTGACCCGAAGCGCGCCCACATGGCCGATCCCGACCGCGTCCCCGACGCTCCGGGACGACCGCCGAACTTCGCGATGATGCTCCGGAATCGGCTGTCGGGAGCCGATCTCGTCGACGTGCGTCAGTACGAGTTCGACCGGATTCTCGTCTTCGAGTTCGCGCGCGAAGATACCGACACGCTCGTCGTCGCGGAGCTGTTCGGCGACGGGAACGTCGTCGTCATGAACAAAGACAGAGAGGTCATCGACTGTCTCGACACGGTGCGACTCAAATCCCGGACGGTCGCGCCCGGATCCGTCTACGGCTTCCCGTCCTCACGATTCAATCCCATGACCTGCTCCCGGGCGGCGTTCGACACCAAGATGCGCGACTCCGATACGGATATCGTTCGGACGCTCGCCACCCAGCACAACCTCGGTGGGCTGTGGGCGGAGGAGCTCTGTTCACGCGCCGGTATCGAGAAGGAGCTTGACATCGACGACGCCGACGAGGCGCTGTTCGCGGAGCTGTTCGCCGCGCTCGAACGGCTGCGCGAATCGATACAGGACGGCGCGTTCGACTCCCGTGTCTACTGGGAGAGCGAGGACGGCGATCGCACCCGTCCGGTCGACGTGACGCCGCTCCCAATGGCCGAACACGAGGGGATGGACTGTGACAGCTACGACCGGTTCACCGGTGCGCTAGACGACTACTTCTACGAACTCGACCGTGAGGAGCCGACGCCCGGAAGCTCCCGTCCCGACTTCGAGGAGGAAATAGCGAAGTTTGAGCGCATCATCGATCAACAACAGGGCGCGATCGAGGGGTTCGAACAGGAGGCCGCTGAGGTGCGCGAACGCGCGGAGCTGCTGTACAGCAACTACGATCTCGTGGACGAGATCCTGACGACCGTTCGGGAGGCGCGAGAATCCGGCGTCCCGTGGGAGGAGCTCGAAGCGACCTTTCGTGAGGCCGCCGAGACCGGCAACGAACGGGCTGAACGCGTCGTCAGCGTCACGCCCGAGACGGGCGAAGTGACGGTCGAACTCGACGAGACACGGATCGATCTCGTGCCCGAAGACGGCGTCGAGAAGAACGCCGACCGCCTCTATCAGGAGGCCAAACGCGTCGAGGGGAAGAAGAAGGGCGCACTCGCGGCGATTGAGGACACGCGCGAGGATCTCGCAGACGCCAAACAGCGACGTGAGGACTGGGAGGCCGGCGACAGCGAGCCCGATCCCGAGCCGGACGAGTCGAGCGACACCGACTGGCTCGACGAGCAGAACATCCCGATTCGCTACGACGAGCAGTGGTACGAGCGGTTCCGGTGGTTCCACACCAGCGACGGGTTCCTCGTCATCGGCGGCCGAAACGCCGACCAGAACGAGGAGATCGTCAAGAAGTATATGGAGTCCGGGGACCGCTTCTTCCACGCACAGGCACACGGCGGACCCGTCACGGTGCTGAAGGCGACGGGGCCGTCTGAGCCGTCGAGGGACATCGATCTCCCGGACTCCTCGAAGGAGGAAGCCGCCCGCTTTGCGGTCACGCACTCGTCGGTCTGGAAAGACGGGAAGTTCGACGGTGACGTGTACATGGTCGAGCCGAGTCAGGTATCGAAGACGCCCGAATCCGGCGAGTACCTCGAAAAGGGCGGGTTCACGATCCGCGGCGACCGGACGTACTTCGAATCGACGGGGATCGACTGTGCGGTCGGCATTCAGTGCGAGCCGGAGACGCGCGTGCTCGGTGGCCCGAAGCGCGCTATCGAAGACGAGGTAGAGACGTACATCGAACTCGAACCCGGCCAGTACGCCCAGAACGACATCGCGAAGCTGCTCTACCGTGAGTTCAAGCGCCGGTTTGCCGACGAGTCGTTCCTGCGGAAGGTGGCGTCACCGGATCGGGTTCAGGAGTTCTGTCCGCCGGGCGGCTCGCGTCTCGTCGAGTAGGATACTAGGGTCTTTCCCCCCGGCTCTACGAGTCGGCGTATGCGAATTGCCGACCGGCAACAGCGCGAGGCCGACCGCGAGCGAATCACGGTCGTCCCCGAGAGCCTCGATGATCTGTGGCATCTCACCTACGTCATCGAGCCGGGCGACCGGGTCGGCGGTGATACGACGCGGCGTATCCAGCGCAACGACGACCAGCTCCGTGACTCCGGCGGGGAGCGCGAGCACATGTGGGTCGAGCTCACGACCGAGGACGTCGAGTTCGCGAAGTTCGCGAATCGCCTCCGCGTCGGCGGCGAGATCGCCGACTGCTCGCGAGAGGACCAGCTCGGCTTCCACCACACGCTCAACGTCGAGGAACGCACCGAGCTGGAGATCGAGAAACGGTGGCAGACCGACCAGCTCGAACGGCTCAAGGAAGCCGTCGAGGCGACCGAGAACCCGGAGGTCGCCATCGCGACCGTCGAGGAGGGGGAGGCGTACGTCCACACCGTCGAGCAGTACGGCGTCGAGGAGCGCGCGAGTATCACCAAGCCGACCGGAAAAGGCGAGTACGCCCGCCCTCGCGACGAGCTGTTCGACGAGCTCGGGACCGTGCTCACGCGAACGGACGCCGAGGCGATCATCCTCGCCGGGCCGGGGTTCACGAAACAGGACGCGCTCGATTACTTCGAGGAGGAGCACCCGTCGCTCACTGACCGTATCACGACGGTCGACACCTCGGCAGCAGGTGGGCGTGGTGTCCACGAGGTCCTCAAGCGCGGTGCTGTCGAGGAGGTACAGGCCGAGACGCGTATCGCCGAGGAAGCAGACCGCATCGACGAACTCACCCAACGTATCGGTGAGGGGGCGAAAGCCACATACGGTATCGAGGAGACGATGCAGGCCGCGGAGTTCGGTGCAGTCGAGGAGCTACTCATCCTCGATAGCCGGCTCCGGAAGGAGCGCGCGGACGAGGGAGAGTGGGACGCGGACGCGAACGAGCTCATCCGAAGCGTCGAACAGAAAGGTGGTGAGGTGACGGTGTTTTCGAGCGAGTTCGACCCCGGTCGTCAGCTCCAGAACCTCGGAGGAGTCGCAGCGCTGTTGCGGTATCGGCTGGAGTGAAATAGCGAACAGACGAGCGGTCGCGACGCCGGGATTGCTCGTGCCACGCCCTCGTCTCCCGGCGCACGTCGGTCAGCGCACGGCGTGGCTGGCTCGGTATCGTAATTAAACTTCGACCGTCAGTCCGTCGCGAGCCGTCCGGACCGTCCCGTCGAAGTTCGCGCGGACGGCGTCGGTTATCTCGCGGTGGTTCCCGTCAGTGTGCGGATACAGGTGTGTCAGATACAGCTCCTCGACGTCCCGCCCGGCGAACAGCTCACCGAGCGCCGTCGGCGTCGGGTGGTTCGACACGTCGATACTGTCGGGAAACGAGCAGTCGTGGGCCACCACGCTCGCGCCGTCAGCGAGCGTAGCGACCGGCTCGGTCGCCTCGGAGTCACCCGAAAAGCAGAACTCGGCGTCGGTCGTCTCGTGGGCGAACCGGTAGGCGAGACAGTCCATCGAGTGGACCGTCTCGACCGCCCGCACGTCGAATCCGGCGACGGTGCACGGCTCGGTGTCGATTTCGTCCACCGTGAGATCGACGCGACCGCGGAGATACTCGTGCACGTCGAGCAGTCCGTCGAGGAGTGATTCCGTGCCGGCGGGACCGACGACGGTGAGCTGCTCCTCGCCGACGAGCCAGCGAGCCTTGAGAAGGGGAAGCAGATCGGAGACGTGGTCGAGATGATGGTGCGTCAGCAGGACGGTATCGACGGACTCGTAGCCGGCACGCGTGTCGGCGAGCGCGCCGAGCACGCCGCTTCCACAGTCCACGAGCAGTCGGTCGTCGTCGGCTTCGAGCAGGAGACCGGTCTGGTTCCGCTCCCCGGTGGGCATCGCGCTACCAGTGCCGAGAAACGTGACGCGCATAGCCGATCCTGTGCCGGTAGCGACTTTTGCGTTGGCCTTCGGGAGGCACAACGGCCTTGGGGGCTGGCGCTCCTACTGGTAGGTATGAGTGCGCGCGAGCGGCTCGCCACGCGGGACGACATCGAGTTCGATCCCGAGCGCGTCGACATCGACGACGGTGACGTGCTCGACCGGCTCGAACCCGAGACACAGGAGTGGTGGCTCGATCAGTTCGGCGAGTTCGTCCCGGAAAACGGCGGGTTCTTCCCCCCGCCACAGAAGGGGGCGATCCCGCACATCGACGAGGGAGAGAACACGCTCGTCTGTGCGCCGACCGGTTCGGGGAAGACGCTCGCCTCGTTCACCGCCATCATCGACGATCTCGTGGGGCGCGCCCGGACCGACGAGCTGGACAACGCCGTCTACTGTCTGTACGTCTCGCCGCTGAAGTCCCTCGCGAACGACATTCACCGGAATCTGGCCGAGCCGCTCGACGGCATCTCCGACCGGTGTCCCGAGGACATCGACGTGCGGCAGGCGATCCGCCACGGCGACACCTCCGACGCCGCGCGCCAGAAGATGCTGGACGAGACGCCGCACATCCTGAACACGACGCTGGCCGAGAACAAACGCGGCACACATCTGTCGGTGTCGCTCGAACGGTTAGAGGCGATGTGTGCCGGCTCGCCGACCCGGATCGGCTGTTCGGCGACGGTCGAGCCGCTCGACGCCGTCGGTGAGTTCCTCGTCGGCTACGAGGACGGCGAGCCGCGCGAGTTCGACGTCGTCGACGCGCGGTTCGTCCGCGAGTTCGACGTGGAGCTCGCCTGTCCGACGGACGATCTCATCGACACGCCGCCGGGGGTGGTGAGCGACCGCTTCTACGACGAGCTCGCTGGACTCATCGACGACCACGAGAACACGCTCGTCTTCACGAACACCCGCTCTGGAGCCGAACGCGTCCTCGCGAACCTACGCGAGCAGCACGGCTTCGACGAGGCGGACTCCGGCTGTCACCACGGCTCGCTCTCGAAAGAGCGGCGACAGGAGATAGAACAGCGGCTGAAGCGGGGGACGATCGACGTGGTGACGACCTCGACGTCGCTGGAGCTGGGGATCGATATGCCGCATATCGATCTCGTCGTGCAGGTCGGCTCGCCGAAGTCCGTGGCGAGTCTGCTCCAGCGGGTCGGGCGAGCGGGCCATCAGCTCGGCGAGACGGTCAAGGGCCGGGTGTACGCGCTCGACCGCGACGAGCTCGTCGAGTGCGCGGTCATGCTGAAGAAGGCCGAGGAAGGGTTCGTGGACCGGGTGTTCCTGCCGGAGGGCGCACACGACGTCGCGACACAGCAGGTGTACGGGATGGCGATCAACCGGATCCGACCCGAAGCGGAGATCCGAGAGATCCTCCGGTCGGCGTATCCGTACCGGAACTACGACGACGACGCGTTCGAGTCGCTGTTCGCCTACATGACGGGCGAGTACGAGGGGTTAGCGGAGAAGAACGTCTACCCGAAGATCTGGCGCGACGCGAACGATCCGCCGAGCGGCGAGCACCACCACGAGGAGTACGACGTCGGAGAGCGACTCATCGGGAAGCGCGGTCGGCTCGCTCGCGTCATCTACATGACGAACATCGGAACCATCCCCGACTCGTTCGACGTCGACGTGTACGTGCGCGGCTCCGACGAGTGGGTCGGTCAGCTGGACGAGACGTATCTCGACACGCTGGAGAAAGGCGACGTGTTCGTCCTCGGCGGATCGAACTACCAGTACAGCTACCGCCGCGGGACGAAAGCGTACGTCGACCCGACGAACAAAAGCGCGACAGTGCCGTCTTGGTACTCCGAGCGGCTCCCGCTCTCGTACGATCTGGGGCGCGAGATCCTCGGCTTCCAGCAGACGATGGGAACGATGCTACGCGAGGAGGGACCGCCGGCCGTCCGCGCTTGGCTCCGGGAGCTACCGATGGACGAGAACACCGTTCGCGCGCTCGCCCGGATGTACGACGAGCAGCTCCGTTACGCCGGCTCCGAGTCCGTCTCGACGCACGACCGGCTCGCGATCGAGGTGGCGCTGGACCGCGACGAGTACCGCCGCCACTACCACGTCCACTCGGCGTACGGTCGGCGGTTCAACGACGGTCTCTCGCGACTGCTGGCGTACCACGTCGCCCAGCAGACGAACGCGAACGTCCAGCTCGCGGTGGCGGACAACGGGTTCACGCTCACGCTCCCGCTGAACCGGAAGGTCGATATCGAGCGGCTCGTCCGGGAGATCGACCCCGACGAGATCCGCGACGACCTCCGGGCGAGTCTCGACGGCTCGGATCTGCTCAAGCGGTATTTCCGCATCAACGCGACGCGCTCGCTCATGATCCTCAAGCGGTACAAGGGGACGGAGAAGACCGCCGCCCAACAGCAGGTCTCCTCGGAGATGCTGCTGTCGTTCGCACAGGAGCTAGACGAGTTCGCCGTGATGGAGGAGACGTACCGCGAGATCCTCGAAGACAAGCTGAACGTCGACGCGTTAGAGGACGTGCTCGGATCGATCTCGGACGGGGAGCTTCGGGTTCAGACGCAGACGGTCGATTCGCCCTCGCCGCGGGCGTTCGGGCTGGCGACACTGATGGCCAGTGACGTGGTGTTGGCCGAAGACGAGTCCGCCGTGCTTCAAGAGTTCCACGCTCGCGTGTTAGCGGAGATCGAATCGGAGACGACAGACGGCTAACCTCGGATCCCGTAGTAGGCGGCGATAATACCGATTGTCACCGGGATACTGATGACCGAGACGGCGTTGAGCAGGTCCACGTTCGGATCCGCGTACAGCGCCTGTAACCCCCACGTCGACGCCGTGATCGACACGACAGCGAGCGTCAACAGCAGCAGTCGCTTCCCGGTCCCCATCTCCGCTCGGTACATGTCCGTGCTACGTCTCGCTCCGAATAACTGTTCGGCTCAGGCGCGTGCCCACGCGAGCAGTCGCTCGTAGAACGGCTCGCTTGCCAGCGTCTCGGCGTCACCGACCAGCGCGAGCGCCCGTTTTGCCCGCGTCAGCGCGACGTTCGTCCGGCGGGTATCCTCGAAGATCGGACCGTCGAATCCACCTGTCGCGACGAAGGAGATGACGATGACCTCCTTCGCCGACCCCTGAAACCGGTCGACGGTGTCGACGGTCGTCTCGGGGAGCCGTCTCGACAGCTCGGCGACCTGCGCGCGAAACGGCGCGATGACGCCGATATCGGCACGCGCCACCCCGGCCGCGACGTACGACTCCACGATCTCGGCGACGCGATCCGCCTCCGTCGGGTTCCTGTTCCCGACCTGTGTGCCGTCGGGATCGACGAACGCGACCTGTTCGCGTAGCTCGGGCGGCAGATCTGTGGTCTCGACGCCGATATCCGCGAGCGTCTGGCCGGCCTGCTCGGCCGTGGCCGGGCGGAGCTTCCCGTCGTAGAACTCCCGTGAAGAGAACGACTGGACGCGCTGGGCCATCCGGTACTGGCGGTCCAGCAGGACGCCCGCCTCGGGGGCCTGCTCGATGAGTCGCTCGAACAGCGAGGTCTGGAGATCGCTTCCTCGCGGGTCGCTGTCGGTCGATCTGTCCGTCTCGTTTCGCGACTCCCCATCTGCTCGCACGACCGGCGGGAGCTGTTGGTGATCACCGACGAGAACGAACCGGTCGGCGCGGTTGATCGCGGCGAGCGTTCCCGGCTCGGTCAGCTGTCCGGCCTCGTCGACGATCGCCACGTCGAACGCCTGTTCGCGGACGGCGCGGCCCCCACAGGAGGCGGTCGTCGCCGCCACCACCTGCGCGTCTGCGAGTTTCCCCGTGACCGCGTCGGGGTCACCGGTCGTCGCCAGTCGCTTGTCCTGCATATCGGCGCGAACGCCCGATTCGGTCCCGACGCGAACGAAGGCGTCGAACCCCTGCTCGCGGAGGGCTTCGAGCGCGTTATCGACGGCGCGGTTCGTAAACGCGCTCAGGAGGACGCGCTGGCCGTCGGCGACGAGCGCGCGAACCGTCCGTGCGAGCGTGTACGTCTTTCCCGTTCCCGGCGGGCCGTGAACGAGCGCGAAGTCGTCGGCGCGGACGGCTCGGTTGACCGCCTCGTTCTGTGCGTCGTTGTTGTCGATATAGGTCCGCTCCGGCCCGGAGAACGTCGGCGCTCGCTGGCCGAACAGGACGTCCTTCTCGTCGGGGTCGCCCTTCAGGATCGCGTCGTGGAGCGCGGCGAGCTGGCGGGCCACGTTCAGCTCCGAGGGGTACACGTCGAGTCGTCGGAGATCGAACGGCTCGTCCGCCGTGACGAGAATCTCGTCGTCGAGCTGTCGGATGCGGGCCAGCTCTGCCGTGCCGCGAGTCGGGTGGCCGTCGCTCGCGAGCGCGATGTCCCCTTCGCGGAGCTTCGAGACCGCCTCGGAGCGGCGGCGAGCGCGCAGCTCCCACGAGCCGTCGGGTCGCTCCGTCCGATCGATCGGATCGAGGTCGATCAGCGCGCGGTCGTCGTCGGCTCGCTCCTGTGCCGACTGCTCCCACAGCTTCCGGTACTCGGCGTGGACCGCGCGGCGTTCCGCCTCCAGCGCGCGGTAGACGCGATCGAAGTAGTCGCGCTCGTGTTCGGGGACCGCAGTGCCGATCTGACCGGCCTTCGACGCCTGATCGAGGCGACCGGAGACGACCATGCAGGTGTCCTGCTCGAAGCAGTACTCACAGACCGCATCGGCCTCGTTACCGGTCGGAACGGAACCGTCGTGTTCCATCGCCGCGATCTCGTTGCGCTGGCGAACGACGTATTTCAGCAGTCCGACGCCGAGCGAGAACTCCTTGGCTGGCGAGAGATCGCCGTTCGCCTCCGTCCGATCGAGGGCGTTGTTCTTCGTGTACAGCAGCGTACCGGTGTCGGGGGCGGCCGCGCCGATGGATACCCCCTCGCGCCGGGCCTCGTGCTCCCCGAGAACGAGCGCGTAACAGGCCGCCTGCACCTTATCGTGGAATCGGGGGTCCCGCTTGAGGTTCTTTCCCGTCTTCAGCTCGACCGGCATCCCGCGCCGGACGGCGTCGGCGCGACCCTTGATGCCGAACAGCTCCGAGAGCAGGGTCTGTTCCGACCGCCACTCGTCTGCTTCGGTGAGCGTCCCCTGTGCTAACCACCCCTCGACTGCACCGGCGTTCTGTCGGACCTCCTCGGCGACTTCATCGCGGTCTTCGCCCAGCAGGCCGATATCCAGCCCGGCCTCGGCGACGCGCTCCTCGATCGACTCATCGAGCTCGTGACCGCGGAGCAGATCGCCGAACACCTCGTGAACGACCGTCCCGCGCACGACCGGGTAGGCGAGCGGCGTCGCAGACAGCTTGTTCAGATAGTACATCCGCGGACACTGCACCCACGCCCGCACGTCGGTCACGTCGACGAGGAAGTCGGGGTTCACGACGACGAAGCTGTCGCGTCCCGTCGCGTACTGCGTCTCGCCTCGGTACTCGCGTTCGTCCGGCTCGACGACGAGCAGCTCCATTCCGGTTTCGAGGACGGCGGCCGTCTCGGTCCATTTCCCCCACAGCGTGACGGTCACCGGCTCGCCCGCGCCGCGATCGGGGCGGATCTCCACCTCGGCGAGATCGCTGGTCCCGTTCGACGTCTCGACTGTCCGCGGCTCCTCACAGGCGACGACGGGACCGCGAAGGTTCACGTCCGGAGGTGGCTCGCACCGAGAAAAACGCTGTCGATCGATCCGGTAGGTTAAATCGCGAGCGGGCGAGCATCGGGGTATGTATCTCGCCGTCGCAATCGCGTGGCCGCGGTTCATCGACAAGCCGCTTCGCGAGGCGAAACGCGAGGTGCTCACCGACCACGTCGCCCCGCTGTTCGAGACGTTCGAACGCGACGGCGACATCGACCACTGGTCACACAGCTTCTGGGGGAACGACGAGCTCGACGCGAAGGTGATACGCGTCATCGCGGCGACGGAGGAGCCCGAACGCGTCGCCACACAGATACGTGACGCGCTGGCGACGTACGACGACGACGACTACCGCATCGAGGCGCCGTTCGATCCCGAGCGGTTCCGGGCCTTCTGGGGGGAGTCGCTTGACACGTGGCTGGAGGCACGCGCGCGGCTGTCGACCCTCTCCGTCGCCGCGATCGAGGACGGGCTCGGCGAGCCGCTCGCGTGGCACGCCCGGCAGAACCGACCGGGCCACGTCTGGGCGAACCAGCTCGGGCTCACCTACATGGACGAGGCGTCGGTGTACGCGCGGCTGGCCGACGGCTATCTCGAACAGCTCTCGCTGGAGAGCGCCGACGCGGAGACGAGAGCCGCCATGGAGACCGTCCGCGACCACCTCGGTGAGGCGATCGAGGGGTTACCGGATCCGAGCTGACCGGTCTGCAGATCGACGCGATTGGTCCCGTGCCCGACTGAGAGACGGTGCTCCGACACCGCTGGTTCCGGACGCGAACGCGATGCCGTCTCTGGGTTCGGCGCGAGAGTTATGAGGCCGGCCCGCCAATCTCGCGTATGTACACCGGGCAGACCGAACAGCCCTGCTGTCTCTGTGACGATCCGGAGACGGCCCACCGTATCGATATCTTTCCGCGGGCCGTCCAGCTACTGGAGAACAGCGGGCCGATCGCGTGGCGCGACATCGAGGGGGAGGTGTCGCTCCACTTCTGTGAGAGCGACTGGGAGCTGGTCCGCGAGATCGTCCTCGACATGGGGATGAGTCCGCTCGGTCGGTGTAACGCCGCCCGCGCGTCGATGGTGTTCCGCGAGGACTTCGAGGCGCTGCTCAACGACGTGCGCGACGAGCCGAATCAGACGCCGCTCGAACGTCGCAAGCGCGAACAGGCCGAAGAACACGTCGCGGAGTACAGCGAGGAGAGCAACGTCGACGAGCGGGATCTCGTGGAGGCGCGTGTTGTCCTTGACGCGCTGGCTCGCCCCGCTCCAGTTCATCGAATCCGATCACTTGACGGGCTCCGTGCTCTCCGTCCGAAGCTCGTCGAGACGCTCCTCTCCGTACCGTTCATCCGCGGCTTCGTGCCGACGATGGAGCCGGTACGCCGCTCAAAGCCGCTCGTCGTCGTCCGTACTCGCCCAGTACGGGCGCTTGTGCCGGACGAGTCCACGGTTTTTCAGCCGCGAGAGGATCGCATTCACGGCGTCGGTCTCCAGCCCGAGCTCTGCTGCGATCGACGCCGCCTTCCACGCTCGGTCGGCGTTCGTATCGAGGAACGACACGATTCGCTCTGTGTCGTTCAGCTCGCCGAGCTCGTCGGCGTCCCTCCTCTCGAACTCCTCGATACTGATGTTCTCGCTCGACATACGATGCTGTTGGAGATGTTTGTTAATAGCTGTTTGGCTCATTTGGGCTGTTGGGAGAGGTCAGGACGGTAGCTACTCCGCGATCTCGCTTTCCGTCTCCAGATACCGTTCGTTCATCCGCCACTCGCCGTCCGTCTCGACGAGATACTCGCCGTAGTACGGAACTCGGTTCGCGACCGTTTCGCGGAGCGTCTCGCGCATCTCGGCTTTCGTCTCGCCGATGGCTCGCAGATCGTCGTGCCGGTTGAGACAGCCCTTTAGATGGCCGTCGTGGGTGACGCGCACGCGGTGGCAGTTCGCACAGAAGTCGCGGTTGCCGACGGGATCGACGACCTCGACGAGTCCCTCCTCGGCGTCGCCGTCGACGTGGTAGCGGCGGCGATCGTGCATCTCGCGGTTAGTGACGCGGTCGGCCTGTTCTTCGAGCCACCCGTGAACCCGGTCGATGTCGATAGCCCACTCCGGGTGGCCCGAAATTTCGGGCATATACTCGATGAGCTGGAGCCGAAGCCCGTCGGTGTCCGCGACGCGGTCGACCATCTCCGGGACGTAGCCGGCAGTCTGCTCGAAGACGACCATGTTCAGCTTGACGGGAGCGAGCCCGGCCTCGATGGCCGCATCAACGCCGTCGATGACCGACTCGTATGCGCCCGACTGCGTGAGCTCGCGGAACGCGTCCGGGTCCGCCGTGTCCTGCGAGATGTTGACACGCGATAACCCGGCCTCCCGGAGCGCGCTCGCCCGCCCGGGGAGGAAGGTCCCGTTCGTGGTCAGCGAGGTCGTCATCGACTCCGGCGTTCGTCGGACGATCTCGGCGAGATCGCGTCTGAGCATCGGCTCACCACCGGTGAACTTCACCGAGTCGATACCGAACTCGGCGGCTACTTCGAGCATTCGAACGACCGTGTCGGTCCCCATCTCCGCGTCGCTCGCGGCGAGCGGACCGCGCGTGTCGCCGAGTCCCTCGTTGTGACAGTAGACGCAGTCGAAGTTACACCGGTCGGTGAGCGAGACGCGGAGTCCGGTTACCTCGCGGTCGAAGGCGTCCGACAGCACGGCGAAAACGAGTCGCCCCGGCTACTTAGCTCCGCCGTCGTTACTCCTCGTCGTCCTCGTCGGCGGCGAGATCGTGTCCGTCAATCAGCTCGTGAAGCTCATCGTTCGACAGCGAGCGGAAGCCGTCACCGCTGATGACGGACGCGCTCATCCCCTCGGATTCGAGCCCGCCCTCGCTGGCGTCTTCGAGCGCGTGAAACGCGAGTTCGAGTGCACCGTCGGCGTCGGTGTCGCTCTCGTACTCGGCTTCGAGATACCCCTGTATCTTCTCCGAGTTGCCGCCGATAGCGATCGCCTCCCACTCGTACGGGGTTCCCGACGGGTCGGTCTCGAACAGGTGTGGCGTGCCGTCCGCGTCGAGACCGCCCACGAGCAGCGCCGCGCCGAACGGCCGCGCGCCGCCGGCCTGCGTGTACTCCTGAATGTAGCCGGTGATCTCCTTCGTCAGCGCCTCGATCCCGGCGTCCTCACCGAACCGGAGCCGCTCCACCTGCGCCTGTCGGCGCGCCACGTCGACGAGCTGGCGGGCGTCGGCGACGTGGCCCGCGCTCGCGACGCCGACGTGATCGTCCACCTTGTGGATCTTCTCGATGCTGTCGGGGACCTGTAGCGACGAGCGGAGTCGACCGCTCGCGACGAAGACGACGCCGGCCTCGTCGTCGCTCTCGAATCGGATACCGACGCTGGGCGAGCCGCGCTTGATCGCCTCGCGCGCGTACTCCACCTGATACAGTCGCCCGTCCGGGCTGAAGATGTTCGTTCCGCGATCGTACGCCTGCTGCTGTGAGTTTCCTTGCATGATTAGAGTTCCTCCGCAGAGAGTTCCTCGCGCTCGATACCGTCGTCGGTGATGCGTGCGACCATCGCGCCGTTGCCGGACGCAGTATCACGAGCACTCGCTGCCTCCACCGCTGCGCGTGCGGCCGTCTCTGCCTCGCTGACGCTCATTCCGTCCTCGTACTCGCCTTCGAGCACACCGTAGGCCATCTGCATCCCCGACCCGGTCGAGCCGTACGTGTCTTCCATCAGCCCGCCGGCCGGGTCCAGTGAGTAGAGATGGCCGCCGGTCTCATCGACACCACCGAGCAGCGGAACGACCCGCATCCCGCGAATCGCGTTCGCGGCCGTCGTTGACAGCGCCTGCATACTCATCTCCTTCCCGCGGCGCGTCTCGTAGAGACTGGTCTGTGCCTGTAGCTGGTCGGCGAACGTCTGTCCCGCACCGACGCTCCCGGAGATGGTGATGGCCGCCGACGGGTGGACCTCGATGATCTTGTCGGCGTCTTTGTTCGAGACGAACCGCCCACCGAGGGAGGCCCGCCGGTCGGTCGCGAGCACGACCCCCTCGTCGGCGACGATCCCGACCGTCGTCGTGCCGGTTTTGAACTCTTCGGGGGCGCTCTCTGCCGTCCCCTTACCTGACGTGAATCCTTCCATACAACCATATGGAAGGGGGGACTCATATACCCTTTCGAACGGTCGCGTTCGCCCGCTTGCAGAAGGGATATACGGGCTGACAGCAGGTGACCGAGATTAAGTAGTCGCCGGGGTAACAGTGCATATGGCGATCGATCCGCAGTTCGAGCAGTCGCGCGAGGTGGTCGACGAGCACGACGGCCACCGCGTCTGGGGCCCGGTCGACGAGCCGGAAGAGCAGGGTATCCACGGCACACACGTCGCCGTCGACTTCGATATCTGTCTGGAAGACGGCGCGTGTCTGGAGGACTGCCCGGTCGACGTGTTCGAGTGGGTCGACACGCCGGGCCACCCCGAGTCAGAGCGCAAGGCCGATCCCGCAAACGAGTCACAGTGTATCGACTGTATGCTCTGTGTGGACGTTTGTCCGGTCGACGCGATCGACGTCGACCCCGGCAGAGAGAATCGACTCTGAGTGGTGGGTTCGACGACGGGTTCACGATCTCGAACGACTCACCCGAGAACGCGGGGATCTCACGGCTCTCGATACCGATCGCGCTCGCGGGTCGCGACCGCACCGCCGTACGCGTCGACCAGCGTCTGTACCGCCTCGCCGAACGCGAGCGCACACCGGCGGGCGGAGACGTAGCCGAAATCGTCAGCGACGGTCTCCCACGAGCGACATTGGAGCACCTTGGAGACGAGGAGCACCGCGTCCTCGCCGGAAACGACACCGTCGGCGACGCCCCGGAGCGCGAGTGCCCGGAACGGTCGGGGGGCGAACTCGTACTGCCCCGGACCGTACGCGGCCGAGACGACGGTTCGCCACTCGCGTTCGGTCAGGTCGAGCGGGAACTCCCCGGCGACGGCGCGGAGCGTCCCGGCGACGACCGCCGGCTCACAGTCGGCCAGACCGTCCGCGAGAACAGCGCCGATGCGTCGCCGGAACCACGTATCGTTTCTGTCGAGTAGCTCCCGACCGGCATCTGTCAGGGGCTGGACCAGCAGCGCCGAGTGCTCGCCGGAGCGGTCGTTGCGCGTCGTCGAGAGATGGACGGTCCGGTAGCCGGCGTCGCGCCAGAACCGGATGAGCGACGGCGTCGCGCCGAAGCCGACGCCGAGATAGTCGAACGAGCCGCCGGCCCGTTCGTGGCGCACGGCGAGTGAGTCCTGAGCATCGCTGTCACCAGCACGAGGTGCACTCGTTCCGAGACTCGCGAACTCGTCGCGAATCGAGTCGAGGAGTTCGGAGCCGAGACCCCGATCCCGGACGCGCTCGTGGACGGCAATGCGAACGACCCGCAGTCCCCGAGGAATCCCGGCCTCCGGATCGCGGAGCTGTGAGGTGAGCAGATCGGGAAGCATATTCCCCGCCACGCGGTCGCCCTCGTAGATCCGTTCACAGCGGTCGGTCGAGAGTCCACCCTCCCAGCCGAGCAGCGCGACGGCGACGATGTGGCCGTCGTGTCGGAGCGCGCGAACGGTCAGATTCGGTCCGTCGAGCAGGCGCGCGAGATCGTCCGGCTCCGTCCGGTAGTGAGCGGCCACGAGCAGTCCGAACGTCTCGCGCAGCAGGTGGTCGTCATCGAGCAGAGCGTCCGGATGAAGCTGAACGTACTCGGCCGTTGCCGGTGTCGCGTCGGTGACGAGCGGGGTGGCGGGCGGTCGGGCGTCGAAACACAGCGCGCGAAACGCCCACACCTCGACGGGGTCACAGGACGCGTAACGGATCGGGGCAGCGAGCGTCGGCGTGTGGACCGTACGGTCGGTGTCGGCGAGCCGCTCGCGAAAGCGCACGTCGAACCCGCGGCCTGCGCCCTCGTAGCCGTGGACGGTCGTGGTGAACGCGATCGGTCGGTCGGTCGCGACGAGCGACTCCAGAAGTCGAACCGGAATCGCGGCGGCCTCGTCGACCAGAAGCACGTCTGCTTTGCTGTCCGTAGACGCTTCAGGTGGTGGGGCGTACCGGATCCGACCGTCGTCGGCGAGGACGGGATGCTCGGCTGGTCGAGACGCGAACGAACCAAGCGTCTCCAGCGTCGTCTCGGCGCGGTCGAACACCTCGGCGGCGTTCCGATAGCTCGGGGCCGTGACGAGAACGTCTCGCCCGTCAGCCGCCAGCGCAGCGGCGGCGAGTCCGGCAGCCGCTGACTTCCCGCGCCCGCGGTCGGCCTCGACGACGACTGCGCTGTCGCGGTCGCGCAGTGACTCCAGCGCGTGGACCGCGTCCCGCTGGTCCGTGGTGAGACACGCCTCGTAAATCGCTGTCGGGAAGCTGTGGTCGTCGGGCGGCTCGGGCGGTGGCGTCGGCCGGCGCGGTGCGGGACACGTACGCCCGTCGTCGTTCCAGTTCCTCTCGTCGGCGTCGTAGACGGCGATACCGCGGTGGGCGCGCGTCGTCGAGACGAGCCGCTCGCGGAACCGATCGGTCACGTCATCGGCGTCGAACGGAGGCGGCGCGAGCTGATCGGTGAACTCGTCGTCGATCGTCGGCCAGTCGTCGAGCGACGGCGCGAGCACGAGGAGGAGACCGCCGCCGTCGACAGCACCGACGGCTCGCCCGAGCGCGTTCGGCCGACAGCTGTCGTGACAGTCGGCGACGACCGCCTCGCGGGTTCGTCCAAGTAGCTCGTCAGAGCGACCGAGGCCGAGATGCTCGGCCGGACAGATATCGCCGTCGCTGAGACAGGTGGTGTCGGTTCCGTCGATGTCGGCCGCATCGAGGACAGAACGAACGACGGCATAGCAGTTCGCTCGCGAGCCGTGGACGAGGATAGCCCGGCGCTCGTTCGTCGATCGGGCCTCCTCGCGTAGTTCGCGCACGGTCGCGTCCATACTCGTGAGCCGGCGGGCGAGCCGAAAGCCGCTTTCGGTTCGCGGGGTACAGGTCGTGCGGAACGGTCAAGAGGTGGCCGCGTGGAACGGCGGGTATGAAGACACGACAGTGGACGCTGGCGTCGCGGCCGACCGGTGAACCGACGATGGAGAACTTCGAACAGCAGACCGTCGAGCTCAGCGAGCCGGGACCGGGCGAGGTGCTTGTTCGCACGCTGTATCAGTCCGTTGACCCGTACATGCGCGGTCGGATGCGAGACGCTGAGAGCTACGCCGACCCGTGGGCGGTCGGGGACCCGATGCGCGCGGCGATCGTCGGTGAGGTCGTCGAGTCGGCCCACCGGGAGTTCGAGCGGGGCGATCTCGTCCAGACCGAGGAGGGGCTGTGGGCCGAACATGCTGTCCTCGACGGCGATAGCCTCCGTCCCGCGCGGACGGGCGCTGCCCCGCCATCGACCGCACTCGGCGTGCTCGGGATGCCGGGCGTGACGGGGTACTGGGGGCTGCTCGACGTCGGCTCACCACAGCCGGGCGACACAGTCGTCGTCAGTGCCGCCGCCGGCGCGGTCGGGAGCGTCGTCGGACAGGTCGCCAAGCTCGGCGGCTGTGAGGTGATCGGCATCGCCGGCGCGGACGAGAAGCTGGCGTGGCTCACCGACGATCTCGGCTTCGACGCTGCTATCAACTACAAGACCGAGAACGTCCACCGGCGACTTCGAGAGGAGACGGACGGCGTCGATGTCTACTTCGACAACGTCGGCGGCGAGGTGACCGACGCGGTGTGGGACCTGCTGAACGTTCGGGCACGCGTCGTCGTCTGCGGCCAGATTTCCCTCTACAACGCGACAGAGCAGCCCACCGGGCCGCGGAAGCTCGCGAAGCTCATCGAGACGCGCGCGACGGTCGAGGGCGTGCTCGTTCGCGACTACGGCCCGGAGCAGTGGAGCGAGGCGCTCACACAGCTCGGCGAGTGGGTCGCGACCGGGGAGGTCAGTTACCGCGAGAACGTGATCGAGGGGTTCGAGAACGCACCCGACGCCTTCCTCGGACTGTTCGAGGGCGTCAACATCGGCAAGCAGGTCGTGAAGCTGGGCGATCCGGAGTACGCCGATAGCTGATCGACGACTCGGCTCGATTCGCTCGATCAGTCTGTCGAGGCCGGAACCGAATTACAGAGTGACGGCGATATGTTCTTTACTCTTCTTCGCCGGCAAACCGGACGTGGTTTGCCGGGAGCACCCCGTCCCACGGCCACTGCTCGCAGCAGCCTCGACCGTGCGAGTCCACGACACCCCTAGCCGCGTTCGGACACCCTTTTACGTTCGCGTTCGGTATGAGCAGTACAGCCGACACGCAGTTGTGAGACCTCTAGCCAAGGATTAACGCGGTACGGGAAACTGTGCCGTAGACCCACTCGGGTCGAGGCGGGGAGGTGCGAGCTGACGTGTCGGAGGTGACCACACATATGCCAGTATACGTAGACTACGACGTTCCTGCGGACCTCGAAGACGACGCCCTCGCGGCGCTCGAGGTCGCACGGGACACAGGCGCGGTGAAGAAGGGAACGAACGAGACGACGAAGGCGGTCGAGCGCGGCAACGCCGAGCTCGTGTTCGTCGCGGAGGACGTCTCCCCGGAGGAGGTCGTCATGCATCTGCCGGAGATCGCAGACGAGCGCGACGTGCCGCATATCTTCGTCGAGACACAGGACGACCTCGGCCACGCCGCCGGGCTGTCGGTCGGCTCCGCCGCCGCCGCCATCACCGACTCCGGCGAGGCCGTCACCGACGTCGAGGACATCACCTCGAAGGTCGAGGAGCTGAACTAAGCCCATGTCGGCAGAAGAGACTGAGAGCGACGCCACGTCCGCCGAGATCATCGAGGTCGTCGGGAAGACCGGGATGCACGGCGAGGCGATGCAGGTAAAATGCCGCATCAAGGAGGGTGAGAATCAGGGCCGCATCATCACGCGGAACTGCCTCGGTCCCGTCCGCGTCGGTGATGTGGTACAGCTGCGAGAGACCGCCCGAGAGGCGGACTCTATCGGAGGTCAGTAATGCCACGAACGCGAGAATGTGATTTCTGTGGCGCGGACATCGAACCCGGAACGGGGACGATGCTCGTGCTCAACGACGGTAGCACACACCACTTCTGCTCCGCGAAGTGCGAGAAGAACGTCGATCTCGGGCGCGAGGCCCGCGATCTCGAATGGACGGAGGCAGGCCAGCGCCAGTCCGGCGGACAGACGCAGGCCGAGCCGGAGCCGGTCGAAGAGATCGAGGCAGACGAGGCGACCGAAGCCGAAGACGAGGAGCCGATGGAAGCCGACACCGAGGACGGGGAAGCCGAGGAGTCGACGGAAGTCGACGAGTCTGACGCTGACGACGAATCAGCGGACGGAGCGTCCGACGAGACCGAGGAGGCTTCCGAGGCGGGGATAGACGCTGACTCCGAGGCGGAGGCAGACTCCGAGGTGGAGGCTGACTCCGAGGCCGAGACGAACGCCGAGGAGGACGAGACGTGAGCCATCACGACGAGCGGACGTTCGTGATGGTCAAGCCCGACGGCGTCCAGCGCGGGCTCATCGGCGAGATCGTCTCGCGGTTCGAGGACCGCGGGCTGAAGCTGGTCGCCGGGAAGTTCATGCAGATCGACGAGGCGCTCGCTCACGAGCATTACGGCGAGCACGAGGACGAGCCGTTCTTCGACGGGCTCGTCGAGTTCATCACGTCCGGTCCCGTCTTCGCGATGGTCTGGGAGGGCGCGGACGCGACCCGACAGGTCCGCGGCATGATGGGCGAGACCGATCCGGCGGCGTCCGCGCCGGGCACGATCCGCGGTGATTTCGGTCTCGATCTCGGTCACAACGTCATCCACGGCTCCGACCACGAGGACGAGGGGGCCAACAAGCGAGAGATCGACCTGTTCTTCGACGACGACGAACTCGTCGACTACACGCTGGACACAGCCGCGTGGGTCTACGAGGACGAAGCCCACTGACTCGGCGGGTCGATTTTTCACGACCACAGCCTTTCGTCTCCGTAGCTCGTCGTACCGAGTATGCGCAAAGCGCTACTCGCGATACTGTCCGGCTCCTTCCAACTACTGCTTCCCCGGCACGCGCTCGCCGCCACCGGTCGAGTACTGCTCGCCGGCTACGAGAACCCCGGAGACCTCACCCCGAAGGACTGGTACGTGAAGGCCGTTCGCGTGCAGGGAGCCGTGTCGATACTCGTCGGAGTGATCGGACTGGTGAAGCGGAGATACGAGCAGCCCGACGAGTAGACGGGCGAAGTCGGCTCCCGACCGGGAGAACCACCCTAATAGCTACACGATCGACCGCCGACTCGATGTCCTGTGACCACAATGACTTTACCAGCTGTCGTCTAATCCGTGACCTATGTCAATCAGCTCTAACGAAGACGAGACGCCGTTCGTTTCCGGGATCGTCGCCGGAATCGCCGCATGGCTCGTCGGCTACGTGCTCACGTACGTCGTCACCGCCGGGTCGATCCGGAACACGTTCCTCGGGCAGTTGCTCCAGAGTAGCGACGCCGGGAGCGTGCCGCAGGCCGTCGGTCTCGTCTTCTACAACGCGCATTTCGTCGAGACGGTCGTCGACGCGGGGTTTCTCGGCTCCTCGTCGGTGAGTCTCATCGGCGGCGACGGCGGGTTCACGCCCCTCCTGTACGCCGTTCCGGTCGTGCTCCTCGTGTTGGTCGGTGTCGGCGTCGCCTTCCGGTCGGACGCTCGCGACCCTGCCGTCGGTGCGAAAGCCGGCGTCACGGCCGTTCTCGGCTATCTCCCCCTCTCGGGTATCGGCATCTTTCTGATGCAGATCGGCTCTGACTCACCCAGTGCCGCTCCCGATCTCCTCACCGGGGTGCTCCTCGCCGGGGTCATCTATCCCGTCGTGTTCGGGGCGGTCGGCGGTGTGATCGGTAGCAGTCTCGCCGACGAGTGAGGCGATACGTCGGAGGAAGGGAGGACGTATTAGTCGCGAAAGGATTGCCGACGTATGCTGCGGAACGTGCTGTCGAAGCGTCGTCCGGTTCAACCGATAGCCGCTGACGGAGTCTGGCCCCGGTGTCTGCCCGGGATCGCTGGCTCGATCGACTCGGATGCGTCCGACGCGGGCGAGTGATGTCGGGCGAGATGGGCGATACGACTCCGATTGATTTCGTCGTCGAGAACGGGGGACGCCAGCTTCGGGTAATAGATAGTACCGAGAGCCGACAGCTCACGTTCACGACGGAGAGACGAGAGCGGTTCTCCGTGCGAACCGTCGGATACGACTGGTTTGCCCCCGTCGATCACGTGGCGGCGCTCGGCGTCTCCTCGCTTCGGCTTCCGGGGACGTGGGACATCCTGCTGCGAGATCCGGACGGGGAGCTGTTAGCTGACGTGCCGGCCGGAACCGACGCTGCCAGCACCGGCCACGTCGTCGCGGAGATCACGACGACGCCGATAAAGCTCTACGTCGCCGGATCCGGGGGCGTACGCGTATCGACGGTAGACGGACGGAGTCGAATCCAGAGCGTCGACGGGTCGCCACTCGTGGTGGGCGCTCGGTCGCTCCACGAGCGTCCGGCACGGACGCTGACGATCCCGCCGACCGTTGAGGGGTTGATGCAGGGCGTCTCGGAGTTCGGGGCTGCGCTCAAGACCACGTCACCGGAGCGCACGTTCCCGACCTTCCGCGGCTATCCTCCGGAGCTTCAGTTCGGGGCGGAGCCGGAGATTCCGCAGGGGAGACAGCGACCGGAGACGGGCGTGTGCTTGGGACTGCCACGGAAGCTCGAAGCGGTGTTAGCCGCAGCGCCGCTCGCCTACTTCCTCGGTGCGGAGGTCACCCCCGCAGACGAGACACGGCTCGAACTCGCCGGCCACGGGACGGTCTCGCTCGCTCCGTTCGGTGCGACGGACGCGGAGTCGCTCCACGCTCTGCTCGTCCACGCGTTCGTGCTGGAGTGTGCCGTTCGGACGGAGGGACTGTATCCCGTCGAGCTCGCCGCCCGCGAGCGACTGGAGGCGACCGATATCGAGCTGAACTACGCCGAGCTGTACGACGAGCCGCTCGCCGACCGACTCGCGGCGTATCTGACGGTTCCGACGGAGCCGGTCGCGGCCGTCGCGCCGGAGTGGCGGCTCACCGCTGATATTCCGGAGACGATCGACAGCGGGAGACTACTTCCGCATCTGGCCGACGAGCTGGCGAATATCAGGCCGTATCCGGACGGGCAGCAGCCGGCGACCGAGGCGACGTTCGAGAGCGAGGGCGCTCTCACCGACGAGCTAAACGACGCGATGGAGACGTTTCTGCGCGATACCGGCCCGTCACGGCCCGCACAGAACGGTGAGACGGTGGGTGAACGACGACCGTCACGGTCGTGTCAGACCGCAGATCGGGACGACAGCTTCCGCGTCAGGCCGGCGAAGTCGATCCTGCAGGTGTACGCCGGCGGCGGGATCCCCATCGGTGCGAACAAGGTGACTGCGGAGTCGTACCGGCGACAGCTCACGGATACCCCCGAGAATCCGGCTACGATTCGAGCGATAGTGATCTGCAACGATCCGGGGATGACGGCCGAGACCGACGTGCGGGACATCTACGCGTCCGTCCCGATGTTGCGTGTGACGGGCGAGCTGCACACGGACACGACCGTCGCGGAGCTCCGACAGCTCCTCCGGGAGGACGTCGATCTACTCCACTACGTCGGTCACGTCTCGGAACGGGGTATCGAGTGCTCGGACGGCCATCTAGACGTTGACGACGTAGAACACGTCTCCACGCGGCTGTTCATCCTCAACGGCTGTCGATCGTTCGGGCAGGCGGAGCAGCTGATCGAGACGGGCGCACTCGGCGGGGTCGGAACGTTGCGGAACGTCGACAACGAGACCGCCACGAAGATGGGCAAGACCATCGCGCGGCTGCTCCAGAACGGCTGGTCGCTCGGCAGTGCGGTGTCGCTCCTCCAGCTCGATACGGCCGCGGGCCTCGATTACGTGGTTCTGGGCGACGGGACCGCAGAGATCGCGAGTGCCGACAGCGGCTCCCCGTTCCACTACGTCGTCGGGACGACGTTCGACGGCGAGTACCGGCTCAGCGTCAACACCTACCCGACCCAGACCGACACCGTCGGGGCGATGCTCCGACCGGCGTTCGGGCAGGACGACACCCACTATCTGGCCGGCGGCGAAATCGTACAGCTGACCCTCGACGAGTCCGAGCTACGCGAGATATTCGAACGGCAGAACAGTCCGGTTCAGCTCAGACGCGAGCAGTCGGGGCCCGGGTTCTCTATCAGATGGTCACAGGATCTCGCGGAGGACATGAGTCCGTTGACCGACCCGCTCTGACCGTCCGCTGTCGGACCCGCCGGCTCACGAGGGCGGCTCGCGGTGTGTCTTGCCGTCGCGGTAGTCCCGCTCTCTCGCCGACGCGTCCCGGGCTGCCGGGTCACCGTGACCGCCGCCGCCGGGCGTTCGTACCGAGACGGTCGTTCCACGCTCGACGTCGAGTGATGTCTTCGAGGGGACAGGCTCACCGTCGACGAGGTTCTGGCCCGTCGCACCGTCACCGCCGCCGTCGATGCCCGCGGGGGCGATCTCCCGGCGCTCGGTTATCAGGGAAACGGTCGCGTCCGTCTCGACAGTCACCGTGCGTTCGAGACCGAGACCGCCGCGATGGCGACCGTCGCCGCCGCTCGACGGGCGCAGGGCGTACCGCTCCACCCGAAGCGGGTACTCGGTCCCCATCGCCTCGATCGGCGTGTTGAGCGTGTTCGTCATCCCGACCTGTACGCCGTCCATGCCGTCGGCTCCCGGTCGCGCGCCGAACCCGCCGCCGATCGTCTCGTAGTAGGTGAACTCGCCGGCCCGGTCGCCGATGACGAGGTTGTTCATCGTCCCCTGACCCCCGGCGGGGACGACAGCCGGAACCGCCTCGGCGAGTGCGGCCAACGTGACGTCCATCACGCGCTGGCTGGTCTCGACGTTCCCGCCGACGACCGCCGCCGGCGGTCGCGGATCGAGCAGCGACCCGTCAGGTGCGGTCACAGAGATCGGCTCGTAACAGCCGTGATTTGGCGGAATGTCCGGGTCAGTGATCGCACGGACGACGAAGTAGACCGCGCTCTTTGCGACCGAGAGCGGAGCGTTCAGATTTCCCGCCACCTGATCGGCCGTTCCGGTGAAGTCGACGGACAGCGAGGCCCCGTCGATCCGGACGGTGGCTTCGATCGGGATCGCCTCGTCGGTCACGCCGTCGCCTTCGAGCGCGTCTCGCGTCCGGTAGGTCCCGTCCGGAAGCGCCGCGAGCTCGGTCTCGACGCGCTCGCGCGAGTAGTCGATGACGGCGTCGAACGCATCCAAGAGCGTCGAGCCGTGTTCGTCGAACAGCGTCTTGATACGCTCCTGTGCGCGCGCGTTCGCGCCGCGCTGGGCGCGGAGATCGGCGGTCCGCTCGTCCGGCGTCCGAACGTTCGCGCGGATGAGCTCCGTGACAGCGGGGTTCGGCTCCCCGCCGTCGACGAGTCGGACCGCCGGGAGCCTGAGCCCCTCCTCGTACAGCTCCCGTGCGCCCGGCGGCATACTTCCGGGCGTGCTGCCACCGATATCGGCGTGGTGTGCGCGAGAGACGGCGAAGCCGATGATCTCGCCCTCGCGTACGAGCGTCGAGACGAGCGTGATATCGGGGAGATGTGTCCCGCCGGCGAACGGGTCGTTGAGAACGAAGACGTCTCCGGGTTTCGGCTCCTTCTCCAGCACGGTCTCGACGGCGGCGGGCATCGCCCCCAGATGGACCGGGATGTGTTCCGCCTGTGCGATCATCCGTCCCGACGCGTCGAACAGCGCCGTCGAGCAGTCCTGTCGCTCCTTGATGTTCGGCGAGTGCGCCCCGCGGATGAGCACGTGGCCCATCTCGGTCGCGACGCTCTCCAGCTGATTTCTGATGATCTCCAGCGTCACCGGATCGATCGACTCGCTCACTGCCCGTTCACCTCCGCGCGGAGCGTGCCGTCACAACCGACCTGTACGTCCCACGACGGCGGGACGACGACCGTGCTCTCGTCCCCCTCGATGATCGCCGGGCCCGTAATCTCGTGGCTCGGGCACAGCGTCGATCGCTCATAAACGGGCGTCTCGTGGCGTTCGTCAGCGAACACCACCTCGCGACACTCGGTTCGGGACGGCGTATCGCTACCGGCGTGTCCGCTCCCCTCGTCGCGCGTCTCGCTGTCACTCCCGATCGACGGCGGTCGTCTCGGGACGGTCGCCGTCACGCGACAGTTCACCAGCTCAACCGGCTCGTCTGCCCGGTAGCCGTACGCCGACTCGTGTGCCGTCGCGAACTGCTCGGTGACCGACGCGGCGTCGAACGGTCGCCGGACACCGACGCGCTGCTCGAAGCTCTGTCCGGCGTACCGGCAGTCCGCGGCGTATTCGACCGTCGCCGCCTCGGGGTCGCTGACCTCCGTCAGCAGCTCCTCCGACAGCGTATCGTACACCGTCTCGACGGCCTGTGGATCGATGTCGGCCAGTCGACGCTGATGCGTCCGCACCGCGTCGCGCTTCTCGTCGGCCGCGAGCAGCCCGTACGCGGATAACACGCCGGACGCACGCGGGACGGTGACGCGCTTGATGCCGAGATCGTCCGCGATCGAGAGTGCGTGCATCGGTCCCGCGCCGCCGAACGCGGCGAGCCCGAACGCTCGGGGGTCGTATCCTCGTTCGACGGTCACGGAGCGGATCGCCCGAGTCATGTTCGCGTTCGCGACGCGGTAGACGCCACGAGCGGCCGCCAGTGGCCCGTCCATCCCCGCTTCGTCTGCGAGCCGTGCGAGCGCGTCGCGTGCGGCCCGTTCGTCGAGCGAGAGCGCACCGCCGAGGCTGGTGGTCGATCCGATATACCCCAAGACGAGGCTCGCGTCCGTGACGGTCGGGTCCGTGCCGCCCTGTCCGTAACAGGCCGGGCCGGGATCCGCGCCGGCTGATTCGGGGCCGATACGGAGCGCGCCGCCGGCATCGATCCACGCGACGGAGCCACCCCCAGCGCCGACGGTTTCGACGTCGACCATCGGCGTGCCGATCGGGTGGCCGCTGATCGCGCCGTCGGTCGTCCGTGCGACCGCTCCGTCGCGAACCAGACTCACGTCGCTCGACGTGCCGCCCATGTCGAAGGTGACCAGTCCGTCCGCCTCGCCGCCGTCGCTCGTCGCGTCGGCGACCGTCGAGCGCGCTCCGACGACGCCCGCCGCAGGCCCCGAGAGGACAGTGGTCACGGCGTTCTCTCGCACGGTATCGGCGTCCGTGATACCGCCGTTCGCCTGCATGATCCGCGGCTGCGGAACGCCGAGTTCGCGTGCTCGCTCGGTGAGCCGCCCGACGTAGCGATCGATCGTCGGGCGCACGTACGCGTCGACGACTGTTGTCGACGTGCGCTCGTACTCGCGGAACTCTCCGAGCACCTCGTGTGAGACCGAGACCGGGACGTCGAGTTCCGCACGCAGTAGTTCCGCGGTCCGCCGTTCGTTCGCCGGCTGCGCGTACGCGTGGAGGAGCGAGACCGCGACCGACTCGACCTCTCGATCGCGGAGCTCGGCCGCGAGCGAACGTATCTCGTCCTCGTCGACAGACTGTTCGACGCCGTCGGGCGTCGTCCGTTCCGACAGCTCGAACCGGCGGCGGCGCGGGACGAGCGGTGTCGGCTTCTCGGCGCTCAGATCGTACAGGGAGGGTCGGTCCTGTCTGCCGATTTCCAACACGTCTCGAAACCCTGCTGTCGTGACGAGTGCGGTCGTCGCCCCGTCGTCTTCGAGCAGCGCGTTGACCGAGACCGTCATCGCGTGTGAGAAGCCGGCGATCGTCTCCGGGTCGATACCGGCCGTCTCACACGCCCGTCGGATACCGTCGATGACGCCGTCGCTCTGGTCGTCGGTCGTCGGAACCTTCGCCGTCACGAGGTCACCATCGACCGCCAGCGCGACGTCAGTGAACGTCCCGCCGACATCGACGCCGACCCGTCTCGGAGCCATCTACGCCACCTCCGCCCCAGTGAGCAGCCGGTCCCACGACGCGATACCGAGCGTCGCTGTGCGTTCGGGAGGGAGCGGCGGCGAAGCCACAGCGGTCAACGGCCCGAGACGACTGATACTCCGTGACGGTTGCATCCGGCTGGTAGATAGCGCGCGCCGGGATAAAAACGGGCGGGACGGCGGGAGCGGCGAGGGTCGGAACGAGCCGTCCGAACGGCTCAGTCCCTGAGCCAGTCAGCGAGACGTCGGGGGAGCACCTTGGCGAGCGGGCCGCCGTAGCGCATCCGTAACGTGCCGAGGACGCCGTCGGGGACGTACAGGACGAAGCAGACGAACAGCAGCCCGACGAACAGCGCGGCGTGTCCGTTGAGGAACGTGTCGATGGTCTCCGAGACTGTGACGCCGTTGAACAGCTCACTCGACAGCGTCGCCTCGCCGAGATTGTCGCGGAGATACGGGAGCAGTCCGCCGCCGCCGCCCTCCTTCGAGAGGAACTCGCGGGCGCTCTGATCGAACAGCCGTCCGTACAGCGGGCCGGCGAGCGTCCCGAAGCCGCCGAGAATCGAGGCCAACAGCGCGTCACCGGCGACGAGGAAGTAGAACCCGTTCTCCGGCGTGACGGACCGCCGAAAGCCGGCGAACAGCGCGCCGGCGACACCGGCGAAGAAGCCGGAGAACACGAACGCCGTCAGCTTGTAGAGATAGGTGTTGTAGCCGACCGCCCGCGCGCGCTCCTCGTTCTCGCGGATCGCGACGAGCACCCGTCCGAACGGCGAGTGGACGAGCCGCTGTAAGAGGAGATAACAGACGAGAACGACCGCACCCACCGCGTAGAAGGACACCTCGGTCGCGGAAAGCGAGATGAAGCCGAGGAACCCGTCGACGGAATCGCCGGTCAGCTGGCCGATGGCGACGCTGAGCGAGTCGACGCCGGGGACACCGATTCTGAACCCCTCCGTCGTTCCGGTGACCGCGACGCCGTTTTGCGGTGTCGAGCCGACGAAGTCCCAGTCGCGAACGAACACGTACAGCACCTGCGAGAAGCCGAGCGTGATCATCGCAAAGTAGACACCAGAGAGCCGGAACGAGACGCTTCCGACGACGACCGCGACGACCGCGGCCGCGAGCCCCGCGAGCACGAGCAACAGCATGAACGGCGTCTCGGGACCGAGAAGCGGGAGCTTCCCGTTCGCCGCGAGAACGACGAGATACGCGCCGGTCCCGTAGAACGCCGCGTGCCCGAAGGAGAGATAGCCGGTGTAGCCACTGATGAAGTCGAACGACATCGCGAACAGCGCGAAGAACAGGACGACGACGAGCGTCTCGATGCGCGGTAACAGCGCCGTGACCTCCGCGGTGAGCGGTGAGTTGCTCGCCAGCGTGTAGATACCGGGGTAGACGGCGAAGGCGAGAACGACAGCGACGTGGACCAGATGGTCGCGGGCGTATCGCAGTGGCCACGAGAGATCGGCAGCCGATCGGTCACTGGCGCGGTCGTCCGGATCGTCTCTCGTCTTCGATTCGTCTACTGTGTCGGGTCTGTCGTCTCCCGGCTCCTGTCTGTCGTCTCCCGTCTTCGACGGCCCGCCCTCGCTGGAGCTAATGGCCGCCCACCTCCGAGACGCCGTAGAGTCCCTGCGGCTTCACCACGAGCATGACGACGAGCACGAGAAAGACCATCATCTCCGGTAGCCCGGTGAAGTTGATGTAGTTCTGGAACCACCAAGTCATCGTCGAGTCGACGAAGCCGACGAGCAGCGCCGCGACGACGGTTCCACGGAACGTCCCCAGACCGCCGACGATGACGACGACGAACGCCGGTAGCAGCGTCTCGGCGGCGAGTGGAACCGACGCGCCCCACGCCGGGTCCCACGCCAGCAGGACGCCGGCCGCACCGGCGATACCGGTCCCGAGCGCGAAGACGACCGTGAAGACGCGCCGCACGTCGACACCGAGTGCAGACAGCATCTCGCTGTCCTCACTTCCCGCGCGGATGAACAGTCCGTAGCGAGTGCGCGTTAAGAAGAGATGGACCCCGACGACGGTGAGAACGCCGAAGAGAATCTGGAACAGCTCCAGCCCGTCGATCGACGCGCCGACGACATCGATCGACCCACGCAGGAGCGACGGCTTCGTCCCGAGCACGGACTGCCAGATGGTCGACGGCTGCAGTCCGTAAAACAGGACGGCGATCCGTGCAAGCTCATCGAGCACGAGCGCGACGCCGAACGTGAGTAGAATCTGATACAGCGGTGGTCGATCGTAGATGCGCCGAACCAGCTGTGTCTCGACAGCCGCGCCGAGTGCGGCGAGGAGACCGAACGCGACGACGACTGCGACGCCAAATCCGAGCAGCCCCGTCAACGCGCTCCCACCACCGGCCAACGTGACGAGAACCAGCCCGCCGAGATACGCGCCGAGCATCGTAATCGAGCCGTGCGCGAAGTTCAACACCCCCATCAGTCCGAACACGAGCGTCAGCCCGGAGGCGATCATCACGTAGAGACCGGCCTCTGCGAGCCCGCGGACGAGCGTGTCGAACAGGACTCCGGGCGAGAGGAACTCCACCAGCGCGTCGATGAACAGCGGGATCATGCGGAGAGATACCTCCGGAGACGATCCGTGTCGGTGTCGACCGCCGCGGTCGCGCCGCTATCGACGACGGTCCCGTGATCGAGGATGTAGAACCGGTCGGCAATATCGAGCGCCAGCGGGAGGTTCTGTTCGACGAGCAGGATCGTTGTCTCGGTCGCGATCTCCGTGAGGGTGTTCGCCACCGTCTCGACGATCTTCGGCGCGAGCCCTTCGCTCGGCTCGTCGATCAACAGCAGGTCGTTGTCGCCGACGAGTCCGCGAGCGATAGCGACCATCTGCTGTTGGCCGCCCGAGAGCGCCCCCGCGAGCGCGTTCCGCCGTTCGTCGAGCGCGGGGAACGTCTCGAAAACCATCGCAAGCTTCTCGTCGACTGCAGTGCCGTCGGGAACCGCGGCCCGGACGTTCTCGGTCACCGTCAGCTGTGAGAACATCCGTCGGTCCTCGGGGATCCAGCCGATCCCGCGTTCGGCGACCTCGTTTGTCCCGAGTCCAACGAGGTTCTCACCGCGATACCGGATCGCGCCCTCGCGTGGCGGCGTGAGCTGAAGCACGGAGCGGAGCGTGGTCGTCTTGCCGACCCCGTTGCGACCCATCAGCGCGACGACCTCGCCCTCCCGTACTTCGAGGTCGATCCCTTCGAGGATGTGGCTGTCCCCGTAGTAGCTGTGGACGTTCTCCAGTTCGAGCAGGGGAGCCTCGCCGCTCACGCCGGCTCACCCTCGCTGCGCGTATCTGTGTCGTTCGGATCGTAGCCGCCGAGATACGCCTCCTGAACCGCGGGGTCGTCCCTGACGGCCGCCGGATCGTCGTCGGCGATGACGGCTCCCTGATTGAGCACGACCACGCGGTCTGACACCTCCATCACGATGTCCATGTTGTGTTCGACGAGGAGCACGGCGTGATCGGTCGCGACGTCCTCGATGAGGTCGATGATGCGACCGACGCTCTCCGAGGAGACGCCGGCGTTCGGCTCGTCCAGCAGGAGGAGATCGGGGTCGCCGGCGAGCGCGATACCGACTTCGAGCTGTCGTTTCGCGCCGTGTGACAGCGCGCTCGCCGGGGTGTCGGCCGCCTCGGCGAGACCGATACGGTCGAGAATCGCGTACGCCTCGTCGAGATACCGGTCGAGCGAGCCGGCGTTGCGCCAGACGGTGAACCGGTCGGGACCGGCGGCCTGTGCGGCCACGCGGACGTTCTCCAGCACGGTCGCGGCCGGAAAGACGTTCGTCACCTGATACGACCGGTGGATACCCATCGCCGCGATCTCGTGCGGCTCGGCGTCGATCAGTGACCGCGTGTCCCCGTCCCGTGGCGTGTACCGGATCTCGCCGTCCGTCGGCGAGAGCTCCCCGGTGAGGAGGTTGAAGAACGTCGTCTTCCCCGCGCCGTTGGGACCGATGAGCGAGCAGAGCTCGTCGCTCGCCAGCTCGAAATCGACGGCGTCGACGGCGGTGAGCCCGCCGAACCGTTTCGTGAGACCGTCGGTTCGGAGCATCTACAGCGAGCAGTCCATCTCGTCGCTGTCGGCCGGGATCGTCGTCTCGTCGGGAGAGACGCGCGCGACCGGCTCGCTCGGCTGGACGGCCGCACCCCACGTGTCGTTCCACTCGTCGGCCGTCGGCACGATGTTCGCGACGGTCATCTCGGAGCGCGCCTGATTGTTGTACCCTTGGAAGGTGTAGCCGTCCTCGCCTTTCGGCGTGTCCGTGACGGTCATCTCGCGCATCGCACTCGCGATGTCCGCACCGTCGGTCGAGCCGCTCTCCTCGACCCCCTGAACGATCGCGGACGCCGCGGTGAACGTCCCCGAGGTGAACAGATCCGGGACCGTCCCGTAGGCGTCGACGTACCCATCGACGAACGTGTTGTTGATCTCGTTGTCGTACTGGTTCCAGTGATAGCGGGTCGTGAACGGGCCGACACCGAGCCCGTCCAGCTTCTCTCGGGTCAGTGGCTCCCCCAGCTGGTTCTGGAGCAGCCCGCCGACGACGCTGTTGGTGATCTCGGTCGCGAAACCGCCGAAGACTGTGAACTCGTACTCGCCCTGAAGATACGACGTGAACAGCGCCGGAAGCGTCGCGACGGTGAACCCGCCGACGATCCCCTCTGCTCCGGCGTCGACGGCGTTGTCGAGGAGCCCGTCCCACTTGCTGTACCCCTGCGGAACGAACCGCTTGCCGACGATCTCGACGCCCTCGTCTCTGAGCACGGTCTCGTAGTTGTCGACGACCGCCCGTCCGAAGGAGTAGTCCGCGCCGAACAGATACACCGTCGAGACGTCTGACTCGCGGGCGACGTACTTCCCGCCGGAGCGGGCGTCCATCGCCGTGTTCTCGGAGGCGCGGAAGATCTGTGGGCCACACGTCTCGGCCGTCGCCGTCGCCGACGCGGACGCCGCGGGACCCATCATGAACGGAACGCCGGCCTGTTTGGCGACCGTCTCGGCCACGCGGGTCGCCGCGCCGGAGGACGCACAGCCGAACAGCATATCGACGTCCTCGTCGGTGACGAGATTCGTCGCCAGCGACTGTGCGTTGTCGGCCGAGAACTGCGTGTCACGGATGAGCAGCTCGTAGTCGACGTCGCCCACGGAGACGGTCTGCGAGCCGGACTCCGCGGTGACGCTCGGCTCCTCGCCGGCCTTGTAGCCGAGCCCGGACGAGAAGCCCCAGACGCCCTGCTGTCCGTAGTACTGTAGGTCCCCCGAGATAGGCTGTAGCACGCCGATCGTGACCGTCCCTGATACGCTCGTGTCTCCCATCGTAGTTCCCGTCGGCGTCGTTTCGGCGTCCGTGCCGTCGTCGCTCGAACAGCCGGCCAGTCCGGCGAGACCCGCGGCCCCGACCGCCGCCAGTGCGCGTCGTCGTGTGATACCTCGGCTCATACGGATCTACGTCTATTCGATACCCACATCAACTGTGTCGTTAACATGTGAACGCTGAGCACACGAGGCGAGCGAGACGATTCGTCTCCGTCGGTTTGCGCGTCACCGACCGTCTCGCGGAACGCGTCAGTCACCGAGTTCGGTCATCACGTCGGCGACACGAGAGAGCATCTTCCGCTGGCCCCGGCGGAGATTCTTCGAGACGGCCGGCTTCGACACGTCGAACTCGTCGGCCAGCGTGCTGAGCGTCGCGGAGCGCGGGCTTTCGAAGTACCCCTCGTTGGCGGCCGTCTCCAGCGTCTGTCGTTCCACGTCCGAGAGGTTCTGACACCCTTGAATGAGCTTCATGGCCGCCCCGGCGTTCTGGACGAACCCCTGTAGGTCAGGCATCTCCGGGGTCGTTCGCTCCAGTACGGTGTACTCGTTGTCTCTGTCGAGCCGCGAGAGGGTCCCGTCGGCTTCACCGTCGTCGTCGAAGCCGACGTGCCACACCTCGGAGCCGTCGGCGATGTAGAACGGGCCGGTGATGTAGCCGCCTCCCTCGCGGATCGTCCCCATCGCCGCCGTCTCGTCGATGGTCGTCCGGATATGAGCGACGCCGTCGGTCTTCGAGACGAGATCGTACTCGTGAAGCGCCTCGTGATCGCGGAGCGCAGCGAGCCCCTCGTCGAGCGCGAACGGGTCGGCTGCCTCGACGGCCATCCGGGTCTGCAGCCGCTGGCTGGCGGTGTCGAACTCCCAGTGGACCGCCGAGAACGCGAGATCGTGCTCCTCTGTCGTACGGATAAACGGGCAGTCGTACTGCTCCATATCCAGCGTAACGTCGATCATACTCCGTCCCGTTTCCGGTAACATTTGCTGGACGACGAATAAATCTACCGCACGTGACGAGCTGAGCGTCTATCCAGCCCCTCCGAACCGCGACTCGATGCTCGCCCGGTCGATCTTCGACGGTCCCGAGTGCGGGAACTCGTCGACGAACGTGAGCCGTTTGGGCCGCTTGAAGCCCGCGAGTCGCCCGTCGAGGAACTCGTCGAGCGCCGCCAGCGTGAGCGACTCGTCTCCGGTGACGACCGCCCGCCCGACAGTGCCCCACGTCTCGTCTGGGATACCGACGACGATAGCCTCCTCGATAGCGGGGTGATCGGTGAGTGCGTCTTCGACCTCGGCGGGGTAGACGTTCTCGCCGCCGCTCACGTACATGTTCTTCTTGCGCCCCTCGATGTAGTAGTAGCCGTCGGCGTCGACTCGCGCCAGATCACCCGTCGAGACCCATCCGCCGCCGAAGGTGGCTTCCGACTCGGCCGGCGCGTCGAGATAGCCGTCAGCCGCCGCCGGACTCGACAGCTCCAGCTCGCCCACCTCGCCCGCCGAAACCGGGGTCCCGTCCTCGCTGACGACGCGAGCCGTGACGTGTGGCCCGGGGACACCGACCGAATCGGCTTTCTCACGCGGCCAGTCGTCAGGCATCGCGAAGTTGTTCGGCCCGCACTCGGTGAGACCGTACCCCTGCGAGAGATCGACGCCCCGGTCCCACCAAGCTTCGAGCACGCCCCGTCGGCAGGGACCGCCACCGGATTTCGCGAACCGGAGCGAGGAGAGATCGGTCTGTGCCCAGCGATCGTGCGTCGCCATCATCCGGAGGACGGCCGGCACGGCGACCAGCACGGTCGCTTCGCTGTCGGCTATCAGCCGGAGCATCTCCCCCGGATCGAACTCTCTGGCGACGAGGACGGTCCCGCCGACGTGGAACAGCGGGACCGTCAACACGTTCCACCCGCCGGTGTGGAACATCGGAAACGTCATCGGCGTCGTGTCGTCGCCGGTGATCCCCCACGCGGCGATCGTCGTCATCGAGTTCCAGTAGATCGCGCGGTGCGAGACGATCGTCTCCTTCGGCGTGCCGGTCGAGCCGCCGGTGTGGAGGAGCAGATGCGGGTCCGAACGCTCGACCGACGGTCGCGGTCGGTCGGCAGGAGCCGTCGCCCGGGCCGCGTCGAGTGAGGTCCCACCGACGCTTGCGGCGGTCCCCGTACAGTCGTCGTCACCGACGACGAGGACCGCTGGATCGTCGGTCGCCCGCGCGAGCAGGTCGAGACAGTCATCGAGAGCGGCTTCGGCGACGATCGCCGCGGGATCGACGCGTGCGGCCAGCTCACGTAGCTCCGGCGGAGCCAGCCGATGTGAGACCGGCGCGAGCACGGCCCCGAGCTTCCCGGTCGCGAAGAAGAGATCGATCAGCGCCGGTCGGTTCCGCGAGACGACGAGCAGCCGGTCGCCGGAGCCGACACCGACCTCAGCGAGCGCGGCGGCCGTCCGTTCGGCGCGCTCGTCCAGCTCGGCGTACGTGTACTCGGTCGCCGTCGTCGTATCGACGAGTCCCACGCGGTTCGGGGAGAGTGACGCCCGGCGACCGCTCCAATCGCCCGTCCAGCCGGAAGCCCGCTCACTCATCTGCGAGGAACGCGGTGAGTCGGTCGTTCACGCGGTCGGATTCCTCGATGAAGAAGAGGTGTGAGCCGCCGTCGATGATGGCCGACTCCACGCCGTCGATGCCGGCGAGCAGCGGCTCGCTGTTCCCGACCGGGAGGACCTGATCGGCCGTCCCGTGCATCACGAGCGTCGGGACATCGATCTCGCCCAGCCGGTCTGAGACGTCGAACGCGGCGACCGCTCCGGCCTGCGCCTCTCGCGCCCGCGGCGGTGCATCGGACGCGAGCCGCGCGTCGACGATCGACTCGACGAGGTTCGGGTTCGCCTCCATGAATCCGTCCGTCACGGCCGGAGCCATCTTGTAGCGGATCGCCTCACGCTCGTCGGCGTCGTCCGGCACACCGAACATCCGCGCGGTCGTCTCCTCCGGGGTCGCGACCGCCTCCGGCCCGCCGGGAGAGGTACACAGGAGCGCGAGCGACTCTGCGCGGTCGTAATCGAGCGCGTGGCTGAGTGCGATCATCCCGCCCATCGACGCCCCGACGACGTGGGCGGCGTCGGTGTCGGTGGCATCGAGCACGGCGTTCAGGTCCCCGGCCATCTCGGCGATGCTGTAGGGTGGGTCCGGGACAGCTGACGCTCCCGTGCCGCGATTGTCCCACGTGATCACTCGGTAGTCGTCCGCGAGGGCATCGGCCTGCCATCGCCACATCCAGCGGCCGTAGCCGAGGCCCTCACACAGTACGACCGTCGGGGCGTCTCGCTCGCCGCGAACGTCGTAGGCGATCTCGACGCCGCCGTTGTCCGTCGTCGGCATAGCTACCGACACGGAACGATCCACTATCAACGGGGTCATTCATATGTTAACCCCGTCCGCTCGCGAATCGGGCGGTGAAAAGGTGATACGGCGACCCGTCCGGGCGCGGGTCGACGCTACTGGAACGCCTCGAACGGCTCCTCGCAGTCGCGACAGTAATGCATCGATCGACACAGCGACGGGCCTTTCGGGTGATCGCGCTCGGTGTTGTCACCCCCACAGTAGGGGCAGCTCGCAGGCTCCGTCTCGCTCGTCTCGGTCGAGGGGTCCGGACGATGACCCCTCATATGCTCACCCCGAACTCGCGGAGCGACTCCTTGCCCGCGTCGGTCACCATCGAGAGGTTCCACTCGGGCGACCAGACCAGCTCGACGCGCGCGTCGTCGATCCCTTCGACGCCCGCCGCGGTCTCGCGAACGTCGTCGGTGAGCATATCGCGAGCCGGACAGCCCGTGTAGGTGAGCGTCATCCGCACCGTTACCTCGGTCTCGTCCCCGATGTCTCGAACGCCGATGCCGTATATCAACCCAAGATCGACGATCGAGACGGGCATCTCCGGGTCCTCGATCTCGTACACCGCGTCCCACACCGCCCGTTCGAGTCCCGTCGCGTCCGAACCGGTGTTTGGGAGGGATTCGGGCACGACCCCGTCGGCGTACTCCGTGTAGCCGCAGTACTCCGGCTCGCCGAACGGGGCCTCGGGCGCTTCGCTCATCCCCCCACCTCGTCGGGATCGACGAGTAGCTTCCGTGGCTCGCGGTCCAGCATCTCGTAGGTGTAGGTGAACTCGTTGTACAGCCGCTCCCAGTCGTCGGTGTGCGTGCCGTCGCGACCACGAACGCCCGATTCCGGTAGCTCGGGATCGGGAACGTCCAGCCCGAGTCCGCCGAGGAACGGCGTCGTAATCGCGAGCCAGTCGCCGCGCAGGTCAGCAAGCGGTGTCGACCGGACGCCCAGCTCGACGATCTGTGTCTCGTGTTCGGTCGGCTCGAACAGCGTCAGCGCGTGCGGGTAGAGCCGGTCGAGCGCCGCCTGCAGCCGGACGAGCGCCTCGTCGCCCGGAGCGGCGTCTTCCGTCAGCCGGTCCAGCCAGCTCTCGGTGTGTTCGCGGTGATACCCCTCCTCGCCCTGCACCTTTCCGAGCCGGTCGGCGATGCGCGGATACGTCGTCTCTTCGAGTGCGCCGAGATGGAGCTGTTCGAACACGTCGTACAGATAGCCGCGGAGCACGCAGTCGGCCCACCCGCCCGTCTCGTAGCCGAGTTCGAGGAGCGTGGCGTGACGGAACGAAGCGGGGTCGCGCTCCCAGATCAGCTCCTGTTCCGTGTGGCCAAGGTCTTCGAGGAGGTCGTACCAGAGTCGCGCGTGGCCGTACTCGTCCTGTGCGATGTTGGCGACCGCGATGTCCGCCTCCAGCGTCGGCCCGCGGGTCTGCCAGTCGGTGTAGCGTTCCGCGACGACGAACTGGTCGTCAGCGAGCGTCTCCAGCTCCGCCGTGACGGCCGCATACTCCGTCTCGGAGAGGTCCCGCGGATCGAGTTCAGTCATCGGACTCCCCCGCGGCGTCGCGCTCGACGGACTGCTGTTCGCGCTCGCTCTCCTCGATCTCCTCGGGCATCTCCCCGGTCGCGAAGTTCGTCGCCCACCGGTACTGCTTCTGTGTCGTGCCCCCCATCTCGACGCTCTGCTCGTCTGCGTCGACAGTGCCGATCTCGTCTTTCGGAACGACCCACAGGGAGTTAGCCGGCTTGCGGCGGGCGTGGATGACCTGCGCGTACTGCTTCGCCAGCTCCATGTCCGGCGCGTGCACGTCGCCGACGTGCTGGTGGTACTCCTTGCGCTTCTCCTGTCGGAATACCTCGAACCGCATCAGTCGGCCGCCGCGCCGGTGGTCCCGGTCACAGCGGTCGTCGAGTCATCCATGATCGCCTCACGGACCCAGTCGACGGCCTCCTGTCGGCGGCCGCGCGAGTCGATCTGCTCGCGGCCCGGCGGATACTCGTTCTTCGAGACCGTTTCGAACTCCGCCCAGTCGAGATCCGAGTTCTCGATCTCGTAGTGATCGCGCGACTCGTCGTACTCGATGCGCGGATACTCCGGGATCTCCAGTCCGTACTTCTCGGCCTTCGGCAGGTAGGCGTTGAGGAAGGCGTTGCGGAGATCGTCGTTGCTCATCGTCTTCAGCCCGACCTCCTGTGCGAAGCCGCCGTGGGTGGAGTCGTCGTCCGTCGGCCCGAAGAACTGGAGGATGCGCGGCCACCACTTCTCGAAGGCGTCCTGAAGCAGCTCTTTGTCGCGTCGCGATCCGGTCGCGATCTCGCGCAGGATGTCCTCGCCGTGTTTGATGTGGAACCCCTCCTCGAAGCAGATCTTGTCGATCGCGTGGGCGTACGGCTCCCACGAGGTGCGCTTGAGCGACGCCTGCCGACGCATCGCCGCGCCGTCGACGAAGAACATGATCATCGGCAGCTCGTACCAGTGATCGAGCGGGTAGTGGAAGCAGTTGAGGAACTTCCCGCGACCGTCGGCTAGCTCGTCGAGCATCTCCTCGCGCGTCTTGACGCCAAGCTGCTCGGCCGCTCGGTAGAGCAGCTGTCCGTGCCCGATCTCGTCTTGCACCTGTGCGGAGACGGCGAGCTTCCGCTCCAGCGAGGGAGCCTGTCGGATGAACGGTCGCTCGATGAGCGCGCCCATGATCTCCGAGTTGGCGTGAAACTGGATCATCCGCGTCGCCGCCTTCCGGTACGGCTCCGGCATCTCGTCGCTCGGCCCGAACTCCCGCGGTCCCGCACGCTCTTTCACCTGCTCGATGTTCATACCTACCCTTGTGACCGAACCCACATGGTCGTTCACCTCCACATGTCGCTGTTTTATATACGTTGCCGGTGATGCTCGCGGTATGCGTCGAGAGTGTCTCGTCGTCGAGATCAGCGTCGAGGGCGACGGCTGTCCGCTGGCCGACGCCAGTACGGACGCTCGCATCGAGGCAGCGCCGCCGCTGCGGCGGACAGACGGGCACGCGCTCCTCCGGTTCTCGACGCCGGAACGGGCCGTCGGTGACCGACTCGACGCCGACGACCGCATCCGGTATCTCCACGGGTCACGCGCGACGGACCGTCCCACGTACCGCTGTCTCGCCAAGGAGCGATGTGTCGTCCACGACCTCATCGACGTGGGGTTTCTCCCGGAGTCCTCGACGTTCGAGGGCGGCAGCGAGCGCCATCTCGGCGCGGTGGTCGGTCGCGACGTGTTAGAGGGCGTACTGGAGGCGGCTGGCGAGACGGTCGGGGTCGGTATCGAGCGCATCACGCCGCTCGGCGAGGAGCGAGACGATCCCACCGCCCGCCAGTTCGATCTGACGCCGGCACAGGAGCGGGCGATCCGGGTCGCACACGCTGCGGGGTACTTCACTATCCCGCGGGAGGCGGACGCCGGCGAGGTCGCCGCCGAGCTCGGGATCTCGAAGTCGGCCTTCCTCGAACGGCTCCGTCGGGGGCAGGCGGCGCTGTTCGACGGACTGCTGTGACCGAAAGCTACCACTGTAGAGATAGATACTTGGGTATCCGGGGCGAATATTTCATCGATGTCGCCGAAGACCGTCGTCTGTTTCGACTCAGATACGGCGACTCCGGTTCCTGACACGTCTGCGGACACCGAGATCGAGCGAGTCACTGCCGTCGCCGAAATCGACTCGCTCGACCCGGACTGTATCGTCTATCAGATCGAGGATAGCTGGGAGTCCACGATCGCGACGATGCAGGACGCGTGGTCCGACGTACCGATCATCCTCACCGGCAGTGCAGATCCGCGGGTCGGGGCCGTCGCCTCGCGGCTCGGCGTGGAGTACGCCCCCGACGCCGCGTTCGACGGAACCGACGAGAGCCTCTGGTCGCGCGTCGAAGCCGCGATCGAGACCGACGAGTCGGACGAGACGCGAGTGCCGCTCTCGGAGCGGATCGACGCTGACCCGTGGTTCGAAGCGATCTTCGAGCAGTCGACCGCGTTCGTCAGTCTGCTCGATCCAGACGGAACGCTCGTCCGTGCCAACGAGGTCGCACTCGCCGGCGTCGACGACGAGGCGGAGCTCGTCGGCCGACCGTTCTGGGAGCTGCCGTGGTGGGATATCGGCGATTCGATCCGCGACCGGGTCAGAGACGCGGTCGCGCGAGCGAACCGACGCGAGACCGTCTCGTTCCAGTCACAGTACTGTAGGGACGGTCAGATACGAGAGCTGGAGACCGTCTTCCGTCCGATCGTCGAGGACGAGACCGTCATCGGGATCATCGCCGCGGGCCACGACGTGACAGGACACCAGCGCAACCAGAACGCGCTGCGTGATCTCCACGAAGCCGCAGCGGCGGACGTGGAGATCGAGGAGAAGCTCAGCCGTCTACTCGGCGTCGGCTGCGAGTATCTGGATCTGGGCGTCGGGTTCGCCACGGTGCTCGACGAGGAGACCGAGGGTGGGCTACAGGTGTACGCCGCCGCCGGAGACGGTGCGCCGGCCGTCGGTAACGACATCTCGATCGCGGACTCGCACTGCGGGGAGACGCTCGAAGCGGACGGAGTGGTGACGCTCGAAGAGACGGCGCGGTACGGTCCCGGGCTTCGGTCGTACGTCGGCGGGACGGTAGTCGTCGACGGTGAACCGTTCGGAACGCTCTGTTTCGCCGGAGAGGAGCCGCGCTCGAAGCCGTTCGACGAGACGGAACACGAGTTCGTCGAGCTGTTGCTCCGGTGGGCGAGCTACGAGCTGGAGCGCAAAGAGACACAGCGCAAGCGCGCCGAGGCGAACGAGACGGTCGAGCGCGTGCTCGACCGGATCGACGACGGGTTCTTCGGACTCGACAGCGACTGGGAGTTCACCTACCTGAACGAGCAGGGACACGAGATCATACAGGCGGCTGCACGCGAGGAGATCGGCGACGATATCGCGGGCGAGCAGATCTGGGAGCTGATTCCCGACGCGCTCGGGACGGCGTTCGAGCGGAACTACCGAGCGGCGATGCAGACACAGAGCTCCGTCTCCTTCGAGGAGTACTACGCGCCGCTGGACACGTGGTTCGAGGTCCGCGTACACCCCTCCGAGGGGGGTCTCTCCGTGTTCTTCCAGGACGTGACAGAGCGGAAGATCTATCAAGAAGGACTCAACGGGCTGTTGTCGACGACGGAGGAGCTGATGGCTGCCAACGATCAGGAGACCGTCGCCGCCACCGTCAGGGACGCCGCCGAGACCGTGCTCGGACTGTCGTACAGCGCCGTCCGGCTCTACGACGAGGAGCGGGACGTGTTGCGCCCGATCGCGATGAGCGACGCCGTCGTCGAGGAGATGAGCGAGCGTCCCGTCTACGGGCCGGGAGAGTCGCTCGTCGGGACCGCGTTCGAACGCGGGGAACCGATAGCCGACCACGAGTACGAGGGCGACGAGCCACCGCGGTACGGGCCGGTCGAACGGGCGCTCGTGCTTCCGCTCGGTGACCACGGAACCCTCTCGATCGGGACGGACGACGAGGCGGGAATCTCCGGAACCGACCAGACGCTGGCGTCGGTGCTCGCCGCGAACGCCGCCGCGGCGCTCGCCAAGGCCGAGCGCGAGACACAGCTCCGACAGTACCGCGCGATCCACGAGAACATCAGCCAGCTGGTGTACGTCATCGACAATCAGGGGTATCTCCGCGAGATAACCGATCCGCTGGTCGATTGGCTCGGCTACGACCGCGAGGAGATGATCGGGGAGTTCGTCGGCAGCTATCTCTCGGCGGACGCACTCGCGTCGGGGCAGGAGTATCTCCAGACGCTGTACGAAAAGGAGTCGGACGGGAGCCGCACCATCGAGACGACGCTCGTCACCGCCGAGGGGGAGGACCTCCCCGTCGATATCGAGGTGTCGCTGCTCCAGACGGAGTCCGGCATCGAGGGAAGCATCGGCGTCGTCCGCGACCGCTCCGAGCTCGAGGCGGAGCGATCGCGCTTCTCCAGTCTCTTCGGACGCGCGCCGGGTGCGGTCGTCGACGCCGTTCTCACGGACGAGGGACCGATCGTGCGCCGCGTCAATCCGGCGTTCGCAGAGACCTTCGGTGTCGACGTCGATACGGCCGCCGGCCAGCAGCTCGACGAGCTAATCGCGGACGACGGGAGTTCGGAGACGACTCATCTCGACGAGTTCGTCGGTGAGAGCGTCGACGATCCAATCGAGGTTAAGCGCGAGGCCACCGACGGCCAGCGGACCTTCCTGCTTCAGGCCGTTCGCTACGGGGTGAGCGAAGACGGCCCGCTCGTCTTCGGTATCTACACCGATATCACCGAGCGACGGACGAACGAGCGGCGCATCCGCATGCTGAATCGCGTGTTCAGACACAACCTCGCCAACACGGGCGGGATCATCCAAGGGCATCTGAAGATGCTCGCCGACGAGCTGGACGGCGACCAGAGACGGTACGTGGACAGCGCACTCGAAGCGGCCAACCGCATCGAAACGATCGCAGAGAAGATACGCAGCATCGAGCGTGCACTCAGCCGAGAGAGCGCGGATTCCGGGGATCTCGCCGACGTGGTCGGGCGAGTCGTCGACGACACCCGGGCCGACCACCCGGAGGCAACGTTCGAAACGGCCGTCCCGTCGATGACAGTTCCGGACGCCGAGCTGCTCGAAACCGCCGTCGGCGAGCTTGTCCGGAACGCGGCCATTCACGGGGGTGACACGCCACGGATACAGGTAACCGGGCGCGCAGTCGACGCGACGGTACAGCTTCGCGTGAGCGACGACGGGCCGAAAATCCCAGAGCGCGAGCGCGCTGTCGTCTCCGGTGAGATCGAGATCACGCAGCTCGACCACAGCCGCGGGCTGGGACTCTGGCTCGTCTACTACGTCTCCGAGTCGCTCGACGGGACGATGCGTTTCGAGGACGACGGACGGACTGTCGTGCTCGAACTGCCGCGTGTCGACGACGGAGCGCCGTGACCGGATCGGCTACTCGTCGTAGGACTCGCGTTTGAACATGAACTTCATGTCCCCCTCGAAGACGCTGTCTCCGTCCTGATTGGTCGCGACAGCGTCGATAACGACGATGCCGGCGTCGTCGCGGGAGTCGAGCTCTCGTTTCTCTGCCACCTCGAACTCGGCGGTAACGGTGTCGCCGACGTAGACCGGGTTCTGCAGGTCCATGTAGTTCATCCCGAGAAAGGCGATGACGCGCCGCTCGACGAAGCCACAGCGGTGGACCAGCCCCGTCGTGATGACGAACGTGAAGGGGCCGTGGCCGATGCGCGCGCCGTAGCGACCGTCTTCGGCGTACTCGTCGTTGGTGTGGATCTCCTCCCAGTCGCCCGACACCGCCGAGTACATCTCTAAGGCCCCGTCTGTCACCGTCCGACCGGCGCTCTCGAACGTCTGTCCGACCGTCAGCTCCTCGAAGTAGTGCGGCTCGTAACTGACCGGCATACGCACGATGCCAGCGCGAGCACACAAAGTCCTATCGCAGCCGCGCTGAGATCGACTCGTACGCCCGCTGTCTGCCGTTTTCCACCCGGATCGTCGAAATCTATATATGAGGTTCGCCGCTTGAGTCAATCGCTATGACACGGTATCCCGTGGATCGACGCGACAGGGAGTCGCTCCGTGCGCTACAGGCGGAGCGACTCCGCGAGACCGTCGAACACGCCTACGAGAACGTCGAGTTCTATCGGGCGGCGCTCGATGACGCCGGAGTCTCACCGTCGGAGATCAGCTCCGTCGACGACGTACGGCGGCTCCCGATGACGACGAAGGAGGACTTCCGCGACGAGTATCCAGACGGGCTGTTCGCCGTCTCCGACGACGAGATACGGCGAATCCACGCGTCCTCGGGCACGACAGGAAAGCCGAAGATCGTCGGCTACACCGACGACGACCTGAGTAACTGGAGCGAGGTCGTCGCGCGATCGCTCGCGGCCTCGGGGGTCGAGGCGGGCGACACCGTCCAGAACGCCTACGGCTACGGGCTGTTCACCGGTGGGCTCGGTCTCCACTACGGCATCGAGGAGCTGGACGCGACCGTTATCCCGATCGGCGGCGGGCAGACCCAGCGGCAGATCGAGATGTTACAGGATCTCGACAGCGACGTTCTCTCCTGTACCCCGTCGTACGCCCTCTACGTCGCCGAGACCGCCGAGGAGATGGGTATCGACCCCGCCGAGCTGGCGCTATCGACCGTCATCTTCGGCGCAGAGCCGTGCACGGAGCCGATGCGCGCCGAAATCGAGGAACGGCTCGACGTGACAGGCATCGATATCTACGGACTCTCCGAAGTCATCGGTCCGGGCGTCTCGAACGAGTGTCACGAGGCGCAGGACGGTCTCCACATCTGGGAGGACCACTTCCTCCCCGAGGTGGTCGATCCGGCGACCGGCGACCCCCTCCCGGAGGGCGAGGAGGGCGAGCTCGTCTTGACCTCGCTGACGAAGGAGGCAGTACCGGTGCTTCGCTACCGGACGGGCGATCTGACGACGCTGAACTACGAGCGGTGTGACTGCGGGCGAACGATGGTCAGGATGGACAACGTCACCGGCCGAACCGACGACCTGCTCATCGTGCGGGGCGTCAACCTGTATCCGAGCGAGATCGAGTCCGTCGTTCTGGAGCTCGACGAGGTCGCACCGTACTACCGCATCGATCTCGACCGCGAGGACGAGCTGGATCGGATGACGCTCTCGGTCGAACTCGACGACGGGTTCGACGGCTCCCGCCGCGACGTTCGCGAGTCGCTGCGCACGCGGCTTGAAAACGTGCTCTCGTTCACTCCCGACGAGCTCACGCTCGCCGAGCCGGGAACGCTGGCACGCACCGAGGTCGGGAAGGTCCAGCGCGTGTTCGACAACAGATAAGCCGACGGTACGCGAACCGTTCGCTCCCGATTGCCTTGTTGCTGTCCCGATGTGATCACGGCCGGACGAACAGTCGCCGGTGGCTCGGGACGTGGGCGGTAGCGACGACGCGTCAGTCGTCGGCCGCCGCGTGTCTGTCGGCGTAGCCGACCTCGATCTCGCCGGCATCGAGCTCGGCCTCGATTTCGCGAGCGGCCTGAACCATGTTCTCCATCTTTCCGTACGCGACCTCGCGGGGGAGGAGCTTCAGCCCGCAGTCGGGGCTGACGGTGAGCCGCTCCGGCGGGACGACCTCGAACCCTCTCCGGATGTTCTGTTTGATCTCGGCGACGGGTTCGACCTCGGCGGTGTGGGCGTCGACGACGCCGAGCCCGAGATCCTTGGTGAACTCGTCGGCGGTGAACACGTCCAGCTGCTCGTAGTTCCCGTTCGCGAGTTCGAGATCGTACTCGTCGACGGGGTACTCCAGCATCTCGGGGTAGATGCGCGAGTAGTCACCGTAACAGACGTGAAGCCCGACGCGGACCTCCTTCGGAATGCCGTCGACGATCTGTTCGAGACACTCACCGACGATGGCGTGGTCGTCGGGCGTGGTCGCGAGCGCCGGCTCGTCGATCTGGATGTAGCGTGCGCCCGCCGCGACCAGCCGCTCGATCTCCTCGTTCACGAGATCGGCGAGATCGTACGCCAGCTCCGCTTCGGTCTCGTACGCCTCGTTGAACGCCCAGTTCGCGAGGGTGTACGGGCCCGTGATCGGAACCTTCACCGGGCGGTCGGTGACGCCGGTCGTGAACTCCAGCTCGTCGACGAGCCACGGCTCGTCGTAGCTGACCTCCTCGACGACGGACGGCTTATCGAAGTAGTTGTGTCCCCACACCTTCACCGGGCCGTTGAACTCGTAGCCGTCGATCCGGTGGGCGAAGAACTCCACCATCTCGTTGCGACGCATCTCGCCGTCGACGACGGTGTCCAGCCCCGCGCGCTCGTGCTCGTTGGTGATGAGTCGGCAGGCGTCGTCGTGGGCCTCGTCCAGATGGTCGTCGTCGAAGTCGTGTGTCTCGTCGTCGACGAGATCCTCGGCGCGGTTGAGCCACTTCGGCTTCGGATACGAGCCGACGACGGTCGTCAGGAGGAAGCTATCTGTCGGGTGGTTCGGCGGTCGGAACTGTTCGCGGTTGTCGCTCATTGTGTCACCTCTTCGAGATCGGCGGCGGTCGCAAGCGTCTCGGCCTTCGCTTCGGCCTTGTTAACTGGGAGATAGAACAGCTCGGTGTTGCTCGTCAGGTAGGCGGTCGAGAACTCCTGTGCCGGGATCTGCGCGTCGAACCAGTCGAACCGCTCGCGCACGTGTTCTGGCTCCTCGACGTGCGTGTTCTGGCCGTCGACGACGCCCAGCGCGACCGACTCCTTCGTGCCGTACTCCTGTACGTTGTAGACGTTCTGCTCGTGGTCCGTGACGAGATCGAAGCCGATGGCGTCGACGTCGGCGTCCATCAGGTGCGCGTACACCGTCTCGTCGAGCGCGCCGTAGAACGGGTGGACGACGACCGCCGCGTCCGTGGCGTCGGCGACGGTGTCGATGGCCTCGCTGGCGAGCGCGTCGAAGTCGCTCTCGGGCGCGTCTTCGATGAGTGACGGCTCCAGTAGGAACAGCGTCTCGTGGGCCGGGAACTCGGCCACCTCGCCGGCGAGGAACTCCGCGATAGCGTTGATGAACGTCGAGCGGTCGGAGTACTGCTCGTTCGTGGCGAGTTCGGCGAGCGTGTACGGCCCCGGGAGAACGGCCTGAAGCGCGTCGGTCTGGGCTGTGGCCGCGTCAAGCTCCCGTGCCACGTCACCGCTCGGCGTCAGCTCGCCCGTGACGACCGGCTCCCGGTAGAAGTTGTTGTTGTCGTAGTAGCGGACGATCCCGCGCGTCTCGACGCTGTCGTGAACGGTGAGCGGATGTGCGAGCATATCGTCCCAACGGCCCTGACCCTCAGTGATACGGTCGAGACCGGCGTCGAGCTGTAGCTCGGTGAGTTCCGCGCGGATCTCGTCGTAGCGCTCGGCCAGCGGCCCCGTCTCGTCTCCGGTGATGAGATCGGATTTCTGGTGGCCCTTCAGGTCTGAGAGCCGATCTTTCGCCCAGTCGGGGAGCGGGAACAGTCCCGGCGTCGTCGCGACTAACTCCGTCATTACACAGATGTAGACGGAGTGCTTATTAATATTTCCGAAGTAGTTTAATGCGCTGTAGTTATCTGTAGGACCGCGAGCCGCTCGAACGGGAACGACTCCTCGCGAACGGTCTCGGCGGCGAGGTTACGGTCGTCGGCGTCGCTCGCGACCGCCCCGATGTCCGTGAGCGTCGAGACGAGAAGGAGCGCAGTGCCCCCCTGAACGAGCACGCGGCCCACGTCGTCGAGGAACGACTCGATGACCGCACGACCGGTCTCACCGCCGGTTAGCGCGCGCTCCATCCAGTCGTCGCGCTCGGCGTCGGGATCGCGCGGGAGATACGGCGGATTGAACGTCACGAGATCGAACGTCGTCGCGCGGAACGGACGCGTACAGTCGCCACGGACGACGGCGAGCGGAACCGACTCCTCGTGGGCGTTCGCGCGCGCCTGTCGGCAGGCGTGCGGGTTCACGTCGTCGGCGACGACCGTCGCGTCGGTCTCGCGGGCGAGACGCCCGGCGACGTAGCCCGATCCGGTTCCGACGTCGAGCACTTTGTCGTCGCTATCCGCCCGCTCGACGGCCGCGTCGGCGAGCAGTCGCGAGTCCTCGGCGGGCTGGTACACCTCCGTCTCCATCCCGCGCTGCTGTGCGAGATCACTCATCGGCGTCACCGGTCTCGTCGCCGGCGGGATCGACGGCGACGGTCTCCGCCTGACCGCGGTTCGAGAGCTCGCGCTGCGGGAACGGAATCGTGATGCCGTGTTCCGCGAACGCCTCTTTGACCGCCCCGATGACCGCGTTGTGTGCGGCCCACTTCTTCTGGATCGTCGGATCCGCGATCCAGAAGCGGAGATTCAGCGTGACGGCGCTGTCACCGAACCCCGTGATGACCGCCTCGGGTTCGGGACCGTCCATGATCATCTCGATGCCGTCCATGGTCTCGGTCGCGACCGCACAGGCCTCCGACACGTCGGTGTCGTAATCGACGCCCACGTCCGCCTGAAGTCGGAGTCGCTCGTTGCGCGACCGGTTAGTCACCGCGGAGTCGGTGATCCGGTCGTTCGGGATCATCACCATCTCGTCGTCGAACGTCTGGATTCGCGTGTTGACGATGGAGATGTCGGTGACGACGCCCTCGTTCTCGTCGATCTCGACCCAGTCACCCACCTCGAATGGTCGCGAGAAGAGGAGGATGAAGCCCGCGAGCACGGCTCCGAGCGTCTGGCGAGCGGCGAGCCCGAGCACGACGCCGAGTGCGCTCGCCGATAGGATCAGATTCTGTGCCGCGACCCCGTACAGCGTGAGGCTGAACAGGATCGCCGGCAGAAACAGCACGATCTGAACGAGATGGTGGAGCACCTCCCGCTGGTGTGAGGTGATCGCGTCGCGGCTCTCCCCCGCGCGGATGAACCGCTTGACGACCTGCGTCGCGGTGTACGTGACGCTGAACGCGACGATGATGATGAACAGCCGGACGCCGGCGACCGGGGAGGGGCTGATACTGCTGAGCGCGAGCGCCACGGCGGGCGTTCGTCGCCAGACGATGACGAGCACACCGGCCGAACAGACGCTCAACAGCGTCACCGCGGCGACCTGAATCCCGTCTGCAGTGTCGTCGCTCGTCTGCCCGTTCAGCCACGGGCCGGACCGATACACGACGAACGTTCCGAGGAGGAATACGGCGAGCACGAGTACGCTGACGGCGTACTGTAGCGGTCTGGTCGGCGCGAGCAGCTCGGCAAGTTCGACCGCGAATTCCGACGGTTCCGGGGACGAGACCGGCGTCGGTGTCGCAACCGACTGGCCGACCATCACCGACCGACCTCCCACGCGACCGTCGCGAGCTCGGCGAACTCCGCGGGCGTCACGTCGCCGGCTCGCTTCGACAACAGTGATTCGTCGGCGGCGTCGACCACTGCGTCACCGTCGGCCAGTCCGGAGATGTGTGTCGTGTTGCGAACGGCGTTGCGCATCGTCTTGCGCCGCTGGGTGAAACACGCCGTCACGAGATCCATGAAGAACTCGTCGTCGGGGACCGCGTACTCCGGGTCACGGGGCGTACACCGGACGAGCGCGCTCTCGACGCGCGGCTGTGGGTCGAACGCCTCCTTCGGCACGGTCTCGACCAGCTCCACGTCGGCGTAGTGGCCCGCAGTCACGGAGAGCCGGCCGTACTCGTCGGTCCCGGCATCGGCGGCCATCCGCGCGGCGAACTCGCGTTGGAACATCAGGAGGAGCGGTCGCTTCGTCGGGAGGAGCCGGAAGGCGATCTCCGAGGAGACGCCGTACGGCAGATTCGAGACGCACGCGGAGAAGTCGGGCAGCGATACGTCGAGCGCGTCACCCTCGACGACGGTCAGTCGATCGGTCTCGACGGCGTCAGTGAACTCACGGCGGAGAAAGCCGGCCAGCTCGGGGTCGCGTTCCACGACCGTCACGCGGTCGCCGGCGGCGAGCAGGCGGTCGGTCAACGCGCCGGTCCCCCCGCCGATTTCGAGCAGATGCGTGCGGTCGACAGCGGCCCCAAGACGCGTCGGCATCCGATCGAGTACCCGATCGTCGACGAGAAAATGCTGATCGAGCGCCGGCTCTCCTCGCTTGGCGCGGCGGATGAGGCCGTCCGGGTCGCGGTACTCGGAGTCGGTCATTGTCCACCGTTCGTGGGCGGGAAGAAAAAGCCTTCAGAGTCGGCTCAGCTGGCGGCGAAGATGCGGTACTTCAGGTCGTCCTCGCGGATCTCCTCGGCGATGCGGTCGACGATGGTCTGTTTGGGATCGTGGAGCCCGGAGACCCGATCCGACACCTCCTCGAACGACTCGAACGGCTCGCGCTTGCGCTCGTCGAGGATGTCGTTGCGGAGCTTCTTCCCGATCCCCGGGAACAGATTCAGCTGGTGGAGGCGGATCGTTATCGGCTGGGCCTCGTTGTAGTAGTCGACGAACCGCGCTTCGTCGGTCTCGACGAGGTCCTCGATGGCGTACTCCAGCTCCGACTGCGCGGCTCCCGAGAGATCGCCGTACTCGATCCGCCGACTCCGGGCGACCGCCTCGCTCTGTTCGTCGGCCGGCGCGAGCGTGAACCGATTACCGACGAGCACGTGGGCGTCGTCCGTCAGCGTCAGCTCGTACAGCCGGAACTCGTCGACGTCGAGCGCGTACGCGATGGGCGTCGCCTGTGACGGTGGACGGGTGTCCGACGAGGGACCGTTCGGCAGTACGTCGAGCGTGACCACGTCGATACGGTCTCCGGACGGCTCACTGTCGGCGTTACTCATGAACTGGTATACGGCGACAGTGTATTTAAAATCCGTCGCCCTCAGAGATACTGCGAGACGACGTTGAGCACGTCGTCGAGCTCGTCACCGGACAGCGAGTAGCGCTCCTGTGCGTAGATGGACCGCAGCTCTGCACGGTCTTCCGGCAGGAGATCGGCGATCTTGTAGGCGGTCGCCTCGGAGACTTTCTCCAGTTCGAGGAGATCGTCGACGAGGGCGCGGGCGTCCTCGGTCGAGAGCTGGCCGAACCGGTTCGCGTGCTCGATCGCGCGTGCCAGCTCGTACGGCATCTCGGGGCTGTCCTCGCCCGACCGCTCTGCCTCGATGACGGCGAGCTCCTCTTTCACTTCGCTGGTGGTCAGATACTCCTCGTCGACGATCTCTTTGAAGATGGTCATCGGCTCACTCCTGCCGGCGGAGATGTGCCGGGTTCGAGATGACCGTCTTCTCCTTCCCACCGTCGGTGATGGTGATCTTGTACGCCTGTCCCTGAGGCCCCTCGATCTCGCCGGTCTGGCCGTCGAAGCGCGGGTGGAAGCGACCGTCGTGGACCGAGGGGTCGATCTTCAGGTGGACCTTCTCGCCGCTTTCGTACTCCTCGACCGAGCGCTGTGGCGGCGACGTGCCACGCTCTCGGGGCTTGTTCTTGAGTTTGTTCCGCGTACCGTGGAGGGGTCCGTTGGAACTCGGCATTGTCGTACTCCACGGTAACCCACTCAGCGTTATAAAACGTGTGTTCCGGTCCTGAGTCACCGCTCACCCGTGATCGGCAGTCACGCGCGGTGCGCGAGCCTCAGAGTCGACCCTGTGACTCGACTTCGAGCGACTCGACGCCCTCGACCGTATCGAACGCCTCCTCGACCGCGCCGCTACCGCCGGCGTCGTCCGGAACGATGACCGTCGGGAGCAGGGCGACCAGTCCGAACGCGACATCCTCGCGCTGGAAGCCGTTGATCTTCGCGCCCTCCGGAAGCGACTGTTCGAGCCGGTTCTGGAGCGCGTCCAGATCGATGTCCGGGCTCTCCGGCATGACCTTCATCTTGACTGCGACTTTCCCCATCGTTACGGCCCCGTGAACCCGCAGTCCGGGCACTCGTAGAGGTTGCTCTGTTTGCGACACGTCGCACAGCGGTAGATCTCGTAGCCGCAGTCCGGGCAGTCGAACCGGGCGGCCGCCGTCCCGGAGATGTTGATACCACAGGAGACGCATTTACGTGCGCGCTTCTGCTCGCTTTCGCTCATACCCCCGAATCTGTGTGCGTGCCGTTTAACAGTTATCAAACGGGGCGGTTGCGGAGCGGACAGGACGCTGGCGGTCTCGGAGAGCCGTCTGCGAACGCATCGGCTCGCGGCTGTCTGCGCCAACCTTCGTGTCTGTGCACTCACGTCTCCACGCCCCTCCACGCTCACGTCTCCACGCTCGTGACCTGACTACAGTCCGCGAACCGATCGGAGCTGAACGCACTCTGCTACCGGATCGGCTCGCCGTCGTTCCAGACGTAGAACCCTTCACCCGTCTTCTTCCCCAGCTTCCCGGCGCGGACCTTCCGCTTGAGCAGCTGTGGCGGCTTGAACCGCTCGCCCAGCTCCGCGCGGAGATACTCCAAGATGTCGAGTCGCACGTCGAGTCCGACCACATCGGTCAGTTCGAGCGGTCCCATCGGATGCCGGTAGCCGAGCTCCATTGCCGCGTCGATGTCGGCGGCGTCGGCGACGCCGGACTCGACCATCCGCATCGCCTCACAGCCGAGGGCGACGCCCAGCCGCGAGGAGGCGAATCCGGGCGTGTCGGTGACGGTTACCGTCTCCTTGCCGATGTCCGTGACGAACGACTCGGCCGCCGCTCGCGTCTCCTCGCTCGTCCGTTCCCCGGTGACCACCTCGACGAGTCCCATGACGTAGGCGGGATTGAAGAAGTGGAGTCCGACACCACGAGACGGGTCCTGGAGACAGTCCATCACGCTCGTCACCGACAGCGAGGAGGTGTTCGTCCCGACGAGCGCATCGGCCGCGAGCACCGACTCCGCCTCCGAGAGCACCGCGTGTTTCAGCTCGATGTCCTCGGGGACGGCCTCGACTGCGAGCGTTGCGCCGGCGAGCGCGTCGAGATCGGTCGTGGTCGTGAGTCGGTCGAGCGCGGCGGCTCGCTCGTCTTCGGTGAGCTTCCCGCGCTCGATGCTCCCGTCGAGATTGCTCGCGATGTGGTCGTGAGCCTCGCTGAGGACGGAGTAGTCCACGTCTCGCAGCGTTACCTCGTGGCCGGCGACGGCACAGACGTGTGCGATATCGCGGCCCATCGTTCCCGCGCCGAGTACGGCGACGTGCATACTACCTCCGTCACGGGGCGGGGTGAAAAGTCGTTCCGCCTACCGCGTCGCGACTTTGAACCCGTAACGCGTCACGCCCTCCTGCGTGTAAATGACTCGCTGAACGGTCTCGACCTCGTCGCCGACGGTCGCGTCGCCGACGACCATCGTCGGACTGCTAACCGTCTCGTCGTCGGGCGTGTCGAACGCGACGATCGCCACGCCGAACGCGCCGGACTCGGACTGGAGCCGCTCGAACTCCGGCGGCGCGCCCCCGGAACCGATCTCCGTCTTCGCCTCGACCGTCCCCGTTCCCGCGAGCGGAACGTCCTCGAAGGCGACGAGGGAATCACAGCCGCGACAGGCCCCCTCCGGCGGGAACGCGTACGTCCCGCAGTCGGGACACCGACCGGCGACGAGCCGGTGTCGCTGCGGGAGCGAACGCCGCCACGTCGGGACCGAGACGTACGCACCGCCGCCGTCCGGCTCGTCGGCGGTTATCTCGCCCCGGAGACGGAGATAGGCGGCGTAGTCGAGCGACGTATCCCCACCGAGTGCGAGCGAGACCGGTAGCTCGCCGTCGCGCTCGAACACCATCGCGTCTGCTCCCGCACCCGACCCCCACGACGCCGCGAGCACGCGCTCGCCACCGTTGTCAAAGGCGGTCGCGACGCCCAGCGGGACCGACGCCGCGCCGGTGTCCCCGAGCGTCGAGACCGTCTCGGCGGCGCGGACGGTCGCCGTCTCGACGCCCATCGCGCTCGCCGCGCGGTAGGGCTGTTTCCCGTCCGGCATCTGGACGGCCGCCGCGTCGAGTCCGTCTGTCGCCACCGCGCCGACGGCCGCAGCGAGCGGGCGCGTGAACGCGTTCCGGTCGTACGTGCCGGCGTCGATGCCATCGAGGGTGTCGCTCCCGCGCTCGCGGAACCGGGTTCCGGGATACGCCTCGGTGTGGGTCGCCGACTCGACGAGCGTCACCCGCGCGTCCGGTCCCACGAGGAAGGCGGCCGCACCGGCTCCAGCGGCGTGCTCGCGGGCGTCGTGTGGCTCACCGCGCGGACAGTCGGAGACGACGACCAAGCCGCACTCCGGCGCGGCGGTGAGCGCGGCGTCGAGCGCCTGCGTCCCGGCGCGCGTGCTCCCGGTGAAGAGGCGGCGAGTCGCGTCCGTCGACACGCCGAGCATGGAGCCGAGTCGTGCGGTCAGGTCCTCCTCCTCTGAGGGCGGGGTCGTCGTCGCGAAGGCGAGCCAGTCAACCGACTCGGCGGTCGTATCGCCGGCATCGAGGGCAGAGTTCGCGGCCTCCCAGCCCATCGTGAGCGCGTCCTCGTCGGCGTCGGGCACGGCGGTCGTCTCGATACCCGGCGGATCGAAGGAGTCCCACGCCGCCTCGAACTCGGCGGCCTCGATGCGGTACTCGGGGGCGTACGCGCCGACCGCGATGACGCCGACGCTCATCCGTCCACCTCCTGCTCTCGCTCGAAGACGTGGACGACGGCCGCACCGCCGGAGCCGCCGACGTTGTGGGTGAGCCCCACCGTCGGATCGTCCAGCTGGCGGTCGCCCGCCTGCCCGGAGAGCTGTTTGTACGCCTCGACCACCTGTCCCGCGCCGGTCGCGCCGATCGGGTGGCCCTTCGCCTTCAGCCCGCCCGAGGTGTTGACCGGCATCGCACCGTCGAGACGGGTCGCGCCGGACTCGATGTAGCGTCCGGCTTCGCCGCGGGCACACAGGCCGAGATCCTCGTAGGCCATCAGCTCGGCGATGGCGAAGCAGTCGTGTACCTCGGCGAAGTCGAGGTCATCGACGGAGCGGTCGGCCATCGCGTACGCCTCGTCGGCCGCGCGTTTCGAGGCCGGGACGCCGGAGTACGTGTCGCGCTGGAACAGACCGACGCGGTCGGAGGAGGCCCCGACGCCGGCGATACGGATCGGATCGTCGGTGAACTCCTCGACCACGTCTTCGCTGACGACGAGCGCCGCCGCCGCACCGTCGGTCGTCGGACAGCAGTGATAGAGAGTGAGCGGGTCCGCGACGGTCGGGGCGTTCATCGCGTCGTCGAGCGTGCACTCGAACCCGAGCTGAGCCTTGGGGTTCTTCGCGCCGTTCGCGTGGTTCTTGACGGCGACGTGTGAGAGCTGCTCTGCCGTCGTGCCGTGTTCGCGCATATGCGCGGAAGCCATCTGGGCGTAGACGCCCGAGAAGGTCGTCCCGGAGAGCCGCTCCCACTCGGTCTCGCCGGAGACGCCGAGCCAGTACCGGACGGCGTCACCGGAGGCGTCGGTCATGATCTCGACGCCGCCGGCCAACACCACGTCTGCCATCCCAGATTTGACGGCCTGTACCGCCTGTCGGACGGCGTACCCAGAGGCGGCACACGCGTTCTCGACGCGCGTCGTCGGGACGCCGTGGAGTCCGACGTGTTCGGTGACGGCCGGCCCGGCGAGTCCGAGCTGGCGACCGCCGACGCCGAGCGTCCCGACGACCGCCTCGTCGATGCGGTCGGGGTCGATACCGTCGGGAACGGAGTCGATGGTGTGCTCGTAGGCTGTCGCGAATAACGACCGGTAGGACTCGTCGGGAAAGCTCCCGTACGCTGACTGGCCCGCGCCGACGAGATACGCGTCGGTCACGGCTGACTCACTCGCATACGACTGGTCACCACGCCCGGCGTAAAATAATCGACTGCTCCGAGATCACTCGTGGGTGAAGTAGACGGTCGTCTCGCGGTCGGTCTGTTCGTCGACGCGAACGAAGCCGATGCGCTCGAACTGGAGTCGCTCGCCCGGCTCGTACGACTCGATGCCCGGCTCACCGAAGCAGGCCACGTCGCCGTCCATCGTTCGCAGTCGGACGGAGACGGAGCCGTCCGTCGGGACCCAGTGGACGACGGGGACGCCCGTCTCGCGCACGATGTCGATCGACTCGTCGGTGTAGACGAGCGTATCCCCCTCCCGACCGAACGGACCGAACCCCTTGAGCCAGACGCGCTCGCCCACCTCCGGCACGTCGTCGGGTTCAAGCATGACCGAATCACCGACCGGAATTTCGCGCTTGCCGCGTTCCTCGAAGTCGGGGTGGACCGGCGGGTGGGCGGCGTCGGGACCGCCGGCGATCTCGAACCGCACCCCTTCGCGGACGGCGAACGCGCGGTCCGTCTCGTCGTCGACGAGTTCGCGGTTGTGCGCGTAGACGTTCGACATCGGGAGATCGACGTCGGAGGTGGACGTGCCGAGTTCGACCATCGCGTCCACGATCGCCTGCCCGCGAATCCCGCGACGGCGGAGCGATTTGATCGTCGGCACGCGCGGGTCGTCCCAGCCGTCGTACTCGCCGGCTTCGATCTTCGCTTTCAGCGTCGAGGTGGACAGCGTCACGTCGTACTCGTCGACCTGCACGTGGCCCCAGTGGACGACCTCGGGGTACTCCCAGCCGAAGTAGTCGTAGACGAACCGCTGTTTCTTCGCGGAGTCCTGTAGGTCGATGCCGCGGATGATGTGGGTGACGCCCGTCAGGTGGTCGTCGATCCCCGACTGGAAATCGAGCATCGGCCAGCATCGGTACGCCGCGGCCGCCTCGCGGGGGTGTGGCGTATCGATCATCCGGAAGGCGACGAAGTCCCGGAGTGCGGGGTTCTTGTGCTCGATGTCCGTCCGCACGCGGAGCACGATGTCGCCCGACTCGTACTCGCCGTCGACCATCGCGTCGAACTCCTCGCGGACTGTCGATCGGTCTTTCCCGCGGTGGGGACACGCCTCGCCGCCGTTCTTCAGCTCCGAGAACTCGTCCTGCGGGCAGGTACAGGTGTAGGCTCCGCCGGCGTCGATCAGCTCGCGAGCGTGCTCGTAGTAGATGTCGAGCCGGTCGCTGGCGCGGTACACCTCGCTCGGCTCGAAGCCGAGATACTCGATGTCCTCGAGTATCGCGTCGTACGCGTCGAGATCGGGGCGTTTCGTCTCCGGGTCGGTGTCGTCGAACCGGACGATGAACTCCCCGTCGTACCGCTCGGCGTACGTGCCGATGACGGCGGGCATCCGCGCGTGGCCGATGTGCCACGGGCCGTTCGGGTTCGGGGCCGCACGCATCTTCACGCCGCCGTCGGTGTTCGAGAGCTCCGGCAGGGCGTGCTCGTCGCCCTCGTCTTCGCTCGCCAGCTCCTCGACGGCCTCGGGATCGAGTTCGTCGAGCCGGTCGCGTTTCTCCGACTCGTCGAGCCCGTTCACGCGCTCGATGACGGGCGCGATGACGCCCGGAATCCGGTCGCCGTGCTCGCGGAAGTCGGGGTTCTCCCCCAAGAGCGGCCCCATGATCGCCCCGACCTGTGCGTCGCTGTCGTGTTTGAGCGCGTTGAACAGCGCGGCCCGCTCGGCCGCGTGTTCGATCTGCTCGCGTAGCTGCTCGTCCATACGCGAGCGTCGGCGGGCCGGGCGAAAAGGGCGTTGGGTTCGGTGTACTGTGGGCGTCAGACCGAGGCGCTCGCGGGTCGAGCACCGAACGGCGTAGAAAAGAGCGGTCAGTACTCTCGGGTGATGAGGAACTCCGCGATATCCTCGAGCAGTGAGCGCGCCTCGTTGGCGGGGAGCCGCTGGAGCCGCTGTTTCCCGTTTTCGACGTGTTCTTCGGCCAGCTCTCGGGCGAACTCGATCGAGCCGACTGATTCGAGCCGTGCGACGGCGTCGTCGATCGTCGTCTCGGTGACAGCGTCGGGGTCGTCGGTCTCGACCAGCCCGTCGATATCGACGCCCTGCTCGCGGGCGTGGAGCGTGATCGCAGTCCGTTTCCCCTCGACGAGATCGGAGCCGCGCTGTTTGCCCAGCGTCTCGGACGGCGTCGTCAGATCGAGCACGTCGTCGTGGATCTGGAACGCGCGCCCGATGTCGATCCCGTACTGGTGGAGCGCGTCGACGATCTCGTCGTCCGCGCCGAGCAGGATCGCCGGAATCGCCGCCGCTGCGGCGTAGAGGACGGCGGTCTTCAGCTCCACCATCTCCATATACTCGTCGGTCGTCACGTTCGTTCGGTCTTCGAACTCCACGTCGAAGGCCTGTCCCTCACAGATTTCGGTGCAGGTGGTTGCCAGCTCGTCGAGCGCGCGGACCTGTCGGTTCGAGGGCGCGTCCGTCTCCAGCATATACTCGAACGCCTTCGAGTAGAGCGTATCGCCCGCGAGGATGGCCGTTCCCACGTCGTACTCGCGATGGACCGACGGCACACCACGTCGGAGGTTGTCGTCGTCCATGATGTCGTCGTGGATGAGCGTGAACGACTGGATCACCTCGATAGCGACCGCGCCGCTCATCAGGTCCACCGGCTCACCGGTGAGATCGGGGAACGAGCGGTACGGCTGCGTCTGCGGGTCGATATCGGTGAGCGCCTCCGCGACGAGCAGCAGGAGCGTCGGGCGCAGTCGCTTCCCGCCGGCGGTGAGGAGATACCGGGAAGCCTCGTACAGCCGCTCCGGTCGCGCCAGCGGCAGCTGTTCGTCGATCGCGTCGTTCACCTCCTCGCGACGGGCTTCGACGGCCGCACGGACGCGCTCTTCGCTGCTCATTCGACGAGATTGATGATGTTGCCGTTGCGCGTCACGTGGAGGTCACGCCCGAGCGTGTACCCCTTGCTTGCTGCGAGATCGACGTACGGTGCGAATCCCTTCATGTCTTGGTGGGCCGGGATGAGGTTCTCTGGTTCGAGCGCGTCGAGCATCTGATAGTGACCCTCCTCGCGCAGGTGGCCCGACACGTGGATGTCGTCGTAGATGCGTGCGCCCTGCATGCCGAGCAGCTTCTCGGACTGGTAGCGCTGGCCTTCGTTGGTCGGCTCCGGGATGACGCGCGCCGAGAACAGCACCTTGTCACCCTCGTCGAGCTGGTACGGCGTCTCGCCGCGGCCCATCCGCGTCAACATCGCACGCGGCTCGCCCTGATGGCCCGTCACGATGGGGAGGAAGTTCTCCTTCCCCTCGTTCATGATTCGCTTGAACGTGCGATCGACGGACTTGCGGTGGCCGTACATCCCCACGTCGTCGGGGAAGTCGACGAAGCCGAGCCGCTCTGCCGTGCCGGAGTACTTCTCCATCGAGCGGCCGAGCAGGACCGGCTGCCGGCCCATATCCTTCGCGAACTCGACGAGCGAGCTGACGCGAGCGATGTGTGAGGAGAACGTCGTCGCGACGATCCCGCCGTCGTAATCCTCGACGGACCCCATCACGTCCTTCAGGTGGCCGCGTGCGGTCGATTCAGAGGGCGTCCGTCCCTTGCGTCCGGCGTTGGTACAGTCTTCCATGTACGCGAGCACGCCGTTGCCCTCGCGACCGATCTCGCGGAACCGCTCCATGTCGATTGGATCGCCGATAACCGGGGTGTGGTCCATCCGCTTGTCGAGCCCGTAGACGATCGCGCCCTCTGGCGTGTGGACGACCGGGTTGATCGCGTCGATGATGGAGTGGGTGACGTTGACGAACTCCAGCTGGACGTTGCCTGAGTCACCGATCTCGATCATCTCGCCGGCCTCCATCTTCTGGAGGTCGTTGTCGACGCCGAACTTCTGTTCGCCCTCGATCTGCTGTTTGACCAGCTCGATGGTGAACGGCGAGGCGACGATCGGTGCGTCGTACCGGTGTGCGAGCTTCGAGATAGCGCCGATGTGGTCGAGGTGGCCGTGGGTCGGCACGATAGCCTGCACGTCACCTTCGAGGTCGCTCATCACTCGGTCGTCCGGAATCGCCCCCATGTCGATGAGGTCCAGACTATGCATTCGTTCCGTCTCTACGTTGTCGTGGATGAGGACCTTCGACAGGTTCAGCCCCATGTCGAAGATGACGATGTCGTCGCCAGCGCGGACGGCAGTCATCTGCCGACCCACTTCCTCGTAGCCGCCGATTGTTGCGATATCGATTTCCATAGGTTTCCTCCGAGGGGCCGCCACGAGTGCGACCGGCGAGTACCCGCAACTGTCGTCCGCTACGGCACGCGCGGGTGACAGCCGACTGGAGCAGTGGCCCGACGCCGACTGTCCACGCTGTCGAAGCCGGTCGCCCGCTTGGTCCGGGGCGACCGCGTCTCGGTTACTCTGATTTCTCTCGCCCAGCGGTAAAAGTGTCGTGGGTCGCCGGTCGCGTCAAGCGAGGACGCCGGTGACGAGCAGCGAGAGTCCAAGCAGTACCACGACGACACCCCCGACCAGCCGCCAGCGTGCAGACGACGACTGTGCGTCAACGAGTGCCGATTCCGACCGATTCGAGACGACGAACCGCTCTGCATCACGGTGACCGTCGTCGGCACTCGCGACGAGCTCGAAGTCGTTCGCACCGAACGACGACGCCCCAACTCGGGTCGCCGTCCCGAGCACGTACAGCTGCTCGCCCGTCGAGATGGTGTTCTGCGTGTATCGTCGGTCACCGACCTGTTGACCGAAATCGAGGGATTTGATGAACGCCTCACTCGGGCCGTCCGGCGTCGAATCCATCGCGAGAAACCGCTCTATCGGTTCCGGCAGCGGCTTATCGACGCCGATCTCGCGGTTCCATTCGTCGGCGGGGTCGAAGTCCAGTGTCGCCGCCTCCGGGCGGACGAGCACGCGGTCGGTCCCGTCGTCCACATAAAAGGGCGTCGCGTACGTCCCCGATCCCTCCGTGCGCCACGAGGACTGCTTGCCCGACTCCTCCCACTCCTCGACCTCCCACGAGGCGGCGACTACCTCCTCGTCGGTGAACGGTGCGGGAAACGGGCCGTCCTCCGTCGGCTCGCTCTGTCCGACGACTTCGACCGGGCCGGGTGTCACCCCGAGGATGTCAGTGGTCTCGGTCGCTTCGATGAGATCTCGCAGCGCCCGCCGCTGCCAGCCCGAGTAGCCGAAGTAGCTACCGACGGCAGTGGCGAGTATGCCACCGGCGAGGAGCAGTGTGTTCATCGCAGGTCACCGTCGTCCGCACGTTGACTCCACATGAACCTGTTCAGTCTTGAGACGACTGGCCGATACGTGTTCCGGGTCCTGCTCCCGTAAGGAACGGAGCAACCCCATCAACATCGAAGATGTACGCCGGTGATTCGAGCGCGAGCAGCTCTCGGACCTTCGTCGCCATCCCGCCAGTCACGTCCGTCGCGTCGCTCCCGCCGAGGAGATGTGCCACGTCGTCGAAGGAGTCGATACGCGGAACCACGTCGCCGTCGCCGTCTAACACCCCGGGAACGGCGGAACAGAGGCCGACGCGCGCGGCTCCGAACGCGTCGGCGAGAGCGACGACCAGCTCGTCGCCCGAGAGGATGCTCACGCCCTCACCGGCGTGTGCGACCACGTCGCCGTGCAGCACGGGGACGAGTCCGGCATCGAGCATCGCCTCGACGCTCGCCGTCGGAAGCGACAGGTCAGCGTCGCTGTCGCGCGCGGCCACCGAGAACGGGTGGACCGGGACCGCAGGAACGCCGGCGTCAGCGAGCGCGTCGACGATCGCATCGTTGAGAGTACGCATCGCGTTCGTGATATCGCGAGCCGCCGCCGGGTCGCGGCTTCCCGTCGTCCGAGAGACGCCGTGTGCGCTGGCGTGGTGGTGGCCGAAGCTCCCGCCGCCGTGGACGACGACGAGCGAGCCGTCGAACTCAGCGATAACAGCAGCGAGTTCGTCGAGCCGCGCCGTCGCGACCGTCTCCGGCTGGTCTTTCTCCGTGACGACGCTCCCGCCGAGCTTGAGGACCGTCGGGCTACTCACGCCGAACCCCCTCCGCGTCGAGTTCGGCCCGGAACGCCGACTCGCAGCCGGGCGTGTACTCCAGTGCTGTCTCGGTCGCGTCCGTCTCGTCGAGCGCGACGACACAGCCGCCGCCGCCGGCGCCGGTCAGCTTCACGCCGGTCGCGCCGGCGTCGCGAGCGGCCCACACCATCGCGTCCAGCGACCGCGCGGAGACGCCGAGCGCCGAGAGGAGACCGTGGTTGTAGTCCATCAGCTCGCCGAGCCGCGCGACGTCGCCCTCGCGGAGCGCGCGCTCGCCCTCGCGGACGAGGTCGCCGATCGATTCGACGGTGTCGGCGGCGAACCCGTACCGCTCGCGGAGGGCGCGAACCCCGGCCACGAGCTCGCCGGTGTCGCCGGTCCCGCCGTCGTAACCGATTACGAACGGGAGGTCCGGCGGCTCGGGGAGCCGTTCGCACGCGTCTCCCTCGACGCGAACGGCTCCGCCCATCGTCGAGCAGAACGTGTCCGCGCGGGAGGCCTGTCCCTCCTGTACGTCGTGTTCGACGCGGTAGGCGCGATCGGCGAGCTCCCCGCAGGAGAGCTCGACCCCGAGCGCACGGGTGGCGGCGTCGATACCGGCGACGGCGACGGCCGCAGACGACCCAAGCCCCGCACCGAGCGGGATGGCCGACTCGATGGTGACGGAGAAGCCGGCATCGGGGACGCCGGCGGCGTCGCGTGCCTGCGCGACCGCCCCGTCGACGTAGCCCGTCGCCGCCGCGACGAGATCACCGGGTACGTTCACGTCGGCGTCGTCGGGATTCTCGCCGTACGTGACGGTGAACCCGTCGAGCGAGAGATCGTCGGCTTCGACGCGTATCCGGCTGTCGTCGCGCTGTTCGACGGTGACGCGCGCGCGGCGATCGACCGCACACGGAACCGCCGGCTCGCCGTAGACGACCGCGTGCTCCCCGAACAGGTACACCTTGCCGGGAGCACTCGACGTTGTCATGTCTCGTCGTGATTTCGCGCTCGGGTTAAGTGTGTCCGATGGGCGGCTGGAACAGGCCTAAGCCGTCGCCACGACAACGGGGGATGTGTCCGCTACCGACGCCCGCCGACATCTCGACCGCACGCTCTCGTCGCTCGCCGCGGAGTACGGCGATATCGAGGTGATACGCGAGCGCCGCGAGGTCGAACCGGACGTGTACGACCGCCTCCGCGAGCGGAGCGCGGCGTTCGACGGTCCCGGCGGCGCGGGCGCGTGGGTCCGTGACGCCGAGGACCGCGTCCTGCTCGTCGAGACCGACGAGGGGTGGGCGGAGCCGGCTGCCACCCGTCGCCCCGGTCAGGAGTACGTCGAGTGCGCCGAGACCGCCGTCCGCGACTGCGGCGTCGATGCCGCGCTCACCGGGATCTCACACGTGCACGTCCGCTATTTGACCGACTGGACCGACCGCGACCCGCTCCCGCAGCCGTTCGCCGTCTTCTCCGCCCGCGCGTCCGGGACGCCGGACGGTACTGCGGCGTGGCACGCGACGCTGCCCGAGAATCTGCTGTACGCGTATCTGCGGGAGCTACCGCTGGCTGAGTCGTGAGTACGGTCCGAGAAATGGACGTACGGCCTACAGCTCGGTCTCGAAGTCTTCGAGCGCGTAGGTCGGCTCCGCGCCGCGCTTGTCGAGCGTCTCGTTGGCGAGCAGCCAGTAGACGACCGACAGCGCCTTCCGCCCCTTGTTGTTCGTCGGGACGACGAGATCGACGTTCGAGGTCGTGTTGTTGGAGTCACACATCGCGATGACCGGGATACCGACGGTGATCGCCTCCTTGACCGCCTGAGCGTCACCGATGGGGTCGGTCACCACGACGACGTCCGGCTCGATGTAGCCGTCGTAGTCGGGGTTGGTCAGCGTGCCGGGGATGAAGCGACCGGTGCGGGCGCGTGCGCCCACGGCGTCGGCGAACTTCTCCGCCGGGAACCGACCGTACTGGCGCGAGGAGGCGACCAGTATCTGCTCGGGATCGTAGTTCGAGAGGAACGACGCCGCGGTGCGGATGCGGCTGTCCGTCCGGGAGACGTCGAGCACGTACAGTCCGTCCGTGCGGACCCGGTGGATGAACCGCTCCATCGACTTGGTCTTCTGCTGGGTTCCGATGTGCGCACCGGCCGCGAGATAATCCTCGACCGGGATGAGGAGGTCCGCCTCGTCGTCCGGCATCACGTCCTCGTCTAACATCGGTGTCTCGTCGCTCGATTCGTCTGTGTCATCAGCCTCGGCGACCGGCTCCGACTCGTCGGTCGGAACCGTCCCGGTCTCCCCGGTCGGTTCCGTCTCGGTGTCGGGTTCAGCCGCGTCGAGACCGTCGTCGTTGTCGCTCATGCGTTTGCCTCGATTCGGAGTAGTTCGTTCAGCTTGGCGGTTCGCTCGCCGCCGACCGCGCCCGTCTTGATGAACGGGGCGTCGGTCGCGACGGCGAGGTGTGCAATCGTCGTGTCCTCCGTCTCTCCGCTCCGGTGGGAGACGACGGCGTCGTAGCCGTGTGCGTTCGCGAGTTCGATGGCGTCGAACGCGGCCGAGAGCGTGCCGATCTGGTTCGGCTTGACGAGGATCGAGTTCGCCGCCCCGCGTTCGATCCCCTCGGCCAGCCGATCGGTGTTGGTGACGAACAGATCATCACCACAGACCAGCGTCTCGTCGGGGACGCGGTCGGTCAGCTCGGCGAAGCCGGCGAAGTCGTCCTCGTCGAGCGGGTCCTCGACGTACGCCAGCTCGTAGTCGCTCGCCAGCTCGGCCATGTACGCGATCTGCTCGTCGGGGGAACGGGTCGTGTCGCCGTAGACGTACTGTTCACCGTCGAACAGCTCGCTGGCGGCCACGTCGATCCCCATGCCGATGTCGAAGCCGACCTCGTCTGCGACGGACTCAATCGCCGTCGAGACGACAGCGAACGCCTCCTCGTCGGAGATCGCAGGGGCCCACGCGCCTTCGTCCCCCTTGCCCGCGGGGATGTCGCGGTCGGCGAGCAGCTCACCGACAGCCTCGTGGACGGCGGCGTTCGCGAACACCGCATCCGTCACGCTGGGCGCGCCGACGGGCACGGCGAGGAACTCCTGTATCGCCGTCGCGTCGGCGGCGTGTTCACCGCCACCGACGACGTTACCGAGCGGCGTCGGGAAGCTGTTACCGCGGAACGCACCACCGAGATGCTGATACAGCGGTGCGCCGAGCATGTCGGCTCCCGCCTTCGCTGCGGCCATCGAGACGGCGACAGAGACGTTCGCGCCGATCCCGGAGAAGTCGTCCGTGCCGTCTGCGCCGTGGAGCGTCCGGTCGACCGTCCGCTGGTCGCCGGCGTACACCTGTCCCTCGATACGCGGGACGGCACGCTCGCGGGCGTTCGCGATCGCCTCCTCCGCTGGGAGTTCGACGGCCTCGTACTCGCCGGTCGATGCCCCCGACGGGGCGGCCGCGCGACCGAAGCCGCCGGACTCCGTCCGGATCTCGGCTTCGACCGTCGGGTTGCCCCGCGAGTCGAGGATCTCTCGCAGCCGCACCTCGGTGATGAGCGTCACGCGTCGCCACCTCGTCGCACAGTGAACGGGAGCACGTCGGCGTCGTACTCCTCGGCTGCGATGAGGATCGGCTCGGTCTGGTCGGTGTCAACGAGCACGGGTGCACCGTAGCTCACCTGCAGGGCGCGTGCCCCGAGCAGTCGAGCTTTCTCGTAGCGATTGTTCGTTTTCATTGATACGGGGCCACGATATCGACGAGGTCCTTGTGTGAGACGAGCATCCGCCGGCAGCAGGCGCGCTCCACGCCGAGCTCGTCGAGCACCTGTTTCGGGTTCTCGTCGCCCTCACGCGAGCGCTCCTTGAACTCCTCCCAGTGCTCACCGACGACCTTCCCGCACGTGAAACACCGAACTGGAACCATCATGCGTGAACCACCTAGCGGTAGGACTTCTGGTAGCGAGCCCGCGCACCGGGACCGCCCCACTTCTTCGATTCGGACTGGCGCACGTCGTTGACCAGCAGCGAGCGATCGAACGATAAGAACGCGTCGCGAAGCTCGGCGTCGTTGTTGTGCTGGACGAGCGCGCGTGCGATGGCCGTCCGGGCGGCGTCCGCCTGCCCGGCGAAGCCGCCGCCGTTGACGTCGACGTCGATGTCGACCCCGTCACGCAGCTCCTCCTCTGCAACCCGGAACGGTTCGAGTATCTTCAGCCGAGACTGCTCCGGTTCGACCAGCTCGACCGGCTGGCTGTTGATTCGCACCTTACCAGTGCCGTCACTGACGGTCGCGCGAGCGACGGCGGTCTTCTTCTTGCCGGATGTGTTCGTTACCATGTGACGTTTGCACCAAGTTCCTTGGACACCTCGGCGAGCGAGGTGAAGTTGATGTTCGAGAGCCGGTCGAGCGACGTGCCGTCGAGCACCTCGCCCTCCTCGTCGTGTGGGTTACCGACGTAGATACGGATGTTTTCGAACGCTTCACGGCCCTCCGTCGTCTTGTACGGGACCATTCCGCGCACGGCTCGCTTGAAGATGCCGTCCGGCCGCTTCGGGTAGTAGGGACCGCTGTCGGAGCCGACCTCCGCGCGCTTGCGGTAGACGTCCATCGTGGACTCCTCGTTGCCCGTGATGACGGCCTGTTCGGCGTTGACGATGGCGACGCGGTCACCGTCGAGCGCCTGCTGTGCGACGTTTGACGCGACGCGACCGACGATGCAGTCGCGTGCGTCGACGACGAGATCGGCGTCGAACTCTGCTGTCTCGGCGGAGCCGGAGAAGTCGACGGCGGCGACGGTCACGTCCTTGCGGAGCGCGCCGGAGCCGAGCACCTTGCCCGGCACGAGCACCGTCTCCTCCTCGCGAGCGTACCGCTCGATGCGGCCGAGGTTGACCTCCGCGTGGCTGCGACGTGGCTTCTCCAGCCGCTCGGCGAGGTCTGCCCACACGTCTCCACCGCCGTTGCGGGCGGTCGATTTGAGGTCGGCGATGAGACTGTTGAGTCTCGGATTTGTCTTACTCATTCGGTATCACTCTCCATCTGGTAGAAAATGGATGCAGGGAGCAGGATTCGAACCTGCGAACGTCTACACGACAGCGCCCTGAACGCTGCGCCTTTGACCTAACTTGGCTATCCCTGCAGGCGGACGACCGTACCACACGCCCGTACGTAACCCCTTCGGTGTCACCGCCGCTGACGGAGCCAGCCGGGGCGAACACCTGAGTGTGGGCGTGTGCGGTCATCTATAGTTGAATTGCGGTCTCCAGCTCGTCTGCGCGCGACCGGATCGTCCGAACCGCCTCGGAGACGAGCTCGTCGACGCTCATCGAACCGTCCGTCTCCACGTCGAAGACGAACGCGTTCGGCACGTCGTGCACCTCGATCTCCTTGCCCGCGTAGCGGTTCGTGAGATCGTTGTCGAACGTCTCGGCGGGGATGAGTTCACCGTCCTCCTCGATGACGCCGCGGACGATACGCGGCTCGTCGTCCTCGAACTCACCGCGGTCGCCGACCACCTCGACGCGCTGGAGATGTCGGTAACCGACTGCCACGCCGCCTTGGTGTTTGGCGTGGGAGTCGCCCGTATCGAGGACGGCGTCGGCTTCGACTTCGAGCCGCTGTCCCTCCTTGAGCTCGATGAGCGGGATCCCGTCGGTCGCCGGCTCGACGAGTCCGTCGCTGGACACGATATCGCCGGAGTAGGCCGTCGCCGGTCCCGCGATGTCGACGGCGAGCGTGACGACGTCCTCCTCGTCGAACTCGTTCGGCGGTGTCGTGAGTGGAACCATCCCGAGCCGGTGGGCGATCTGCTCGTCGAACATCACCGACGAGTTCTCGACGACCCGTACCTCGTCGATCGAGAGCGTCGGGACGTCGGCGACCATCGCGCGCCGGATTCCGTTGGCGAACGCCGGATCGACGTCGCGCACGAGGAACCGCGCTTCGGTGTCGCCCCGCTCGATGAACTCCACGTCGTACTCCTCGCTCATCTCAGAACCCTGCGTTCTTCGGTGCGCGCGTTCCGTCGTGCGGAATCGGAGTTACGTCTTCGATACGACCGATTTCGAGTCCGGCGCGGGCGAGCGCACGGATCGTCGCTTGTGCGCCGGGACCGGGGGACTTGTTCAGGTTCCCGCCCGGACCGCGCACGCGGACGTGAAGCCCGGTGATGCCGGCCTCTTGAATCTCGTCGGCGACCGCCTCCGCCATCTGCATCGCCGCGTACGGCGACGCCTCGTCGCGGTTCTGTTTCACGACCGTTCCACCGGAGGACTTCACGATGGTCTCCGCGCCGGTCACGTCCGTTACCGTGATAATCGTGTTGTTGAACGAGGCGTACACGTGTGCGACGCCCCATCTCTCGTCACTCATTCTTGATCACCTCCTGCACGCTCCGGGTGCAGGTCGTCAGCGAGCGGACTGCGCTCTTCGTAATCGAGATCGTCCGATGCGCCGGTTTCGAGCTTCATCGACGGCGTCGAGACGCGTTCGCCGTCGAGCGTGATGTGGCCGTGATTGATGAACTGCCGCGCTTGATTCGGCGTGTTCGCCAGTCCCGACCGGTAGACGATCGTCTGGAGCCGCCGTTCGAGCACGTCGGTCAGATCCAGCGACAGCACGTCGTCGAGACTCTCGTTCTCGTCGAGGATGCCGTAGCGCTTGAGCCGAGCGAGGAACTCCGCGCCCGCCTCGGCGGCCTGCTCGGCGTCGCCCTGTGCGTCACCCAGCAGGTCACGCGCCTCCTGTCGGTAGCTGCGCAGCTCGGACTGTGCCCGCCACAGCTCTTCTTTGTTCTTCAGCCCGTACGTTTCGAGCGTGCGCGCCTCGTCGTCGATGCGCTCGCCCTGGAACGGGTGGTTCGGGGTCTCGTAGAACTTCGTGTTCGAGCCGAGCGGCATTACTCCTCACCCCCCTCTTCGGCCTCCTCGGCCTGCTGTTCCTTGATGGCCTCGACGTTGACGCCGATTGTTCCTTCTGTTCGACCGGTGGACTTGGTTCGCTGGCCGCGGACCTTCTGTCCGCGCTTGTGTCGGACGCCGCGGTAGGAGTCGATCATCTTCATCCGGTTGATATCGCGGCGGCGCGTCATCTCGAGGTCGTTGCCGAACTCGTGGGTCGACTCACCGGTGAAGTAGTGATCCTGATGATTGACCATCCACTCGGGGATTTCGTCGGCGAGGCTCTCGACGGTCTCGACGACGCGGTCGATGACGTCCTCGTCGAGCGAGCCGAACACCGAGCCGCGGTCGACGTCTGCCTTGTCTGCGACGATGCGGGCCGTCCGCTGGCCGATTCCGTTCAACTCCATCAGCGACCGCTCGACGGACTTCGTCCCGTCGAGATCGGTCTGGCCGATACGGACGAAGTACTGGATGTCCTCGTCTTCCTCGGCGTCTGTGTCTGGGTTTTCCGCGCTCATATCTATGGTTATCGGGTGTGGCGAGCGTTGCGGCGGGGATTCGAACCCCGGGGGCATTACGCCACTGAGTTAGCAACCCAGCGCCTTGGGCCACTTGGCTACCGCAACACGCGGTCGTGTATCTTCGCCCGACGGACACGTCCGTCTGACTCGGGGCGTCTGCCCCTGCATCGAGTGCGTCTGTAGGGACTCGACTTGCCTACTTAAGCATCACGAACCGATTTCCGGTGTGACACGGCTGGTCACGCCGTCCGTACCGTGAGGTTCGAGAGAGAGTTCAAGTACGAAGCCGGGACCAGCCCGGATATGTCCTGACGAGTCGACCGGACCGGTCACGGCGGGTGCGCGGGCGACCGCGGCGGCAGCAACCGTGTGACACGCCGGTTCGGAGCGCGGCCGTGTCACCTGTTCGCAACTGAACTCACTCTCGCGACAGTGTGCCGCGCTCCTTGATTTCGAGGATGTTCGTCACGTTCCGGTAGACGGTCTGTGGATCGGTCTCTTCGCGCTCGTCGTACAGATCCGACACGCGGTAGAGGATCGCGGCGAGCTGTTCGGACTCGGAGTCGTCGTCCCGCAGGTCCTCGGCGATCTCACGCAGCTGCTCGCGGTACTCCTCGTCCCCGTCGGATCGGTCGTCGCTCATCTGTTTACCGTGCGTTGGCGGTGGACGATACCCTGCATGTCGGCCGTCTCGTCGACGAACGCCCGGAACGCACCCCCGGTCTCGCTCTCCTCGTCGAGGACGACTGGACGGCCGGTGTCACCCCCCTCGCGAACGTCGGGATCCAGCGGTAGCTCACCGAGGAACGGCAGATCGTTTTCGCCGGCGAACCGCCTGCCGCCGTCGGAGCCGAAGATATCGTGGACGCTCCCGCAGTCGGGACAGCTGAACCCGGACATGTTCTCCACGATGCCGAGGACGGGCGTGTCGTGTTTGCCGAACATGCGGAGGCCCTTGCGCGCGTCGTCGAGTGCGACCTCCTGTGGCGTCGTGACGATGACCGATCCCGAGATGGGGACCGACTGGAGCAGGGTCAGCTGCGTGTCCCCCGTCCCGGGCGGCAGATCGACGACCATGTAGTCGAGCCGTCCCCACTCCACGTCCTCGACGAGCTGGGTGATGAGCTTGTGGATCATCGGGCCGCGCCAGATGACGGGATCGTCCTCGCCGACGAGAAAGGCCATGCTCATCAGCTTCATCCCGTACCGCTCGGGCGGCACGATGGTCTCGTCGGGGGTCGCCTGCGGACGCTCGTCGCTCTCGACCATCCGGGGGACGTTCGGCCCGTACACGTCGGCATCGAACAGCCCGACGCTCGCACCCATATCGGCCAGCCCGGCTGCGAGGTTGACTGCGACGGTCGATTTGCCGACGCCGCCCTTTCCGGAGGAGACCGCGATGACGTTCTCGACTCCCGGGAGCACGTCCTCGTCGGGGTCGAGCCCTCGATCGACGTTGGCGGTGAGCTGTACGTCCAGACCCTCTGCCGAGAGCAGCTCACGTACCTCTTCTGCGATCGCTGTCTCGGCGGACGAGTACGGCGCGCCGAGCGCGAGATCGACGGTTACGGTGTCGCCGTCGAGTTCGATACTGTTTATCAGGCCGAGCGAGACGATATCAGACCCGAGTGCGGGGTCCTCGACGGCCGTAAGCGTCTCTCGGACCCTCTCCTCGTTCATACTCCGGGTAGCCGACACCGGCGAATAAGAATTGTGTCACGCCGCCTGCCGGGGCGGCGGTTTTTATCCACACCGCGATACGGTGTCGGTGATGACCCGTGTGCCGCGACTACCTCGCAGCGGGACGATAGCCGATCACCCGTTCGTGTGCTACGGGACCGGTCCACCGCTGATCGTCATCCCCGGAGTGAACGACCCGCTGTTACCAGCAGGTGAACGACGGTGGGTCGACGGCGTACTGGCGGGCTACTGCTACCGACAGGCGAAGGCGTGTGTCGCTGCCGGCGCTCCTCGAACTGTCTACTACGTCTCGCGCCCTGCCGACACCACCGCCCGGACGGTCACAGAGATGGCCGACGGCTATCGCGCGGTCCTCGACACGCTCGGACGGGCGGACGTGCTCGGCATCTCGATGGGCGGATTCGTCTCGCTCGCACTCGCACGCGCGGACAGCCGTGTCAAGTCGCTCGCGCTGGGACTGGCGGCCGCACGGCTCTCCAGACACGGTCGTGAGTCGGTGACCACGTGGAGGGAGTGGGCCAGCGACGGTGCGTGGCGAAGGCTCTACGCTGCCGGACTCGATACCGTCACCAGCGGCTGGCGACGACGAGTCGCGACAGCAACGATTCCCCTACTTGTCCACGGTCGTGACACGCCGACCGACCGGTTCCGTCGATCGCTCACCGCCGCGGCGGCGTTCGATGCGACACCGTGGCTCGGGGAGCTATCGGTTCATACCCTCGTCGTCGGTGGGACGGCGGATCCGTTCTTCACCGCGACGGCGTTCGCTCGCACGGCCGACGCGCTCGGCTGTCGGTACGAGCGACTGGACGGCTGGGGCCACGACGTTCTCGTCGATGCAGGAGAACTCGTCGACGAGCCGGTGGCGTCGTTTCTCGCCGGCGACCGCGAGCGCTGACTACTCGTACCGATCCGGGTAGGCGTCAGCCAACAGCTCAGGCTGGTCCGTGAGCCGCTCGCGCACCGGATCGACGACAGCGGAGATAGCCGTCGCCGCGCTGGGCTTCAGATCCGCGGGATGAAGCTCCCCGGAGCGGTAGTCGGCTTCGAGCTCGCCGTAGCGCTCGTAGACGAGCGTTCCGCCGTACTCGTCGGGTCGCTCGACGGTGAACTGCTGGCCGCGCTCGTCGAGCACCGGGAAGACGAGGTACTCCAGATACTCCAGCACGCCGTTGTCCTCGACCTCTCCTTGCGGACAGTACGCTCCCTGAATCTTCTCGTCGATCTCGGTCGCGTCGTCGGTGAGGTTCACCTTCGAGCCGGCGTCGGAGGCGGACATCTTCCCGCCGGTCAGCCCCGACAGCAGCGGAGCGAAGACGCAGGCCGGCGTCTCGTCGTCGTCGAACAGTTCGCGAGAGAGCATGTAGATACCCCGCTGGTCGATGCCGCCGTAGGCGATATCCGCATCGAGCGCGAGCACGTCGAGACTCTGCATCAGGGTGTAGACCAGCCCGCCGAGGTTCGGGTTGTCCGACTGGCGAACGACCTCGCTGCCGGCGCGTTTCGCCCGCGAGATGGTGGTGTCGGCGATGAGCTGGTACAGTTCGAGCGTGTACGGCTCCTCCAGCTGGTAGTCCGTGCCGCGGACGAAGGTCACGTCGTCGGAGTTACCGCCGGCGGCATCGATCATTCCTCGGATGGCCTCCTCGTAGTAGGTGGCGCGAGCGTCGAGCAGCTCGAACGGCGATTTCTCGTCGTCGAGATGCGCGTGGAGATCGGCGACGAGTACCGTCACCTCCAACCCGGCGGCGATGAAGTCTGCGAGCTTCCGCATCGTGGTGAAGTGACCGATATGCATCTCGCCGGTCGGGGCGTAGCCGATGTACGCGTGGGGGCGTTCGCGCTCGTCGAGCAGCTGCTCGATCTCCGCTTCGGTGACGGTCTCCTCGGTGTGCCGCGTGATCAGCTCCGTGCGGTCGCGGGTGTTCATACCCGCAGTTTCGGGGTGAGGTGGATAAAACGTCTGTTGTCGCGTAAGAGACGGAACCGGAAGGGGTAACCCGACGCCGGTGAACGAAGCGGTATGAAGACGCAGATCGAGGGGTCGACGGAGCGTACCACAGCCCGCGTTCGGGGCACGGAAAGCTGATGGTCGGCCCGATCAGCTCCGCGGAACGCGACTCCTTCGCGTTCCGGGTGAAGGTCGGCCTAACCGCGCTCATCGCGCTCTCTGCCGGGCTGATCGCAGTGCAGACGGACGCACCGCTCACCGCCGTGCTCGCGGCCATCGCGGCCGGTGCGGTCGTCGGTGCGCCGCTCGTCTGGTTCACCATACCCGGCTCCGGCGGGAGGAAACAGCGCGAGCAACCGGAACGGGAGTTCCGGAAGTAGACGACAAACGGTTCCTTGATTAGTGGTCCGACTAGTCTGTCGGTATGACACGCGCAGCGGTCGTCGGCGCTGGGATGACCAGCTTCGGCGTCCACGACACGCCGTTACAGGAACTGTTCGGTGAGGCCGCGTTCGGCGCACTCGACGACGCGGGCGTCACGACCGACGACCTCGACGCGCTCTACTTCGGGAACGCGATGAGCGGCCAAGCCGAAAACGAGACGCACCTCGGGCCGCGGGTCGCCAGCCACATCGGCGCGGCCGGGCTGGCGGTCCAACGGTTCGAGGACGCCTGTGCCACGTCGGCGAACGCGTTCAAGAACGCCGTGCAGGCGGTCGATGCCGGCGTGCACGAGATCGTCCTCGTCGGCGGCGTCGAGCGATGTACGCCCGAGACCGGACGGGACACCGCGGCGATGACGCGCATCTTCGCGTCCGCGTCCCACCGCCAGTACGAGCAGCCGACCGGGCTGACGTTCCCGAGCGTGTTCGCCCTGCTGACGAAGCGACATATGCACGAACACGGGACGACCGAGGAGGACCTCGCGTCCGTCGCTGTCAAGAACCACGCCAACGGCCGACTGAACCCGCGGGCGCATTTCGGCAAGGAGACGACCGTCGAGGAGGTGCTCGACGGACCCGTCGTGGCGGACCCGTTCCGACTGATGGACTGCTGTCCGTTCTCCGACGGAGCCAGCGCAGTCGTCGTCGTGAGCGACGATCTCGCGGACTCCTTCGACGCGCCAGTTGACGTGACGGGCATTGGCCACGCGACCGACGTGGTCCCGATCGCCGACAAGACGGCGCTGACCGCGACACAGGCCGCCCGAGATGCCGCAGAGGAGGCGTACGGACAGGCCGGAATCGAGGCGGACGACGCCGATTTCGCCGAGGTACACGACTGCTTCACGGGTGCGGAGATACTCGCCAGCGAGGCGATCGGCTTCGCGCCCGACGGCGAGGGCGGGCGCTACGCCGCGGACGGACGGACCGCACTCGACGGCGACCGACCGATCAATCCCTCGGGCGGACTGAAGGCGAAGGGCCACCCGATCGGCGCGACCGGGACCGCCCAGATCGTCGAGCTGACCGAACAGATTCGCGGTACAGTGGGCGAGCGACAGGTCGACGACGCCGAGACCGGCGTCGCCCACAACCTCGGCGGCGACTCGGCAACGACCGTCGTCAGCGTGCTGGAGGGTCGCGCGTGAGTCTCAGCTACGCGGAGTGGGCGAGTGCGGTTCGCGAGGGGAGCCTGCTCGGCCTCGCTTGCGAGGAGTGTGGCCACACGAACGGCGTGCCGACGGGCGCGTGTCCGCACTGCGGAAACCGCGATCTCCAACAGGTCTCGCTCCCGACCGAGGGGACGGTCCACACGGAGACGACGATTCAGGTTCCGCCCGACGGGTTCGACGAGGGCGGCTATCAGGTCGCAGTCGTCGAGGTCGGTGACGCGCGGGTGATGGGTCGGATCGCCGACGAGTCAGCGTCGGTCGCCATCGGTGACGCCGTGGCCCTGTCGGGCGTGATCACGGAGGACGATGACCACCCGGCCCCGGTGTTCGAGCCGGTCTAACGGAGCTGCTCGGCCAAGGAGACGACGATCGGTACGTCGGCCGACTCGACGAAGCGAGCGCACTCTTCGCCGTCGAGTTCCACGACGACCGTCGGAATCCGGTCGATACCGTACGCGTCGACCAGCTCGCCCGACTTCGAGCCGTCGTCGTGCTTCTCGACGGGGTGGTGGCGGATCTGCTCGGTCGGGAGCGCCGCAGCGTCGAGTGCTGCGGCGAAATCGGGGAGCTGCGCCCGGCAGTCCGTACACCAGTCACCGCCCCAGACGTGAATCGTCACGTCGTCCGTCCCGGCGAGCGTCTCGACGGCGTCCTCGTAGGAGGCGGCGTTCCACGTCGGGTTCGGTCGCATCGTTTCGAGCTGCATACCGGAAAGAGCGGTCGGCGTGGCTTAGCCGTTGCCGTACGCTCGCTTTCGGACGGCGGGGTGTCACCGAACCGTTATCGCCGTTCGCAGCGTGACCAGCCGTATGGTTCTCGTACTCTCCGACGACGCGCTCTCGTCGCTCGTCGAGCTGGAGACGGTCGCCGATACCGTCGCAGATGCGCTGATCGAGCAGGCCGCCGGTCGGGTCGAGTGCCCGCCGCGACCGCATTACGACATCGGGACCGGGCTCGACGACCCGGAGCCGCTCGCCACCGGGCTGGTGATGCCGGCGTACGTCCACGGCTCGGACTACTTCGCGACGAAGCTGGTGAGCGTCCACGAGGAGACCCAACCGCGGCTGCCGACGATCAACGCACAGCTCCTTCTCAACGACGCGCGGACCGGCCGGCCGCTGTCGGTGATGGACGCGACGCGGATCACGAACGCGCGGACGGGTGTCATCGGCGGGCTCGCCGCGCGGGCGCTCGCTGAGCCACCGGTCACCGTCGGCGTTATCGGGGCCGGCCAGCAGGCCCGATGGCAGACGCGGAGCATCGACGCGCTCCTCGGCATCGACAGTGCACGAATCTACTCGCCCAGCGCGTCGAAGCGCGACTGCGCGGCTGACCTCACCGCCCGCGGTATCGATGCCGAAGCGGCGGAGTCGGCCGAAGCGGCGGTCGCGGGCGCTGACGTCGTCGTGACGGCGACGACGAGCGAAACCCCGGTCGTGTCGACGGACGCCATCACATCCGGTACGCTCGTCGTCGCCGTCGGCGCGTATCGGGAGCGGATGCAGGAACTGGAGCCGGAGCTGTTCGAGCGCGCCGCCGAGGTCTTCGCCGACGTGCCCGAGGCGGTCGCCGGGATCGGCGATCTGCTCGCGACCGACGCCACCGAAGCCGACCTGCGTCCCCTCGCGGCGGCGATCGACGGGAGTGCAGCGCCGCCGGCTGACAAGACGGTTATCGTCGAGAGCGTCGGCAGTGCCGTCTTCGACGCCGCGACGGCAGGCGATCTGTACGAGCGAGCGCGCGACCGGGATCTCGGCACGGAGCAGTCGCTGTAGGCCGCGCCGTCGTGGACCGTCGCTTCCTTACCTGCTCCGGCAGACGGCCGTGATATGGGACACCACACGTTCGACGCGGCGAACGCCGCGAACCTCGAAGACGCCGGTCGCCGCTACCGATCCGTCTCGCGCGAAGAGCTTCTCTGGGCCCTCGCGCTCGACGGTACGGAGACGGTCGCCGATCTCGGGAGCGGCACTGGCTTCTACACGGACGACATCGCCGCGCGCGCCGGCCACGTCTACGGCGTCGACATCCAGCCGGCGATGCACGACTACTACCGGGAGAAGGGCCATCCCGACAACATCGAGCTGGTCGAGTCGGACGTGGCGACGCTCCCCTTCGAGGACAGCACGCTCGACGGTGCGGTCGCGACGATGACCTACCACGAGTTCGCGAGCGACGACGCGCTCGACGAGATCGCCCGAACCGTGCGTCGGGGCGGGCGGTTCGTCGTCGCGGACTGGTCGGCAGACGGTACGGGAGAGGTCGGGCCACCGCTCACGGAACGGTACGGTCTCGACGCCGTCACCGACGCCGTTCGCGACGCCGGGTTCGGGATCGAACTCGCGGCCGACCGTCCAGAGACGCTGTTCGTCGCCGCGGTGCGCGAGTAGTCGCCGAGCGCGCGCTCTCGATCGCAGGGGCGCGCCAATCCAGACTGCAGCGAACGATCCGCGAGACCGTAGCCCCCTTATCTGTCGCTGGCGAACGTCGGCCAATGAATCGGAGCGTGCTCGGCACGGTCGGCTCCCCGCTCGTGCAGGTAGAATCACCGCCCGGGAGTATCGTCGCTGCGAAGGTCGAGTCGCGAAACCCCGGCGGGAGTGCGAAGGACCGCCCCGCCCTCGCGATGGTCGAGGCCGCAGAGCGAGCCGGTGTGCTCGAACAAGGGGACACCATCGTCGAACCCACCTCCGGCAACACCGGGATCGGTATCGCGATGGTCGCCGCCGCACGCGGATACGACGCGATCATCGTCATGCCGGAGTCGAAATCGCCCGAGCGCCAGCAGGTCATGCGTGCCTACGGCGCACAGATCGATCTGGTCGATGGGGATATCTCCGACGCGAAAGACCACGCCGACGAGCTCGAAGCGACCGAGGACGCCGTCCAGCTCCGCCAGTTCGAGAACGAGTCGAACCCTCGCGCCCACTACGAGACGACGGGGAGGGAGATTCTCGATCAGGTCGGGGAGCGATCGATCGACGCGTTAGTGGCAGGCGTCGGCACTGGGGGGACGATATCGGGCGTGGGCCGCCGGCTCCGCGAGGAACACCCGGAGATGGAGGTCGTCGCCGTCGAGCCTGCCGACAGTGCCGTCCTCTCCGGACGCGAGCCGGAGGGCGATTCCTTTCAGGGGATGGGACCGGGGTTCGTCTCGCCGAACCTGAATCGCGAGCTGCTCGACGGCGTGGAGACGGTGACCATCGACGACGCCGAGACGGAGGCGCGCCGGCTCGCCCGCGAGGAGGGACTGCTGGTCGGGCAGTCGTCTGCGGCGTCGAATCTCGCCGCCAAGCGCGTCGCAGCGCGGCTCGCCACCGATACCGACGTGCCGGGACCAGACACACAGACGAATCTACTCGGCGGCGTGCCGGAAACACCCGAAACCGAGCTACCCGAGGACGCGCCGCTCGTGGTTACAGTGTTCTGGGACTCCGGCGAACGGTACATGTCGACCGGAATGTTCGAATAGCAGTCAGCGAAGACAGCGCCACGGAGCCACAGTGATGATCACTGGGTGATCGATCGCAGTCGAGCACAGACGCTCAGGTTCGCCGAACCTCCGGTCCGAGGTCATCGAGCGCATCTTCGATGAAGGCCATCGTCGTGATGTCGAAGACGAGACCGACGGGTGCGAGCAGAATCAGTCCGGCGAGTGTTCCGGGATATCCCAGATTGACGAAGACAGCGGTCGCCGGGATCGAGACGAGGGCGGTCGCGATGAGATACCGGACTGCATACGAGAACGCGGCTCCGCCCGAGCGCGTGATTGCATAGCTCCGCTGCAGTGCCGAGAGCAGATCGCGGTCTTCGGCGACGATAACGAACAGCGCCGGGTAGAAGAAGTAGCCGCCGCCGATCAGCCCGACGAATGTAACGAGAACGAACGGTGCGGAGAGCGCACCGATGAGTACGAGGGCGATGACAGAGATGAACACGAATAGCTGGAAACCGAGGACAGAGACGGTGTAGCGGCGAACGTCAGTCAGAACCTGTGGCTGTTCACCCGCGAGCTGGCGGTGAATCGTTCCGAGATACCCCGCAGCGAGAACAGCAGTCACGAGCACGCCGAGTAGGGGAGCGAGGAGTCCAGTACTACCGACAGGGTCGGTGGTCAGTGTCTCAGTGACACCGGTGCTCGGGAGATCGAGAAACGACCAGCCCCCGGTGACTGGGTACGGCAGCGAACCCGAGAGACCGAGGTGAACCCCGCCGGTGTCGTGCACGGGACGGTTCCCGGACCAGAGTGCGAGGACGAACGGGACCACTGCGAGCCACCGAATCCCGTCGAGGGCGTTCATACCACAACGGAGATACGTTCGAAATTCCACGGTATCCGCATCGTTCTATCCAGATTACAAGAAAGTTGTTGTATCGGTGGACAGCAGGGTTCCCGCCTTTCACGCACCGAACTCGGCTTCCGTCACCCGAACCCGGACGGTCTCGTCCACCTCGCGGAGATCGTACTCGGGGAGTTCGTGCCCGGTGCGAGCGACGAACATCGGCTCCACCAGCTCCCCGTCCTCGACCCCGTACACCTTCAGATACCGGTCGGTCTCGTCGGGGTCGATCTCGTCGTCGCGCGCCTGTCGCGCGAGATCACGAGAGAGCCACTCGTCGTCGCTGATCGAGGGTTCGAGCACGAGCGCGGCGTCGGCGAACCGGACCAGATACCAGTTCAGGTCGTTGAGCAGGGAGACCGCCGCGCCGAGGCTGACGGTCTCGACGGCGACGGTGTTCTCGTACGGCTCCGACAGCGAGTAGGTCACGAGCGCGTCGCGTGCGGTCTCGCGAGAGACGAGCTCGTAGCGGAGATTCACCGCCGAATCGCCGACGAGACACACACGGGTCATACCCCGACGAGCGGGGGCGGCGGCAAAGCGGTTTCGCATGGTACGGAACCCGTACGGTCGCGTGTACGCCGAACGGAGTGGCGTTTCCGAGTCGACCGACTGGAGACGCGGCTGTGGCTGGTCGAGGCGGATCTCTGCCGTGAGTGGGTCGTTCCGCGACCTCGAACAGCAAAGCTGGGCTCAGAACGTCGAGAGCTCGCCGTCGATGACGCGCTGAGTGACGCTCGACACGTCGGCGAGTTCGCGGTCCACGACGGCGGCGACGTCCTCCTCCACGTCGCTGATCTCGACGTCCTCGTCGGTGACGAGCGAGGCGTCGGCGACGTGCGGATCGTCGATCGGCTGGCCGATCTGTGAGAGCAGCCGAATCCGGATCTCACGCAGCCCGTCCACCTCGCTGACGACGGCTTGGGCGATCTGGGTGGCGAGGAGGTTGTAGATCTTTCCGATGTGGTTGACGGGGTTCTTCCCCGACGTGGCTTCCATCGACATCGACCGGTTCGGGGTGATGAGCCCGTTGGCGCGGTTCCCGCGACCGACCGAGCCGTCGTCGCCCTGCTCGGCAGAGGTCCCGGTCGTGGTGAGGAAGATGGAGTTGTGATCGTAGTCGTCGGCGGTGTTGACGTGGACGGTGACCTCGCGATCGGTGTATCTGCCGGCGAGGTCGGTGACGAACTCGCGGACGGTCGCGACGCGCTTCTTGTACGTCTCCAGCGAGTCGATGTGGCTGTCGATCATCGCGACGGCGAGCGTCACGTCGATCTCGTCGCCCTCGCGCTTCCCCATCACCTTCACGTCCTGTCCGATAGCGGGGTGGCGGTCGCCGAAGCTCCCGTTCAGCTCGCGCTCGGCGTTGAGAACGATCTGTTCGGTCTCGGTCAGCGGGGCGTGGCCGACGCCGAAGGAGGTGTCGTTGGCCTTCGGAATCTGTCGACCGCCCTCGCCGAACACCTCCTGGAGATCGCCCGATCCCTCGCCGAGCTTCACGTCGACGATTAGCTCGGTCCCGAAGTCGATTTCGGGGAAGTTCTCGGCGAAGTAGTCGCGGGCGGCCCGGAGCGCGATCGTCTCCGTCGGGATGGTGTGATGGCGGACGACCTGTCCGTTCTCGTACTCGGCGTACTCCTTGGTGGCGCGACCGGTGATGAGCAGGTAGATCGGTTCGACGACCTCGCCGCCGCCGTACGCCGGCGCGGAGGTCCCAGCGACCAGCTGTGTCTCGTCGGTGTTGTAGTGGAGCACCTTGCCCACGCGGTCGAGGTAGGCGCGAGCGAGCGCCTGCGAGACGTGTTCAGCGACGCCGTCGGAGATAGAGTCGGGGTGGCCGAGGCCTTTCCGCTCGACGATCTCGGTCTCCTGATCTTCCACCGCGCGGCCGGCGACCGGCTCGACGCGAATATTGCGGTCTGTCATTGCCACCGATACCTTACGGTTGGTTCTATAACTTACGAAAACACCTCTCCGCCTGAGTATTACTACTGTACATCTCGTTCGGTCGCGAGAAGCAGTCCGAGATAGGAGGTGCGGATGGTCTCGTCGGTATCGACACCGAGTCCGTCAAGGAGATCGCGTGCACGGTCGCGGGCGTCCGGAATCCCGGCCTCGGTCTCGACCTCCGTCTCGATCTCGACGAACTCACCGAGTCCCGTGACCAGATCGAGCGTGACGGTGTAGCCGTCGAGCGCGTACGCAGTCCGTTCCTTCTCGACGGTTGCGGCCGGCTCGAAGCCGAGTCCGTCGAGCAGTCCGCGGGCGGCCTCCTCGTCGGCGACGGCGGTCTCGTGCTCCTCGCGCGTCTTCGATTCGGCATCGAGGAGCGGTCCCTTGTACGTGAGCTTCGCGGTCGGCTCGTCGTTCGGCTCTTGCTCGACACGGACGCGGACGGCCTCGTCGGTCTCGGCGAAATCGCGGTGGGGCGCGTCGTAGTAGGTGTCCGTCTGGGTGACAGTCCCTCGTCGGGTCGCGCGGGCGTCGAGTCGCTCGCGAAGGGCATCGTGGTCGGCATGGCACTTGAGTTCGACCTCGTACATACGGCGGTGTGAGCGGGCGAGACGCAAAAGCACGCCGACGGGCGAAACGTGATTGTTAAGGGTGCGACGTGACTCTGACGTGGTATGAGTGAGGAAGCCGACGAGACCGAGGAGACGGAGACGACGGGAGTACAGGACGGCGATTTCGTCCGCGTCGCCTACACTGCGCGCACGACCGAGGGTGACCAGCTCGTCGACACGACCGACGAGGAAGTCGCCGAGGAGGAGGGCGTCGCCGATCAGGGCGAGTTCGAGCCGCGCGTCATCACGCTCGGAGAGCAGCATCTGTTCCCGACCGTCGAGGAGGATATCGAGGGGAAGGAGCCGGGCGAGTCCGGTTCGGTCACCGTCAGCGCCGAGAACGCCTTCGGCGAGTACGACGAGAGCGAGGTTCGAACGGTTTCGGCCGACAAGATTCCCGAGGACTCGATGCGACCGGGCGCACAGGTAGATATCGACGGCGAGCAGGGGTATCTCGAAACGATCGTCGGCGGTCGCGCACGCGTCGATTTCAATCACCCGTTGGCCGGCGAGTCCGTCGAGTACGAGTACGAGCTGCTCGACGAGGTCGAGGATACCCTCGAACGGGCCGAGGGGCTGTTCGGTATGTTCCTCGACGTCGATCTGGAGATGCGTCTCGAAGAGGAGGAGGTCGAGGAAACCAGCGTCGAGGAGCCGGACGACGAGGACGGCGAGCCGGAGACCGTCACCGAGACGGTCGAGAAGACGTCGCTGTACATCGAGTCCACGCCGCAGCTGGCGATGAACCAGCAGTGGATGTTCCAGAAACAGCAGATCGGCGGGCAGGTCATCGACCAGACCGAGATCGACCGCATCGTCATCGAGGAGGTCATCGACGGCTCCGGCATGGGCATGGGTGGCATGATGGGCGGTATGGGCGGCATGGGTATGGGCGGCGGCGAAGAGGGCGCTGACATCGAGGAGGCACTCGAAGACGCCGACATCGACGCCGACGAGCTCGCCGCAGAGATCGAGGAGTAGCCACCGGACGCGCAGTTTTACCGGCTTCAGTTCCTTCCGATAGCTATGGCTGAGGACGCGGAGCCGTGTGCGCTCTGTGGTCGGTACGGCGACCGCCTTCCGATGGAGCGACACCATCTCGTCCCCGAACACCGAGACGAGTCACCCGTCGCCGTGGTCTGTTCGCCGTGTCACGACCAGCTCCACGCGCTGTTCACGAACGACGAACTCATCGAGACGTACCACACCGTCGAGACCCTGCGTGCGGCCGACCGGATGCAGTCGTATCTCGACTGGATCCGCACCACGAACAAGACGAGTATCGACGTGCGGACGAGCAACGACGTGCGCGAGCGACGCTAACCGGCCAGCCGTCGCCACAGCCGGTCGTACGCGTGGCCGGCCCGTCGCCAAGCCGGGCGATCGACCGCGGGGATCGTCGCCGTCAGTGCCGGACGGAGCCGCGTCGCCGGCCCGACTGTCTGTGTTCTCGTCACCACCGTCACAATCGGTGGCGCACCGAGACGCCGGGCCATCGCGTCCGTCTTCTCGGTCGCGCGAACGGCACGCTCCGTCGCCCTCGTCGTGAGCACCGTCCGACTGGCGAACCGGAGCGAGCGAGTCGCGTCGGGACCGGCCCCCGCCGGGGCGTCGATGAACACCGGTCGGGCGCTCGTTTCCAGTCGGGCGAGCGCCGTCTCGTATGAGTCAGGCGGGTCCTCGGGCCGTGCACCGACGACGGTGACACCGTCGACGCTCGCTCCGGCGTCCGATAGCGATTCGCCGCCCGCGAGCGCGGCGATACCGTCGTCTCCGCCCCCGGCACGCCGCGCGAGGTCCGGACAGTCGCGGTTCGCATCGACGACGACCGGCGCGTAGCCGACCCGGGCCGCGGCGGCGGCGAGCCCGAGAGTCGTGGCCGTCCGTCCGACGCCGCCCTTGCCGCCAGCGACTGCGAGCACGGCGAGGGTGGTCCGGCATCGCACATGAACGTCGGCCCGCGGGTCGAAAGCTTGGTAATGCTCGGAGTCGCGGGGACTGGTAGTGCGCCACGATCACCTCATCGGCGCGAAACAGCTCTCGCGGACGGATATCGAGTCGGTGCTCGACCGCGCCGCCGAGTTCGACGCCGATCCGACCGCCTTCGCCGACACGCGCCCCGACACGCTGTTGGCGCTCTGTTTCTTCGAGCCGAGCACGCGAACGAAGATGAGCTTCGACGCCGCGATCAAGCGGCTCGGGGGCAGCGCCACCGACATGGGGAGCGTCGACTCCTCGTCCGTCACGAAAGGGGAATCGCTCGCTGACACGATGCGGGTCGTCGCGGGCTACGCCGACGGCATCGTCCTCCGGCATCCGAGCGAGGGGGCCGCTCGACTCGCCGCCGAGTTCGTCGATGTGCCTGTTATCAACGCCGGCGACGGCGCGGGGCAACACCCCTCACAGACGCTGTTGGATCTCTACACGATCCGGGAGAACGCCGGGCTGGACGATCTTCGCATCGGCGTCATGGGCGATCTGAAGTACGGCCGGACGGTCCACTCGCTCGCAGGTGCACTGACGAACTTCGACGCGCGGATGCATTTCATCAGCCCGGAGTCGCTCGCGCTCCCCCGTAACGTTCGGTTCGATCTCCACGAGTCGGGGGCGGTCGTGAAAGAGCACACCGATCTGGACGCCGTGCTCGACGAGTTAGACGTGTTGTACGTCACGCGCATCCAGCGCGAGCGGTTTCCCGACGAGAGCGAGTACCGCGCCGTCGCCGGCGAGTACCGCATCGACGCCGACGTGCTCGCGGACGCGCGCGACGAGCTGACGGTGATGCATCCGTTACCCCGCGTCGACGAGATCGCCCCGGATATCGACGACACCGACCACGCACGCTACTTCGAGCAGGCCCACAACGGCGTTCCCGTTCGGATGGCGCTGCTCGACTCCATGTTATGACAGACACCGAACTCCGCGTCTCGAAGATCAGAGACGGAACCGTCATCGACCACGTGCCGGGCGGGACGGCGCTCCACGTCCTCGCCGTCCTCGGCATCGACGGCTCGGGCGACGAGGAGATCTCGCTCGGTATGAACGTGCCCTCCGATCGACTCGGGCGGAAGGACATCCTCAAGATCGAAGACCGGGAGCTGAGCGCCGACGAGGTGGACGTGCTCTCGCTCATCGCTCCGCGGGCGAGTATCAACATCGTCCGCGAGTACGAGGTGTCAGAGAAGTCACGCGTCTCTCGACCCGACGAGGTCATCGGCGTGCTCTCGTGTCCGAACGTGAGCTGTATCACGACGGGCGAGGAGCCGGTCGATTCCGCCTTCGACGTGCTGGACGACGGCGTTCGCTGTCGCTACTGTGACACGATCGTGCGCGACGACGTCGCGTCGCTCATCGAGAGCACGTGATCGAGTACCCGCTCTTTCGAACGATTTACCCCCGAGGGTCGGCTATCTCACCCCATGTACGGGGTCGTCACGCGGAATCCCGAGGACATCGAGTATCCGGAGTTCGAGCGGAACTTCTTCGAGGTGAAGGACGTCTCCGGGCGATCGAACGAGCCGCTCGAAGACGCCGTCAGCATGATCTCCTGTTTTGGTGATAACGCCGCTGCGAGCGAGAACGACGACCTCGTCCCGACCAATCCGGAGGGCCAGCAGGCGACCCGCGAGCGACAGTTCTTCGACTGGGCGTACGTCTGTCCCACCCACGAGGGGTATCGCGAGGGGCTACTGGAGATCATCGAGGACTGTGCCGACGTGAACGGCGATCTCCGGCTCGACGACGTCGGCTTCCCGCGACAGGAGTACTGTTACTGTGACCGCTGTAACGAGCGGTTCGAGACGTGGGTCGAGACGCGCCACGAGCAGGGCACGGGACCGCCGCCGACGGAGACCACCGTCGAGGACCGGTACGAGTGGCGTGCGTCGGTCATCACCGAGTTCGTCGAGGAAGCGACGAGTCGGATCCCCGGCCGGACCTACTTCACGCTGTATCCGGACCCGTACAGAGACCACCTCTACGAGCGGGCCGGGCTGGATCTGGCGATGCTCGAACCGCTTGTCGACGAGTTCGTGGTTCCGCTGTACGACACCTACTACGGGACGACCTACTGGCTGGAGACCATCGCCTCCGGCTTTCGCGACCGGCTCGATACCCCGCTGTCGATCGAACTGTACGCCGTCGACGTAGATATCGACGATCTGTTGCACGCGACCGAGGTCGCAGAGGCGTACGCCGACTCGGTGCTGTTCGGCTACGACGCCTCGAACGCGCGGGCCGCGCTCCGCCGACAGGACGCGGAGACACAGGACGGCGTCGAGTGGTAATCCGACGAAACGACGCGCTTTTTGCCCGTTCGCTGGAATCGAGGGTATGAGCTTCGAAGAAGACGACGCGGTCGTGTTACACGACGAGCACAGCGAACACGACGGGGAGACGGGCACGGTCCAGAGCGTCTCGGAGACGATGTTCGGTGACGAGCAGTACGTCATCTCGTTCGAGGACGGTCAAGAGGCGGGGATCGCCGCCGACGCGCTGACCGCTGTCGACGCCGCCGACGACGAGGAGTAACGTGGCGTCGGTCCCGTTCCACTACGTCGATCTCCGGGCGTTCTGTTACGTCACGGAAGACGAGAAGCGCGTCGCCGACGCGCTTCGCACGTTCGTCCCCGACGACGAGGTGGAGCTGGAGTACACCGAGACGGAGGGGTTCCACGGCGACCGTATCCTCGTCGTCTCAGTCCGACTGGAGCGGGCCGATGAGATGCGTTACGTGCTGTCGGCGCTGACCGAACTGGACGGGATCGACGCCGTCATCGACGAGCTCGACCACCGCGTGGACGACGACTGCACCTTCTTCCTGACGCTGGATAAGCAGGCGGCGTTCCGCGGTGACGTCGTGCAGGGCGACGGGATCACCCTCCGCGGGAAGGTGGAAGCGTATCCGGCAAAGAAGGAGAGCGCCGTCGAGAACGTCGCCGAGACGCTGGAGGAGCTGCGGGCCGACTGAGGACTCGGTCGTCGGTGCTCTGGCCGTCGGTCAGTGTTTGCTCGTGCTTTCGTCGCTGTGGACTCCGAATCGAGGGCGTCGGTCGGCGCCGTCCGCGGTCGAGGTGACACGCAGTTGGCTACTGACGCTACTCCTCATCGGTGCGTCGAGTCCCTCGCCGACCGTCATCATCTACGCGTGGAACCGCGGCGTGGTGCAACCGACTCACTGGGCGAACACATCGATGACGACAAAGTGGCGAACGGCACGAGAGAGGCGGATCGAAGTAGCTATGACAGCGTCTAAACGTTCAGCAGTTCGGTGATGACAACACATACTCTGGCTGCAGTGCGTGCATCCTCTCGAAGTTATCGCTCGTCCTACCCAGTGGCTTCATCTAAGTCCCCGATAGTAGAGAGATCAATTGACACTGGTGAATTCAATTGAGGATTCGGATCCTCTTTTCGTGCAGTAACGCGCCGCCACGTGTGCCCCATCGTCGACGGGCTTGCACTGCCTACACCGCAGTTACACGGTACAACCGTGTGCACGTGATAGTTCAGTTTGCACGGAGTAGATCTGCATGAACGCTCATTACTCACTCAGAAAAGTTTGGCTGGTGCTCACTCATGCCCAGCTGGCCTACAGCGTCGCCTGAAACGAATCCGCCCACTCCTTCGGAACTGGTAATTTACCCAGAACTCGCGATTGCAAGCGGTAATATCCGTTGTGCGCTTTCTGACAGTGCGCTTCCATCCACATCCTGGCTTTCGGGGAATTGAGATATTCAATGAGCTCACTCACCGGTACACCGTTCTTTGGCACGGCGTAGTATACCGAGTGCTTCGGAACGACGTCACCGCGGTCTTCGAGCCAGAACGTTGGTTGCTTATCGATGTCGCGCCACACGATCTTCTCCTGTAAGATATCGTCCAGCGGTGGGTTCTCGTGCCACGCGTACCATTTCTTTCCCTTGGCAACACACGAACGGTCCTCTAACCGCTCACGGTGTTGTTTCAACCAGTCCAGCGTCGTGTCGAGTTCAGCCTTGTCCGCTAACTCCTCATTGCCCTTGTACGGACACACGAACACGCTGTCGGTGTATGGGTCGTCGTATTCGCGGAGTTGAGATCCGCTCACGGTTGGTCTAACCCACTTGTCACCGACCGCATCCGGGACATCGTCGGCGTCCATCACGAACACCTTGTCGGCGCCGGTCGCCAAGCCCGGGCTGATCCGCTCTGTCACGTCTCCAAACGTCGCACCAGTCTCCAAGTCGCTGAGGTCGGCGTCTCGGATTTGGCTCGCCCAGCTACGTCCGTTCGTGGGAAGTGTCGTTGTGTGGTCCCTCCAGTCTCGGAGCGTAACCCGCGTTTTGTTGTCTGCATCCCCCTCGTAGCGTCTAACGGTAGTGATGCACGGAAACGTAACTAATCCTGTGAATGCGTCTTCGTCGATGTGATCGACGCTCTTGACATACACGTCGTCCGTCGTTAATAGCCTACGAAGCGGTTCTGCAGTATCAACGTACTCGAACTTTTCGGGCGTGATGAACGTCAGAATACCGTCCGGTGTGAGTAACTCTAACGCCTGCTCGAAGAATAGCAGGTACAAGTCGAATCGTCCCACGGCCGTATCGAACTTGGATTTGTATCGCGTCTTCTCTGCTTCGCTAAGGCCTTCTATGGGAACGTACGGTGGGTTCCCCACGATATACTGGAACCGATCGGCATCAAGCATGTCGGTCGCGAGAAAGTCCTGTTCACGGAACTCGACGTGCTGTAGATCACGGGTGCGCGCTTCCTCCAAGTGTTCCGGGTTTATCTCGATTCCGAGTCCCTTTGGGTACTCCCAACCTTCCGCGTCACACACGCTCTCGACCGCGGCGGCAAATGGACCCGTCCCACACCCGGGGTACAGGATCCGGTCGCTGCTCGCCGGATCAGTATCTTGAAACAGGCGTCGAACCATCTTCTCCGCCAAATCCGGTGGTGTCGGAACGTGTCCCTTCATTCGTGATAATAGGGTTTATCTCTCAATAGTACTTGAACGTGTGTGAACCTACTCGTTGCCGATATCGAACGTACCCTGCTGAGTATCGATGTGTCCCTGCACATGCGACGCGAGACTCATCGCAAACCGCTTGAATCGAAGTTCCTCGTGGGGTTCCCAATACTCACCACTCATTCCCTGTTCCTCGTCGGAGAGTAGGAACGCGGCTGCATTTACTAACCGCTGCCGTACCATACGCTGGCAGAGAATCTCCATTCGATCCACGTATGTTGCATCTTGGAACTCATTGTCCACCTCGAAATTCACCTCCCGCACCTGCGGTACGTTCCGGGACTCGTCGTTGTCGGCCATGAGCATTAGATAGCCGATCCATGGTTGCGGTGACGGGGCGAACACGCCTTCTTCGTACGCCTGAATCAAGTCTGTATTATTTCCTATTGCTTCTTCAGCTCTATTATTCAAGTTATTCCCGAAACTCGATGCTTGACTCTTATATTCGACGACCGCAAGGAGTTCATCGTTGTGAACGACTGCCGTGTCCCACTCTTTCTCGTGTCGAAAATACCCGGGAAGAGTAGCGTAATAATCATGATGAACCGACTCTCTCGGCACTCCAACTCCAACGAGAATATCCTCAACTAACCCGGCGAAGGCGTCCATTTGCATGCCGCCCAACACCTCTGCGCGTCTGCCGCGTGCAGAATCTTCGGATCCCCGTTGCTCTACACCTTGTCCAGATCTGGTTTCCCAGTACCACTGTACTGCGTCTGAGACTTCAGACTCGATGTCCTCAACCATACTGTGCCGTGTCGATGCAAACAATGTATTTCTGTCGACAGCGTTCTGTGAAAATCTGGTTGACGCGGTTCTGTCAGTGGTACGTCTTGTATTTTGTCGCTACCGAGACATTGCCGTATGGTATATGCTCGTTTATACATCTGTTCGCTTGCTTGGAGATCGGCGAGATCGTGCACTGGCCCTTTTGATCCTATACTTACCGGTTGAACCGTGCAATCCGATACTCGGGTCCGTGGACCGGATAGTCGCTATGCCTTCGCCTTTCTCCGGGCCTTATGATTTGAGTGGAGCGACTCGATGAACCCAGTACGGTATTCTCGATAATCGACGAACTGCTTCTGGTTGAGCTGCTCGGCGTTCGGTTCCAATATAAGTTTCACTGTTCATCCGAACCCGATCCTGACATCACAGCGTTCGTTTTGCTTGGCAATCATACTTGAGTGCGCAATCAAAACCGCGGGATGTAACCGAATCTAATCGTGAGAATCATATTCAAATCGAAGAACGATGATCGCACTCACTTCGTTCGCTCAGTGCGTGGGACCGGATTCGAACCACGGTCAGACGTGCTCGCTGCGCTGCGCGCGACCCCCCTGATTCGAATTCGGACGTAACGATTTCGCCGCTCGCTACCGCTCGCGGCAGAAATGCGTGGGACCGGATTCGAACCGGCGGACCTCTACAGGACAGCGTCCTAAGCGCTGCGCCGTTGGCCTAGCTTGGCTACCCACGCGCGTCCCGAGATCCGACGACACGAACCAAGAACCTAACGTTGTGACTCCCGCTCGCGGATCGCCGCCGCCAGCCCGTCACCGTCGAAAGAGGCGTCCTCCAGATGCTCGATCTCGTCGCCGACGCCGAACTCGCCCGGATCGATAACGTCCGCACAGATACCGCCGCGGTCACGCAGTGCGGCCATCAGTCCGTCCAGCTCAGCGACCTGCTCGACGTGGCGACACGGCGGACGAGGGCGCGTCCCCTCGAAGGTCGCCCCACCGACGCGAAACCGCGCGTCGAGAAGCTCGCTGAGGTCCACCCCTCGGGTGACGACGTTCCGGCGGTGCTCGCCGCCCGAGAGATCGAGTCCCGCCTCGCGCCGGATCCGGTCGAGCGCCTCCCCGGCGACGAAGGTGACCTCGCACACGTCGAACGGTGAGTAGTAGCCCGTCCCGCGCTGGTAGCGGTCGCCGGCCAGTCCGCCAGTAACGGCGTCGATTCGATCGACCGACTCCATCGGCGCGCTCCCCTCGGCTGCCGTCCACAGCTGCTCGACCTGTCCGGCCATACGTCGAGTCTGAGCGCGAGCGACAAAGCAGTAGTCCCGAGCACCGACCGACACACCGAACCGATTCGGGGAGAGGATTGAAGCCGTCTCGCGACCGAACACGAGCGTGTACCGTGCGAGCGACGAGGTCGAGAACGAGGCGTGGCTCGCCGATCTCGAACGCGCCTGTGACCGGCTCGATCTGCCGAGCGAGACACGTTCGCGCGCAGCCGACCTGTTCCTCTCGACCGTCCCGGACGGCGACCGGTCGAAACAGCCGGCGCTCGCGGCCGCGCTCTACGTCGCGACGCTCGCGACCGGCGACCGACGATCACAGGGCGACGTCGCGGCTGCTATCGGCGTCTCGCGGCTCTCGGTCCAGCAGCGGTGGAAATCGCTGATGGAGACCGCGGGACTGGAGCCGCCGAGCTGGTAGCTGCGCTACGTCCTCGTGCTGTCCGCTCGCCCGGTTCGGTCGGGCGTGAGGTTCCCGTGTGCGTCGATCTCCCCGTTGACGATACGTGTCGAGGAGATGATACCGCCGTCGTCGGCGGTGACGTGGTCGACGACCTCGATGTCGAGCGGTTCGAGGCCCTTCTCGCGGCGGATCTCGTTGATCGTCTCGCCGCCGTCTTCGGTCTCGGGCGAGACGACGAGCACGTCGAATCCGGGTTCGGTGGCGATTCCGGTCGGCTCCGTGAGCTTGCGGATCTCGAAGCTCCGGTCGTGATCGGTCGCGAGCGACCCGAGTGCGGCTTCGAGATCGGCTCTGCGCTCGTCGAACGGGCGAACGTATCGCTGTTCGTTGCGCGTCTTCGGCGCGAGCGAGTCGCTCGTCAGCCCGACGGTCACGTCTCCCAGCTCGAACGCGCGGGCGAAGAGCGCGCGGTGGCCGTCGTGGACCGGGTCGAACGTCCCCCCGAGCGCGACCTGCATATCCCGGTCCAGAGCGGCCCTCGATAAAGCCGTTCCGCTCGGTCCCCGGTAGTCGACAGCGGGCACGGGGATCCCGGTCGGAGCCGCTCACAGAAGCAGTGCGTCACACAGCGCGTCCAGCCCCGTCTCGTGGAGTCGGCGCTGCCGGCTCGCACCCGACTCCGAGTCGTACAGCTCGCGGATACCGGTCACGCCGAGTCGCTCGGCCTCTCTGTCGACGAGTTCACCGAGCGAAACGGCGTGTTCGAGCTCGCGGTCCAACAGCTCGGCGTCGTGGCCGTGACGCATCGCGCGCCACTTGTTCTCGTCCAGCGGCTCGCGTCGGTGACGGTAGCCCGACTCGCCGTCCTCGTATCGGGCAGCGAGGTCGGTCACGAGCGCCTCGGTGTACTCGACGAACGCGAGGACGCGCTCGGGATCGGACTGCCCGTCGGGCGTTCGCACCTCGACCGTGCCGTGGCCCGAGTGCGGCCGCACGTCGTACCAGAGCTCACCGCGGTCGCTGATGCTCTCCGTCTCCACCATCGTCCGTTCGAAGTCGGCGTACGTCTCGAAATCGTCGAACGCGGTCGGCATGCCGGTGTTGGGGAGGTTCTCGAAAATCTTCGCACGGGCGGATGCAAGCCCGGTGTCGAACCCGTTCCAGAACGGCGAGTTCGCCGAGAGCGCGAGCATAACGGGGAGCGCCCACCGGATCTCGTTCGCGATCCACGTCGCCTTGTCCGCGTCGTCGACGCCGACGTGGACGTGAAGCCCGGCGGTCGTGTTCCGGTGTTGTGGGTACTGGATGCGGTCGAGCTGGGCGCGGTAGCGCGGCTTCGAGGCGTGATCGAGATCGCGCCACTCCGCCAGCGGGTGGAGTCCGGCGGCGGCGATCTGATACCCGTGACGCTCGGCGTGATCGACGAGCGCGGCCCGAACCTCGCGAACCTGCTCTCGCGTCTCCGCGAGCGAGTCACAGGTCGGCGTCTGCGTCTCGATGATTGATTTGAACAGCTCGTGATCGAGTTTGCCGTCCAACTTGGCGGGTGGGGTCGCGTCGTAGACGAGCGTATCCGTGCCGGCAGTCGGGCGACCCTGTTCGTCGACGACGAAGAACTCCTCCTCGACGCCGAGGGTCCCCATCTGATCGAACGCGTCCGCCGACCCCAGTTCCATCGCTCGAAAGTCGGCCCCCCGATAATAAAGTGGTTCCGCTCGCCTACTTCGGTCGCGCGACGACGCCCAGATGCGAGTCGTGGAACGGCTCCAGCCGCTCGGTCTCGAGTATCTCGTACGACTCTCGTAGCGTGTCGAGTTCGCGCTCGAACACGTCACTCGGCGCTGCGACCACGTCCTCCGAGCGAGCCTTGATGACCGCGAGCAGTCGTCCATTCTCGTTTAGGAACCGGGCGTTCGTGTTCGCTACCGCCGCCTGTCCGCGCGTCGCCACGTCTTGGACGATGACATCGACCGGCTCGACGATATGCGCGTACGTCTCGGGACTGCGAGCGTCCTTCAACAGCGGGAACAGCCGATTCCGAGACGCCGCGACGTCGAGCAGATCGCGCATCGGTCGCGGGGCGAACTCCACGGCGTACGTCGGCCCGGCGAAATCCGCGACGTGGGAGACGGTCGTCCCGGCCGCCGCACCGAGATACAGCACCGTCTCGCCGCCCGCGAGTCCGGTCGCCATCCCAAGCTCGATCATCGCGCCGAGCTTGGAGCGGCGAGCGTCCCACGCGCGCCACGCACCGTCGGTCGGCTCTCCGTACACCGGTTCACCGCGGGTCGACAGCCGGGACTCCCCGTCGAACTCCCGGCGCTCGACGCCGGCGGGAAGCTCACTCATCGGCGTCCTCCGATCCGTCTGCGTCGGCACGGGCACGGATCGTCGCCATGCGCGCCTCCAGCTGTGCTTCGATCTCGGGGTTGAACTCCCCGCGATAGTGGTCGCCGCGAGCGGCGATAGCGAGCTTCCCGGCCAGCGCGCGGGCGGCACTGCCGCGGTCTTCGGCCCGCGTTCCATGGACGTACTCGTGCGTGAAGATGACACCGTGTTTCGGTGACGGCGCGCGCCCGCGGAGGTGAGCGAACAGCGCGTCTTCGGCCCCGAGCACCTGTATCGTTCCGGCGGGCTTCTTGGCGAGCGACTCCAGTCCCCCGGCGAGACCGATGAGCCGCGCCGCGAGCACCGATCCGGCGAGTCGAGCCAGATTCGGGGCGACCGACGGCGCGGTCTGTCGGATATACTCCCGGAGGTCGTCGGCTTCGTCGGCGAGTTCGACGACCCGGCCAGCGAGTTCGATGACTCGCCGTTCCGTCGCGTCCGACGACTCCCGTGTCGCGATCTCCCGCGCACCGTCGATCCCCGTCCCGGCGTCCGGGAACAGCGACCCCGCCCACTCTTGGACGCGTTCGGCCAGCTCGTTTGCCGTCCGATCGCAGTCGTCCATGGCGCGAACGCTGCGTATCAGCTGCTGGTCGTCCGCCCGCTCGTGTGCTTCGACCGCGGCTCGGGCTGTGTGGGTCGTTGCCTCGTGGAGCGTATCGTAGTAGTCCGCTCTGCTCTCCGCGAAGGCGGTTTCGAGCGCGTTCGCGGGCCAGTCGGCTGGCGTCTCTGTGCTCCCGTGTTCGATGGCCGTTCGAGCGGCGTCGAGATCGTCGGGCGGAATCGAGGTGAACCAGCCCGAGTCGGAACCGGCGTCGGTCATACACGGAACAGTGGATTCGGGTTCGTATATGTATCCCGATGTGCTGGTTTCGAGAGGAACACTCGGGACGGCCTGCTGGCAGTTCGTTGCCGTTGACTGCTCGTCGGCGGTGGCGGCCGGCAGCTCTACGCCGCGACTTCGATCCGCACGCCGTCGCGGTACGTCGGGTCGGTATCGGCGGTCTACCCGTGACTGCGCGCGATGGATCGCATCGTCGGGAACAGCATCTCGGTCTCCGATGACGGCTTCGCCTCTCCGTAGGTGAACGCGTCTTCCACGTCCGCCTCTGGAATCGGCGCACCGTTCGTCGTGAGTTCGTTTTTGCGCTGGAGCTGTCGGCGCTGGCGTTCGAGGTCCGGATCGAACCGACGGAGCGCATCGGAATCGTGTCCGGGAGTAGCGGAGGGCTGGATCGATAACAGCCCACGACCGCTGTCGTACGACGGCCGGCGACAGCCGTCTGGTTCGCCGGCGACGAAACCCCCAAGCCACCGGACGAACGAACACCGGTATGCCAACGTTCCTCGCCGGCGGCACGGGAACGCCGAAGCTCCTGCACGGAGCCGCGGCGACGTTTCCGCCGGCCGAGACGCCGGTCGTCGCCAACACCGGTGACGACATCGAACTCGCCGGCCACCTGATCTGTCCGGACCTCGACACGCAGCTGTTCGCAGACGCGGGAGAGCTCGACACGGAGACGTGGTGGGGGATCGCGGAGGAGACGACGACGACCCACGACGCGCTTCACGAGTTCGCCGAGCGCGCGGGATTCGACACGACTCCCCGGTATCTCGACGCCGACGCACAGACGTCGGGCCGGCGGCTCGCGCGCTGGCGGCGGTTCTCCGGCGTGGGCGAGTTCATGCACATCGGTGACCGAGATCGAGCAGTGCATCTCACCCGAACGGGCCGCATCGACGAGGGCGACACGCTGACGGAGGCGACGGCCGTCTTACGTGACGCGCTCGGCGTCGAGCGCACGATCCTGCCGATGAGTGACGATCCCGTCGCGACGATTATCCGTACGCCCGGCGGCGAGCAGCATTTCCAGGAGTGGTGGGTCGCCAACGGCGGTGAGCCGACCGTCGAGGAGGTCACGTTCCGGGGTGCAGGGCGGGCCGAACCGACCCCCGAAGTGCTGGACCGGCTCACGGATCCGGTCGTCATCGGCCCATCGAACCCGGTCACGTCGCTCGGGCCGATGCTCGCGATGGACGCGTTCCGTGACGCGCTCGAATCGACGCCGGTCGTCGTCGTCTCACCGTTCGTCGGGAGCGAGGTGTTCTCCGGACCAGCGGGGAAGCTGATGGCCGCGACTGGCCACGAGCCGTCGACAGCAGGGACGGCGGCGTTGTACGACTTCGCCGACGCGTTCGTCCTCGACAGCGAGGACGAGACCAACCTCGCGCGTCCGACTGTCCGGACGGATACGACACTCGACACGCCCGAGGACAGCGCACGCGTCGCGCGGGCCGTCGAGCGCGCGCTCGGGGAGGTGGGCTGATGTTCGAGCCGCGGCTCGCGCTCGCCTCGCTGTCGGGGGAGGCCGACGCGGAGTGGGCGACCGCCGGCAGTGAGTGGGCCGGCTGCGCGTTCCTCGGCGGCGTCTCGCTGGACGAGCCGACCAGAGCGGCCGCCCGCGTGCTCGTCGCGCGCGATCGCTCGGAGTTCCTGCCCGAGGACCCGATCGCGTTCATCGACGACCAGCTCGCGGCGCTGTCCGGGGTCGATCTCCGCCCCGGGATCAACGTCCGGACGACGAGCACCGGGCCGCTGGTATCGGCCGCAGAGGTCGCCGCGTCACACGACGCGATTCTGGAGGTGAACGCGCACTGTCGACAGACGGAGCTGTGTACCGTCGGTGCGGGCGAGACGCTCCTGCGCGACGGCGACCGCCTCTGTGAGTACGTTCGCGTGGCGAGTGAGACGGGAGCCACGGTCGGGGTGAAGGTCCGCGCCGAGACGGGGGTCGATCTCCCGGCGCTCGCGACCGATCTCGAAGCCGCGGGCGCGGACTGTCTCCACGTCGATTGTATGGACACCGAATCCGTGGTGCGGGACATTACCGCCGCCTGTGACCTCTTCGTCGTCGCGAACAATGGCGTCCGCGACCGAGCGACGGTTCGCGAGTATCTGGCGCACGGAGCCGACGCCGTGAGCGTCGGGCGACCGTCGGACGACCCGCGAGTGCTGGCCCGCGTTGCGGACGCGCTCACGGAGGTGACGCCGGCCCCGTGAGCCGGAGTCACGCCGAGCGGGCGGCGCTCGCGCTGTTGCTCGAAGTCGCCGGCACGCCCAAGCCCGGCAACGTAGACCGCCATCGCGATCACGACGGGCTCCGGTTCGAGCATTTCCTCGCCGGCGCGGTCGGGGCGAGCGAGGGACTGCGCGCGGCGGCAGCCGGTGAGCCAGTCGGCTCGGCGTTCGAGACCGCCGTCGCCGGGATGGGTGAGCAAGAGGGGGGGAACACGCAGTTCGGCTGTCTGCTGCTGCTCGTTCCGCTCGTCCGGGCGGCGAGTCGCGACCGTCTCACCCGAGACGGGGTACGCGAGGTGTGTGAGGCGACGACGGTCGCCGACGCCGCCGGCTTCTATCGCGCCTTCGAGCACGTAGACGTGGCGCTCGCTGACCCGCCCGAGGGGATGGACGCGCTGGACGCTCGCCGGGGGAGCGACGCGATCCCTGCACTGGAGGCGCGTGAGCTGTCGCTGTACGACGTGATGGAACGCTCAGACGGTGACGGGAACGCCGCCGAGTGGACGAGCGGCTTCCCACGCACGTTCCGCGAGGCCGAACGCATCCGGGCCGACGACGGCCCGGTTCCCGACCGGGCGAGTCGCGCGTTCGTCCGACTGCTCGCCGAACAAGAGGACGGGTTCGTGCGCGACACCGCGGGACCAGAGGCAGCTCGCGAGGCGACCCGTCGCGCACAGGCCTGTCTCCGCGGCGCGGAGGATCCCGAACGGCTGGCCGACGAGTTCGTCGAGCGGGGGATCAACCCGGGGACGACCGCCGATCTCACCTGTGCGGCCTTGTACGTCGCGCTCGAACGGGGGATGGCCGTATGAGCGCGGCGTGGCCGGTCGAGTGGGGCGGTGTGACCGAGACGGTCGTGACGACCCGCGGGCCGAACGACCGCTGGAACGTGGCTGCGCTCGGGGTTCACGCGCCGGAGGAACCGGACGGTCACGCCACCGCCCGAACGTGGGGTCGGACCCGGACGTGGCGGAACTTCACCGAGCGCGGCCGCGGCTACGTCCAGTTCACGCGCGATCCCGTGGACTTCGTCGAGGCGGCCTGTTCGGTGCGCGAGGAGACGGAGCCGATACTCGACTCCGCGAACGCGTGGGTCGAGGTGCGCGTCGAGGAGACGGCGTCGGGCGAGGAGGGCGGAACACAGTGGGTGGACTGGCGGCTCCGGGTCGAGGAGCGCGAGGTCGTCGAGCGGTCGGTTCCGACCGTCTCCCGGGCACACGCCGCAGTCGTCGAGGCGACGGTGGCGGCGTCCCGGCTCGGCGTCCCGGGCTACGACGACGACGCGTTGCGCGAGCGGATCGAGTTCTTCGGGGCGGTGGTCGAACGGGCTGGCGGCGAGCGCGAACGGGCGGCGTGGCGGCGGTTCGAGACGCTCAGGTGAGTACAGGTCGAACGCTTTTTACCCGGGCAAAGAGTCCGTACGGGTAAGATGGCCATCAAACCTGCCTATATCAAGAAGCTCGCCCGTGGACTCATCGAGCGGTACGACGAGGCGTTCACCACCGACTTCGAGCACAACAAAGAGGTCGTCCAGGAGCTCACGAACGTCGAGTCGAAAGGCGTCCGGAACCGCATCGCCGGCTACATCACCCGCAAGAAGGAGAGCGCGGCCTACGCCGCCGCGTAGTCGGAGCG
>PXQU01000016.1:0-230963 GCA_003021785.1 Halobacteriales archaeon QH_7_65_31 | reverse complement strand
GGCTCGCGTGTGAGGCCGCCGATCCGCGCGAGCGGCTCGATACGTTCGTCGAGGCGCTGTTCGGCCCAGCCGAGGCGGGCGATCGGAGCTTCGCGACCGCGCTGCTGGCGATGAAGGCACAGGCCCCTCACTCGGAAGTCTACCACGACCGACTGCTGGTGATGGACGAGCGGATACGCGAGACGCTGGCCGAAACGGTGCGGGAGGGGGTCGAAGCGGGCTACTTCGACGACGTCGATCCCGAGGACACGGCACGGTTTGCCGCGACGGCGATCAACGGCGCACACGTCCGTCGCGTGGCGCTCCACGAGCGACCGGCGGAGGCGCGGCGGCTGTTCGAGCGGTATCTCGACGCGACGCTCGGGCGCGAACAGAGCACGGAGGTGTCGGCCTGATGGGGCTGTTCCCGGGCAAGGAGGATCTGGAACTCACCGAGGGCGGCGTCGCGAAGCCGCTGTTCTTCCTCGCGCTCCCGATCGTCATCACGAACCTGCTCCAGACGGCGTACAATCTGGCCGATACGTTCTGGCTCGGGCAGTACTCGAACACGGCGCTCGCGGCGATCTCGTTCGCGTTCCCGATGGTGTTCCTGTTCATCTCGCTCGGATTAGGGATCTCCGTCGCGGGGAGCGTGCTCGTCGCACAGAACATCGGCAGAGGCGACGAACGACAGGCCGAGTACGCCGCCTCACAGACGATCGTCTTCGCGCTCGTCGCGTCGGCGATACTCGGCGCGGTCGGCTTCGTCGTCGTCGAGGACCTGCTGACCATCTTCGGAGCGGATCCGGCGACCCTCGTCGAGGCGACGAAGTATATGCGGGTCATCACGCTGGGGCTGCCGGCGATGTTCGGCTTCTTCATCTTCGTCTCGCTGATGCGCGGCTACGGCGACACGGTGACGCCGATGCTCGTCATGCTGGTGACGGTCGTCCTGAACGTCATCCTCGACCCGTTTCTCATCAACGGCTGGATGGTTTTCCCCGAGCTCGGTATCGAGGGGGCCGCGTACGCGACCGTCTTCTCGCGTGTCGTCGCGACGGTCGCCGGCTTCGGTATCATGTTCTCCGGGCGGCGGGGCGTCCAGATCCGGCTGTCGGATATGCGGCCCGACTTCGAGTATCTGCGCGAGATCCTCGATATCGGTGTGCCGGCGTCGATCGAGGGAGTGAGCCGGTCGCTGTCGGTGAATCTCCTCCTGATCATCGTCGGGTCGTTCGCGACGGAGGTCGTCTCCGGCTACGGGATCGGCGTGCGCGTCTTCTCGGTGATCTTTCTGCCGGCGATCGCGGTTGCCCGCGGCGTCGAGACGATGGCTGGCCAGAACATCGGCGCAGAAAACCCCGATCGCGCCGAGACCGCCGCCGACGTGGCCGCGCGCACGACGTTCACCATCCTCGGTGCGATCGGTATCCTCGTCTTCTTCTTCCCCGAGCCGATCATCCGCATCTTCACCGATCCGTCGAACCCGGGGACCGAGCAGGTCATCGCGACCGGGGCGCAGTTCCTCCGCTACGTCGCCCTGACGTTCGGCTTCATCGGCGTCGTCCGGGCGTACACCGGCGCGTTCCGCGGCGCGGGGCAGACGCTCGTCTCGGCGGTTATCGCGATCACGTTCCTCGGTCTCATCCGGCTACCCGTCGCGGCCGGACTCGCGCTCGGCGTCGGCGGCGAGTACACCGTTCCGGTGCTCGACGCGACGCTGTCAGTTCCACAGCTCGTCAGCCCGATCGGACCGGCCGGTATCTGGTGGGGCTTCGTCGTCTCGAACGTCGTCGGCGCGCTCCTCGCGCTGGCGTGGTTCAAGCGCGGCGGCTGGCGAGACGCCGAAGTCCGTGGCACTGGTCCGCACTCGTCGGACGCCGACGAGATGGACGCCGACGAGGTAGACGCCGCTGCCGGCGACGACTGACGGCTGGCTGTCCCGTGACGACACGGTTTTGGGCCGGCCCACCCGACGGGCAGTAATGGTAGACGTTGGCATTCTCGGCGCGACGGGGGCGGTCGGACAGCGGCTCGTCCAGCTGCTCGACCCACACCCCGAGTTCGATATCGCGACGCTCACCGCCTCGCCGGCCTCGACAGGGAAGACCTACAGAGAGGCCGCCAAGTGGCGAGCCGACACCCCGATGCCCGACGCCGTGACCGATATCGAGGTCGTCGCGACCGATCCCGACAGCATCAGTGACGACGTGCGACTGCTGTTCTCCTCGCTCCCGTCCGACGTAGGACGAGAGGTCGAGCCGAAGCTCGCCGAGGCCGGCTACGTCGTCTCGTCGAACGCCTCGAACGCGCGGATGGCCGAAGACGTCCCGCTCGTCATCCCCGAGGTGAACCCCGACCATCTCGGACTCATCGACGTGCAGCGCGACGAGCGCGGCTGGGACGGCGCGCTCCTGAAGAACCCGAACTGCTCGACCATCACGATGGTTCCGACACTCGCCGCGCTCGATCAGTTCGGGCTCGATGCCGTCCGGGTCGCCACCCTGCAGGCCGTCTCGGGCGCGGGCTACTCCGGTGTCACCTCGATGGAGATCATCGACAACGCCATCCCGCATATCGGCAGCGAGGAGCAGAAGATGGAGTCGGAGTCGCGCAAGCTGCTCGGGACGTTCGACGGGAGCGAGGTCGAACGCCACGGGATGGACGTGGCCGCCTCCTGTAACCGGGTTCCGACCGTGGACGGCCATCTGGAGAACGTCTGGGCGGAGACGAGCGACGAGGTGACCGTCGATGAGGTGACGGCCGCCATGTCGGCGTACCCGTCTGCGGCGCTCCCCTCCTCGCCCGAACGGCTCATTCACACGTTCACGGAGCCGGACCGGCCACAGCCGCGGCTCGACCGGAACCGCGGCGACGGGATGGCCGTCTCGGCCGGCGGCTTTCGCCCCACCGAGGGCGGGGTCCAGTACAACTGCCTCGCCCATAACACGATTCGGGGCGCGGCCGGTGCGTCCGTGCTGAACGGCGAGCTCCTGCTTTCGGACGGTTACCTGTAGTGGCCGACGTGACTGTCGTCGAGTTCGACACCGCGGGGGCGGCGGCCGACGAGCGACTCGTCCGCGAGTATCTCCTCGACGCGCGCGATCGACTGCTCGCCACCGACGCGTGTGAGCACTGTGGCTTCCTGCGATACGGGCACGACCCCTCGCGACCGGGCGGACAGGTCCGGCTCCACCTCCGGGGCGAGACGGAGCTGCTCGTCGCCGCCGAACGCGACCGCTGGGACGAGCTCGTCGAGGACGGGCTGGCCCGCTCGTGGGAAGAGGTCGATCCGGACGACGACACCGAGACGTTCGGCACGCGTGGCGACGCGCTGGTCGAGGAGCTACAGTTCCTCGCGACGGCGATGGCCCGCCCGCTGTACGAGGAGTACGACGACCTCACCGCGCTCGCACCCGTCGATAGCTACCCCGAGAGTGGTCCCGTCCCCGCGGGCTGGTGGACGCTGCTGCATTTCCTCTCGAACCATCGCGCGCTGTCGGCGAGCGAGGAGATCGACGTCTCGCTCCAGATGATGCGGAATCGCCTGCTGTCGCTGGGCGCGCGGGATCCGACGCAAGCGATCCGGGAGATCGAGCAGCTTCAGGACGACCTCGACGAGCTTCGAGCGGAGATCGACGCCACCCGCGAGTGATCACTCGCGGATCAGCTCGCCGCCCAGTCGCGGCGCGAACCGGCCGGCGTAGGCGGCGATCGCGGCGATACTCGCCCAGCAGCCCCCGGCGATGAGTCCGGTCGTCACGTCGGGATACCGGAAGGCGAGGTCGATGGGCGCGAGTCGCGTGGCCGCGAGCCGGTTCAGCCCGTTGAAGACGCCGTACGGCTCGTTCGCGAAGAAGACGAGGACGACCGCGACGCCGGCGACGCCGCCGGTGAGCGAGCCGGCGAGCAGTCCGTGATGACCGGGAGAGCCGTCGGCGAGCGTGCCGGCGACGACGCCCGCGACGACACCGGTTCCGAATAGGAGCGGCAGCGAGACAGCGGGTAGCTCCTGAAGCGTCGGCGTGAACGCCAGCACAGACAGGTAGCCGACCCCTGCGCCCGTACCGGCGAGGACAGCACGACGGTTACCCATGCCGGCTCGTGGAGCGAGAGACGGTTGTACGTACCGGTAGGTTCGGACGTGACCGTGACCGGTGGTCGTCGGATTCATGCCGTCGGCGCGTGCGAATGATGTATGGAGCTACTCCACGCGTGTCTGAACGTCGCGGACGCCGACGAGACTATCGCCTTCTACGAGCAGTTCGGCTTCGAGGAGAGCTGGTCGTTCGAGTCCGGCGACACCGAAAACCGATATATCGCCGATGACGACGGCGTCGAACTCCAGCTTGCTGACACCGACGGCGAGGCGAGCTTCGAGCAGGGGACCGCGTGGGACCATCTCGCAGTCCGGGTCGAGGACGTGGACGCGACGTTCGAGGCGGTCGAGAACCACGGCGTCGTGGAGGAGCCGAGCGACCAGCCGGCCGCCGGCGCGCGGACCGCGTTCATCGAGGACCCCGACGGCCGCGTCCTCGAACTCATCGAGCCGCTCGACTGAGACCGGCTACGGCTCGATAACGGTGTTCTGCAGGTCGGCTTCCCACCCGTCTCGCGTGACACGTCCGAGGTTCGTCGCGAGGAGATCACTCAGCCGCTCGTAGTAGCGGGGCGTCGCTCCGGCGTTGTGGGGCGTGATCTGCACGTCCGAGAGCGTCCAGAGCGGATGCTCCGGCGGGAGCGGTTCGGGGTCGGTCACGTCGAGGGTCGCCCCACCGATACGACCGTTGCGAACAGCATCGAGAAGTGCGTCGGTGTCCACGACCGGGCCACGTGCCACGTTGACGAGGATGGACTCCGCCGGCATCGTCGTGAACTCGGCGTCGCCGATGAGTCCACGGGTCGCGTCAGTGAGCGGGCACGCGAGCACGACCGCGTCCGATACCGCCAGCGCGTCGTGGAGGGCATCCGGGCCGAGGACGGTATCGGCCGGCCCGCCGAGATCGGGTGAGGCACGAATACCGATCGTCTCCACGTCGAACGGGTCGAGCCGCTCGGCGACCGCCTGCCCGATGTTACCGAGTCCGACGACCGTGACGGTCGAGCCGGCGAGCTCCGTTACCGGCATCGGCTGCCACTCTCTGCGTTCCTGTTGGCGGTAGGCGCGCTGAAAGTTCCGGACGTGCCCGAGCAGTGCACCGACGACGTACTCGCCCATGTTGGGCGCGTGGACACCGGCCGCGTTCGTTAGCCCGACGCCGTGGGTCTTCAGCGCGTCGAGCGGGAGATGGCCGTGGCCAGCGTAGACGCCGGCGAACAGTCGAAGCTCGGCGGCTGCGTCGAGTAGCTCCGGGGTGATCGTCGTTCCGGTGGCGACGACGGCGTCGGCGATCTCCGCGCGCTCCTCGTCGGGGGTGCGCGCGTAGACGACCTCGTGGTCAGGGAGTCGCTCGCGCAGTCGGGTGGCGTACTCACTCGCGTCCGTTCCGTGAACGCCTTCTCGAAAGACGAGTAGCTTCACACGCGGGCGTCACGGCCGGGCGTCAAAAAGCCGTCTGCGACGGGAGCTTTATCGCCGGTGCGACCGGACTGCCGGTATGCGTGCGAAAGACATCCGAGCGAAGGCGGGCACGGAGCCGATCACCATGCTGACCGCGTACGACGCCCCGACCGCAGCCGTCGTGGACGAGTCCGGGATCGACGTAATTCTCGTCGGCGATTCGGTCGGGAACACGCAGCTCGGCCACGACTCGACGCTTCCGGTGACGGTCGATGAGATGGCGAGCCACACCGCCGCCGTCGCACGCGGGACCGACGACGCGCTCGTCGTCGCCGATATGCCGTTTCTCTCCTTCGGCGTGAGCACCGACGCGAGTATCGAGAACGCCGGACGCATGCTGAAGGAGGCCGACGCCGACGCCGTCAAGCTGGAGTGTGGCCCTCACACCGTCGAGCTGACCGAGCGGCTCACCGAGCTCGGCATCCCGACGATGGCGCATCTCGGACTCACGCCACAGCGCGAGAACGAGACGGGGCTGTTCCGGCAGGGGACCGACAGCGAGAGCGCACGTGAAATCCTCGAGCTCGCGCTCGCCCACGAGGAGGCGGGGGCGTTCTCGCTCGTTCTCGAACACATTCCCGCGAATCTCGCGGCGACGGTGACCGACGAACTGACGATTCCGACTATCGGGATCGGGGCCGGCCCGGACTGTGACGGGCAGGTGCTCGTCATTGACGAGGTGCTCGGGCTGAGTGAGGGAACGGCCCCGTTCTCGAAGTCGTGGGGGGACGTGCGCGGCGAGATGCAGCGAGCGGTCGAGGGGTATCGCGACGACGTGGAGTCGGGCGAGTTCCCCGGAGAAGCCCACTCTCACTACGAGTCGGAGCTGGAGGACGTGTACTGAGCATCGCGATCCCCGGAAGACAGTTATCCCCATACGCCTATCTCGCGGTATGAACAGGCGTGCGTATCTCTCGGCGGCGGGTGCGTCGGTCTGTGCGCTCGCCGGCTGTCTGAACGGTGGGGAAGGAGGGTCACAGTCCGAGCCGCCGGTCACGTGTCCACCCCCCGCGTTCGGTGACCAGCGACCGCAGCTGTGTGCCGAGACGGCAGTCGCGTCGAGTTCGGCGCGGCTCGCGACGTTCGGCGAGGATTCGATCGACGGCGTGCAGCTTCGAAATCTCGGCTCCGACCCCGTCGAATTCAATCCAGCCGGCTGGGCGATACACGAGTGGACAGACTCGGGCTGGGAACACGTCGCCCCGGACGTTCGATTCGATCCGATTCGGACGCTCGACGCTGACGACCGTTACAGGTGGTATCTCGATAAGTCCCCGGACGATACGACAGAGCATATCCTCGATGTGAGCATCGGGACCGGGCGGTTCGCATTCAGTCTCGACGTGGTCGGGAACGGGACCGGAAACACGTACTCCGTCCTCTTCAGGCGAGCGTAGCTACGACCCTGATGCTCGTCCGCGTGCCTCCCCGAGAAACGCCCGAACGCGCTCGTTCCACGCCGTCGGGCGTTCGAGCATCGACAGGTGCGCGCAGTCGTCCAGAACCGCCGTCTCGCAGTCCGGAAGCCCGCTCCCCAGCGCGTCGGTGAACGAGGGCGGGGTCATCCCGTCGTGTTCACCGGTGAGCGCGAGCGCCGGTACGTCGATCTCGTCGAGGCGGTCGCGCACGTCGAACGCGTCACAGGTGCGGAAGTCACGGGCAGTCACCGACTGTCCCGTCTCGCGGAAGGCGGCCATCGTTCGGGCGCGCATATCGCCGTCGGCGTCGTGAAACAGCAGGTCCGGCCCGGCGAGCGTGTCGAGTGCGGCATCGAGATCGGAATCGAACGCGTCGAGCAGGGCCTCGCCGACGGCGAGTCTCGCGCCCGTGCCACAGAGGACGAGCGCGTCCGGCTCGAACCCGTGTTCGAGGACGGTCCACAGCGCGACGGCCCCGCCCATCGAGTTGCCGACGAGCGTCCTCGCGCCCGTCTCGCGAGCGACCGCGAGCACGTCACGCGCGTAGGCGTCGAGCGCGTCCGCGCCCGGCGTGAGATCAGCATCGTCGCTGTCCCCGTGACCGGTGAGATCGAGCGCGACGGCCGGGGCGACGCGACCGGGGGCGTACTGTTCGACCCACAGCCGGTGGTCGCCGCCGGCCCCGTGGACGTAGAGAACGGGTCGGTCACCCTCGCCCGTCTGTCGGTAGGTGATCGTCCTGCCGGCGTGCGTGACTGCGTTCATCCGTCGAGCAGCTCCATACACCGATCTCGCAGTCGATCGGCTTGAACGCGACGGGCGAGAGAGAGACGAACCGCAAACAGAGAGTTCCCTCTTCGTTTATACCGTGTGCCGAAAATAGAGACAAAATTTATATACTACTACGACTAACATCGAGTTAGGATGAACGGACGTGTGACACAGTTCGGCCGTGGAGACGGCATCGCAGTGACGCAGTACGAACAGGGCGAGACCGTCGGTCTCGTGGCCGACGTCGGCGCTGGCAGCGACGCGACGGCCGATATCGTCGGCGACACCGCGATCGTCGTCGTCGACGGCGAGCAACACGAGTTCGACGTTCCGGCGGGCGAAGGGACCGCTCGGGTGAACAACGGTGTCGTCACCGTGGAGGTGACCCGATGAGCCAGACGGTCGTCGTGAAGCCGATGCCACAGAGCAAGGCCGGTCGCGGGCTTGCGATTATCGACCCCGAGGTGATGGAGGAGCTGGATCTCGACAACGGCGACTACGTCGTCATCAGCGGCGGTGACGGCCGGACCATCGCCCGCACGTTCCCCGGCTACGAGGACGCGGGCACAGGTGTCGTCCGTATCGACGGTCGGCTCCGCTCGGAGGCGGACGTCGGGATCGACGACCGGGTCGAGATCGAGACGGCGGACGTGAACCCCGCCAAGTCGATCACCGTCGCGCTCCCGTCGAATCTCCGGATTCGCGGCAACGTCGCCGGCCCGATCCGCGACAAGCTCTCGGGTCGGGCAGTGACGCCCGGCCAGCAGGTCCCCTTCAGCTTCGGTTTCGGCGCCTTCTCCTCGATGGGCGGTCAACAGATCCCGATGCGGGTCGCCGAGACCGATCCCTCGGGGACGGTCGTCATCACGGACTCCACCGAGGTGAACATCTCCGAACAGCCGGCCGAGCAGATCGTCGGCGAGCGATCCGCTGGCGAGACCGGCGACAGCGGCACGCCGAACGTCACCTACGAGGACATCGGCGGGCTGGACGGCGAACTCGAACAGGTCCGCGAGATGATCGAGCTTCCGATGCGCCATCCGGAGCTGTTCTCACAGCTCGGTATCGATCCGCCGAAGGGCGTCCTCCTGCACGGCCCACCGGGGACGGGGAAGACCCTCATCGCTAAGGCCGTCGCCAACGAGATCGACGCCTACTTCACTGATATCTCCGGGCCGGAGATCATGTCGAAGTACTACGGCGAGAGCGAAGAACAGCTCCGTGAGGTGTTCGAAGAGGCCGAGGAGAACCAGCCGGCGATCATCTTCATCGACGAGCTGGACTCCATCGCACCCAAACGCGAGGAGACCTCCGGCGACGTGGAGCGGCGCGTCGTCGCACAGCTGCTCTCGATGATGGACGGTCTCGACGAGCGCGGGCAGGTGACGGTCATCGCGGCCACCAACCGCGTGGACGCCATCGATCCCGCGCTGCGTCGCGGGGGCAGATTCGACCGCGAGATCGAGGTCGGCGTTCCGGATCAGGAGGGTCGCGAGGAGGTGTTACAGGTCCACACCCGCGGGATGCCGCTGGCCGACGAGATCGATCTCGAAGCGTACGCCGAATCGACCCACGGCTTCGTCGGGGCCGATCTGGAGTCGCTGACGAAGGAGTCGGCGATGAACGCGCTTCGCCGGGTCCGCCCGCAGCTGGATCTCGAAAGCGACGAGATCGACGCCGAGGTGCTCGACTCCATCGAGGTGACGACGACCGACTTCAAGGACGCGCTCAAGGGGATCACGCCGAGCGCGATGCGCGAGGTCTTCGTCGAGACCCCCGACGTGACGTGGAACGACGTGGGTGGACTCGACGACACGCAAGACCGGCTACAGGAGACGATCCAGTGGCCGCTCGACTACCCCGAGGTGTTCGAGCAGATGGATCTCGACGCGGCGAAGGGCGTCCTGCTGTACGGCCCACCGGGGACGGGGAAGACCCTCATCGCCAAGGCCGTCGCCAACGAGGCCGAGTCCAATTTCATCTCCGTGAAGGGGCCGGAGCTACTCAACAAGTACGTCGGCGAGTCCGAGAAGGGCGTCCGCGAGGTGTTCGAGAAGGCGCGCTCGAACGCGCCGACGGTGGTCTTCTTCGACGAGATCGACGCTATCGCCGGCCAACGCGGGCAGGATATGGGTGACTCCGGCGTCGGCGAACGCGTCGTTTCCCAGCTACTAACTGAGCTCGATGGGCTCGAATCGCTGGAGGATGTCGTGGTCGTCGCGACGACGAACCGCCCGGATCTCATCGACTCGGCGTTGTTGCGCCCCGGTCGGCTCGATCGCCATATCCACGTCCCGGTTCCGGACGAAGCCGGTCGCCGGAAGATATTCGAGGTCCACACCCGCGACAAGCCGCTCGCCGACGACGTGAATCTCGACCGGCTGGCGCGCGAGACCGACGGCTACGTCGGAGCCGACATCGAGGCGCTCGCCCGCGAGGCGTCGATGGCCGCGACGCGGGAGTACATCGACTCCGTCTCGTCGGAGGAGGCCGCCGGCTCGGTCGAAAACGTCCGTGTGAGCACGGACCACTTCGAGCAGGCGCTCGACGAGGTGAGCGCCTCCGTCGACGCCGAGACGCGCGACCAGTACGACGAGATCGAAGCGGAGTTCGAGAGCGACGACGACACCGGAGAAGTGTCGCGGACGTTCCAGTAGCGGGCGGGACGCGTTTCGTACAGCCCGGCGTCACTGTTTTGTTCGCGCGTGTCCGTTAGCCGGTATGAGCAGTACCGACACGACACCCGTCGAGATAACCGAGCCGGCGGCCGGGCAGGCGGTCGGGCTCATCGAGGGAGAGGGACTGGACACAGACGTTGCCGGGCTTCGGCTGTTCGTCCAGCAGGGCGGCTGTGCGGGTCTCTCCTACGGGATGCGGTTCGATACCGAACCGGAGCCGGACGACACCGTCGTCGAGGGACACGGGCTGCGCGTCTTCATCGACCCGGCGAGCATGGACTACATCGGCGGCTCGACGCTGGACTTCGAGGGCGGGCTTCAGGGGAAGGGGTTCTCGGTCGAGAACCCGAATGCCGAAAGCGAGTGCGGCTGTGGCGAGAGCTTCCGCACGTAGTCGCTCCATTCCGACCGTCTGTTACTTTACCAGCTCGAACGCGACCGTCACTTCCGCCTGATACTCCCTGCTCTCGACGGAGCCGACTTCGACGCCGAACTCCTCGACTTCGACCCACTGGACGTTGTCGAGGGTCTGTTCGGCGCGGTCGATTGCGTCGTCCGCAGCGTGATCGAAACTCTCCGAACTTCGTCCGATGAGGGTGACTTTCTTGAAGACCATTATCGTCCGGTTCGGGACCAACTCGGAAGAAACTACTCACTGAGCGTCGTTTCGATCGGTCGGTCCTGAACTGAGTGTCGCGACCGGCACAGACGCGAGGAGGCCGTACCGGTGGACGCGTCTCTGAGAGTCCGCTCTACGGCGCTTCGAGCGTCGTCGCGGTCGGATGGAGCACGTCGTATCCCTCGTCGTGGACACGGATCACGGCCCAGTCGTACGGGTAATCGCCGGCGCGAAGCTCCGCACAGAGATCGGTGGCGCGGTCGACGCGCGCGACGAAACAGCGCCAGCTCCCGGAAGATCGATTCGGCCCGCTCCGTGAGTTCCGCGCGCTCTGCGGACATTCGTTTCCATCTTGCCGCGAAGTGTGTTAACTGTTAGCACTACTTAGCTGAGCCGGTATCCGTCGAGTCGGTTCGCGGCGTACCGGCCAGCGATCAGGCCCATGGAGAGCGCCAACGCGACCGTGCCGGCAGTGCCGCCAGCGAGCACGGGAAGCGTACGCCCGAACTCGACGGCGAGAACGAACGGCGCGGCGACGGCGAGCTGCGTGAGGAGAAAGCCCACGGTCGCGTATTTTCCCGGGAGACCGAACGACTCGCTCGATAGGACGTTCGCGGCTTCGTACCGCGGAACGAGCACGCCGGCGGCGAGCGCACACCCGGTCGCACCGGCAGTCAGCGGGCCGACGACGGCGAGCGACGCGACGGTGAGCGGGACTGAGTTACCGACGGCTGCGGTCCCGAGGGCCAGCAGGAGACTCGTCGGGACTGCGATCGAGAGTGCGCCGACGGCGTAGCCGCGGGCGAGCTGTGTCCCCGAGAGCGGGCTGGTGAGTATTAACGCTAACACCGGCCCCTCGTCAGCGAGCGGGTTCAACGCGAGGACGGCCGCGCTGGCGACGGCGAGATACACCGCTCCGTACGCGGCTGTCTCGTCCGGGAGGCCGTGCTCGACCGCGTGAATGAGGAGGATCACCCCGATCGCCCCGGTGATGATGAACGGAAGCGGCGCGCGGAGTCGACGGACGACCGTTCGCCAGCCGATCGCCGCGATCGGGGGATCGACTCGTCGTTCGAGCACAGCACGGAGCCGTGGCCCGACGCCACTCGGCTTCTCGGAGTCGGTCTCCGGGAGCGCGTGTTCGCGGAACCACACGTCACGGGCGAGGCGCTCGAAGGCGAGATAGCCGCCACCGCTCGCGACGATGCCGACCGCCAGCCCACCGACAATTCCGATCGGGTCAGCTTCGACGCCGGGAAGCCGGACGAACAGCGGCGCGGCGAACCAACCCAGCGGCGGCAGTGAGAGAAGCCGGATCGCCGTCTCAGGGAACTGAAAGCCGAGCGCTGCGAGACCACCGATGAGTGCCGGCGCAGCCGTGCTAGGCAACGACCAATTCCAGCCTCGATCTGAGGCGGTCCGGTAGACGAGCAGGCCGACGGCACGTCCCGCCATCGACGCCGAGACCGTCAGAAGCGAGAAGCCGACGAGACCGAGCAGCAGCGCGATCGGCGCGCCAGCACCGAGCGCGACAGAGCCGATGCCGACCAGCACCCAGATGCTGAAGAGGACGATGCGGCGGGACTCGTCGGCAATCGTCCGCCCGAGCAGGAACTGATGCATTCCGGCGGCGTGGACGAGCAGGCTGCCGCAGTCCACATCGTCGATAGTCGTCGTCACCTGCATCCCGCCGCCGATAGCGAGCAGGAGCCACGTTCCGGCGAACGCGCTCGCGAGCAGTCGCGCGACGTCGACGCTCGGTTCGCCCGACGCGGCGAGCATCGCCCCGATATCGCGACCGGACGGACCGGAACCGACCGGGAGGACGCGCAGTACGGGGGCCACGAGGAGGAGCCCGGCCTGTGCGACCGCCTGCATCGGTCGTTCGCGGAGCCGCCGGAGCCGTCGCCGCGTCAGGAGCCGCGCGATGAGCAGCGCCCGCATCAGTCGCCCGTCAGTTCGATGAACGCGTCCTCAAGCTCCTCGCTGTCGACCCGATCGGCGACCTCGTCGGGCGGTCCTTCCGCGACGAGCGTGCCGTCGGTGAGCAGCCCGACCCGATCGGTGAGCTCGGTGACGACCGAGAGGAGATGCGACGAGAGAAAGACGGTCGTTCCGGCGTCGGCCAGCCGTCGCAGCTCCGTCCGGACGCTACGCGCGGCCCGCGGATCGAGCCCGGCAGTCGGCTCGTCTAGGAAGAGCACCGCCGGCTCGTGGAGGACGGCCTGTGCGAGTCCGGCCTTCTTCCGCATACCGGTCGAGTACGCCTCGATTCGCTTGTCACCGTCGTCGGTGAGTCCGAAGCGATCGAGGAGGGCCGTCGCCGTCTCGGTCGCGGCGTCGGCCGGCTGTCCACGTAGCTGCGCGACGAACTCCAGCTGCTCGCGACCGGTGAGCTCCTCGTACAGCGGCGGTCGCTCCGGCAGGTAGCCGACGTGACGAGAGACGGCTCCCCGGTCGGTGATACAGTCACCACACACCCAGCCGTCACCGCCGGTCGGCTCTAACAGCCCGGTCAGCAGCCGCATCGTCGTCTTGCCGGCGCCGTTCGGGCCGAGAAAGCCGTACACCTCGCCCGGCTCGATCTCTAAGTTCAGCCCCCGGACGACGGGTACGTCGCCGTAGGACTTTGTCAACGCCTCGGTTCTGACGGCGAACTGACTCACAACGGAGGGGACGGAGCCACGGTAAAAAACACCGGGGACCCTACTCGTGGGCCGCGTCCCACTCGTCGGGTCGCTTGAAGTTGGCGCAGTCGTTACACTGCATCCGGCCCATCGAGTCCATCGCCGTCGAGAGGCTCTCGCAGCTCCCGCACAGATACCCCCAGCGGCGCTCGCGCTCTGCGTCCACGTAGACGGTGAAGAAGGGCGCATCGACTCCCGTTTCAGCCTCCTGACGGGCGACGTACAGCGTCTCGCCGTCGTGTTCGCGCCTGTCGAGCGTCTGGTTGCTCATACACGTGTAAACGTCTGCGTATGCGAAAGTGCTGTGGTCACACAGTAGATGAGCCGGGAAGCTCCAGACCGACTCGACAGCAGGGGAGTCGGAAAGCTCCAAACCGACTCGACAGCAGGGGAGTCAGAACAGTCCAAACCGACTCGACAGCAGGGGAGTCGAAGTGAACCGACACACCAAACGACACCGTTTTTCTCACGACTCGCGGAGAGGTGGTATGATTCGGCTCGTCCACTACTCGGACATCGAGAACGCGTACGACGACGCCGACCGGCTCGGGCGGCTCGCCGGCCGTATCGATGCACGTCGTGACGCCGACACGCTCGTCTTCGGCACGGGCGACAACACCTCGCCCGGTATCCTCCCGCTCGTGACGAAGGGCGAGCAGGCGCTCGATTTCTTCCACGCCGTCGAGCCGGACGCCGACACCTTCGGTAACCACGACTTCGACTACGGGCCGAACCGCGCGCTGGAGATCGTCGAACGCGCACCCCAGCCGTGGCTCTGTGCGAACGTCGAGCGCGACGGCGAGCCGTTCGGCCGCGAGGCCGGCGTTCGACCGTGGCAGATCTTCGAGCGCGACGGCGAGCGCGTCGGCGTCTTTGGACTCGTCACCCCGAAGACGGCGAGCATCAACCCCTCAACCGGGGACGTGGCGTTCACGGATCCGATCGTCGCCGCGGAGGACGCCGTGGCCGAGCTCCGCGGTGAGGGAGTCGACTACGTCGTCTGTCTCTCGCATCTCGGTCGCGGCGACGAGACGCTCGCCGCCGAGATCGATGTGGACGTGGTGCTCGGCGGCCACAACCACGCCGAACAGATCGAGCGACTGGGCGACACCCTGTTGACGCGACCGGGCGTCAACGGTGCGGTGTTCGAGATCGATGTGGACGTGGTGCTCGGCGGCCACAACCACGCCGAACAGATCGAGCGAACCGAGGTCGCCTGCTTTCACGGTGAGTCCCGGGTGGGTAACTTCGTCGCCGACGCCTACCGGTGGGCGACGGACGCTGACGTCGGGTTACAGAACTCCGGCGGGATCCGGTCGGGTCCGTCGCTCGCCGGCGATGTGACCGTCGGCGATCTCATCTCGCTCATCCCGTTCGACGAACCGCTCTCGATTGCCGAGGTGACGGGCCGAGAGCTTCGCGAGCTGTTCCGACAGGGAGAGGGGAGCCGGCTCGGGTTCGGCGAGCCGGACTGGTGGCACGCCCACCTCTCGGGCGCACGGATCGAGTACGAGCGCGCGACCGACACGCTCACGGAGGCGACCGTCGGCGGTGAAGCGATCGATCCCGAGCGGACGTACCGGCTCGCACTCGCCGACTACCTGCTCCACTCGGACGACGAGTTCCCCGCAGTCGGGATGGACCACCGCGTCGAGACGATCCGCACCCAGTACGAGATACTGGCCGACTACGCCCGCTGTGAGGGGATCGATCCCGCCGTCGAGGGACGGGTTCGCCACCTCTGAGACGGCACAGAACCCCCACCTCGCGTGAAGCGCCGTCAGGGCGGTGGTGTATCACCGCTCCTGTGGTTTTCAGAGCGAGCGAGCCGGGTGAGAACGCGTCACCGTGGTCCATGTTTACACGGCGTGAAACACGTATATACGGCTTCAGCCCCTCATTCAACCATGCGCGAGACCTCCACCGTCGCCGAGAACGAGACGCCGAAGATGGCGCTGTTCTGCCGTGAGTGTGGACACGCGAGCGAGCTGAGCGACGACTGGCTGTTGACCGAAGCGGAGGGCGGCTACTGGATCGTCTGTCCCGACTGCGAGACGGCGGTCATCTCACAGCCGGTGTTCGAGTGATCAGGGCGTCTCGATGCCGGTGTCGGTGACGACCGTGTCGACGAGCCGCAGCGGCGTGGCGTCGTACGCCGGGTTGACGACCGCGAACCCCTCCGCCGGCTCGCGCATCACTTCCGTCGTCGAGCGGTGCTCGTTCTCGAAGGCGAACCCGCCGTCGTCGATGATCTTCGCCGACGATCCGACGACTGTCACCGGCACGCCGCGCTCTGTGGCCGTCGCCGCGATCGGGAGCGTGCCGACCCGGTTGTACAGCGTCTCGTCCACGATGCAGGTCATCCCGACGACGACGCGGTCACACGAGTCGAGCACGTGACCGGCGGCCGCGTCGGTGAGCAGATGCGGCGTCACGCGATCGATCCCGGCGAGCGTCCGCACCGTCTTCCGCCCGATGAACCGCGGGCGGGCTTCGGTCACGTACACGTCGAGGTGGACGCCCTCGCTGGCCGCGAGTTCGATGGCCTCCAGTAACGTCGAGGAGTAGTCGTGTGTCAAGATTGTGTCACCGTCCTCGAACTGTTCGGCAGCGGCGGCGGCGGCCTCCTCCTTGGCCGTCGTCACCTCTCGTACCACGCGGTCGATGGCGTCTGCCGTCGCCGTGACGGCCGCCTCGACCGTCTCGGGGTCGCGCTCCTCGACCGTCGTGACGATCGCTCGCTGTGTCGTGTGAAGCGACGCGTGCGAGGGGTTCGCCCGGCGAAGCGCACTGGCGTTGCGTTCGAGATCCCGAATGTACTCGGCGACGGTCGGATACTCGCGGTCGAACAGCGCCCGCAGCGCCTCCGCGGCCTTGACCGCGACGACCGACGAGGAGTGGGTCTGCATCGCCTCGATCTCGGCGACGGTCTCGTCTATCATATCCGGACGGGACGCCGGGCGCAGACAAAGAGGTTCGGACACGACACTCAAGCCCGTCGCTCCCTAACGCGGGGTATGGTGACGGTGAGCTACTACTGCCCGCGGTGTGAGACGCTTGCCGAACTCGAACGCGACGCCTCGCTGCGCGACAAGTGTGTCACCCCCGATCCGCTCGACGGCTGGACATACCTCCCCGCCTACGAACTCGACGGCGACACCGACCCGCAGGAGCTGGCCGACGGCGTCGAACTCGTCTGTGGCGCGAGCGAGTCGGCCGACGACGGCTGCGGTGAGCCGTACTATCTCTCCTTCGTCAGGTTCGAGAACGGAGAGGAGCTGGACCCCCGAACCGGGACCGTGGACGCTCGCTTCGACTTCTTGCGCTGAGACCGAACTGTCACGGTTTGTCCGTGAAACCGCCTCACGTGGCGTGTACAACTCAGAAGCTACTTACGTGTAAACGCGGACATAGTGGGTATGGCTAACTGTCTCAACTGCGATTCTTACGTCTCTGAACAGTACGTGAAGGTGTTCGCCCCCGACGAGCTATCGAGCGTCCGCGTCTGTCCCCACTGCGAGGACAAGATGCGAGACGGGAACGGTGTCCGAGAGGCGCGCGCGCCACGCCAGCAATAGCACCTTTTTACACGACGAGCCTGCGGCTCGTCGGCAAAAATCTGCACTAAAAAGATACGTCGGCCCTCCCGTCGCTCGCTTCGCTCGCGGTAGTCGGGCCTCGGTCCTGCGGCTCCCGCTGGTCGCCGCAGTGAAACGCCTCACTTCGTTCGGCGTACAGGCAGAGTTCACCGCGACCGTACCGTTACAACACCGCTGTAGCACTGCACTCGCACCGTCACAACACCGCGACCGCACCGCGACCGCGCTCAGCCCTTGATGTTGCAGACCGGAAACGTCCGAGCCACCTTGTCACCGATACCGAGCGCGTCCGAGACCCGAACCACCTCATCGACGTCCTTGTAGACACCCGGCGCTTCCTCGGCGATGGTCGCTCCCGAGGATGCCCGCACGTACACCTGCCGTGCTTCGAGGTCGTCCTGCACGTCACCGCCCCAGAACTCGTCTTTCGCCCGAGTGCGTGACATCATCCGCCCAGCACCGTGTGCCGTCGAGCCGAACGTCTCCGAGAGCGACTGCCCGCCGCCCGAGAGGACGTACGAGCCGGCTCCCATCGAGCCGGGGATGATGACCGGCTGGCCGGTGTCGCGATACGCCGCCGGAACCTCGGGATGGCCCGGCGGGAACGCCCGGGTCGCCCCCTTCCGGTGGACGAACAGCTCTCGCTCGCCGTCGTCCGTCTCGTGTCGCTCGCGTTTGGCGATGTTGTGGGAGACGTCGTACAGCAGCTCCATCCCCATCGACTCCCACGGACGATCGAACACCTCGGCGAACACCTCACGCGTCCGGTGCGTGATGAGCTGGCGGTTCACCCACGCGAAGTTGATACAGGCGCACATCGCACCGTAGTACTCGTCCGCGAGCTCGGAGCCGGCGGGGGCGGCAGCGAGATCCCGGTCCGGAAGCTGTGCGAGCAGGTCGTCGTGTTCCTCCTCGATGCGCTGGAGGTAGTCGGTGCAGGTCTGATGGCCGAGTCCGCGGGAGCCGCAGTGGATCAGGACGACGAGCTGGTTCTCGCTGAGTCCATACGCGCCGGCGGTGTCAGTATCGAACACGTCGGTCACGCGCTGGACTTCGAGGAAGTGGTTTCCCGAGCCGAGGCTTCCCATCTGGTTCATCGCGCGGTCCTTCGCGCGTTTCGACACCGCGTCCGGGTCGGCATCGGGGCGTCGGCCACCGTCCTCACACCGGGTCAGGTCCGATTCGATAGCCATCCCCTCCGCGAGTGCCCACTCGACACCGTCTTCGAGTGCCGCATCGAGGGCCGCACGCGAGCCGCCGAGGACACCGCCACCACCGGTTCCTGTCGGAATTGCCTCGAACAGCGCGTCCGTCAGCTCGCGTTCGCGGCCACGGATGTCGTCGTAGGTGAGATCGGTCGTGAGCAGTCGCACGCCGCAGTTGATATCGAACCCGACCGCGCCGGGCGAGATACAGCCGGTCTCGGCATCGGTGGCGGCGACGCCGCCGACCGGAAAGCCGTACCCCTGATGCCCGTCGGGCATACAGAGGGCGTAGTCGGTGGCTCCCGGGAGATGAGCCGTGTTCCGTAGCTGTTCGATGGTTCGGTCGTCCGAGATGGCTTCGAGCAGGTCGCGGCTCGCGAGCACGCGCGCCGGAACGCGCATCTCCCCCTGTCGGGGCAGCTCCCAGACGTACTCGCGGCGACGGTGAAGGGTGTAGCCGCCCGCCTCGAACGTATCGTCGCTCATGCTGTCGTTCCTCGCGGCGCGATAGAATAGCTTTCGCTCTCATCCCCCGAGGGGACGCGTTCGAACCGCCGGCTCACGTCTCCGTCTCGTCCTCGCTGTCCGTCTCGTCGCGGCGGTCGGAGCGGCTGTCCGGCGTCTCGCTCATCTCCTCGCGGGTCACGCGGTCGCGGGCGGCCATCTCCGCCGGCGTCTGTTCGCTCCCGTCACGGTCGGTATCGCGGTGTGCCACCTCCGCGGGCACGGTGTCGGTCTGTTCGCGCGCGGTCGTTCGCTCCCTGTCGACGATCTTTTCGGGGGTGTCGGAGTGTTCCGGCGCGACCGCGGCGTCGTACTCCTCGACGCGTTCGACCGTCGGCTCGTCCTCCTCGGTGACCACGTGGTCCTGTCCCGGCGTGGTGTGTTGCTCGATACGCTCGATGCTGCCGAGCGTCTCCATCTCGTCGGGACTGAGCCCGCGGAGCTTCGCCGTGTCGTCGTCGGTGAGCGCGACCCCGGAGGTGACGATGGAGCGAAGCCCCTGCTCGACGGTGATGTCGGCGTCGACGACGCGGTCCCGGGAGACGTGGATGACGAACCCGCCCATGACGGGGTTCGGGGCCATCGGCATGAACAGCGTCACCATGTCGTCGTATCCGGTGTCGCGCTCGATAGCGGCCGGCGTCTCGGCCGTCTTGAACGCCACCGTGTACGAGCCTTCGCCGGGGTACTCGACGAAGACGACCTCCTGGAAGCTGTCGGTGTCGGAGTCGAGCATGATCTCGGACATCTCGTTGAACGGCGTGTAGACGGAGCCGAGCCCCGGAATCCGCGACATGAACTCGTCGAAGTACGCGCCGAACGTCGTCCCGCGCTTGGAGAACTCGGCGACGAACCCGAGCGCGAAGACGACCGCGAGGAAGATAGCGACTGTCAGCACTTTCACCAGATTCGTCCCGAACTGGTCGGGCCCGAGCGAGCGATCGACGATCAGGGTGGCGACCGACTGGAGCGCGCTGTCGATGTAGCCGACGGCGAGCGAGATGATGAACGCGGTGACGACGAGCGGAACGATCAGGGCGACACCGGTCACGAACGCGCGACGGACGATGCCGCGCACGCTGTCCGGTACATCGGCGTTCTCTTCGGACTCGTCGCCGACACTGAACGACATACGGATACGGACGCTGCCGCCTCCTATTGAACGTTTGGGCGGGACGGTCGCCCTTCGGACGGGAGCAACGGGACCGCCTACGGTCGTGGCGTTGGAACTAACTGCTCGCGCTCGTAGTTTATTGTAGTGAGTGCCACAGTCGAGCTTCGCGTCATCGAACAGGGCGATGACGCCTTCGTCGAGGACGCGTGGGCACTGAAGGAGGCGATTCGCCGCGAGGAGGGAGTGCTCAGACAGCGGCGCGGCTTCTTCACGGACGCGTACACCCGTTCGCGGAGCGTCGCGCTGATCGAGCGGACGCTGGACGACGAGCGACTCGTCGGCTTCGCGTCCGTGCGTCGGGACGGCTACATCCTCTTTCTCGCCGTCGCGCCCGACGAGCGCGGTGACGGACACGGGAAGCGGCTCGTCGCCGCCGTCGCCGAGGAGTACGGAACGGTGACCTGTCACGCGCGCACGAGCAATCAGAACGCGCTCGACTTCTACCGCAACATCGGCTTCGAGACCGTCCGAACGATCGAGAACTACTACGAGGACTACGGTGACGCCTACTATCTCCGATTGGGAGAGGACTCGTTCACCGAGAAGCTGTCGCGGTTCTTCCGCCGGTGACGCGGCGAAGGACACGTTTTTACTGCCGACTCTCCCACTCTGAAACCGATGAACGAGCGGACGCGAGCGTATCTCTCGGGCCGGTTCGGCGACTACTACCGCCGGATCGACATCGAGGGCCCGCCTGCGTCCAACGAGCGCGAATGGGGCCATATTCCGTTCACGCCCGGCGACGGAACGACGATGGTTCGCCACCAGTCGTGGCTGGATATCGCCGGCGGCGGCTCGATCACGGAGTTTCTCGCCCGCGAGCAGCCGCGTCACGTCTACCACTCCGTCGGTCGCTACGACGACCCCGACGCCTCCCGCATGAGCGTGAAGGGGTGGCGCGGCGCCGATCTGGTCTTCGATCTCGACGCCGACCACCTACCGGGGGTCGATCCCGAGACGACGAGCTACGCCGAGATGCTGGCCACGTGTAAGGAGGCGCTGTACACCCTGCTTGAGTTTCTGGAGGCGGATTTCGGCTTCCGCGATCCGACAATCGTCTTCTCGGGCGGGCGCGGCTACCACGTCCACGTTCGGGCCGACCGGGTCCAGCAGCTCGGGCGCGACCAGCGCGACGAGATCGTCGAGTACGTCCGCGGCCCGGACATGGAGTTCGAGGACCTGCTCCGCACGGAGACGGTCGAAGGACTCGGGCTGAAGAACCCCACGCAGAAGCGACTGCTTCCGACCGAAGGCGGCTGGGGCGCGCGCGTCCACCGGCAGCTGCTCGATCTCGTAGCGGAGATCCGCGAGCGCCCCGAGGAGGAGGCACTCGCCCGCCTGCAGGAGTTCTCCGGGGTCGGTGAGGGGAAGGCGCGGGCAATCGTGCGTGCGGCGACCGAGAACGCCGAGCAGCTCCGCGACGGGAATCTCGACGTACATCCCGCCGTCGTCTCCGTCGCGAAGCTGCTGTTCGAGCAGACCCTCGCCGAAGACGGCGCACCGATCGACGAGCCGGTGACGACGGACATCAACCGGCTCATTCGGCTTCCCGGAACGCTCCACGGCGGTTCTGGGCTCGTGGTCACGCCGATCGAGCGCGACTCGCTCGACGAGTTTGCACCGCTCCGTGACGCGGTTCCGGAGCAGTTCCGCGACAACGAGATTCAGATTGACGTGACCGACCCCGGGGTGACGACGTTCGACGGCGAGGAAGGGTTTATGATGGAGGGCGGAAAACAGGCGGTGGACGAAGCACTCGGCGTCTTCCTCATGACACGGGGTCGCGCCGAGAAGGTCGCAGAATGAATCTCGACGAGCTCCAATCTATCCAGAGCCGGGAACGACAGGCGAGTAGCCTGCAGAATCTCCGGCCCAGCTTCTATCAGGACGTGGGCGAGTTCGTTCGGGAGCTGACCCGCGAACGCGACCGCGCCGCCGAGCGCGCGGACGATCCGTTCTCCTCGCGGGAGGTGCGGCGTCTCTCTGATGACATCGAAACGGCGGAATCGACCGTCGAGGCGATCTACGAGCGGCGCGTCGGCAAGGTCGTCAAGATGGCCTCTATCGCCGCCGCCGGAATGCCGACCGAGGACGACGGCCTGACAGAGGAGGAGCGGAAGCTGTTCGCGAGCCTCGTGGAGCGGATCGAGCAGAACCGCGAGCACGTCCTCGACGGCGTGCTCGAAGGTGAGGCGTCGACTCTCTCCTGCTCGCGGGACGCGGAGACGGAGCCGATCGGAGCGGAGACACCAGAGGCGGATTCGGAGCCGACGGAGACGGTCCCGTCGGCGAACGCGACCGACGAGCCGACGCCCGAGTCGAGTGCGGTCGCCGAGCTCGGTCTGGACCCGACGCCCGAGTCGGTCGACGAGACGCCGACTGCGCCACCGAACATACCGTCACAGGAGACGGACGCGAGCAGCGATGGAGTGAGCGCCGCGGAGATGATGGGCGACGGCGAGGAAACCACACCGTCCGACCCCGCGACCGACGATCGGACGCCCCCGGCCTCGACACACGCCGACGCCGCTGGCGACGCCACCGCCGAGGGAACGGAGTCGACGGAGCCGGACGAGCCTGCCAGTACGGATACCGCCGTCGCGACCGCGGACGATTCGGGCGGATCACCGCACGTCGAGCGGACGACGGTTCGCATCACCCGCGACGTGGGCGAGGTGTTCGGCGTCGACGAGCGGTCGTACGAGCTCTCTTCCGAGGACGTTGTGAGTCTCCCCGCCGAGAACGTAGAGCCGCTGGTGAAACAGAACGCCGCCGAGCCGCTGGAGTAGCGTCTGCCAGTCGCGACTCACGCGACGGCTACTCCTCGAATCGCTTGCGAACGCTCTCGGCGTGAGCTTCCAGTCCCTCGGTCTCAGCGAGGGTCGTCACCGTCTCCGAGAGATCGGTGAGCGCGTCGCGGTCGAGCCGTTGGACGGTCTGGGAGACGAGGAACTGATCGACGGAGAGTCCGCCCGTCGTCTTCGCCAGCCCGCCCGTCGGGAGGACGTGGTTCGTGCCGGCGGCGTAATCACCCGCTGCGACGGGTGCGTGCGGCCCGAGAAACACGCTCCCGCCGGCCTCGATGCGGTCGAGCAGGGCCTCGTCGTTTTCCGCCTGAATCGAGAGGTGTTCGGCGGCGTACTCACCGGCGAAGAGGACGGCCTCCGGCATCGACCGCGCGGTGAATACGCCCGAGGCGTCGTTTTCGAGGGCTTCCCGGATCACGTCAGTACGGTCGCGCTGCGGGGCCTGTCGGTCGCACTCGCTCGCGATATCGGCGGCCAGCGACTCGTCCGGCGTGACGGCGACGACGGACGCGTTCGGATCGTGTTCGGCCTGTGCGATGAGGTCAGCGGCGACGACGGCGGGGTCGGCGGTCTCGTCGGCGACGACGAGTATCTCGGAGGGACCGGCGAGGAAATCTATCTCGCAGTCCTCGCGTACCTCGGCTTTCGCGGCGGTGACGAATCGGTTGCCCGGCCCGACGATCTTCTGGACGTTGGCGACGGTCTCGGTTCCGTACGCGAGCGCGGCGATCGCCTGTGCGCCGCCGGCCTGATACACCGCGTCGGCCCCCGCGACGCGGATCGCCGCGAGGGTGGCGTCGTTCAGCTCCGCGGCGGGTGGGGTCGCGACGGCGACGTGATCGACGCCCGCCACCGTCGCGGGGACGACGCCCATCAGCGCCGAGGAGGGGTAGGCGGCGGTCCCGCCCGGGACGTACGCGCCGACGCGATCGAGCGGGCGATACCGTCGGCCGAGCTCGCGACCGTCGAACTCGGTCGTCCAGCTCTCGGGCCGTTGGGCCTCGTGGAACTCGCGGATGTTCGCCGCGGCGCGTTCGATGTGGGCGAGCAGGTCGTCGTCGAGCCGCTCGACCGCGCGTTCGGTCTCGTCGGTGATCTCGACGTTGCCGACGGAAACGTCGTCGAACTCCTCGGCCAGCTCGCGGAGTGCCGCGTCGCCCTCCGTGCGAACGCGCTCGATTATCTCACGGGCGGTGTCGCGGGCGTCGGCGACGCCGGCGTCTCGGTCGAACAGCGCGGCCCGCTCGTCGGGCGACAGATCGGCGACCGCTTGGACGTTCATACCAGCACCTCGGGGCGGGTGGGCAAAAGCCGAACGCCACGGTCGCCGGCTCCGACACGTTCAATATTGTGACGCCGAAACCGGAGTTTAGGTATGTCACATCCACGGGCGGAGCGGGCCGGATGATCGAGTCGCAGTTCGTCCAGTGGTTCGGCGAGAACCGGATCGTCTGGGGGCTCGTCGGCGGTGTCGTCATCGCGGGGATGAATCTGGTCGGGGCACTCGCGATTCTCGTCTGGCGGAACCCCTCACAGCGGGGGTTAGACACGTCGCTCGGCTTCGCCGGCGGCGTGATGATCGCGGCGGCGTTCACGAGTCTGCTCATCCCGGCCATCGAGCAGTACGGAGACCTGCTGACGACGAGTATCGGCTTCGCACTCGGTGTCGGCTTCCTCGCCGTGAGCGAGCGGTGGGTTCCGTACGTGCACAGGTTCATCACCGGTGAGACCGGTGTGGAGGCGATGATGGCGGAGTCGGGTGCGTCACACCACCACGAGATCGACTACTCGTCGGGACGGCTCGCCGGTGTCATCGTCTTTATTATCGCCATCACGCTCCACAACATGCCGGAGGGGCTGGCCGTCGGTGTCGGCTTCGGAAGCGGAAACCTCGGCGACGCGATTCCGCTGATGCTCGCCATCGGGACACAGAACATCCCGGAGGGGTTCGCCGTCGCGGTCGCGGCCCGCAACGCCGGGCTCGGCTCGCTGTGGTACGCCAGCGTCACCGGGCTGCGAGCGGGGATCGTCGAGATACCGATCGCCGTCTTCGGGGCAGCCGCCGTCACCGTCGCCGAGCCGCTGCTTCCGTACGCCATGGGGTTCGCAGCCGGTGGAATGCTGTTTGTCATCGTCAACGACATCCTGCCACAGACGCACGGGAACGGCCACGACAGGGCCGCCACGCTCGGAACGATGGCCGGGCTCCTCCTGATGCTCTCGTTGGATATCGCGCTCGCGTGAGCCGAGAGGAGGGTTTAACAGCCCAACTGCGCTACATCGACTATGCTCAGTGCCGTCATGGAGGATTACATCAAGGCGATCTACGCGCTCGAAGAGGGCGACGAGCGCGTCGCCACCTCGGCACTCGCGACGGAGCTCGACGTGACGCCGCCGACCGTATCGAGCATGCTCCAGAAGCTCGAAGCGCGCGGTCTCGTCGATCACGAGAAGTACAAAGGGGTACGGCTCACCGACGAGGGGGAGATCGTCGCGCTCGAAATCCTGCGCCATCACCGACTGCTAGAGTCGTTTCTGACGGAGACGCTCGATTACGACTGGGCCGACGTACACGACGAGGCCGACCGGCTCGAACATCACGTCTCCGCGGAGCTGACCGACCGCATCGCGACCGCGCTCGACAACCCCGAAGCCGACCCCCACGGCGACCCGATTCCGAACCGCGAGCTCGAACTGCCCGAGAGCGTCTCGACGCACAGACTCGACGGCGCGAGCGAGGGGGACCGGCTCGTCGTCCGCCGGATTCGCAATCAGAACGACGAGGAGCTTCGGTATCTCGCCGATGCGGGCGTCGAGCCGGGCGAGCGGCTGGACGTGATCGACGTCGCACCGTTCGGGATGGTGACCGTCGCGACCGACGACGGCGAGCAGTCGCTCCCGCGGAGTATCGCACGGCGAATCGAGGCCGTCCCGGCGAGCGAGGCGACGGTCTGAGTTTCGGATCGGAATCCGTTCGCTGGTTACAGGTAGAGATAGACATTTCAAACGCTCCGTTCAGGAGTGAGAGTGCTGATCGATCTCGGAGAGAACCTCGGAGTAAAGATCATCAGATATCCAGAAGCCGGCCTCCCGGAGCGCGTTGAGTTCGTGTTCCAGATCCGCCACACCTGTCTTCGCTCCGCGAAGCAGGATACCGATTACACCTGTGACTGGGAGGTCGTGTCTGCGGGCGACACGTCGTCCGTCCTGCTCGTCAAGTAGAAGGAGATCAGCGTCTCGTTCGACTGCATGGCAAATCGCAGCCGTTTCTCCGAGATCGAGCTCGTGGAGTATCTCGACAAACAGATCAGAGCGTTCCACTTCGACAACGCTCAGGAACTCATCGTTACGTAGTTCTCGGAGCGATTCCAGACCGCTATCTCCTTCAGTGAGTTCGGTCCAAACCTGCCGTGGAACAGTAAGATTAGGGAACTGCGTTTCAAGGAGATCAAGCCGGCCGATGAGCGCGAGGTTCAACAGCGGGGACGTATCAGAGACAACAGCTGCGCTATTCGGCATACTCGATATCTTCCTTCAGCTCCCGCTCGCCGTAGTGACGGTGAATCTCGCGCTCGCCGAGGAGGTTCTGGAACTCTCTGTTCGACAGCTCCGCTAGCGCACGTGCCTTTCCGAAAGAGAGGGCGTCACGTGCATACAGTGAGATCGCCAACTCCCGTTTCATTGCGGGCGAGCGCTCCCTCTCCGGGAGCTGTACCGCTTCATACACGTCGTCGTCGATCTCTATCGTCGCCATGCCCGAGGTAGGTAGACGCTATTCTTGAGTGTTTGGCTAGTCTCAGCGGTGTAACACAGCAGCCGCTCAGAACGTGATGTCGCCCCAGACACTAACGACCAATCTCATCCCGTGGCGGCGTGCCGCGTCGATTGGCTAACCCTCGTGTGGGGCGCGCCCCAGTGGGCAGGGGCCAAGGCCTGTACCGCGCCCGGGTTCTCCACCGCGTCATCGCTCGCTGGTGCGGTCTCTGGGTGGGGACTAAAGGCGCGTATCCGGACTCGGAGGGAGAGACAGTTACCAGTTTCGGGAGCCGGCTCAGACGGCGTACTCCGACTCGCGGATCTGGGCGTACCGGCGGTCGCGAAGCCCGAACTTCGTCCACTTGTACCGGGCGAGCAGGGTCGCGCCCGTCAGGCCGTTGACCAGCACGTCGCGATTGCTGTAGAAGCCGTCCTCGGGGAGCACGGCGTCGACGAGCCGGAAGATACGGTCCCAGTCGGCGGGCGTGTTGTCGGCGACGATGTCGGCCATCGCGACGTTGCGTCGGAGCTCGTCCCCGACGGCGTGATGCCACTCGGCGTTGTACGCGCGAAGCGTCCCGCGGGCGGCGAGCTTCCCGGCGAGCGTGCCGGTTCGCACGGCGACGTGATCACCGCCCTCGTGGAACGCGCTCGTCGTGCCCATCGCCCCGCCGGCGACGGCGATGTTCGCCGCCGTCGGCGACTCGATCGGTCGGGTGGAGGAGATGGGATACGTCTCCGTCCCGCCGGTCTTCCCGCGGTCCTCGACGACGGGGAAGTCGTCGAGATCGTACCCCGGATAGAGCCGGTCGAGCAGGCGTTCGATGTAGGTCCCTCCCTGCGGGATGCCGTCGTCTTCGGGGCGGAGGAGCGGGTAGCTGTCGCGCTCGCGCACGTCCTCGATATCCATCCCGATCGGCATCGTCAGCCCGACGCGGGCGACCTGTCCGTCGTTCGGGAACACCCAGGGGTAGGCGGTGTGACCCGGCATATGCCCCCACCAGAACTTGATGCGGTCGGGTTCGAGCAGTTCGTCGGGAAACTCGCGGTACTCCTGATAGGCGATGTGGTTCGCTCGCTGCGTCGCCAGCCGGTCGAACTCGCCGTTCGGAAGCAGCGGGTCGAGCACCTGCCCGGTGACGGTTCGCTGTGGCCCGTCCGCGAGGACGAGATACCGGGCCGTGAGTTCGCTCCCGTCGCGGAGGGTGACAGTGTGGGACGGCTCGCCCGTCAGGTGGGTCTGTACGTCGCGAACCCCGTTGCCGACGCGGTACTGTGCGCCGGCACGCTCGGCACGCTCGCGGAGCCAGTCGTCGAACCGTGCGCGGTGCATCGTGAACCCGAAGTTGGGGTAGTCGCTGTCGATCCCCGTCGAGTTGAGCGCGACCGACTCGTTCGGGCTGATGAAGTCCGCACCCGACAGCTCGCGGTGTTTGACGCGGTCGGGGATCGGCTCGTCGAGGTCCATCAGCTCGACCCAGTAGTCGAGGATGCCGGCGGCGTCCGTCGAGTCGGGACCGGGCCCGTCGCGGTCGGCGCGGGGGACGCCCTTCTCGATGACGACCGCGCTCGCGCCCTCCTCGGCGGCGGCGTGGCCGGCAGCGGACCCGGCCGGCCCCCCACCGACGATGACGACATCGTAGTCCATACGTGCAGACGGTGGTAAGGCGGCTTAAGTCGACTGCATCGTTACCTCTCACCACAGTTATGACGCCGGCCCGCGACGGACAGGTATGACGGACTCAGTCCGAATCGAGCGTGACGACGGCGTCGGCCGACTCGTCTTCGACCGACCCGAGGCGAACAACGCGATGGACACCGCGACCGCGGAGGCGCTCCGCGACGGGGCCACCGAGCTGGCGAGTGACGACGACGTACGCTGTCTCGTCCTGACGGGCGTCGGCGGCGTGTTCAACACCGGCGCCGACCTCACGACGCTGGAGGGTGACGGACGCGACGAGTCGGCGCTCAGATCGCTGGCCGAGACGCTTCACGCGTTCGTCGAGACGCTCGCTCGCGCGCCGAAACCGGTCGTCTGTGGCGTCAACGGCGTCGTCGCCGGCGGCGGTATCGGCACTGCACTCGTCGGTGATATCGTCATCATGTCCACGAGCGCGCGACTCCAGTTCGCGTATCCGGGCATCGGGCTGTCGGCCGACGGCGGCTCGTCGTACTTCCTCCCGCGGCTGATCGGACTGCGCGAGACACAGCGTATCGCCCTCCGCGACGAGCCGGTGGGTGCGGCCGAGGCCGACGAGCTCGGTCTCGTCACAGAGGCGGTCCCCGACAGCGAGTTCGAGGAGCGACTCACCGAGGAGGCCGAGACGCTTGCTGCCGGGCCGACGCGGGCGTACGCCGAGACGAGAGAGCTGCTCCGGACGAGCTTCGAACACGGACTCGGCGAGCAGCTCGAACGCGAAGCCGACCGCATCGCTGACCTGACCGAGACCGACGACTACGCCGAGGGGTACGCGGCCTTCTTCGGCGACGAGCGCGCGACGTTCACCGGCGAGTAGACCGAAACCGCTTACCGACTCGTCTCCCTCACGTCGGACGTGCCAGAGCGCGTCGAACAGTACGAGACCGACGGCGTCGACTTCGGTTGGGTGATGCAGGTCACCTTCGTCACGACGATCGTCGTCGGCGCGCCGGTCGTCGCGATCGCGTCGCTCTTCTTCGAGCTTGCCTCGTGGGGCGCGTGGGCGAGCTTCGCCGTCCGGGTCGGCGCGCTCGTCTGGTTCACCACGGCGGTGTCCGTCTACCTCGTCGCGCGTCGGCGCGCGGACGAGGGCGAGACCGAGCGCAGCTCGGAGTCGTAGCGGCTACGCCGCGAGCCACGGCTCGACGTAGCTGAACGCCACGCCGGCGCGGTCGGCGGTCAGTTCGTCGCGTTCGCCGTCGCCGACGAAGGTGACCTGCTCGGGATCGACGCCGAGCGCGTCAATGGCCGTCCGAAGCGGTTCGGGGTCCGGCTTCTCCGTCTCGACGGTGTCGCGACCGACGATGGCGGAGGCGTGCGCCGAGAGGTCGTGGCTGTCGAGTGCGATCTCGCAGGCCCGCTGGCTGTTGAGCGAGCAGACCGCGACGGGCGCATCGCGTGCGAGCAGGTCGGCACAGTCGAGCCGCTCACTGCTGCGTGCGCCCTCGCGCTCGTGTCGGGCGATCGTCTCCTCGACGATGTCGAGCTGGCCGGCGTCGCGGGCGTATTCGTACACGTCCCAGAGCGTCTCGTACTCGAACTCGATGCCGCGGTCGGCGAGAACGGCGACGCAGTCGTCGGTCACGGCGGCCCAGTCAACCGCGAGACGGACGAGGGTTCCGTCGAGGTCGTAGACGACGGCCATTACCCAAGCAGCTCCCCTGCGACGACCGTCCGTTGAATCTGTGAGGTCCCCTCGTAGATGGTCGTGATTTTGGCGTCGCGGTAGAACCGCTCGACGGGGAAGTCGGTCGTGTAGCCGTAGCCGCCGTGGATCTGGACGGCCTCGTTCGCCACGTCGACGGCCGTCTCGCTCGCCTGCAGCTTCGCCATCGAGGCGGCTTCCGCGGGCGGCTCACCGTCGTCGAGTCCCCGCGCCGCATCGCGCGTGAGCAGGCGTGCGGCCTGCGTGTCGGTGTGCATCTGCGCGAGCTTGTGCCGGATCGACTGGATGTCGGCGATCGGGCCGTCGAACTGCTCGCGGTCCTGTGCGTACGACGTGGCTGCGTCGAGGGCCGCCTGTGCGACGCCGACGGCCTGTGATGCGATCCCGACGCGCCCGCCGGTGAGGATCGAGAGCGCGGCCGAGAGCCCGCGTCCCTCCTCGGTGAGCCGGTACTCGGCCGGGATACGCGCCCCGTCGAACGTGAGCGTCGTCGTGTCGGAAGCGCGGAGTCCGAGCTTCTCCTCTTTCTTCCCGACAGAGACGCCGTCGGTCGATTTGGGGACGACGAACTGCGTCACGGTCTGCGGGTCGTCGCGGTCGGTCTTCGCGAAGAGGATGACCACCTCGCCGCGTTCCCCGTTCGTTATCCACTGTTTCTCGCCGTCGATGACGTACTCGTCGCCCTCCTTTCGGGCCTGCGTACTCATGTCGGCGGGGTTGGAGCCGGCGTGTGGCTCCGAGAGCGCGAAACAGCCGACCGGGCGGCCCTCAGCCATCTCGGGGAGGAACCGCTCCTTCTGCGTCTCGTCGCCGAACGTCGCCAGACAGGAGGTGGCGAGACAGTGGACGGAGAGGGCGGTCGCGACCGCGAGCTGTCCGTGTGCGAGCTCCTCGTTGACGAGCGCGTAGGTGAGTCCGTCCACGTCGATACCGCCATACTCCTCGGGGACGGTGAGCGCGGTGAGGTCGATCTCGGCGAGCCCGTCCCACACGTCCTCGGGGAACGTCTCGGTCGCGTCGGCCTCGCTCGCGGTGGGGCGCACCTCCTCGCGGGCGAACTCTCGGACGGCGTCGCGGATCGCGCGCTGCTCCGTGGTGAGGTCCATACCGACTGTTAGAGCGGGGTCGCAAAAGTTGCCCGCTCGATGCCCTACTCGTCCGACAGCTGAACGTTGAGCCGTTCCTCGATCGCCTCGACGAGCGAGCCGGAGACGTTCGCGCGGTTCGCACGCCCCTGTTCGACGGCGAGCACGTCGGCCTCGGTGACGCCGAGTTCCCCCGCGAGCTCGTCCGTCTGAAGCCCGGCCTCCTGTCGAGCGTCGGCCATCACGTCGCCGTAGTCACTCACCAGATACGGGAGCGGGTCGTCCTCGTAATCAGCGCCCTGCTCCCAGTGGGTGGCGTCGACGGTGTCGGCGTCGGCCATTCGGGCGGCGTTCTGTGCGGCGTTTCGCCGGCGGTCCGCCGTGTCGTCGCCGGGGCTGGCGTCGTCGCGGTTCCCGCCGGTCGTCTCGGTTCGGTCGCTCTGTTCCCCGTGTTGCGCGCAGTCGGGACAGACCTGAAGGCGTGCGCCGGCGACGCTCTCGTCGGTGAGCGAGACGCCGTCCTTCCCGCAGAGCTCACAGCTGTCGGCCTCGTCGGAGCCGACACCGCCCGTCGAGTACTTCGCCATATCAGTGAGTAACTCACAGCGACTACTTCAATCGCTCGTCCCTTCACCGGGGAGAATCGCGTTCCTTTTGTATGCCACTGCAGTACGCTGGGATGCACACGGCGTGCGTGGGTAGCCAAGCTAGGCCAACGGCGCAGCGTTGAGGGCGCTGTCCTGTAGAGGTCCGCCGGTTCAAATCCGGTCCCACGCACTCGCAAGAGTGCGGGTGCTCGTCACAGTGACAGCACCCACGCATCATCCTACCGACGCCACTTCCCGAGCGACAGTTGCTCTCGTCGGGCGCGCGACGACTACTCCTCGAACAGCGTTTCTCGGCAGTCGTCCAGAAACTCCGTGAGATCACTCCCGATGTCCAGTCCGACCGAGAAGCCGAACGTCGGATCGTCGGCTGCGGGCAGCGTCAACACGAGCAGTTCATCGAAGTAGTGGACCGAGCCGCGCAGGCTCCCGTGGTCGGCGAGCCCGCCCTGACTCGCGAGGTCGTTCTCAGCGCGGAGCAGCTCTTCGAGGCGTCTCGCACGAGTGCGTGCGCCCTCCTCGTCGATCTCCTCCCGTCGGTAGAGGAACTTCATCGCCCCGTCACGGTACTCCAGACACGTTCGCAGCCCGACCCCTGACTCCGTCGCCAGCTTTTCAAGCAGCTCTCCTCGGTTTGGCATGACAGTGTATCGACGACACGCGGTATAATACCCCTCCATGCCACGGACACCGGTGCAGAGCGTCACGGCTTTTATACTGCTACGCCTACCCGACGGCATGCAACTGGTCGCCCGCGATTGCGTCCGGGAGTGGACCGTGGCTCTCAGCGTCGTCTCGCTCGCGCTCGTCTTCGGGACCGCACTCGGGGTAGTTCCGCGGGCGCTGCTCCCGATCGCTCCCGACGCCGTCTTCGCCGCGATTCCACACGTGAACGCGGTGCTCTCGACGGTTGCGGTCGCGAGTATCGCCGCCGGCGTGCTCGCCTCACGCCGCGGGGAGTACGAGTGGCATCGACGCCTGATGATCGTCTCGCTGCTGCTGTTCGCCGGGTTCCTCGTCCTGTATCTGTACAAGGTCGCGGTCCGGGGGCCGGCGTCGTTCCCCGGGCCGACCGTCGTCGAGCAGTATCTGTATCTCCCGCTGCTGGCGGTTCACATCCTGCTCGCGGTGATCTGCGTGCCCCTGCTCTACTACGTGTTCCTGCTGGCGGCGACTCGTCCGATTCCGGCGGTGTTCGAGACGCGCCACAAACGGGTGGCTCGCGTCGCCGCGACGCTGTGGGTCGTCTCGTTCGTCCTTGGTAACGTCGTATATCTGCTGTTATACGTCGTCTACTGAGGGTCGGACGCGGTGCTGTCGTCACCGCGCTCGTGGTCAGGGTCGAACCGCTCGAACCACTCGGTAACGGCTTCGAGTCGGTGGATCGCCGTCTCCGGCGAGCCGTACGCGTGGTTCGTCTCCGGATAGCGGATCAGCTTCGAGGGGACATCTCGCTTGCGGAGCGCGACGTGGAGCTGGTCGGCCTGTGGCGACGGACAGCGGTGGTCGTTGCCGCCTGCGGTCACGAGCGTCGGCGTGTCGATCTCGCCGACGAGCGGGAGCGTCGACGCCTCGTGGTACGAGTCCGTCTCCTCCCACGGAAGCCCGAAGTCGTTCTCCCACCAGACGTGGCTGTCGTCCGTACCGAACGCCGAGTACATGTCGTACAGCCCATGTTGGGCGGCGGCGGCGGTGACGCGATCCGTCCGCGCGAGCACGTGGGGCGTGTTGACACCTCCCTGTGAGAAGCCAGTGACGAAGATTCGGTCGCCGTCGACGCGACCGGTCGCCGTGAGATGGGCGATGCTGTCGATGACGTCCTCGGCTTCGCGTGGTCCCCACTCGCCGCGGATCGCCTCCGAGAACGACTGTCCGTACGACGACGAGCCGCGGTAGTTCACGTTCGCGACGAGATAGCCGCGTGACACCCAGTAGCGGTAGATGAACCCGTAACGCGGCTCGTCGTACGCGACCGGCCCACCGTGGATATCGACGATGAGCGGACGGGGGTCGTCGCCCGTGTCGGTGTCACCGTCGGCGTCGTACACCAGCGACTCGACGGGACCGTCGGCGCTATCGAGACTGAAGCGGTCGACGGTGAGCGAGAGCCCGTCGTCTGGCGTGAGGTCGGTGAGTCTCGTCGGGGTCTCACCGCTGACGCTCGCAGCCACCTCCCGCGCGTTCGGCCCGAATCGGACGGCAGCGACGGTCTCGCCACTGGCGTCGAAGCCGCCGACACCGGTCGTCTCGTCGCTCCACCCGTCGAGTTCGGCCGTCTCGTCTCCGACGGCGAGGAGTCGAGAGGTCCCCTCGTCACCGACGCGTGCGAGCGGTCGGTCACCGGCCCACGCGACGCCGGAGATCGGTCGGTCGAGTGCCGGCGTGAGCGACCGCTCCGCTCCGTCGTAGCGACACACCTCGCCCGTCGCGTGGGCGTTGGCGGCCGGCGAGCGGAGATACGCCAGTTCGCCGTCCGGCCCGTGTGCGAGACCGCCACGCGTGAACGTCCCGTCGCCCGCGGTGAGTCGCTCGGGGGTCGCGTCGGCAGTCGGCTCGACGCGGAAGATGTCCGTCGCGTAGCTGTCCTGTGGCCGGTCGCCGTCGTTCGAGACGTAGTCGATTCCAGACGGTCCCCAAGCGAAGGACGGGCCGCCGACATCGGTCGTCACCCCCGCGAACGTCACCGCGTCGAGACGGGTCGGCTCGGCGTCGGCCGCGAGCGACTGCACGAACAGCCCCGTCTCGACGCCGTGGAGATACCCCTGTCCCTCGGCCTTGTGCTGGAGTCGCTCCGTCTCGATCGGGCCGCCGTCGCGTCGCTCGGCGAGGTACTCCCGCTCCTCGTCGGTCGGCACGCGGCTGGTCACCGCGAGCCGGTCCCCGTCAGGGGCGAACTCGAACGCCGAGACGCCGTACTCGAAGTCGGTCACCTGACGCGCGTCCCCGCCAAGCGAGAGATCGAACAGCCACACCTGCGGGGTTTCGTCGGGACCGTCGGCGGTGTCGGTCTCGCCGTCCTCGTCTGTATCGGCGTCTGTCTCGCCATCCTCGTCCACATCGTCCTCGCTCTCGTCGTCGAGGTCGCGACCGGCACGGAGCGCGACGTCATCGTCACGCGTCGTCAGGAAGGCGAGCCGATCACCGTTTGGTCCCCACGCGGGACTCGACGCACCGGGAAGCCGGGTGAGTCGGTGCGGCTCGCGACTGCCGTCGGCCGGGACGACGAACAGCGAGGTGAGATCCGTCTCCTCGTCGGGATCGCGCTCGCGGACGGTGAAGGCGATACGCGTCCCGTCGGGGGAGACGGCGACGGTCGCCGGGAGCCGCTGATCGTAGTACGCGTCGACATCGAGGTGTGAACTCATACCATGACTGGGACGGCGACTCTGAAAGGTCCCTCGCTCTCGGATCAGGCGCGGGGCCGGTGTGCCTGAAGCCGTCGAGCGCGCCAGTGCGAAGCTACTACTTCTCTCCCCGCGAACAGGCGATATGAGCGGTCTGGTCTTCTTCCGGACGACTGCACGCGAGCGACTGGTCGAGTGGTACACCGAAACCGTCGGTGCGTCGGTGTGGCTCGAACAGCCCGGCTGTACGATACTCTCACACGGCGAGTTCCGCTTTGGCTTCTGTGACGCCGACGAGACAGAGACCGAGGGGATCCTCACGTTCGTCTACGAGACGCGGGAGGCGGTAGACGAGATGCACGAGCGGCTAGGAGCGGCCGTTCGCGAGGAGCCACACCGAAACGAGCAGTACGACATCTACCAGTTTTTCGCCGGCGATCCCGACGGCCGCACCGTCGAGATACAGACGTTCGAACACGAGCTACCGCCGCTGTAGCTCACGGCCGTTTGGACTGTTGATACACAACGTTTTATTTAGTTGTCATTCAGCCGAGCGAGGATAATCGTTTCATCCTCAAGAATTGCTTTAGCGTGGTCTTGAAGATACACCTGTAGTCTACAGTATAAAAGTAAGATTTGATAAAATTCAAAATTACATCAGAGAACGGTTCGATGAAGAAACATTACTCAAAGGAACAACCCTCTGATGTTAATGTCGATAATATGTATGTTTCATTATTGTAGTATATTTTATAATATGTGTATGTGTCAGTGTATGAAAATTCTTCTGGAATGGCGGTTGAGCTACTGTTGACATCATAACTTGAATCATTAGCTGCTAATGCAGACTCAAAATAGGTCTTTGCAGTCGGTGAAAGCTCTGAGTAAGTGTACTCAGCTTCTATTCTACCCACCTGATCGTCATAAACGATTTGATGATTAAGCGAGCAGGATAACGTACTGGTCTGATTGTCGGACTGCAAGTTCGCACATCCCGTAATTATAACAAAAAACAAAGCGTTAGTGCAATCAGAGCTCTCCTCATGCACGAATGCAAAGCTACTGATAATAAAGTTCTTGTGGTCACCACTCAGCCGATACCTAATTATCTATCACCACACTAAACCAGACCAACAGGCCGATTTATTCGTAATTGCAATCTTGAGAATCCATACCCGGTGTTCAATCGTTGATTTTGTTTTAGATATTACAGGGTACGACATCTACCAGTTCTTCGCCGGCGATCCCGACAGCCGCACCGTCGAGATACAGACGTTCGAACACGAGACCCCGGATACGTAGCCGGGCGCTTCGGTCGGGCGAAACTACTCCACGTTTCGAAATAAGATAATGATATTTACATCCAATATGCTTTATAGACGCCTAAACGCTCTTGAACCGCGGTTTTAGGCTCGCCAAACAGAACATATTTATTACACTTCAGTGCGTACATCAAGGTGTAATGAGCACCGAAAGCCTCGAACGACAGACTCGGAGCTACCTGCAGAGCAACGTTCCACAGATTCAGGACCACGGCGGTCACTTCGAGATCGAAGACGTGGACGAGGCAGCCGGTGAAGTGACCGTGGCTATCGGTGGAGCCTGCTCGGGCTGTGGGATCGCACCGATGACGATGAACGCCATCCGGACGCGGCTCCCCGACGAGATCAACGACATCGAGACGGTGACCGTGCGCCGGATCAGCGGCCCGCGCGCGGCGGTGATGCCGGACAAGACCGAGGAGATGGAGGAGATGGACGAGTACACCGACTACTCGCCGCCGTTCTGAGCCGAGCGGTGCAGCTCGCCCGTCGGAGCGAGATCAGTCGTCGGCGACGGCGGAGTCGAGGCGCGGCCGAGTCACGTCGCGGTCGGTCGGCTCGCCGTCGATATCGTACGGATACTCGCCGGTGACACAGCCGAGACAGAGATCAGTATCTACGGCGTCGAGCGCGTCGGCGACGGCGTCGATAGAGAGATACGCGAGCGAGTCCGCGTCGATCTCGTCGCGAATCTCTTCGGTCGAACGACCGGCCGCGATGAGCTCCTCACGGGTCGCCATGTCGATACCCATGTAGCAGGGGGCAGTGATAGCTGGCGCACCGACGCGGAAGTTCACCGTCTCTGCACCGACGTCGCGCAGCAGCTCGACGAGCTGGCGCGAAGTCGTCCCCCGGACGATGGAGTCGTCGATGACGGTGACGGTCTTCCCCTCGACGACATCACGAATCGGGTTCAGCTTCAGTCGGACCGCTCGCTCGCGGGCGTCCTGTGTCGGCATGATGAACGTGCGCCCGACGTACCGGTTCTTCATCAGCCCCTCCGCGAACTCGACGCCTGCGCCGGCCTCCTGTGCGGCCTCGGCGTAGCCCGATGCGAACGCCCGCCCGGAGTCGGGGACGGGCATCACCACGTCGGAGTCGACCCCCGACTCCGCCCAGAGCTTCCGACCGAGCTCGCGTCGCACGTCGTAGACCAGCTGGCCGTCGATCCGCGAGTCCGGTCGCGCGAAGTAGACGTGCTCGAAGAAGCAGTGGGCAGTCTGGTCCGGTTCGGCCAGCTGGTGGGACTCGAAGCCGCCTCCTTCGTCGTCAAGCACGACGAGTTCGCCCGGTCGCACGTCGCGAACGAGCTCACCGTCGAGCACGTCGATTGCGGCCGACTCGCTCGCAAGGATATAGCCGTCTTCGACCTGTCCGATACAGAGTGGACGGTTTCCCTCGGGGTCTCGCACCCCGAGCACGGTGTCGTCGTGTGTGATGGTCAGCGCGTACGAGCCGTGGATACGGCTCATCGTCTGCTCGACGGCACGGACGAGATCCGCCTCCAACAGGTTCCGCGCCAGCTCGTGGGCGATGACCTCGGTGTCGCCGTCGGAGGTGAACGCGTGACCCTCGCCCGCCAGCTCGTCGCGAATCTCCGCGGCGTTGACGAGGTTCCCGTTGTGTGACAGGCCGAGCGAGCCGGATTTGAACGAGACCGAAAAGGGCTGTGCACAGGAGCTATCGACGCTTCCGGCGGTCGGATACCGGACGTGACCGATACCGACGTTGCCCGCCAGTCCGTCGAGGTCGGACTCCTCGAAGGCGTCACCGACCAGCCCCATCTCGACGTGGTCGTGCTGCTGGAAGCCGTCGTGGGTGATGATACCGGCGGACTCCTGACCACGGTGCTGGAGCGCGTACAGCGCGTAGTAAACGGGCCATGCCGCGGCGCGGTCAGCGAGCGAGACACCGACGACGCCGCACTTCTCTCGCGGCCCGGAAAGCTCCCGCGTCATTACCCGTCTCTTCGCTCCGCGGGACAAAAGTACCGCGGTTGTGTGTACTCACGAGATCACACGGGTGCGTCTATACACAGATATGCGTAGGGGCGGCTAATCCAGCACGACGAGCGCGTCGTCCTGATCGACTGATTGTCCGTCTTCGACGGCGATTTCGGTGACAGTGCCGCCGAACTCCGCGATCACGTCGTTTTCCATCTTCATCGCTTCGAGCACGAGCAACACGTCGCCGGCTGCGACCTCGTCGCCCACCTCGGTCTCGATGCCGATGACGGTTCCCTGCATCTCGGCGGTGACGACCTCGCCGTCGGCGGAGACGCTCGGCTCCCCGTCGCCGGAGCCGCCCTGACCGGAGCCGCCGCCTCCACCGCTGTCACCCGAGGGAGCCGGACGCGAGGCCGGCTGGCTCGGTACGCCTTCTTCTTCGAGGTCTACGTCGAACCGCTTCCCGTTCACCTCGATAGTGAACTCACGGGTGACGGTGTCGCTCTCCTCGTCGGCGGCGCTCGTCTCTGAGCCGTACTCGCGCTGATACTCGTCGAAAACGGAGCGGTCGACGGTGTCGTCGAGGTACTTCGTCGTGTGGGTGCTGGCGACGAACCGGTCGTCATCGAGCATAGCGAGGTGGAACGGGACGATGGTGACGATTCCCTCAAGCTCGTACTCGCGGAGCGCGCGCTTCGAGCGGGCGATACACTCCTCGCGGTCCTCCCCGTGGACGACGAGCTTCGCGACCATCGAGTCGTAGTCGGTGACGAGATCGTCGCCCTGTCGGAGCGCGTCGTCCATCCGGACGCCGATGCCGCCCGGCGGGTCGTACACGTCGAGCGAGCCGCCCTGTGCCGGTGCGAAGTCGTCGGTCGCGTCCTCGGCGTTGATACGGAACTCCATCGCGTGGCCCTCCAGCTCGACGGACTCCTGTGAGAAGGTGATCTCCTCGCCGGCGGCGACCCGGAGCTGCCACTTCACGATATCGATGCCCGTCAGCTCCTCGGTGACGGTGTGTTCGACCTGAATTCGCGTGTTCACTTCGAGGAAATAAAAGCCCGTCTCCGGGCCGAGCAGTTCGCCCGGCTCGCGGTCGGTGTCCTCGTCGACGAGGAACTCGACGGTCCCGGCGTTGACGTACTCGGAGTCGGCGACACCGCGGCGGGCGGCCTCACCGATCTGCTCGCGAAGCTCGTCCGACAGCGCCGCCGACGGCCCCTCCTCGATGACCTTCTGGTGGCGGCGCTGGAGCGAGCAGTCACGCTCGCCGAGATGCCGGACGTTGCCGTGTTCGTCGGCGAGCACCTGCACCTCGATGTGGCGCGGGTTCTCCAGATACCGTTCGAGATAGACGGAGTCGTTGTCGAAGTACGCCTCCCCCTCGCGTTTCGCAGATTCGAGCTGGTCTGCGGCCTCGTCGGCGTCGTGGACGACCTTCATCCCGCGACCGCCGCCGCCGCCCTCGGCCTTGATCGCGACCGGGTAGCCGTACTCGTCGCCGAACTCGGTGACCTCCGACGGCTCGGTGACAGGGTCCGTCGTCCCGGGGACGATCGGAACGTCAGCAGCGTGCATCAGCTGGCGCGCTTTCGTCTTCTCGCCCAGCTGCTCCATCGAGTCGGCGGCGGGACCGACCCACGTGATCCCCTCGGTGTCCTGTACGTTGCCGGCGAACTCGGCGTTCTCCGCGAGGAAGCCGTAGCCCGGGTGGATGGCGTCTGCGCCGGCTTTCTGTGCGGCGTCGATGACGGCGTCGTGGTCGAGATACGAGTCGGCGGCGCGGGCGGGGCCGATGTTGTACGCCTCGTCGGCGAACCGGACGTGACCGCTGTGTTTGTCGGCGTCGCTGTACACCGCGACCGTCTCGATACCGAGGTCCTCGCAGGCGCGCATCACGCGCACCGCGATCTCGCCTCGGTTCGCGACGAGTACCTTCTCGAACATGCGCTGGTGTGGCTCCGGCGCGCACCTTACTCTGTCGGTCCTCCCCCGTCGGTGGGGAACATTTACCACAGCCCCCGGAGGCTACTCTGGTATGCATCTCGATCTGGACACGTTCGGCGAGACCGTCCACGGCGGAAACGTCGCGCGGATGTACGACGAGACGGCAGCGGTTCGCGGGGACGCCCCTGCGCTCGAATCCCACGGCGAGATACTGACACACGAGGAGCTACAGACAGTCAGTCGCACCGTCGCCGGTGGGCTTCGGGAGTTGGGCATCGAGCGGACGGAGCCGGTGATGGTGTATCTTCCCAACTGTCCGCAGTACGTCGTCGCGTCGCTCGCTTGTTTCCGGGCCGGCACGCCCGTCTCGCCCGTCAATCCGCAGTATCGGTCGCGCGAGCTCGTCCACCAGCTCACCGACACGGACGCGGCAGCGGTCATCACCCACGTCGCGTTGCGCGAGCATCTCGCTGACGCAATCGCCAAGATCGACGCCGACCCTACCGTCATCACCGTCGGTGACCGCGACGCGATACCCGAGGGTGACACCCACTTCGATGACGTGCGTGGAGAGCCGACCACCGTCAAGCTGGACGGTGACGCCGTCGCTTCGCTGCCGTACACCTCGGGCACGACGGGACAGCCGAAAGGTGTCCGGCTCACTCACGACAACATCCGCGCACAGCTGCTCACGACCATCACTGTCCGGGCGAACGATCTCTCGCCCGACGAGGAGAACAGCCTCGTCTGGCTGCCGTTATACCACATCACGGGGTTCATCCACACGGCACTCCAGCCGCTCGCGCGCGGCGGAACGTTATACGTCCGCAGCGCCGCCAACTGGGACGCCGAGGCGGCGATGGCCACTATCGAACGAGACGCGATCTCCACGTACATCGGCGTGACGGCCATGTACGCCGACATGGTTGCCGACGACAGCTTCGGCGACTACGATCTCTCCTCGCTCGTTACGGTCTCCGAGGGTGGGGCGAAGCTGACGGGTGCGGTACAAGACGCCTTCGAGGAGACCGCCAACGTCGCCATCAGAGAGGGGTACGGACTGACGGAGACGACCGGCTCGACGCACACCCAAGTCGGCGCGCTCTACGGGCCGCGACACGGCACGGTCGGCCAGCCGGCCCGACACACGGACTGTCGCATCGTCGATTCGAGCGGCGAGGAGGTCCCGCTCGGCGAGTCGGGAGAGATTCTCGTCCGTGGCCCGCAGGTGATGGACGGGTATCACGACCGTCCGGACGCGAACGAGCGGGCGTTCACCGATGCCGGCTTCTTCCGTACCGGCGATATCGGTCGCCGCGACAGAGAGGGGTACTACGAGATCGTCGATCGAAAGAAACACGTCATCGTGACAGCGGGGTACAACGTCTATCCGAGCGAGGTGGAGAACCTGCTTGCCGAACACGAGGCGGTGCGCGAGGCGGCCGTGGTCGGGGTTCCGGACGAGCGACGCAACGAGACGGTGAAAGCGTTCCTCGTCCCGACCAACGGGGACCCGGAGAATCCGGGCGTCACAATCGACGAGATACAGCAGTTCTCACTCGACACCATCGCACCGTACAAACACCCTCGGGAGGTGGCGTTCGTCGCCGAACTGCCGCGAACGGCGTCGGGGAAGATTCAGAAGTACAAGCTCACCGGCGAGTAGCGACCGACGCTACAGGTCGAACGCAGCACGGAGATCGGCTGCGCTCTTCGCGACTGCATCGTGGGCCGCCTCCAGTCTCGCCGGCTCGGCGAGCATGGCGTAGAAGGCGTGAATCATCGCCGGGTAGTGGCGGTGTTCGACGGCGACACCGGCGTCTTCGAGCGTCTCAGCGTACGCGATACCTTCGTCGCGGATCGGATCGAAGCCGGCCGTGATGACCGTCGCCGGCGGGAGATCGGCGTGTGAGTCGGCGTGTAACGGGTGGGCGTACGGATCGTCCTCCTCGGCGGTGTGGAAGTAGCTCTCCCCGAACCACTGCATATCCGGCTCGGTGAGGTAGTACCCCTCGGCGTTCTGCTCGCGGGAGTCCCAGTCGGTGTCCTGTGTCACTGACGGGTAGACGAGTAGCTGGTAGTCGATCTCGGGACCACCCTCGTCGCGGGCACAGAGGGTGACCGCAGCGGCGAGATTCCCGCCCGCGCTGTCGCCCGCGACGGCCAGCCGTCCGTCACCGCCCACTGGATCTGGATTCTCAGCGAGCCATTCGGTGACGGCATGACAGTCCTCGAAGGCCGCGGGATACGGCTGTTCCGGCGCGCGACGGTAGTGGGTCGCGACGACGACACAGCCCGACTCGCTGGCGAGATGGCGACAGACCAGATCGTGACTCTCCAGATCGCCGATGACCCAGCCGCCGCCGTGGAAATACGCCACCGTCGGGACCGAGCCGTCGGTCTCGGGTCGGTAGATCCGGATCTCGATCTCGCCGGCAGGCCCCGGAACCGCGTGGTTCTCGACGCTCGCGAGGTCGGGTCCATCGGCGTCGGCCCGCATCCGGCTGGCAACCTCGCGGGCCGTGTCGGCATCGCCGTATTTTGCGAGCGGCTGTGTGTCTGCCGCTTCGACGGTGGCAAGAATCCGTTGCACGTCGGGGTGTGGCTCGTCTGCGCGCATACCGTCGGTGGTGTGAGAGGCTGTATCAATCTGTCGCACGCTCGGGACAATAGCTATGTCGTCGGCTACGCAGACGTAGATATGCCGACACGAACCGCGACCTACGACTACGTGATCGTCGGAGCCGGCTCTGCGGGCTGTCTGCTCGCGAACCGGCTCTCCGCCGATCCCGAGACGACTGTCCTGTTGCTTGAAGCGGGTGGGCCTGACGACGATCGGACCATCGCAATCCCGGCTGGGTTTTCGGACCTGTTCAGGACCGAGTACGACTGGAACTACACGACGACCGCGCAGTCGGAGCTACACGACCGCGAGCTCTACTGGCCGCGCGGCAAGACGCTCGGCGGGTCGAGTTCGATCAACGCGATGATATACATTCGCGGTCACCCCGACGACTACGACGGGTGGGCCGACCGCGGGAACGACGGCTGGAGCTACGACGAGCTGTTACCGTACTTCAAACGCGGTGAACGCGCCGACAGCGACCGCCTCGATACGGCCTATCACGGAAGCGAGGGGGAGCTGAACGTCACGGACGTTCGATCGCCGCGCCCACTCTCGGAGGCGTTCGTCCAGTCAGCCATCGAAGCCGGCTACGACTACAACCCGGACTTCAACGGGGGTCAACAGGCCGGCGTCGGCCAGTACCACGTCACGCAGGAGGACGGCGCGCGCCACAGCGCCGCCGACGCCTACCTGAAACCCGTCCTCGACCGTCCGAACCTGACGGCGACGACCCGCGCGCAGGTGAGCCGCGTCCGGTTCGACGGGACTCGGGCGACCGGCGTCGAGTACAACCACGATGGTCGCCGGCTCTCGGCCGACGCGAACGAGGAAGTCGTCCGCGACTCGCCGGGCGTCGGGCAGAACCTCCAAGACCACCTGTTCGCGCCGGCGACGTTCGAGACGAACACGAGCGACACGCTCGAAAACGCCGACCGGCTCCGCAACGTCGCGACGTGGGTTCTCCTCGATCGCGGCCCGCTCACCTCGAACGTCGCCGAGGCGGGCGGCTTCGTTCGCTCGGACGAGACGGCGTCGCGACCCGACCTGCAGTTCCACTTCGGCCCGGGCTACTTCTTCGATCACGGCTTCGCCGACTCCCCCGTCGAGAACGCCTTCGCCATCGGGGCGACACAGCTCCGCCCGGAGAGTCGCGGCGAGATCCGACTCGACTCCGCGAGCGCGTTCGCCGCGCCGGCGATCGACCCGAACTATCTCGACGCGGAGCGCGACCGCGAGACGCTCGTCGCCGGCGTTCGTGCTATTCGCGAGATCGTCTCGCAGGGACCGCTCGCCGAGCTGAACGAAGGGGAGCTCACACCCGGACCCGAGGCACAGACCGACGAGGAGATTCTGGCGTCGATTCGCGAGCACGCCCACACCGTCTATCACCCCGTCGGGACCTGCAGGATGGGCGACGACGAGACGGCCGTCGTGGACGACGAACTGCGCGTCCACGGCGTCGAGGATCTGCGCGTCGTCGACGCCAGCGTCATGCCGACGCTGACGAGCGGCAACACGAACGCGCCGACGTACGCGATCGCGGAGAAGGCAGCCGATCTGCTGCGCGATTAGCACCGGCGACGCACTAACCGTGTCCGTAACCCGATCCGGTTGCTACGTGCAAAACCACTTTACCCGTCGGCGGCGTACCTAAACCATGAGCCGCAGTCGCGACGAGTCGGGTCGGTTCGAATCGACGATCACCGACCAGCAGCTGCTGAAGGTGTTCGACTATGAGGACGATCCGGTGTTGACGACGGCGGAGGTCACCGAGGGGTTGGGGCGGTTCGGCGTCGACGTGACGACGGAAGCAGTCCGTCGCCGGCTGGACCGACTCGCTGAGGAAGGTGCGGTGAGTAAGAAGCAGTTCGGCGCACGTGCGGTCGGCTGGTGGGCAGAGGTCGCCCCGACGTTGTCAACGGAGACAGCCGCACGCGTCACGGAGCGGCGCGATGCCGACGAGTGGAGCGAACTGTAGCTGTGGCCGTCGTCCTGCTACATCCGGCCGTAGAGCAGTCGCTTCAGTCGTTACCGAACGACATCGAGACGAGAATCAGGGAGAAGCTCGCAGACGCAGGTGAGGACCCCGAGCGACATCTGAAGCCGCTGAAGGGCCGTTCCGAGTATTCGCTCCGAGTCGGGAAACGGCGGGCGATCATCGACTGGGACAGAGCGGACGGGGAGTTGCGCGTGCTCGATGTAGACACGAGAGATACCGTCTACGATTAGCGCCGGTCGGCACGCCCGGCCGCGGCCCACGCGTCCGTCGGCGTGCCCTCACGGGCGCGCACCGCCCGTCCGGTGACGGCCTCTGTGCGTCCGGCGAACGCCCACCGGTTCTCGTCCCACGTCTCGGAAGGCTCCTCCTCGTGGTCCTCCGCGGCGAGATGGGCAGAGACGGCCGCGACGATGGCGGCGGCCTCCGCCTCGTCGGCCGACTCGGGGATGAACTCGGGGTTCACAGCGGGATGTTCCCGTGTTTGCGGTCGGGGTTCGATTTGCGCTTGCCCGAGAGCATCTCCAAGTCGGCGATGAGCCGGCGTCGGGTCTCCTCCGGTTCGAGTACGTCATCAACGAAACCGCGCTCTGCGGCGGTGTACGGGTTCGCGAACGCGTCGCGGTACTCGTCGATGAGCTGCTGGCGGCGCGCTTCCACGTCGGTCGCATCAGCCAGCTCCTCGCGGTAGAGCACGTTGACCGCCCCCTGTGGTCCCATGACGGCGATCTCTGCCGTCGGCCACGCGTAGTTCACGTCCGCGTCCAGATGTTTCGAGGCCATCACGTCGTACGCCCCGCCGTACGCCTTCCGCGTGATGACGGTCATTAGGGGAACGGTCGCCTCGGAGAAGGCATACAGCAGCTTCGCGCCGTGTCTGATGATCCCGCCGTGCTCCTGATCCTTCCCGGGCATGAAGCCGGGCACGTCGACGAGCGTCACGATGGGGATGTTGAACGCGTCACAGAAGCGGACGAAGCGCGCGCCCTTCTGTGAGGACTCGATGTCGAGCGTGCCGGCGTTGAACCGGGGCTGGTTCGCGACGATGCCGACGGAGCGACCGTCGAGCCGGGCGAAGCCCGTGACGAGATTCCGCGCGTACGCCTCGGCCACCTCGAAGAAGCTCCCTTCGTCCATCGTCCCCCCGATGACATCCACGATGTCGTACGGCTTCTGTGGCTCGTCGGGCACGACACCGGTCACGTCCGCGTCGCGGTCGGGATCGTCCCACGGCTCGACGCGCGGCGGATTCTCCATATTGTTCTGCGGGAGATACGAGAGCAGCCGTCTGAGCCGATCGAGTCCCGCCTCCTCGTCAACCGCAGCGAAGTCGGCGACGCCGGACTCCGAGGTGTGGACACCCGCGCCGCCCAGCTCCTCGAAGGTGACCTCCTCGCCCGTGACCGTCTCGATCACGTCGGGCCCGGTAATCATCATGTGGCTCGTCTCCTCGACCATCAGGATGAAGTCCGTGATGGCGGGCGAGTAGACCGCGCCGCCGGCACACGGTCCCATGATCGCCGACAGCTGTGGAACGACGCCGGAGGCCTGCTGATTCCGGTGGAAGATATCGGCGTAGCCGGCCAACGAGTCGATCCCCTCCTGAATGCGTGCGCCGGCGGAGTCGTTCAGGCCGACGATCGGTGCGCCCGTCTCGATCGCGCGGTCCATCACCTTACACACTTTCTGGGCGAACACCTCACCGAGCGAGCCGCCGAAGACGGTGAAATCGTGCGCGAAGACGAACACCGTCCGGCCATCGACGTCACCGTAGCCGGTGACGACGCCGTCGCCCGGTATCTTCGTCTCGTCCATGTCGAAGTTGCTCGACCGGTGCTCCCGGAGCATATCGAACTCCTGGAACGTGCCGTCGTCGAGGAAGTAGTCGACGCGCTCGCGCGCGGTGAGCTTGCCCTTCTCGTGCTGGCGGTCGATACGCTCCTGTCCCCCGCCTTTGCGGGCGTCGTCCCTCCGTTCGTGGAGGTCCTCGCGCTTCTCGTCCATAGTCATTGCCTGTGGTCCGGACGGAGGCGAAAAAGGGTTTCCGGGAGCGACATCCGTTCGCCTGAAGCTATTTGACGCACGCGCTCTTGGGGTGAGGTATGGGCACACAGCGGCAACTCCCGCCGATCATCGACTTCGGCGACGCGCTCGATCGGGTCGAGAGCCGAACCGACGACGCGGAGGCACACGGCTACATCGACGAGATTCGCGACGGGATCGGCGAGCTGGCCGCGCGCGATCCGGACAGCCGCGAGACGCAGATACAGGAGCTGGAGCATCTCATCGACTCGCTGTTGATGTACGTCGACGACGACGCCGAGATGTGGACCAAGACCATCCAGAACCGGTTCGCCAACTACCGACACGCCCGCCGGGAGTCGTCGCGGACGCTCCACGTCGCCAACGGACGGCTCGAACGCGACGGCGAGCTGGCCGACATCACGGCGGTCGGTGAGGCGACTCTCCGGGGACAGCTCATCAACAACGGTGAACGCTCGGACGCGATGGTCTCGCTCGCGTTCTACGACGAGTACGACCGCGCTATCTGGAAGGTGGAGTCCCGAGAGTTCGAGATCGCCCCGGGCGAGAAGCGCACGCTCGATCTCGACATCTATATTCCCGACGGCGCGAGCTACTACGCCGTCGCCGCACTCGAACCGGCCGACCCGGCGACCGTCGCCGCCGACGCCCCGACTCCGGGGAAGGACACCGTCGGTGAGGACACTTCCTACGTCGATTACTCGTGAGACGGGCGACGGGGGTTCTCCGTCGTCGCGGGGACGCGCACCGTTCACCGTCCGGTCGATTGTCGCGACGTTGCCGCCGTCGGAGTACGAGCACGTATAGATGTTCTGCAGCGTGGGACTCGTTCATACGGTCTGGTGCGCGAAGTAGCCCCGAATCCGGCAATTTTTCCGACACCCATTTACCTCTCTGGGCGTGGAGACCGGTAAGATGCGGCTCATCGCACACCGTGGGTTCGCGGCGACTGCCCCGGAGAACACCGTCTCGGCGGTCAAGCGCGCGAGCCGGCGTGCCGACGAGGTAACCGTCGACGTGCGTCGGTGTGACTCCGGGGAGCTGGTCGCGATACACGATCCGACCGTCGACCGGGTCACCGACGGGACGGGTGCGGTCTGTCGCCACACGCTCTCGGAGCTGCAGCGGCTGACCGTGCTCGGTGCAGAGCAGATACCGACGCTGGACGCCGTCCTGCAGATCGTGCCGGACGCCGTCGGTGTGACGCTCGAACTCCACGAGGTCGGACTGGCCCGCGACGCGATCCGACTGGCCGACCATGCCGACGTTCACGTGACCGTCTCGTCGGGGATTCCTCACGAGCTCGAAGGCTGTCGCGGCGTCGCTCCGGACGTGCCGCGCGCCTACCGGTTCGACGGCGACGCCGAGGGCGGGCTGGCGTTCGCCCGCGAAACCGACTGCTCGTATCTCCATCCGACCGCGGCGACGTGTGACGGCTGGCTCGTCACCACCGCCCACAGCGAGGGGTTCTGTGTCAACGCATGGGGCGTCGGCTGTCAGGACGACGCCTCCGCGCTCGAATCCTGCGGCGTCGACGGGATCGTCGCAGCCCACCCGCAGATCATGCCGCAGGCTCGTCCGTAGGTCAGCGACCGGCGAAACGGGATCAGTTCGCTCTCCGCGTGAACGCCTGTGAATTAGTAGCACGTTTCAGAACAGTTATCCTGAACGACTCGTACGAGGACGTATGAGTCGCTACAGCGACAGCACGCGAGCACACCGGCTCGACCCGGAGTCGTTCGCCTCAGGCTACTTCCGCAACGCCGTCTACCGCCACTGGGACCCGTACGAGGATATTCCACAGGAACTGCTCGAACAGGACCGCGAGCGACTCGTGGAGAGTGATATCTCCGAGCCGCTGTTCGATGGGCTTCGGGGAACGCTGGCCGCCTTCGGGGCCGGCGAGGAGGCCGTGACGGAGGACCTCGCGCCACTGAGCATGCGGCTTGACGACGTCGACAAGCAGCTGTTTGTGACGACGCAGATCTACGAGGAGGCGAAACACACCGCCTTCTTCGACCGCTACTGGCGGGCGGTCGTCGACCCCGTCGCCGAGACGAAGGGGTTCGAGGTGACCGCGCCGACGGACGATCGCTACTTCGGGGAGGGGTACGAGGAGCTGTTCGACCGCACCGAAGCCGCGATGGAGACGCTACTCGAAGACGATACCGACGAAGCGCTCACCAGGGCCTACTGTCACTACCATCTCGCCGTCGAATCCGTGCTGGCCCAGACGGGCTACTACGGGATTCAGGCTGGCTACTCACCTACCGGACCAGACCTCGGTGCTGAGGGTGGGATTCACCTGGAAGGACTCGTCGAGGGGATCGGCTACATCCGGAGCGACGAGGGTCGCCACGTCGGCTTCGGGATGCACGAGGTCCAGCGGCTCGTCGGTGAGGGCGTCGATCCCGACATCGTGAGCGAGACGCTCGCTGACCTGCTCCCGCTCGTCGCCGACGCGGTGGGACCGGACCCGAACGCACCGACCGACGGGCGGGGCGGACTCGACCCGAACGCGCTCGTCGAGTACGCCAGTGAGAAGCTGGCCCGTCGCATCGAGGTGATCACCGATACGACCGCGGAGATTCCGCCCGTCGAGGAGCTGGTCAGTATCGGGGCCGGCACGGACGCCGGCGTTGCCGACGACGACTGACGCTGTCGAAGGAGCAGCACGTGAATCGTTCGCACGTGCGTTCCGATACTACTAACTCCGCGTCGGTGAAACTCTCGGCCGGTAGATGAAACTTCACGAGTATCAAGCGAAAGGCGTGTTCGCCGACGCCGGACTGCCGGTTCCGGCGTCCACGCTGGCGGCGACCACCGACGAGGTGCTCGATGCGGCAAACGACATCGGCTACCCCGTCGCGGTCAAGGCACAAGTACAGGTCGGCGGTCGCGGGAAGGCCGGCGGTATCGAACTCGTCGACAGCGACGAGGAGGCCCGCGCGGCCGCGGAGTCCATCATCGGGATGGATCTCAAGGGCCTCCACGTGGACAGGGTGCTCGTCGAGAGCGCCGTCGACTTCGTCGACGAGCTGTACGTCGGCGTGACGATGGACCGGACGGTCGGGAAGCCGGTCGCGATGGTCTCCACGCAGGGGGGCGTCAATATCGAGGAGGTCGCCGAGGAGACGCCCGAGGCGATCGAGCGGGTCCATATCGACCCCGCGTTCGGTATCCAGCCGTATCAGGCCCGCGAGGCTGTCTTCGAGGCAGGCGTCGATGAGGACGTAGCGATGGACGTGGCGAGCGTCCTCACCACGCTGTACGAGCTGTGGGAGGAGAAGGACGCGACCGAGATCGAGGTCAACCCGGTCATGATCACGGCCGACGGCGAGGTCGTCTGTGCAGACGCCGTCATGAACATCGACGAGGACACGCTGTTCCGCCACGCGGATCTCGCCGAGATGGAGGAAGCGGCGGCGTCCGACGAGCTCGAAGCCAAGGCGAACGACTACGGCTTCGACTACGTCCGGCTCTCCGGCAACGTCGGGATCATCGGTAACGGGGCCGGGCTGGTGATGACGACGCTCGATCTCGTCGATTACTACGGCGGGTCACCGGCGAACTTCCTCGATATCGGTGGCGGGGCGAAGGCCGAACGCGTCGCGAACGCGCTGGACATGGTGTTTTCCGACGAGAACGTCGATTCGGTCGTGTTCAACATCTTCGGCGGAATCACCCGCGGTGACGAGGTGGCCAAGGGGATCAACGAGGCGCTCGAATCCTTCGACGAGATCCCGAAGGAGGTCGTCGTCCGGCTCGCCGGGACGAACGCCGAGGAGGGGATGGAGATCCTCAACACCGATCTCGTGACGGTGGAATCGACGCTGGACGCGGCCGTCCAGCGTGCGGTCGAGTACGCGGAGGAAGGACAATGAGCATCTTAGTTGACGACGACACGCGCGTAGTGGTACAGGGAATCACCGGCGGCGAGGGGAAGTTCCACACCGGTCAGATGACGGCGTACGGGACGAACGTCGTCGCCGGCGCAGTGCCGGGGAAAGGCGGACAGGAAGTAGACGGGATCCCGGTGTACGATACGGTGCGCGGTGCGGCCCGCGAGGAGGACGCCGACGCGGCCGTCGTCTTCGTGCCGCCGGCGTTTGCCGCCGACGCCGTGATGGAGGCGCTCGACTCCGCCGTAGATCTCGTCGTCGCGATCACCGAGGGGATTCCACAGCAGGACATGGCAGCGGTGAACAAGCGACTCGGCGAGGTCGAGACGCGACTCATCGGCCCGAACTGTCCGGGCATCATCACGCCGGGCGAGGCGAAGCTCGGCATTCTCCCGGGGAACATCTTCTCGTCGGGGGACGTGGGGCTCGTCTCTCGCTCCGGAACCCTCACCTACCAAGTCGTCGACAACCTCACCCAGCGGGGGATCGGTCAGACCACCGCGATCGGTATCGGCGGTGACCCGATCATCGGGACCGACTTCGTCGACGCGCTCCGGGAGTTCGAGGCCGACCCGGATACGAAGGCGGTCGCGATGTGCGGGGAGATCGGCGGCGAGGACGAAGAGGCGGCCGCTCGGTTCATCGGCGAACACATGGACACGCCCGTGGCGGGCTTCATTGCTGGTCGCACTGCACCCCCGGGCAAGCGGATGGGCCACGCCGGTGCGATCGTCTCCGGCGGCGGTGGCGCTGGAACCGCCGAATCGAAGATTCAGGCGCTCAACGACGCGGGCGTTCCGGTCGGTGACACGCCCGACGAGGTCGCAGACCACATCGAGGGGTTCCTGTAGCCGCCGGAGCGCCGCGCACCGAATCATACATCCGACACGGTCGAACGCGTCGAGCGGGAGTGGCGCGGCGTAGCGTGAGACGAAGAGGAAACCCGTCACTGTCTGTCGGTTACTCGTATCAGAGAGCCGACCTCACGGCCTGCGCTGTAGATACCAACACCGATAGGGACAGTTACTACCGATGGGGAGATCGGACTACCGGCCGTCGGCGGTCGAGACCGTCGCCGGAACCGTCCCGCGCGGTCGTAACGTCGGCGTGAGCCACAGGCGTGTGGGCCCGTCGAGAAGGGGAAGTAGGCGTCGACGGTCTCGGGTGCGCGTCGCTCCCACCGGCTCGGGTCGAACGTCGCCGGCGACTCGAAATGGCGACCGTCGCGGTGGATCGACCACAGCGGCACGATGGTCGCCGCGCCGTCTGGAACGCGATACTCGCCCAGCTCGCTCCCCTGATTCGCCTGCCGGAAGACGCCCCACGCCGGCGGATACAGTCGGAGGGACTCGTTGTACGCCCGCTGTGTCGCTGGTAGCTCGTCGACGTGCTCGTGATCGAGCGGGCCGTCGCCGACGACCGACCGGGCTTCCGTCCGTAGCTGGTCACGGACGGACGGATTCTTCGACAGCAGCGCGAGCGTGTAGGTGAGACTCAGCGCCGTCGTCTCGTGGCCGGCGATGAGGAACGTCGCCACCTCGTCGCGGATCTGGTTCTCCGCGTAGGACACGTCGGGATCGTCCTCGCGCTTGATGAGCAGGGTGAGCATATCCGGCGGCCCGCTGTGCTCGCCGCTGGCGAGCGCGGCCCGGCGGTCGGCGATCATCTCCTCGGCCAGTCCGCGGATGTTGGCGGCCGCCTCCTCGAACGCCGGTGAGATCCGGGACGGGAGCCACTCCGGGGTGGCGATATCGAGACCGAACTCCAGCTCCTCGCCGGCGACGGCCATCCAGTCGTGGAACTCGCTGGCTCGCTCGCGACCGATGTCCTCGCCGAGCAACACCTCGGTCGCGACCCGAACGGTGAGACTCGTCATCTCCTCGTGGAGATCGATACGGTCGTCGCCGCGGTCGGCCCACTCCGCGGCGAGCGACTCGACGCGACGACCGACGGTGTCGGCGTAGGCGGCGACCTGTCGCCCGGAGAAGGCCGGCGCGACGATGGACCGCTGTTGTTCCCACAGCTCGCCTTCGCTCTGGACGAGTCCCTGTGAGGCGATGAGCGAGTCGGTCTCGCGCGCGGGGACGCGCCCGAAGTCGTCGGGGCGCGAGAGCAGATCACGCGCCAGCGTCGGGTTCGTCACGACGACGAGCGGGGGACGGGTCGGGATCGGGACCTGTAGCGCGTCCTTGTACCGTGCCTGAATTCCGTCGAGATAGCGGAACGTGTCAGTGCCGAGTCGAACAGCATCGATGACGCCAGCTTCGGGCGGCGTCGGGATAGACCGCATACCGGTCACTGGGCGCTCACGGGCTTGGGGCTTCCGGCGGCCGTCGGGCTTGCCGAGAGGGTCACGACCACAGCATATTTATTTTTGTGCGCGTATAGTGGATTTATCTCGTCCCGACGCGAGTCATTACAGATGACCGACTCACTGCTCACGCGTCTCACGACTCGACTCCGCGATCAGTTCGCCGACGATTCGACGCCGGGAGAGCGGTCTGCGTCCGAAGCGTCGGTCGAGCCGTTTGCCGCTCCAGTACCGCCAGAAGCGGTCGAAACAGCACGGGAGGCGGCCGTCTACGACGAAACGGCTGACGGCGCGGTGTCGCTCGTTCGGCTGCTCGACGGACTCCACCGGTGGACACAGCGGAACCGCGACGCGTTCGGTCGCTGGCTCACTGCGGCGGTCGCCGCCGACAGGACGCTCGTGACCCCCGTCTACGTCGACGACGAGATCGTGACCGTCGTCTTCCCAGCCGAGCGGTGGCGAGAGCTGAAGCCGACGCTCAACGTCACGGACAGACAGCTGGCCGCGATGGTACAGACGCACTCGGTGCTGACGGTCGAGCTCTCGGGAACGGTCGTTAGAGACATCCTCGCGGCGGCCGACCACGAGGACGCGACTATCGCCGCGATGCCCGACGCGAGCCAGTCAGACACGTCGACCGAGCCGACCGAGCTGTCGCCGGCGACCGATGACGAGGAGAGTTTGGAGGCGCTGCTCGGTGATGGACCGTTCGCGTAGAGAGCCGGCTGTCGTTGCCCATCGTTGAACAGAAATCAGTCGGCGAAACAGCCCTGCCGCTCGCCGGTATAGGAAAGACGGGGTAGGCCAGACGAGGTCACCCACGTGGAAACCACGGGGCTGAAAGGTTCGCCCTGCCGTGCCGTCCAAACATACACTACAGTTAACCAGATAAAATCCCTCTGGTTGGTAACGCCGCAATCAATCGGTGTCATAGCAGCGAGGATGGCTTGGCACGCTCATAGGATGACATCGCTAGAAGTGGGTCGGGGCGGATTTGAACCGCCGGCTTCCCCGACCGCCCGCTGCTTATGACGATGATACTACAAACTATGGCCGACGGAATACCCCCACAGCAGGCGGTCGAATTGTATCTGAAAGACCGAAAACCCGACATCACTAAATCGACCTACAGAAACCACAAATATCACCTCAATAGCTTCCTCGAATGGGCAAAGCAGACGGGCTTGGCCTCAATGAATGAGATGACTGGCAAGCACATATACGAATACAAGATTTGGCGGCGAGATACGGGCGATATTAACGCGCTGACGCTGTCCAATCAGTTATCGACCCTACGAGTCTTCCTGTCCTTTTGCGGCTCGATAGAAGCCGCAGAAGAGGGTCTGGCGGAGAAAGTGATGACTCCAGATATCGACCCAGAGGAGATGGCTCGGGACAAGGCCATTGACATCGAGACTGCTAACGAGATACTCGGCTACCTCGATACCTACGAATACGCATCACTTCGCCACACACTATTTTATCTACTTTGGCATACAGGTATACGCACAGGAACAATTCACAGTCTCGATATCGATGATTATCATAGCGAAGGCCAATATATCGAGATCCAACACAGGCCTGACCAAGGGACTCGGCTTAAGAACAAATCCAGAGCCGAACGAGAAATTCATATCAAGCAAGAAGTCTGTGACGTGCTTGAGGATTACATCAAAGTAAATCGACACGACGTTGAGGATGATCACGGTCGTGAACCCCTGTTTACTACTTCCTCAGGACGAGCTTATAAGTCACTCATACAGAAGCACATCTACGTAGCTACCCGGCCCTGTCACTACTCCGGCAACTGCCCTCACAATGAGGATATCGAGGCTTGCGAGGCATCCGATTTTAATCTCGCAAGTAAGTGCCCTTCGAGTGTCTCTCCCCACCCAATCAGACGAAGTGCAATCACAGCACACCTAAACGCAGACGTTCCTAAGGAGATCGCTTCAGACCGCATGAACGTGAGCGTATCCGTTTTGGATAAGCACTACGACGCACGAACCGAGACCGAGAAACGAGAGTTACGGCGTGATTATCTAGATAACGTATAATCCACTCACTTTCGCCCCATTGCCACGAGCAAAATTGGAATCACGAACATACCAATCTGAATAGTGTAGTGTAGCCCCTTTAGCCACGACAGGAGATTGAATCCATTATCTGATTCTCGAATCGTCAAGGTCTCGTAGTATCCGGTTGCATCAAATAGGTGTTGTTGAGAAGTATCAAACAGCATAAGATTCAGTTGATGGGTTCCGAGCCTTCCTCCGTTTCTCACGGGGCCTGCGTATGTGATTTCGCGTTGTTCACCAGGCTCAACTAGTTCAATTGTTCGGGGAGAGCCGAAGTTTCGCTCTCCTGTCGGTTGTTCAATCCCAAAGAGTAGGTATCCTCCGCCGGTTTCTTCGCCATAGTTCTTCACGACAACAGTTATCGTTAGATCTTCATCAGTTTCAACAACATTAGATGAGAGTTCGACGGACTCAATACAAATCTCCACCTCTTGAATTGGATTGCACTCGTTTTGAGACTGCGCTGCCCCCGCTGCTAACGTTGAAGATGAAATCAGAACTAGAAGCAGTATGATTCCTAACCCAATACGTGGACCAGCCATATTATCAGTTAGTTATCTTGGCCGGGTAAACAACTAACGCACCCTTTGGTATTTTATTTAATCGCCCTATATCACCCCTATGCCAGATGTTGAACGCATTGAGACTGATCGCAGAGAAAAAGAATACACCCTCAGAACGATTCCACTTGAAGATGGACGCTGGGCGGCTAGATTAGAAGGAATTGCCGGAGGATATGAGCGCGAGGGCGAAACACGGTGGAAAGCCGCTCTTCATGTGATGTCTTTGCTATACGAGCGAGAACATCATTGGCAAAACGACTAACACCTCAGAAAAGGTAACTAACGCCACCATTAATCACATAATGGGGTAATATACAGAGAGCCTGATGTGCGGGGAGCTACGTGATTTTATCGGCATCAATATCGAGATTGTCGAGTCGTTCTGGAGTCGCAAAGGCACGTAGTAGACCTTTCGGGTAATAGAAGGTCCGTCGCCCGTCTCTGTGGTATGAGATGAGACCGTCGTCAAGAAGTTCATCTAGTGCTCTCTGTGTCTGTCTCTTCCCTCTATCTGTAGCGGGATGGTCTATCAGCTCAGAAGTAGTCGCTATTCCAAGGTCCATAATGGCTTTATTAGTATTTGTCCTCGTGATATGGCTTGTTTTCGGCCGATCTTCATATCCAAGTGGTTGCAATCGCTTCTCATACATCCCGTCGGGGAACTCAAGATTAGCCAGCGTTGTCTCTCGATATATTTCGGCAGCAGAGAGCCATTTCCGCTTGTTCCCTGAGTCTGTGAAAGGATAACGTCGGCAGGAGTAGCTCATTAACCGTTTGATTATGGAGGTATCGGCGTCGTTGAGCCATCCAAGGTAGTAGCAGAGCGAGAATTCAGCCCGTGAACGATCTCTCCCGAAGCCTGCAGCCTCATAGTTTCCTTCCCAAAGGTCTCCGAGCTTGTCTCCCCAAGCAAAATTCTGTATTGCCCGCGTTAATCGGTTTATAGGGTCATACTCAACGGCTGGGAACTCTGGTCGCTCCTCAACTTTGCTCGGGGAGGATGGTCTCTGTCCCAGTTCACTATCGTGTTCTGTTGACGATAATAAAGGCTGGATCTGTGAGCGAGTAATAGATGCTATTGGCTCGTCGGACTCAACTACATACAGACCTTCCTGAGGTTCCGAACAGTCGTGCCAGTCCTTCTTACATGATGTAAGTTCGCTACCCGGTCCAACCACGTATTGATTCTCGGCTCGAATCTCTCCCCAGCTCTTTTGAATATTCTGTGGCTCCTCGTCAATCTGATAATATCGATGCTCTCCCTTATGTGGCGATGAAACAGTAAGTGTCGACGGAAGACAACTAATCGTCTCTGGAATCTCAGCAGAGTCGCGGTAACTATCGATATCAATTAGAACTAATCCTTCGCCAGCGTATACGCCGTAATTGGCTTCCGGAGGGTCGTCGTATCGCTCCTTCGGGTCAGTATGGTCGTAACGGCAGATTTTGGAACCAGATTCTAACCCGACGTATCGCTTAGTATTGAGATTCTCCTGCTCAAGTCGTTTCGCGACAGCATATGCCCCCCTTGTTGAGCCTGCCCGACCGTTTTTATTGACGGCAGAGTAATTATCAGGTGTTGGGGTCATAGTATTGGGCCTCTACAATGGCGCTCTTTCGGGGGCTATCTCCCCCATTAATTTGTGCGATCATACCTTTCTCTCAATCAAAATTAGGGGGGTGGAAGCTCATAAAGCTGTTAATCAGACAGAGTAGTTTAGTATTTCATATCTATTAGCGGATAAGAGTGAATAGATAAGATTACAAGAGATAATTTTGGAACCGATAAGATATACTCTTGCTCAGTCGATAGTGCTGTGACCGAGGGTCCACAGCATATAATATATAAAAATATGCCCTCATAATTCACCAGTCTGTGCTGATAGTGAGGTCTCTGTCTCTGGAGAGTTAGTTAGTATCTCACTAATGGGTCAGATGTAGTAATCAAAGTCAGCAGCGTCTTGTCTGCTAGCTCTGAATGGGGGCAAAAGTAAGTGGCTAGCCTCAGTGTCTAACTTATGGGGTTCGTTCGCTGCACGCAACATGAACCAGAAGCAAAGAAATACAACTACGTTGGTGCGATTTGCACCGTAGGGTACCCAAATACTGCAGCCGTTTGCCCCCGAGATAAATGTCACAACCCTGGTCTGCTCTACGTTACTGAGTCAGAGTATAAGCACTACAAGCGTGGAAGACGAGTTTTCAATCTTCTGTCTGAGTCCAGTGAAGATGCGGGCACCGGAGCCGCAGTTAGAGTTGGGAACAGAGTCGCAAGAGAAAAGCAAGATAATGGTGAGTGGGATGGCCTATTAACTTCTGTATCTGATGAGTGGGCAGAGCAGGATAAGCAGTAACTATATGTTATCACCGTGGCTTCATTCAGTCGAATCGTCAGTAGGCAGCGGATCAGAGTAAGCCGCTTAGTGAATTGTGATAGGTGGGCGTCGGGTTGTATTATATACACCCGGTTCTCGTCGTGTAATTCACTTAGAATAAGCGACTGAGTGGGTCGGGGCGGATTTGAACCGCCGGCTTCCTCCGTGTGAAGGAGGTGTCATAACCTGACTAGACCACCAACCCGCACTCGTACATACCTCGTGGTCGGGTTTAAGAACTGCGCTTCGGCGGCTCAGTACTGCGGTGACTCCTCTTTCATGCCGTCGCGGGCGTTCACGGCGCGTGCGAGGGTGAACAGCGCGTCAGAGAGCCGGTTCAGGTACGTAACGACCTCCGCGTTGATCGGTTCGTCGCCGGCGAGATCGACACAGCGACGTTCCGCGCGCCGACACACGGCCCGAGCCTGATGGAGTCGCGCGCCCGTCTCGCTCCCACCGGGAAGGATGAACGATTCCAGCGGCTCCAGCTCCTCGTCGTAGCCGTCGATCAGCTCCTCCAGCCACTCGGTGTGGCTCGGCTGGACGTGGGGTGTGTCCTCGGCCTCCGGATCGGGCGTCGCGAGATCCGCCTGCATGATGTGGAGGTGGTTCTGTATCTCGCGCAGCTGGTCGTCCATGTCGTCGTATCCCGTCGGTCGGAGCACACCGATCGCGGAGTTCACCTCGTCGAGCGTGCCGTACGCCTCGATGCGGAAGCTCGTCTTCGAGACGCGTGACATATCTCGCAGATCCGTCATCCCCTTATCGCCACGGCCGGTGTACACCTTCATGACTCGCTGTACGGTCGCTGATGGTTTAATTGTATTCAGGTGCTGAGTCCTCTTGCTCAAGGAGTCCTTCGAGAATCGAAGATTTTCGGACGACGACGGCAGGCATCGGGGGTCGTGGACGCCCCGACCGTGATCCATCCGACCGTTCGAGGCTATCATGCCGATGGTCGAGTGGGAGTGTCCGACTGACCCACGGGAAGCCTCGGGGTCGTACGGAAATCGTCGATTTCCGTGATGACGAGACGCTCCGCGTCTCGAACCACTTGACCCTGAGGCGGTTCACCTGAGACGAAAGCTGTTATCACCCAGAGATACGTACCACGTAATATGCCCGCGGCCGAACAGCAATTTGTCGATCGGACGATAACACTCGCCAGAGAGAACGTTACCGAGGGTGGCCGGCCCTTCTCCTGTCTGGTCGTACGAGACGGAGAGATACTCGCCGAGAGTCCGAATCTCGTCGCACAGACAAACGACCCGACGGCACACGCCGAAATCATCGCTATCCGACAGGCGTGTCGGCGAATCGCAAGTGAAGATCTCTCCGGCTGTGATGTCTACGTGATGGCACACCCGTGTCCGATGTGTCTCGGCTCGCTGTACTACTGTAGCCCTGACAACGTCTTCTTCTTGACACACCGGGAGGAGTACGCGAGCCACTATACCGACGAGCGCCGCTACTTCGAGTTCGGCGAGTTTTACGACGAGTACGAGAAGTCGTGGGACGACCGAGAGCTTCCACTCGTCCACGAGTCGAACGACGACGCATTAGCCGTCTACGCCGAGTGGGAGAGACAGAACACGGGGTGAGATGACCACCGGATACTTTTTCTCACGGAGCCTCCCACGCGTCGGTATGCAGGCGAGCCATATCGATCACGTGAATCTCAACGTTCCGGCCGACGGAAAAGAGCGTGCAGTGGAGTTCTACGGACAGAAGCTCGACTTCACCGTCGAGGACGGTCTGTACGAGGCGGGCGAGAAGCCGTTTTTCGACGTGCGACTCTCCGCGACGGGGGTCATTCACCTCTGGCCGACCGACTCCTTCGAGCCGCCGGAGCGGACGAACTATCATCACGTCTGTCTCGTCGTTGAGGAGGCTATCGCGACCGTCGAGTCACAGCTCGCCGACGCCGACGTCGAGATCGAGAAACGACTCGACTCGCCGCGCGGCGCGACCGGCGTCGCAGGAGCGGTGTACGTGCGCGACCCGTTCGGCTACCGGGTGGAACTCAAAAGCCGGGTCTGAGCTCCGGAGCCGTGACGCGTCCGCTCGTCACGCGCTGATGAACCACGTTTCGTTCGTACGTTCGTGAGTAGAGCTCGTGTCGTATCCACAGCTCGAATTCTGTATCGCGACATTTGGTGTATCGATCGTCGACGCGCGAATTCGGTACGTTCAGGTGGTCGGCAGCTAACCTCTACGTATGAGTCTCGAACTCGATCGCGTCTGTCCGGAGTGTGGCGAGGAGAGGACGTTCTACCGCGCGGCCGCGATGAAGGTCCACCTCGGCACGAAAGAGAAGTGGGGCTGTCCCGACTGCGAGTACGGCTTCGTTCGGATCGCGAACGGCGAGACGGCCGTCGACACGAGCGTGTAGCTACTTCTCGTCGAGCGCCTGCCACGAGAGCCGCGGATTTCGTGCCGCGCCGGTCTGGTCGATACGCCCGGCAGCGGTGCGACTCGGTGCGTGCTCGATGGTATCAGTGTCGCTCGCGCTCGCGCCGTTGAACGCCGCGGCCAGCTGGTCGAGCGTGCGTTTCGACTCGATCTCCGTCGGCTCGGTCATCAGCGCCTCGGGAACGATCTCCGGCCACTTCGTCGTCGGCGGGTGGACACCGAAATCGAGCATTCGCTTCGCGGCGTCGGCGGCGTCCTGTTCACCTGCGCTCGCGACGAACTCGTGGTGGAACGGGCCGAACGGAATATCGTACTCGATCTGCTCGGCGAGGTAGTTCGCGTTGAGCACGGCCTTCGCGCTCGCGTCGGTAAGCCCGCTGTCACCGAGCCGGGTGATGTACGCGTGGGCCTTCAGGAGGACGAGCCAGTTGCCGTCGTAGCCGTGGACCTTGCCGATGGAGTGCTCGGGCGTGTACGTCTCGTAGCCGGTGTCGCTCGCTCGAACGTGCGGGTCCGGCAGGAACTCCCGAAGCTCCTCGGTGACACCGACCGGTCCGGCCCCGGGCCCGCCGCCGCCATGTGGCGTTGCGAACGTCTTGTGGACGTTGTAGTGCATCACGTCGAAGCCCATGTCGCCGGGACGCGCGCGCCCGAGGAGCGCGTTCAGGTTCGCGCCGTCGTAGTAGAGGATCCCGCCGACATCGTGGACCATCTCGGCGATCGCTTCGATGTCACGCTCGAACAGCCCGAGCGTGTTCGGATTCGTCAGCATGAGCGCGGCGGTCTCCTCGGAGAGGGCGGCCTCCAGTGCCTCGGTGTCGACGCGTCCCTCGTCGTTCGACGGGAGCGAAACCACGTCGTACCCGGCCATCGCGGCGGTCGCGAAGTTCGTCCCATGGGCGGATTCGGGGACGATGACCTCGCTGCGGTCGTCGCCGTTCGCCTCGTGGTACGCCTTCGCGATGAGAATGCCGGTGAACTCACCGGCCGCACCCGCCGGTGGCTGAAGTGTCACGGCGTCCATCCCACCGATGTCGGCGAGATACGTCTGGAGCTCAGCAAGCAGTTCGAGCGTCCCCTGCGTGCTCTGCTCAGAGCGATCCGGATGGATTGCGACGTCGCCACGAGCGGCGAGATCCTCCGTGAACTTCGGATTGTACTTCATCGTACAGGAGCCGAGCGGGAACGGCCCGGACTCGACGCCGTAGTTCATCTCCGAGAGCCGGGTGTAGTGGCGTGCGACCTCCGGCTCGGCGGGGTTCGGTAGCTCCAGTGAGTCGCGCGTCAGTTCCGCCGGCAGCTCCGACTCGATTTCGACGGTCTCGGAGCCTTTCTCCGAGAGCAGCGGCTCGTAGCGGTCGCCGTCGGGGTCGGTCCACGACGCCTGCTCGAAGGGGAGCGGCTCGGCCCGTTCGTCCGGCCGCTGCTCCTGTTGGCTCACCGAACCACCTCCGAGAGCGCCGCGACGAACCCGTCGAGCGCCGATTCGTTCGTCTCCGTCACACAGACCTGAATCTCGTGTTCGCCGACGGTGTGGACCGCATACCCCTCGGCTTCGAGGTCGGAGACGACGGTCTCGGCGGGCGGTTCGACTCGCGCGACGAACTCGCGGATATGATGGCGATCGTGAACCGGCGCGTGGACACCCGGTAGCTCGTCCAGACGGGCAGCCGTCTCGCGAGCGCGACGGACGCTGTCGTTCGCCAGCTCGACGAGCCCGTCCGGGCCGAGCGAGGCGACGTGCATCGCCGTCCGGAGCGCGACCCACGCCTGATTCGAGCAGATGTTCGAGGTGGCACGCTCCCGACGGATATGCTGTTCGCGGGTCTGAAGCGTCAGCGTGTACGCTCGCTTCTCGTCGCTGTCCTCGCTCGCGCCGACCAGACGCCCCGGAATCTGCCGGAGGAACTCCCGGTCGCCGCGACAGGCGAACAGGCCGAGTCCGAAGCCGTACGCGGAGCCGAGACCGAGGGCGCTTCCGTCGCCGACGACGACGTCGGCTCCGGCACGTTCCGGCTCCTCTAGCAGGGCGAGCGAGACGATATCCGTGCCGAGGGTGAACAGCGCGTCGTGGTCGTCGGTGAGTTCGTCTACGGTATCGAGCTGCTCCTCGATCGTCCCGCGGACGGTCGGGTTCTCGACGTACACCATCGCCGTCGTCTCGTCTACCTGCTCAGCGAGCGCGTCGCCGTCGATGTTGCCGTCGGCCATCGGATACGTTTCGACAGTGAGGTCTGTACCGGCAACGTAGTTGTCGAGCACGCCCCGGCGACCCTCGTGGAGTAGATCGGGGACGAGCACGCGCGTGCCGGAGACGGAGCGCAGGCGACCAGCGAGCGTCGCCGCTTCGCCGAGCGCGGTCGCGGCGTCGTACATCGAGCAGTTCGCTACCTCCAGCCCGGTCAGTTCGACGAGCATCGACTGGTACTCGAACAGCGCTTGGAGGAACCCCTGCGCGACCTCCGGCTGATACTGCGTGTAGGAGGTGATGAACTCCGAGCGGTCGGAGAGGTGATCGACGACCGACGGTACGTAGTGGTCGTAGTGACCGCGGCCCAGGAACTCGGTCAGGTCGTCGTTCTCGGCGAGCGTCGAGACCACCGCACGTCGGGTGGCCCGCTCGCTCTTCGCCTCGATACCGAACTCGCCGTCGAACCGGACGGAGTCGGGGATATCGAACAGCGATTCCTCGCTCTCGACGCCGACGGCGTCCAGCATCGTCTCCGTCTCGCGTGTCGTATGTGGTGCGTACGGAGTGCCGCTCATCGAGAATCTGCCCCGTGTCTCATACCGATACGTAGTGGCTCCTCGCTCTTGAGACCCGCGGTTCACTCGACACGTATACGACTATAAGCGAATTACGAGCTGCTTATCTATACACGAATATGTATCGTTCGACCGGTGTTCACGGGCGCACCGCGGGGAGAGTTTAACACAGAAGCCGCGACCAGACGGCCCAATGATCTGAGAAGCCGTCCGCGACGGCCGAGGCGGTCGTACGGTGTCCCGTCGCGCGTATCTAACCGTCTGTTCGCCAGTTCCACGGCTCCGAAAGTCGGTCGAACGCCGAAGCGTCGCTACTCGGTCTGGTCGCGGTACTCCTCGCCGGTAAGCAGACCGTCGGAGTCTATCTCCTCGTGGGCGACTTCGAGCATCCAGCCGTCGCCGAAGGGGTCGTCGTTGACGAGCTCCGGCTCGTCGAACAGCCGCTCGTTGATCGCGACGACCTCACCGGAGACCGGCGCGTAGAGGTCAGAGACCGCCTTGATCGACTCGATGACGCCGAACTCCTCGTCGGCAGTCATCTTGTCTCCCTCGCTCGGAAGCTCGACGAAGACCACGTCACCGAGTTCGTCCTGCGCGAAGTCAGTGATACCGATTCGAGCGGTGTCTCCGTCGGGACGGACCCACTCGTGTGATTCCAGATAGCGGCACTCGGTGTCGATATCGAAGCTCATGGTGTGTAGAATGGGAGCTGCTGGACGCGGGCGTTCTTCTGACTGCCGCGGACGACTACCCGCAGGTTCGTCCCCGGATCGGCGTACTCGCTCGGGAGATACCCCGTCCCGAGCGGCTCATCGAGCGTCGGACTCATCGTGCCCGACGTGACCGTCCCGACGACGTGGTTGGCGGTGTTGACGATGTCGTAGCCGTGTCGCGGGATCCCGCGATCGATGAGCGTGAAGCCGATGAACTGCTCGTCCGGATCGGTCGCTTCTGCGAGCGCGTCCCGACCGACGAACTCGGTGTCGAGATCGACCGCGAAATCGATCCCCGCCTCGAACGGCGTGCGCGGATTCGTCTCGGGGTGGAAATCCTGTCCCGCGAGCAGGAATCCCGCCTCGATACGGAGCGTGTCGCGCGCACCGAGTCCGCACGGCTGAACCGACCCGTCGCCGGTGTCGGCGAGCGCACTCCAGACACGCTCGGCGTCGGCCTGATCGAGAAGGAGTTCGACGCCGTCCTCACCGGTGTAGCCGGTGCGGGCGACGAGACACTCCGCGTCGGCGAGCGTCGCGTGCGTCGCTGTGAACCGCGAGAGCGCGGCGATATCCTCGCGTGCGAGATCGTCGACAGTAGCGACCGCGTCCGGGCCCTGAAGCGCGAACATCGCGTACGCTTCGGTGGCGTTCTCGACGGTGGCATCGAGACCCCATCGGTCGCGGTGGTCGATCCAGCGGTCGAAGATGTCGTCGTCACCGCCGGCGTTCGGGACGAACAGATATGTCTCTCCGTCCGGGAGCAGATAGACGACCGTATCATCGAGCATCGTCCCCTCGGCGGTCGTGATCGCGGCGTACTGTGCATCGCCGACGTCGAGGGCAGTCACATCGTTGCTCACCAGCTGGTTCATCAGCACCGTCGCGTCGGGACCGGACACCTCGATCTGTCCCATGTGCGAGACGTCGAACAGTCCGGCGGTCGTCCGGACGGCAGCGTGTTCGGTCTGGATACCGTCGAACTCGACCGGCATGTCCCAGCCGCCGAACTCGGTGAACTTCGCGCCACGGTCGGCGTGTACCTCGCGCAACGGCGGCGTTCGAAGGGCCATACATCGACGGTTTCGCGCCGAGCGTTAATACGTTCGGTTCTGGATCGACGCTACGCCGGCTCGATGAGTATCTCCCCGTCGCGGCGCTTGAACACGAGGAGATCACCGATCTCGATCTCCTCTCCCTCCGCGTCGAACTCCTCACGGACCGCTTTGATGAGACTGATCCGCCATCTGTCCGTCACTTTCGTCGTTCCGAGAATCTGCTCGTCCGTCATACCACGGCAAAGTGCGACGGTACGCTTATCAGCTATTAGCTATATCAGCAAAATAGTCACAAATCCCAATGGACCCGGCCACTCAGATCACTGTCGTGATACGTCTGCCGTCGAGTGAGAACCAGTGTGCGGTTCGAACCACCTCGCCCGACCGGGACTGTCGCTGGACGGACCAGTCTGCGGGAGAAGCCGTCGGTCGCGCCTGTGGCGTGCTCGCCGAAACGGTTCCGGACGCGGTCCGGCTCGTCACGCCACCGACGGAGACGCGTCTCGACGAGCAGCTGATCCGGGGGATCGAACAGCTGCTTCGCTGGCACGCGACCCGGCTGGACGCGACCTACGAGCAGACGACGCTGGCCGAGTCACAGTAGCTCGAAGACGCGGCTCGGGTCGCCGGCGACGTGCGTGCTCGCACACCGATCACAGGCGATCGTCACGCCCCACTCCGGCCGCGTCGGACTCGTCGGTCCGACGACGGCACGCAGTTCGAGCGACAGCACGAATCGGTCGTAGTTACCGCAGTTGTGACAGTACATGGGGATCGTCCGGCGATGACGACACGCCGAACGGCGTGTCTGGCTCCGGCTCCCCGGTTGAACGTTCGGGTTCGTCGACCGATGTCCGGCGACCGGCAGCGGTTTCCCGTTCGGCGTGAACCGACGGTATGGACGAGCCAGCGCGCGTCGGGGTGTTCGTCGACGGGCCGAACGTCTTCCGCGAGGAGTTCGACGTCGATCTGAACGAGGTTCGCGAGACGGCGACAGCAGAGGGACAGCTCGCGGTGAAGCGGCTGTATCTCGACGACGGCGCACCGCCGGAGCTGATTCGAGCCGCCGAGGCACGCGGGTTCGAGGTGACAGTGACGAGCGGCGACGTGGACGTGAAGCTCGCCGTCGATCTGACGGAGTTCGTCGCGACGGGCGATCTCGACACCGTCGTCGTCGTCTCGCGTGACACCGACTTCAAGCCGGCAGTCGAGGTGGCGAACCGCCGCGGGCTCCGGACGGTCGCGGTCGCGCCCGGCGAGCACGGGCGCTCGGACGCGCTCGCGAACGCGGCACACGGCCGCGTGACGCTCGGGGACGCGACTGAGTAGCCTTTTGTCTGCGACTGTCTATCGCCCGGGTATGTTCTTCGGACTCGTGCCGGCGACGCCACCCGCCGCCGTGCTCGTCGTCCTCGTCGCGACGGTCGTCGTGTGGCAGGGAAGCGGCTGGCTCGACGACGCCGCAGACGAGCTCGCAACGCAGTACGGGCTCCCGGCGGTCGTACAGGGGTCGATCGTCGTCGCGGTCGGCTCCAGCTTTCCGGAGCTGGCGAGCGTCGTCATCACGGCGCTTTCGGGGTCGTTCTCGATGGGCGTCGGTGCGATCGTCGGATCGGCCATCTTCAACGTGCTCGTGATTCCGGCGCTGGCGGGGATCGTCGCCGACGAGCCGGTGAGTGCCGACCGCGCCATCGTCTACAAGGAGGCGCAGTTCTACATGCTCGCCGTCTCCGCGCTCGTCATCACCTTTGCGCTGGCCGTGATCTACTATCCGACGGGAGTAGGTCGGCTCGGCGGGGAGGTCACGCGCCCGCTGGCACTGATCCCGCTGGGGCTGTACGGCCTGTATCTGTTCATCCAGTGGCAGGACGTGAGCGACCACGAGGCCAAGCAGACCGGTGACGTCAACGCGCGGCGGAGCTGGGGGACCCTCATCCTCGGGCTGGCGGCGATCCTGTTCGGCGTGGAGTCGCTCGTGGGAGCCGTCGAGGTGTTGAACGCGAGCTTCGGGATCCCGCCGTTTCTCGCCGGCGTGACGATCTTGGCTGCGGCGACGAGTCTCCCCGACGCGCTCGTCAGCGTGCGGGCCGCCCGTGCCGGTGACGGCATCACCAGTCTCGGCAACGTCCTCGGCTCGAACACGTTCGATCTGCTCGTGGCGATCCCGGTCGGCGTGCTCATCGCCGGGAGCGCACCGATCTCGTTCGCCGTCGCCGTCCCGATGTTCGGTGTGTTGACTCTCGCAACGGTTCTGCTGTTCACCCTCCTCCGGACCGATCTCACCCTCACGGGGCGGGAAGCGTCCCTGCTCGCGGTCGCGTATCTGCTCTTCATCGGCTGGGTCGGCGGGGAGACGATCGACGCGTTCAGCGTCATCGTCGGCGTCTGATCGAGTTGGGGAGCGACCGACGAGACGGAGCGTTTTCGTCCGCCCCGCCTCGAACGCACGTATGCAGCCGATTCTCGACGATCACCTCCATCTCGATCCGGTGAACGGACAGGGAGCCGAGGCGGTGACGGATTTCGTGAACGTCGGCGGGACGCATCTGCTCGTGCTCAACAAGCCGTCGTGGGAGCTCGTCGGAGAGGTGGACGGCGAGACCGGCTTCCGCGAGGCGTTCGAGCTGACGATCGACGTGACCGAGCGGGCGAGCGAGCGACTGCCCGGGCGAGCGTGGCCGGTGCTCGGCGTCCATCCCGCGCTCGTCTCACGGCTGACGAACCGCGGCTTCGAGCCGGCGGCGGCGTGCGACCTGATGCGAACCGGGCTCGACGTGGCGGGCGAGTACGTCGCCAGCGGCGCGGCGCTGGCGATCAAGTCCGGGCGACCGCACTACGACGTCTCTCCGGAGGTGTGGGAGGCGTCGAACGCGGTGATGCGTCACGCCTTCGCCGTCGGCGCGAGATGCGACTGCGCCGTTCAGCTCCACACCGAGAGCGGCGACGCGTTCCCGGAGATCGAGCGGTGGGCGAGCGAGGCCGGGCTCCCGGCCGAGCGCGTCGTCAAACACTACGCCGAGGGACCGACCGACGGCGCGACACCGAGCGTCATCGGACGAAAAGAGGCGCTCGAAGCCGCCGCGGAGTCGGGCGAGCCGTTCCTCATGGAAACGGACTTCATCGACGACCCCGATCGACCGGGGATGGTGCTTGGCCCGAAGACGGTTCCGCGGCGCGTGACGTGGCTCCGCGAGGCGGGCTACGACGACGCGATGCGGCGGGCACACGTCGAGACGCCAGCAGCGGTGTACGGTATCGACACCGAGGCGACGCTCGGGTAGCGCGAGCGACTTTTCTACCGGCCGCCCCGTGTGTCGGCATGCACGATTCGGGTATCAAACACACCGCGTCGGCGGCCGAGACGCGACGCGTGCTCGCCGAGATCGTTCCGTCACCGACGGAGACGGCGACGCTACCGCTCGCACGGGCCACTGGGCGTGTGCTCGCGCACGACAGCTACGCTGAGGAGCCGGTTCCACCGGAGCGGCGGGCGACGACGACCGGCGTGGCTGTCAACGCGAGTGCGACCTACGACGCGAGCGAGCGCACACCGGTTCGGCTACGCGAGACGACCGGCTCACCGGCGGCAGACGAGGCGATCCGAGTGACCGCCGGTGAACCGCTCCCGGAGCGCGCGACCGCGGTCGTGCCGAGCGACGCCGTCGAGCGAACCGAGGACGCGGTGGCCGTCACGACGGCCGTCGCCGAGGGCGCACACATTGCGACGGTCGGGAGTGATATCGACGCGGGCGAGCTGCTGTATCCGACCGGGACGCGACTGACGCCCGCAGCGCTGGGAGCACTCGCGACCGCGGGTCACGGCCGGGTCAGCTGTTTCGCCGAGCCGACCGTCGGTATCGTCCCGGTCGGGCGATCGGAGCGCGTCACCGCTCCGGGGCGAACGCTCGCCGGACTCGTCGGGCGATGGGGGGGACGGCCGGAACCGCGCGATCCCGTCGCGCCCGAGCCGCGCGCCGTTCGCCCGGCGCTCCAGCGCGACCTGACGCGCGATGTCGTCGTCACCGTCGGCGGGACCGAGGCCGCCGGAGATCCGGTCGTCACCTCTGTCCTCAACGATCTCGGCGACCGACGAGTTCGTGGTGTCGCGATCAGTCCCGGACGGGTGACGACGATCGGCGTCGTCGAGGGGACGCCCGTCCTCTCCGTACCGGGGACGGTCGTCGGGAGTCTGGTCGCCGCGACACAGCTCGTACGGCCCGCACTCGAACGAGCGGGCGGTGGGAGCCTCCCACCGATCCCGATGACCGAGACGGAGCTGGACGGAAAGCTCCCGTCGACGCCCGGGGAACGGACCTTCGCCCGGGTGCGGCTCTCCGAGGACGAGCAGACGGCGACGCCGATCGCGGCGGGCGCACCGACGCAGTGGTCGACGGTCACGGCGGCCGACGGCTGGGTCGCCGTGCCTGAAGCGAGCGAGGGGATCGATAGCGGCGAGACCGTCGCCGTCGAACGGTGGTCGGTGTGAGCGACCGCAAGCAGTTCCGGACGCTCACCCCGCCGGAGGCGGTTCACGACATCGTCGCGGAGTTAGAGATCGACGCCGGAGCCGAGACCGTCCCGCTGACAGAGGCTCGGGGGCGCGTGCTCGCGGAGCGGCTCGACGCCCCGATCGACGTGCCGGGGTTCGATCGTGCGAGCGTCGATGGGTACGCCGTCCGAGCGGCGGATACGGCCGGTGCGAGTGAGACGAACCCCGTCACGCTCCCGGTCACTGGGACCGTCCACGCCGGGGAGAAACCAGATATCGCCGTCGAGCCGGGCGAGTGCGTCCAGATATCGACGGGCGCGGTCGTGCCGCCGGGAGCCGACGCCGTCGTGATGGTCGAGCAGACGCGGTCGGGAGCCGACGGACGGCGCATCGAGACGGCAGTGACGCCGGGAGCCGGACGGATGTCCGCCGGCGCGGATATCGCGGCTGGCGAACGCGCCCTGCCAGCAGGGACACGACTCACCGTACGCGAAATCGGACTGCTGGCCGCGGTCGGTGTCAGTTCGGTCTCGGTCCGTGCCGCGCCGACCGTCGGCATCATCTCGACAGGTGACGAACTCGTGCCGGTCGCGGAGACGGTCGATAGCGAGTCGGGACAGATACACGACGTGAACACGCCGACGATCGCCGCGGCGGTAACGGAGGCCGGCGGCGAGCCGAGACGCTACCCCCACGTCGGCGACGACTTCGACGCGATGGCCGAGCTGCTCGAACGGGCGAGCGAGGAGTGTGATCTCGTGCTTTCGTCGGGATCTACCTCCGCGAGCGCCGTCGACGTGGTGTATCAGGTCATCGAGGAGCGGGGTGAACTGCTTGTTCACGGAGTCGCTGTCAAGCCGGGCAAGCCGCTGCTCGTCGGCGAGATCGGCGACGGGGCCTACGTCGGCCTCCCGGGCTATCCGGTGAGCGCGCTGACGACGTTCCGGGTGTTCGTCGCGCCGGCGATCCGTGCGGCTGCCGGCGTTCCCGAACCCGAAGGTGCAACCATCGACGGCGAGATGGCCGTCGAGGAGCGGTTCGAGTCGGGGCGGCTTCGGTATATCCCGGTCGGTATCACGACCGACGGTGACGGAACCCGGCTCGTCTATCCCGTGGACAAGGGGTCAGGGGCGACGACCTCACTGACCGACGCCGACGGCGTGGTCGCGATGGCTCCCGAGACCCGGTATCTCGCCAGCGGTGAGTCCGTCACCGTCGAGCTGTTCTCACCGGACGTACGGCCGCCCGACCTGCTCGGGATGGGGAGCAGTGGCCCGGGCGTGTCGCGACTGCTCGATACCGTCGGTGGGACGCGTCCGCCACGGTATCTGTCCGTGGGCGAGCGAGAGGCGCGGTCGTGGCTCGGTGACGACGTACCTGATTTCCTCGTCGTGACCGACGGGGACGGAGTCGCGGCTGAGACCATCGGTGCGTGGACGCGGGAGTGGGGGCTGGTCGTTCCGAAGGAGAACCCCGACGGTGTGACGGGGCTCGACTCGCTTTCCGACGATCTGCGTCTCGTGGTGCAGGCGTCTGGAACCGGTCTGCGAGCGGCGTTCGACGCAGTGACAGACAGCCCGACGGGCGTCACAGGGCCGGGAGTCGAATCGCCGGCACGACGGGTGGCTGCTGGCCGTGCTGACGTGGGGGTCGCCCTCCGGGCTACAGCCGAGCAGTTGGGTCTCGGATTCGTCTCACTCGGTGAGCAACGGCTCCGGCTCGCCGTGAATCCGACGCGAGCGGAGAAGGCAGGTATCGGGCGACTGAAGACGGCAGGTTGGGAGACGGCCTTCGACGGGCTGGCGGGCTACGAGCTGATCGACGCGCCGAACAGCTCGTCGAAGTCGGAGACGCGGTAGTCCCCACGTACGCACATCTCGCGGCGGTCGTGGCCGTGGCGTTCGACGTGAACGCCATCGAGACCCGCGTTCCACGCCGCACCGATATCGGTCATCCCGTCACCGGCGAGGATGCCGCTGTCGTCGGTGTCCACGTCGAGGTCAGCGAGAACGCGCTCGACGGGTTCCGGGTCGGGTTTCCAGCCGATATCGTCAGAACAGCAGAGAACGGTGTCGAACCAGTCGCGGATGCCGAGATACTCGAGGGTCGGACGGGCGAGCGCCGGCTGGGAGTGAGTGATGAGACCCAGCGGGCCGTCGTGCTCGGCGAACCGCTCGGCGTCGGGGTACAGGAACGTGTGCCGTGCGCGCCGCTGGCCGTCCTCGACGGCGTGAAACGCCGCCCAGAACGACTCCGGGTCGATGTTCCAGCGGGCGAGCTGGTCGTTGCGGAAGCCACCGAGCCCGTGCCAGAGGATCTGCGCCTGCTCCTGTGAGAAGTCGTAGCCGAGCCGGTCGCCGACGGCGTCGAACACGTCGTGGATATACCCCTCCTCCACGTCGACGAGCGTGCCGTCGAGATCGAGCAGCCAGTAGTCGTAGTCGGCGGCGTCGAGCATACCGAGGCTACGCGCTCGGAGCTAAGTGTCTTGCGTCGGCGCGGATCGAGCGTGCGGCTCGGGTGTCACCGTCGTCACAAGGGGCTCAGAGCGGGGGTATCGGTGTCGTCATCGCCGCACGGTCGCGATTGTGCGTCGAGCGATAAGCCGGTTTCGAGTGGACGGTTACCCGTGCAGCTCGTTCAGCCGCTGTGCGAGATCGATATCCTTCTCGGTGATGCCGCCGGCGTCGTGGGTCGTGAGCCGGACCTCGACCTCGCGCCACTCGATACCGATGGTCGGGTGGTGGAACGCCTCCTCGGCGAGCCCGCCAGCACCGGCGGCGAAGCCGACGCCCGCGAGATAGCTGTCGAACTCGAACTGTCGGAGTATCTCGTCGCCGTCGCGCTGCCAGCCGTCGGGAAGCTGCGTCTCGATCTCGTCTGCGGAAAGCGGCTCTGTCATACACAAAGGACGGCGAGCAGGGACATAAACGCTGGGCGTCGTCGCGGCGTGGGAGAGGGACGCATGATGCTCGTCGGGCCGACCAGCCTCTCGACGCTCAGCTCGTCTCGGTGAGCCGCTGTGTCGGGTCGTCGGTCCCGTCGACGCGAGCAGCGAGCAGCGCACAGCAGAAGACGACGAGCAGTCCGGCGACGACGAGATAAACGACGAGATCGCCGTAGGTCCGACGCCCGGCGATGAGGATCGCGGCCGAGAGCAGCGAGCCGACGGTGGTGAACCGGGTGGCGCGTCCGTCTGCCGTCCAGACCGCAGCGAGCAGCAGTCCGGCGAGTGCAGCGAGCAGTAGTCCGTTGTACGCCACCTGTATCGGCGGGGTGAACGTGACGAGGAAGCGCGGCGAGAGCAGGGTCGCGAGCGGGAGCAGCGGGAGCGCGAACAGCGCGGCGTAGCGACCGGCGGTCGTCGAGACCGTCGGCTCGTACGCCCACGCCGCCGTCAGCACCGAGAGCGTGAACAGGAGCACGGGCGTCGCGAAGTGGACGAACAGCACCGCGATCCCGTACTGCGTCACCGTCAACGCGCCGAGGACGATCTGCACGGGGAGGATCGCGAGCACGGCGGTGCTGGCGGCGCGAACGCGGCGCGACCGGTCGGTTCGCCACGACTGGATCGCCGTCGCGAGTACCGGCAGCCCGGTCGCGCCCGCGACGAACCGGTGGATCCACTCGACGAAGCTCGGCCAGTTCGCCGGGAACAGCCCGCCGAGCGGGCCGTCACACAGCGGCCACTGCTGTTGACAGGTGAGTCCGTTCCCCGTCGCCGCGATGAAGATACCGAGTACCATCGTCACGCCGACGAGAGCCGCCGTCCCTGCAGCGAGTCTCCGGAATCGCATATCTGGAGTCGGGACTGGGCGGACTTAATCGGCGCGCTCGACGAGTTTCGACGATTGACGAATCGCGCTTCGGGTGGCTTTTTATCATCCGCAGGCGGGTGAGTGACATGGGATTAGACGAGGACGCACTGGAGTATCACGAGACGGAGCCGCCGGGCAAGCTGGAGATCTCGACGACGAAGCCGACGAACACACAGCGGGATCTCTCGCTGGCCTACTCCCCGGGCGTCGCCGCGCCGTGTAACCGCATCGCCGCGAACGACGACGACGCCTTCCGGTACACCGCGAAGGGGAACATGGTCGGTGTCGTCTCGAACGGGAGCGCCGTGCTCGGACTCGGCGATATCGGCGCACAGGCGTCGAAGCCGGTGATGGAGGGGAAAGGCGTCCTGTTCAAGCGGTTCGCCGACATCGACGTGTTCGATATCGAGCTGGACCAGACCGAGCCGGAGGACATCATCACGAGCGTCGCGGCGATGGAGCCAACGTTCGGCGGCATCAATCTGGAGGACATCTCCGCGCCGGAGTGTTTCGAGATCGAAGAACAGCTCCGCGAGCGGATGGACATCCCCGTCTTCCACGACGACCAGCACGGGACCGCCATCATCTCCGGGGCCGCCCTGTTGAACGTCTGTGACGTGACCGGGAAGGACATCTCGGAGCTGGACATCGTCTTCTCGGGGGCGGGCGCGTCGGCTATTGCAACGGCTCGGTTCTACGTCTCGCTGGGCGCGAGCGAGGAGAACATCGTCATGTGTGACTCCTCGGGACCGATCACGACGGCGCGCGAGGACGTGAACGAGTACAAACAGGAGTTCGCGACCGACACCGACGCGTCGAATCTCGCAGACGCGATGAGCGGGGCCGACGTGTTCGTCGGTCTCTCGGTCGGCGGGATCGTCTCACAGGAGATGGTCCGGTCGATGGGCGAGAACCCCGCCGTGTTCGCGATGGCGAATCCCGACCCTGAGATCGGCTACGAGGAGGCCAAAGCGGCGAGAGACGATACCGTCATCATGGCGACGGGCCGCTCTGATTATCCGAATCAGGTGAACAACGTGCTCGGCTTCCCGTTCCTGTTCCGTGGCGCGCTCGACGTGCGCGCGACCGATATCAACGAGCCGATGAAACGTGCTGCCGCCGAGGCGCTTGCCGACCTCGCTCGACAGGACGTTCCGGATGCGGTCGTGAAGGCGTACGGCGACGAGCCGCTCCAGTACGGCCCGGACTACGTGATTCCGAAGCCGCTGGACCCCCGCGTCCTGTTTGAGGTCGCCCCCGCCGTCGCAGAGGCGGCAATCGAGTCTGGCGCGGCCAGACAGGAGCTGGACATCGACAGCTACGACGAGCAGCTGGAGGCGCGACTCGGCAAGGGCCGCGAGATGATGCGCGTCGTCCTCAACAAGGCGAAGGCCGATCCCAAGCGGGTCGTCCTCGCGGAGGGTGGCAACGAGAAGATCATTCGCGCGGCGTATCAGCTCCTCGAACAGGGGATCGCGGAGCCGGTGCTCATCGGCGACGGCGACGAGATCCGCCGCACCGCCGCCGATCTCGGGCTGGAGTTCGATCCCGAGATCGTCGATCCCGACGAGCACGATCTCGCGCCGTACGCCGACCGGCTCCACGAGCTTCGCAAGCGGAAGGGTATCACCAGACGGGAGGCCGGTGAGCTGATCAGCGAAGGGAACCACCTCGGCAGTACGATGGTCGAGATGGGCGACGCTGACGCCATGCTCACGGGGCTGATGCACCATTACCCGGAGGCGCTACGCGCACCCCTGCAGGTCGTCGGAACGGCCGATAACGCGGAGTACGCCGCCGGCGTCTACATGCTCACGTTCAAAGACCGGGTCATCTTCTGTGCGGACACGACGGTGAATCAGGACCCCGATACGGGCGTCCTCGAAGCGGTGACGAAACAGACCGCCGAGCTGGCCAAGCGGTTCAACGTCGAGCCGCGCGCCGCGCTGCTGTCGTACTCCGATTTCGGCTCCGTCCGCAACGAGGGGACGGCGAAGATCCGCGACGCGGCAGACGCACTCCGAGCCGATCCGGATGTCGACTTCCCGGTGGACGGGGAGATGCAGGCCGACACCGCCGTCGTCAGCGAGATGCTCGAAGACACCTACGACTTCTCGGAGCTGGAGGAGCCGGCGAACGTGTTAGTCTTCCCGAATCTGGAGGCCGGCAACATCGCCTACAAGCTGCTCCAGCGACTCGGCGGCGCGGAGGCCATCGGCCCGATGCTCGTCGGGATGGACAAGCCCGTGCACGTGCTCCAGCGCGGCGACGAGGTGAAGGACATCGTGAATCTGGCCGGCGTCGCGGTCGTCGATGCACAGGAGGCGGAAGCAGAAGAGTAAGCCTCGGCTACTCGAAAGCGAGATGATCGGCCGGGGTCAGAGCACGAGGATAGGACCGATTGCGCCGGAGTGCTGACGGCGACGGCTATCGGTTCCCGCGAAATTCGCGGGTATAGCGGCCGAAACGTTGAAACCGGAGTCCGTGCCAGTAGCATACGACAATGGATGACACGAGCATGAGCCGACGCCAGTACGTCGGCGCAGTCGGTGCGGCGGGCGCGGTCGCGCTCGCCGGCTGTAGCGGCGGCGGAAGCGACACGGTCACGATCGGCTCGGATATCCCGTATCCGCCCTTCGAGTTCGAGACGGACGAGGGGGAGCTGACGGGCTTCGACGTCGACATCGCACGCGCCGTGTTCGACGATCAGCTCGGTATGAGCTCCGAGTTCAAGCGAACCGGCTTCGACGGCATCATCCCGTCGCTCAACAACAACAACTTCCGCGTCATCATGTCGGCGATGACGATCAGCGACGATCGCGCCGAGCAGGTTGACTTCTCGGACCCGTACTTCACGGCGTACCAGACGGTCGTCGTCAAGCAGGACTCCAACATCACGAGCAAGGAGGACCTCCGCGGGGAGACCGTCGCCGTCCAGAAGGGGACGACCGGCGAGGGAGCCGCAGAGAGTCTGCAGTCGGAGTTCGACGGCGATCTGACGATCAAGAGCTACGATCAGGTCGCCGGCGCGTTCAACGCCCTGCTGAACAATCAGGCGGTCGCCGCGATCAACGACAACACCGTCAACGGGGACTTCCAAGAGGAGAACAGCGACGAGATCCGGTTCGTCGAAGGCGACGGCGAGGCCGCCGCACAGGAGGAGGACGCGCCGCCGTATCTCACCCTCACGGTCGAGCAGTACGGGATCGCCTTCCGACAGGACGACGACGAGTTCCGCGAGGAGGTCAACGACGCACTGGCGACGATTCAGGAGGACGGAACGTACGACGAGATCTACTCGTCGTACTTCTGAGACGGCGATCGCACTGGACTCATGGCTAACACAGAGACAACCGGCACGTCCACCGGGCTGTTGATGCGTGACGGACTCGTCCGTCGCGTGGGCGAGGCCGTCGCGATCGGCTTCCTCGTCGTCGTGGCCGGAATCGTCACCATCATCGTCTCGACGCGTGTCGATTTCGGCCTGCTCGAGACGATCTTCCCGCGGTTCGTCGACGCGTTCGTTCGCGTGCTCGGTATCGTCATCGCGGCGAGCGTGCTCTCGATCCTGCTGGGAATGTTCATCGGTCTCGGTCGGATCTCGACCTCACCGATCACGAGCCGTATCACGAAGGGGTACGTCGAGTTCTTCCGCGGGACGCCGCTGCTGTTTCAGCTGTTCGTCATCTACTTCGGCATCCCCGGACTGTGGGGCGGTGCGGGCTTTCCGATCCCGAACTGGGAGATCCCGGCAGCGATCATCGGCCTGACGCTGAACCACAGCGCGTACGTCGGGGAGGCGATCCGCGGCGGCATCGACGCCGTCCCCGACGGACAGATGGAGGGGGCACGCTCGCTTGGGATGTCGCGCGTGATGGCGCTGCGGCAGGTCGTCTTCCCGCAGGCGCTGCGGAACGCGCTCGCCGCCATCGGTAACGATCAGATCATCCTCGTGAAGGACACGTCGCTGTTGACCGTGATCGCCGTTCCGGAGCTGATGACCGTCTTCCGCGACGTGAACTCGACGACGTTCCAGCCGTGGACGCCGCTCATCTGGGTCTGTCTGTTCTATCTCGTCATCACGATGTCGATGAGCCAGCTGGTGAACGCCGCCGAGCGGCGCGGCGATCCGGGAAGAGACGGGAGCCTCTCGGCGCTCGCCGGGATGTTCAGCAGACGCGGAGGTGGCGGCTCGTGAGCCGTGCGGGACTCGTGGAGTTCGACGACGTGCACAAGTACTTCGGCGAAACGCACGTCCTCCGGGGCATCGACGCCGCGATCGACGAGACCGAGGTGGTCGTCGTCATCGGCCCGTCCGGCTCCGGCAAGTCCACCCTGTTGCGATGCGTGAACCGGCTCGAAGAGATACAGCAGGGAGCGGTCCGTATCGCCGGTCAGTCGGTCACCGCTCCGGACGCGGATATCAACCGGATCCGCCAGCGGGTGGGGATGGTGTTCCAGTCGTTCAACCTGTTCCCGCATATGACCGCTCGCGAGAACATCACCATCGGCCCGCGAAAGGTCCGTGATCTCTCCGCGACCGAGGGCGAGGAGCTGGCGAGCGAGCTACTGGACCGGGTCGGGCTGACGGGACAGGGCGACTCCTACCCGAACGAGCTTTCGGGCGGCCAACAGCAGCGCGTCGCCATCGCTCGCGCGCTGGCGATGGAGCCGGAGGTCATGCTGTTCGACGAGGTGACGAGCGCGCTCGATCCCGAGCTCGTCGGCGACGTGCTCGGCGTGATGCGCGATCTCGCGACGGATGGGATGACGATGCTCGTCGTCACCCACGAGATGGAGTTCGCCCGCGAGGTGGGCGACCGGATCGTGCTGATGGCCGACGGGACCATCGTCGAACAGGACGAACCGGAGCGGCTGTTCACGAACCCGCGTACCGAGCGCGCGAAGCAGTTCCTCCAGCGGCTGCTCTGATCACATGAAATCGGAGAGCCCGGACTGGGAGTCGTCGTCCGACTCGGTCGGGGTCTCGGTCGGCTCGGCTTCGTCTGCGAGCACGTCGTCCGCGACGGCTTCGACGCTCCCGGTCTCCGACTGCGCCGTCTCGCTCTCGCTCGCCGCGTCCTCGACGCGTTCCATGAACAGGTCGCCGCCGTGCTCCTCGGCGGCCTCGCTGCGTAGCCGCGCCGCGTCCTCGACGATCGACTCCACCTTGTTCGTCGACTCACCGGAGCCGGTGACGAAGGCGACCTCGGTCTCGGAGAGATCGTAGCGGGCGGCCATCCGAACCGTCAGCTCGCGGTTCGTGCAGTGGTGGGTCATCACGGCCAAGAACGGGACGATATCGCGGCGAGCGGTCGCGGTGGAGACGCCGGCGACCTGTGCGACCTGTGTCGCGACCTCGTCGCGGGTCTTGTCCTTCGACGAGCGGTAGGGTGCGCCGCCGTAGCGCGTCCACCCGCCGCGCGTCTCGTCGCGTGCGGCGGCGACCCCCGCGGCGACGTTATCGGTCGCGTACCGCCAGTAGCTGTAGTTCTGTGTCGCACGGACGCGACCGAGCCAGCGGTCGGCTCGCGCGAGGTGATCGTACGCGCGAGCCAGCTCGCCGGCGTCGTACACCTTCGACACCTTGTCCTCTGCCCACAGGAGCAGGTCGTCGGGCGTCTCGTCAACGTCGTAGGTGAGATACAGCGCGTCCTGCGGATCGTCCTCCTTGAGCACCGAATCGAGGAACTCGAAGATACCTCGCGTCGTGTCGCGCTCGCCGCTCGTCACGTCCTCGGTGGTGATCGCGTCGCGCCCGTCGGCGATCGCCTGCAGATCCTTCACCGCGCCCCGGAGGTCACCGCTGTTCTGCTCGGCGACGCGTTCGAGCGCGCTCTCTTCGAACTCAGTCGCCTCCTTCCGGCAGAGATCACGGAGCACGGGGACGATCGAGCGGGCGGACACGTCGCGGAACTCGATGGTCTGACAAGCGTTGCGAAGCCCGCGTGACATCTCGTAGAACTCGTTCGCGATGAGCACCATCGGCTGGCTGCTCGCTTTCACGATGCGGGTGACGGCGCGTGCACCCCCGCGGTCGTACGTGCCGTGGATGTTGTCGGCCTCGTCCATGACGACGAGCCGTCGCCCCGGCGTGCCCTCGCTCGCCTGCGTGAGCGTGCTGGACTTGGCGGCTTCCCCGGCCACTCGGTCGATGGCGTCGCCGGTGCGCTGATCGGAGGCGTTGAGCTCGATGACGGGCCAGTTCATGTCGCTGGCGAGCGCGTGAGCGGCGCTCGTCTTCCCGACGCCGGGCGAGCCGTGGATGATGACCGCCTCCCGGTGCTCCTCCCACGTCTCCGCCCACTCCTTCAGGTCGTCGCGTGCGGAGTCGTTCCCCCGGACCTCAGAGAGCGTCGACGGGCGATACTTTTCGGTCCAGTCCATGCGAGACTCTCGGTGTGAGACGCGTTTAGCTGTTCCGGAGCGTCGTCTTGTCAGCAAATACCACGGCAGCAAATCCTTTTACACTCGTCGGCTCGCCCGACCGGTATGTCGCTGTTTCCCGAGACGCTGGAGTCCGACCGCCTCCGCTACGAGGCGCTCCGCCCGGAGACGTTCGACCCGCTGGAGTTCTACGAGCACGTCAGCGAGGACGCACCGGCGATCGACGAGATCACCCGCTACGTGGCGTGGGACCCACACGAGACGCCCAAGGAGTCCGCCGAGTTCATCGAGATGGCGGGCGAGCAGTTCGCGAACGACACGGCGAGCCAGTACGCGCTCTACGCGACCGAGGGCGATCTCGCGGGCGAGTTCGTCGGCATGGGCGGGCTGAGCGTCGACTGGGACCGCGAGCTGGGAACGCTCGGCACGTGGCTCCGGAAGCCGGCGTGGGGCAGGGGGTATTCGGGCGAACGCGCGGCGCGGCTCATCGAACTCGCCTTCGACCGGCTCGATCTGGCGATGGTCGCCGTCGAACATCTGCCGGAGAACGAGCAGTCCGAGCGCGCTATCGGCAAGTACGTCGAGCGGTTCGGCGGTCGCCGTGAGGGGCTGTTGCGACAGCACGCCACTGGACCCGAGGGCGAGGGGTACGACATGGTCCGGTACACGATCTCGCGCGAGGAGTTCGAGACGAACAGGTGAGACGACGATCCTCAAGCGATCTGAACCACGGTCGGACGTGCTCACTTCGTTGCGCGCGTCTTCCCTGCTTCAAATCGCGCGGCTCGCACTCCTCGTCACTTGCGTTCCTCAGAGAAGCGAGCCCTGAGGGAGTGAGCGACACAGAGTGAGCGGTAAAACGACGAGGCTCAAGCGGTCTGAACTACGGCCAGACGTACTCACGTCGGTGCACACGTCTTCCCTGCTTCAAACCCCGTGGGCGTCGCTCTTGCTCACGTGCGTTTCTCGGAGGAGCGAGCCCTGAGGGAGTGAGCGAAGCCGAAGGCTTCGCGAACTACGCAGGGGTCGTGACTGACGAGCGAAGCGAGGAAGGAGCGAGCCCTGAGGGATTTGAACCCCCGGCAACGTGGTCCGAAGCCACGCACTCTGTCCGGGCTGAGCTAAGGGCCCTCACCAATCCGTAGCCCGGTTGTACTCAAAAGCCCTTCCATCGAACTCGTCGGACCGACGCGTTCATACTCGCACCGACGGAGAGACACGCATGGAGCGGGCTCGCGGACTCATCGAGCTAACGCGTCCCGGGAACGCGCTCACGTCAGGACTGCTCACGGCGATCGGTGCGCTCGTCGCCGGGACCGCGACGACAGCGGGGCTGTTCGTCGACGCGAGTGCGCCCGTTCGCGCGGCCGCCGCCGTGCTCGCGACGATGCTCGCCGTCGGAGCCGGCAACGCGATCAACGACTACTTCGATCGGGAGATCGACGCGATCAACCAGCCGGGGCGGCCGATTCCTCGCGGTGCGGTGACGCCGAGCGAGACGCTCGCGTTCGCGGCCGTCCAGTTCGGCGTGGCGGTCGCAATTGCAGTCGTGAACCTCGTCGCGCTCGTCGCGTACACGAAGCTGTTCAAGGGACTACCGGGCGTCGGTAACGTCGTCGTCGGCGGGCTCGGCGGCTCGACGTTTCTGTTCGGAGGGACGGCGGTCGGGGGGGAGGTAGGACCCGTCGTTGTGCTCGCCGCGCTCGCCGCACTGGCGACGTTCGCACGGGAGATAATCAAGGACGTCGAGGATATCGACGGGGACAGAGAGAAGGGGCTGAACACGCTCCCGATTGCGATCGGCGAGCGGCGCGCGCTCCAAGTCGCGATGGCGGCGTTGCTCGTCGGGATCGCCGGCAGTCCCCTCCCGTATCTGCTGTCGGGGTTCGGCGTCGCGTATCTCGTCGCCGTCGCAGTGCCGGATCTCCTGATGCTGACGGCCGGCTACTGGGGGTTCACCGATCCGACGCGAGGCCAGCTGTGGCTGAAGTACGGCCAGCTGCTCGCCGCCGGTGCGTTCATCCTCGGTCGGTTCACGTAGGCTCCGGTCGCAGGGGAGTGTACAGCACGGACGTTTTTGTGCACACGACGTGCCGTATCGAGTATGGCGACGACCGACGATGCGGCGCTTCGAGCCGCACTCGACGCGGAGACGATCGCGGTCGTGGGCTGTTCGACCACGCCCGGCAAGGCGGCCCACGACGTTCCGAGCTATCTCCGAGAACACGGCTACGAGATCGTTCCCGTCAATCCGATGGCAGACGAAGTACTCGGTGAGCCGGCCGACGACTCACTGAGCGACGTGGCCGAGGCGATCGATCTCGTGGACGTGTTCCGACCGAGCGAGGAGGTGGCCGGTATCGTCGATGAGGTGCTCGCCCGCGAGGACATCGCGACCGTGTGGCTCCAGCTCGGCATCCGCGACAGCGAGGCGGGCGAGCGCGTTACCGATTCCGGTCGTCGATTCGTTCAGGACAGGTGCACGAAAGTCGAGCACGACCGGCTGTCGTGAGCGAACCGATCAGTCGTCAACTGTGCCCCGCAGCGGGGCGAGCAGCTCCTCAGTAACGACGTACGGGTCGGTCTCCTTCGCGGCGATTGCCTCGACGTATCCGTCGAGTCCACCGTGTCGGTCGATCTCGGCGCGGACCAGCTCGCCCGCCCCCTCGCGGAGGAGCCGACGCACTTCCTCCTCGTAGCGCTCGCGCCGCTGGCTATCGAGCTCTCCCGACGATTCGAGCCACGCGCGGTGATCGACGAGCGTTTCGAGGAACGGCTCGACCCCCTCGCCGGTCTTTGCAACCGTCTCGACGATCGGTGGCGTCCACGCCTCATCGTCAGAGTCGTCGGTCTCGGGATCCCTCTCACCAGCCGACCCGGAATCGACGCCGTGGTGGCCGGCCGTTCCGGCGAGCGGCGAGGCGTCCCGCATGTGGACCATCTCCCTGAGCTCCTGAACCGTGCGGTCTGCGCCGTCGAGATCCGCCTTGTTGACGACGAACACGTCACCGATTTCGAGGATCCCGGCCTTCAGCATCTGCACGTCGTCACCGGAGGAGGGCGGCACGAGCACGGCGATGGTGTCTGCCGTCCCGACGATGTCGACCTCGTTCTGTCCGGCGCCGACGGTCTCGATGATGATCCGGTCTTTCCCGAAGGCGTCGAGCGCCTTCACCGCGTCCGTCGTCGCCGTCGAGAGCCCGCCGAGCGTGCCCCGGGCGGACATCGATCGGAAGAACACGTCCATATCGCCGATGGTCGAGGCCATCCGGATGCGGTCGCCCAACACCGCACCGCCGGAGTAGGGAGAGGAGGGATCGATCGCGATGACACCGACCGTCTCCCCGCGCTCGCGGTACGTCTCGGCCATCTTATCGACGAGCGTCGACTTGCCAGCGCCGGGAGAGCCGGTGATCCCGACGATCGTCGCGTTCCCCGTGTGCGGGTGGAGATCGCTCACGAGATCGCGGTAGCCGGGCGACCGGTCCTCGATCTTCGAGATAACGCGAGCCAGCGCGCGGTGTTTGCCGGCGAGCAGCTGTTCGACCAGCTCCCTCATCGCTCGGGGGCGTTCTCGCGGACGAACTCGATGGTCTCTCCCATCGACGAGCCGGGCCCGAAGATACCGTCGACGCCCATCTCGTACAGCTCCTCGCGGTCGTCGTCGGGAACGATACCGCCGACGAGCACGAGTGTATCCTCGAACGCGTCGTACGACTCCAGTCCCTCGGCAATCTTCGGAACGAGCGTGTTGTGTGCCCCCGAGAGGATCGAGATGCCGAGGACGTCGACGTCTTCCTGAACGGCGGCCTGAACGATCTCGTCGGGGGATTTGTGGAGTCCGGAGTAGACGACCTCGAAGCCGGCATCGCGGAACGCCCGTGCGATGACGTGTGCGCCGCGGTCGTGGCCGTCGAGACCCACCTTCGCGACCAGACAGCGGATCGTCTGGTCCTCGGAGTCCTGTGTGCTCATGCTATCGATTGCACGCCCGGACGGTTTGACAGTTTCGGAGCGTCTGACCCGTATCAACAGGGTTGTGCGAACCCAACGCCACTTGTTCGGGAAGCGCAACCGCTACCTACGCCGGCGACCAAACGCGGGACATGACTCTCGCGGACAGCTCCCTCGTGAAGCGCCATCCCCTCGGTGTGGTCGCCGTGCTCAGCGTCGTCGGCTACGTCCTCGTCATCGGAACGCTCTACGTCGGACTGCCGATCTACCCGACAATCGGACTGGAGACGGTGAATCTGCTCTCGCACGCGATCGCGCTCGTCAACACCGTCGCGGTCTGCTGTCTCGTCACCGGCTGGTATCAGATCCGACAGGGGAACGTCGAGCGCCACCGTCGGCTGATGATCGCCTCGTTCGCTCTCATCATGCTCTTTCTCGTGCTGTATCTGCTCAAGACGGGGGGCGGCGGTCGCAAGGAGTTCGTCGGTCCGCAGCTCCCGTACTACCTCTATCTGGCGATGTTGGGCATCCACATCGTTCTCTCGGCGCTGTCGGTCCCGCTCGTCCTGTACAACATCACCGTCGGGCTGAGCCACAGTATCGAAGAGATCCGACAGACAGCCCACCGGCGCGTCGGCCGCGTCACCGTCGCCGTCTGGACCGTCTCGCTCACGCTCGGCGTGTTGGCGTACGTCCTGTTGAACCACGTCTACGGCTTCGAGTTCGTCCCGGCCTGACTCACTCGTCGAGCGCGCCCACGTGCTCGGCGAGCGCCGTCGCACCGTCCGACATCGCCCACCGCTGGTCCGTCTCCGCGGCCCACGCTCTGAGTTCCGTCGCCGCCAGCTCGACCTGCTCCTGTACCTGATCACCAGCTGGCTCGCTCGAAATCCGCTGCCAGCCCGCCTCGAAGTCGTAGCCGACGGCGACGACGTTCCCGCCCTCGCTCTCGTGTCCGTCACTGCTCTCGCCCTCGCTCCCGTCGCCCGGCGTGACGAGCACAGCGGCGGGAACGAGCTTGGCGTCGCTCCCATCGAAATCGAAGACGCCGGCGGGGAAGACAGCGCGAAACCGGCCGCTCTCGTTGAGTTCGCGCAGTTCCGCGAGTTCGAACGGTCGGTCGGGGAGCGACGAGAGCTGCATGGCGCAGTTCGCCCGCGAACGGTCAAAACGGTTTCTCAGTCGGTGCGCGGAAGCGTCACGGCCCCGACGATGAAGAAGGCGAGCGTCAGAACGGCGAGCACGAGAAGGTCCGACTCGACGAGTCCCAGTCCGCCGGGAACCTGTGACGTGGCGAGTGTCTCCGATGGCTGGTAGGTGACCGCGCGGACGCCCCGGGAGAAGTACGTCAACGGCGACAGCCACAGCGGGAGCCACGCCGGGAGCAGCGACGCCGGGACGAACGTCTCCGAGAGGAACAACAGCGGGAGCGCGATGCCGTTCGAGGCCGCGATGACGCCGTCGGAGGAGTCCGACAGGCTACCGAGGATCGCCCCCAGCCCACAGAAGAGCGCGACCCCGAGCACCACGAACGGGACGAGTAGCGGCGAGAAGACGATAGACGCGTCAGTGACGACGAGCACGAGCAGGAGGATACCGGCGGCGGCCACGCCGATGATCCCGACGTTGACGAGCGTCTGGGCGGCGAGCCACTCCCATCGGCGTAGCGGCGTCGTCGCCAGCTTCTCGAACCGGTTGTCCTCGCGGTGGCGAGCCACCTCGCTCCCGACGCGTGACAGCGGCGTGAACAGCACGACGACGGCGAGATAGCCGGGAACGTAGTAGCCCGGCGGCTCCGTGAACAGTCCACCGGAGCCGCCCGCAGTCTGGACGACCGCGCCGAAGATGAGGATGATGATGGCCGGGAAGAAGAACGTGAAGAAGACGGCCGTCCGTCGACGGAGGAACGCCCTGCCGGCAGCGACGGTCACCGACCGGATGCGACCGGCTCTACTCATCGCCCACCTCGCGGGGTGTTCCGCTCGCCCCGACGGTCTGTCCGGTGAGCTGGAGATACACCTCTTCGAGATCGGGCTGTCGCCACAGCAGGCCGTCGTAGCTCACCCCGGCGTCGGTGAGCGTCGTCGCCACCTCGCCCACCTCGTCGGGAGCCACGTCATCGACGACGAGCCGCCGCTCGTCGGGGACGAACGCGTACCCCGCCTCGGTGAGCACCGAACTTGCCTCGGCAGTGTCGTCGGCGCGTATCTCGACGCGCGGGCTACCGCCGTACTCGGCGACGAGGTCGGCAGGCGGTCCCTCGGCGACGAGTCGGCCCGCGGCGAGCAGACCAACCCGGTCACAGAGCCGTTCGGCCTCCTCCATGTAGTGGGTCGTGACGAGCACCGTCGCGCCGGCGTCTGCGAGCGCGTCGATGAGACCCCACACGTCACGGCGGCCCTGCGGGTCGATCCCCGTCGTCGGCTCGTCCAAGAAGAGCACGTCCGGGTCGTTCACGAGCGTCGTCGCGACACAGACACGGCGTTTCTGCCCACCAGACAGGTTCTCGTAGTGCGTGTCGCCGCTGTCAGTGAGTCCGACGTCGGCGAGCGTCTCGTCCGTGTCGCGCGACTCGTCGTGGAGCCCGCCGTAGTAGCCGACGACCTCGCGGGCGGTCAGGCGGGCCGGTGGCGCGAACTCCTGTGGCAGCAGGCCGAGTCGCTGTGGATCGGCCTGTTTCGGGTCAGTGCCGAGTAGCTGCACCTCGCCGTCGGGATCGGTCGTTCCGGTGAGCGCACGGACGAGGGTCGTCTTGCCCGCGCCGTTCGGCCCGATGAGACCGTATATCTCGCCGGCGTCGATGTCGAGCGAGACGCCGTCGAGCGCGACCGTCTCGCCGTACGTCCGGCGCACGTTCGACGCGCTGATAACCATACCCAGAGTCGCGGCGCACGCGTCTAAGCGGTTGCGTTCTGCGGCTCGCTCGCGACCGGGTCACAGCTCTGCGCGAACCCGACGGACGATCTCGTCGACGTCGTGTTCGTCCTCGCTGAGATCCCAGATCGGCTCGTCGTCGATTGTGACGCGGAAGACGCCGTGGTCGCCAGTGGCGAGCGTCACTCGGTCGAGCGACTGGCCGAAGCTCTGGAGGATCGCACGCTCGGTGTCGAGCGCGCGATCGAGATAGCCGCACGGAACGCAGTAGGTGATTTCGACGTGGGTCACGGTCGAGATCCGTGCGCCGGCGACAAGCACCTGCCGGTCACGGACGGAGCCGCGAGAGAGCAGACACCGTGGGTCGCCACCGGAGCAGGAGCACCGTCGCGACGAAGACGGTCGTCGAGAGGAGATACGACTGCTGGCCGACGGTGGCAGCGAAGCCGGCGGCTCCGGTGACGGTCGTGAGCACGCCGGCGACGACCGGGAGCACACACGAGACACAGGAGAACAGGCCGAGCACGCCGGCCCCGACGGAGCGGGACGCGTCGGCGAGCGTCCCGTAGACGAGCCACGCCAGCGCGAGATAGCCGGCCAGCTTGTACGGAATGAGGTTCACGACGAGCCGTTCACCGCTGTACAGCAGTGCCGGCGCGAATCCCGGCGGGGTCTGATAGGTGACGAGCCGGAAGCCCGTAGCGCGCGCACCGATCCCCGGGAGGAGCAGCCCGCCGGCGACGGAGAGGACGAGGAAGTAGCCGACTGCGAGGAGGGAGGCGACGACACGACGGCGACTCGTCACCGACGAGACGGAGCTGTTCCGGTAGCTCCACCACGAGACGTCGAGCCACAGCCACGGCATGACGAGGATGAAAAGCCCACGGAGCGACCGCGGTGGCCCGCTCACGAGGATGACGTAGCCGATGACGACGAGTAGCTGTGCGTTCAGGACGGCGGCCCAGTAGACGAGCGTCCTCGTCGACGGGCGGCGCTCGTGAAGTCGGGCCGGGAGCGTGCTCATACCACGAGGGAGTCGACGACGATCGCTAAGAGGATCGCACCGAGATAGGCGTTCGAGGCGTGGAACGCACGGAACGCCGCGTCCTCGCTGCGCTCGCGGTGGAGTCTGATCACCATGCCCAAGAACAGTGCACCGAACGCGACTGTCGTCGTCGCGTAGAGCACGCCGAGATCGCTGACCGCCGTCAACACACCGGCGCTCGCGAGCGTGGCCGTGAGATACCAGAGGATGTGTTTGCGCGTCTTCGTCTCCCCGCTGACGACGGGCATCATCGGGAAGCCGCCGCGGGCGTAGTCCTCCTTGTACGCGAGCGCGAGATTGTAGAAGTGCGCCGGCGTCCACAGGAAGATAGTCATCGCGAGCACGACGCCCGGCGTCCCGATCTCACCGGTGACGCCGACCCAGCCGATGAGCGCCGGGAGCGCACCGGCGACCCCACCGAGGACCGTGTTCTGGACCGTGTTCGGTTTCAACACGAGCGTGTAGATGACGGAGTAGAAGACGATGGCGACGAAGCCGAGCGTGGCGGCGAAGACGTTCACCTGAAGAAACGCCGCCAGCGAGGCGAGCGCGAGCGCGACGCCGAACGCGAGTGCGTTCCGCACGGGGACGAGTTCGGTCGCGAGCGGTCGGTCGCTGGTGCGTTTCATCCGTCGGTCGATATCGCGTTCGAGGAGGTGGTTGAACGTCCCCGACGCACCGATCGCGAGGACGCCGCCGCCGAGCGTGAAGACGATCGTTCGAACCGACAGCCCGTCCGGTCCCCCCGCGAGCGCCATCCCCGCCGCGGCGACCAGCGCGAGCAGCCACATCAGCCGCGGCTTCATCAGCCGAAAGTACGCCGACAGCGTCGCCCGAATCCGATCGGCACGGGAGTCGAAGCTGACGGTCGAGCCTGTCGGTTCCACGTCGGCGACGCTCTCCGCGAACGGCTCGTCGGGGGCGTCTTCGCGACCGGTGTCGGCTTCGAGCTGCCAGCCGAGCGCGGCGGTGAGCGCCGTGAAGATGGCGATCGCGACGCCGAGATGGAGTCCGGGGGCGATACCGCTGGCTCCGACACGGACGACGAGCGCGCCCATGCCGATCTGGAGCGGATAGAGGGTAGCAGCGGCGAGGAGCGCGGCTCTGACGCGCCGGGACGCGTCGGACCAGCCGACGACGAACGAGCCGACGAGCAGGAGACCGACGACGAGCGCGGCGGCACGGTGGCCGAGCGCGACGACGGCGTCGACGGACGAGGGCGCGCAGACGGGCCACGACGTACAGGCCGCGGCTGCGTCGGCGATCGTCGCCGTCGCGCCGGCGACGACGAGCAGATACACCCCCACGACCGTCGTCGCGAGCAGCGTCGTGGACTGCGGCCGCTTCATTGCCGGAACGTGGGTTCGACTCTACTTATGCTCCGCGTTTCTCGGGGGAGAGACCGCATCCGCGGGGTTAATGTGGCATCGCTCCCAACTGCGATCATGAAACGCACGCGCGTCGCAGGGATTCTCTCGGCGGCCATCGCGCTTCTCGCCGTCGCCGTCGGACCGGCCGCGGCACAGCCGTCTGAGAACATCGGCATCATCAGCTCCCTGAACCTCGAGCTGCTCTACGTCGCGGCCATCATCACCGTTGTGGTCGAGGCGATACTGATCTACACCGTCGTTCGCTACCGTAACAACGACGATCCGAAGCCGACACAGGAGAACCGTCGGCTCGAAATCACGTGGACCGTCACGACCGCCATCGTTCTGCTGTTCGTCGGTGTCACCGCGTACGCCGCGCTCGGAAGCCCGCTGGTCGGCGGTGTCACGGCCGCACAGAACCCGAACGCGGTCGAGCCCGCCGTCACCCACGACTACCCCGGGGCCGTCGGCCCGTCTCCGGCCGATCAGGAGGAAGTGCTGGAGATCGAGGTGACCGCACAGAAGTACTACTGGACGTTCAACTACACCGAGACGATGGAGAACGGTAACACCTCGACGATGGTCTCCATGACCAGCAGCGCCGGCGAGCCCCTCGTCCTACCGTCGAACAGGACCGTGTACCTCCACGTCACCTCGGTCGACTGGCTCCACGCCGTCCACATCCCGGACCTCGGGCTGAAGCAGGACGCGATGCCCGGAAAGTACAACACCATCACGACCGAGCTGAGCCCTGAGGCGGAGGGGAACCGGTATCAGCTCTACTGCGCCGAGTACTGTGGCGTCGGTCACTCGGCGATGCTCGGTGAGGTGCTCGTCGTCTCGGACGACGAGTATCAGCAGTTCGTCGAGGATCCCGAGGAGTTCCTCGCGAACCGCTAGCTGACGCGCCGCACCGACTCACACTCCCCGTCGGTCAGTTCTCTTGTCCTGTCGTCCGTCTCGACCAGCAGCGCGCCCGTCTCGCTCACGTCGACTGCCGTTCCGTGGATCGTCTCCGTTTCGCCGGCTCCCGTCTCGACCCGTACCTGCTCGCCGAGCGTGACCGCGTGTTCGCGCCAGCTATCGAGCACGTCCGCGAACCCGCCGTCGGTCTCGGCCAGCTCGACCCGGGCGAGCAGGCGCTCGTGGAGCCGGGCGGCGACGGACTGGCGCGAGACCGGCCCGCCCCGTTCGGCGCGTATCGTCGTCACGGCCCTGTCGGTGTCGAGCGCGTCGGGATCGAGATCGGCGTTCACACCGATTCCCATCACGACCGCCTCCAGCTCGTCCGGGTCGTCGAACACGTCGCCGACTGGCTTCCCGATGACCGGGACCGCATCGACGATCGCCTCGGTCAGGACGCCGGCCAGCTTGTGGCGGTCGCCGTCGCGGTCGACGACCACGTCGTTCGGCCACTTCAGCCGAGCGTCGAGCCCGAACGAGCGGGCCGTCTCGCAGGTCGCGACACCGCCGGCGATAGTGAGTCGCCCCACCTGCGCGGGCGATAGCTCCGGATACAGCAGCGTCGACGACCAGACACCACCCGGAGGAGCGGCCCACGCGTTCCCGGTGCGCCCGCGTGCGGCGGTCAGCTCGTTCGCAACGGCGAAGCTCCCGTGGGGCGCGTCGGGGATCTGTCGCCGGAGCGAGCCGCTCGTGTCGGGCGTGGCGTCGAAGGTCGTGACGGGCACACCGAGTCGTGACTCCAGTTCGGACTCGTCCATGCCGGCGTGACGGCTCGCAGGGGTGAAAATGGTAAGGAAGCGTCGAACCGGCTCAGACGATCGCGCCGATGTAGAGCACGAGCACGAGGAACACCCACACCACGTCGACGAAGTGCCAGTACATCGAGACGGTAGTGACGGAGGTGTGGTTCTCGTCGGTGTACTGCCCGAGGAGCGACCGGACGAAGACGATTCCGAGCAACACCGCACCGAGGCTCACGTGGAGTCCGTGAAGCCCAGTCAACCCGTAGAAGGCGGAGTTGAACGCCCCGCCGACGAGTCCGAACTCCTCGTGGACGATGAACTCGTAGTACTCGAACACCTGCCCGCCGAGGAAGACGACACCGAGCAGCAGCGTCATGCCGAGCAGCCCGAGGAAGCGGCGACGGTTGCTGTTCCGGAGCGCGACGTGCGCGTAGTGAAGCGTCACCGAGGAGACGAGCAGCAGCACCGTGTTGATGATGACGAGATTACTGAAGATGTCGCCGCTGACGACGAGTTCGGGAAGCATCGCTTCGGTCCACACGTCCGAACGGATGAAGAAGTAGTAGACGAACCCCGCACCGAACGTCGCGATTTCCGAGCCGAGGAACGCCAGCATACCGAGCCGGAGACCGGTTCCGCTCGAACTTCCCTCCCAGTAGGCGGCGATGAAGGCGTGGTAGGTCCAGCCGTAGAGTCCGACGGCGAAGCCGACGACGCCGAGCGCGAACGCACCCAGTCCGTACTCCATCGGGACGAGTGGGTCGCTCCCGCGCGCGAGGATGAACATCGCCGCGCCGGCGTAGATAATCGCCGCGCTGATTGCCGTCACGAACGGCCACCACGACGCCTCGCCGAAGCCGTGCGGCCAGTCCTCGACGGCCGGGAGATGGTGGCTGTGGTCGTCTGTTTCGTCCGCGTTGCTCATAGTCGCGGCTTGCGACCCGACAGATAAAAGCCCTCCTATGAGCCGTTCAGCCGCCACGCCGGTGGCCGGTTCGGTTCCGACGGCTATACGTGGCAGGCAGTGTAACTGGCACTGATGACAGCGACGCGAGCGCGACGACAGCGACGGCGATGGGTGCGCGTCTTCTGTGGCTCGCTCGTCGCCCTCACTGTGACCGTCTTGTTCGCCGGGCGGGCGCTCGCGCACGGCGGGAGCCTCGGCTCGAACGCGGGCCGCGGCGTCGCCGTCCCGACGTGGCTGTTTCTCGCCACCGGCGGCGGCGTCGTCGGCGTGTCGTTCATCCTCTCGTCGCTCGCGACCGATCGCGCCTTCCTCCGATACGTTCACGACTACCGGTACACCCTCGGATCGACGCGGCACTCCCTGCTCGTCGGGCTGGGCCGTGCCGTCGGGCTGGCCGGGCTCGCGGTCGTGCTCGCGACCGGCCTGCTGGCCGGACGAACCGAGCTTCCGGTCCCGCTGCTCACCGAGGTTCCGACCGACCCGCTACGGAACGCCGCCATCCTGTTCGTCTGGAGCGGCTGGTGGGCTGGTCTCGCGATGTCGGCGTATCTGGTCGGCAACGGCTGGCCGATCCTGAACCCGTTTCGGACGATCACTCGGTGGCTCCCTTCGTTGGACCGCGAGCTACCGGTCGATGGAGGATGGCTCGCGACCGTCGGCCTGCTCACGCTCATCTGGATCGAAGTCGTGAGTCCGCTGGCAGACGCACCGCAGCTGCTCGCGACTACCGTCGCCGTCTACGGGCTCGTGACGGTGCTCGGGGGCGTCGTCGTCGGTGACGACTACTTCACGGAGTACGATCCCCTCTCTCGTGTCTTCAGCGCGTACGGGCGCGTCGCCTCGCTCACGACCGAAGACGGACGCCTGCGACTCCGTTACCCGGGCGCTGGACTCCAGACCTCGTGGGTCGACTCCTCGGGCGATATCGCGTTCGTCGTCGCGCTGCTGTGGGGGACGACGTACGACGGGCTGGTGGCGACAGTGCCGTGGGCGGCCTTCGCCCGCTGGGTCGTCGGCGTCGGGCTACCGGCCCCCCTCCTCTATCCGCTCGCGCTCGTCGTCGGCTTCGCGGGGTTCCTCGGCGTCTATCTGCTCGCGATCCGCTACGGGCGGCGGCTCGCCGAGACGACCCGTTCGACGGCCGAACTCGCCGCGCGGTTCGCCCCGTCGCTGCTCGCCATCGCCGCGGGGTATCACGTCGCTCACTATCTAGGCTACTTCCTGAATCTCCTGCCCGCGCTCGCGAACGCGTTGGTGAACCCGCTCTCGCCGGGGCAGGCGTTCCTCGTGACGCTCCCGAGCTGGTTCGGGCTGGCGTCGCTGGTGTTCGTCCTCGCAGGGCATATCCTCGCGGTCTGGGCGGCCCACGGCGTCGGCTACGAGCTGTTCCCCTCCCGGATCCAGGCCGTCAGAAGCCAGTATCTCCTCACGCTGGTCATGATGTTCTACACGATGAGCTCGCTCTGGATCGTCTCACGACCGTACGCAGCACCACCCTTCATCTGATATGAACGACTGTCCCTACTGTGACCGCACGTTCACCGACGAGACGTACCGCGACCTCCATCGCGGCCACCGCCACGGGCCACAGCTATCGACGCGTGAACGGGCCGCCTTCGAGCGAGCGTACCAGCAGGAGGAAGACGAGATAACCCTGTTCCGGTACAAGGCGCTCGGCCTGCTCGTGCTCGTCTACTTCGGTTTCCTGCTGGCGTACGCTTTCTCGCTTTAGGGCCAAGTCCCGGACTCGGCGTGGGCGTTGATGACCCGCTTGAGCGCGATGATGTAGGCCGCAGTCCGGAAGTTCGGCACGTCGTACGTCTCGTACGCCTCCGTCAGTCCGTCGAACGCGTCCGTGATGACGCGTTCCAGCTCGTCGACGACGCGGTCTTCGGTCCAGCCGAACCGCTGGCGGTTCTGCACCCACTCGAAGTACGACACCGTCACGCCGCCGGCGTTCGCGAGAATATCGGGCAGGACGTGCACGTCGCGGTCGGTGAGCACGCTGTCGGCGTCGGGCGTCAGCGGTCCGTTCGCCGCCTCGACGATCACGTCCGCCTCGACGCGCTCGGCGAGGTCGGCGTCGATAGCGTTCTCCAGTGCGGCGGGGACGAGCAGGTCCACGTCGAGCGTCAGCAGCTCCTCGTTCGTCAGCGCCGTCGTGCCGTCGTAGCCGACGACCGAGCCGGTGTCGTGCTTGTGTTCGCGGACGGCCGCGGGATCGAACCCGTCGGGATCGTGAATCCCTCCCGAGGAGTCGGAGACGGCGACGACGGTCGCGTCGGTCTCCGTCGAGAGGAGCCGGGCCGCGATGGCTCCCGCGTTTCCGTACCCCTGAACGGCGACGGTCGCCCCCTCGATGTCGCGGTCGAGATAGTCGAACGCCTCGCGTGCGGTGAGCATCGTCGAGCGACCGGTCGCCTCGACTCGCCCCTCCGAGCCGCCCGAGTCCAGCGCCTTCCCGGTAACGACGCCCGGCTCGGTCGTGTGCTCCAGCGTCTCGTAGGTGTTCTTGATCCAGTTCATCTCGCGCTGGCCCGTGTTCACGTCGGGAGCCGGAATGTCCCTGTCCTCGCCGATGAGAGGACGCAGCTCTGTGGCGAACGCGCGGGTGAGCCGCTCTATCTCGCTTGCGGACAGCTCCGAGGGATCGACGACGATCCCACCCTTTCCGCCGCCGTACGGGATATCGACGGTCGCGGCCTTGTACACCATCCAGCCGGAGAGCGCCTTCACTTCCGCGCGGCTCACGCCCGGATGGTAGCGGATGCCGCCTTTGTACGGGCCGCGATCACCGTTGAACTGTGAGCGGTAGGCACGGAACGTCTCCAGTCGCCCGTCGTCCATTCGGATCGTCAGGTTCGTTTCGAGGATTCGCTCCGGGTTTTTCAGCCGGCGGAGCAGCCCGTCGTCGAGATCGATATACGCCGCGGCGTCGTCCAGCTGCGCCTGAAGACTCTCGAACGGATCAGTCTCTGCGGACATTGTTTATATGTCACTCGCGATGTCAAAAAGCGTGCCGGAGCGACTCGCATCCGAACGATTTTAGTTACCAGACGCCAGCCGCGCGAGCGCGCTCTCGGACCCGCTCGGCCTGTGCGACGAGCGGCGCATCGACCATCTCGCCGTCGACGCGGAACACGCCCGTCCCTGCGTCGGTCGCCTCCGCGGCACTGTCGATGATGCGGCGCGCCCACGCGATGCGCTCGACGCTCGGCGTGAACGCGTCGTTGACCACGGCCACCTGTGCGGGGTGGATACACATCTTTCCGTCGTAGCCGAGATCGAGCGCGAAGCTCGTCTCGTCGGCGAGTCCGTCGCTGTCCTCGATATCGGTGTAGACGGTGTCGATAACGTCGATACCGGCGGCAGCACCGGCGAGGACGACCTGTTCGCGGGCGTGGAGTATCTCCGTTCCCTCCGTCGTTCTGGTCGCACCGATGTCGGCCGCGAGATCCTCCGCGCCGAACGCGAGGGCATCGACGCCGTCAGTCGCGGCGATCGCCTCGGCGTGGAGCACGCCGGCGGCCGACTCGCATAACGCGAGGATCGGTACGTCGCGGGAGCGTTCCGCGAGCAGCTCCGAGACGGCGAGCACGTCGTCTGGAGTCTCCACCTTCGGAACCATCACGGCATCGAGTCGGGCGTCGGGATCGAGCGCGTCGAGATCGGCGGCCGCGACCTCGGTGTCGGGGTTCACTCGCAGGCACACCTCACAGTCGGGGTCGAAGGCGTCGTCAGCGAGCACAGAGGCGACGGTCTCGCGCGCGTCGGCCTTCCGAGAGGGAGCGACGGCGTCCTCCAGATCGAAACAGACGGTGTCCGCCCCCGTCTCGGGGGCCTTTCGCAACAGTGCCGGCTCGTCGGCGGGTGAGAACAGCAGCGAGCGTCGGGACATACGCGCAGCTACGTCGGATCGCGATTAAATCACTCCCTTCTGCGAGCCGCGAACGCGACGAACAGGAGCAGTGCGAGCATGACGATCGCGCCGAACCCGAGCCGGAGGGCCGGCGTCTGGGACCGTGTCGGCGTCTGAGTCGGTGTTCGCGTCGGCTCGGTCGTCGCTGTCGGTGTCGCTGTTGCCGTCGGTGTCGGTGTCGGCGTTGGCGTCGCTGTGACTCTCGTGTCGTACGTGCTCGCCGCAGTACCGCCACTGCTGGCGGTGTTCAGCCGAACCCCGACGCGATACGAGTCGGCCTCGCTCGGATTCCGCACGCCGGAGTACCGGACGACGAGCTCGTCGTCCGGATCGAGATTCACCGTGTTGTCGAATCTGATACGGAGTGTCCTTTCGTCGTCGCTGATCTCGATCCCGATGACGGTGAGCGTCTCGTCGGTGGCGTAGTCCGCCGCGTCGCCGTCGCGGTCCACCCCGACGGAGAGCGTTTCCACCCCGACGCCCGTGACGTTCGCCCGGTCGTACGCGATCTCGATATCGTCGAGATGACCGGCGGCCCGCTGTCCCGGCTGAACGACCACGCTGTGCGTGACAGTCGCGCCCGAGACGTTCGAGCTCGTGGACAGCGACGCCGTCGTCGTGTCCGGCGGGCGCGGTGTCGGCTCCGGCGTGTCAGGCGTCGCCGTCGATTCGTCCGGGCGCGGCCGAACCTCCACGTCGAGCGTGACCGTATCGGTCGCCCCGTACTCGTCGGTGACGGTGAGGGTCACGTCGTACTCACCGGAGGAGTCGTAGCTGTAGGTGGCTTCGGGGCCGCTCGCGGTCGCGCCGGTTCCGAACGCCCAGTCGTAGCTCGCGATGGCGCTGTCGGGATCGGTGCTGTTGAGCGCCGAGATGTCGAACGCCTCGTCGGTGTAGACGGTCACTGCGGTCGCGCCGTCGACGGTAGCGACGGCGTCCGGCGGCTGGTTCTCGACGACGACGGTCGTCTGATAGCTGTCGGTCGCGTCGTCCTCGTCGGTGACCGTGAGCGTGACCTGCTTTTCACCCGGCGTCTCGTAGCTCGTCGCCGCCGTTTGTCCGGTCGCCGTCGTGCCGTCGCCGAGATCCCACTCGTAGCCCGTGATACCGTCGTCCGGGTCCGAGGAACCGGCGGCGTCGAACGTCACCGTCTCGCCCGGCGTGACGGTCTCCGGCGACCGGACGTGGCTCGCGTTCGGATCGAGATTCGCGACCGAGACCGTCCGCGTCTCGGTATCGGTTGCGCCGTCCTCGTCGGTGACGGTGAGCGTCACGTCGTACTGACCCGGATCGCCGTAGGTGTGTGCGACGGTCGCACCGGTCGCGGTGGCTCCGTCACCGAACTCCCAGTCGTAGGAGTCGACCGTGCCGTCGGGGTCCGACGAGTCGCTCGCGTCGAACTCGACAGGCTGATCGTCGCCGTTCGTCGTCGCGGTGAACGTCGCCGTCGGGGGCTGTGTGCCGACCGTCACCGGCGTCGAGTAGCTGTCGGTCACGCCCTCGTCGTCGGTGAGCGTGAGCGTCACGGTCCGCGTGCCGGTCGTGCTCCAGCTCTTCGAGGTCGTCTTGCCGGTGGCGTCGATCGTCTCGTCGCCGTCAAAGTCCCACTCGTAGGAGGCGATCGAGCCGTCCGGGTCGCTGGAGTCGGTCGCATTGAACTCCACGGTCTTGTCAACGTCCGGCTGCTCCGGCGTGTACGTGTAGGTGGCGTCCGGCGGCCGGTTCTCGACCGTGACGGTGTACGTCGTCGAGTCGGTCGAATCGTCGTCGTCGGTGACAGTGAGCGTCACGTCGTAGCTCCCGCTGTCGCTGTAGCTGTGAGTCGGGGTCGGCCCGGTCGCCGTCGTGCCGTCACCGAAGTCCCACTCGTAGGAGTCGATCGAGCCGTCGGAGTCAGAGGAACCGCCGGCGTCGAACGTGATCTGCTTGTTCGTCTGTGCCGGGTCGGGGGTCGCGGTGACGTCTGCCGTCGGCGGGGCGTTGCTGACGGAGATCGTCTGTGTCGTCGAGTCGGTCGCGCCGTCGTCGTCGGTGACGATCAACGAGACCGTGTAGCTCCCGTCGTCGTCGTAGCTGTGGGTGGGAGTCTGCCCGGTCGCCGTCGTCCCGTCACCGAAGTCCCACTCGTAGGAGTCGATCGAGCCGTCGGAGTCGGAGGAGAGACTCCCGTCGAAGCTGACTGTATCGTCGGTCGTCGGGCTGCTCGGATCGTAGTCGAAGTCGGCCGTCGGCGGGCTGTTGACCTCGTATGAGGTGCTCGTGGTGTCGTCTCCGCTAGTTGGATTGATCGTGTACTGGACGTTTTCCGTCCCCGCGTCTGACGGGTTCGTGACGCCGTTGAAGACAAGTCGGATCGTGTCGCCTGTTACCACGTCGATCTGATCCTCAAACCTGAACGTGAGCGACGTATCGCTGTTGCCGACGGTAACGCTGTCGATGCTGAGTTCCTCCGTCGATCCGCCGTCGTGAACGATCTCGGCCGTCGAGACGTTTTCGACGCTGACGCCGCTCGTGTCGGCGCTGTCGTAATTAACGATGAACGAGGAGTAGGTCGAACCCTCAGAGTCATCGCTATCCGTCACGTCCACCGTCACGGTGTGTTGGGCGGTCGCGCCGACCGTCGGTGGATCGGCTGTGATCGACGCGTTCTGGGTCGCAACGACAGCGCCGACGAACGGGCCCGTCGCTGTGACCACCACCAGCACAGCGACGAGAGTCAGGCAACGTACGTTCATGGGCGTAGGTCGTTGTTTACTCTCCTGTGCAATGTTAACACAACCGTCGCATAAAAATCTGTACGCGAAGACCACCGCCTATTTGCCGTCGCGACCGCGCCACCACGTATGGCCGGCCTGTACTACGAGGAGTTCGAGATCGGCGCCGAGATCGACCATCCGCGGCGGAGAACCGTCTCCGAGCGCGACAACCAGACGTTCTGTGATATGACGATGAACCAACAGCCGCTCCATCTGGACGCCGAGTTCGCTGCCGACACCGAGTTCGGCGGCCGGCTCGTCAACGGACTCTACACGATGTCACTCGCCGTCGGGATGTCGATCCCGGAGACGACAGACGGCACGATCGTCGCGAATCTCTCCTACGACTCGGTCGAGCATCCGAACCCTGTCTTCCACGGCGACACGCTCTATGCACGGACGACCGTGACCGACAAGCGCGAGACCAGCGACGGCGAGCGCGGCATCGTCGAGATGCACGTCGAGGTGTTCAGGGTCGAGGAGGGGGCAGATACGCTCGTCTGTGAGTTCGACCGCACGGCGCTCTCGCTCAAGAAGGCGAATCAGTAGCTCACGAGACGCTGTGGAGTCCGACGATTCCGACGACGATGACGGCGATGAAGCCGCCGCGCGCGAGCGTCGCCGGCTCGTCGAACAGGACGATCCCGAGCGTGGCCGTCCCGACCGCGCCGATGCCGGTCCAGACGGCGTACGCCGTCCCGATGGGAAGCGTTTCGATGGCGCGTGCGAGCAGTACCATGCTCGCGACCAGCGCGAGGACGGTCGCCGCCGTCGGAACCGGCTCAGAGAGACCGTCGGAGTACTCCAGTCCGATGGCCCATGCGATCTCGAACAGCCCCGCCACGATCAGCGTCGGCCACGACATCAGAACACGGTCCCGTGTTTCTTCGACGGTCGATCCTTCTCGACGCCCTCGTAGAAGTCGAAGCGAGCCGCGAGTTCGTCGCGCAGCTCGGAGGGCGGGATGATCTCGTCGATGACGACTTCGCTCGCCATCCGGTGGACGTCGATGTCCTCGCGGTACTCTTCGCGAAGCTCCGCCTCCCGCTCGGCGCGTTCGTCGGGATCGTCGATCTCGGCGAGCCGGTTGGCGTACACCGCGTTGATCGCCGCCTCCGGACCCATGATACCGATTTCGCCCGCGGGAAGCCCGATGACGGACTCCGGATCGTACGCCGGCCCGGACATCGCGTAGATGCCTGCGCCGTACGCCTTCCGGACGATGACCGACTGCTTCGGAACGGTCGCCTCGGAGGTCGCGTAGATCATCTTCTTCCCTTTCTCTAGGATACCCTCCTTCTCGACGCCGGAGCCGGCCATGAACCCGGGGGTGTCACACAGGTAGAGAAGCGGGATATCGTAGGCGTCACAGGTCCACACGAAGTCGGCGGCCTTGTCCGCGGCGTCCGGGAAGATGGCTCCCGCGCGCTCGTCGGGCTGGTTCGCGACGATGCCGACCGGACGACCGTCGATCCGGGCGAACGCGGTGATGATCTCGGTCCCGTAGTCGGGCTGCAGCTCGAAGAAGGAGCCGTGATCGACGACGCGTTCGACGACGCGCTCCATGTCGTACGGCTCGTTCGGAGCCTCCGGAACGACGGAGTCGATCCCCTTCGGTGGTTTGCGCGGCGGTTTGGCGTCGGCCATCGGCGGCGACTCGTCGCTGTTGTCCGGCAAGTAGCTGATGAGCTGGGCGACCAGCTCGCGGGCGTGCTCCTCGTCCTTGGCGACGAGATCGGCCGACGCGGAGTGTTCGGCGTGGATCTGTGGCCCGCCCAGCTCCTGCATCCCGATGTCCTCGCCGGTGACCATCTGCACCATGCGCGGGGAGGCGATTGCCATCGCGGACATCTCCTCGACCATGATCGTGAAGTCGGCGAAGACGGGCGTGTAGGCCGCCCCCGCGATACAGGGACCGTAGAGCACGCAGATCTGCGGGACGCGTCCCGACAGCATCGAGTGGTTGTAGTAGTATTTCCCGATCCCCTCTCTGTTGGCGAAGAAGCCGGTCTGTTGGTCGATTCGCCCGCCCGAGGAGTCCATCAGATAGAGGACCGGCTGGCCGGTTTTGAGCGCGCGCTGTTGCATCCGGAGGAACTTCTCGACCCCTCGGCCCGCCATCGATCCCGCCTTCACCGTAAAGTCGTTGGCCATCCAGTGGACGTCACGGCCCTCGAACTCCGCCGCACCGGTGAGTAAGCCGTCCCCGGGCGTACGGCTGGCGTCCTCGTCGGTCTCGGGCGCGTTCGGATGCCAGTCGTCGAACGCGGCGAACTTCCCGTCCTCGAACGCGATGCCGTCCTCGCCGAACCAGAGATCGAGTCGGTCGCGGACGAACAGCTTGTTCTGGTCGCTCAGCCGGTCCTTGTACTTCTGTGGGCCACCGGCTTCGATATCGGCGATCTCCTCGCGGAGCCGCTCCTCGCGGTCGGTCGGACCGAGTTCGTCGTCGATCGGTGCGGTGAGGTTCACGTCGCGCACGAGCAGCGGTTCCTCGCTCTCCCCGACGAAGACGCGAATCTCGTCGTCGTCAGTGTGTTCAGCGAGCGCGCTAGCGATGGCCGACGCCTCTGCTTCTGTCGCCGACTCGCCGACATGTACGTCCATACCGACTCTCCCGACGCCGACGACTAATCCGTTTCCGTTCGCAAATACTGTCGATATCTACGCGAGCGCGGCTTCGAGCCGGTCCACGAGCGTCTCGTTGCCGAGATGGACGGGGACGCGCTGGTGGAGACCGTCGGCCGGCACGTCGAGCAGCGACCGCGAGCCGTCAGAGGAACGGCCACCGGCTGCCTCCACGATGAACGCGATCGGGTTCCCCTCGAACTGGAGCCGGAGCTTCCCATCTGGTGCGCCGTCGAGGGCCGGATACGCGAAGAGACCACCGTATGTGAGTACCTGATTCACGTCACCGATCATCGCCCCGCCGTAGCGGAGCTTGAGCGTCTGTTCGATGTCGCGGGCGAACTCGGTGAACGCGGCCGACCAGTCGGGGACGCGACCGCCGAAGCCGTAGACGGTCGGATCCTCGGGAATGCGAAGATCCTCCGTGACGGCGCGACGCTGCCCGTCTTCGATGACGGACTCGGTCGCCGTCTCCTCGCGGGCCGTGACCATCGTCGTGATCGGGCCGAAGAGGACGAACGCGCTCGCGACGAGACTCCGCCCGGAGGCGGGCAGCGGCTCGTCGTAGACGCCGACGATGGTTCCCATCGCGTTGTTCGATCTGAGGTTCGAGGAGCCGTCGAGCGGGTCACACGCGACGTGGTACGTCCCGCCGTCGCTCTCGGTGACACCGGCACGCTCCTCGCTGGCGTAGCTCGCGACGGAATCGAGCGCGAGCAGTCGCCGTTCGAGCAGCTCGTCGGCGTACTCGTCGGCCGCGAGCTGGCGCTCCCCCGACGGGTTCTCGGTGTCGCCGTAGCTACGTCGCCCGGAGAGACCGGCGCGAATATCCGGAGCTGTGGCCGCGACGGTATCGAAGACGGCCGTGATAGCGTCGGCCATTAGCCGGCGCGGTCGAGCGCCTCGTCCACGCTCGTCTCGTCGAAGATGACGGCTTCGAGCGCGTCGAGGATACGAGTCGGGTCCTCACGCTGCCAGACGTTGCGGCCGACGGCGAGTCCGACCCCGCCGGCGTCGATGACGGACTTCACAGATGAGAGGAACTCGCGGTCGGTCGTCTTCGAGCCGCCGGACATGACGACTCTGGTCCGCCCGGCCATCGAGACGGCGTGTTCCATCGCCTCCTGCGAGCCGGGGTATTTCACCTTCGCCACGTCCGCCCCGAGTTCATGCGCCTGTCGGGCGGCGTAGGCGATGGTATCGGGGTCGGTGTCGTCCTTCAGCCCCTGCCCGCGCGGGTACGACCACATCACGACCGGGAGGTCGTGGGAGCGGGCGGCCTCCTGTGCGTCGCGGAACTCCTCTGCCATCTCGATCTCGTTGTTCGAGCCGCCATAGAGCGTGAAGCCGACCGACGACGCGCCGATCTCCGCGGCGTACTCGACGGTGCAGTTGACCGCCGAGTCCGGCTCGCCCATCCAGAGATTCGACGTGCCGTTCAGCTTGAGCAGGAGATCGACGTCGTCATCGTAGGACGGATAGTACGCCTCCGCCGGCCCCTTCTGGACGGCAAGCGAGGTGACCGCGGGATGGGTCGCCGCCTCGAAGGTGCGGGCGGGGTCCTCGCTGCCGTCGAGCCCCTCGAAATCGACCGGGCCGTGTTCGAGACCGTGGTCGTACGCGAGGATGAGCACCTTCCCGTCCCGAGCGAGCGGGCTGTCGTCGAATGGCTGCATACGATTTCGTCTGCACACCTGCCCAAAGAAGGTATCTTTTTCCAGAGGCGATTTCCGCCGTTCACCGAGTCACGGACAGTCACAGTTCCGCGCCGTCGAGGGACGGGAGCCGCGACGGGCTTCGGCATATTTTACCACTCTCGCGTCGAGCCGTGAGTATGCGAGGGTTCGAGGAGATCGAGACGGTGGGCGTCGTCGGCGCGGGAACGATGGGGAACGGGATCGCACAGGTGGCCGCGACCGCCGGCTACGACGTGCTGTTGCGCGATATCGAGTCCGAGTACGTCGAGAACGGACTGGCCGAGATCGACGACTCCCTCTCCCGGCTCGTCGCCAACGACACCATCACCGAGAACGAGAAAGCCGAGACACGGGCGCGAATCACCGGTACGACCGATCTCGACAGGCTCGCCGCTACCGATTTCGTCGTCGAGGCGGCCGTCGAGAAGATGGAGATCAAACGCGACATCTTCAGTGACCTCGACGGTGTCGTAGACGACGACGTGGTGCTGGCGACGAACACCTCCACGCTCTCGATCACGACCATCGCCGCCGCGACCGATCGGGCCGAACAGGTCGTCGGACTCCACTTCATGAATCCGGTTCCGGTGATGAAGGGCGTCGAGGTCGTCACCGGGGAGAAGACGACCGGTCCCGTCACAGATCTCGCACACGCGTTCGCCGAGGCGCTCGACAAGGAGACGTGGGAGTCCGACGACAAGCCGGGGTTCGTCTCGAACCGTATCCTCATGCCGTGGATCAACGAGGGGATCCGCGCGTTCGACGAGGGCGTCGCCACGAAGGACGATATCGACCGCGGGATGAAGCTCGGCACGAACGTCCCGATGGGACCGCTCGAACTCGCCGATCACATCGGGCTGGACATCTGTCTGGACGCGACCGAGACGCTCCACGCCGAGCTCGGTGACCGCTACAAGCCGGCGTATCTGCTCCGCCGGAAGGTGGACGCCGGCGATCTGGGGAAGAAGACGGGCGAAGGGTTCTACAGTTATGACCGATAACGTCCGATAGAATGTCGTTCGGGCAGATGGCACGGTGCTCTTACCTATGATCGCTGTTGTGTATCCTGCGAGCCGAGGTAGTGAAACGCCCTCGGACGATTGCGACAAGAAGTAAGAGTCGAGATTCACGTTCGAATGCCACTCCATTTCTGTAGCCGCTATGTTAGTGGTACACGCAGCTTCAGTCACACACGCACACTCGCGAGGATCTATCCACTCAGCCGTGTCTACTTGCGGTAGCAGCGACGACGCGACGACGAGTTCAATCGACAAGCCCGAATCTTTTGCTACCATTGGACACAAGGTTTATTATTTGAATAAATAGGTTGAACATACAATGGCTCGTAATACCTCCTCAATCGTTGGAGCAGCCCTCACGCTCGTTGGTGTCGGAATTACGACTTGGACGTGGTGGACGCAACGACAGTGTGTCCGAAGGTCCGAACAAGCAGTCGCCACGGAATGCTGGACCTCTCCTGCGCTTGTAGTCGTCGGCTTAGGAGTCTTACTTGTAGTCAGTGGTATCGCAGTCGTAATTCGGAGGTAATCACCTCGGAACAACACACGATATATTTTATTTAATATTGGATATTATTCACGATAGCTGGCATGAGAAAGTGGCAGTAAACCACGCTCGAAACGGCCAAGTATGCGGGGTCGTAGTACGGGTATGGAGTTACAGCTCTCGCCGGAACAACGGCAGATCGAGGAGATGGTCACGGAGTTCGTGGACGAGGAGGTCGTTCCGCGAGCGAGCGAGATCGACGAGCGAGACGAGTTCCCTACCGACCTCGTGGACGAGCTCGCAGAGCTGGGGCTGATGGGAATGCCGTTCCCGGAGGAGTACGGGGGAGCCGGGCTGGATTATCACGCCTACCCGAGTGCGCTCGAAGAAATCTCCCGCGGCTCCGGCGGGCTCGGAACAATCGTCGCGGCCCACATCTCGCTGGCCGGCAACATGGTCTACGCGTTCGGCGACGAGACACAGAAACGGGAGTATCTGACCCCGCTCGCGGAGGGCGAGGACATCGGCGCGTTCGCGCTCTCGGAGGCGGGGGCCGGCTCCGACGTGCCGGCGATGGAGACCCACGCCGAGCCCGACGGCGACGGCTACACGGTTAACGGCGACAAGGTGTGGATCTCCAACGGCTCGATCGCCGACACCGTCACGCTGTTCGCGAAGACCGACCCCGACGGCGGCAACGAGGGAATCTCCTCGTTCATCGTGCGCCCCGAGGCGGACGACGGCTTCATCGTCGAGGGGACGGAGGACAAGCTCGGCGACAAGGGCTGTCCGACGGCCGAACTCCGATTTGACGACATGTGGCTGCCCGAGGAGCGACGCCTCGGCGAGGAGGGCGACGGGTTCGTACAGGCGCTCAAGACGCTCAACGGCGGGCGTATCACCATCGCCGCGCGGTCGGTCGGGATCGCACAGGCCGCCCTCGACGAGGCGAGCAAATACGCCAGCGACCGCGAGCAGTTCGACCAGCGTATCGGTGATTTCCAGGCCATCCAGCACAAGCTCGCGGACATGGACACGAAGACCCGCGCGGCCCGACTGCTGATGCACGACGCCGCGGACAAGAAGATGCGCGGCGAGGAGTTCATGAAGGAGGCCGCACAGGCGAAGCTCTACGCGAGCGAGATCTCACGCGAGGTCGCAAACGAGGGAATCCAGATTCACGGCGGCTACGGCTACACGAAGGACTTCCCCATCGAGCGGATGTACCGCGACGCCAAGCTGAACGAGATATACGAGGGGACGAGCGAGGTGCTTCGCAACACGATCGGCCAGCAGCTCCTCGATTAATCGACCTGTTCGGCGAGCCACTCGCGTTGCCGCTCGACGCCCGACTCGCCCGCCTCCGTGAGCGCGAGCACGTCGGCGATCCCGTCGACGCGGCGCTCGACGTGGCCGGCGTCCACGAGCGCGTTGACACAGCCCTCGAACTGTTTCGGGCGAATCCGTCGGTCGTACCGGCGCTGGAGCGCCGTCTTCACCGACTGTGCGCGCTGTGTCTCGTCGTACAACAGCGTACAGATATCGCGACGCATCCCGCTGGCGAACCATTCCATACGACAGCTACCGGCGGCGAGCGTGTTAGAGTCCCGGTATCGGAGCGCGGTCACGAACCGTTAGCTTCCCGTGGCCGGCGCTCGAAGGAATGGTATGAGCACCGCCGAATCTGACGGGATCGCGGCCGAGTACTACGAGACCGACGAGGAGCGCGTCCTCACCTTTGACCGCGACGGGGCGACCGCCGCCATCGCACAGAACATCGACGGCTATGCGATATTGAAAGTGCGCCCGACGGCCGACGGCGACGAGCTGGAACGCTACTACGGCTTCGATATCGCACTCGATCACGCCGGCGAGCTGCTCGGTGTCGATCCCCACGACCTGCCGGTTCCGGAGGACGCCACCGATATGGGGATGTGACCTGTCGGCTACTCGCTACTGCTCGTCGTACGGACGTCGGGGGACCCGTCGAGTAGCTGCCGACCGGTCTTCGCGACGACGATCAGCGTCGCGACGCCGACGACGACGGCGAAGCCGGCGAGCAGATACTCCAGCGTTCCGCTCGGTTCGAGCTTTGCGGTCAGCTGTCGGACGTTGATTACACTGACAATGGTGAGCGTCACGCCGCCGGCGAGATTCGTCGCGGTCCGTGGCGTCCGTGCGACGACGTCCCTGTCGTTGAGCAGATACAACACGAGCGCGATAGCGAGCGGCGTTCCGACGAGACCGACGGATAACACGACGACGAGCAGCGAGAGGAAGGAGCCGGCGAAGAGGACACCGAACGCGGCCGCGAGCGCCGAAAGCGCCAGCGCTGCGCGGTAGCGGCTGTCTGCGCGCGTTCGTTCCCAGCCGAAGAAGTCAGCAAGCAGATACGGCGGGACGATGCTGTTGCCGCCGAGCGTCGAGACCGCGGCCCCGAGGAGTCCGGCGAGGAAGAGCCGTTCCGCGAAGGGCCCGACGAGCGGGCCGAGCGCGCGACCCGCCTCGACGGCCGACGGCGACTGTCCCGTGAGCACGGAGCCGGCGACGAGGAAGACGGCGAGCGAGTAGAGTCCGAAGGCGACGCCCATCGACCCGATCACGTCCGTCGTTGCGAGATCGTAGTCGGCGACGCCCCAGCCGCGCGACCGAACCGTGTACGTGTGCATCGTGATGAGGGTGATATGGACCGCGCCGCCGAGCACGCCCGCCACGACGACGGGACTCCCAGCCGGGAACGACGGGACGAGACCCGCCGCCAGCCCGCCCGTCTCGATCGGGACGACGAACAGCGAACCGACGAACGCGAGCACGACGAGCGAGACGAGCAGCTTCGCACCGGCTTCGGCGATCTGATACCCGCCGCCTGCGAGCGCGATAGCGACGAAGACCGACCAGCCGACGCCCCACAGCGTCGCGTCCCCGCCGAAGAGCGCGACGGACGTGTTCGCCAGCCCGTAGAGGATGACCAGCTGTGCGAGCCCGGCGGCGAGCAGCGCGTCAGCGACCAGTAGCCCGGCCCACCAGCGTCCGAGCGACTGTTTCGTCGCCGAGACGATCCCGTCTCCCGCGAGCAGTCCGAGCCACATCGAGAGATACTGCGTGAACGTCCCGAGCGCGACGGAGAGGAGCACGGCCCACAGCAGCGCGTACCCGTAGCCCGATCCCGCCGTGAGGAGACTCGCCATCGTCGCCGGCCCCGCAGCGATCGCGCCTGCGAGCCACGCCGGCCCGAGCGCCCCGAGCCGCGCACGCAGTGTTCGTGACATACGCGTCGCTTCTCGCCGTCGGTGATATAGCTGGTGGTATCACTGGGTGTTAGACGGCGTACGACAGGACGACTCCGTCGTCGAGTCGCGACACGTCGCGGAGATCGAGCGTCGGGAACGCCTCGGTGAATCCCTCGCCGTCTGCGAGGGTGGGGGCGTCGCGCCCGCCCATGAGCACGGAGCCCACGTAGACGGTGAGCTCGTCCACGAGATCGGCTTCGAACAGCGAGAAGATGAGTTCGCCGCCGCCCTCGACCAGCAGTCGGTCGACGCCCTCGCGTTCGAGCGCGGCGAACGCCGCCGAGAGATCGACCCGGTCGTCGCCGGCGACGACGAGCGTCGCGCCCGCTCGTTCGAGGGCAGTCCGTCGGTCGGCGGGAGCGGCTTCGCTCGTGAGGACGTAGGTCGGACGGTCACCGGCGAGGATGGCCGCGTCGGTCGGTGTGCGGGCACGAGAGTCGGCAACGACGCGAGCCGGCGGCGCGGCTCCGAGCGACTCGTCGTGGCGTTCGAGCGACGGGTCGTCGGCGAGCACGGTCCCGATACCGACGACGACGGCGTCCGATTCGGCGCGGAGCCGTTCCATGCGGGCGAAGTCCTCGTCGCCGGAGATGGCGATCTGCTCCCGACGGCGAGAGGAGAGCTTTCCGTCGACGGAGACGGCGGCGTTCACGTGGACGTACACACCGGTAGTGGTCGCGGCGCGTGATTAGTGGTTTCGTCGCGTCGCCGGTAGATCCTTCATGCATCGGGCTGAACTCACAGACGATGAGTCTCGAAGACGAAGCCGAGGCGCTCGCCTCCGACCTCGGTGTTGACAAACAGGAGGTCTTAGAGGACTTAGAGAAGCTCACCAGCTACTCCGTTCCGCTGGAGGAAGCGAAAGGGTCGCTGCGTCGGAAATACGGCGACGGCGGCTCGTCCGGCAGCGAGCCGACGACGAAGGAGATCGCCGGGATCGACACCGACGACGGCAACGTCACCGTCACGGCCCGCGTGCTGACGGTCGGGCGACGCTCCATCCGGTATCAGGGCGACGACCAGACCATCTACGAGGGGGAGCTCGCCGACGCGAGCGGAGTAATCTCCTACACCGCGTGGGAGGACTTCGGTCTCTCGGTCGGTGACACCGTCACCGTCGGCAACGCCGGCGTGCGCGAGTGGGAGGGCCACCCCGAGCTCAACCTCGGCCAGTCCACCACGCTCGTCTTCGAGGACGAGGAGGTGACCGTCTCCGAGGAGATCGGCGGCGACCGCGTGCTCGACGCGCTCTCCCCGGGTGATCGCGGGCGAAACGTCGTCGTCCGGGTACTCGACTGCGAGGCGAAGACCATCGACGGGCGCGACGGCGAGACGGAGATCCTGAGCGGCGTCCTCGGCGACGAGACCGGCAAGCTCCCGTTCACCGACTGGGACCCGCACGCCGAGATCGAGGAGGGGACCAGCGTCCGGATCGAGAACGTCTCGATCCGGGAGTTCCGCGGCGTGCCCTCGGTGAACGTCTCGGAGTTCTCCAGCGTGCTCGCGCTCCAAGAGGACGTGACCGTGAGCGACGAGGCCCCGGAGCTACCGATCGGTGAGGCGGTCGAGTCGGGCGGCGCGTACGACGTGACGCTCGTCGGGAACGTCATCGAGGTGCGCGACGGCTCCGGGCTCATCGAGCGCTGTCCGGAGTGCGGTCGGGTCGTCCAGAACGACCAGTGTCGCTCACACGGCGCCGTTGAGGGGGAGGACGACCTGCGCGTGAAGGCGATTCTCGACGACGGAACCGGGACCGTGACCGCGATCTTGGACCACGATCTCACGGAGGAGCTGTACGGCGGCGGTATCGAAGCCGCCAAAGAGCACGCCCGCGACGCGATGGACAAGACGGTCGTCGCCGACGACATCCGGGAGACGATAGTCGGTCGCGAGTACCGCGTTCGCGGCCAGCTCTCGGTCGACGAGTACGGCGCGAATCTGGACGCGACGAGCTTCGAGGAGAGCGACGAGGAGCCGAGCGCGCGTGCGACGGCCGCGCTCGCGGAGGTGGACAGATGAGCGAGTCCGAGGACGGCGGCCCGGGCACGCGCGAGATCGCGAACCGGCTGTTCGCCGCCGAGTTCGACGACAGCGACCTCTCCTACTCCGAGAGCGACGAGGAGCGCGCGCCGAACTACGTCATCACGCCGTCGGGCGCGCGCGTGAACCGGCTGTTTCTCGCCGGCGTCCTGACTGAAGAGGAGTGGGTCAACGACGAGATGCTCCGCGCGCGAATCGTCGATCCGACGGGCGCGTTCGTCACCTACGCCGGCCAGTACCAGCCGGACGCGCTCGCCTTCCTCGAACGGACGGACTCGCCCGCCTTCCTCGCCGTCACCGGAAAGGCCCGCACTTTCGAGCCGGAGGACGGCGACCGCGTGTTCACCAGCGTCCGTCCGGAGTCCATCAGCGAAGTGGACGGCGACACCCGCGACCGCTGGGTGGTCGAGGCGGCGAGACGAACTATCGACCGCACGGAGACGATGGCCGCTGCCATCGAGACCGGGCTGGTCGGGGAGGAGCTCACCGCCGCGCTCGAAGCCGACGGCGTCGAGCCGTCGCTCGCGTCGGGAATCGCGCTCGCGCTCGATCACTACGGGACAACGCCCGCCTATCTGGACGCGCTCCACACACTCGCCGTCGAGGCACTCGAAACCGTCGCCGGTGAGCGCGACGAGGTCACCCCGCTCGACGTCGCTCCCGACGAGGGAACCGGGGACGCGAGCGCGCTCGCCGACCGCGAGTTCGCGGCCGACGCGGCGACGACGACAGAGGAGCCGGCTTCGGAGCAGAGCGAGGAAGTGACCGACGGGGAGCCGACCGCGGAGTTCGAACCCGTCGAGGAGGGGACGACCGCGGAGACGGAGCCGGAGGCGACCGACACGGAGCAGACGGGCGAGTCGTCGCCGGCGGAGGCTGTCACGTCCGACGGAGTGCCGGTCGCGACCGACGACGCTGCGACGGCGAGCGAGGACGGAATCGAGTCGGATGAGTCGGTCGAGTCGGACGAGCTGGATGAGTCGGACGAGCCGGCAGAGTCGGACGAACCCGGCGATTTCGAGCTCGACGATGTCGAGACGGAGATCGAAGAGGAGCTGGACGAGTTCGATCCCGAGGAGGACGACGTGCTCACTGACGAGGAGCGCGAGGAGGTAGAGTCGGAGTTCGGCACGGAGTTCTCGACCGGCGACGAGGTGGAGCCGGAACCCGAACTCGAACCGGAACAGGAGTCGGCAAGCGACGAGGAGCGCGAGGAGGCGGAACCGACACCGGAATCGGAGACGGAGACGGAACCGTCGGCGTCGGAATCAGCGTCGGCGGCCACCGCAGATACTGATGACGGCGGCGCGACTGACAGCGACGACGCCGACGCTGACGCTGACGACACGGACGAGGAACCGGCTGACGTCTCCGTCGAGGACGCGGTGATGGAGGCGATGGCGACACTCGATGACGGCGACGGGGCCGACCATGACGAGCTGGTCGCGACGGTTGCCGAGCAGACCGGGGCGACGCCGGACGAGGTCGAAGCCGCCGTGCAGGACGCGCTCATGAGCGGCCAGTGTTACGAGCCGGCGGACGGGAAGTTCAAGCCGATCTGACGTGGTGGAGCCGATTCCAGACGCGCCGGCGGCGACGGTCGAGACCGCCGGCCAGCGGCTCCTCGTCGTCGGGGACTACCACGCCGGGCTGGAGGTCGCGCTCCGTCGAGAGGGGGTCGAACTGCGCTCCGCGGCCGACGAGCGCCGCGAGCGGCTGCTGGCCCTCGTTCGCGAGCATCGCCCCGACCGCGTCGTCGCGCTTGGTGACGTTGGCAACGCGATCGGTACGCCGAGCGAGGCGGAACGGGAGGAGCTGGCGGCGCTGTTCGATGCCGTGACGGCGATCGCCCCGCTCGTCGTGGTGAAAGGGAACCACGACGGCGACATCGAGACCGTCGCCGCCGAGGTCGACGGGGTGACGGTCACCGACGGGGCGGGAACGCGCATCGGTAGGGTCGGGTTCGCACACGGACACACGTGGCCCGCGGAGTCGGTGCTCGCGGGCGAGACGCTGTGTGTCGCTCACGAGCATCCGCAGGTGCGACTCGAAGACGCGGTCGGCGGCGGACGGACGGAGCGAGCGTGGCTCCGGGGCGGGCTGAATCCGGCGCCGTTCGACGCGCAGTCGCTTGCCGTCGAGGCGACGGAGCTGATCGTGTTCCCGGCGTTCAACGACCGCGTCGGCGGGACGTGGGTGAACGAGAACGACGAGTTTCTGACCCCGTTCCTGCCGAGCGCGCTGACTGCCGGCGAGGCGTATCTGTTCGACGGGACGCGGCTCGGGCAGTATGACCGGCTCTGAGCGTCGGGGAGACCGTGCGGCTTATTCGGCTGTCAGCCCGACGGACGGTAATGAGCCAGCAGGGGCTGGACGCGTTCACGCATCTCGCCGCGCCGGTGCGTGCGGCGCTCTCCGAGCGCGGCTTCGACCAGCCGACGGAGCCACAGCGGAAGGCGATCCCGCCGCTCGCAGACGGCAAAAACGGGCTCGTCGTCGCGCCGACCGGAACCGGGAAGACGGAGACCGCGATGCTGCCGGTGCTATCGGCTATCAGCGAGCGCGACGAGCTCGAGGGACTACAGGCGCTGTACATCACACCGCTACGTGCCCTCAATCGGGATATGCGCGAGCGACTCGACTGGTGGGGGAAGCGTCTCGACATCGAGGTGGACGTGCGACACGGCGACACGACTGATTACCAGCGGTCGAAACAGGCCGACGATCCGCCCGACGTGCTCGTGACGACGCCGGAGACCCTGCAGGCGATGTTCACCGGCGAGAAGCTCCGCGCCGCGCTGGCGGACGTGGAACACGTTGTTATCGACGAGGTGCACGAGCTGGCCGCCTCGAAACGAGGGGCACAGCTGGCGATCGGTCTCGAACACCTGCGCGAGTACGCCGGACGAGTCCAGCGTATCGGCCTGTCGGCAACCGTCGGTGACCCAGAAGAGGTGGGTCGATTCCTGACTGGAGACCGCGGCTGTGCAATCATCGAGGTGGACGCCGGGAGCCAGTTCGACGTGCAGGTGACGAATCCGGAGGTGACTGCTGACGACGAGGTGCTCGCCTCCGAGCTCGTCACCGACGCCGCCGTCGCGAGTCAGGTGCGGGCCATCGACGCCATCGTCTCTGAGAACGACTCGACGCTCGTCTTCGTGAACACGCGGACGACCGCAGAGGGGCTCGGCTCCCGACTGAAGGAGTACGGGACCGACGTCGCCGTCCACCACGGCTCGCTGGCGAAGGAAGCCCGCATCGACGTGGAGGAGCGACTCAAGTCTGGGGAGCGGGACGCGCTGATCTGCACCTCCTCGATGGAGCTGGGCATCGACGTCGGGCGCATCGATCACGTCGTCCAGTATCAGAGCCCGCGAGAGGTGGCGCGACTGCTCCAGCGCGTCGGTCGAGCCGGGCACAAGTCCGGGCAGGTGTCACGCGGGACCGTCATCGCGACCCGACCGGACGACACCTTCGAGGCGCTGGCGATCGCGAAGATGGCACAGGAGGGTGTCGTCGAGGACGCCGCGATTCATCACGGCAGTCTCGACACGGTCGCGAACCAGATCGCCGGGATTCTGATGGGGTTCGGTGAGATCTCCGCCCGCGGCTGCTTCGAAATCGTCCGCCGAGCGTATCCGTACCGCGATCTCGAACAAGAGACGTTCAAGCGGATTGTTCGCGAACTGGCCGACAATCACCTCCTGTGGTTAGAGGAAGCCCACGACCGACTGGAGAAGTCGCGGGGGACGTGGGAGTACTTCTATCAGAACCTCTCGATGATCCCCGACGAACAGAACTTCCGGGTCGTGGACATGGCCTCGGGCCGGACAGTCGGCACGCTCGCCGAGCGGTTCGTCGTCAACTTCGCCGCGCCGGGAGAGGTGTTCATTCAGGGCGGGGAGATGTGGCGCATCACCACCGTGGACGAGGACGACGAGACGGTGCAGGTAACGCCGATCGAGGACCCCGGCGGCGAGGTCCCGTCGTGGACCGGTCAGGAGATTCCCGTCCCGTACGACGTCGCCCAGCGGGTGGGCGAGCTGCGCGGCGAGACGGCGACGGCGTTCGACGCTGGCCGGTCGCGCGAGAGCGTGGCGCGCGGGATGGCGGAGTCGTATCCAACCGACGAGCACACCGCGAGTGAGGCACTCGACCCGATCGAACGCCACGAGGCGAGCACGCCGACCGACGAGACGATTCTGGTGGAGGCGTACGGTCGCGAGGTGGTGGTGAACGCCTGTCTCGGTCATAAGGCGAACGAGACGCTCGGGCGACTGCTCTCTGCGCTCATCGGCCAGCAGACCGGCTCCTCGGTCGGTCTTGAGACGGACCCGTATCGCATCGAGCTGGAACTGCCGTCGGGCGTCTATCTCGGTGACGTGGTGGATCTGCTCTTCGACACTGACCCCGATCACGTCGAGCCGCTCATCGAGCTGTCGCTGAAGAACTCCGACTCACTGAAGTACACGCTGGCACAGGTGGCCGCGAAGTTCGGCGCGCTCAAGGGGTGGAAGGGCGGTCGCGGATTCGGACGCGACCGCCTGCTGGAGGCGCTGCGTGACACGCCCGTCTACGACGAGGCGCTGCGCGAGACGCTCCACGTCGAACTCGACGCCGACCGCGCGAGTGCCGTGCTCGAAGCCGTCCGTCGCCGGGAGGTGGCCGTCGAGACGGTCGGCGAACGCACGCCAATTGGGTTGGGCGGTCGCTCGTCGGGCCAAGAGCTGCTCTCGCCGGAGAACGCCGACGCGTCGGTCATCGAGACGGTCAGAGAGCGCATCCAGAACGACCGGATGTTGCTCTTCTGTCTCCACTGTCAGGCGTGGGAGGCGAAACGGCAGGTGAAACGGATCGACGACCCGCCGACGTGTCCCGACTGCGATTCGACGCGGATCGCGGCGCTGAACCCGTGGGCCGACGAGGTGGTGACGGCGATCAAGCGCGAGGAGCGAGACGAGGAGCAGGAGCGGATGACCGAGCGGGCGTTCAAAGCCGGCTCGCTCGTGCAGGGTCACGGGAAGGAAGCGGTCATCGCGCTGGCGGCCCGCGGGGTCGGGCCGCGCAACGCGGCTCGCGTCATCAACAAGCTCCGCGAGGACGAGGCGGAGTTCTACCGCGATATTCTCGCCCGGGAGCGCGAGTACGCCCGGACGAACGCGTTCTGGGACTGACCGACGGACATTTCAGCCAGTGTCCCCCATCACGAGTATGTCACAACGGGAGAGTGAGACGGGGGAGACGGCGGGGACGGGGAAGCTGAGCTCCTGGCCGCTGTTCGTCGCGCTCGGGCTCGCGGTGGGCGAGGTCGGCGTCGTGATGGCGGTTTATCCGCTCGCAATCGGTGGGCTGGTGCTGTTCGCCGGGAGCGTGGCCGGTATCCTCACGGAGTCCGGTTACGCGGAGCGACCGTGGCGGGCGTTGACGGCCCTCTCGGGACTGTTCGTGCTGCTCGGACTGGTCGTCGTGTGGACACAGACCGGCACGGAGCTTAGTACTGTCCAGAGCGCACTCGCCTCGACCGATACCGTCGTCCTGCGTGGGTTCTCCATCACCGGGGCCGGCGTCGTCTCGTTCGCGGCTGGGCTGGCCGGCAGTTCGATCACAGAGACCGGGCGGGCGGCATGAATCCGTAACCTCTTACCCGCACAGGAGTAACGACCGGATATGTCATCACGGACGTTCGACCGCGAGACGCTCCTCGATCTCATCGTCAACGCGATTCCGCTGGCGATGATGGCTTTCTTCGTCGGTGTGTTCGTGTTATACAACCCGTTCGGAACTGACATCGCCAATCAGGCGATTCAGCTCAGTATCGTCGTCATCACGTTCAGTGCGCTGGTCTTGCTCACCTACTTCTCTGCACGCGCCATCTCGAACGCAGAAGCGGAGCTGAAAGCCGACCCGGAGGAGTTCGCGGAGCCACAGGCCGCGGCCGCAGATCCGAGTGAGCTGACATCCTCCGACGAGTCGCACGGAGAGACGGCAGCGACCGGACGGGACGAGCACGTCGACGACGAATCCGTCGAGGCGGAACCAACGGACGAGGAACCGACGGACGCGGAGTAGTCCGCTCGCGGAGACGCCGGGGAACACAACCTTTCTTATCGCCCAGTCCCCAAGGTGACGTATGGCAGGAGAGCAACTCGCGTTAACCGTCCTCATGGGGGTGTTTCTCGTGGGGGTCGTCTCCCTCGTCTCTCGCATGGAGAACCTCCGGGCGTACGCGCCACTGACCAGCGGTGACGCCGGCTACGGTGACAGTGCGGCCACGGGTCACAAGCCGTCGGGACTGCTCCGCTGGCTGACGACGGTCGATCACAAAGATATCGGGATTCTGTACGGCGTCTACGCCACCGTCGCGTTCGTGTGGGGCGGTCTCGCCGTGATGTTGATGCGTGTCGAGCTGACGACGCCGGCACTCGACGTGCTCGGCAGTACCGGGGTGTACAACGGGCTTCTCACGAGCCACGGCATCACCATGCTGTTCCTGTTCGGGACGCCGATCATCGCGGCGTTCTCGAACTACTTCATCCCGCTGTTGATCGGTGCAGACGACATGGCGTTCCCGCGCATCAACGGGATCGCGTTCTGGCTGCTGCCGCCGGCCGCGCTGCTCATCTGGGCCGGCTTCTTCCTCGATCCGCTGACGGGCGGAACGGTGGAGGCCGCACAGACCTCGTGGGTCATGTACGCGCCGCTGTCTGCAGAGCAGGCCAACCAAGGTGTCGACCTGATGTTACTCGGGCTTCACCTCTCGGGGATCTCCGCGACGCTCGGGGCGATCAACTTCATCGTCACCATCTTCACCGAGCGCTCGCCGGACGTGAACTGGGCGAATCTGGACATCTTCTCGTGGACGATTCTCACCCAGTCGGCGCTCATCCTCTTCGCGTTCCCGCTGCTGGGGAGTGCCATCATCATGCTGCTGTTGGACCGGAACTTCCAGACCGCCTTCTTCGCCGTCAACGGTGGCTCGCCGATCCTCTGGCAACATCTGTTCTGGTTCTTCGGCCACCCCGAGGTGTACATTCTCGTCCTGCCGCCGATGGGACTCGTCTCGTGGATTCTCCCGAAGTTCTCGGGCCGAAAGCTGTTCGGCTACAAGTTCGTTATCTACTCGACGCTCGCTATCGGCGTGCTCTCGTTCGGCGTGTGGGCACACCACATGTTCTCGACTGGCATCGATCCGCGGATCCGCGCGTCGTTCATGGCGGTCTCGTTGGCGATCGCGATACCGTCTGCGGTGAAGACGTTCAACTGGATCGCGACGATGTGGAACGGCAACATCCGGCTCACTGCACCGATGCTGTTCTGTATCGGTTTCGTCGCGAACTTCGTCATCGGCGGGATCACTGGCGTCTTCCTCGCTGCGATTCCGATCGATCTCGTGCTCCACGACACCTACTACGTGGTCGGCCATTTCCACTGGATCGTGATGGGGATGATCGCCTTTGCCGCCTTCGGCGCGATCTACTACTGGTTCCCGATCGTCACCGGGAAGATGTACCAGAAACGGCTCGCCAAGATGCACTTCTGGCTCTCCGAGATCGGCGTCGTGATCACGTTCTTCGCGATGTTACTGCTCGGCTATCTCGGGATGCCGCGCCGCTACGCTACCTACGAGTTCAACGGTCTCATCGCGCCGCTGTCACAGGTGACGACGCTCCATCAGGTCGCGACGCTTGGCGCGTTCATCATCCTGTTCGCCCAGATCATCTGGGTGTTCAATCTCGTCCAGTCGTATCTCGAAGGGCCGGTCGTCGAGACCGAGGACCCGTGGGATCTGAAGGAGACCGGACAGTACTCGCGTGAGTTCGAGTGGTTCGCAGAACAGCTCGACTCGACGGACGACGACGCGCCCGCGCTGGCTGCTGACGGGCGTGGCGAGCCGAGCGACGATTAGTTTAGGCTCGTAAATACGAGCACGATTCCGGTGATTAACATCATGCCGGCGACTCCTGCGAGCACACCGAACAGTGCTTCCTTCTCTGACATACGCGGCGTACGCGGCTCGTGGACAAAAGGCTAATCTTCCCCAGCCACGGAGTACCCGGTGTGTCTGTCCGCGAATCACCGACGAACGGGCGACGACTCGTGCTCGTCCTCTACGTTGTCATCGTCCTCCTGACAGCGGCCGTCGGCTTCGTCATCGGTGCAATTAGCCCACAGGGACTCGATCCCGCGCTGTTCGGGTTCATCGACCTGCCGCCGACGCCGTACGGCACTGCCGTCTACGGCGCGGCGACCATCGCGACCATCCTCGGAGTGCTGCTGTCGGCGATCGTCTACGTCTCCGACCGGTACGACGACGCCGAGCCGGAGGGGTGACGACCGCCGCCGTCGATCACGCCAGCCCGATCTTCTCCGAGTACGCGCCGTGCTGTTCCTCGAACGTGTCCATGATCTCGCCCATGCTGGCGTACGCCTTCACCGCATCGACGATGTACGGCATCACGTTCTCCTCGCTCTCGATGGCGTCGGCGAGCGCGTCGAGTCGCTCATCAACTGCGTCGTCGTCGCGCTCGCGCTTGACCCGTTCCAGCCGCTCGATCTGAGTCTCCTGTGCGCTCTCGTCGACGTGGAGCAGATCGATGTCCGGATCGTCGTCGGTGGTGTAGTCGTTGACGCCGACGACCGTCTCCTCGCCGGCGTCGACGCGCTTCTGGTACTCGTAGCTGGCCTCCTGTATCTCGCGGTGGAAGTAGCCGTTGTCGATACCGTCGAGGACGCCGTCACGGACGGAGCCGTCGCCGATATCGCGGATCTCTTCGAGATACTCCGTGATCTCGGCTTCCATCTCGTCGGTGAGCGACTCGACGGCGAAGCTCCCGCCGAGCGGGTCCACGGTGTCGCCGACGCCGGACTCGTCGGCGAGGATCTGCTGGGTGCGGAGCGCGACCCGAACGGCACGCTCGCTCGGGAGCGCGAGCGCCTCGTCGTAGCTGTTCGTGTGGAGCGACTGCGTGCCGCCGAGGACGGCCGCCATCGCCTGTACCGTCGTCCGAACGATGTTGTTGAGCGGCTGTTGGGCGGTGAGCGACTGCCCGGCCGTCTGTGTGTGGAACTTCAGTCGCTTCGATTCGGGGCTGTCGGCGTCGTACCACTCGTCCATGATCCGCGCGTAGATGCGGCGCGACGCGCGGAACTTCGCGACCTCCTCGAACATCGAGTTGTGGGAGTTGAAGAAGAACGAGAGGATCGGCCCAACCTCGTCGATGTCCAGCCCGCGGTCGAGGGCGTCTTCGACGTAGGCGAAGCCGTCTGCGAGCGTGAACGCCGCCTCCTGTGCGGCCGTGGAGCCGGCCTCGCGGATGTGGTAGCCCGACACAGAGACGGGGTGGAACTTCGGCGTCTCGGTGATCGCGTACTCGATGGTGTCGGTGACGATATCGAGTGACGGCTCCGGCGGGATCACCCACTCTTTCTGTGCCATGAACTCCTTGAGCATATCGTTCTGGAGCGTGCCGCGGACCTGCTCGCGCTCGACGCCCTGCTGGTCGGCCAGCGCGATGTACATGGCGTAGACGACCGCCGCGCTCGGGTTGATCGTGAACGACGTGGAGACCTCGTCGATATCGATCCCGTCGAACAGGATCTCCATGTCGGCGAGCGTGTCCACGGCGACCCCCTCCTTGCCGACCTCGCCGTCGGCCATCGGATGATCCGAGTCGAGCCCCATCAGCGACGGCATATCGAACGCGACCGACAGCCCGGTCTGGCCTTCGTCGATGAGATAGTGGAACCGCTCGTTCGTCTCCTCGGCAGTGCCGAAGCCGGCGAACTGCCGCATCGTCCACGTCCGACCGCGATACATCGTGGGGTACGCCCCGCGGGTGTACGGCTCCTCGCCCGGGAAGCCGAGCTGCTCGTCGTAGTCGAGATCCGCCACGTCCTCCGGCGTGTAGAGCCGGTCGATCTCGTGGTTCGACACCGTCGCGAACCGGTCGTTTCGCTCGCCGTACTCCAGATACTCGGCGAGCGTCTCCTCTTCCCACGACTCGCGACCGTCGCGGATCTCCGCGAGCTCGTCATCGTCGAACATACGACCGCTACGCGAACTACGCTAAAGAGTCTTTAGCAACGTTTGCCGGAATCAAGCCGCCCTCGCTCCTCGTCGTCGCGCTCGTCGATGCGGTCGCTGACGTCTTCCAGCTGCGCGATGATGCCGTCCAGCTCGGCGTTCACCGTCTCCCGAGCGTTCCCAGTCATCGTCTCCCCCGCGGTATCCGCGACTGTCTCCTCGACGTTCTTCGACACCTCCTGTGCGACCGTCTCCTCGACGCTTTCCGTGACTGTCTCTTCAACGCTCTCCGTGACCGTCTCCTCGACGCTCTCCGTGACTGTCTCCTCGACGTTCTTGGAGACTTCCTCGCTCACGTTCTCGGAGACCTCCTCCGCGACGCTCTCTTCGAGGTTCTCGGTCACCTCCTTCGCCATCCAGTCGGGATCGAAACGGGCCATCTTCCAGCCGACGTGGATGGTGTAGGAGACGAGGACGCCGACGCCGAACGCGATGCCCGCGGCCCGGTCCCCGACGGCGATGAACACGATCGCGGCGAACAGAAGCAGTCCGTACGTCAGGTCGGTGAGGAAATCTATCTGGTTCGAGTTCATCTGTCACCGAACTCGGTCGCCGGTGTCGGAGATCGATCGGTCATTATCCCGCGTACAGCCCGGAGCCGAATAACTCACACGCCATCGTCGTCGCGTTTGAGTCGGTGGGTCTGCTCGACGAGCGGATGGTGACCGTAGTCGACCTCGGTGATATCCGCGACCGTTTCGAGCTGGGCTTTGCGTGCGGTCTCGGCCATACCCAGCTCGACGTGACGGTCAAGCACGATGACGTACGCGTCCATCTCATCGATACCGAGCCGATGGGCCGCTTTCACCCGATGGTGACCGTCGGCGAGCAGCAGCTGTCCGTGGTTGTCGATGACGACGAGCGGCTCCGCTAGCCCGTTCTGTAGCTCGTAGCTGCGTCCCTGTAGCTCGTCGGTGTACACCTTGCCCTGTGTGGGGGTCAGCGCCGAGAGCCGGACTGTTCGGCGCTCGTCGTCGGTCTCGACGCCGTGGATGTTCGTCAGCGTCGCCATCAGCTTGCGGACCTTACTCGGCGTGGCTCGCTCGATCTGCGACCGGACGACGTCGGCGTGCGAGATGATCCCGACCAGATGGTCGGCGTCGTCGACGACCGGTAGCCGCTGGATACCGGAGCGGAGGATGACACGCCCGGCGTCGTGGATCTTCATCTCCGGGTGAGCGACGACGAGATCGTCCGTCATCACGGTGAAGATCGGGTCGACGTCGTCGGCGAGCAGCAGATCACGCGCGGTGATGAACCCCTCTACCTGCCGTCCGTTCGTCACCGGGAACCCGGAGTGCGTCTCGTCGCTCTCTGCGATGCGCGTCGCGACGGTCGAGACGGTGTCGTCGGGACTCACCGTGTCCACGTCCCGCGTCATATACTCACGAACTCGCGGCTTCTCGTCGAGCGAGTCCTGTTCCATCGTATCGAAGCTTACCAGCAGCGGGCAAAAGCGTGGCTGTTAGTCGCTGTTGTTCGTCTCGTCGTGGTCGGGAAGCGCCTCCGCCAGCCCCAGATGCGTGTCCTTCGCGTAGACGGCCGCGGGAACGACGTCCGTGCCGACGCCGACCGTCTCGAAGAACCGCTCCGAGATTACGTCCTGTATCGCCGTGTCGGCTTCGCCCTCGTCGATCAGCACACCGACGGGGATCTGTGCACCGGCCATGTTGGCGTGACCGCCGGCCGAGCCGATCTGGTCGAACGCCTCTCGAAGGGCCTCTCCCAGATCCAGCTCGGTCCTGCGAGCGCGCGCGGAGGCGAACACGGTGTCGTCCATCGTGCCGAAGATGAGCGTGGTCTCCACGTCCTCCATCGTGAGTAGCTGGTCGGCGGCCTGTGCGAGCGCGTCGCGGTCGGAGATCGTCCCGACGTACGAGGAGAGCACGCCGTCGCGAACGTCCTGATTGACGATCGCGCTCGCGAGTATCTCCATCGTCTCGACGCTCACCCGGGGTGACTCGATGCGTTCGAGCGTCGCCGTATCGACCGAGGGGACGAGCGACGCGGCGGCCTCAAAGTCGTTCGTCGCCACCTCGCGCGAGAAGTCGTCCGTATCGACCTGAATGCCGAACAGGAGCGCGGTCGCCAGCTCCGGCGGGGGATCGATGCCGAGTTTCCGGAGATACTCGACGAGCAGCGTCGAGGTCGAGCCGACATCCGACCGCATGTCGACGAAGGACGCCTCGACGGGAGCACGCGGCGGATGGTGGTCGATGACGATGTCGATATCCGTCTCCGGGGGAAGCTGGTCGTTGATACCCGGTCGCGAGTGATCGACGAGCGCGATCGAACCAAACGGCGGTAGCTCCTCGGGGGAGTCGAACGTCTGTAGCTCTAAATCGAGGAGATTCACGAGCGCGCGGTTCTCCTGATGGCTGATCTCGCCGAAGTAACACGCCGTCGTCTCGATGCCGGCCCGCTGTGCGATACGGGCGAGGGCGAGCGCACTCGCGATCGCGTCCGGGTCCGGGTTGTCGTGCGCGAACACCGCGAGCGGGGACTCCACGTTGTGAAGCACGCGCATGAGCCGGCGGCTTCGGAGTCCGTCCTCACCGACGCTGTCGAGCAGAAACGACGAGATGGCCGCTGCCGGATCGTGAACGTCGTCAACGAGCTTTCGCAGTCGCTCGGTCTGTGCGTCGGTCGCTTCCTGTCCGGCGAACGCGAACAGCCGTGCGTCCGGGAACGCGTCGGCGGCGAAGGCGGCGATCTCGCAGTTTCGCTCCGAATCGTCGCTGCCGACGACGACCGTGTCCGGGTCGAACGACACCTCGGCGACGACGCCGGCGTCCGTGGGATCACCCAGCGTCGCGGCGATACCGTTGGCCCGGAGGGTCTCGACGCGGTGTTCGTTCTCGGTCACGACGTGCGTACGGCTGCCCTCGTCGACGGCGAGCTGTCTGCCGACCGACCCGCAGCCCAAGACGAGTCTGAGGGTCATACTACAGAGAGGGAAGCGAGCCGCTAAAGTCCACGGTTCGGGTCAGCTGAACAGCACAGCGGCCGCGTCGAACGCGACGCCGTCGAACAGGAACAGCCCCGGTAACAGTCCGACGGTCACGACCGCGGCGACGACGATAGCACCGTACAGCGCCGCTGGATACGACTCGATGGTGTGTGGCTCGTCCGGCTCGTCGATCCACAGCGCCTTCACGACGCGGCTGTAGTAGAACAGCGACAGCGCGCTGTTGACGGCTCCGACGAGCGCGAGCCACCACAGCCCGCCGTTGACCGCACCGGCGAAGAGATAGTACTTCGAGAGGAAGCCCGCGCCGATCGGGAGTCCGGCCAGCGAGAACATGAAGACGGTCATCGCGACGCTGACGAACGGCGCCTGTGTCCCCAGCCCGCTGTACTCCTCGAACGTCCGACCGACGTCCCAGTACTCGGCGAGGGCGACGAAGAGGAACGCACCGGTGTTCATGAAGCCGTAGACGAGCAGGTGAATCATTCCCGCACCGAGGACGAGGCTCTGATCGCCCGTTCCGGTGAGCGAGGCCAGCGCGATGAGCACGTAGCCGGCGTGGCCGATCGAGGAGTACGCTAACATTCGCTTGACGTTCTCCTGTGTCGCGGCCGCGAAGTTGCCGAGCGTCATCGTCACGACGGCGAGCACCGCCGCGACGACCGTCCAGTCGAGCGCGTTCTGCACGCCGGCACTGGCGACCGGGAACGCCGTGATGAGCACGCGGAAGGCGAGTGCGAAGCCGGCCGCCTTCGACGCCGACGAGATGAACGCCGACACCGGGGCAGGCGCGCCCTCGTACGCCTCCGGAGCCCAGAAGTGGAACGGGGCGCTCGCGGTCTTGTACGCGAACCCGCCGATCAGCATCAGCATACCGACGCCGAGTACGCCCGGTAACGCCGTCCCCTCGACCAGCTGGTCGGCGATGCCGTCGAGCAGCAGCGTCCCGGTCGCCGCGTAGACGAGCGAGATGCCGAAGACGAACACCGCAGACGAGAGCGCGCCGATGAGGAAGTATTTCAGCCCCGCCTCGACGCTGCCCCTGTTCTGTTTCATGAACGCGACGAGCGCGTACGACGGGAGCGAGGCGAGTTCGAGCGCGACGAACGCGACGGCGAGCGATCCGGACGCGGCCATCATCGCCATCCCGGTCACGGCGAGCAGCATGAGGATGTAGTACTCGGCCTGATACGGGTGGCTGTCGAGATAGTCGTGACTTCCGAGCACGACCACCGTCGTCACGCTGGTGAAGATGACATGGAAGAATAACGTCATCTGATCGACGACGAGCTGGCCGCCGTACAGCGACACCGGGCTCTCACCAACACCTGTGAGCAGGTAGACGAGCGCGACACCCATCGCGGCGAGGCTCCCGACGAGCGCGACGCCGGACAGCAGTGCCGGACGGTTCGATTCGGGGTCGATGCTGTCCACGAGGAACAAGACGAGGGCCGTCACCGCGACGACGAGCGCCGGTGCGGTCGCCGCCCACGCTGGCTCGATCATCAGCTCCCACCTCCGACGGCCGCGACAGTGGTGTCCAGAATCGGTTCAGTTGCGTCGAGCACGCGCTCGAACGCGAGATCGTACGGGAACGTCCCGAGAGCGATGATACACACGAGTAACACGAGAAGCGGAGCCACGTCGTGAAGCGATGCGGTCGTGACGTCGTAGTCCGTCTCCGAGCGGAACGGGCCGAACAGCGTCCGCTGCATCGACCACAGCAGGTAGCCGGCCACGATGACGATACCAAACATCGCGAGCGCGGTCAGCACAGTCGAATACGCGAAGTGCGCGTCGAAGCTGCCGACGAAGACGAAGAACTCCGCGGCGAAGCCAGCCATCAGCGGCAGTCCCATGTACGCGAACGCGCCGACGATGAACGAGCCGGCGGTGACTGGCATCTTCTCGGCGAGCCCGGACATATCACCGACCATGCGCGTGTGGGTCGTGTTGTAGATGACACCGACACAGGCGAACAGCAGCCCGGAGATGAGTCCGTGGCTCACCATCTGGAACGTCGCACCGCCCGTCCCGTACATCGTGTACGCGACGAGACCGAGCGTGACGTACCCCATCGACGAGACCGACGAGTAGGCGACGATACGCTTCAGGTCCGACTGCGCCAGCGCCAGCATTGCACCGTACAGAATCGACAGGACGCCGAGCGCCGCAATCGGGACGGCGAGGTCGCGGGCGATAGTCGGTAACATCGTGAAGTTGTATCGAAGCAGCGCGTACGTCCCCATCTTCAGGAGCACGCCGGCCAGCATCACCGACGCCGGCGTCGGCGCTTCGACGTGGGCGTCCGGCAGCCACGTGTGGAACGGGACGACGGGGACCTTCACCGCGAAGCCGACGAACATCGCGAGGAACGCGAGCAGTGCGAGCTGTTCCGGCCCGAACGCGCCGAGCGAGCCGAGTTCGCCCGCCCGCAGCGCCTGCGCGATCTCCGGCAAGGCGAGCGAGGAAATGGAGTCGCCCAGCCCGAACACCAGCCCGAAGAAGCCGACGAACATCACGATAGACGCGATATTCGTGTAGACGAAGAACTTGATCGCGGCGTACTTCCGACGTGCACCGCCCCAGATACCGATGAGGAAATACATCGGGACGAGCACGGCCTCCCAGAAGACGAACCAGATGAGGAAATCCAACGCGCCGAAGACGCCGATCAGGGACGCCTCCATGAACAGCATGAGCCCGTAGAACTGGCTCTGGCGCATATCGATCGGCGTCCACGACGCGAGGATCGCGAGGGTCGTGAGCAGCGTCGCGAGCACGACGAGCGGCATCGAGATCCCGTCCAGCCCCATGAACCACGACACGTCGTAGCTGCCGAGCGTGAGCCACTGATACTGACTCTCGAAGGCGATATCGCCACCGAGCAGTGCGTTCCCCACGCCGTCGAACGTGAGGTACATATACAGCGACAGCACGAGCGGGACGAGTGAGATACCGAAGGCCGCCTTCGGTGCGTACTCGTCTGGAAGGACGAACACGGCGAACGCGCCCACCAGACAGAGCGCGATGAGCAGTTCGAGCATCATGCGGACCACCCCCCACGGCGGGAGTCCGCACGAGGTTGCGCGTCGCAGCTCGCGAGCGAACGCGAGCGAGCCCATCGCTCGGTACTCATACGAACCACCCCTGCATGACGCCGAAGGCAACGAGTAACAGCGTCAGTCCCAGCGTCAACAGCGCCGCGTAGTTCGTTACGATACCCGTCTGGACGCGGCGAAGGCGGTCACCGCTGAAGAGGCTCAGACTGGAGACGAAGTTGACGAGCCCGTCGATGATGCCCCGATCGAACCGGTCAGCGAGGCGTGCGACGCGCACGGTCGCCCCTTCCGCGAGCCAGACCTGATACTCGTCCTGATAGTAGTTGTTGAATAACACTGGTTTGAGAGCGCCGAGTTTGTCGGTGTGTTCTGCCGGATCGGGACCGCGATACAGCACGAGCGCGAGCAGGGAGCCGGCGACTGCGAGCGCGAGCGAGATACCCGCAGAGGCGAACAGCGTACCGGTCTCACCGAGACCGAGCAGTTCGCCCGACGTGTAGCCCGCGAAGGCGTCGTTCGTGATGAGTTCGTGGTAGTGCTCGCCGTTGAGACCGGTCGGCCCGTGATAGAGCCAGTCGTGGAGGATCTCCGGGACCGCACTCACGACGGCGTGAACCGGGACGAGATTGATGACGCCGGCGACCGCCGCGAGGACACCGAGGACCGCGAGCGGCAGCTTGACGTTCCACCTGACCGGCTCCGGATCGGCGGCCGTCTCCGACCGCGGCTCGCCGTGGAAGGTGAGAAGCACCATCCGGACGGTGTAGAAGCCGGTGAAGAACACCGCGATCAGCCCCATCGCGTACGCGGCCAGCAGGATCGGCGAGCCGCCGAGTCCGTGGACCAGCGTCTCGTACAGCACCTCGTCTTTCGACCAGAAGCCGGAGAAGGGGACGATACCCGCGAGCGCGAGCGAGCCGGAGAGGAACGCGTAGTAGGTGACGGGCATCTTCTCTTTCAGCCCGCCCATATCCCACATATTCTCGTTGTGGTGCATGGCGATGATGACCGACCCCGCACCGAGGAACAGCAGCGCCTTGAAGAAGGCGTGTGTGGTCAGATGGAAGACGCCGGCCACGTAGCCACCGCCGCCGAGCGCGAGCATGATGTAGCCGTACTGCGAGATGGTCGAGTAGGCGAGCACCTGCTTGATCTCCCGCTTGACGACGGCCATCGTCGCGGCGAACAGTGCGGTGAATCCACCGACGAGCGCGATGATCGCGAGCGCGGTCGGTGAGAGCGCGTAGAAGCCGTACATCCGAGCGACGAGATACACGCCCGCGGCGACCATCGTCGCGGCGTGGATCAGCGCCGAGACGGGCGTCGGACCCTCCATCGCGTCCGGCAGCCACGTGTGGAACGGGAACTGCGCGGATTTGCCCATCACGCCGCCGAGCACGAGCAGCCCGAGGATCGTGAACCACGTCTGCGGCTCGAAGCCGAACGTGTTGACGCTCGCCTCACCGACGAGCGCCTGCTCTGCGACGTGGACGAAGGAGTCGTCCACTCCGGGGCCGCCGAACATGCTCGTGCCGAACGTCGCGAACACCCCGACGACGCCGATGAGGAAGAAGTAGTCACCGAACCGGGTGACGAGAAACGCCTTCTTCGCTGCCGACGGTGGTCCCGCCTCGCGGAACCAGAAGCCGATGAGGAGATACGAGCAGAGCCCGACCAGCTCGAAGAACATGAACGCCATCAGGAGGTTGTCCGCGAAGACGAACCCGAGCATACTCGCCGTGAACAGGCCGAGCTCGGCGTAGTAGCGCGGTAGCCCCGTCTGTCCGTCGTCGTTCATATAACCGAGCGAGAACATATGCACGAGGAACGCGATTGTCGAGACGATGACGAGCATCAGCGTCGATAACGGATCGAGCAGGATTCCGAACGTCAGCTCGAAATCGACCAACTCGCCGCCGACCCACGTGTACAGCGTCTGTTGATAGGCGTGTCCGGTGTGGACGGCGAAGAGCGTCCACGCCGAGAGGAGGAGCGAACCGCCCGTCGCGACCATCCCGGCGATAGCCCCCTTCTTCGGGAGATATCTGCCGGCGAGCAGTGCGACGAGGAACGATACGAACGGAAGCACCGCGATCGCGGGTGCGAACTCGAATGCGAGTGATTCTGCCATACTGTTACCACCTCAGCGTTGTCGCGCTCGTTACGTCCACGTCCGCGAAGTTGCGGTAGAGGACGAGGATGATACCGATACCGATGGCGACTTCCGCCGCGGCCAGCGCCATCGTAAACAGACTGAACACCTGTCCGGTGAGATTGCCGTGATAAAACGAAAAGGCGACGAGGTTGATGTTCGCCGCGTTCAACATCAGCTCGACCGACATCAGGAAGAACAGCGCGTTCCGTCGGGTCAGGACGCCGAACAGACCGATACAGAAGACGAGCGTCGAGAAGACGAGATAGTACTGAACCGGGACGGCCATCAGCTGTCCCCCTCCGTGCTATCGCGCTTCCCAAGCATCACCGCGCCGGCCAGCGCCGCGAGCAGTGCGAGATCCAGAATTTCGAAGGCGATCAGGAAGCCGTCGGTGCGCTCCGCGAACGGCCCGGCGTCGAGACTGAACATCGCGTAGCCGATCCCCTCGATGATACTCCCCGTGTTGCCGGCGTACGTCGCCGGGTCGGCGAACTCGGCAGTCAGGAAGATCGCAGCGAACACGCCGAACAGGACGAACGCGACGAGACCGACCGCCTGTTTCGAGCTCGTGTAGAGCCGCGGTCGAGTCATGCCGTCACCTCGATGACCTCGTCGTCGGTCCGGCGCACGAGCATCACCGCGAACGTGACCAAGACGAGCACCCCGCCGATGTAGACGAGAATCTGCATCGTCGCGAGGAACTCTGCACGCAACATGACGTAGTGGATCGCGACCGACGTGAGCGCCACCCCCAGTAGGAGCGCACTGTGCCAGACGTCACGAACCAGGACGACACCGAGGCTGCTCGCTGCTGTTAACAGTGCGAACAACAGAAACGCCACTAGTTCGAGTGTTCCGACCATTAGATGAGACTCATCGCCGTCAGGTTTGAACCTTTCTTTGTGCGCCCACGCGGGCGGGCGAAGTCGCGTCGCTACCAGCCGCGTATAAAAGTAAAACCGTGAAGCGGTCCAGAGCTACTGATAATCGACTTCGCCTTCGCCCTCGCCGATCCAGCCGCCGCGGTCGGGCTCACGCGACGCGAGCGGGTCGATGTCCTCGTGACCCTACCTTTTTCTTGTTCGGGATTTCTCGCTCGCGGTCGCTCGCTGTGAAACCACTCACGAGAAAAACGTGGATGAAAAAGGCCGCCTTCGCTCCGCTCAGGCGGTAGGACGGTCCAGAGCTACTGGTAATCGACTTCGCCTTCACCCTCGCCGATCCAGCCGCCGCGGTCGGGCTCACGCGATGCGAGCGGATCGATGTCCTTGTACCACGGCACGTTCTGGAGCTGCTCCATGTTGTACGCGAGATCGTCCTTGGTGTCGCCGGTGAACTCGAAGTTCTGCGTGAGCAAAATTGCGTCGACGGGACAGACCTCCTCGCACAGCCGACAGTAGATACACTGCCCGATGTGGAGGTTGTACTGCTCGCCGTTGCGCTGGTCGTCCGTGACGATCTGAATCGTGTCGTTCGGACAGACGTTCTCGCACTGCCGACACCAGATACACCGCTCCTGTGAGAACTTGTGAACGCCCCGGAACCGCGGTGACACCTCCGGCGTCTCCTCCGGATACTCGACGGTGAACGTCTCTCCGCCGAGGGCGTGTTTCATCGTCGTTCCCATCGATTTGAGTAGTCCGATCATGTTATGCGATCACTCCCACGATAACGGCCGTGAGCACGAGGTTGGCGAACGATAACACGAGCATCCCCTTCCAGCCGATCTCGATGAGCTGGTCGATACGGACGCGCGGAATCGCCGAGCGCGCCCACTGCGTGAACAGATAGACGGCGAGGATCTTGATCACCATCCAGACGAAGCCGGGCAGGAACGGCCCTGCCGGCCCACCGAGGAAGATCGTGGCGATGATCGCGCCGCCGAGGAAGATGTGGATGAACTCCGAGAGATAACAGAGCACGAAGTAGACCGACGAGTACTCCGTCTGCCACCCGGCCACGATCTCCGTGGGTGCTTCCGGCACGTCGAACGGGTTTCGCCCGACCTCCGCGAGGTTCGCGACCATGAACAGGAGGAACGCGAACGGGTTCACGAAGGCGTACCAGGACGGAATCGCGACGCCGCCGAGCGAGACGAGCGTCTGCCCCTGCTGGGCGACGATCTCGCTCAGCTGGAGCGAGCCGGCGAACAGCACGACGGAGACACCGGTCACGACGAGCGGGATCTCGTAGGCGAGATTCTGTGCGACCGCACGCAGCCCACCCAGCATCGAGTACTTGTTGTTCGACGAGTAGCCGGCCATCACGAGCCCGACCGACGCGATCGAGGCGGTCGCGAAGACGTACGCGAGTCCGGCCTGTGGGTCAGCGACTTGGAGATTCAGCCCGAACAGCGTCCCCATCGGAATGACGGCGAAGCCGAGCAACGCCGAGGACGCCATCACCAGCGGCCCGAGATCCCACGCCGGTCGGTCGACGCCCTCGGGAACGATCAGCTCCTTCGAGAGCAGCCGAACCGCGTCGGCCACGATGATGAGCAGGCCGAACGGCCCGTGGCGGTTCACCGCGATGCGGTCGGTGAACGCGGCCGTGATCTTCCGCTTCCCCCAGATGCCCGACACCGCGACGAGCGACATGAGGAACGAAACGATGATCAGTGACGCGACCGCCCCGCCGATGAAATCGGAGATCGGACCCGCGATCGGGAGCAGACCGCTGATCGTTTCCGTGAACGTCATCGGTCGACCTCTCCGAGCACGATATCCAGACTCCCCAGCGACGCGATGAGATCGGGAATGTACTCACCCTGTGACATCTCCGGAAGCGTCTGGAGGTTCGAGAAGCACGGCGACCGGATCTTGAACCGCGCGGGCTTGTCGGTTCCGTCGGCGCGCATATAGATGCCAAGCTCCCCTTTTGCACCCTCGACCGAGCGGTAGATCTCGGTGTCGGCCTCCGGCTTCAGCGTGCGCGGCACGTTCGACTGGATCGTGCGTTCCTCCTCGGGCCACTCTTCGAGCAGATCGACACACTGGTCGATGATCTTCGCCGACTCCTCGACCTCGCGCATCCGAACGAGCACGCGCGAGTAGTTGTCACAGCCCTGCTCGGTGACGACATCCCAGTCGAGTTCGTCGTAGTAGCCGTACGGGTCGTCACGACGGATATCGTAATCGACGCCGGAGCCACGCGCGACCGGGCCGGTCGCACCGTAGCTCTTCGCCACGTCGGGACCGAGCACGCCGGTGTTGACACAGCGGAGCTGGAAGATCTCGTTCGAGGTGATCATGTTGTGGTACTCCTCCAGCTTCTCCGGCAGCTCGTCGAGGAAATCACGCGTCTGCTCGAAAAAGTCCTCGCGCGGCTCCGGGAGGTCCCACGCGACACCGCCCAGACGGAGGTAGTTGAACATCAGCCGCTGGCCGGTGAGGTCTTCAAGCAAGTTCTGCATGATCTCGCGGTCCTTCATCGCGTACATGAAGATGGCCGTGAAGTCGCCGTAGATGTCGAGCGCGAACGTGGCGAGCGCGAGCATGTGGCTCGCGATACGACACATCTCCGCAGACATCGTCCGGATGACCTGTGCGTACTCCGGCACGTCGATATCGGCCATGTCCTCCGCGGCACGCGCGTACGCCCACTCGTTGAGGATGCCGGCCGAGATGTAGTCCCAGCGGTCGGGGTACGGCATGATCTGGTGGCGATACGTTCCGTTCTGACAGATCTGCTCCTCACAGCGATGGAGATAGCCGATGTCGCTCTCCACGTCGGCGATCTGCTCGCCGTCGAGCGTCGTCTTCAGGTGGAGCACGCCGTGAGTCGCCGGGTGGTGCGGGCCGATGTTGAGGAACATCGTGTCCGACTCGGCGTCACCGGAGTGATCCTCCTTGAGCGGGTTCGCGTGCTCGGAGAACTCGACGACCTGCGGCTGCTCCTGATCGTAATCGAGCGAGAGCGGGTGTCCCTGCCACGTCTCCGGCAGGAGGATCCGACGCAGATCGGGGTGATCGTCGTACTCGATCCCGACGAGATCGTACGCCTCGCGCTCGTGCCAGTCGGCGGTTCGGTACACCTCGTTCGCCGACTCGGAGACGGGGTCGTCCCTGCTCGTCGGAACCACGACACCGACCTCCTGTGTCGGATCGTCGTACTTGCGGAGGTGGTAGATGGACTCGTAGCGGTCCTCGTACTCCTGGGCCGTGACACACGAGCAGTGGTCGAAGCCGGCCTCCGCACGCAGTAGTTCGAGCGCCGCCTGTACCTCGTCGGGACGGACGACGAACGCCTCGGCGTTGACGTGTGACTCGCGACCGATGGCGTACTCGCCCAGTAGCGATTCGAGCGCGTCGTAGTCGACGCCCTCGGTCGTTTCGCCGGCGTCCAGCTCCGGTTTGGTTGGGTCTTCGAGACTCATGGTGATGGTGACTCCGCCCAGTCGTACCGCATCACGAGTTCCTCTTCGTCGATCTGATCGGCGAGATGCTGCACCAGCTCGTCGTCGTCGAGATCGCCGAACTGTTCGAGCTCGTACGGCGCGACCGTCACGGGCGCGGACTCGCCGTTGGCGATGCGTTCCTGTAGCTTGGCGACGCCGTAGACGAGCGCCTCTGGTCGCGGGGGACAGCCCGGCACGTGAATATCGACCGGGATGACCTCCTCTGCGCCCTTGATGACGTTGTATCCCTCTTGGAACGGGCCGCCCGAGATGGTACACGAGCCCATGCCGACGACGAACTTCGGCTCCGGCATCTGGTCGTAGACGCGTTTCATCCGCGGAGCGAACTTCGAGACGATGGTTCCGGGGACGATAATCACGTCCGCCTGCCGCGGCGACGCGCGGGGAACGCCCGCACCGAAGCGGTCGAGATCGTGTTTCACCCCGTAGGTGTGCATCATCTCGATGCTGCAGCAGGCGATGCCGAACTGCAGCATGAACATCGAGGAGCCGCGAACCCAGTTCATGAACTTGTCGAACTTCGTGAGGATGAACGGCGACGAGCCGAACGCCTCGCGAAGCGTCGAGTTGAACCGGGAGTCGACGCCCTCGCCCATTCGCGCTTCCTGTGTCGTCTCTGTCGTGTTGGTGTTGTCGCTGCTCATGATTATTGTGCGCCGCCGGTCGTCTCGCGCGCGCGGTCGGAGCTGACCCACCGCACCGCGCCGTTGCGCCACGCCCACGCGAGTCCGATGACGAGGACACCGATGAAGGCCAGCATCGGCAGGAGGGCGCTCCCCATCCCGAACTGGCTGACTGCGTCGTTGTAGATGACCGTCCACGGGAAGATGAGGACGGTCTCGATGTCGAACACGACGAACAACAGCGCGATCATGTAGTACTGGATGTTGAACTGGATACGCGTGTCGCCCGTCGGTATCTCACCGGACTCGTAGACGGTCGTCTTACCTTGCTCTGGGACGCTCGGCCGAAGAAGCGACGAGACGGCTATCATCGAGACGGGGATGACGACAGCCACCACGGCGAGCGCGCCAATAGCGATCCACGGATTGCTCATCTGTCTGTATCATACGGCCATAGTGGAAGCTCGTACATAAGGATTCACTCTCACGCGTTCGCCGGCTCCCGGCTACTCTCGCCGGCGACCGAACAGCTCGTGGCCGCTCTCGTGTACGTCGCTCGACACCGCACCGACCTCTTGCTGGAGCTGTTCTCGATACGCGCGCAGTCGGTCGGCCAGCACGTCGTGTTCACGCGCGAGGATCTGGGCCGCAGAGAGCCCGGCGTTGAACGATTTGCCGGCGTCGACGGCGACCAGCGGTGCACCCGTCGGCATCCCGATGACCGAATCGACCGACTTCTCCTGTACCGGCACGCCGATGACGGGGAGCGGGTACGCGATACTCGCGGTCATGTTCGGGAGATCGGCGGATTTGCCGCCAGCACCGGCGATAATCACGTCCAGCCCGCGCTCTCCGGCGGTCTCCGCGTACGCGTACAGCAGCTCCGGCGTCCGGTGGGCCGAGACGACGTACGTCTCGAAGGTGAACCGCGAGTCGGGTGGGTCGGCCGGGTCGGTCTGCTCGTCGAAGCCGAGCTCCGAGAGCGCGTCGAACGCCCCGGACATCACGTCGAAATCGGAGTCCGATCCCATGATGATACCCACGTCCGGCGTCCGGTCGGTCGGACGGTCGGCGTCGGCGTCCGCCCGAAGCGCGCGAATCAGGGAGTCCACTGCGTCTGCCATACGCGGTTACCGGGAGCGACCCTCTTCGCCGTTGCGGTCGGCGGCGAATCCGAGCGTTTCGACGGCCTCGCGCACGGCCGACAGCGGTGGCTCCGACTCCCCGACGGCGGTGACGTGACCCATCTTCCTGAGCGGTCGAACCTCCCGCTTCCCGTACCAGTGGAGATGGGCGTCCGTGGCCGCGAGCGCCTCATCGACGCCGGTCAGTCGGGCGCGCGTCGGCTCGGCCACCTCCCCGAGGACGTTCGCGCTCGCGGTCGGGCCGCGTCGCCGCGTCGAGCCGAGCGGAAGCCCGACGACCGCGCGCACGTGCTGTTCGAACTGCGAGGTGACACAGCCCTCGATGCTCCAGTGGCCGGAGTTGTGCGGTCGGGGCGCGACCTCGTTCAGCAGGATCTCGTTCGGCCCCCCCTCCTGCTCGCGCTCGAACAGCTCGATCCCGAAGACGCCGCGTCCGTCCAGCTCATCGAGCACCGAGCGGGCGACCGCACGGGCGCGCTCGCGCGTTCCCTCGTCCGTCCGCGCCGGCGAGAGCGACTCGCGGAGAATCTCCTCGCGCTGGACCGTCTCGGTGACGGGGAACGTCGCCGTCTCGTCCGAGCCGCGTGCGCCGATGACCGCGAGCTCGCGCTCGAACTCGACCAGCTCCTCGGCGACCGCGCCGCCGTCGTCGGCCCCTATCTCGGCGAGGGCGGTCTCGGCCTCGTCGGGGGAGTCGACCGGAACGTTGCCGCGCCCGTCGTAGCCACCGGTCCGGGCTTTCACCATCACCGGCCAGCCGAGCTCCTCGCCCGCGGCTCGGAGATCGTCGGCGTCGTCGACACGCCGGAACGCCGGGAGCGGAAGCCCCGCCTCGGCGAACGTCTCGTTCTGGACGAGCTTGTCCTGAATCGTCCGAAGCGTGTCGGGAGCCGGATGGACCGGCGTGCCGGTCTGCTCGCTGACGGCATCGAGCGCGTCGGGGTCGGCGAGTTCGATCTCGTAGGTGAGCACGTCTGCCCGCTCTGCGAGCGCCCGGAGGGTGTCGCCGTCGTCGAACGCGCCGACGAGCTGCTCGCGGGCGACGTGGTTCGCCGGGCAGTCCGGCGTCGGGTCGGAGACGACCAGCTGCACCCCGAGCGGGCTGCCCGCCTCGGCGAGCATCCGTCCGAGCTGGCCGCCGCCGACGACGCCGACGGTCGGTGAGTCAGCGGAGAGATCCATACCCGTGGCCACAGACGGCGCTCGCTCAAGCGTTACGGTCGTCGACGTAGACGATCATCCCGTCGAACTCGTTGCCGCCCGTCGTCCGGTGAAGGAAGGCGTACCGCTCGTAGCCGGACAGCCGCGACTCGATCCCCTCGGGCGGAGTGATCGCGGAGCCGTCCTCGCGACACGCGACGGCGCGATCGAGCGTGCAGTCACCCGGGACGACGACGACCGAGGGAAGCTCGTCGGGAAGTTCAGACTGGCCGGTCGCACACTCCGTGCGTACGTCGTGTGCGGAGAGATACCAGCCCAGCGAGAGGGTGTTGAACCATCTGAGACAGGCCGGAGTCCGAGGCGCGCTCTCGGCCCCGTCGATGAAGCCACTGACTCCACCGCTGTATGCGAGCAGATCGGTCCCGTCCGTCCGGGCGGCCGCGTCGAGCGCCTCGGTCATCGCCGGTCGCATCTCTTGGCTCGGCTGTGCGTACTGGACGAGGCTGTTCTCCGGCTCGGTCGTGCTGGTGTAAACGCCCGTCGCGGCCGCGCCGCCGAGAGACGCGAGGAGGACGAGCGCGACCACACCGACGACAGCGAGCGTCGTGTCGTCGTCACCGGCGAACGCCTCAACGCCAGCGTCGATGAACAGCCCCGCACCGACCGCCGCGGGGATCGCCAGCGGCACGACTGCGTTGACCACGACCCACGCGTTCTCGACATCGGTCCCGATCGCGTAGCCCGGGATCGAGACGACGCCCCAGTAGAAGCAGGCGAGGACGAGAAGCCGGCGTCGCCCGCGTCCGTACCGCTCGCGCGCGAATCCGGCGATCGCGAGCACGACGAGCGGCCCGGCGTAGCTGACGAGCACCTTCGTGGACAGCGCCAGCTGCCCGCCGATATCGACCAGCGTTCGCGGGTTCGAGCCGGCGCTCTTCGAGAGCCACGAGCCGAAGCCGTCCTGAACAGTGTACCAAGTGCACTGGAGCGTCGTCGCGGGATCGCTGCTGTAGAGCCCGACGGCTCGACACTGCTCGTAGGCCGCCTGCGTGGGGAGATCGCCGGCGCTCGTGATCCCGCTACGCGGCGCGAACAAGAACGCCGTCACGGCGACGAACAGGAGCGTCGCACCGACGAGGTGGCCGACGTGACCGGCGAGCGGTCGCCCCCACCGCTCCCGGAGCCACGTCCGCGCGGCGAGCAGCCGGGGCGAGAGCCAGTCGGTCGCGGAGTCGTAGCCGTCGTGGGAAGCGAGCTTGTGGTGGACGACCAGCGCGCCAGCACCGAGCCAACAGAGCACGTAGACGACGGCGTTCTCCTTCGACGCGAAGCCGAGCGCGAGCGTCGCCGTCCCGGCGTAGAGATACGCGACGCCGAACCCGTCGTACCATCGGACGAAGGCGACGAAGGCGACGAAACAGAAGCCGGCGACGAGCACGGTCGAGCGCATGAACCGCCCGTAGTAGAGGAGCACCGGGTTCGCGGCGAGGAGGACGGCGAGCGCGACGGTCTCGCCGTCCGTGAGCCGGTGGCGGAGCCACACCGCGGTGAGCGGAAGTAGGCCGCCGACGATAGCGACGGGGAGCCGAGCGACGAAGTCGGAGTAGCCGAACAGCTCGAACAGCGCCGCGTCGGCATGCTGGATGAACGGCCCGTGGATGATAGAGCGGTAGTGGAACTGCCCGGTCTCCGCGTAGTTGTACGCCCAGTAGGCGACGCGCGCCTCGTCGAAGTGAGCGATACGAGTGCCGAGGAGGGCGAGCCGAGCGACGAGCGCGAGCGCCGTGACCGCGAGCACGGCCCCTATCACGCGGTCGCCGGAGCGCGAGCGATCGGACATACCCGTGGGTCACACGAGGGGCTAAGAAGGTTTCTGGTCGGTCGTGACCGGCGGGCTTTAGCCGACGACACGCCAGTTTCACGTATGCGACGTATCGGCTTCGTACTGAATCCGATCGCCGGGATGGGCGGTCGCGTCGGGCTGAAGGGCACGGACGGCAAGCTCGCCGAGGCCCGCGAGCGCGGCGCGGAGCCGCGTGCGCCAGACCGTGCGCGCGAGGCGCTCGACACCCTCTCGGAGTACGACGACATCGACCTCGTGACCTACGGGGGCCGAATGGGGGAGACGGTGGCTCGCGAGACCGGCTTCGATCCGACGGTCGTCGGTCGGCCCGAGACCGAGGAGACGACGAGCACCGACACCCGAGCAGCGGTGCGCGCCTTCGCGACGGAGCCCGTCGATCTCGTCTGTTTCGTCGGGGGTGACGGGACCGCGGTCGACGTCGCCGAGACCCTCTCGGAACTCGACGCGGAGCTTCCGATACTCGGTGTCCCGGCCGGGGTGAAGGTGTACTCGTCCGTGTTCGGCGTCTCACCCCGAGCGGCAGCGCGGCTGGCCGCGACCTTCGACCGGACGGAACAGCGGGAGGTGAACGACATCGACGAGGACGCCTACCGGGGCGGTGCGGTCGAGACGGAGCTTCGCGCGGTCGCGACGGTCCCCGTCGGCGACGATCTCCAGTCGTCGAAACAGATTGGCGGGGGAACGGTCGAGGGGCTCGCGACGGGGGTGGGGCAGGACGCCCGAGGGGTGTCGGACGTGACCTACGTCCTCGGGCCGGGATCGACGCTCGCAGCCGTGAAGGCCGAACTCGGCTTCGACGGCTCGCCGCTCGGGGTGGACGTGTGGCGCGACGGCGACCTGCTCGTCCGCGACGGGACCGCATCGGAGATCCTCGACGCGCTCGGCGCGCAAAACCGGATCGTCATCTCCCCCATCGGCGGTCAGGGGTTCGTCTTCGGGCGCGGCAACCTCCAGATCTCGCCCGCGATTATCCGCCAGTCCGACATGACTGTCGTCGCGTCGAAGCGGAAGCTGGAGGAGACGGGGGTTCTCAGGGTCGATACCGGCGACAGCGACCTCGACGAGGAGCTTCGCGGCTGGACGCGTGTCCGCGTCGGTCGCTACGAACACCGGCTCGTGAAGATCGTGTGATCGCGCTCGGGCCGTATATAAAGGTCGTTGGTCACGATTAAGGGCACTGGAACTCACAGCGAATGTATGGAGACACGCAAGGTGCAGCGGCTCGGCCCGTCGACGCTGGCGATGACGCTACCGGCGGAGTGGGCGAAAGCACAGCACGTCGAGAAGGGCGACGAGGTGTCGCTCCGAATGGGCGGGAAGGGGACGCTGACGGTGCTCCCGGAGTCGGTCCAGCAGGAGGAGTCGGAGGCCGTCCTCCACGCCGACGAGCTGGAAGCCGACGCCATCGAGCGGGCGATCCTCGCACAGTACGTCCTCGGGCGGCGGGTGATCCGGGTCGAGATCGCGAACAGCGGGACGCTCGATTCCGGCGTCATCAACGCCGTCTACAACGCCGAGACGCAGCTGATGGGACTCGGTGTCATCGAGGAGACGCCCGAGCACATCGCGATCCGGTGTAGCGTCGATCCGGAGGACTTCACCCTCGATAATCTGCTCGAACGGCTGGAGTCGACCGGCTCGACGATGCGCAACGAGGCGGTGAAGGCGCTCGCACACGGCAACGCCGATCTCGCACAGCGCGCGCTCAACCGCGAGCGACAGGCCAACAAGATATTCGTACTCCTGCTCCGGCTCATCTTCACGGCCTACCAGAACCCGAACCTCGCCCGCGCGGTCGGACTCGACTCTGGCTTTCCGCTGATCGGCTACCGAACGGTCGCGAAGAACCTCGAACTCACCGCGGACAACGCCGAGGACATCGCCGAGATCGTCCTCGACACCGGTGATCACACGCTCGACGTCGACGACGCGACGATGCGTGAAGTCCGCGGGTTCACCGACGCGGTCAACGAGATGACCGAACTCGGCGTTCGGTCGGTCGTCGAACGCGACTACGATCTCGCCTTGGAGACGAAACAGCTGTTTCGCGAGATCGACGACCGACAGGCGGAGATCCTGACGACGCTGCCAGAGCTGCCCAACGAGGAGCTGTTAGAGGTCCGTGAGGTGCTCGTCGCGCTTCAGCAGACCGCACAGTACGCCGTCAGAAACGCCGAGATCGCAACGAATCTCGCGCTCGATACCGACTCCGAGCACGTGAGCATCACCTGAACGCGGCTATCGCGCGATCACAGTAGCCCGTCGTCGGTGGGGGTCGCCGTGGGCGTCGGTGTGGCCGTGTCACCGCCTGCGGTCGCCGTCGGCGTCGGCGTCTCGTCGTCCGGCTCCGACGGGGTGGTTCCCGGAGTCGGGGTCCCGCTCGTCTCGTTTTCGCCCGACTCCTCCCCGCCGAAGATATCCGTCTCGATCGTGCGTTCGTACGTCAGCGCGTCGAGCGGCACGCGTATCGAGTTCCCCGTCGCCAGCTCGATGCGGGCGTAGAAGTCGATGCGGAGCGTCGTCGTCTGGTCGTTGTCGAGATGCGACACCCACCAGTCGTCGAGTCGGCTGTTGTCGATCGTCGGCGTGGTCTGTATCGTCTCGACCGTCCCGCTCTCGATGACGTACGGGCGCTCGGTGACCCCCTCACCGACCGGGATCCCGTTCATCGTGACGTTATAGCCGACGCTCGTGAGCGTGTACGGCTGGGTCTGTGGGTTGTACGCGTCGAACTCCATCGCGATCGGCGTCTCGGCGTCGGTCACCGCTCCCCACTCCGCCCGCGTCGCGTTGACGTAGAGGAACGGGTTCTCGATGAGCGGGTTCTCCGGGCCGGAGACGGGCCGGGTCTCCTCGGAGTTGAACTGGCTGATGAGATCCGTCCGAATCTGTCGCTGCTGCGTGACGGTCGTCGATCGGCCGCCGAGCAGCGAGGTCGTCACGTTCGCGTCGATGGTGAGCGCCGTCGTCTCGTTGTTGCGGATGTGGCTGGCCCACCACGGCGGAATCCGGTCGTTGTCCATCCGCGTCGAGAAGCCGAGCGAGCTGTTACCGGAGCGGATGTCCAGTCCGGACTTGTTCCCGCTCGCCATCGGGATCTCGTTCATCCTGACGGTGTAGTCGATGCGGCTCCCGCCCAGTCTGACGCCGATAGGGTTCGGATTCACGACCACGAGCTCCGTGTCGATGACGGTCGTCTCGTCGTCGACGGGACCGAAGCTGTTGTCGACAGTGCCGACGCTCGGCACGCCGACGACCCCGAGCGCGAACGCGCCACCGACGCTCCCGGCGACGAGACCGAACGCGGTGAGCGCGACTTTCAGCTTGCTCCCGAGAAACAGCGTCTTCAGGTCCATCTGTCGGAGCGACGGCGGTGAGACACAAAACGCTTGGTCTCGCTGTGAACGTCGGCGTTAAGTTACTCTCCACGTATGCTCTCGTATGGACACAGCAGACGCCTCGGATCGTCGACTCGGGCTCGGTCTCCTGTTCGTTTTCCTGGCGTTCATCGGTGCGGCGATGATGCTCGCCGCCTCGATGACCCACCAGCTCGCGCTCTCCGGGTGGGGGTTCGCCGTCGCGATGCTCGCCGGCTCGCTCTCGATCGCGGCGCTCCAGCTGTACGAGTGACCGGGAGCGACGGTGTGTTAAGGCTCCGCGCCTTACGCTCGGGTATGACAGGCACGAGCGAAGACGAGTCGGTCGACGACAACGAGCGCATCCTCTCGTATCTCCGCGAGCGCGCCGCCGACGGGGAGCGGTACTTCCGCGCGAAGCAGGTCGCCGACGCGATCGGGCTGACCGCGAAGCAGGTCGGCGCGCGGCTCCCCCGGCTCGCAGAGCGGTCCGAGGACGTGGACATCGAGAAGTGGGGCCGCGCGCGCTCGACGACGTGGCGAGTGACACCGGAGTAGCGACGTTTTTCAGCCTACCGAGCCGAGTACGCACGTGACCGTCCGTGTCGAGCAGCAGTTCGAGTTCGACGTATCGCCTGCCACCATCTGGGGGTTCATCGCCGACCCGGAGTGGCGCGCCGAGCCGATCAGCGTCGTGGACGAGTACGAGTCGACGGGGGAAAACACCGCGACGTGGCAGCTGAAGCTCCCGATCCCCTTCGTCAGTCGCACCATCGCCGTCGAGACCGAAGACGTCGAGCGCCGCGAGAACGAGTACGTCAAGTTCATCGGCGAGTCGCGCGTCATGAACGTGCAGGGCGAACACGAGATTGCGGAGACGGCGACCGGCTGTTCGCTCGACAACCGGTTCGTCGTCGACGGGAAGGTCCCGGGCGTCGAGAGCTTCTTCGAGCGGAACTTCGATCAGGAGCTGTCCAACATCGAGACCGCCATCCGGGAGGCACTCGCGGAATGAAGCTCACCTGTGCACAGCTCCGCGTCGAGCCGACCGACGTGGCGGGCAACACCGAGCGCGCCGTGGCCGCGATCGAGCGCGCCGCCGCCGAGGGGAGCGATCTCGTCGTCCTGCCGGAGCTGTTCACCGTCGGCTACTTCGCGTTCGGCTCGTACGCGGAGACGGCAGAACCCCTCGACGGCGAGACGCTCACGACGATCCGCGAGACGGCGGCCGACTGCGGTGTCGGGGTGCTCGCCGGCTCGATCGTCGAGGACCTGACCGCGAGCGAAGAGACGCCCGAGGGGACGCTGGCGAACACCTCGGTGCTGTTCGACCGCGACGGCGAGCGGCTGGCCGTCTATCGGAAACATCACCTGTTCGGCTACGAATCGGCCGAGACGGAGCTGCTCACGCCCGGAGAGCGGCTCTCCGTCGCTGCGTTCGAGGGTCACACTATCGGGATGAGTACCTGCTACGATCTCCGGTTTCCAGAGCTGTACCGCGAGCTGGCGGAGCTGGGTGCGACGCTGGTCTGCGTGCCCAGCGCGTGGCCCTACCCTCGCGTCGAACACTGGGAGCTACTGGCGCGAGCGCGGGCCGTCGAGAACCAGCTGTACGTCGCGACGGCCAACGGGAGCGGCCGGTTCGACGACGCGGAGCTACTCGGGCGGTCGAGCATCTACGATCCGTGGGGGACGACGCTCGCCGACGCCGGTGACGACCCGGCGCTCGTCACCGCGACCGCCGAACCGGCGACCGTTACCGAGACGCGCGCGGAGTTCCCGGCGTGGCGCGACCGCCGACGATGACGCGTGAATACGAGGATTTATCAGTCGGAGCGCGGTAGATATAAACGCCAGACGCGACGCTTTTCTCGTCGCTGACGGCAACCAAATCGCTGCACCCGCGCCCGTACGACGGGTCTGCTCGGCGCCCGTCGTATCTCTCCCCCCTTTCACGCCGACTCGTACACCTGCTCTATCAGCCGCACGTCCGCCAGCCCGTCGGCTCCGTCCGGCTCGATCGCCCGTCCGGTGAGCACCGCGTGTGCGAAGTAATCGAACTCCTCGCGGAGCTCGTCCCCGCCGGCTCCGTCGAGTTCGTACTGCGCGTCGGCCGTCTCGACCACCAGCCGACGGTCGCGGTTCGGCTGGAAGGCGTCGTCGATCCGGACGGTCCCGTCGGTTCCGTAGATAGTGTACTCCGCCGTCGGATGACCGGAGAAGGAGGCGCTGAAGTTCCCGACCGCGTCGTCGAAGACCGCCCGGAAATCGACGTGTTCGTCCACGTCGCTGAACGGGCCGCTCGTCCGGGTGTGTCCGGAGACGGAATCCGGCTCCTCGCCGAGCAAGAACCGCGTCGTGTTCAGGAGGTAGACGCCCACATCGACGAGCGCGCCGCCGCCGGCGAGCTCGCGGTCGAGTCGCCACTGGTCCGGGCCGCGCGAGCCGGCGAGCACGGGGAAGGTGAAGTCGCCGGCGAGCCGCGTGACAGTGCCGATGCCGCCGTCGTCGAGGAACTCGCGGAGCCGTCGGAACAACGGGTCGGTCTGCATCCGATACGCGGTCATCAGGGGGACGCCAGCCGACTCGCAGGCTGTAACCGCCTGCTCGGCCCGATCGCTCGTCGCGTCGAGTGGCTTCTCCGAGATGACCGCCTTCCCCTGTGTCGCCGCCGTCTCGACGTGCGGGAGATGGAGTCGGTTCGGCGTCGCGACGTAGACGGCGTCGTAGCGATCGACCAGCTCGCCGTCGGCGTAGCCGTCGTAGTCGGTCGTCGCGAGACCGTAGTCGGCGCTCGCCTCGCGGTTCGACGCGCTGCCGCTGACGCCGACCGTGGCGGTGAGATACGCACACGCCTCGATGCTCGGGAGGACGACGCCTCTGGCGAAACCGCCACAGCCGACGACGGCGAGGCGGATCTCGCCCTCGGCATCGGTGTCCCAGTCCCGTCTGTGAACGTCGGTGAACGCCTCGTGCATACGTCGTGCTCGCGGCGGAGTCACAAAAGCGTAGAGCGGGTGAGTAGCTATTTCACGCCCGGCCCGCTGGAACGGGTATGTATCTCGCAGACGAGGCGTGGCCGGATCTCGAAGCCTACTTCGAGCGGGAGTCGCTGGCCCTGATCCCCCTCGGCTCGACCGAACAGCACGGGCCGCATCTCCCCGAATCGACCGATCACGTCATCGCGGAGTCGCTGGCACGCGAGGCCGCCGCCCGGTCGGGGTATCTCTGCACGCCGACCGTCACCGTCGGGATCTCCAGACATCACCGGCAGTTCCCGGGGACGATGTGGGTCAGTCCCGACGCGTTCCGGACGTACGTGCGCGAGCTGACGGAGAATCTCACGTATCACGGGATCGACCGCGTCGTCTACGTGAACGCGCACGGCGGCAACGTCGACGCCCTGCGCGAGGTGGCGAAGGACCTCCACGCGACCGAGACGTGTTACGCGCTGGAGTGGATGTGGGACGAGTCGATCCCCGGTCTCGTCGACGAGCTGTTCGAGCAGAACGGACCACACGGCGGGCCGAAGGAGACCGCCATGCTCCAGCATCTCACCGACCGCGTCCACGAGGACCGGCTCGCCGCGGCACGTAACGGCGGCGTTGCCGACATATGGGAGCAGTCGGGCACGACACAGAACGGCGCGGCGACGTACTTCGACGCCCGGGACAACAGCGAGAACGGGGTCTTCGGCGACCAGACCGGCGCGACGGCCGCGAAGGGAGAGCGGCTGTTCGAGGCGGCGACGGCGCAGTTAGTCGAGCTGGCGGAGTGGCTCGCGGCCCGAGAGGCATCGACGTTAGGCCCGGCCGATCACGTGATGGAGTGAGCGGGAGATCGGCGGCAGGGAGGAAAAGCTTCGCGAGACGGTGGGTCAGCGAGCGTACAGCTTCGTGCCGAGCAGCGCGTCCGGATTCTCGTCTGCTGGCGTGACGGCGACGTAGGGCCGTGCGACCGGGCCGAAGATGTCGACGACGCGACCGACCGTGTCGAGGGACTCATCGAGCGCCGGCGTTCCGATCTCGACGTCGGTTCCGGATTCCGGACGGAGAACGAGTAGCCCCTGTGCCGTCGAGACGACTGTGCCGAGTCGGTTCACGCGCGTAGCGCCCCGAGATACGCGGCGACGGCGCCAAGCAGGTCGCCCTTGGTCGCGTCGTCGGCGTCCTGCACGAGGATCCGACCGCGGGGCGCTGACTCGCGGGGGTACTGTACGTCGCGCTCGATGACGGCGTCGTAGCCGACCTGCTGAACCGCTTTCGCGATCTCGTCGACGGTCGGGTCCGAGACCGCGAGGTCCTGTGGCACGCGCCGACCCGCAGCGCGCGTCAGGTCGGCGTCGAACTGCGCGGGCCACAACACGTTCTCAACCATACCGGATCGACTCGTGTCTCACTTATACGTCTTGTCGAATCGCTCACTCCCGGCGCGCGAGGACGATCGCGCCGACCGCGAGCACGAGAGCGGCGACACCGAAGCCGGGCTGTTCACCCGTGGTCGACGGCTCGGTCGTCGCGGTGTCTGCCGGCGTCGATTCCGTCGGGGTCGCGGTCGCCGTCGAGACGGTCACCTCGCTCTTGGCGACGAACGACGCCTCGGCGTCGGGGTGGAACGCTTCGGTCAGATTCCGAACCGAGTACACCACGGAGCGGGGAGCCGGCTCGTTCAGGTAGCTCGTGTTCACGGTGACCGTCGCGTTGTTCTGCCCGGCGATCGTCGACTGGTACGGCTCCTCGTTCTGGATGTCGTCGAGACGAGAGCTAACGACGAGCACCTCGGGGTTCGTCTCCAGGATGACCTCGTCGCTGACCTGCGGATACAGCGTGTCGGTGACGTTCGCGTCGGCGAGGGCGTTCTGCCCGCCGCTGGCCGTGATCATCGCGGAGATGAACGTGTTCGTGTTGGCGACGTAGCCGCTCCCGAGCGGATTCAGCACGCGGGGAGACTCGCGGTCGGCGGTGGCCGACACGGCGGCATCGACGTTCGCCGTCATCCACGCGTTCGTCCGAGCCGCACCGTCGCAGTTACCGGTCAGCGCGCCGATCGTCGTCGTCTTCTGGGCGATGTCGTCGGTATCGGTCGCCGCGGAGAACAGATACACCGTGAGTCCGGCGTCACGGAGTGCGGCCACCTGATCGGTCGTCGTCGTGTTCGGCGCGAGCACGAGATCCGGCTCGGTCCCCACGACTCGCTCGACGGAGAAGCCGAACCCGTCCGTCTTCGAGACGCTCGTTCGCTCCTCGGCCCCGTCGAGATAGCCGGCGAAATCGGTCACGCCGACCACCTGTGACTTCCCGCCGATCTCCCACATCGTCTGGGCGGCGGAGGGATTCAGCGTCGTTACGCGGTCGGGCCGCTCCTCGACCGTGACATCCGTCCCGCTGGCGTCGGTCAGCGTCACGGGAAACGTACAGTCGTCCTGCTGTGTCGTCGCACCGGCGACGCCGGCGGGAGCCGCCGCCGCGAGCACGAGAACCGCTACGAGTAGGGTGAGTAGTCGTCGCATCATCTGGACAAGCGGCCTAACCCAATAAGTATTTGTCTAACCAAACTGGATTTGTCCACGTGCAATATCGTGGTGAGACGACGAGTGCCGTCGTCGGACTCCTCGCACTGTTACTGGTCGTCGTCGTCGTCTCGGCGGGCATCGGGCCGGTCGAGATCGGTCCGATGACGGTCACGAAGGTGTTCGCGAACGCGCTCGCGGTCCCGGTCGGCGTCGATCTCACTCGGGCGACGCTGACCGCGCCGTGGCGGGTCGTCGAGTGGTACGCGCCGTTCAGCTACGACGTGCAGTCGCTGTACTCGACGATCGTGCTACAGATCCGACTGCCGCGCATCGCCGCCGGCGCGAGCGTCGGCTTCGCGCTCGCGGCCGCCGGGACCGTGATGCAGGGACTGTTCCGGAACCCGATGGCCGATCCCTCTATTATCGGCGTCTCGTCGGGCGCGTCCGTCGGGGCGGTCGCGGCCATCGTCGTGCCGGCCGCGCTCCCGTTCGGGCTGGGGATACGCGGGGCGGCGTTCATCGGTGCGCTCGTCGCGTCGGTCGTCGTCTACGGCATCGCGACGGAGGGCGGTCGGACGCCCGTCGCGACCCTGCTGTTGGCCGGTGTGGCCGTCCAGACGTTTCTCGGCTCGGTCACGTCGTATCTCATCCTCCGGAGCGGCGACTCCATCGAGGAGGTCACGTACTGGCTGATGGGCCATCTCGACGCCTCTCGGATCGAGGAGGCACTCATCACCGGGAGTATCGGGCTGGTGCTCGTCGCCGTGCTCTACCTGTACGCCGAGGACCTGAACGCACTCCTGTTGGGCGAGACGGACGCGCGGTCGGTCGGCGTCGAGGTGGAGTGGACGAAGCGAGTGTTGCTCGCGGCGTCGAGTCTCATCACCGGCGCGGCGGTCGCGATCTCGGGCGTCATCGGTTTCGTCGGGCTCATCGTCCCCCACGCGCTCCGACTCGTCGTCGGCCCGGACCACCGGATACTGCTGCCGACGAGCGCACTCGCCGGAGCCTCGTTTCTCGTCGTCGCCGACACGATCGCCCGAGCCGGCGCGGCAGAGCTACCGGTCGGGATCGTCACCGCCGCCGTCGGCGCGCCCTTCTTCCTGTATCTGCTCCGCAAGCGAGAGGTGTCCGAGCTGTGATCACCGTCGACGGGCTGTGTGTCGATCGCGGTGGCGTGCGCGTGCTGGACGGGGTCTCGCTGTCGGTCGCGGAGGGCGAGTTCGTCGCACTGGTCGGCCCGAACGGCGCGGGGAAGTCCACGCTGCTGGGTGCGGTCGGCGGCCATCTCCCCCCGGCGAGCGGGTCGGTCACCGTCGACGGCGACCCGGTCGGCTCGCTGTCGGCGCGGTCGCTTGCACGGCGGATCGCGACCGTGCCACAGGAGACGAACTTCGGCTTCGAGTTCTCGGTGCGGGATATCGTCGAGATGGGCCGTCACCCCTACCGGTCGCGGTTCGGCGGTGACGGTGATCCCGAGGGAGCGGAGCTACTCGATCGTGCGCTCGCTCGGACGGAGACCGCGCAGTTCGCCGACCGGTCGGTCGCGTCGCTCTCCGGCGGGGAGAAACAGCGCGTCCTGCTCGCGCGGGCGCTCACACAGGCCGCACCCGCGCTGCTGCTGGACGAGCCGACCGCGAGTCTGGACATCAACCATCAGGTTCGAACGCTCGATCTCGTCGCCGGGTTAGACGAGACGGTCGTCGCGGCGATTCACGACCTCGATCTGGCGGCGCGCTACTGTGACCGCGTCGTCCTGCTGGCCGAGGGAGAGGTGTACGCGGTCGGCACACCGCGAGAGGTGTTCACGGCCGATCGGCTGGCGACCGTGTTCGGCGTCGAGGTGACCGTCGGCGAGAATCCGGCGACAGGAACGGTAACCGTCACACCGAACGGCGGGTCGACGCGCGGCGGCTAACCGCGTGTCGAACGGGCCTCGCGTATCTCCGCGCCGTCGCGGAGCTTGTCCTCGCAGTTCGGACACACCCGGACCGAGTCGAGACTGTCGGGCGCGAACACCCGGACGTACGCCTCGGTGACGAAGGAGTCGCAGTTCCCACAGCGTGGCATACGGGGGGAGACGGCGGCAGCGACTTGTACCTTTCCCCGCTACGAGACGAAGCTGTTCGAACACTCCAGACAGGTGAGTTCGAACGCCCCCGCGTCGGTGAGGGAAAGACCGTGACCGGTTTCGGTCTCACAGTCGCGACAGTAGACGATCGATTCGAGCTCGTCCCAGTCGTGTTTCGAGTTCGGCGCGCCAAGCGCCCACCCGATCAGGTCCCGCTCGCCCGTGTTCGTCCCCTGCTGGAACTCGCCCGGCTCGAACCGGACGAGCTCGCGGCTCTCGACGGTGATCTGCTCGTCGCCCTCGCGTCCGACCGTGAACGTCGCTTCCCCCTCCTCGACGTAGAAGACCTCCTCTTGATCGTGGTGGGTGTGCAGTCCGCCGGAGAAGGAGTCACCGGGTTCAAGCCGGAAGAAGTTCATCGCGAAGTCGTCGGTTCCGAGCGCGTCGGAGACGGGCCGGCGTTCGCTGTGGACGCCGAGCGGGTTGTTCTGTACCTCGACATCCTCGATGGACGTGTGCTCCATACACTGCCATGTGTGGGTTCTCGCTTGAATCTTGTCGGCCCGGGGCTGCGGGGCTGTCCTCAGGATCGACACAAGGGGACATATCTCCCGACGTTGTGAAACAGCCGTATGTCTGCGTCTGTGTCTGAACCTGCTACGTTGCCGGGCGTCACTGTTATGACATTCGATGACGTTCTTTGAGATACGATGCCAGTTGAGTTCGAAGAATACCGCGAATCGAGTGATGGTGACGACTTCGACTGGACGCTCCGTGAGGGGTCGAACGCTCACACGATCATGTCGTTCCTCGCGGAACATCCTGAGCAGGGATTTACTCCGAAAGAAGTCCACGAAGCGACCGGCGTGACGCGGGGATCGGTCGGCAAGACGCTCCAACGGCTCGAAGAACACCAGTTGGTTCGTCACGCCGAACCGTACTGGGCCATCGGCGACGACGACCGCGTCGGCACGTATCTCGGGATGCTATCGTCGCTCGACACTGTTGCGGAACGCGAGGGGACCGAGGACTACGACGAGTGGCGCGAGGCCGCCGACGCGAGGGAGTAGCGTTGGCTCCGTACGAGCGCGGCGACGTGGTGTGGCATCCAGCGCCGTTTCGTGACGGTGGGCGACCCTACGTCATCCTGAGCGACGACGATCACCCGTTCTACGGTGAGGAGTACGTCGCGATCGGTGTGACGACGACAGAGCGCAAGCGAGCGGTTGCACTGACACCAGAGACGTGGGACGAGGGAGGTTCACCGAAGCCGAGTTGGGCGTCCCCGTGGTATATCTTGACAGTCAAGCACGCGACTATCAGCGACCGGCTCGGTCTCATCACGCCGGAAACGACGAACGAGATCGCTACGAAGGTTGCCCAGCTGATCGGGTTAGACACTTCGTCTGAGTAAACCGGGTAGAACGCCGGAGAGATGCGATGACGTCACTCTCGGTATCCCGCCGTCGCGTGGAGCGTGGATCGAGAGGTTACGCCCAAGAGAAACCGTGAGGACGGTTCTCCGGTGAGTAAAGAACGTCAGAAGAGCCGGAGGAGGGATTGTGAACTACGGCCGGACTCGCTTCGCTCGCCCGGTCTCGTTCAAATCCCACGTGGCTTCCGCTGTTCACGTCGTTCACAGCAGGAAGCCGGAGGAGGGATTTGAACCCTCGGCCTATTCCTTACGAAGGAATCGCTCTGCCAGCTGAGCTACTCCGGCACACTTTCCAGTGGGACGACTGCGAGTAAAAGGGTTGTGAACCGAACCTACTGACGGCGGAGCCGCGCGTCGAGACAGACGTTCTCCTCGTGAGGGGCGTAGGAGCGAACGACGCGTTCCGTCTCGATGTCGACGGTGTACGCCTCACCAGCCGCCTCGCGAATCGCTCGCTCGCCGGGACCGAACGGGTCGGAATCGTGCTGGATATCGTACAGATGGAGCACGCACTCCTCGCCGGCGAGCGCGACCGCGGTATCGAGGAACTCACTCGCCGTGTGCGGGAGATTCATGACGATACGGTCGGCCCACCCCGTCCAGTCGGCGGCGGTCTCGCGAACGTCCCCCTCGATAGCGGTGAGCGCGTCGGTGACGCCGTTTCGAGCGGCGTTCTCGCGGAGATATTCGACGGCGTGGGGGTTCAGATCGCAGGCGACGACCGACGCGTCGCGGGCGGCCATCGGGACGGCAAACGGACCGACGCCGGCGAACATATCGAACGCCTGCTCGCCGGGCGCGACCTGCTGGACGACGCGGTGGCGCTCGGTCGCGAGCCGAGGAGAGAAGTAGACGTCTGCGATATCGAGCAGCAGCTCGGTCCCGTACTCCGTGTGGACGGTCTCCGTGTCGTCGCCGGCGAGGACATCCCAGTCGCGCACGCGGCGTTCGCCCCGGACCTTCGACGCGCGGTCGACGACCGTATCGACGGGCAGCGAGGAGTCCATCACCGCGTCGGCAATCTGTTGTGCGCGCTCGTCGTCGTCCTCGTCGAGGATGGCGATCCGGCCCAGCCGTTCGTGACGGGGACGTAGAGCCAGCCGTCGGTGACGGTGATATCGTACGCGTCGTGGACGAGATTCCGGTCGGCGAGCATCGCGCGCGTCGTCTCGCCGTCCGTGGGCCGAACACGGACACACGGGACACTCATTGTCGGGCGAAGCGGGCCGCGGGCGGTAAGGGTGACGGACGGCGGGCGCGAGCGGGGCGTTTATTCGCGCGCCGACACTCGAACGGCTATGCTCACGTTCGTCGGACTCGGTCTCTGGGACGAGGACTCGATCACCGTCGAAGGCCAGCGCGCGCTCCGGGCGGCCGAGGACGTGTTCGCCGAGTTCTACACCTCACGGCTGATGGGGACCGACCCCGAATCACTGGCTGCACACCACGGCGTCGAGATCGACGTACGCGACCGTGCGGGCACGGAACGGGAGCCGGGACCCGTGCTCGACGCCGCGAGCGACAGGGACGCGGTCTTTCTGACGGCCGGCGATACGATGATCTCGACGACACACGTTGACCTGCGACTGCGCGCGCACGAGCGCGGCATCGAGACGCGCGTCGTCCACGGGACGACCGCCGCGGCCGCGGCGGCGTCGCTGACGGGACTCCAGAACTACCGCTTCGGCAAGGCGACGACGCTCCCGTTCCCCTACGCCCACGGTGGAGAAGGGGTCCCGGCGTCGGTCTGTGAGACGCTTGACGCGAACCGGGAGCGCGGGCTCCACACGCTGGTGTATCTCGATATCAAGCGGGAGCGCGGGGAGTATATGACGGGTGACGTGGCCGCCGGCCTGCTGGCCGAGGGGTACGAGGACGTGCTCGGGGTCGTGGTCTGTCGGGCCGGCTCGCCCGAGCCACGTGTCGAGGCCGGGCGGCTGAGCGACCTCGCAGGGCAGGAGTTCGGCGGCCCGCTCCAGCTGCTCGTCATTCCGGGGAAGCTACATTACATCGAGTCGGACGCGCTGCGCGCGCTGGCGGACGCGCCCGAGTCGCTGACCGAGCCGGTCTGATCACTCCTCGTCGGGTTGGCCACCGTCCGCGCGGACACCACCGCGACCCGGCGGATCACCGAAGTCGAACTCGTGTTCGTCGCCGGTGACGAGATACAGCAGGTCGACGATCACCGTCTTCAGCTCCGGGAGATACCGGAGGGTGGCGAGCATGATTGCGATGAGCGCGACGACCGAGGCCGACTGGCTCAGTATCTTGTCCGCGACGAGGAAGGAGACGTAGTAGGGGTCACTCTGCCCGAACAGCGCGAGCACCTGCGGGACGAACAGCTGGAACCACTGCTCGCCGAAGGCGATCGCGATGAAGATGTTGCGAACGAGATTCAGCGCCCAGATGACCGGGACGGAGACGAGAAACGCCTTCGCCTTCCGATCGAGGGGCGCATCGACCGCCGCGATGAGCCCGGCGAAGATCGCCATGCTCCCGATGCCGGTGCACGCGAGCTCGATCTGCGAGAGGATGCGGTGGCCGTTCGGCTGGACGAACAGGAAGACGTTCCGAATCCCCAGCTCGCTCTCGACGACCTGCGGGCTGTGGCCGAGCAGCTCGATGAACCACCGCGTCTGGACGAAGACGGTGCGGATGAGCGGCTCGTAGATGAACGCCAGCGTCGTCGCCGGCAGATAGATCGCCCCCATCACCGCGACCGCACGCGAGAGGACGAACAGCGAGTCCCGACCGTCGAGCAGGAGATAGCCGGTGTAGAGACACAGCGGGAGCGCGAGCAGCGCGAGTCCCGCCTCGATGAAACTGGAGCCGACGAACCAGAACTGCGGGACGAGCGTCCCCCAGAAGACGCCGAATACGCCCCACGTCACGGCGGTCACGAGTCGGCTCACCCGCTCGTCGTAGTAGAGCGCGAGTGTGCCGGTGACGAACCCCGCGACGGAGAGCCACGCGAGTGTCGTCGTCAGCAGCGAGCTTGCCATTACCGGCCACTCGGGTTTCAACGGTAAATCCTTGCTGGTGCTCGATCGCCTGCGGGACGCTCGGACGATCTGGGCGGTTCGAGTACGAGAGCAACCGGAAGGAGAGACAGTCAGGTCGCGGCTGTTTCTGGCAGTGGTACGCCCGAATACAGCACGGCACAGCTACTACGCTGTCGCCGTATCGTCGGTCGGGTTCGGCATCGATATTTCGAGGGTGACCTCGATCGAATCGTACGGAACGAACGGCTGCTTCGCCCGACCCGCCTGCTCGAAGTGAACGATGTCGTACTCGGTGAGAACTTGGAGATCGTCGTGGACGCTCTTGACGTCACGATCGAGTCGATCGGCCAGCCGACGAATGCTGTCGGGCTGTTTAGCCATCACGCTCTGTAAGAGTTCGATACGGCGGTCGGTGAGCAGTGCTCGGAGATCGCTGTGGTTTTCGAAGTTGACGACGTGCGGAACTGCCTCGCCGGCGTTCCAGCGATCGAGACGGTCCAGCGCGGCCTGTCGGTGCGTCTCGTCAGATTCGGACGTGAGCCGTAACACGTCGGGGTAGTTCCGTGGATCGAGATCGTCGAGGAAGCCTGCCTCGGATTCGGTGTCGTCCATCACGATCTCGTCGCTGTCGGTATCGTCAACCGCGTCGTTGTGTTTCTCTGGCATCGTAGATCACTGCTCACGGTAGTCGTCCATCTCGGCGTGGAACGTCCGGATGTGGGTTTCGAGGTCGGTGTACTCGATGTCGTCGTACACGCCGTCTGTCGTGTGGTAGTGGTGCTGGTCGACGTCGGGGTGATCCGGGAAGTTGTCGAACCGCAGGACGGTTCGACCGTCTTCGGCCATGTACTGGAACCGATACTTGACCGCTTCCGGGTACTGGTCACTTTCGGGGACAGCAGTCGCGATCATCTCGTACCGCGTGCCGTCGTCGAACGATCCCCGATCTTCGTACACGACCGTAGCTTCCATCTACGCGACCTATGTTGGTGTAGGAGACCAACGCCTGATAAGCGCTTCGTCAGGTGTGGTACTCACAACAGGACGGAGCCTCGTCTACTGCACTCGGCGTGACGCTTCGTAGTCATGGGGCATACGAAACGCTCAGGCGATCGCGGACGGTTCGCGTGCGAGAGCAATCAGAGGCAGAGCCGTCCAAGCGGTCGTTCCGCACAGAAACACGCGTACCTGATCCCGGTGTTCAGCATCGGCGCTGTCGCTGTCCGGGGTAGCGCGCGAAAGAAAAGTCCAGTTTGGTAAACCGGTGAGGTCCGGTTAGTTACTCGTCGTTAGTTCTCGCGGCGGAGCGCGATGAGCGCTGCACCGGCGAGTGCGACGATTGCGACTGCGCCACCGAAGCCAGGCGTGCTGCCCTCGGTGTCACTCGGCGTGTCCGTCGCCATATCCGTCGGCGTGTCCGTCGGCATGTCCGTCGGCTCGTCCGTCGGCATATCCGTCGGAGTCGGCGTCGGCGTGTCCTCCGGCTCGTCCGTCGGAGTCGGCGTCGGCGTGTCCTCCGGCTCGTCCGTCGTGTTGGCGACCGTACCCTCTGCCGACAGCTCGCCGTCAGCGAACTGCGGTGAGGCCGAGGCGGTCACTGTGAAGGACGTGTTGTTGGAGACTTCCGAGAAGTCGAATGCCCCCTCGAACGTACCGTTCTGAGCGACCGTCGTGGTCGTACTCACGAGGAACGGGTTGTCACCAGTTGCGCGTGCGCGCATGGTGACTTCCGTACCCGGAGCGATACTGGTTTCGCCCGAGATGACCTGATCGGTTCCAGGCTCGACCATAACCGGGTCACCGTTGTTGATCTCGCCCGAGCGCTCAACGACTTCGAACGTAGCGGAGAGCGATTCCTCCGTCGTGTCGTCAGCCGTCAGACCGCTCTCGGGTTCGAGCGTGAGCGTGACATCGAACGTCTCGCCAGTGGATGCACTGACGAGCGTGTCGCCCGAACTGTAGGTGTCGCCTTCCTGACCGCGGAAGAACTGCGCGTCAGCCGTGTTGACGTTCACGAACACCGTGTTGTTCGCGTCGTCAAGCACGACGTTGAGCGCGTCCTTGCTCTCGGAGAGCGCAAGTCGCTTCGGGTCCTGATTCGGTGAGGAACCAGCCTGAACCATCGACAGGCTCAGGGCGGTTGAGTCACCGTCATCATCAATATCAGTTCCTGTCTCCGTCAGGAGGTTGATGAGTGCCTGCTCAGGCGTTTCGGTGTCCTCTGCTGCCAGTGCACCGTAGACGCCTTCGATCTGGATCTGGTGAACCAGCGTGTCGCCGGCGGCGATCTCATCAGACTGCGTGATTGCACCATCGTCGATGGCGCTGTACACACCAGCCGGGGCTGCAACGCTATCGAACGAACTGGCAGGAGCCGTCCAGAGGTTCATGCCAGTTGCGGATCGCTCGTTAACGATGAGCGTACCGACCGTCTGCTCCTCTCCACCGACGTAGGCGGCGAGGTTGTAGTCGGATGCTGCCAGCGGTGAGTTGGTCTGTCCGTTTGCCTCAACATCGTCAGCACTGATGCTGTCGATGGCTTGGTCGGGGGACTCGACGCTCACAACGCTGTCGTCTCCAGTGGCACTGAATGCAGCGTCACTGAACACATCGCTACCACCTTCCGTCGTTCGGAAGGTGTTGAGCTGGAGCGTCACCTGATTGTCAGCATCGTCGCCCGATGCTGCGTCGGCAACGGTCACAGCCGTGTAGTAGTTGACGCTGTTACTTCCGACGAGCACGACAGCTTCGTCGGTGTTGGCGAGGTCAACCGTAACCTCGGCAACGTCACCGCGCTCCTGACTGAAGATGTTGTTCGTGAACATCACTTCACCGGAGACGGCCGAAACCGAAATCGTGTCGGTCTCTGCCGTGATGCCGGTGTCAACATCTTCGACCTCGATCGTGTAGTTACCTTCTTTATCAACGGTTAGGTCCGCCGTGATGGACCCGTCAGCGTCAATGGAGAAGGTTTCTGAAGGAACAGCCACCTCGTCGTTGGCATTGAAGACCGTTACATCAACCGGTCGGTTGACCGCGTTAGACGTGATGTCTGCACTGATTGTCGTGGAGCCGTCCGTGAACGAAACATTCGTGCTCACTGCGTCTGCCGATAGACCGAGATTACGCAGTGTCAGACGCTCCTCGTCAGTAGTTGGCGAAGAAGCGTCGGTTCCGAGGAACTGGAGGCTGTAGTCCTCACCAGAGGTGAGGTCGTCACGAGCACCAGTGTCGATGATCTTCACGTAGCTGTCCGTACCCGTACCGCGGGTGAACAGATAATCGTTGTCGACATCAGATGCCGAGTTGTACCGGTAGACATCTATGCTCTCACCAGTCTCGTCAGAGACGACCGCGACGCGCTCGCCCTCGTAGCTGGAAGTGGTGGTATCACCGTCACCACTGTAATTGTCACCATCTTCCTCAACCGTCGTCGAGCTTGAGGTGATGTCTGCCGCGTCGACAGTTGTGTCACCGTTACCGTCGGTGACTGTCAGCGTAGCACCACTTGGCAGGTCCTCATCGAGGGTCAGCACTGCGGCCTGACCCGAGGACAGGCTGTCCTGATACGTTGTGGAGACGGTGTTGCCGTCCGCATCATTAACTGTGAACGTATATCCACTCGTGTCGGCTTCACGGTCGAAGACAACTTCGACGAAGTCCTCCTCGTTATCACCGCTACTGGTGGTGTAGTCGGTATCGTCGGAGGCCGTGAACTCAACTGGACTCTGTGCAACGTCGACAGGGCCGACGTAGTTGGGTCCACCAGCCGATGGCGCCGTGGATCCGGTCTCATCACTGCTGTCGGCAGCAGTACCGAAGCTGATGTCGTCCGATGCCGCTTCACCACTGGAGCTCGGGTTGAACTGAATCGATCCCGAGTACGCCTTGTCCCCGTTCGGGTTCTCGAAGTTCGTACCGACGACTTCCAGCGTCTCACCAGCGTTAACAGTCACCGAGCTGAACGTCAGAGTGACTGTGTCGGCGTTGTTGCTGGAGCTGAGGCTCACACCGTCGACGGTGGTTTTCAAGTTACCGTCGGTGTCGTATACAGTAACTGTGTAGTCATCGCTTGAGCCAGTTGAGAAAGCACCAGCGTCGTTGTTGAAGTTGCTATCGCCACTGAAGTCAAGCTCTACACCGCTAACGCTCTTTGCATCCTGTTCACTCTGAATCTGTGCCGTTACTGTGGTAGTCGCACCGGTTGCTGTATTAGCAACAGTATACGAACCACCGGTGGCCGCAGACGCTGCTCCCGCAAACGCGATGGAGCCTCCGAAGACGGAGACGACCATCAGCGCCGTCAGAATCAGGCTGCGAACCTTTGTGTTTGTGTCTGTCATAGTTTACTTTAGTACCGATCGGCAACGAGACGTTTCGCGACCGCGGGCGGAAGGCCCGTGACCGATACTTCGCGCTGTTACCATAGGTAGGGGTACGACCAAACAGAGCACTCATTGATATAAATACTTTGTGTCCATACGGTCGGTGTGTTATACCGTGACAGTGCCTCGTACCGCGGAAAACGGCCGTTTCAGGATGAGAGTGTCTGACAGGCGTGCGACGATCGGCTGGGTCGGTTGGCGGCCCGAACACGTATACTGTTAGGCGTATTACTAACAGTCGTCGATGGATGACGGTGTGACAGAGCTTGAACAGCGATCGCGTATCTATCAGGACGAGACGATTGCGCGCATACGCGTGCTCGAAGTTCCGAGCTCCGAGACGTACCCCCGAGGCGTGAAGTACGCGTTCCACTACGGCGTCCGGGGCGCACCAAACCCGATTATCCGGTTCGACAATCATCACGGCCCGGATGAACTCCATCTCGAAACCGAGACGTTCGAACTGAATCGACCTGCACTCACCACACTCCGAAATGCGTGGATTGCCGCGCTTCCAGCCGCAAAGCGATCCGACTGGCGGTAATCACGATCAAATCCATGACCCGAACACTCCACATCCGCATCGAATCGACCGCCGACTTCGGCGATCTCGGCGAAACGCTCGAATCACTTGATCGCGGCGAGGACGTGTCACCCGCAGACCCGGTCTGCTCAATCGAGGATATCGACACCCTCGGGCGTATCCTCCGACCGATCAACCTTCGGCTCCTCGAAACGATCGTCGAACGGGAGCCGGAGAGCATTCGCGCACTTGCGCGTGCGGTTGACCGTCCTGACTCGCAGTGGGTGGCGAGTCAGCACGCTTCTCCCCCCGACGTTCTCGACAACGTACAGGAGCTGGCGGAGTACGGACTCGTCGAACTCGAAGCCTCCGGCGCGGCGAAACGCCCGGTCGTCTGGTACGACGAACTCGACATCGACGTGCCGCTGCACGGTGACGCCGACGGTTCAGAGGCGGTCAACGCCGACTGATCGTCACAGTGGGTCCACTGGAGAAAGGCATACTGGCTTCGGTATCAAAGACGTACTCGCTACTCATCGCGCTCCGGACGGTTCTGTCTGTGCCTCCTCCCGGCGTTTGTCGTCGGCTTTCAGCTCACGGACCTGTTCCAGTATCTCGCCGGATTCGTGCGCTCCACCGTGAATCCCGTGCAACTCCTCAGGTGACGGGACCGGCTCAATAACGATACGTCTCTGCTCTTCATAGACGAAGACCTCACCCGGTGTTTCGATACCGAACTTCTCGCGCAGTGCTTTCGGTATCGTTGCCGCTCCCTGCTGTGAGACATGGACTACGCTCGGGGTATTCGTACTACGTGCCATTGTTACTCGTACATACGTGTTCTATACTATCAATCACGTAGCAGTGGCTCTGTCGCTGATCTCTGAATCGAACGGGAGCGTAATGACGAGTTCGTCGAACCAGACGACCGGACGTTTACGCTGACCCTCTTCCTCGAAGAAGATGATGCCCAGCCGGGCGAGCCGACTGAGCTCTTCGTGAACGTTCTTCACATCTCGGTCGACGACCCGCGCGGTTTCGTTGATACTGGCTGGCTCGTCCCGACGGATGACTTCGATGAGATCGAGGACGCGCGGCGTCAGCGCCTCTATGAGGTCATCGTAGCTTGTGAACGAGAGCGTCGGCGGGGAGTCCCCTGTGTCGCCCCCGTCGAGCGACTCGATCCCGTCGGTCACCTCGTCGTGGAACTCACTGGATGCGTTCACAGTCACAACGAGCGTTGATTCAGCTCGAAACTGTTCGCGCTCTATCGGGTGCAGTGGCGGCGTGGTATCGTTCATCTGTATCACCGTGGATCGATCTCACGTGACCGCGAACTCGGACGTTGGAATCTCGTTCCAGAACCGTTCCCAGAGTTCCACCATTCCGGGGAACGTGATGCTGTCTGGTTCGGGATCCGGCGCGACGTGTAGTTCGTGTCCTTTCGTATCCTCATGCGAGTTATCGTATCTTCGAATCGTCCCGTCCGCGAGCGTGCGGGGCGGGTCCGGCTCCGTCGCGCCGTAGTGGAGCTTATATGCCCACCCGGACGGGTACGCATCACGGGTTGTCCGCATGCAGAACACGCGAACGACGGTCCCGTCAGGGTACTTCTGCCCCTTGCTCACGCCGTCGAGGTCGTCGTCGGTCAGTGAGACCATCCCCGTGTATTGGTACACAGACCAATTAGATAAGACCATTGGTTGAACCACCAACGCTGCTCCGCGCGCTCGCAATACTCATGAGGTACGTCTTCGACATCGACGTGCCGCTGCACGGTGACGTTGACGGTTCGGAGGCGGTCAACGCGGGTTGAGCGCGTGATTTACGTTGTCAGAGTACCATTTACTAGTGTGTCCGACAAGCACGATGACCGAGAAGCCGAGCCGACGGCCGACGACAGCTACGGCGCGCTTGCCGAGCTGAAGCCACTCGACGGCCCGGAGTGGGACGGTGAAGCGGTCGCAGAAAGCGCGTATTCGGAGTAACTGATCTCAGCGTCGTCTCCTCGCGGAGTGCTTCGACCTCTTCCTCGCTCACTGGTTCCTGATCCCGTGCCGTCGTTCGTATCTCTTAGCAGATCAGTCGAGCGAAGCCGGCTCAGTTCGTGACGTGCTCCTCCAGTAGCTCGATCTCGTGGCTCTCCCCGTCCTCGGTGAACGCGTAGAGGTTATCACACGCCTCGGGCGACCGGTCGGGCGCGGCCTCTCGGGTCGTTATCTCGTCCCACGCGCCCGCGAGATCGTTTACTTGCACGGCGAGATGGCCCCACGCGTCACCGAGCGTGTACGAGCGCCCGTCGTAGTTGTACGTCAACTCGACGGACATCGCCTCCCGCGGCGACCCGGACGGTCGCAGGAAGTAGTTCGCGAACGTGTCTGCCTCCCACCGTCCCGAGAGCTCGTACTCGAAGACCCGGCTCCAGAAGCCGATCGCGCGGGTCACGTCCTCGACCCGGATCATCGTGTGGTCGAGCGAGTAGAGCGGGCCGAAGTCGCGTTTCACGATCTCGATCTCGTGGCCGTCCGGGTCCTTGATGAACGCGTAGCGGTTGCCGCAGGACTCGGGATCACGGTAGTCGTCGACGCCCTCGGCCATGAGTTCGTCGTACCGCTGCTGTAGCTCGTCTTCCGGAACGCGGACGGCGATGTGGCCCCAGCCGTCGCCCAGCTCCTCGGGCTCCGAGCCGTGATTCGAGGTGAGTTCGAGGACGGCCCCGGCCTCGTGGCCCTCCGCCGGCCCGAGATAGACGTTGGTGAAGCTCTCGGCCTCCCAGCGACCCTTCTCCTCGTAGCCGAGGTGGGTCTGATACCAGTCCAGCGACGTTTCGAGATCGGAGACGCGCATCATCACGTGGTCGAGTGGTGCGTCCATACCCCCAGTTCGGAGGGTGGTACTGAAAAGCTACGTGTGAAGAAGTGCGATTCGCCAATCACTGCGAATCGCTCGGAGTGTCGTTCGCCAATCACTGCGAATCGTTCGGAGTGGCGTTCACCAACCACTGCGAATCGCTCGGGGTATTCTGGCTCATCAACCGGCAGTGTTCAGAGACGGACTGAAACTGGCTGGTTGCGCTCGGCACTATAGCTGGCATACCTGATGAAGTGAATGGGCGAGCCAGCTCGGCGTCTCCGCGAACGCTATCTCCGGGCTGCCGAGATGCTGTGACCGGACACATGTGGAGAAACATGTATAGTACTGAGGCTGGTATACGAAGGTATGGCAGTCGAGCACGGACCCGAAGAAACAAAAGTCAGTGACCGGGGGATGGTCACGATCCCGGCAGCCCTTCGCCGGCGTCTCGACATCGAGCCCGGCGACAAACTCCGCTGGACGACCGACGAAGACGGAAGCCTCTCTGTCGGGATCGTTCATCAACGTGAGGGCGTTTTCGATGATTTTGAACCCGTAGACGTCGGTGAGACGAACGCGCTCGAAGTCGAGAGCGAGTTCGGAGCGGAGTGATGGCAGTCGCTCTCTTAGACACCAATGTGCTCTTCGCCAGTGCCAGCTCCCGTGACGAGTACCACGACCGTGCCCGAGAGATCGTCCGAGGGATCGACCACGGCGACCTCCCGGAGGCCGTCGTCACGAACTACGTAGTCGCGGAGACGCTGAACCTCTCCGGTGAGAAGCTCGGTGCAGCTGCAGCGAATCAGCTGTTGGACCGTCTCATCGAAGGCGCTCACTTCGAGATTGTGCACGCCCCGAAAGCGGATTTCAACGCTGCACAGGCCCTCTCCCGTCGGCACAGTGAACTCTCTTTTGTCGATTCGACCATCGTGGCGTACATGGACCGGGACGACGTTGAGTACCTGTATTCGTTTGACGACGATTTCGACGCTGTCACGCATCTCACTCGACTGGAAACGGCGGACAACCCATTCAACTGAACTACCCCATCTACTCGCTCACCGTCAAGACGTTCGCCGAGGGTGAGGTAGTGCACAGAGTTTCTGACCGTATCTGAACAGCACTCACCACCTACTGCGAGCCGGTTCCCTACGACTCCTGCGTGGTCCGAAAGGCGGGCCAGTAGTACCACCACGCGAGCGCGCACGCGAGAAGCGACCCGACCGGAAGCGTCGTGTACCGGGGCCGATGGGCGAAGCTGAACGTGACGCCGATGCCCGCGAGTCCGGCGAGCAGGAGACAGCCGCCGGTGAACCGCGGATCGCCGCGATCGAACATCGCGCGCACCCCCGCACTCGCGAGCGCGAGCAGATACAGGAGGATGCTCGCCGGCCACAGCTCGGGGTTGCGGGGGAGTCCACCGCCCGACAGGAAGAACCGCCACGTCGGGATCGCGCGTACCGACTCCGCCAGTCCGGGGTTGTAATCGAGGACGAACAGCGGGAACAGCCCGTTGACCACCCCGCGGTCGATGACGAGCACCGTCCACGGGACGACCCCGAGCGCGAGCAGTACGAGGAGTCGCCGGCGTGGCGTGGCAGGAGCCATCACTTACGGGCGATGATCCGGAGCACGTCCTCGTCGGCCAGCTCGTGGGTCCGTCCGACCTGCTGTTCGTCGTGTTTCGCGCTCTCGCCGGAGACGCGACCGAATCGGAACCGCTCGTCGAACTCCCCGCCCATCGTGTCGAGCACGTCACCGACGGTGTTCGCCGACTCGGTGATCACGAGCGGCTCGTCGTAATCGACGCCGCGGCCCGGCTTGTCCATGTAGATGCGGACCAGCCCGAGCGAGTCGAAGATCCGCTCTTTCAGTGCGTCAAGCCCCTTCCGCTCCTCGGCGGAGGTGAAGATGGCCTCCTCGGGATCGATCCCGCGCTCGCGGAGCTGTCCGTTGACGGTGTCGAGATAGTCTGGATCGATGAGATCGGCCTTGTTGACGACGACCGACGAGGGGAGATAGACGCGATTGTCCATCAGCGCGTCCACCAGCTCGTCGATGTCGAGATCCTGCTGGATCGTGATATCGGCGTTCACGTAGCCGTACTCGCGACACACCTCCTTGATCGTCGACTCGTCCAGATCCACGCCGTTCGCCGTTGTCACCTTCAGCCCGCCGGTGTGCCGCTGTGTCACCGAGATACTCGGCGGCTCCGTGTCGAGGCGAATCTTGTTGTTGTACAGCTCCTCCGCGAGCCGGTCGTACTGCTCGATCTCGAACACCGAGAGGACGAACAAGACGAGATCGGCCGTTCGGACGACCGAAAGCACCTCCTGACCGCCGCCGCGCCCGTGGGCCGCGCCCTCGATGAGTCCGGGCACGTCCATCAGCTGGATGTTCGCGCCGCGATACTGCAGCATGCCGGGGTTCACGTCGAGGGTCGTGAACTCGTAGGAGCCGACCTCGCTCTCGGCGTTGGTGAGCGCGTTCAGGAGCGTCGACTTGCCGACCGACGGGAAGCCGACGAGCGCGACGGTCGCGTCGCCGGTCTTCTCGACGGCGTAGCCACCGCCGCCACCGGAGCCGGACTGCTGTTCGAGCTTCTCCTTCTTCTCCGCGAGCTTGGCCTTCAGCCGACCGATATGCGCCTCGGTCGATTTGTTGTAGGGCGTCTCCGCGATCTCGTCTTCGATCTCCGCGATCTCCTCTTCGAGCCCCATCTATCCGTAGTCGGCTGGTGTCGGGCAAAAGCCTGTTCGTTGTGGCCGTGGCGAACGGTTTAGGCACTCACGCGCGTGCACTGCGCATGGATCAGCGTCGACTGGTCGGGAATCTCGTCGTGGGGACACTGCTGTTCGTCGCGGTCGCGCACACGCTGCTCGCGACGTTCGCGTTCGAGACGGGGCTGCGTGATGTCGGACTGCTCGCGGTCGGCACGCTCGCGGTCCTCCTCGTCACCGTGAACCTGTAGCGAATATTCCGGTGGCTTAATACGCGAGACAACGCTACTGAATGATAATGACCGACCCCGAAACTCTCCGGGACAGTACGCAGATCCGACTCCCGTGGGAGCAGTTCGACCCGGTGCGCGAGACCGTGGAATCGAACTTCACCGTCACCGTCGTCGACGCCGACGGTGTCGCGCGGATCATCGGGAGTCCGGTCGAGATCAAGCACGTGAACGCGTTTCTCACCCGCAACGGGATCGATATCGCGTAGCGGGTGAAAAACAATTCTTAAACGCACGGACCCGGTTCTGTTCGGTATGGCTGGAAACATCGAAGTACTCGTTCCCGGTGGCCAGGCCAATCCCGGCCCGCCGCTCGGTCCCGAACTCGGTCCGACCCCCGTCGACGTGCAGGCCGTCGTGCAGGACATCAACGATCAGACCGCCGCCTTCGACGGCACGGAAGTCCCCGTCACCGTCTCCTACGACGACGACGGCTCCTTCGACATCGAGGTCGGTGTCCCGCCGACGGCCGCGCTCATCAAAGACGAGCTCGGCTTCGAGACCGGCTCCGGTGAGCCACAGGAGGAGTTCGTCGCCGACATGTCCGTCGAGCAGCTGAAGACCGTCGCCGAGCAGAAGCTCCCCGACCTGCTCGCGTACGACGCGAAGAGCGCCTCGAAGGAGGTCGCCGGAACCTGCGTCTCGCTCGGCGTCACCATCGACGGCGAGGACGCCCGGACCTACGACGAGCGAGTCGACGCCGGCGAGTACGACGACACCTTCGCCGCCTGAGCCCCGACGGAAGATACTTATTCTGAAGCCGTCACCACCGGACGATGGCCCTTCAGGACCGCCTCCGCACGTGGTACGACGAGCACCCGCTGTTCGTCGCGCTCGCCGTGCTGCTCGCCGCGTACCACCTCGTCTACCCGTGTCTCGACTGGTGGCTCCGTGGCGCGGAGATCGCTCCGCCGTTCTCCTTCTGGGACTTCGGAGCCTACGATCAGGCCGTCGAGGCGTGGCAGACCGGCGGAGAGATCTACACGCGAAACGAGGACGGCGGCTACCACGGGAGCTATCTCTACCCGCCGATCGTGCTCGTGCTGTTCGCCCCGTTCGCGGCGCTGGGCCGTGGCGTCGGCGATCCGCTGTGGATCGCGTTCTCCGTCGCGGTGCTGTGGATCGGAATGGTACTCGTCGTCGAACGGCTCGCCGGTCGGCGATCGTGGCCCGAGCGACTGCTCTTGGCGTGGCTCCTCGTCGGCTATCAGCCGCTCCTACTCGCCGCGAAGATGGGCCAGACCGCGGCGTTCATGACGGGGCTGCTCTGTGTCGCCTTCGTCACGCTGGAGCGTGGAGCCGCGTCCAGACCCGCCCGCTTCGCCAGCGGTGCGGTAACCGGCGTCGTCGGCGTCGTGAAGCTCGCGTACGCGCCCGTCGGCGCGCATCTGCTCGCGAACCGCGACCGGCTGCTCGGGGCCGTGGCGGCCGGAGTCGGGCTGGTCGGACTCTCGCTGCTGGTGTTCGGTGTCGAGGTGCACCGGACCTACATCGAGGTGTTGGCGTGGGGGTTCGGACGGGGCGGGACGGCTCGCTCGCCGGCAGTGTGGCTCGCACCGTACTTCAAACCGCTCGGCTGGCTGGCGGAGTCGTTATGGCTTCGGCTGGTGGCCGTCGCGGCAGTGGTCCTCGCGGCCGTGCTCGCGCGCGACCGCGACCGCGAGATCTTCGCGCTCGGACTCGCCGCGTTCCCCCTGCTGACGACGCTCGCGTACACCTACTATCTGGTCGCGCTGCTGCCGGCGGCGGCGATACTGATCCACGGAGAACTCGCGCGCGGCGGGCGACCGGCCGTTCCGACGCTCGGGATCGGGCTCGCGAGCGTCCACGCGTACGGGCTCTTGGCGATCACGACCCTCGTCCCGCGGTATCTCCCCGTGCTCGACGATCGACTCGTCTACTTCCTCGCGCAGCCGGGGACGTGGGGCTGTCTGCTCCTCGCGGGGACGGCGTTCGCGCGTGTCATCGACGGCGTCGAGCGGTGAGCTGCGGCGCTTCGACGGACTTATGAATCTCTTGGACCTCTCACGAGGTGAGACAGGCCTCGCCTGTTTCACACCGTAGTAGCCGAACGGCTACGACTACGGAGGTGAAAGATGGCAGAATCAATACATGACGCAGTCTCTCGCGCAATCGACGAGGCCCCTGAGCGGAACTTCCGCGAAACAGTCGACCTCGCCGTCAATCTGCGCGACCTCGACTTAGACGACCCGAACAACCGCGTGGACGAGTCGATCGTCCTCCCGCGGGGTACGGGACAGGAGACTCGAATCGTCGTGTTCGCAGAGGGCGAAACGGCCCTCCGCGCGGAAGACGTTGCCGACGACGTGCTCGACGGGGAACGCCTCGAAGAGCTCGGCGGCGACGACGACGCCGCGAAAGATCTCGCCGATGAGACGGACTTCTTCATCGCCGAGGCGAACATGATGCAAGATATCGGCCGCTATCTCGGGACCGTCCTCGGTCCTCGCGGGAAGATGCCGACCCCGCTCCAGCCGGACGACGATGTCGTCGAGACCATCGACCGGATGAAAAACACCGTCCAGGTGCGGAGTGGTGACCGGCGGACGTTCCACACCCGCGTCGGTGCGGAGGACATGGAGATCGACGATATCGCCGACAACATCGACGTCATCGTCCGTCGACTGGAGGCCGATCTGGAGAAGGGCCCCCAGAACATCGACGGCATCTACGTGAAGACGACGATGGGCCCGTCCGAGGAGGTGCCGGCCTGAGATGAGCGCCGAACGAAAGACACAGGCGATTCCCGAGTGGAAGCGCGAGGAGGTCGACGACATCGTCGGGATGCTCGACAGCTACGAGTCCGTCGGGGTCGTCAACATCGCCGGAATTCCGTCCCGCCAGCTACAGGATATGCGCCGCGAGCTACACGGCTCGGCGGAGCTGCGTGTCTCGCGAAACACGCTGTTAGAGCGTGCGCTGGCGGAAGCCGATCTCGACGTGCTCTCCGAGCACGTCCACGGACAGGTCGGCATCATCGCCACGAACGACAACCCGTTCGGGCTGTTCCAGACGCTCGAAGCGTCGAAGACCCCCGCACCGATCGGTGCGGGCGAGATCGCACCGAACAATATCGTCATCCCCGAGGGTGACACCGGGGTCGATCCGGGACCGTTCGTCGGCGATCTACAGCAGGCCGGCGCGGCCGCCCGTATCATGGACGGCTCGATTCAGGTGACCGAGGACTCGACCGTCCTCGAAGCCGGCGGCGAGGTCAGCCAGACGCTCGCGAACGTACTCGGTGAGCTCGGTATCGAGCCGAAGGAGGTCGGGCTCGATCTCCGCGGTGTCTACTCCGACGGCGTCGTGTTCTCGCCGGAAGAGCTGGAGATCGACGTGGACGAGTACCGCGCGGACATCGAGTCCGCCGCGGCGGGCGCACGCAACCTCTCGGTCAACGCCGTCTACCCGACCGAGCGGACCGCCAGCACCCTACTGGGCACGGCGAGCGGCGAGGCGAAGGCGCTGGGTATCCACGCGGCGATCGAGTCGCCGGCGCTCGCAGACGATCTCGTCGCGAAGGCGGACGCACAGCTCCGTTCGCTGGCCGTCGCCATCGACGACGAGGAGGCGCTGCCCGAGGAGCTTCGTGATATCGACGTTCCGGAGACCGACGAGTCCACGGCGACGGACGAGACGGAGACCGACGAGGAACAGAGCGGTGATCAAGATGCGGCTGCCGAGACCGACGACGCCGATGAGGACGACGATGACGACTCCGACGGCGGCGAGGGTCTCGGCGCGATGTTCGGGTGATTAATCCATGGAATACGTTTACGCAGCACTCATCCTGCACGAGACTGACGAAGAGCTTAACGAAGACAACCTGACGGCCGTGCTCGAATCGGCCGGCGCAGACGTCGAGGAGTCGCGAGTGAAGGCACTCGTCGCGGCCCTCGAAGACGTCAATATCGAGGAGGCCGTCGCAGAGGCGGCCGCCGTCCCCGCTGGCGGGAGTGCCGGCGGAAGCGCCGGCGGCGCGAGCGAGGACGAGACCGAAGAGGTTGACGAGACCGAGGAAGCCGAAGCCGAGGACGAAGCTGAAGACGACGACGAGGACGGCGGAGACGGCGGTGAGGGTCTCGGCGAACTCTTCGGATAGGATTCCGATCTCACTCGCTTTGTTTTCACGAGACACAGTGGCGACACTCAAGTAGGAAGCCGCGGCCAGAGCCGCCGTGTTCGCCGACGCGTTCGCGTGGAGTCCGACGGCTACGGCCGTAACCCTCGGGTTCACCCTCGCCGGCGTCTGTCTCGGGACGCTCTCGGGGCTGATTCCCGGACTCCACGCCAACACGATGGCGCTCGTTCTCGCGGGCGTCGCGCCGTCGCTGCCCGGGCCACCCCGCTACGTGGTCTGTGCGATGCTCGCGGCCGGCGTGGTACACACCTTCCTCGACATCGTGCCGGCGCTCGCGCTCGGCGTCCCGGACCCGGCGATGGCCCTCGGCGCGCTCCCCGGTCACCGACTCGTGATACAGGGTCGCGGCCACGAGACGCTCCGGCTGTCGGCACTCGGCTCCGGGCTGGCGGTGCTGTTTGCCGTCCCGCTGTCGGTTCCGGTGACGCGGGCGATGATCACAGCGTACCCGCTCATCGAACGCTATCTCGGCGTGCTCCTGCTCGGAACCGCGGCGCTGCTCGTCGTGACGGAGTCGAGCCGTCGGGCGGCGGTCGCAGGGATCGGCTGTTTCTGTGCGGCCGCCGCGCTCGGGACGGTGACGCTCGATCTCGACCCACAGGCCCCGCTCGCTGCCGGTAACATCCTGATGCCGCTGTTCACAGGGTTGTTCGGTGCGCCCGTGCTCGTCGATGCGCTCGGCGGCGACGGCGTTCCGGAGCAGGGGGACACGACGCTCGCGGTCACGCCGCGCGAGACGGGACTCGTCGCCGGCGTCGGCACGCTCGCCGGAGCAGTGGTCGGCTACGTGCCGGGCGTCTCCTCGGCGGTCGCAGCCACGGTCGCCCTGCTCGGCGTCCCGACTCGACTCGGCGGTCGGGGGTTCATCATCGCCGTCTCGGGGGTCAACACCTCGAACACCGTGTTCGCGCTGTTCGCACTGGTCGCGCTCGGCTCACCCCGAACCGGGGTGCTCGTCGCCGTCGATTCGCTCGATGCGCCCGTCTCGCTCGGGCTGTGGCTCCCGGCGGTCGCGGTCGCGGCCTGTGTCGGGGCGCTACTGGTTCCCGTGCTCGGGGACCGGTATCTGACCGTTGTCGGGCGGCTCGACTACACTCGGCTGTCGGTCGCGACGCTCGTCGGACTGGTCGGGCTGACGGCGCTGCTGACAGGAGTGGTCGGAGTGGGCGTCTTCGCTGTGGCGACGCTTCTGGGTCTCGTGCCGTCGCGATACGGTGCACGCCGCGTCCACCTGATGGGCGTGCTCACCGGGCCGTTAATACTCGGAGTGTAGGAAGACGGATTATGAGTCTGCCGGCTCCTCTGCCGGGTGGACGATACCGGCGAACATCTCGTCGACGTTGGGCTCCTCGTCGATCTGCTGTGGGTGGATGGCGACCGCGACGACGTAGTCGTCACCGACCTCGAACTTCGAGAGGTGGACGTATACGTCGACCGACGTGCCCCCCATGTCGGCCTGTGCGGTGAACTTCGAGACGGTCTGTTCCTCCTCGTGGACGGTCGTCGTTCGGTTGGACTGGAACTGGAGGTTGTCGAGCGAGTCGTACTGCTTCTGGAACCGCTGGGCCAGCTCTCTATCACTGAGATCACCGAGCGGGTTGAACGACTCACCGAGCACCTCGACCTTCGGCGAGGAGAGCACGGTTACGCGTGCGACCTGCTGGTCGGAGAACACCGCGTCCGCGCTCCGCCCGTACTCAGCGATGTAGTTCGTCACCGAGACGTTCCGGGTCTGTCCGGCGGCGGAGAAGCTGCGATCGACGTTGAGCGACGTGCGACGAGTCTGCTCGTAGCCGGTGTCGCTCTGTGTGCTATCGTCGACGGCGACGGGCTCGGCGGGGAAATCCAACGAGTCGCTGCCGAGGATGAAGCCACAGCCACTCAGGGTGACGAGTGCGGCCACTGCGACCACGGCTATGATACGTCGGGTGTTCATCGAGAGACCGTACTCGGGAGGAGTACATAAATGCGGTGGGACTCAGCGGCGGTAGCTCGTCCCGTCGTCCGTGTCCTGAACCGTGATCCCGAGTGCGTCGAGCCGGTCTCGGAGCCGATCCGCGCGGTCGTAGTTGCCGGCCGCTCGCTCGTCGGCCCGCACGTCGAGCACCAGCTCGATCAGCTCGTCCGCCACGGTGGCCGTTCCCTCGGTGTCGCCGGTGAAGTCGAGCCCCAACACGTCCGCACCGAACGTCTCGAACGTCTCGATCGTGCGTCGCAGCCCCCGGTAGTCGTACGCGTCGTGGCCGTCGACGTGCGTGTTAACCGCCGACGCGAGTGCCGACAGCGCCGTCAACGCCTCCCGCGTGTTGAAGTCCTCGTCCATCGCGGCGGCGAACGACTCCCGGCTGTCTGCGACGCTGGCACGGAGCGCGTCGTCGGTGACGGTCGTGCGGGCGGCCGCCGAGTCGGCCGTCTCGCTCGCCCGTCGGTAGGCGCTCTGGAGTCCCTCCCAGCGTTCTTCGGCCTCGTGGATCGCCGCCTCGGAGTAGGTCTGCGTCGAGTTGTACGACGCCGAGAGGAAGAACAGCCGGAGGGGGTTGACGCCGAAGCGCGGGACGGCGTCGGTAACGGGGACGAAGTTCCCCAGCGAGGAGGACATCTTCTCGTCGTCCATCTGGAACAGGTCGGCGTGAAGCCAGTAGCGGGCGAACCGCTCGCCCGTCGCGGCCTCGCTCTGTGCGATCTCGTTCTCGTGGTGGGGGAAGACGAGATCGCGGCCGCCCATGTGGATGTCGATACCAGTGTCGAGATGTGCCATGCTCATCGCCGAGCACTCGATGTGCCAGCCGGGGCGGCCCTCCCCCCACGGGGAGTCCCACGTCTCACCGCTGGGGGTCTCGACGGCATACTCGCGGTCGGCGCGGCGGTGGTCGGTGACGGCGTCTGCATCGACGCCGCCCGCCTTCCAGAGTGCGAAATCGGCTGGATCGCGCTTCTCGCTCCGGTCGCCGTCCTCTTGTGGCTCGACCGCGTCGAGCCGCTGGTTCGAGAGCTTCCCGTACTCATCGAAGCTGTGGACGTCGAAGTAGACCGAACCGTTCACCTCGTACGCGTGGTCCGTCTCGATGAGCGTCTCGACGAGATCGATAATCTCGGGGATATGCTCGGTGACGCGGGGGTACACCTCGGCGCGCTTGAGGTTGAGCGCGCGCATATCCGAGAGCAGCTGCTCGGTGAAGCCGGTCGCGACGGCGCGTTCGCTGTCGCCGAGATCGTCCTCGCCGACTCTGGCGACGATCTTCTCGTTCACGTCGGTGATGTTCTCGACGTGGCGCACATCGTAGCCGGACTGTTCGAGCCACCGGTGGATGACGTCGACGTGCACCCACGTTCGCGCGTGTCCGAGGTGAGCGAAGTCCGAGACCGTCAGCCCGCAGTAGTAGAGGAGGACCCGCTCGGGGTCAGCTGGCTCGAACAGTTCCAACTCACCGGAGAGCGTGTTCAACACGCGCAGCGTCATACCGCCGGCTACCGGAGGTAGCGGTTTGAGTGCGTCGCTTCGCGTCAGCTACCCAGCGTCTCCTCGACGGCTCGCAGCGCGTCTGCGCCGTCACCGGCTTCGACGAGACAGACGAGATGGCCGCGGCTCCCGCCGGCGGCTTCGACCGCGATCCCCTCGACGTCGAGCCGGGCGAGCACGGAACCGAGCGCCGTCACCGGCACGTCACCGGAGACGAGGATCGCAGTGAGCGACCCGTCGGCGGGACCGAAGGCGACATCACCGACGGTGAGCAAGGCGTCGGCCGCATCGACCGGCCCCAGCCCGCGCTGCATATCGACGCGAGGGGATGATGTGGGACCGTCTGGGTGAGAGATCTCCTCGGCGTACCGGCGGAGGGCGGCGGCGACCGCTTCCTCCTCCTGACCGACGTCGAGATAGCGGGCGGCGGCGGTGTAGTTGAGGATACCGGCGGCCAGCGCGTCGTAGACGAACGGCTCGCGTCTGACCGCTGCACGCGTTTCGCTTGCGATGTTCATACCCGCGTATCTGCACACGGGGATAAAACAGGCCCGTCCGCGGGACAACATACTGAAATCCTCGGCGTCCGTACCGTGTGTATGCAGGCTCTCGTCGTCGTCGCGCACGGGTCGCATCTGAACCCCGACTCGTCGACCCCGACGTATCGACACGCCGACACGGTTCGCGAGACCGGCGTCTTCGATGAGGTCGCGACCGCCTTCTGGAAGGAGGAGCCGTCGTTTCGCGAGGTGCTCCGCACGCTCGAGTCCGAGACGGTGTACGTCGTGCCGCTGTTCATCTCGGAGGGGTATTTCACCGAGCAGGTGATCCCTCGCGAGCTCCGACTGGAGTCGTTCGACGTCGAGCAGTGGGACTCCGACGGGACCAGCGCCTCCTCGACGACGCTCGAAGCGAGCGACGTGGACAAGACGATCCACTACTGCGGGCCGGCCGGCACGCACGACGCCATGACCGACGTGATCGTCCGACGCGCGGAGTCGGTCACCGATAACGGCGACGTGGGCGACGGGTTCGGGCTGGCGGTCGTCGGCCACGGGACCGAACGTAACGAGAACTCCGCGAAGGCGATCCGGTATCACGCCGACCGCATCCGCGACTCGGGTCGGTTCGACGAGGTCCGCGATCTCTACATGGACGAGGAGCCGGAGGTGGACGACGTGAGCGACCACTTCGAGACCGACGACGTGGTCGTCGTGCCGCTGTTCGTCGCCGACGGCTACCACACGCAGGAGGACATTCCCGAGGATATGGGACTGACCGACGACTACCGAACCGGCTGGGAGACGCCGGCCGAGGTGGACAGCACGCGGATCTGGTACGCCGGCGCGGTCGGGACGGAGCCGCTGATGGCGGACGTGCTGCTCGAACGAGCGCGGGACGCCGGCGCTGACGTGGGGAGCGCGGTCGAGCAGGTGCGCCGTGACACCCGCGCGGGAGCGGATTAGGCAGGTTTCTTGCCCGCGCCGGTACAACGGGAGCTATGACCACGCCAGCAGTCGCCCGGCTCTCCAGTGCCGTTCGCGAGGAGCCGGTCGCGTGCGACGGACTTCACGCCGAGTACGACGAGGACAGCTACCGGCTCGCAATCCCGGAGGCGGGTGTCGAAAGAGAGACGCTGACCGAAAGCGAGTTCGAGACGCTCGCCGCCGATCACGAGCGCTACGTACAGAACTGGGCCTACTGGAACGAGGACCGCGCCGACGCTGACGAGGCATTTCTGCGCTGGCTCGAAGCCGCCGATGAGACGGCTATCCCCGACCGCTACGAGTCGCTCCGCGCAGGGACGGCGCGGTCGTGGGGCGAGCTTCGTATCGAGGTGCGTCTTGTCGATGGCAAGCGGCGTTACGAGATCCGACACACGGACGACGCGGGGCGTACGGATCTCGACCGCCACGACGAGCCGCTCGACGCTCGCTCGCTCGTCACCGAGGACGACGACGGCCGCTACCGACCGCTGAAGACCGCGCCGTCGCTTCCGCACGGCTGGGTGTTTCCCGACCTGACGGGGCGAGCGTGCGTCGAGACCGTCGAGTACGTCTATCCGGCGACGGTCGCGAACTGGTATCTCGAACGGCAGGGAGAGCTGGACGTCGACCACTGGGAGGCGACGATTGGCCGCCAGAGCGGGATCTACGGCGTCGTCCAGACGTGGAACCGCGGCGATAGCTACGAGCACGTCAACTGGGTCGCGGAGGCGTGTTGTGCCGACTCGCAGTGTGTCAAGCGCCGCGAGTGGGAGTACGACGACGAGACCGAGCTCGACGTACCGGGCGGTGACGGTGCGTTCCCGTGTCGCGAGCCGTGTTCGCTCGTCATCGCGGCCGCGCGCAAGTGGACGCGACTGGAAGGCGAACAGGAACAGCGCTACGAGTTCACCCTCACACCCAGCGAGAAGGAGCAGGTCGAGGAGATCATCGACGCCGTGGCCGACGGTCGAGCAGCGGAGATCCGTGAGGCCGACACCGCTGATCCCGCGAATCGCTACCGCGCGCGGTATCTCCGGGCGAAGCGGTTCGACGAGGACGACAATCTGAGCGGCACGCCGACCGAGACTAGCGAATAGCGAACAGTCCCGCCGCGAGCAGGCCGGCGAGGACGGCGAACACGGCGAAGACGGTGTTCGCCGCGGCGGCGAGAACCGCCGCGACGGCGAGCAGGAGACACGACGCGCCGGACGCCACGGCCCCGACGGCGAGCGGATCGAGCGACTCGACGGCCGTGGACGGCTCCGTCGACGGCGTCGAGAGCGCCGGATCGACGCGCACCGTGCTACCGGTCGTATCGATGACGACGGAGACGTATCGGGTCCGCGCGCCGTGGCCAGCGACGATCTTGAGCCGCCCGCGGCGTCTGGTCTCCGGCTCGGCGTCGATATCGACGCTCACCCGTCGTGCGGTGTTCCCGTCGAGATAGTGGTTCGTCGCGTCGAGTCGACCGATCTCCGAGAGCTGCTCGCCGAGATGGAGATGGGCGTGGGTCGCCTCCCCGTGGTTCTGGAGAACGACGACGAAGGAACCCTCCGTCTCGAACGTCTCGGGCACGTCGACGGAATGGATGCCCGTTCGGTTGAGCTGTACGACGAGTCGGTCGGTCACGGTCGCGGAGTGACACCCGCGTCACAAAAGTGTCTCGCCACTCAGGTCTCGCGCATATCCGGCGGCAGCAGATTGGGAATGCCGTCCTCGATGGGGTACTCCTCGGAGCACTCCGTACAGACGAGCCGACCGTCGAGCACCTCGTCGTCGTCGCGTCGGATCGACTCCAGCTCCAGCTCCGACTTATCGAGCGGACAGCAGATGATATCCAGCAGGGACTCTTGCATACACGGACGGAGTGGTGTCGGCATAAAAAGCGTGCCGGGTTACCAGACAGCTTCGGTGACGACGGTCTCCTCGCGCCCGGGACCGACGCCGACACAGTACACCGGCGTCTCCAGCTCGCCGCTCACGTAGTCGAGATACGCGCGGGCGTTCGCCGGAATCGCCTCGTACCCCTCGCGCGCGACGGCGGCGGAGTCGAACGGCGCCCACCCGTCGAAGCTCCGGACGTTCGCCTCACACCGACCCCACTGCTCGGTGGTGGCGGGCATCGTCAGCCGCTCGTCACCGTCGAGCGTGTAGCTGTGGCCGACCCGTACCTCGTCGAGTCCGGCGAGCACGTCGACGTGGTTGATCGCGAGCCCGGTGAAGCCGTTGACGCGCGCGGAGTGGCGCAACATCGGCATGTCGAGCCAGCCGACGCGGCGCGGTCGACCGGTGACGGTCCCGTACTCGCCGCCCTCCTCGCGGATGTAGGTGGCCAGCTCCTCGTTCTCGCCGCTGCCCTGTTCGTCGTAGCCGGGCGTGTCGCCCTCGACGCCCCCGAGTTCGGTCGGCATCGGGCCGGAGCCGACGCGGGTCAGATACCCCTTCACGATACCGAGGGTCGTCCCCTCGCCGACGACGCCGGGGCTGACGCCGGAGCCGACGGCCGCACCGCCCGCCGTCGGGTTCGAGGACGTGACGTACGGGTAGTTGCCGTGGTCGATGTCGATGATCGTCCCCTGTGCGCCCTCGAACATCACCTGTTTGCCATCATCGCGGGCGTCGGCGATGAACTGGCCGGCGTTGACCGTCTGGCCGGCCAGCCGCTCCCCGTATGCGCGGGCGTGCTCGTACATCGCGTCTGTGTCCAGCGCGTCCGGGTCGTCGAGCGTCTCGACATCGACGCCGAACACGTCCTCGACGACGGCGCGTTTCTCCGGGACGACGCGTTCGAGCCGATCGCGGAGCACGTCCGGCGTGAGCAGGTCGCCGACGCGGATGCCGCGGCGACCGGCCTTGTCCTCGTAGGTCGGTCCGATCCCGCGCCCGGTCGTCCCGATCTCGTCGTCGCTCTCGCGTTTCATCTCCTCCTCGATGCCGTCGAGGACGCGGTGGTACGGCATGATGACGTGTGCGCGGCGGGCGACGCGAACGTCGGGATCGAGCCCGCGCTCGCGCAGCGCCGACAGCTCATCGAACAGCGTCTCCGGGTTGACGACACAGCCGTTGCCGAGGACGCCGATCTTGCCGCGAACCGCACCCGACGGGACGAGCGAGAGCTTGTACTCGTCTCCCTCGTGGACGACCGTGTGACCGGCGTTGTCACCGCCCTGATACCGGACGACGATGTCGGCCGCATCGCCGTACACGTCCACGATGCCGCCCTTTCCCTCGTCGCCGAGCTGAGCGCCGACGATTGTGACAGTCATTACGGTCACAACTCCGAATCGCCGAACATACGGGTTTCGGTACTCGGCTTGGCAACTGCCACGCAGTCACAAGGAATATAACGACACCAGACGAACTGTGTATATCGAATCGGAGCCGAGCGGTAGGGGAACGTTTAAAAGCTACAAACACAAGTTAACAAGTGCCATGATAGACCGACTCGAAAAGGAAGTCGATATGTTAGAACGTCACTTGCAGGTGCTCAAGATGGTCATCGAGAACGAGCCGATCGGCATCGTCAAGATGTCGAACGAGACCGGCTACCCGCATCACAAGGTCCGCTACTCGCTGCGCGTGCTGGAGGAGGAAGACCTCATCGAGCCGTCGAGTCAGGGCGCGATCACGACCGAGACGACTTACGACTTCGTCGGTGATCTCGACGGGAAGGTCGACGAGATCGTCGAGAAGCTCGAATCGATGAAGATCGACGACACGCCGGAGATCGAGTCTTAGATATCCGGAACCGAGAGGTGGAACCCGTCGTCGCGCGACTCGATCAGCGCGAGGTGGTAGCCGCGTTTTCGCGACTGTTTCACGTAGCTCAGCCGCGAGTCGCGGCTGAGTAGACTGCCGCTCGTTGCATCACTCGCTGTTTCGAGCGCGCCCGGCTCGAAGAAGGCCGCCGAGACGAAAAAGGCCCCCGCGAACGCCGACGCCGTCTCACAGACCAGCTCCGAGTCCTGAACCAGCGACGCCATCTGCCCGGCGGAGACGGGCTGTCTTGAGGTGTCGAGATCGGCGACGAACAGCGGCTCGCCCATCTGGTCGCGACAGACGACATCGAAGTCGATATCGACCGTCTCAGCCCCGTCGTTCACGGTGATCTCCCCGCTGAGCTCGACTCTGTCGACGGCCGGGAGCGCGTCGTACAGCCCGGACAGCTCGCTCGTCGTCTCCGTCTCGCGGATCTCGAACACCAGCTGGCCGACGAGCCACTCGACGAACCGGTACTGCTGGGTGGCGTAGAGCCACTCCTCGAACGGCTCGCCGTCGACGGTCGCCCCGTCCGTCTCGAACTGCGTGTGGTACACCAGCCGGAGGTTCTGTGCGAGCTCTGCCGCCGTGCCCTCGCCGCCGTGTGCCGACCCGACGGTGGTCTTCCCCTTCGACTCGTAGCGGACGAAGAGGTTGGTCTCGTCGAACGCCTCGGGAGGTGACAGCGACGGGCCGTCCGTCGCCGCAGTACCGAGCTGTGATTCCAGCTCGTCGACGCGCGCCCGCAGCGACTCCACCTCGGCCCGGAGCTCGTCGCGTTCGGCGGCCAGCTCCTCGCGTGCCGTCTCCGCTCGCTGTAGCTCCTCGCGTGTCGTCTCCAGCTCTGTGCGCGCGTCGTCGCGGGCTTGCTTCGCCGTTCGCAGCTGCTCGCGCGCCGTCTCCAGCTCCTCGCGAACCGCCGCGACCGTTTCCGAGCCGGCCTGTGAGCGAGTCGAGTTCTGAGGCGGCTGTCGCGATCGGGACGACTGCTCCGGTTGCTGGTCGCGTCCGGTCGACCGACCGCTCGCCGTCCGCTCGGGATCGACCGACGGGATCGACCGCGCGGCCAGCTGCTCCGTCGCCGAGGCGGTCGCGGCCGACGAGGATGCGCTCGTGCCGCTCGCGTCGGTACTCGACCGCGTGGGGTCGTCGCCGGTCGCCTCACTGTCCGATCCCGGCTCGGAGTCGGTGACACGGGAGTCGCTGTCGGTCGTCTGCTCCCCGCTCTGTGCGTCGGTCGCTGGCTCTCGGTCGACGGGCTGTGACGGTCGCTCCGGCCCCGGCGTTCGATCCGTCGAGGGCGGCTCGTCCGGCTCGGAGTCCGTCGGGTCCCCTGTCCCCGGCGCTTCCGCGTCCGATACCGAATCCGTCGATTCGTCGGTCGTGGCCGGCCCGCCCGTGTCGGGCGTCGGATCGACCGGCTCGGTCGCGGATTCGACGCTGTCGGAGGAATCCGGCTCGCCGTCGGCTGGGGTAGCCGTCTGTTCGGACTCCGGCTCGCTCTCGGTCGATGGCGGTCCCGCTGCCGGCTCGGGCGTCGGCTCCGGAGCGTCTGGAATCTCGACGACATCGATCGGCGCAGCGACGACCTCGTAGAGACCCACCTCGTCGTGGGCGTCGTCGCGGGCCTCGTCGTCGGTCACGACGGAGCTGCTGCTACCGACGAAGGCGACGTGCATCGACCGACCGCCCTGATAGATGGTGTAGTAGTCGCCAGAGAGGACGTTCTCGGAGAGCTCGATGTAGCCGGTGAACCCGCCGTCTTCGAGCGTCGACTCCACCTCGTCGAGCGGGGTGTCTTCGGTGTAGTACTTCGCCCGCGTCTCGCGCTCGCCGAACTGCATCGCTGCCAGAAGCGGGAGCGAGGGGTGTGGCGCTTCGTGTGCCGTGAACGACGCGTCGAACGCCTCGATCTCGCCCGATTTCGGGTCGCCGTCGGCGTGGTCGGTGACGGAGACGGGCGTGCCGTTGACGAAGAGGAGCCACGCGTCGCTCGCCGCGACGCCGCCGGAGAAGTCCGCGTCGGCGAGCTCGTGGAGACCAGCGTAGCCGTCGGCGACGCTGTGCGTCTGCCACTCGGAGATCGTATCGACCCAGTTCATGTCTGCACGGAACGCCACCATCCGCAAATACGTTCCGGCTACCGTCGGGTGGCTGACCGGGAGCTTTAACACCGGTGTGTGGCACACCCCGGACGAGATGGGCACGACCGGGGAGGGGGCGACGGACGAGCGCGACGCGCTCGTCGAGTACGGCATCGACGACAGACCGCCGCTGGACCGGGCGATACTGCTCGGGGCACAGCATTACCTGACGATGATCGGGGCGAACATCGCCGTCCCGCTGCTGCTCGCGAGCGCGATGGGGATGCCGACGACGTTCCGTGCGAGATTCATCGGGACGTTCTTCGTCGTCTCGGGTATCGCGACGCTGGCACAGACGACGATCGGGAACCGCTATCCGATCGTGCAGGGCGCACCGTTCTCGATGCTCGGTCCCGGGCTCGCGATCGTCTCCTCGAACGCCTTCGTCTCCGGAGTCGGCTGGGAGACGAAGCTCCTGTTCCTACAGGGGGCCATCATCGCCGCCGGCGTCGCCGAGGTGTGCATCGGCTATCTCGGGCTGGTCGGGCGGCTCCGCGAGTATCTCTCGCCGGTCGTCGTCACGCCCGTCGTGACGCTCATCGGGCTGTCGCTGTTCGACGCTCCGCAGGTGACGAGCGCGGGGAACAACTGGTATCTCCTCCTGCTGACGCTCGGGCTTATCGTGCTGTTCTCGCAGTATCTCGACGACAGCTTCCGCGTCTTCGGGCTGTTTCCGATTCTGCTCGGGATCGTCGGTGCGTGGCTGGTCGCCGCTGTCGGCTCCGTGACGGGCGTCATCCCGGCGAGCGATCCCGGCTACATCGATCTGGGACGCATCGCGAGTGCCGACGCGGTCCATCTCGTCTATCCGCTCCAGTGGGGCGTCCCGCGGTTCGGAACCTCCTTCGCCGTCGGGATGTTCGCGGGCGTGCTCGCGTCGATCATCGAATCGTTCGCGGATTACCACGCCGTCGCTCGGATGTCCGGCGTCGGTGCGCCGTCGGCAAAGCGTATCGACCACGGGATCGGGATGGAAGGGATAGCGAACATCTTCTCCGGGCTGATGGGGACCGGCGGCTCCACCTCCTACTCGGAGAACGTCGGCGCGATCGGGCTGACCGGTGTCGCCTCCCGCTACGTCGTCCAGATCGGCGCGGTGCTCATGCTCATCGCCGGCTTCGTCGGCTACTTCGGCCAGCTGGTCGCGACGATTCCCGATCCCATCGTCGGGGGGCTGTATATCGCGATGTTCGGGCAGATCGTCGCCGTCGGGCTCTCGAATCTGAAGTACGTCGATCTCGACTCCTCGCGGAACATCTTCATCATCGGGACGGCGCTCTTCGCCGGGATGGCGATACCGCAGTACATGGGCGGGCTGGACGGCTACACTGCGCTCCAGTCCGGCTTCGCCGCCGTGCCGGGAGTCGGCTCCGTTCTCGGGACGGAGATCGTCGCCCGAACGGTCTACATCGTCGGCGGGGTGCAGATGGCCGTCGGCGGCGTCATCGCGTTCGTCCTCGACAACACCGTCGCGGGGACGCGCGCGGAGCGCGGCCTGCTCGACTGGGAGCAGATCGCGGAAGGGGAGGACGCGTTCCAGACGTTCGTCGAGCGGCTCCGACCGTGACCGCGCGACCGCGTCACACGGCGTAGACGAGCCGGACCATTTAGGTAGACGAACGGTGAAACGTCGGTAATGACGACGCTCACACCGCTGTTCGGCGGCTCCGCGGCCGGTGGCCTGCTCGCCGCGATCGGTGGGAGCATGAACAGCCCGCTCATCACCGGTATCGGCGTGCTCTCGGTCGCGCTGCTCGCCGGCGCGATGCTCATCGTCGCACGGACGAACGAGCTGGCGGCGCAGGACGCGCGAGCGGAGTAGCTACGACGGCCACGTTATCGAACAGCCGCGCGAGGGGCGATCATCCAGCGTGACCTCCTCGCCCGCGAGCACCGATTCGATAGCTCGTCGCATCTCGAAGCCCGGATCGCCGGACGGCTCGTCGTCGGGATCGAGCGCGTCGTCCAGCCGGCCGTGGTAGGCGAGCCGCCACGCGTCGCTATCTGCTCGGAACAGGAACGGATCGGGGGTACAGACCGCGCCGTATGAGTCGGCGACGCTCCCGTCGTCGTCGCGGAGATACGCGTCGTACGCGACGGTCCCGTCGTCGGTCAGCTCGCACATACGCTCGTAGGAGTCGTCGGGATACGCGTCGGCGTCGTTCGGGTTGATACCGACGACCGCACAGTCGTCGTACCGGCTCGCGAGCGCGTTGAGCGCGCCGAGCTTCGCCTTCGCGTACGGGCAGTGGTTGCAGGTGAACACGACGAGCAGGGCGTCGTTGTCGCCGAACGAGTCGAGGGCGTACCGTGCCCCGTCAGTGCCGATGAGCCGGAACTCGGGAGCAGTGTCACCGCGCCGGAGTTCGGAGTCGGAGTCGGTCTGGACCATGCCGACGGGTGGGCCGGCAGGCAGAAAACTGCTGGTGTGGCCGGCGGCTTTAGTATCGGCGATGCTGTACCGCCGGTATGGTAGATCGCCGAAAGGAAGCCCTCGTCGCCGGGGTCGTGCTGCTCGTCGCGGCAGCTGGAGTCGGACTGTACGTCTTCCAGTTCGCACAGAGCTTCGAGAGTCCGACCGTCGAATCGGTGGACTCCTCGTTCGGTGCAGTGACCGAGGACACGACGGCGATCCACAACGAGATCACGATACAGAACCCGAACGACCGCTCAGTGCCCGGAGCCGCGCGGCTCGGCTTCACCGTCCGGATGAACGACGTGACCGTCGCCGACGGAGGGAAAGGCGGGGTCGGACTTCCGACGGGACAGAGCACGCTCAGCGTCGACGTGCCGCTCCAGAACGACAAGATTCCCGAGTGGTGGGTCACCCACGTCAACAACGGCGAGACGACCCGGCTGGTGACGAACCCGCGCGTCTCGTTACCGGGAGTCCCGCAGACGGTGGAGCTGTCGGCGACCGAACAGCGGCTGACGACCGATCTGCTGTCGTCGGTGACGACGGACGGCTCCCGCGAGGTCGGCGTCGGCAACGACACCCTGTTACGCGTGTCGAACCAGCGCGCGAGCTGGGGGAACGCGACCGCCGAATCGACCCCGCTCGAAGTGCAGACCGATATCGAGAACGTCCACGACTACCCGGTCGAGCTGGACGGAACGGCCTACACCATCGAGATGAACGGCGTCACGGTCGGGGAGGGGACGACCGATGACTCGTTCGATCTCGCTCCCGGTGAGTCGGGGACGTTCACGGCGAATCCGGCCATCGACACGCCGAAGATGGCGGCGTGGTGGCAGAGCCACATCAGTGCGAACCAGACGACCGACCTCTCGATCCGCGTCTACGGGCTAATCGAGCGGGACGGCGAGCGAAAGCGCGTGCCGTTGACCATCTTCGAGCGGAACGCGCGATTCCAGACAGATCTGCTGGGTGCGGGGACGACGGAGGTGGCTACGATCGCCGGCGCGGGCGGGGAGACGAGCTTCGAGCGCCCCGAGCGCGTCAAGCGGACGAGCGAGTGGGGCGCGGTGGCCGACGACACGACGGCGATCAACACAGACATCGTCGTCTCGAACCCGAACGACGGCTCCGTCGGTGATCTCGTCGTGTTGAACGTCGGCCAACGGACGAGCATCAATGGCATTACAGCAGCCAGCGGGCGGGCGACGTTCGACGGGCTCGAACCCGGTGACAACGCGCTGGCGCTGACGAGCGAGTTCCGCCACGACAGCGTGCCGGCGTGGTGGGCGCGCCATGTCAACCGCGGCGAGCAGTCGACGGTCGTCACGCAGACGAACACGACGGCGGATATCGGCGTGACGAAGCTGGACGCGCCCGAGCCGACGGAGGAACGGATCGTACAGACGGATCTGCTGTCGAGCTTCGAGAGCACGGAGCCGACGACGATCGAACAGGAGGGCCGGACGGTCGCGACGATCGAGCGAACGAGCGCGCAGTGGGGCATGGCGACGGAGGCGGTCGCCCCGATTCAGGCGGAAGCAGAGATACGAAACGAGCAGTCACAGCCGATCACCATCACGGACGTGACCTACACCGTCCGGCTGAACGGCGTGGTGTTGGCCGACGAGAAGGTGGTGCGCGACGAGACCGGCGCGCCCGAGGAGTACGTCATCGGGACGATCGGAACGACGACCATCGACCCGACGATGGAGCTGGACAACTCGAAGATGGAGGCGTGGTGGCCCACACACGTCCAGAGTGGCGAGACCTCGACGCTGACGACCGAGATGTACGTGACCGTGGAGACGGCGCTCGGCTCCAAGCGCGTCAAGCTGGACTCGTTCAGCCAGAATCAGACGGTGACGACGGACTTCTTCGGCGAGAGCTGAGCGGCGACGGACGCTGACTTTCGGGAGGGGGAGTCGGGGCAGTCGACGCCGTGTGCAACGGACGGAGCGGGCGTCAGTAGCGTCAGTCCGCGATGGCGCGACCGGCGGTCTCGGCGTCCTCCGGCGCGGTCTCGGTGGTGTCGATACCGCGGCGTGCGAGACAGTCCACGAGCCGGGACTCCTCGACGCCGGCCTGCTGTGCGGCCATCGACAGGGTGTACGTGTCGCTCTCGTAGAGCGTCAGCGCGGTCTCCAGCGCATGTGTGTGCATGCCCAGTCGCAAAGCGGGGATGATAATAAGAATATCGTGAGATAATACACCAAGGTATGGCCATAAGGAACATGGAATCGGACCCATCCGACCGCGGTGAGATCCGCGTAACGCCCGTCGCCGGCACAAGCGTTAACACGACGCTGGCCTCCCTCGCGGTATGGACGCGCGTGACACAGTGCTCGATCTCCTGCGGGAGAACGCCCGCCGTTCGACCGCGGATCTCGCGCGGATGACCGGACTCGACGAGCAGACCGTCGAGGAGACGATCTCGACGCTCGAAGCCGAGGGTGTCGTCGCCGGCTACACCGCCGTCGTCGATCCGGCGGCGCTGGACGAGGAGCCGATCCGCGCACACGTGGAGTGTAACGTCGCCCTCGACCGCGAGACCTCGTACGACGACATCGCGGAGCGGCTCGCCGGCTTTCCGGAGGTCGCTTCCCTTCGGCTCATGTCCGGGGACTACGACTTCGCGCTCGAAGTGACGGCCGACTCGATGGGGGAGGTGTCCCGGTTCGTCTCCGAGAAGGTCGCCCCGCTTCCGGAGATCACACAGACGGTCACTCACTACGTGATGGAGACGTACAAACGCGCCTCCCATCGGTTCGACACCGACGAGGGCGACGAACGGCTCGCCTACTCGCCGTGAGCGATCAGCCGCTCCAGCCGTCAGACCGGGTTCGGTCGGTCCCGGAGTCGGGCATTCGGCGGTTCTTCGAGCTGGCCGCCGAGATGGACGACGTAGTCTCGCTCGGCGTCGGCGAACCGGATTTCGCGACCCCCTATCGAGCACGTGAGGCGGCCATCGACTCGCTCCAGCGCGGCCGAACGTCCTACACGGCCAACAAGGGGATGACGGAGCTGCGTGAACGCATCGCTGAGCACGTCAGCCGCTACGACCTCGCGTACGACCCCGACGAGGAGATCATCGTCACGGCGGGGGCGAGCGAGGCCATCGACGCGGCGTTCCGCGCACTCGTCGATCCGGGGGACACCGTCGCCATCGCGGAGCCGTCGTACGTCTCCTACGAGCCGGGCGTCCGGTTTGCCGGCGGTGAGCCGCTCGCCGTCGAGACCCGTGCCGAAGACGAGTTCGTCCTGACCCGCGAGCGACTGGAGCGCGCCGGCGCGAGCGAGGCCGAGCTACTCGTCTACTGCTACCCGAACAATCCGACCGGCGCGACGATGTCTAAAGCGGAGCTTCGGGCGGTGGCGGCGTTCTGTCGCGAGCACGATATCGCCGTGCTGGCCGACGAGATCTACGCCGCGCTCACCTACGGGACCGAGCACGCGTCTATCGCGACCCTACCGGGGATGCGCGAGCGAACCGTCGTGTTCAACGGCTTCTCGAAGACGTACGCGATGACTGGACTGCGGCTCGGCTACGCGCTCGCGCCGGCCCATGTTATCGAGTCGATCAACCGGATCCACCAGTACACGATGCTGTCGGCTCCGACGACCGCCCAGCACGCCGCGATCGAGGCGCTCGACAGCTGTGCGTCGGACGTCGAGGAGATGCACACCCAGTACGATCGCCGCCGGAACTTCGTGCTCGCGCGACTGGCCGAGATGGGTATCGACTGCTTCGAGGCGACGGGGGCGTTCTACGTCTTCCCCGAGTCACCGTGGCCGGACGCGAGCGAGTTCGCCGAAGCACTGCTGGAAGCAGAGCAGGTCGCTGTCGTCCCGGGAGACGCCTTCGGAACCGGCGGCGAGGGCCATCTCCGGCTCTCGTACGCGACCGGGATGGACGATCTCCGAACCGCGATGGACCGTCTCGAACGGTTTCTCGCCTGACCTTATATTGTTAGTATGGTATTGAGAGTACTATCAGGATCGGACAAACGTTCAAGTGTCTCAGGTACGTGAACGCATAACACGATGAACGACGATAACCCACGAAGCCTGAGCGAGATCAGTCACACAGCACCGAACGGCGACAGCGTCGCGAGCGTCTGGGAACGGGGCAACGAGCGCGACGAGTAGGACGCTTCGCGGTAGATTCAAAAGGCCGACACACCGAATAGAGCCATGTCCGAGATCCGTCTGGACCTTCCCGATCGCATCGATACCGAGATCGACCGGTTCGTCAATCAGGGCGAGTTCATCAACCGCGACGAGGCCGTCGAGGAGCTGCTCACGCTCGGGCTGACCGCCTTCGACGTCGACGAGGACACCGGTCGTGAGCCGGGCGAGGACCTGTTCACGCAGGCGACCGACGATCAGCACGATCCCGCGGCCGATACCGACCCCGAGGACGAGTACACGCTCTGAGGGTGCGGCGTCCGCTTCGTCTCCCCGACGGCTGGACCACCGACACCGTCCGGGCGAACGGTATCACGGTTCGCACCTATCAGACCGGCGACGGCCCACCACTCCTTCTCGCACACGGGTTCTACGAGAGTGTTCAGTTGCGAACGACAGGACTGCTGCATGGTTTGATTTTGCAGGTTTCCAGAACAACGAGAAGTTCGCACAGACCTACGCAAACCTCGCAGATGAACTCAAGCAGGTCACTCCGGAGTTCATCTCCTCGCTTGACGAGGAAGCGGTGAGTGCGCCGATCCAGAACACGCTGGCGATCTCCAGTCTTCCCTCGTGGACGTACTACGTCGAATCGCCGAGCGGGGCGAGCGGCTCTCGCCAAGACGTCACCACGAACGGCGTGGTCTGTAACTGTGGTTGCTGTCCGGCTGGATGTTGTTCGGGTTGTGACTGCGGTTGTAGCGCCTGCGTCGGCATCCCACCGATCAGCTGTGGCTGTGATTGCTGTGTCGTCGGGTGTGGAGCCGGCTGTGGCTGTGGGTGCTGTTACTGCCCGTAGCCGAATCGGCTTCCGTTCCCGTGGCATCGCTCAATTTTCCGCTCGTCTCCGGTTGCCGCCGAGTTCGGGATCTGTACGTCTCGTATCCGCCATGCGTTTCGGGACGGACCTGCGTCTCGGCGGTGTCTCCTTCTGACGCTTGCTCGAAAAGTCGTGGCGTGTGGTCGTTGCTTGGTTCAACTTCGATAGTGCTGGATCAGTAGCCACGCCGCTGCGACGGCGGCCAGTACCCCGATGATAGTCGGGACGAACTGACCGGGTTGATTCCAGTCCCACCCTAATACTGTTGAGCCGAAGATCGCGATGACGGCCACCACGACCCCGACAACTGTTCCAAACGTTGACGTATCACGCCCGAATATCGACGCCATACTCACGTTACGGACCCGATTAGTATAAAACCTCGTATTTATGACATGATCGATAGCCGTCGCTACTCGATAGGCGACTCCGAACCGACCGAATTACTGGCGGATGGGTATCCGAAGGCCATAGAGAATACACGCCAAGCCGATCAGCTGGCTTACACTACCCGCGATCCCAAACAAGGAGTTCACAAGACTAAGCGACTGAGGGGCGACCTGCGCGACCTGCGGCAGGACGACAAAGCTCACGAGCAACAGTACGGGCGTCCAGAACGTAAGCACGAAGCCGGCGGCGACGAACGCCATCGGACGGCTTTGGTTGCGTCGATACCCGCGAAAGGCGACATACGCGACTGCAAGACCCAATATCGTCGTCAGTACGTTCAAGACGAGCGCGATGGTACTCGACAGCCCGCCGCTGAACTGGAGGAGAACGCTCAGTAGTACCATCGCCATTTTCATATCCCCTCAATGAGGTCGGTGAAGCGGTCGGCCATTCCTTCGCGTTTGGTGATCGTGATATCGAGACCTGATTCGGTGAGATCGACTTCGACGCGATCGAGCGCCGCGCGATAGACACTATAGTGATGGCCGTCAGCGGCGACCTGCGTTCCTTCGTCCACGAGTCCGTGTTCACGGAGTTCTTCAAGGCGCCGGTAGATCGTCGGCTCCGAGACCCCACAGCGGTCTTCGAGTTCGTTCGCGGACAGCGATTCGTTCATCGTTTCGATCAGAATTTGTCGAGCGCAGTCGTCATCGAGGAGGTGAATGACGTCGGTCACATCGGGATTCGGTTCTGTGTCATCCATCGGTGGCGACCATCTTCAACGCGAATACCGACTTTCATCAGCTGAAGCTCGGCTCCCCTCGCTTTACCAACGCATCTCATATGAAGGTGTATGACGCAGGATCATACCCGGCGATCGATACTCCGCACACTGCCGGCACTCGGGATCGGTCTGTCTGCCGGGTGTTCGGGAGTCGTAAGCACGTTTACCGGCCCGCCACCGGATCTCGTCGTGTTCAATCGGACGAGCAACTCGATCGCCACCACGATCACCGTCAGCAAGCAGGCCAACGACAAATCGGTCTTTTCAAAACAGGCCGACATCGATTCAGACGAGGCGGCGGAGTACGACGATGCGCTACCGTCATCGGGGCAACTCTCTCTTCAGGTCGAGACCGATAGCGGTCTCTCGGGGACCCACAACTGGACGGTCGGTTCGGAGGACCAATCAATGCAGGTCCGGGTGCAAAACGATTCGATGAAGTTCAACGTGGTATCGCCATGAGTGGCCCGAATGCCACGCCGGCAAGTGCTTCGTTTCCGTCTCCGTCCAGTATTGCTAAGCGCCAGTGACCCGATCGACCGCCGATGCGACGCACCCAAGCGGGGTCGCCGGCCACTCAGTCGTTCGCGAGAAGTTCGACGCGGCAGTCAGCGAGATACGGACGTTCGTGGAACGGCGACGGCTGGCGTGAGCGAGTCGAGCTATCGCCGTCGAGTTTACTTGGATATAAAACTGAAGCCGGTCGTGGAACGACGTGTACGTATGGCGACGAGATCGGTTCGGATCGACGAGAGCGTGTACGAGCGGATCGAGGCGCACAAGCTGGAGGGTGAAACGTTTTCAGAGGCGATAGAGCGGCTCATCGGTGGGTGCTCACTGCTTGACTTCGCGGGTGAACTCTCCGAAGCGGAAGCCGACGAGCTACGCGAGACCATCGACGACGCCAACGAGGAGTACAGTGAAGACCTGAGCGAGGAGCTGGGCCTGTGATTCTGGATACGTCGTTTCTGATTGCGGTTCGGTAGCTACAGATAGCTGACTTTCTGAAGCCGGGTACGCTCTGGTTTCAGTGGGTAGGCCCGATACACCGCGTCACCCAGCGCCGTGCAAGTCTGCTCGTCGTTGGGGATACGACTGAAGTAGTCACAGACGGGTGCTGGTAGCTCCTCGGTATCGAATTTAAGAGTTTCAGACAGACACATCACCCCCAGCAAAACCGCTGATCTGTCCAGTTACGGACCTGCCGGTAGGGGTGTTATCGATCGAGAGGGATGGACTTGCAGAGAAAGGAGGACAACATCACGCTGAATTGCCTATGTGCGGCTGGGCATACTGTCGCCCCCACGCCCAGGGAAATTCGAGCAGACGAAGCTGGAGAAGTTAGATGCGACATGCGTAGGGATCGCCGAGAGCTTCGGTAGCTCAAATCCACAGCTCTCCCTCGTGTTTCCAACGATGGTTGATCCGACGACGAATCTCTCAGAGATGTTCGTCGGCGAGCTCGTTGAGGAAGCTGGTGGCATCGATGGAGCGCTGCGAGAGCATGGAGTCGTACCCCCCATCGATTACGGATGATGGGGTTCGGCGTCGTCTGCGCGATCTCTGCGAGGAGGCAGAGATCAATATTGACGATGCCCACGGATATCTGGTCCCGCACGGAGCTCGGCGCGGAGCGATCGGTGAAATCTATCGGCGAGAGAAAGAGGAAGCTGCAGACCTGGGACGGTACGCCGACATGAGTACGACGAAGGCTGCGTACTCACACCTAGACGTGGAGAAGCAGGCCGGGCGGCTCGATGATCACTTCGACGCTATCGACGACAACTGAATCTGCTTCGAGACAGATTTGACTGCGGAGTTTCTCCACGAGTGTCTATCGCCGGAGCGGAAGCGGACGATGCATCGCGACGGGATACCTCGCCGGTCAGATAGCACATCTGAGCGTAGGTTAAAATACCTCGGCCAGTTCTGCTCGTTTCACCAACTTCTCTTGTTTATGTAGAACGGCTGGGTGACGGGCGGCAATGATTGTTCTTCTGTCTCCGGCGATATCTGCTCGAAATACACCCCCTTGGGCATCCATGATTCCTCGATGCATTTTGCTACCTCCGATCGGAGTTTCGTTCTCCATATTTGATCGAACAGTGTTCCACGCCAAACCACCAGAACAGATAATCACCTCGGGGTCAACGGCTTGAATCTCCCCGTTAAGTGTCTCTTTTGCAAATTTTTTCTCAATCTTGGTGAGGTCATCCACTGATGTCGATTCGAGCTTGTATGCTACCGAATAATAAAAATCATTCAAAAATCCTGTTTCTAGTGACGGCCCAGCGTTTGGGTTCTCTGAAATCCATTCAACCCTATTGGACGGCTCCATTAACTCCTCCTCCACTTTGTACCTCCACTCAGTGGCTTCCTCTTCCTGAAGATATGAGGATATATCTGTGTAATTGGCTAACTCTCCTTTAGTTGCAATTCCACCTAACCTCTCCAAGAACTTAGTAAATTTTGACTTCCCAAGGAGGTAGTTTACAATATACACTCGGCAAACCGCAGCAATATCATTCACATCTCCGCCCATATTTCGATGTAGAGAACGTTCCAAATTTGTCGCAGTTCCCGGATTATTCGTTAACAGCATATATGGCTGGTCATCAGCCGGGAAGCACCGATAGTGACTGCTCCCGTCGGGACTGTTGGCGAAGGATTTGGAATCCGTATATCTTGTTCCTCCCTCCAAGTCTGATAGGGTCTCCTCCGAGAATTTCTGAAGATAATCCTCAGAGGAGAATACACCATGTTCCTCTGCTATTCTTTCCAGTAATCGAGATTTCGTGTTTCTATGAAATTTCGCACTATCAGGAGATAACCAGTTCATTAATGTACAGTTTATATCCGCATGATAATAAATTTGAGGCCACCGTGATTTCGATGAGATCACTCACGGCCTTGAGCTTGGAGAGCACTGTGGGGAGGAGTGACATATTCTACCAGCAATTCCTCGAGTCCAAGCGCCTTTGCGACGATACTTCGGTGATTCCCGTCGGTGGTCACAAATATCCTTCTGAATGCCGCTGGAGCACCAGTGGAAAGGGATCACCTCTTTTGAACTCTTCTTTGTAGAGTTTCACGAGGTGACGAGCAGCTTTCGCAGGTTCGAAGTGACTTATAAATCCGTCTTGGCTGGACATCGGGCCGCGAATCCTCGCTGGGTCGATGTATTCATTTGTCTGTGTTCCTGTGCAGCCCCATCCATCAGACTCGCCGCTTTTATCAGCGTGCGATCGTGGCCAATATCCTCGCGCGGTCCGATTGAGCCGATATTATCAGATATCCATCATCGAAGTTGAAGTTTTTATACATCCGCATCACCCAGTGAAAAGCTGCTGATGTGTCCAGTTACGGAGTCACCACTACGGGTGATATTTGATTTATAGCAGTGGACTTGCAGGGATTTGAACCCTGGGCCTTTCCCCTGCCAAGGGAACGATCTACCACTGATCTACAAGCCCGCGTACACTCACTTGTATCCGTTTTCGAGTATAAACCCATCGAACCAGCGGGCCGAGTGACAACGCATAAGTACGCGAACCGGAGAGTAGAGGGTAGGAACGGCACAGCCGCAAATCTGACTCGCCACCAGTTGCGTGGCTTGGGATTGCGGACGTGCGAGTAGATCTCGCTGTCGCGGCTCGTGTTCGTTCAATCAATCTATGGCACGAATGCACACCCGCCGTCGCGGCTCGTCCGGTTCGGACAAGCCGGCGGCAGACGAGACCCCCGAATGGACCGACGTAGACCCCGACGCCGTCGAAGAGCGCGTCGTCGAACTTGCACAGCAAGGCGACGACCCCTCGCAGATCGGCATGAAGCTGCGTGACGAGGGCGTCCAAGGCGTCCCCGTCCCGGACGTGAAAGCCGTCACCGACAAGAAGGTCGGTGAGATTCTCGACGAGCACGACGCCGGCAGAGCGGTCCCCGAGGACCTCCGGAATCTGCTGGCGCGTGCGGTCCGGCTCCGCGACCACATCGACGAGAATCAGACCGACTACCACAACAAACGCGCACTCCAGAACACGGAGTCGAAGATCCGGCGTCTCATCGACTACTACCGCGGTGACGAGATCGACGAGACGTTCGCCTACTCGTACGAGGCCGCCGTCGAAATCCTCGAATAGATGAGATCTTCCGGTCGTCACGCACAGTCCGGCTCGGCGGAGAGCCTCGCGGCCGCCTGTCGGAACACCGACTTCGTTCGGCTACAGGCGACCGCCGACGGCGACGCGCTCGCGGCGCTCGGCCAGCTCGCGGGGGCGCTCCACGCGACGGAGACGCCGTTTCACGCCACTGTCGAGCGCGTTCCGGACGCCGCGGCCACCGATGGCCTGACGGTGTGTCTCGGGACCGACGCCGACGCCGATATCGCGCTCACCGAGGAGCCGCTGGCCGGGACGGCGTACGCCGCCGCGGCTGAGCTGGGAGCCGAGCCGGACGCCGTGCTCGCGCTCGCAGGGACCGTGGCCGCCGGACGCGCGCCCGAAGCACACACCGAGCTGTACGAATCGGCGGCGACGCGACTCGATCGTCGGCCCGGCGTTGCAGTGCCGGTCGGCGGCGACGCGGAGACGCTCGCCGACGGGCTGGCCCACTCGACGCTCGTCCACGCCGACTTCTCGGCGACACGTGACGTGGCGGTAGGACTGATCGAGCGGCTCGACGCGGAACGGCTCGATGCGGAGACGCATCGCCGGGTCGCCTCGGCGGTCGCGCTCCGAGCGATCGAGGACAGTCCCGCGGACGCCGCAGAGCGCGTGTGGCGCGTGCTTCACCCGCACTCGGGTGGACCGTTCGCCACGGTCGGTGGCTACGCCGACGTGCTCGACGCGTGTGCCCGGCGCAAGCCCGGGCTCGGTGTGGCGCTGGCTATCGACGCCGCACGCACCGGCGACGGATCGACGCACGCGGAAGCAGCACTCGACGTCTGGCGCGAGCACGCGACGGCGGCCCACGGCGGGCTTCGGAGCGGTGAGACCGCTCGCCACAGCGGGCTGTTCGTGATCCGCGTCGGGACCGACGCGGCGACGACGCCCCCGCTGGGAACGATCGCCCGGCTCGGGTTGGCGTTCCGATCGCCGGAGTCGCTCGTGCTCGCGGTCGACGGTGAACGGGCGGCGCTGTCGGGAGCCCGCGCCGGCGAGCACGCACAACGCGTCGGGACAGCGACGGACGCGGCCGCGACGGGGCGGACGACGACCGGCTACATCGATGGTATCGACGCGGAGACGGCAGAGATGGAGGTGCGGCACGCGGTATGAAACGCACGACCGTCCGGACGACACACGAGCACGCGGCCGCCGTGGCCGCGGCGCTCGAACCGGACAACACCACCGAGATGGAGACGACGGTCGACGGCGAGCGGGTCAAGACGACCATCGCTCGCGAGACGACCGGCGGGCTTCACAGCTCCGTGGACGACTACGTGCGGAACCTGATAGTAGCGGACGAGACGATTACAGACACAACATCCAACAATGAGTGACCGAAGCGTATCCAAGCGAAGCCAAGAAAAGCAGTGGTACACCGTCATCGCCCCCGAGCAGTTCGACCGGGCGGAGCTCGGTGAGACCACGGCAGACGAACCAGAACAGCTCTACGATCGAACCGTCGAGACGACGCTCGGCGATCTGCAGAACAACGCCAGCGAGAACAACACGAAGCTGACGTTCCGGATCACGGATATCGGCTCCGACGCCGTTTATACCGAGTTCGTCCAGCACGAACTCACACGGGACTACCTACGTTCGCTCGTCCGACACGGCTCCTCGAAGGTGGAGTCGTTCGAGACGATCCTGACGAGCGACGACTACCGCATCCAGATCCAGCCCGTCGCGTTCACGACGAAGAAGGCGGACCACAGCCAAGAGCAGGCGATCCGTCGCACGATGACCGAGATCGTCCGCGAGACGGCACGCGAACACACGTTCGACGAGGTCATCGACAGCATCGTCGAGGGTCGGCTCTCCTCGGCCGTCTACGCGGAGGCGAAGAGCATCTACCCGCTTCGCCGCGTCGAGGTCCAGAAGCTCCGGCTCGAAGCCCGTCCGGAGGAGGTCGCGGCCGAAGAGGACACCGCGGTCGACGTGGACGAGGACGCCGTAGACGCGGAGTAGGTCGGGTTCTTTTCCGTTTATTCGACGACGAGAGTGGCGACCATGCCGCCGTCCTCGTGGGGGACACAGAAGTACGGGTACTCGCCGGCCACCTCGAAGGTGTGTTCGTAGCGATCACCGGAGGCGAGCCGCCCGCGGCTGTCGTCCCAGAACGCCTCTCTGGCGGTCGCCTCGGAGTCGGCCCCGCCGGAGGCGAAGTACGCGGCCCCGTCGGGAAGCGGCTCCTCGTAGGCGCTGACGGAGTGACCGCGCGAACTGGGATTCCCCCACACCACGGTCTCACCGACGCTGGCGGTGTAGCTGTCCGGGCGGAACTGATTCGCCGTCATGCCGATGTCGTAGTCGTCCTCCGAGAGACCGCTGGAACAGCCGGCCAGCGTCGCGGTCGAAAGCGTCCCCACCGTCGCGAGCAGCGTCCGGCGCTTCATGACTATATGGTTGGGGACAGACGGCTAAACGTTCCGTGGTTCAGGTAGCAAAGCGAATCTGATAAGGGTGCGACCGGCGACCGGGAGGTATGAAGCCACGGTTCCTCGGCCGGCTTTCGATGGCCGATATCGTGACTATCACCAACGCGGCGATCGGCTTCGTCGCCGCGGCCGTTGCGACGATGCGACCGACGCTCGCGGCGCGGCTCATTCTGCTGGGTGCGATTGCCGACGGGCTCGACGGCGTGGTCGCCCGTCGCTACGGCTCCTCGGAGGCGGGCGCGGTGCTCGATGCACTGGCCGACGTATCGACGTTCGTCGTCGCGCCCGCCGTGCTCGTGTTCAGCCTCGCCGGAATCGACGTCGTGGCCGCGACCACGGAGACAGTCGTGCCGCTGGTCGCCGGGGCACTGTTCGTCGCGGCGGGCGTGCTCCGGCTCGGGATGTACGCCGCCTACGACGAGACGGCCACCACGACCGAGGGCGTCCAGACGACGCTCGCTGCGACCCTGCTCGCGGCGCTTCAGGTGGCCGGCGTCACCGCGACGGAAAGCGTGCTCTACGGGGTCACAGGCCCGACCATCGCCGCCGCCGCCGCGATCCTGCTCGCGGTCGCCATGCTCGCCCCGATCACCTACCCCGACCTGCTCGCGGGTGACGCCCTGATTCTCGGCGCGGTACAGGCGTGTACCGTCCTGTTCCCGTCGACGCTGCGGCGGGCGTTCCCCATCGCGCTGCTCATCTGTGCGCTGGCGTACGTTACCCTGTCACCGAAGCTCTACTGGCGAGAGTGAAGGGAAACGCTCTTTCCTGCAACTCACAGAGTGAGGCGTATGAGCGACGGGAGCGACGAGACCGAGGAGTCAGCCGCGCCGGACGACGAGGAGACGGCTGTCGATGTGACACCGGAGACGGTGGGAGACCGGCTCGACGAGACCGAGACGGCGCTGGAAAACGCCGAGACGGAAGCCGATCTCGACGACGTGGAGGCGACGCTCGATGCCACCGAGACGCAGATCGAGAACGCATCGTTTCCTGAGCCGGACGACGAGGAGGAGGAGCCGCCCGCCGAGCGACTCACCGCCCGACTGGAGGAGCTGCGCGAGACGCTCGACGAGCAGCGCGGTCCGTACGCGAGCGACGTCGTCGAGGCGATCGAGACGGGTCGCGAGACGCTCACGGAGACCCGCTGGACCGAGAGCGGCGAGCCGGACGTGATCTCGGCGGTCGAGACGCTCGTCGCGTCGGTCGGTGAGACGCTCGACGTGCGGTTCGACTACGGCTCCGAGTTCCCGGACGAGTACGCGACTGCACTCGACCGCGTTACGGAGTGTATCACCGAGACCGACCTCCACGCCGACGAGGACGACGACACGATCGCCTCGCTGCTCGACGCGACCGACGAGTTCACCGACGCGCTGGACGCCGCCGAGGAGTGGGACGATCTCACCGTCGTCGAACAGCTCACCGTCGAGGGGTTTTACGACCGGATCGACTCGCAGAACCGCAAGGACTTCCCGCCGGAGCTGGGCGTCGTTCGCGTCGCCGAACAGGAGAACGATCCCGACCGCATTCTGACCGCGTTCGAGCGGTTCGACTCGGAGTTCATGCAGGAGAACTGTGTGGACGCGTTCCGTCGCATGGGGACGCCCGCGGCGTACGACGCGATGGCGGGACTCGCACAGCGGCGCGATCGCCCCGCGATCGAGGTGCTCGGCAAGATCGGTGACGACGAGGCCTGCGAGATGCTCCACGAGTATATAAGCGACGAGTCGAACCCGCCGCTCCAGAAGACGGTGTTGAAAGCCCTCGGCGAGATCGGCTCGCCGGAGTCGACACAGCCGGTCGCGAACCGGCTCGCGGCGAACGACTCAGAGGTGCGGTCACAGGCGGCGCGCGCGCTCGGTCGCATCGGTGACACGCGTGCCGTCGAGCCGCTCGGTGAGGTGCTCGCCGAGGAGGAGCGCGACACCGTCCGTGCGGCCGCGGCGTGGGCGCTCGTCCGGATCGGGACGGAGCGCGCGCTCGAAGCGGCGACGCAGTACGTCGACGATCGCTCGTACATCGTGCAGACGGAAGCCGAGACCGCGGCCGACCGGCTCGAAACTGCCAAGCCGGCGTAGCTTTATCACCGGAGCCGCGCCACCGACCGCGTGGCTCGGGTCGCCCTCGTCTCGTGTCTGCTCCTCGTCGCCTCGACAGCCGGCGGTGTAGCGGCCCAGCCGAGCCAGCCGGGTCCGGCCCGCCCGGAGTCACCGCATCCGGCGTTCGAATCCGTCGTCGCGAACCCGCTCGCGACGGACGACCGTGGAGAGTACGTCGCGCTGTCGGTTCCAGCGCACACGAACCTCTCGGCATACGTCCTCGAAGACGGTGAGGAGCGACTCCGGCTCCCGGCGGTGAACGCTACCGGGACGGTACTTCTGACGGCAGCGCCGGAGGCGGTCCGTGCGGCGGGTGATCGCCGCGTGATCGGCGTCTCGCTTCCTCGGCTCTCCAACAGCGGCGAGCGGCTCCGGCTGCGACGCGACGGTGAGACGGTCGCGGAGCTGCGCTACGAGGACGCACCCGAAGGGGAGCGGTACGCTGACGGCGAGTGGAAGCCGATTGGCGCGACGGCGTACCCGGTCGTCAACGGCGGAGCCGGAACGGCCCGCGGGTTCGTGCTCCCCGATGCGCCCGAGGCCGCACTCGAACCGATACGACGGGCCGACGACCGCGTCCTGTTGGCCGGCTACACGCTCACCTCGCGGCGGGTGACGGACGCGCTCGTCCGGGCGAGCGACCGCGGTGCGACCGTGCGTGTCCTCCTCGACGGCGGCCCGGTCGGTGGGATCACGGGCAGCGAGGCCGCGCGACTGGATCGGCTCGTGTCGGCGGGTGTCGAGGTTCGCGTCGTAGACGGGCCGGCGACCCGATACCGGTATCACCACGCGAAGTACGTCGTCGCGGACGGGAGCGCGACCGTGTTGACCGAGAACTGGAAGCCGTCGGGCGTCGGCGGGGCCGCCTCGCGCGGCTGGGGCGTGACCGTCACAGACGAGACGGTCGTCGCCGGACTCGCGGAGACGTTCACCGGTGATTTCGGCTATCGGGCGGCGAAGGGGTGGAGCGAGTTCCGGGCGGGCGAGTCGTTCGCGAGCGAGACACCGGCGGCGGGGTCGTTTCAGCGACGGACGGGACCGGCGACGCTCCCCTACGAGAACGTCTCGCTGCTCGTCACACCGGACAACGCCGAGCGGGCGATTATTCGACGCATCGACGCGGCCAACGAGTCGATTCACGTCCTCCAGATGAGTGTCGGGAGCACGGATCAGTCACTCGTCGCAGCGACCGTCGATGCAGCACGCCGGGGCGTCGACGTCCGGATTCTCCTCTCGAGTAAGTGGTACGTCGAAACGGAGAACCGGCGGATCGTCGCCCGACTGAACCGCCTCGCCGAGCGCGAGGACCTCCCGCTCGAAGCGCGGCTCGCCCGCCCGAGCGGCTACGAGAAGATACACGCGAAGGGGCTCGTCGTTGACGACACCGTCGTCGTCGGAAGCATGAACTGGAACGACAACTCCGCACGGGAGAACCGCGAGGTGCTGCTCGCGTTATCGGGACCGGCAGTAGCGACGTACTATCGGGACGTGTTCAATCGCGACTGGCGGGCGAGCGGCTCCGGCGGCGAGCGACCGCTCGGACTGATCGGGGTGCTCGCCGCGCTCGGCGTCGGCTGTCTGCTCGCGGCGCGACGCCTCCGGTTCGAGTGAGCCGCTCACTCACAGCGCCGCTCGCAGATCCGGTCGATGATGCGACCGGTCGAGAGGACCTCGTCGTCGCCCTCGTGTGGCGTCGCGCGGACGACCTCGCAGTCGAGGCCGCGGTCGTCGAGCGCGCGGCGGATTCCGTCGTCGTCGTGGTGTTGGTCATGACCGAGGACGATGACGTCGGGATCGAGACGCTCGATCGGGACGAAGATATCGGAGTCGTGACCGAGATGCGCCTCCGTCACCGGATCGAGCGCGGCGACCATCTCGCGCCGCTGGGTGTCGGGGAGGATCGGCGGCTCCTTGTGCGTGACGTTGGACCGGCGCGCGAGGATGACGTGAAGCTCGTCGCCCAGCTCGCCCGCCTCCCGCAGATAGTGGAGATGGCCGGGGTGGAGGATGTCGAAGGTCCCCTGTGCGACGACCGTCGTCATCGGCCACCCAGTTCCGCGTCGATATCAGCCTGTGTGAAATCGAAGAACTCGTCGTCTGGAAGCTCGACGTCGAGCACGTCAAGCTCGCGGGGGTCGCCGGCACGGTCGAACGCGCGCCAGTCGTCGGGCCCGTACGGCGCGCCGAGGATGACGTGGACCGACCCGTTGCCGAACGTCTGGATATCCTGCTCGGAGGGACGCAGTACGCCGTTTGGATGGGAGTGGACGGAGCCGATCGAGGTCGTACCGGTGGGAACCATATCCGAGCGGACGGTCGCGCTGACCGGTGAGGAGGTCGTTCCGGGGATGATGAGCACGTCGGTGATGACCGTGCCGTCGCGATCGAGACCCAGTTTCGCGGCGTCCTCGCCGCGGAGGAGACCCATGTACTCGTCCGGATGGGAGTCGTCCGCGGCAGAGCGAGCGAACGAGAGGGCGTCTTCGGCGATACCGAGCACCGTACTCGACCGGAACAGACGCATATCGGGCGTCGGGTCGGCGCGAAACTAAGCGTTCCGACTGACGGGAAGTGAAACGCTTAACGGGGGAACGACCGGATTACGCGTATGGTTCCATCTATTAATGCTGGAGAAGCTTCCAGCACGGGGGCCGCCGGCCCCACCGTCTACGCGCTCGCCGACGGCTGTACGTTCGCCGATGTCGAGGAAGGCGCGCTGTATCACGCGACCGTCAACGGCGTCGTCGAGTACGGCGTCTTCGTCGATATCTCCGAGCACGTCTCCGGACTCGTCCACGACTCCGTCCTCGACGGCGACTACGCCGTCGGCGACGAGCTGACCGTCGAGCTCGCGGAGATCCGCGAGGACGGCGATCTCTCCTTTCACGAAGCCGACCCGACCGACCCCGTCACCGCCGAGGTTCGCCACGGCGAGGACGTCGGCGTCTCCGCTCTCTCCGACGCGATCGGGCAGGCGGTCCACGTCGAGGGCGAGGTCGTCGGGATCAAACAGACCGGCGGGCCGACGCTGTTCCAGCTCGGCGACGGCTCCGGCGTCGTTCCGGCGGCGGCGTTCGAGGAGGCCGGTGTCCGTGCACACCCCGAGGTCGAGATCGGCGATATCGTCCGCGTGACCGGCGACGTGGAGACGCGCGAGGGGGCGATCCAGATCGAGGTCGACGCCCTCGAACGGCTCGACGGCGAGGAGCGCGACGAAGTGTGCGAGCGGCTCGAAGACCGGCTCGCGGAGACCGCCGTACCGACCGAGACGGAGCCGCTCGTCGAGTGGGAGGCGTTCGAGCCAATTCACGAGGAGCTGCGCGGCGTGGCGCGACAACTCCGGCGGGCCGTCCTCGACGGTCGCCCGATCCGGATGCGTCATCACGCCGACGGTGACGGGATGTGCGCGTCGGTCCCCGTCCAGCTCGCGCTCCAGCGGTTCATCAGCGAGGTTCACGAGGACAGTCAGGCCCCACAGCATCTGTTGCGACGGCTCCCGTCGAAGGCCCCCTACTACGAGATGGAGGATATGACGCGGGACCTGAACTACGCGCTCGAAGATCAGGAGCGACACGGCCAGAAGCTCCCGCTGCTGTTGATGCTCGACAACGGCTCGACGGCGGAGGACACGCCGGCCTACCGCGCACTCGCGCAGTACGAAATCCCGATCGTCGTCGTGGACCACCACCATCCCGACCCGGAGGCCGTCGAGCCGCTGCTCGACGCCCACGTGAACCCGTATCTTCACGACGAGGACTACCGCATCACGACGGGGATGATGAGCGTCGAGCTCGCGCGGATGATCGACCCGTCGCTCACCGACGAGCTCGAACACGTGCCGGCGGTGGCGGGGCTCGCCGATCGCTCGCAGGCCGACGCGATGGGCGAGTATCTCGACCTCGCGAGCGAGGCCGGCTACGAGGAGACCGATCTCCACGACATCAGCGAGGCGCTCGATTACGCCGCCCACTGGCTCCGGTACGACTCCGGTGACGCCGTCATCGAGGATATACTGAACCTCGGTGGCGACGCCGACCGCCACCGCGAGCTCGTCGAGTTCCTCGCCGACCGCGCCGACCGCGACGTGCAGCGACAGGTGGACGACGCGCTCCCGCATATCGACCACGAGCTGCTGTCGAACGACGCGCATCTCTACCGCGTCGACGTGGACGAGTTCGCCCATCGGTTCATCTACCCCGCACCGGGGAAGACGACCGGGGAGATACACGACCGGAAGGTACAGGAGACGGGCGATCCAGTCATCACGATCGGCTTCGGCCCAGACTTCGCCGTCCTCCGATCCGACGGCGTCCGGCTCGACATCCCGGAGATGGTGTCGGAGCTGACCGAGGAGCTGCCGGGCGCTGGTGTCAGCGGCGGCGGCCACCTCGTCGTCGGCTCCATCAAGTTCGTGCCCGGGGCACGCGAGGACGTGCTCGACGCGCTGGTCGAGAAGATGAGCGACGCGGAGCTGGACGACGACCTCCGCTCGACGCTGGTCGACTGAGAGAGGACCGGCTGTTTCGCCGCCGACCCTTTATATGTAGCCGTGTTCGGCGAGGCGATCGACCGCTTCGTGGAGCCGCGCTTCGCCGGCGGCGTACGAGAGCCGGGCGTAGCCGGGCGTTCCGAAGGCGCTTCCGGGCACTGTCGCGACGTGTGCGTCCTCGATTGCCTCCTCACACCACGCGCGGTCGTCGTCATCGACGGGGAGCATCACGTAGAACGCACCGTCGGGCGTCGCGATCTCCGTACCGTGGTCGGCGAGGCGGTCGAGTAACATATCGCGTCGCTCGTGGAACGCATCACGCATCTCCGTGACGGCCGCGTCGGTGTTAGTGAGCGCTTCGAGTCCGGCGTACTGGACGAAATGCGTCGCACAGGTGACGGAGTGGCTCTGGATTTTGGCGGCCTGTTCGTGGAGCGGCTTCGGAAGCCCGACGTAGCCGAGCCGCCAGCCGGTCATCGCGTACGCCTTCGAGAAGCCGTTGAGCGTGATCGTTCGATCCTCCATCCCGTCGAGGCTCCCGAGCGAGGTCGGCTCCGTGTCGTAGCTTATCCGCTGGTATATCTCGTCCGAGAGCGCCATCGCGTCGTGTTCGACGGCGAGGTCACGCACTCCTTCGAGGGCGGCGTCGGAGAAGACCGCGCCCGTCGGGTTCGACGGGCTGTTGACGACGACGAGTGAGGTGTCGTCGGTGACGACCTCGCCGAGCTCGTCGAGCGCGGGTTCGAGCTGGAACCCGTGTGTGGAGAGATCGACCCGCTCGATGGACGCCCCCGCCATCTTCGCCATCGCCTCGTAGCTCACCCACGCCGGATCGAGGAGGACGACCTCGTCACCCTCCTCAAGCAGGGCCATGAACACTTCGAACAGGGCCTGTTTTCCCCCGGGCGTGACGATGAGTTCGTCGGGGCCGTAGGAGAGCCCATCGCTCTCGAACTTCTCGACGATAGCCTCCCGGAGTTGTGGAATCCCGTTGGACGGCGCGTAGCCGGTGTGGCCGTCGTCGATGGCCTGTTTGCCGGCCTCGACGACGTTCTCGGGCGTCGGGAAGTCGGGTTCACCGACGGAGAGATCGACGACGTCGACGCCGTCGGCTTCGAGTTCGCCGGCGAGATTCGAGATGGCGATCGTCGCGCTCGGTTCGACACGGGTGACGCGGTCTGCGAATGACGGACTCATAGGTGTTCGAGTTCTGCTGCGAGGTCGATCGCGCTATCGACGACATCACCGCCTTTCGGGATGCGGGCCTCGGCGTCGGCGATACTCATACCGGGACCGGTGACACCGTAGGTGACGGGCGTATCGCGGTCCAGCGACACCTCGGTCAGCCCCTGTGCGGCGGCGTCGGCGATAACGCGGTCGTGGTCGGTGTCGCCGGTGATGATCGCACCGACGACGGCGACGGCGTCGATACCGTCTCGGCGAGCGAGCCGGTCGGCGGCAAGCGGCGCGTGTGATGGGTCGTTCCTTGTTGAACTGCGCAACCACGAGTCCGAGCGTGACCATGCGCTCGCTACTTCCGGAGCGGTCAAAGACCTGCCGCTCCGTGCAGTGCTGCCCGCGAGCCTACGACTCAGCGTGCCACGGTGCGGCGTCGAAATCGACGACGCGGTGTGTCTCCTCGATGGCGTCCAGTCGCTCGATTGCCGCCGGATCGAGCGTCACGTCGAGCGAGTCGTAGTTCTCACTGATATGCGTACGGCCCGTCGCCTTCGGAATCGACGCGATATCGTGGTGGCGGAGCCACGCGAGACACACCTGTGCCGGCGTCGCGTCGTGATGCTCGGCCACATCGACAATCGTCGGATCGTCGAGAATCTCCGTCTGTGCGAGCGGCGAGTACGCGACGAGCTGGTAGTCGTGATCGGCGGCGTCGGCGCGGAGTCGCTCCTGCTGGAGCAGTGGGTGACACTCCACTTGGTTGGCCGCAATCGGCGCGTCGAGCACGTCGCGCGCCTCGGCGAGCTGTCGCGGCTCGAAGTTCGAGACACCGACGTGTTCGATCAGTCCCCGATCGACCAGCTCGTCGAGTGCCGGCAGCGTCTCGGCAGGGTCGTAGCTGTTGAGCGGCCAGTGAACGTAGAGGAGATCGAGCGTTTCGAGACCGAGCCGATCGAGCGACTCGACGGCGGTCTCGATGACGTCGTCGTACGCGAGATTTTCGGTCGCGAGCTTCGACGCGACGAACAGTTCCTCGCGCGGAACGGACGAGCGGGTGAGGCCCGCCCCGACCGATGTCTCGTTCTCGTACCCCTGTGCGGTGTCGATGTGACGGTAGCCCACATTGAGGGCGGTCTCGACGGCGTCGATACAGGTCTGGTGGTCGGACTGCTGATACGTGCCGAGTCCGAGCGGCGGAATCGCGGACATACCGGGGTGAACGAGGCCTCCCTCGAAACGTTGACGGTGTGGTCGAACCGCTAACTCGAAATACACCGACTCCGTAGCGGTCGACATGAGCGAGCAGGAACTGGACGAGACGGCACGAGAGCGGCTCGCCGACGTCGTCTCCCTCCAGCCGACGAAGAACGGCGAGCTACAGGACCGGTGGGGGGTCGAGTCCGGCAGCGAGGTCCACCAGTATCTCGAAGGGAGTCTCAAGCGGTTCTACTATCGCGACGACGACAGTCTCATCCGCGCGACCGCCAAGGCGGCCGATCTCGTCGACGTGAAGCCGGGGATCGAGGGGGACGGCGAGACCGGCGGCCCGCGCGTCGTTCGCGTCCCCACGCTACAGGTGGGAATCATCGAGGTTCTGGCCGGTCGCGAGTCGGAGCCACAGAGTGTGGTCAGCGTTCTCCACGATCTGCGCGACGACGGCTACGACCCGGAGGTGGACGACGTGCGCTCCGCGCTCCGCTCGCTGGAGAGCAAAGGCGTCGCCACCAGCATCAAGAAGACCGTCCCGACGTTCCGGCTCGCCGTCGACCGCGATGAGCTGGAGGTAGAAGCGCGCGAGGATTAACGCCGGCGGCTCCGCTGGCGCGCCAGCAGTCGTGTGTACCCCCGTCCGGGACCGCCATCGATCGGCCAGCCGTTCGACCGCCACGCCGGCGGTTCGGGCGCGAACGACTCGCAGGCGTGGCGACACTCCGCCGCGGTGACGTGACGCTCCTTCGCTCGACAGTAGGGAAGCGGCGTGTCCGGACTCCGAAGCTCGAACGCGCGGCAGTCCGGTCGCATCGTCTCGACGTACGATCGCCAGCCGCGTTCGTATGCGCGTTCGGCGATCCGTCGCCGTTTCTCTCGCTTCCAGTCGGGATCAGCGTACTCGAACCGGGCCGCGCTCTGATCGTAGCTCCCCCCGTCCGGACGGTCGAGGATCCGCGTTCCACGCTCCTCGGGAGCGAGCGTCGTCGCGTTCCACGCGACGTTCACCTCGTCACCGACGGCGAGGATACCGGCCTCGACGGGAAGCCGTTCGAACAGCGCCGGTGATACCTTCTCGTCGGTCGTCTCGGTCGCGATCCACACCTCGTCGGCGAGACCGAGCGCCACGTCGCGTTCGATCTGATCGACCAGCGCGTCGGCAGCACTCGCGGAGAGGTCCGGCTTGTTCTCGATCGCGATCACGCGGTTCACCCAGTCTGGGTAGCGGTAGCGCCGTCGGATCTCGATCCGGTTGCCGTCTCGGCGCGTGTCGATCAGCCCGCGCGCGTCGGCGTCGTGGATCGTCTCCCGGACGTGGCTCCAGCTGTAGCCGGGGTCCGGGAGCACGTCCCGGTAGTAGCCGTAGCTCGACGGTGCGTTGGTGAGCACGTGAAGCATATCCGATTCGAGCCGATCCTCACCCAAGACACCGCGGGCGTCGAGGGCCGCTGTGTCGCACTCGAAGACGAGCGTGTCGTAGCGGCGCGAGCGGATACCGAGCTGACGGGCGACGAGGACGGAGCTGTCGGGGTCGCGGTCACCGGTCGGCGGCCAGTGCTGTTCGGCCCAGCGACAGACGCGAAGCTCGAACAGGAACTCCGGTTCGTCCACTACTCGTCGGGCGCGTCGGTGACACTCCGGCCGACGGACTCGATACCGTCCTGTTCGTTACCGCCTTCGGACGACGCCTCCGTACCGTCACCGGTCGTCTGGTTCCCACCGGAGGAGTCGGCTTGCTCCTCGTCCTCCTCGTCGTCGTAGTACTCTTCGAGGAACTCGTGGGCGTCACGGAGTATCTCGCGCGGGCCGTCCTGTGTGATGGTGTTGATGGCCTGCTCGTAGTCGCGCCACTGCATGTCGCGGTGCTCCTGAGACAGCTCGGCGGACGCCTCGAACGATCGCGCGACGAACAGATGGACGGTCTTGTGGATGGTGTCGCCGCCGGCTTCGAACACGTAGTCGTAGTCCTGTCGGAAGCCGTCCAACAGTCGGAAATCCTCGATCCCGGCCTCTTCGGTCACCTCGCGGATCGCAGTCTGTTGTAGCTCCTCTTCGCCTTCGATACCGCCTTTGGGGAACTCCCAGTCACCGGGTCGCGACTTCAACAGCAGATACTCGCGCCGGCCACGGGTATCCCGAAAGAGGATGGCTCCCGCACTCGTGGCCTCTATCATTATCAACGCTACTTCATCCCGGCTTAAAGGGGTGTCGGACGGGCAAACCACACGCCGACGCTTATCACCGACCGCGCCGACAGCGACGCATGGACACCGCCGGCATCTACGCCCGCGAACGCAGCCGCCTCGATAGATACGTGCAGTTCGGCTACGCGTCCGAGCGGCTGCTCTCCGTCTCGTTCCCGACCGCGCCCGACGGCGATGCACACGACGAACATCCGCTGTTGGACCGGCTCGACGCGTACTTCGCGGGGGATGCCGACGGGTTTCGCGACGTGCCCGTCGCGCTCACGCTGCCGACCGACCGGCGGGCCGCGCTCGAATCGCTCCGAGCCGTCGGCTACGGTGAGAACACCACCGTCTCCGCGCTCGCCCGGATGACCGCCGGGCTGAGCGACGACGATGATGGTCGCCAGACGGTACGGGAGGCGCTCGCTGCGAACCCCGCCCCGCTCGTTATCGGCGATCACCGGGTGCGCGATGGACCGAGCGCCGCGCCGCCCGAGGTCGTTCGACGGCTCCGCTCGCTCGAAGGTTTATAACAGATAGCGCACCACCGCACGCATGTGGTGAGCCGCCCACACCGGCTCCGCGGTCGCGAGGGTCACCGGTGTGGCGTCGCCCGACCCTCCTGTTCGCCCCCAGCACCCAGTCTTTTGAACGCCACCAGTTCGACGGCGTTGACCAGATAGTGTGCGATCACGACCGCGGTGAGACTCCCCGTGAGGAGATAGCCGACGGCGAGTAACAGTCCCAGTAGCCCGGTCACGGCGACGCCGACCGCTCCCTGCGTCTCGTGTGCGAGCGCGAACGCCGCGGAGGAGACAACCGCCAGCGCCCACGGCGTCACGTCGAATCCCGCGGCGAACGCGCCGACGAGGACGCCCCGAAACAGGAACTCCTCGAAGCCGGCCACGAGCGGAAGCGTCCCGCCGAGCAGGAGGAGCCATCCGCGCCGCGTCTGTGGTGTGAGCATCCGTCGGAGCTGTTCGCTCGGCGCGTAGCCGTACCGCTTGGCGACCAGTCCCGCGGTCGTGTTCACGCCCGCGAGCGCGACGCCGAGCCCGAGACCGACGGCGACCGACTCGACGGACACGGCCAGTCCGAACGCACTCGCCGGAATCGCAGTGAGCACCGCCGCCGTCGTGACCAGACAGAGAAACAGCCCGTGTGAGACGAGGACGTTCGCGAACAGCGCCGTCGCCGACAGCTCCGGCTCCGTGGTGGTCGCGCCGCTGTGGTCCGGTGCGAGATGGTCGCTCCCGTCGGGGAGCGACTCCAGCCACTCCAGCTCCGCACGGGTCGGAACGCCGGCGCTCGCGCTCGTCGCGCGTGTCAACGCCAACAGAATGAGCGTAACTCCGGTCGAGACGCCGGCGAACGCGGCCCAGTTCGGCACGCTACTGCGGGCTCGGTGAGCCGCCGGGCTGCGTCTCTCCGCTTTCGAGCGCCTTTCCGGTGATCGAGCGGAGCCGATCGACGAGCGAGTCCTTCTCCGGCTCGCCGGCGAGCGCGACCTCCAACACCTCGGAGATGTGCGACACCGGAACGACCTCCACCTGATCCTTGAACTCGTCTTCGATCATCACGTCCTGCTCGTTCGCCTTCGGGATGATGACCGTATCGACGCCGGTCTTCGCGGCGGCCTCGATCTTGTGCGTGACGCCACCGACCGGGAGCACGTCACCGCGGACCGACAGCGAGCCGGTCATGGCGACGCTCTGCTCGATCGGGATGTTCGCCAGCGCGGAGATGACGGCCGTTGCGACCGTCACCGACGCGGAATCGCCCTCCACGCCCTCGTGTGCCTGCACGAACTGGATGTGGATGTCCTTCTGTGAGATGTCCTCGTCGGAGAACTTCTTGATGATGGCCGAGACGTTCTGGACCGACTCCTGAGCGATCTCTTGGAGCTTGCCGGTGGCGATGACCTCGCCCGGTCCCTGTGACGGCGCGACCTCCGCCATCACGGGCATGACGATACCGGAGTCGTCACCCATCACGGCGAGCCCGTTGACGCGACCGACCACGTCGCCCTGATTCACCGTCATGTCGTAGTCGTTGCGGCGCTCGATGTAGTTGTCGGCGAGCTGCTGCTCGATGGAGCGCGAGCGGTCCTTCGCGTCCAGCACCTGTGCGCGCTCGGTGAACTCCTTGTTCTCCGCGCGAGCGATGTCGCCCGCGACGCGGACCAGTCCACCGAGGTTGCGCAGTTCGAGCGTGAGGTGGTCCTTGCGGCCGGCACGCCGCTGTGCTTCGAGGATGACCTCCTCCATCGCCTCGCGCGTGAACGGCGGGAGACGCCCGTCCTTCTCGACCTCCTGTGCGATGAAGCGCGCGAGCTTGCGCCGCATCTCCGGGGTGTCGTCGATGGTGTCGTCCATGTACACCTCGTATCCGTACCCCTTGATACGCGACCGGAGCGCCGGATGCATGTTCTCCATCGCGTCGAGGTTCCCGGCCGCGACCATCACGAAGTCACACGGAACCGGCTCCGTCTGGACCATCGCGCCCGAGGAGCGCTCGGACTGGCCCGTGATGGAGAACTTCCCCTCCTGAATCGCCGTCATCAGCTTCTGCTGTGAGCGGATGTCGAGCGTGTTGATCTCGTCCACGAACAGGACGCCCTTGTTCGCCTTGTGGATCGCGCCGGCCTCGACGCGGTCGTGGCTGGGCGTCTCCATCCCGCCCGACTGGAACGGGTCGTGGCGAACGTCACCGAGCAGCGCACCGGCGTGTGCACCGGTCGCGTCCTCGAACGGCGCGGTCTGCTGGTCGGCGTTGTTGATGAGGAGGTTCGGAATCATCGCGTCGCTTCCGCGGGACGTGTACTTGAACGCGATGTAGACGAGCGCGGCCGCGATGATCCCCATCACCGGGTTTCCGAGGATCAACAGCGTGTATCCGAAGATGACGGCGATGATGATCCACATCAGGAACGAGCGCATCTGGTTGCGCTTCTGTGCCTCTTCCTTGTGGGCATCGACGATCTGGTCGCCCTTCCCCGCCGGCACGGTCCTGACCTTCGGCTCGTTGCCGTCGTCGGGGTTGTGGTAGACGAGGATGTCCTGCAGCTCCTCGCGAGGGAGGAGCTGGCTCATCGCCTTCGCGAGCATCGACTTCCCCGTTCCGGGGGAGCCGATCATCATGACGTGACGGCGCTGTTTGGCCGCTTTCAGGATGATGTCGCGGGCGTGATCCTGCCCGATGACCTGATCGACAAGTCGGTCGGGAACGTTGATGTCGGCGCTGCTGTCGAGCTGAAGCCCGCCGAGCAGCCCGTCCTCCTCCTCGTCGGCGATCTCGACGCCGGCATCAGCACCGACATCGCTCCCGAGGTCGTCCCGGCTATCGACCGGGGCGACCGGTTCGCCGGGATCGTTCGTGTTGTCTCGGTCTGTCGACGGACTGTCATCCCCGAGCGAGCTCTCGTCGATCTCGAGATCGTCGAACGGGTCGTCCGTGTCGGTATCGTCGCTCATGGAGTTGTTTCGTTGGTGTACAACACGGTCCCTCGACTGATATACTTTCTCCCGGAAGCCGCCAACTCACGCGTGAAAATCACAGGAGGAGAGCCGTATCGTCCGACGGTAACGAGCGCGATGCGCGACACGTCGTACTTATACTGATGCCGGACAACCCCCGGATATGAGACGCGGGTTCTACATCGGTCGGTTCCAGCCGTACCACGAGGGCCACCACGCGATGGTCGAGCGAATCGCCGGCGAGGTGGACGAACTCGTTTTGGGTATCGGGAGTGCGGACCAGTCACACACGCCCCGAAACCCCTTCACTGCCGGTGAGCGCATTATGATGCTGACGAAAGCGACCGCCGACCTCGATATCTTCACGTACGCCGTCCCGATCGAGGACCTGAACCGAAACGCCGTCTGGGTGAGCCACGTCCAGTCGATGTCACCGCAGTTCGATGTGGCCTACTCCAACAACCCGCTCGTCGTCCGGCTGTTCGAAGAGGCCGACGTCGAGGTCCGGTCATCGCCGATGTTCCGCCGCGAGGAGTTCGAGGGGACAGAGGTGCGCGAGCGCATTTCCGACGACGGCGAGTGGGAGGAGCTGGTCCCCGAGACGGTCGTCGAGACCATCCACGAGATCGACGGCGTCAACCGACTTCGCGAGACGCTGGACTCCGACACGTGATCACGCTCGCAACTGACTTCGGCCAGCCGTATCCCGCCGCGATGAAGGGCGTCATCGCCCGTCGGACGGACGCGACCGCCGTCGACATCGGACACGAGTTCCGCCGACAGGCCCCGCGCGAGGCGGCGTTCTGGCTCCGATTCGTTCTGCCGGAGTTTCCGCCCGCTGTCCACTGTGCGGTCGTGGACCCCGGCGTCGGGACCGACCGACAGGCGCTCGTCGTCCGCGCCGGCGACCACGCGCTCGTCGGGCCGGACAACGGACTTCTGCTCCCGCCGGCCCGCGCGCTCGCCGACGGCGACGGGATCGAGGTGTTCGCCGTTCGCGTCGAGGAGCCGGCGAGCGACACCTTCCACGGCCGTGACGTGTTCGCCCCCGTCGCGGCAGACTGTCACGAGGTCGGTATCGATCGGCTCGACCGGCTCCCGGCGCTCGTCCGCACCCGCGAGCACGAGCAGCTGCGTCTTCCCGAGCCGGCGGTCCGCTCGGACGGTGCGACCGGTGAGGTAGTCGCCGTCGACGGGTTCGGGAACGTCGTGACGAACCTCTCGGGCGACCTGCTCGATGGGCGCGACGCCGTCCGGATCGACGGCGACAAGTACCCCGTCGTCCCGTCGTACGCCCACGCCGAGGTCGGGACGCCACTCGTCACGGTCGGGAGCCACGAACGAGTAGAGCTGGCCGTGAATCAGGGTCGCGGTGAGGAGGCGTTCGGCGTCGCGACAGGCGAGACGGTCCGACTGCGCTGGTGACTGCGTCCGTGTGACGGTGTCTGCAGTCCGGTTCCGACCGGCCAGTTTTAACCACCGGCGCGTCCCACCTGCGAGCATGAGCGATCTGCCAGAGGATTTCGACTGCACGGTCACCAACTGGGAGTATATCTACGATCTCTGTCGGACGGTATCGAACGAGGTGAAGCGGGCGGAGTTCGAGCCGGACGTTGTCGTCGCGCTGGCCCGGGGGGGTTGGTTCGCCGGTCGCTGTCTCTGTGATTTCCTCGGGCTGGACGATCTGACGAGCCTGAAGATGGAGCATTACGTCGGCACGGCCGACAAGTCCGAGGGCGCGAGCGTCCGCTACCCGATGCCCGAGGGGAGCGTCGAGGGGAAAGACGTGCTCATCATCGACGACATCGCCGATACGGGCGGCTCGATCGAGCGGGCCTACGAGTACGTCACCGACCGCGACGCCGGCGAAGTGCGGACCGCTACCCTCCAGCTGCTCGACACCAGCACGTTTCAGCCGGACTTCGTCGGCGAGGAGCTGACCGAGTGGACGTGGGTCGTCTACCCGTGGAACTTCATCGAGGATATGGTCGATCTCGTCTCGGGCGCGATGGAAGCGATCGATCGCGCGACGTTCACCAAAGCCGAGATTCGCGACGCGCTGGCCGAGGCACACGACATCAGACGCATCGAGATGGAGATCGCCCAGCCGAACCGGTTGGACGAGGTGCTCGCGGAGATGGAGCGACGCGGCGAGATCGAGCAGGCTGGGAGCGACGAGTGGCTGCTCGCGTGAGAAGCCCGCGTTTTTATCATCGACCGTCGAACGACCGTGTATGATCGGCTTCATCGGCGGCTCCGGCATCTACGACTCGCTTCCGCTCGAAGACACCCACGAGGAGGACGTGACGACCCCATACGGCGACCCTGCGGCCCCCATCACAGTCGGCTCGATGCCGGACGGGACCGAGGTGGCGTTTCTCCCGCGTCACGGACGCGATCACGAGTACTCGCCGACGAGCGCGCCGTACCGCGCGAACATCTACGCGCTGAAATCGCTCGGCGTCGAGCGCGTGCTCGCGTCCAACGCCGTCGGCTCACTGCGTGAGGAGCTGGAGCCACAGACGCTCGTCGTCCCCGACCAGATATTCGACCGGACGCGCAGCCGACACTACTCCTTCTTCGAGGAGGGCTGTGTCGTCCACATGGAGTTCGCCGAGCCGTACTGCCCGCATATGAAATCGCATCTCGCCAACAGCGCCCGCGACGCCTCCGACGCCGAGGTCGTCGAGGACGGCACGTACGTCTGTATCGAGGGACCGCAGTACTCGACGAAGGCCGAATCAGAGCATTTCCGCGCCTCGGGCTTCGAGATAATCGGTATGACCGCGATTCCGGAGGCGAAGCTCGCCCGCGAGGCCGAGCTCTGTTACGCGACCGTCGCCGGCATCACCGACTACGACGTGTGGAAAGACGACGCCGAAGTGACACTCGAAGAGGTGCTCGACAACGCCGCCGCCAACGAGACGTTCATCAAGGAGACGGTTCGTCGCGCCGTCGAGTCGATGCCCGAGCACCGAGCGTGTGACTGCGATAGTGCCGTCGAGGGGGCCGTCAACACGCCGACGGAGGCTATCGACGCCGAGACGCGCGAGCGGGTCGAGCTGCTCGTCGGCGAGTATCTCTGATTCGTTCACGGCTTGTCGTCGTGACACCACGGTACGCACCGTCGGTGTCTGTCCCGTATCGGCCAGCTGAGTGCACTCGCTTCTTCGAGGACAGCACGAGTATCCTCCTGAGAGACAGCTTTTTCAGTGATACAGCTGTATCACATTACATGAGCACCGACACGAACGCCGGCGACAACCGGATGGAGAAGATCAACGTCCGCGTTCCGGAGAGTTTGATTCAGGCGATCGACGAGGAGTGGGAGAAGCGTGGATACGCCAGCAAGTCCGAAGCGATCCGCGACGCGCTCCGCGACTGGGTGAGTCCTCCGGTCACGCTCTCCGAGGAGACGCTCGACGACATCGAGGAGAGTCGCGAACAGGCGGAGCGTGGTGAGACACGCTCTCTGGACGACGTCGCGAACAAGTACGGCGTAGACCTCGACGGGTAGGTAGATGACTGATGTGGAGATAACACCGAAAGCAGACGACCAGCTAAGCGATCTCGATGCAGAGGTCCGTGAACGAATCCTGAAGAAGCTCGACGAGGCCCGCGAGTGGACGGATCACCGCCTCGATCCGCTCAGCGGATGGCCCTACTACAAGCTTCGAGCGGGCGACTACCGAGTGATTATCACGTGGAATCGAGACGACGATTCGCTCCGTGTCGAAGCCGTCGGCCATCGGCGGAACGTATACGACCGACATCTCCCCCCATAGCGGGCTAATCGTCGGCAATCGCTTCCGACTGCTCGCCCGTCGTGGCCGGGTCACGAACCCACAGATCACCGAACAGGTCGTCCTGTCGAAGCCGGACCTGACCGCGATGGGCCAAGAACAGGAGTCCGAGGAACGTATCGACGCGGCTCCCGCCCGCGGTCTCGATCTCAGCAAATAGGAGCTCCTCGCGACCCCTGTCGTACTGCTGCTGGCAGGCGAGATACACGTCCGAGACGATATCCTCCATCTGCTCGTCGTGGGCGGTTCCGAGCGCGTCGGCCTCTCGCGGCTCGTCGGCCATCCGGAGCTCGTCGCCGCCGTGATACGAGAGCGTCTGCGTGCCGCGAGCGTAGCCGCCCGGCGAGTCGGTGGTGTCGTAGCTGCGTGACTCCTTGCGGACCGTCTGCCGCTCGCGGTCGCGAAGCTCTCGCACCAGCTCGTCGAGGGTCTGTGGCGTCCCGCGAGCGTGCTTGCGGTCGAGCCGGCGGTCGATCTCGCTCTCCAGCGCGGCGAACGGGTCGTGCTCGTCGTCCATCGGCGCGTCCCACGGCTCCGGGTCCGGCTCCGGCTCCTCCTCGTCCGTCACCATCGCGTCTGATTTCATCCGAAGGAGGACGGAGGCGTAAAACAGGGCCCGCCCGCCGGCCCGGAGATCGGCGTCGTCGAGCCGGTCGAGGAACTCCTCGGTGACCCGGACGATGTCGATGTCCCACGGCTCGATCTCCCCGTCCTTGGCGAGCTGGACGAGCAGTTCGACCGGCTCGACTTCGTCGTCGTCCGACTCCGTGACATCGAACGCCGAGAGGACGCTCTCTTCGTCCCCGCTCTCGCGGGCAGGGCTGTCCGTCTCGTGCTCGGCGATGTTGAGCGGGATATCGTCGCTCATCAGTCGTCGGCGAGCACCCCCTGTTCCCCGAGATCGATACCGGTCACGGCGGAGATGTTCTCGTCGAGCATCGTCACGCCGATGGCGCGCTCGGACCGTTCCAGCAGGGCCGAGCGGTGCGAGACGACGATGAACTGCGCGTCGCCGGCGAGATCGTCCACCATCTCACCGACCATCTCGGCGTTGGCGGCATCGAGGAACGCGTCGATCTCGTCGAGCGCGTAAAAGGGCGCGGGGTTGTACCGCTGGATGGCGAAGATGAACGCCAGCGCGGTTAGCGACTTCTCGCCGCCGCTCATCGCGTCCAGCCGCTGAACCGGCTTATCCCGCGGCTGTGCCTTCATCGTCATCCCGCCGTCGAAGGGATCGTCCGGGTTCTCAAGGCTGAGCTCGCCCGACCCGTTCGAGAGCCGCGCGAATATCTCCTGAAACTCCTCGTTGATCCCCTCGAACGCATCCATGAACGTCGCTCGCTTGCGCGTCTCGAACGTCTCGATTCGTTCGCGGATACCGTCGGCCTCCGCCTGAAGCGTCTCGCGCTGGTCTTCGAGCGTCTCCAGCTCCGCTTCGACGTCGTCGTACTCGTCGATCGCGAGCATATTCACCGGCTCCAGCTCCGCCATCTGGTTCTCCAGCTTCGTGATCTGGCCTTTCACGCTCGACAGTTCGGGAATCTCCTCGGCGTCGTACTCCGTCACCTCGGCTTCGAGCTCCTCGACCTCCCATTCGAGCCGGTCGAGCGTCTCGCGCAGCTCCGCGATCTCGCTCTCGATCTCCGCGACCGTCGCCTGCTGCTCGTCGCGGGCCTCTTTCGCCTCGCGAACCGTCTCGCGCAGCTGTTCGCGGTCGGCCTTGAGATCGGTCAGCTCGTCTTCCAGCGCCGCGACCGCCTCGCGCTTCTCGTCGAGCGTCTCCTCGCGCGACTCGATCTCCGTCTCGAACTCCGCGATGTGCTCCTCGGCGTCCGCCTTCTTGTTCTGTGCCGACTCGATGGCGTCGTGTAGCTCCTCGATGGCGTCTTCGGCGTACTGCTTCTCCAGAGAGAGCTCGTTCAGATCACCGTCGATACCGTCCATTCGCTCCGTGAGATCGTCGATCTCCTCGCGGATCGACTCGCTCTGTTCGTTCAGCTCGCGCACCTCCGAGTCCTCGAGTTCGGCCTGTCGCTCGTCGATCTCGGCTTCGAGCGTCTCGATCGCGTCGGCCTTCTCGTCGAGCCGTGACTCGATCGTCTCCATCTCCGTCTGGGTCTCCTCGCGCGCTGACTCGATCTCGGCGAGATCGCCCCGAAGCGACTCGATCTCGGCTTCGACGGCGTCGATCTCCTCGCCTCTGCGCTCGATGGAGGACTCGATATCGCGCACCGTGTCGGCGGCGTCGCTCTTGCGGTCGCGCGCGTCGTCCAGCCGGTCGTCCACGTCGCGGATCTCCGCGCGGAGCGAGCTACGTTCGTCCTCCAGCGACTGGATCTGCTCGGCGACGCGCTGGAGCTGTCCCTCGCCGCCCTTCTCGAAGGAGTAGCGCGATCCGGAGGTCGAGCCGCCGGTCATCGCCCCGGACTTCTCCACGAGATCCCCCGAGAGCGTGACGAGTCGGTAGTCGCCCATCAGCTCACGGGCCGTCTCCATACCCTCGACGACGAGCGTGTCCCCGAGCACGTACGAGAACACCTCGTCGTACGCCGCGTCGAACTCGACGAGGTTGTACGCGAAGTCGACGACGCCCGGCATCGACGGCGTCGAGCCGAGCCGCCGCGAGTGCATCTCGGTCATCGGGAGGAACGTCGCCCGCCCGGCGTTGCGGCTCTTGAGGTACTCGATACAGCGCTGGCCGACGCCGTCGTCGTCCACGACGACGTTGGCCATCCGACCGCCGGCGGCCGTCTCACACGCCTCGGCGTACTCCGCCGAGACGGAGCCGAGCTGTGCGACCGCGCCGTGGACGCCGTCGAGACCCCCGTTCAGAACCGTCGAGACCGCCCGACCGAACGAGGAGTCGCCCGACTCGCCCGCGCGTGCCTCGATCTCAGCGTACTCCTGCTGTTTGCTCGCGATCTCGGCTTCGACCTCGTCGAGATCGTCCTGAAGGCTCGCCTTCTCGGCTTTCAGGTCATCGACCACCTCGGAGATAGTGTCGAGATTCGACTCGGCCTTCTCCAGCTCCGATTCGAGATCAGATCGCTCGGCCTCGATCTCCGGGATCTGCTCGCGGGCCGTCTCGATCTCCGACTCCGTCTCGCGCTTCTCGCTGGACCGACGGCGTGCGTCGTCGAGCAGCCGGTCCTGCTCGCGTTGCAGCTCGTTCTTCTCGTCGCGGAGCGCGTCAAGCCGCTCGCGTCGCTCGTCGATAGCCGACCGTAGCTCCTCGTACTCCGTATCGAGCTCGGCGATCTCGGCTTCGACCTCGTCGAGTTCGGTCTGTCGCTCCTCGCGGTCAGCCTTCAGCGAGGCCTTCTGTACCTTCTTGTCCCGAATATCTCCGTCGAGCTCGTCGACCGTCTCCTGCTTCCGGTCGATCTGGACGAACGCCTGTGAGCGGCTGCTCTCGGCGTCCTCGATGCGCTCGCGTTGCGTCTCGATCTTGTCCTCGAAGCGGCTGATGTCCCCCTTCAGCTCCTCGATGTCGCGCTTGAGTGCGAGCTGCTCGTCCTCGCCCTTCTGCTCGATCTCGCGGTTCAGGTCCGCGAGGTCCTCCTCCACCCGAGTCACCTTCCCCTGTCGCTCGTCGAGTTCGCGGTTCTGTTCGTCGAGTTGCGTCTCCGTCTCGGCGAGCTCCGTCTCCGTCTCGGCGAGCGCCTCCCGTTTTTCCTCCAGTTCGGCCGCCTTCAGATACCCCTCGTACTCCTGTTTCTGCTCGCGAAGCTGTTTGTACTCGAGTGCGGTCTCGCGTTCGTCGGAGAGCTGGTCGAGCCGGTCGCGTTTCTCCTCGATGCGAAGCGCCGCCTCGTCGATGCGCTCTTGGACGGTTTCGAGCTCTGTGAAGGCGTCCTCCTTCTTCGCGTCGAACTCGGCGACGCCCGCGATCTCGTCGATGATGCCGCGGCGTGCGTACGGCGACATCGTGATGATCTCGGTCACGTCACCCTGCATCACGACGTTGTACCCCTCGGAAGTGATCCCCGCCTGTGCGAGCAGGTCCTGAATGTCGGAGAGGTTGACCGACCGGTCGTTGAGATAGTAGTAGGAGTAGTAGTTGTCCGGCTCGGTCTGTTTGACGCGGCGACGGACACGAATCTCGTCGGTGTCACCGATATCCTCACTGCCGGCCGCGGAGACGACCTGCTCGCGCGCGAGCGTGTCGTCGGTGTTGTCGAGAATGACCTCGACGGTCGCCTCGCGCTCGCCGGCGAAGCCGTCGTCGTCGCTGTCGCCGGGGTCGAAGATCAGGTCCGTCAGCTTCTCCGCGCGGATCCCCGACGTGCGGGCGAGCCCGAGCGCGAACAGGATCGAGTCGATGATGTTCGACTTCCCGGAGCCGTTCGGGCCGCTGATGGTCGTGAAATCCTCGTAGAAGGGGATACGCGTCTTGCGTCCGAAGCTCTTGAAGTCGTCTAAGACCAGCTCTTTGATGTACATACGGAGGGGGGAGCCGACTTACGCGACGATTATCTCGTCACCGTCGGCGCTTTCCTCGTTGTTCGACTCCGCGGGCTTAGTCTGTGCGTCTACCGGCTCGCTCGTGTCGCCGTCGGTACTGTCGGCGTTACTGGTGAGCATCTCGTCCGGCTCCGGGTCGACGTGCGCTTCGAGCGCCTGAAGCCGCTCTTTCGTCTCGACGAGCTCGTCGGTCAGTCCGGCGACGGTCGCCTGCAGTTCGGTGACGGTCTCTTCGAGTTCCTCGACGCGGTTTCCGCTCATGGCTCTACTCGTACACTGCACACGTATAAATCCGCGTCAGACACCCGATTATCGGACGGTGTCGAGCAGGAGCTTCTGTTCGACCCGCTTCACCTCGTGTTGCACGTCGCGCACGGCGTCGATGTTCGCCGAAATCGAGGAGACGCCCTCGTTGACGAGGAACCGAGCCATCTCCGGCTTCGAGCCGGCCTGTCCACAGATACTCGTCGCCACGTCGTGTGTACGACAGGTCTCGATGACGTCACCGATGAGCGATAAGACGGCAGGGTGGAGTTCGTCGAACCGACCGGCCACGTTCTCGTTGTTGCGGTCGACGGCGAGCGTGTACTGCGTGAGATCATTGGTTCCGAAGGAGGCGAAGTCGATCCCCACCTCGCACATCGCCTCGATGGTGAGCGCCGCGGCCGGCGTCTCGACCATCACCCCCCAGCTCCGCTTGTCGAGATCGATACCGCTCGCTTCGAGCAGTTCGCGCGCCCGGCGCACGTCCTCGCCGTCGTTGACGAGCGGGAACATGATCTCGACGTTGTCGTACCCCATCTCGAACAGTCGGGAGAACGCTTCGATCTCGTGGGCGAACGTCTCGGGGCGGTCGAGCGAGCGACGGATCCCCCGGTAGCCGAGCATCGGGTTGTGCTCGTGCGGCTCGTCGTCGCCGCCCTCCAGCTGGCGGAACTCGTCGGTCGGCGCGTCGAGCGTGCGAACGCGAACGGGACGCGGATAGAACTCGTCGGCGACGCCGCGGACCCCCTCGACGATCTCCTCGATGTACGCCTCCTCGCCGTGGTCGGCGATGTACCGCTCTGGCGTCTTGTTCGTCGAGAGGATCATATGCTCCATGCGGAGCAGTCCGACGCCGTCGGCCCCGGTCTGGGCAGCACGGTGGGCCGCCTCCGGGATAGAGACGTTCACCTTCACCTCCGTCGCCGTCATCGGCTTCACCGGGTTCTGTGGCCGCACATCGGCGTGCTCCTCGCGCTCCGCCTCGGTCGGCTCGACGTCACCGGCCGTGACCGTTCCCTTATCTCCATCTATCGTCACCGGCTGGTCGTCCGAGAGGCGCTCCGTGGCGTCACTGGTCCCGACGACCGCAGGCACACCGAGCTCGCGTGAGACGATCGCCGCGTGCGAGGTCATCCCGCCTTCGTCGGTGACGATACCGGCCGCGCGTTTCATTGCCGGAACCATATCCGGGGTCGTCTCCTCGGTGACGATGACGTCGCCCTCGCTGACCTTGTCGAGCTGGTCGAGCTTACGGATGATGCGGACGGGACCAGCGACAACACCGGGTGAGGCCCCGTGCCCGCGTGCGAGCACGTCGTTCTCGTCGGTCTGTGACGCTGTGTCCCGCACGTCGGCGTCATCGTCGATGGTCGTGATCGGACGCGACTGGAGCATGAACACCTCGCCGTCGACGAGCGCCCACTCCACGTCCTGCGGGCCGTCGTAGTGGCGCTCGGCGCGCGTGCCGAGCTCGACCAAGCGGTCGATCTCGTCGGATTCGAGCACAGGAGCGGTGCGCTTCTCCTCGCTCACCGCGCGCTCGATCGTCTCGCCCGTCTCCGGGTCCTTCTCCATCAGGTGTTTCTTGTCGGCGACGGTGTGATCGAGCAGCTCCCCCGTCTCGCGCTCGATGACGTAGTTGTCCGGGGAGACGGAGCCGGAGACGACGGCCTCGCCCAGCCCCCACGCCGCCTCGATGATGAGCTTCGGCTCGCCGGTCGAGGGGTGTGAGGTGAACAGGACGCCGGACTTCTCGGCATCGACCATCCGCTGGACGACGACGGCGATGTCGACGCTCTCGCCGTCGAACCCCTGTTCGTTCCGGTAGTGGATCGCTCGCTGGGTGAACAGCGACGCCCAGCACTCCTTGACGCGCTCGACGAGCGTCTCGCCTTGGACGTTGAGAAACGTCTCCTGCTGTCCGGCGAAGGAGAAATCCGGAAGATCTTCTGCCGTGGCAGACGATCGGACGGCGACGAACGCCTCCCCGTCGTCGAGATCGGCGTACGCGTCGAGGATCGACTCGCGCATCTCGGCCGGCATCTCCGTGTCGAGGATGAGCCGTTCCGCTTCCGATTCGGCCCTCGCGAGTTCGGCGGAGTCGTCGGGATCCACATCGACCGCCTCGAACAGCTCGTCGGCGATCTCCGTCTCCTCGATGAACCGCCGGTAGCTGTCGGCGGTGACGGTGAAGCCCGGCGGGACCGGGAGCCCGGCGCTCGTCATCTCACCGAGCGACGCCCCCTTCCCACCGACCGCGCCGATGTCGTCCGAGCCGAGCGTGTCGAGCCAGCGGATCACGTCCTCCGCGCCCTGTGTCATTACCCGAGCGTTCCGATCCCGCTGCCTTAGATCGTTCGGATACCGGCAGTTCACGCTTCCAGGATCTCGTCGTCGTCGCGCGAGGGGATCTGAAGCTCACCGTCGAGGGCTGTGACGGCCGTTCCGCCGACGCGGACCCGTCCATCGGTCGTCGCCGCGCTCGCGTCCACGCGAACGGACCCGTCGCTGTCGAGGAAATGTCCCTGCTCGAACAGCATCTCCTCGGGCGTCGGATCGAACGCACCGAACCGGTCGAGATACGCGCCACACGCCCCCGATGCCGTGCCCGTCACCGGATCCTCCGGGACGCCCGCGCTCGGGACGAAACACCGACCGTGCAGGGTCGAGTCGGCTTCGAGCGTGTCGAAGGTGAACGCGTAGAGTCCGCGGCAGTCGTGCTCGGACGCGAGCGTCTCGATCGCCGCCATGTCGGGGGACATCTTGCTCAGATCCGAGAGATACTCGACGGGAACCACGAGAAACGGGAGTCCGGTCGAGGCGCGAGCGATCGGGAGATCCGCGCTCAGCCCCGACAGCCCCGTCTCGCGCACGCCGAGCGTCTCCGCCACCTCGGCGTACGTCGCGTCCACCTCGGTGATCTCGGGCGCGTTCTGTCGCATCCAGACTGTTTCGCCGTCGAGTTCGATATCGAGGACGCCGACGTTGGTTTCGAGGGTGTGACTCCCCTCGCCGATCTCGTCGGCGAGGAACGCGTGGGCGGCGACGGTCGCGTGCCCGCAGAGATCGACCTCCTCGGTCGGCGTGAAGTAGCGGAGCCGGCGGTCGGCGTCGTCGCTCTCGCGGACGAACGCCGTCTCGGACGCGCCGAGTTCGCGCGCGATAGCCTGCATCTGGGCCACAGAGAGACCGTCGCCGTTCGGAACGACGCCGGCGGCGTTGCCGGTGAGCGGCTCCTGCGTGAACGCATCGACCAGTAGGGCGCGACGGGTAGGCATATCCGGTCGTCACGCGGCTCCGTCAGAAAGCTTGCGTCTCTACCACCGTTCGGCGTGAATCCGCTCGCCGGCCTCAGGTAACACCGGGCCGACGACGGGGATCTCGGCGCGTCCGCGCTCGAAGATGTCGGTCGACGGAACGACGAGATCGGTGTCTGCCACCTCGCCGGCCCGTTCCGCGGAGACGGAGTACACCACGCCGCCCAGCTTCGCGATGTAGATGCCGCCGGAACACATCGCACACGGCTCCGTGCTCGTGTACATGACCGTCTCGCGACACTGCTCGCGAGTGAACTCGCTGGCCGCTCGCTGTGCGAGCGTCAGCTCCGGGTGACGGCGAACGTCGTCGGCGGAGTTGACGGCGTTCGCCTCCGTCATGACGATCTCGCCGTCGCGAACGAGCACGGAGCCGAACGGATCGTCGCCGCGATCGCCGGCCTCGCGGGCCAGTTCGAGTGCGCGTTCCATATACCGCTCGTGATCGAGTGCGTCGATGTCCATACGCGATGCTCGTGGGCGAAGGACTTCACGTGTGCGGTGCTGTCGCTGTCCGTCGGAAAAAACGAGAACGACTGTCGTTAGCTCGACGAGATGACGTCGTCGATGCGGGCGATCATCGTCGCGGCTTCCGTCGCGGACTCGACGGCCTCGCGCTTGACGGCGACGGGGTCGAGGACACCGGCCTCGACGGGGTCGCCGACGCTCCCGGACTGCCCCTCCGAGATGAGCGCCGCGACGCCCTCGCTGTCGTGACGGTTGCGCAGATCCACGAGCGCGTCGATCGGATCGAGACCCGTGTTCTCCGCGAGCGTACGCGGGAGCACGTCGACCGCATCCGCGAACGCCTCGACGGCCAGCTGCTGGCGGCCCTCGATCGAGGTCGCACCGGAGCGGACGGCGTCGGCGATCGCGATCTCGGTCGCGCCCGCGCCCGGAACGACGCCGCCCTCGGTGAGCGCGGCGATCGTCACGTCGAGCGCGTCGTTGAGCGCGCGTTCGAGCTCGTCGGCGACGTGTTCGGTTCCGCCCCGGACGAACAGCGTGACGGTCTCGGCGTTCGCGCCGCCCTCGATGAAGATGAGATCGTCGTCGCTGTACGTCTCGACGGAGACGGACCCCGCACTACCGAGATCGGACGGTTCGAGGTCCTGAAGCGAGCCGACGGTGGTCGCACCGGTCGCGCGAGCGACGTCCGACGCGTCGTCGTCGCCGACGCTCTCGACGGCGAGGACGCCCTCCTTGCCGAGGATGGAGGCGACGCGGTCGGCGATGTCGCCGGTGACGAACGCCACGTCGACGCCGACGTCGACGAGCGACTCGGCGTAGCCGGCCAGCTCCGACTCCTCGGCGTCGAGCGCCTGTTCGAGCTGCGTCACGTCGGTGACGTTGTACTCGGCGTCGATGTTGGCCTCCTGCAAGTCGAGATCGAGATCGAGGACGGCGACGTTGCTGTCCTCGATCGAGCGGGGCATCGCCGCGTGTGCCGGCTCCTCCTCAGCGATGACGCCCTCGACGAGTTCAGTGGCGGACGCACCGGCTCCAGTCTGCGTGCGAAGTGCGATATCGTCGCGTGCGACGCCGGCGTCGGTCTCGGCGTGGCGAACGGCGGCGACGACGGTCTCGGCGAGCGAGGTCGCGTCCATATCGCCGGTCCCCTTGCCGGTCATGGAGGACGCGGCGACCGAGGTGAGCAGCTCGTCGTCCAGCTCCTCGTCGAGAACGAGATCGTCGACGGCATCGAGGGCGAGCTGGCTCGCGGCGTGGTATCCCTCGACGATGGTCGTCGGGTGTACGTCGTCGTCGAGCAGATCCTCGGCCTGTGCGAGCAGCTGGCCCGCAAGAACGGAGGCGGTCGTCGTCCCGTCACCGACCTCGTCCTCCTGCGTGGCGGCGACCTCGACGATCATCTCGGCCGCGGGGTGCTCGATATCCATCTCCTCCAGAATCGTCGCACCGTCGTTGGTGATGACGACGTCGCCGGAGTCGGAGACGAGCATCTTGTCCATCCCGCGGGGACCGAGCGTCGTTCGAACGGTCTCGGCGACCGCTTTGCCGCCCTGAATGTTCGACGACTGTGCGTCGTCTCCCTGTGTCCGCTCGGCGTCCTCGGAGAGAATGAACATCGGCTGTCCACCCATTGCGCGCTGTTGTTGAGCCATAGTCATCTAATATGTGGTCGGCGGTTCTATATAAATCCTGCGCTCCAGATCGACGAGAACCACCCGACGGGAGTCGTGTGAACACGGCACACGTCAGCCGCGACGGTCGTAGACGGCGACGGCCCGGTCGGCCCGCGCGGAGAGACCGCTCGGGTTCCGACGCGGGGAGCGGTCACCGAAACGCGCCCGGGAGCCGCTCGCGAGCCCGTCGAGCGTCCCGGCGAGCACGTCGCGACCGTTCCCCGCCCACCGAGACGGGGTTCCGTCGCCGCGGAGCACGTCGCGAGCGGCGTCCACCCCGTCGGCGACGGCGTGGCGGGCGACCCGGTACGCGACCGTCGGGCGGACTCCGTAGTTCTTCACGAGTCGGTAGGTGAGCGAGCGGTAGCGCCACTGCCAGTTCGGCCCGTCGCCGCCGTCCGCGAGCACCGACGGCTGGACGGCGGTGTCGCTGTGTCTGGTCGTCGTCATCGACGGCTCCCAGCTCACCGGTTCGTCGATACCGGCGAGTCGGTGGGCGATATCGCGCGCGCCACCGACGTCGAGCGATTCGTCGAACCCGTCGAGTTCAGCCAACACGTCACGGGCGAAGGCGACGTTCCCGCCGGCGAGGTAGGTGACGGACCGCCCGCCGATAGATCGCGACTCGGGCCCGTCGGCGGCCTGCTCGTCGGACGCACGCACGGGACCGGTCGCGACAGCGCCGGTCGCGAGCCCGGCTTCGACGGCGTCGGTCCAGCCGTCATCGACAGTGAGATCGTGTGAGATGAACGCGACGGTCTCGCCGCGGGCGTACCGGATGCCGGCGTTGCGGGCGACGTTCACGTTTCGCGCGTCGATCTCGACGAGCACGTCCACGTCGTCGCGGTCGCGACACATCCCGGAGGTTCCGTCGGCCGAGGGGCCGTTCACGACGAGACACTCGGTCGGCTCGGCCGCCGCCAGCGCGTCGAGACACGACGCGAGCTGGTCGCGGCTGTTGAGCGTCGGCACGACGACCGAGAGATCCATACGCGGCTTCCGAGACGAACCGTCAAAAACGCGCCGGTGTCACGGGTCACTCCGGGACGGTGGCGTTCCAGTAGGAGACGGACGCGAGCGGCCGACCGAGCGGCGTCTCACCGACGGTCTCGTCCAGCCGGCGAACCGGCTTGGCGATGGCGTTCGGAACCTGCCGGTAGAAGCCGTACGGGGCGAGGAAGTCGTGGTCCGAGCCGGCGAGCTGCAGTCCCGCCCCGTCGAGCAGCCGTGATACCTCGCCGTCGCTGTAGAGCCGTGATCCCATCGGGAGGAGCCAGTTGTAGATTGACCGCGCGGAGCCGCGCTTGAACGTATCGAAGAACACCTGCGAGTTCGAGACGCGGGCCATCTCACCGAGGAAGGAGGCGGGCGTATCCGCGAGATGGAAGAATCGCATCCCGAAGACGGCGTCGAAGTGGTCGTCGGGGAACGGGAGCCGGGCGGCGTCACCGCGCATGAACTGGAGCCGATCCGTCACGCCGAGATCGCGAGCGCGCTGGCGGCCCTGTTGTAACATCGCGGCGGAGATATCGACGCCGACGATGTCGGCTCCGGCCTCCGCGAGCATGGCGGTGAACCGGCCCGTTCCGCAGGCGACTTCCAGTATCGTCTTCCCGTCGAGCGGCGCGAGCGCACGGAGCACGGCCTGTCGCTCCCGTTCGTCGATGAGCTGTCCACCGCGGGAGAATCGCTTCGCGTCGTACTCCTCGGCGACGTCGTCGGCCTGATACCACTCGGCTCCCTTCACTGTCCGAATCTGCTCGCGCCTGCCATATGAACGTATTGAACCGCGTCGTGTGGTGTATTTATCATCGGGCACGCCGAACGTGGGCTATGCCAGACATCGACACCGGCACGCTCGCCGAGCAGACAGTAGTGATGCGCGCCCTCGACGGGCGGCTCGCTCGACAGGGCGACGATGAACCGACGGGGAGGACAGCTGTCCGGGGGTTCCAGTGAGCGACGAGCCGGTCGAGCGGTTCCTGCGGAAGACGAAGCGGGCCTTCGAGGAGTACGACGACGGGTACACCGACCCCGACGCCACGCTCCGGAAGCTCCGCAGCTACGTCGACGAGCTGGAGCGCGACCGCGACGACTGATCTCGGTCACTCCCGTATCAGCGACCGGACCCGCTCTCGGTACTCGACGAACGCGCCGTCGGTGCGCGAGCGCGGCCGCGGCAGGTCCACGTCGACGATCTCCCTGACCCGACCCGGGCCGGGCGTCATCACGACGATCCGATCCGCGAGCGTGACGGCCTCCTCCACGTCGTGGGTGACGAACAGGATCGTCTTCCCCGTCTCGTGCCACACGTCGAGTAGTTCCCCGTGGAGCATCGACCGTGTCTGTGCGTCGACGCTGCCGAACGGCTCGTCCATCAGCAGGAACTCGGGATCGACGGCCAGCGAGCGCGCGATGGCGACCCGCTGTTTCATCCCGCCCGACAGCTGTGACGGGTAGCTGTCGGCCGTCCCTTCGAGTCCGACGAGCCGGAGCATCTCCGCGATCCGCCGTTCGCGGGCGTCGCCGTCGAGTTCCAGCTGTTCGAGTCCGAACGCGACGTTGCCGCGGACGGTTCGCCACGGGAACAGGTGGTACTCCTGAAAGACGATACCCAGATCCGGCGTGGGGCCAGTCACGGGAGACCCGGAGAGGGTGACCTGTCCCGTCGTCGGGGAGTCGAGCCCGCCGATAATGCGAAACAGGGTCGTCTTCCCGCAGCCGGAGGGGCCGACGATACAGACGAGCTCCCCGTCGCGCACCTCGAAGTCGACGGCGTCCAGTGCCCGCACGGGCCCGTTTTCCCCCTCGAACGACTTCGAGACGCCGTCGACGACGACGCGGCTGTCGGTCATCGCCACGCGACCACCCGACGCTGCACCGCTTCCACCCCGGTGTCGAGCACGATGTAGACGAGACTCATCAGCAGAATGTACGAGATGACGACGTCGACGGCGATGTTGGTCGAGGCCGTCCATATCCGCTGACCGATCCCCGGAACGCCGAACGTCTCGGCCGCGATGATGAGCATCCAACACCGACCGATACCGGTTCGGATTCCGGTGATGATCTGCGGGGCCGCCGCCGGTAACACCACCCTGCGGACGAGCGTGAGATGTGAGGTCACGCCCAGCGAGCGCGACACGTCGAGGAACGCCTCGGGAACGGCGTCGACCCCGCCGTAGGCGGCGTAGTAGTTGATCCAGAACGCCCCGGCGGCGACGATGAACGCGGCGCTGGCCGTGCTAATTTCGAACCACGCGATCGCGAAGCCGATGAGCGCGAGCGGGGGGACCGGTCGGAGGACGCGAACGAGCGGGGCCGCGAGGTCGTCTGCGACACTGCTGTAGGCCGTCGTGACCCCGAGCGCGATACCGAGCGTCGTCCCGACGACCGTTCCCGGGAGCCAGTGACGGACGCTCTGCCCGAGCGCGGTCACCATCTCGCCGGACTGCACCTCCGCGATGAACACCTCTATCACCGCGATCGGCCCGGGCAGGACGTAGTTCGGGTTGAGCAGCGAGCCGACCTGCCAGACGAGGAGGAATCCGGCGAGACCGACGACGCCGAGGAGGACCCGGCGGAGGCTCGTGTCACCGGTGAATCGGTCCCCGAACTCCGTCTCCAGTTCCGCGCTCATCAGCGGTCGTCGTACAGTGAGTAGTCGAATATCTCGTCGACGGTGAGCGCCGAGTCGGTCTTCCCGGTCGCCTCGGCGTAGCGGGCGAACGTCTTCGTCCCGTCCTCGATCTCGTGCGGATCGGAGATGAAGTTCGCGAGCGGCGAGTCCATGGCTCGTTTGGCCGTCTCCGGTGAGAGCGTCTCCGCGCCGATGACCGTGCTGGCGTGCTCGGCCGCGGTGTCGCGGTTGTCGGCGATGAACTCCGTCGCGCGCTGGTGTTGAGTGACGAACGCCTGTGCGGCGTCGGTGTCACGCACCTCGTCGCTCACCAGCGTGACCGCGGCCGGCTGGCCGGGCATGAACGCACCCGCGTTCGCGATGCGCTCGTATGGGAGATCGTTGTCGGTGACGCGGGTCGGAACCGGCTCCATGATCGAGGTCCCGTCGACGGAGCCGCTCGCGAGCCCGTTGAACACGCCGCTGGCCCCGTTCAGTCCGGTTATCTCGACCGCCTCCTCCGGATCGAGGCCGTGCACGTCCGAGAGCCAGTAGCGAAGCAGGATGTCGGGGACCGACCCCTCCGGGAACGTCCCGAACCGGAACGGCTGGCCCTGCTCCTGTTCCCACTGGGCGAAGGAGCCGGCGGGATCGTCGGGGTCCCACATCGACGCGAACTCCTCGTGGACGATGATTCCCATCGCCTCCTGAATGTTGGCGGCGACGACCTTCGCGCCGATCCCGCGGTCGATGACGATCATCGCGGGGACGATACCGAACAGCGCCACGTCGATATCGCCGGAGGCGTACGCCTGCACGATGCGCGGCCCGCTCGGGAACTCGGTCGTCTCGACGGTCGTCGGGATCTCGTCGTAGTACCCCTCTTCCTGCATCACGAAGTGCTGCATATCGGGGTAGATGGGCATATACGCCACCGAGAGCGCATCGCCGCCACCGCCGAAGAGACCGGAACAGCCGGCGAGCGCCGCCGTTCCTGCTGTCGTCGCACCTGCGAGATAGTCACGCCGCGAGACGCGGTCGCCTGATTCTGTCATGACCACCTTATCAGACGCTCGCTTATTCGCCAGTGGGTTTCGGTAACTACCGCCCGAGTCTCGGACGGCTTCGTTCCGCCGACACCGGGCTACTATCGCGCCCTCGCGCAGTTCTGGCGGAGAGCAGATCCAGATTCCGTCACCGGTAGCGGTAACAAGATCCGGATCGTGGCGAACGAGACCAACGGGAACGGTTAATCCCTCTCGGTCGCAGTGGTAGATATGTCACGCTTTTCCACACGCGTTGAGTCGATCTCCATCTCCGGGATCCGCGAGGTGTTCGAGGCCGCGGGCGATGATGCAATCAATCTCGGCTTAGGCCAACCCGACTTCCCGACGCCCGCCCACGCGCGTCGGGGCGCGGTCGAGGCGATCGAGGCCGGCCACGTCGACGCGTACACCTCGAACAAGGGGACGCTCGATCTCCGGGAGGCCATCGCCCGGAAACACGCCCGTGACAACGATCTCGACGTGGCCCCAAAGGACGTGATCGCGACGGCGGGAGGAAGCGAGGCACTCCACCTCGCGATGGAGGCGCACGTCGACGCAGGCCAAGAGGTGATCTTCCCGGACCCCGGGTTCGTCGCCTACGACGCGTTGACGAAGCTCGCCGGCGGAACCCCGAAGCCCGTCCCGCTCCGTGAGGATCTCACCCTCGACCCCGCGACCGTCGAGGAGGCGATCACAGAGGAGACGGCCGTCTTCGTCGTCTGTTCGCCCGCCAACCCCACCGGGGCCGTCCAGTCGCCCGAGGACATGCGCGAGTTCGCCCGCATCGCCGACGAGCACGACGTGCTGTGTCTCTCCGACGAGGTGTACGAGCGGATCGTCTTCGAGGGGAGCCACCGCTCACCGATGGAGTTCGGGGAGAACGTCGCGGTCGTGAACGCCTGCTCCAAGACGTACTCGATGACGGGCTGGCGGCTCGGCTGGGTGACCTCGACGACAGACCGGATCGAGCGAATGCTACGGGCCCACCAGTACGTGCAGGCCTGCGCCTCCGCGCCGGCACAGTACGCCGCCGAGGCCGCACTGTCCGGGCCACAGGACGTCGTGGGAGAGATGCGCGAGGCGTTCAACGAACGGCGTGACGTGCTTCTGGACGGGTTAACGGACATGGGGCTGGAGACGCCGACCCCGCAGGGGGCCTTTTACGCGATGCCGAGCGTCCCCGACGGCTGGGTGGATGCCGTTATCGACGAAGGGGTCGTCGTCGTTCCGGGCGAGGCGTTCGGCGAGCACGGCGCGGGTCACGCTCGTATCTCGTACGCCGTGGACGTAGAGACGCTGAAGGAGGCGTTAGAGGTGATGGAAACCGCGACGGCGCGAGTCAGATAGGATTCGCGAGACCGTCGCGAGACGGCTACGTCGCCGTCGAGACGATCTTGATCACGTCGCCCTCCGACAGTTCGTGCTCCTCGCCGATGCGGCGATCCGCGCGGGCGTCGACCGCGTGGAGATACCCCTCCCCGATGTCCGAGTGGACGGCGTACGCGAGATCCCGCGGCGTCGCGCCGGGATCGAGCAGGAACGCGTCCGGCAGGACGGTCTCCTGTCCGTCGGTCCACCGAGTCTCGTTCTGGACCGGGTACGCGGTGATCTGATCCAGACGGCCGTAGACGGCGCTGTCGAGCGCCGACTGGACCCCTGTACCGCCGAACGCGCCCGTCACCTCGCGGATCTGTTCGAGTCCGTCGGCCTGTGTCTCGGACAGCTCGCCGCGAATCTCGAACTCGGCGTCACCGGGATCGTAGTCGATGACGCCTCCTTCCGATGCAGTCCGGAGCGCGAGCTCGCCCTCTGCGGTGCAGGGAACGACCGGCCCGCTCGCCGCCTCGCGGAGCGCGTCGATGTTCGACTCGGGCGCGATGTCGGCCTTGTTCGCGACGACGACGATGGGTTTCGTCTCGCGGCGGAACGTCTCGGCGAGTAGCTCGCGGTGGTCGTCGTCCCAAGCCTGTGGCGCGTCCGGATACTCGACGCTCCGCAGGACGCGCGCCACGCTCGCGACCGTGCCGCCGACCCCTGTGAGCACCTCCGTCAGCGCGTCGTCGATATCGAACTCCGGCGAGCGCGACTGCCGCGTGACGGTCTCCCAGTTGTCCGAGAGAATGCCGGCGAGCCAGAGATCCATCTCGCGTTCGACGAACTCGACGTCGCGGGTCGGATCGTAGCTCCCGGTCTCGACCGGCTCGCCCTCGGCGTTCGTGCCGCCGGAGGCGTCGACCACGTTCAGGACGACGTCGGCGTTCGAGAGCGCGTCGAGAAACTGGTTCCCGAGCCCCTTCCCCTCGTGTGCGCCGGGGACGAGACCGGCCACGTCGAGCAGTTCGACCGGAACGTAACGTTTGCCGGCCCGACAGTTCTCGTTGCCACACCGCTGTTCGCGGTCGAGACACGGACAGTCGGTGCGGACGTGCGTGACCCCGCGGTTCGGATCGATCGTCGTGAACGGGTAGTTGCCGATATCCACGTCGGCCATCGTCGCGGCCTTGTAGAAGGTGGACTTACCGGCGTTTGGTTTGCCGGCGAGCGCGACCGAGAGCATACCGACGTTACCGGGAGCCGATAGAAGGGCCTACCGCTTTTCGGCTTCGGCGAGCGCGCCGGCGAGTCCGTTGTCGCTGTGGCCCTCCTCCGAGTCGGCGGTCTCCTCGGCGTCGGGAATCGCGACCGAACCGGCCGTCCCGGTCTCGTCGTCAGTCTCGACTCGTCGGATCGCCTGTTCGACGTGCACGACCGCCGATTCGACCGGGGTGTCGGCGTCGTCCTCGTCGGCAATGGGGACGATAGCCGGCTCCAGCTGTGTCTCTTCCTCGGACGCGGCGATCGAGGTATCGCTACTGACGACCTCGATCTCGCCGCGGGCGCGAAGCGTCCCGTCGATCGTGGCCCGGTCGTCGAGTTCGAGATGTTCACAGGCCACGTCACCGCGGATATGCACGCCGGGACCGATAGTGACCGTTCCGCTGCGGGTCGTTACGTCGCCGTGGACGACGGTGTTCGCGTCGATAGCGATATCGGATTTCGCACGGAGACTCCCGAACAGCTCGGTATCAGTGCCGATATCGAGTCGGGTCGCGCGGACGTTGCCGTGGAGTCGGCAGTTCGCGCCGATGCGTGCGGGCGTGGAGACGCGCCACGCGTCGTCGGAGACGTGCGAGGAGCGCGGAACGAGCACGGGGTCGGTCTCGCGTTCGGTATCGAGCGTCTCGAACACCTCCTCGGCGGCCTCTTCCTCACCCAGCCGCAGTAGCTGGGCGAGGTAGATGAACAGGAAGACGACCGTCGGCACGGGGTTGCGGATCACGATCCAGCCGTTGGCCTCGAACCCCTCCTCGATATCCACGTCGTCACCGATATCGATATCGCCCGAGACCATCAGCTGGCCGGTGATGTGGACTCGCTCGCCGAGATAGGCGTCCTCGCCGACGAGCACGTTCCCGTCGACGTCACACCACATGTCGAGCCGGCAGTCGCCGTCCGCTTCGATATCGCCGCCGAACGTGACGCGCTCGCCCGCGATGACGTTCTGGCCGCGGACGCCGAACTCGACCGTCGACTGGCCACCGACGATGATATCACCGTCGGTGACGAGGTCGTGCTCCTTGACGTGGGTGTCGTCCGGAATCGCGAGTCGGTCCAGCGGGTCGGACCGGAGTGACATATCCGTGTCTGGATATGCCGATACATAATCCCTCCGGGGCGTCAGACGGGCGCACGACGGCGAGAGCGTGCGGCTTTTGCTCGCTCACGGGATATGAACGGTATGACAGTTCTCTCCTTCGACGAGCAGGGTGTCGATGTAGTGTACGAAGGGACCGAATTTCGACTTGAGAAGCCACTTATCGAGGAGGCCACCCGGAAGGAGTATCCGGCAGTGACGGACCACGAGGTGCTCAAGCTCGTGGAGGAGGAGCCGGCGCTCTCGGGCGAACCCCGTCGCGTGGCGGACATCCTCGCATAATCGACCGGCGATGTTCAGACAAGCGGGCGTCGCTCGGCCAAGTAACCGTGCTGGGTGGGACTGAAAGGGGCCGGTCCTTACGTCAGCTCGGCTGACGAACGACCGGGGGCTTTCTCCACCCTGTTGCTGGCTCATCCAACTGAATCCCGCTTATTTGAACACCACCAGTTGAGCAGTCGGAACTGCTAAGAC
>PXQU01000015.1 GCA_003021785.1 Halobacteriales archaeon QH_7_65_31 | reverse complement strand
ACGATCAACGAGAACGGCGTGCTGCTCGTGGAGGCGACGAAGGTCGGGGCCGACACCGCGCTCCAGCAGATCGTCGAGACGGTCAAGCAGGCGCAGTCGCGACAGCCCGACATCCAGAATCTCGCCGACCGTATCTCGGCGTACTTCGTCCCGGCGGTCATCGCGAACGCCGTCTTCTGGGGTGTCGTCTGGTTCGCGTTTCCCGAGGCACTCGCCGGATTCGTGGGCTGGCTCCCGTTGTGGGGGCTCGTCGTCGGGGGGCCGGCAGTCGCGGGCGGGACGGTCACGGTGTTCGAGTTCGCCGTCGTCGTCTTCGCCTCGGCGGTCCTCATCGCCTGTCCCTGTGCGCTCGGGCTGGCGACGCCCGCCGCGACGATGGTCGGAACGACCCTCGGGGCACAGAACGGCGTCCTGTTCAAGGGCGGTGACGTGCTCGAACGCGCGAAGGATGTGGATACGGTCGTCTTCGATAAAACGGGGACGCTCACCGAGGGCGCGATGGAGCTAACGGACGTAGTCGTCGTCGGTGACGACGTGACGGTCTCTGCCGACGGCGGCACAGTCACGAGTCGTGATGCCGGTACACTGGACGAGGACGGCGTACTCCGCTTGGCGGCCAGTGCCGAGCGCGGGAGCGAGCATCCACTCGCGCGTGCTATCGTCGAAGGAGCCAAGAAGCGTGGTCCTCGTCGGCAACCGAAAACTGCTGCGAGAGAACGGCATCGACCCCGAACCAGCCGCCGAGACGATGGAACGGCTCGAACGCGACGGGAAGACGGCGATGCTGGTGGCAGTCGATGGCCGTCTCGCCGGCGTGGTCGCCGACGCCGACACGGTCAAACAGAGTGCGACCGACGCTGTGAGCCAGCTCACAGAGCGCGGCGTCGATGTAATGATGCTCACTGGCGACAACGAGCGAACCGCCCGCTCGGTCGCCGAACAGGTCGGTATCGACTCCGAAAACGTCCGTGCGGAAGTTCTACCGGAGGACAAATCCGACGTCGTGGAGTCGGTTCAAGAGGAGGGGAGAACGGCGATGATGGTCGGGGACGGCGTCAACGACGCGCCCGCGCTCGCCGTCGCGCACGTCGGGACGGCGATCGGATCGGGGACCGACGTGGCTATCGAGGCCGCGGACGTGACGCTGATGCGCGACGATCCGGTCGACGTGGTGAAGGCGATTCGCATCTCGGAGGCGACGCTACAGAAGATCAAGCAGAATCTGGTGTGGGCGCTCGGCTACAACACCGCGATGATCCCGCTGGCCTCGCTCGGACTACTCCAGCCCGTTCTCGCCGCAGGCGCGATGGCGATCTCCAGCGTATCGGTGTTGACGAACAGCCTGCTGTTCCGGCGGTACACGCCCGAAGAGCGGTATCGGCTGTTCGGGCGATAACGCCGAGGGCTGTACCCTGCCTGACGAACGGAGTGAGTCAGGCTTCGAGTAACGACCGTGAGACAGCCAGCACCGGGACGCGACTACAGCTCCATCGCCTCGGCCATCTCCCTGAGATCGCCGGCGCGGTCGCGGATCGCGTCGAGCTCCGCCTCGTCTTTGTCCTCCAGATGCGAGTAGACGAGCCCCATCCGGTGGTTGTCGGCGAGTCGCTCCTCGTTGCGGTCGAGGAACTCCCAGTAGAGCGTGTTGAACGGACAGGCCCCCTCGCCGGTGGTCTTGGTGTGGTAGTAGTCGCAGTCGCCGCAGTAGTCACTCATCCGGTTGACGTAGTTCGCGGAGGCGGCGTACGGCTTCGTCGCGAACACCCCCGCGCCGAACGAACCCATCTCGACGACGTTGGGCGTCGTCACCCAGTGGTAGGCATCGACGTAGCCGGCGTGGAACCACTCGTTCAGCTGTGCCGGCTCCGCGCCGTACAGCAGTGCGAAGTTCGAGAGGATCATCAGCCGCTCGATGTGGTGGCTGTACCCGCGGGTTCGGACGCCGTCGACGACGTCCGAGAGACAGGCCATCTCGGTCTCGCCCGTCCAGAACAGCTCGGGCAGCTCCTCGGTCGCGTCGAGCTGGTTCGCCGACGCCAGCTCCGGCATCCCCTCGCGGTAGGTGTGTCGCATGAACTCCCGCCAGCCGAGCAGCTGGCGGACGAACCCCTCGACGCTGTTGAGCGGGGTGTCGGGCTGTTCACGGCTCCCCTCGATGACCGCCTCGATGACCTCAGCGGGGTGGAGCAGGCCGACGTTGATCGCGCCAGAGAGGAGCGCGTGGTTCAGCGCCCAGTCGTCGTCTAACATCGCGTCCTGATACGGGCCGAACTCCGCGAGCCGACGCTCCACGAAGGTATCGAGCGTGTCGAGCGCCTGCTCGCGCGTCGTCGGCCAGAAGAACGGCTCCGGGTCCGCCCACTCCGGCCCGGGCGGGTCCGTGTCGTAGCTCCCGTCGAGAGTGCTCGCCCACTCCCACACCTCGGCGGTCGTCTCGTCCATCTCGTAGCGCGGCGGGTCGGGAGAGTCGTAGCCCTCACCGGGAAACTGCTGGTTCTCGTCGTCGTAGTTCCACTCGCCGCCGACGGGGTCGCCGTCGGCCATCAGATACCCCGTCTCGCGGCGCATCATCCGGTAGAAGTTCTCGTGACGGTACGGCGGCTCGCTGTCGCCGGCGTAGTCGTCCCACTGCTCGCGCGTCGAGAGGAACAGCTCATTCGCGACGATATCGAGCGTGCCGCCGCGCTCCTCGACGAGCCCGCGGAGTCGGTCGCTCGTCCCGTAGGTGGGAGACCGCATCACCGTGAGCTCGTCGCCCGGATACGTCTCGAAGTGGGCGTCGAAGCCGTCGGCGAACGTCTCGCAGTCGTAGTAGTCGACCGTCGTATCGTTCGCGCGGAGCCGGTCGCGGAACTGTCGCATCGCGGCGAAGACGAGCGTGATCTTGTGCGGGTGGTACGCGCGCCGGCGGGCGAACGACGTCGCTTCGATCATCACGACGCGATCGGCGTCAACGACGGGACCGTACGCCGGGTTGAGCTGATCGCCCAAGACGAGTACTGCCATACCAAATCAACGGGCGAGAGCGCAAAGAAACCACCTCCCGGAGCGTGGTATCCTCTCTCGAAGAAGATGTATTCACGGGCGACCCCTGAACTCGGCATGGGAGATTCGACGCCGAACCGACGCCGGTTGCTCGCTGCGATCGGAGCTGTGGGCACTGTCGGACTCGGGGGCTGTAGCAGCGGCGGCGAGAGCACATCGGACCGAACGCCGGAGGAGCGGCTCTCGGCGTTTCTCGCCGAGGGACGCTCGGCACGAGGCTACGAGGGGCTCGTCGACGCGACCGGACGGGAGGAACTGGTCATCGAGGTCGGCGCGGAAAGCGGGCTGGCGTTCGCCCCGGCGGGCGTCCGTATCTCGACGGGGACGACGGTCTCTTGGCAGTGGACCGGGCGGGGCGGACAGCACAACGTCGCCTCCGTGAGCGAGTCTGCGTTCGAGTTCCAGAGCGGGAACCCGCAGCTGACGCGTGAGCCGTTCGAGCAGTCGTTCAGCGAGCAGGGCGTCGGTCTCTACGTCTGTCGCCCCCACCGCGGGGTGGGGATGAAGGGCGGTCTCATCGTGGAGTGAACGCCGGGAGACGAGACGCAGGCGACGGGATTTTTATTAGCGACGCTCGGAGAGACGGTGTGGAGACGGTCACGACAGCGACATCGAACCCGTTCGGGATGGCCATCGACGGGCCGGCGGTGTACGGCTACGGCGACGCGAACGCGGACTTCCACGTGTTCGGGGACTCGCCCGCGCGCCACGGCGGAGCCGAGACGGGCGTTCCGTTCACCGACAGCGAGGCCGGGCGGCGCGTCCAGTCACTGCTTCACGAGCTCGGCTTTCTCAACCGAGCGTACAGCGACGAACCGACCCTCTCGAACCTGTATCTCTCCTATATCCACCCCGGCGCGAGCGACGGGGAGCCGACGCCCGAGAGCTACGCCGATCAGGAGCGGTTTCTGGACGCCGAACTCCGGGCGATCAACGCGCATATCCTCCTCCCGATCGGGGACAGAGCGTTCGAGTACGCGCTGGAACACCACACCTCCGTCCGTGAGAAGACCGATCCACGGACGAGCGCGATGCACGCGACCCCCGTCCGCGGGCGCGGCTTTCTCGTCGTTCCCGTCGCGGAGCCGACCGAGTGGACCGACGCCGACCGCGAGACGCTGGCAGCGACGCTCCGGGAGCTACTCGACGGGGACTACCGACAGACGAAGGGCGTCGCGACGAGGATCGGGTAGCGTCGGTTCACGGAACACTCTTGAGTATCTCCGGTGAACGCACCGCATGAAGATCACGTGCGAGCTTCACGGGACGATCCGGGACGCGTTCGGGACCGACGCCGTGACGACGGAGCTTCGGGAAGGCGCGACGGTCGCGGATCTGCTGACGGCACTCGACGGCGGTGAGGAGCGGCTCGATCCGCTCGTCCGCACCGCCGACGGTGAGATCCGCTCGCATATCGCCGTCCACGTCGACGGCGAGCCCGTCGCGGCCTGCGATGGTGCAGACACCGGACTCGATGACGGCGACAAGGTGACGATCCTCCCGTCCGTCGCCGGTGGCTCCGCGACGCTCCCGTTCGAGATGGAGATCGTCCGACTCGGAAACGCCGCCTTCGAGGGGCACAACAACTGCTACGTTCTCGGACTCGAACCCGACGCCGAGCTGACGCTCGTCGATACCGGCTTCCCGACCGACGAGACGCGCGCCGATCTCGAAGAGGGACTCACCGATCTTGGCGTCGAGTTCGCGGATGTCGAGCGGATTCTGCTCACCCACTGGCACGGCGATCACGCCGGGTTGGCCGCGGCGATCCAAGAGACGAGCGGCTGTACCGTCCACGCACACGAGACCGACACCCCGCTCATCGACGGGTCCGAGGCGACACAGGACACGGACGATCCAGCCTTTCTGGACACGCTCGACAGCTGGGGGATGCCATCGGCGAAACAGACGGAGCTGACGGAGTTCCTCGACGCCGCCGCCGCGGAGTACGCACCGCCGACCGTCGAGACGTTCGCCGACGGCGCTCGGTTCGATCTCGGAAGCGTGGAACTCGAAGCCGTCCACCTCGCGGGTCACACCGCCGGGCTGTGTGGCTTCGCGTTCGACGGCCACGATGGCCGAGAGCTGTTCGCCGGCGACGCACTACTCCCGTACTACACGCCGAACGTCGGCGGGGCCGACGTGCGCGTCACGGACCCGCTCGACGCGTATCTCGACACGCTCACCCGCATCGTCGACGGCGGGTACGAGCGGGCGTGGCCCGGCCACCGCGGAGCGATCGTGGACCCGACCGGTCGCGCGGCCGATATCATCGACCACCACCGCGAGCGCACGCGCCGGGTCGTCGGAGTGCTCGCCGACGGCCCTGCGACGCCGTGGGAGGTGTCCGCGGCGCTGTTCGGCTCGCTACGCGCCATCCACATCCTCCACGGACCGGGAGAGGCGTTCGCGCACCTGAACCATCTCACCGCCGCCGGGCTTGCGACGCAGACGGATGCCGGCTACGAGCTCACGACGCCGGAGCCGGAGACAGACGCGCTGTTTCCCGACGTACGCGACCGGCTCAGATCCGGTTACGAGCCCGTCCACTGAGCCTGCCAGCGGCGGCCGGCGAGGAGACAGAGCGCGGCGAGGACGAATGCGACCGGTGCGATGAGCCGCGGCAGGACGGGAAACGCGGTCTCGATAGCCGCGTACGGCGAGCGAGCGAGCGACGACACGAACCGCGTCACGCTGTCGCCGCCGAGATACGGCAGCAGACAGAGCCCGACCGCGATGACCGTAATCGTGCCAGCGGTGATGAATCCGACCAGCGCACACAGCTCCTCGGCGACGAGCATCGTCTCCGCGCGCTCTACCGACAGCGGTTCGTTTCGCTCCCTGAAGCCAGCGAGCGCGGACAGTGCGAGCGCGACGAGCGCGAGTGTCCCCAGCGCGATGAGCGAGACCAGACTCGCGTACGTCGACGTCCGCCCGGGATCGACCGGGATCGTCGCCCCGTTCGGAGAGACGAACGCGAGCGCACCGACGCCGACGCCGAGCACGAGCATCACGACGCCGACTCGCTGGAGCTTCTCCGCCAGCGACCACGAGAACACCGAGATACGCTGCACCCGGAGCCGTTCGTACGGCGATCCCTCCGTCAGCGCGGCCGCGACCGGGTCGTCGTCGCGCGCGTCATCGGCACTCATTATCATTGACAAGGTGAGCCAGAGTCAAAAGCGCCGCGCCGGCAGGGAGCGAACGAAGGCGACGGAAGTGAGCAGTATCAGTGACGCTCCAAGCTCCGTCGCAGTCGTGGCGAACGAGACGCTCTTGTATCACATGATACTCCGAGTGAACCATCTCGACGGTATACAACCGTGTGAACTGCCGTCAGAATGAACAGAGGGGGTAGTAACCGCTGTTCGGCAGTGTACAGAATTACAATATTCCAAAATATGATTATTCAGAATATGATCGTCGGCGCGCTTCAAAGCTAGTCGAGTAGCGTGATCTGTGTGCCGGACTGCTCGCCCGCTTGCTCCCGGAACTCAATCCGTCCTCGCGGTCGGCGACACGAGAGTTTCGGGACCGCGCGATGCTACCCCAACGAACAGCTACCACAGCAGCGAGCGACTCACCGAGGAGGGGCGAAGAGCACGCTGCTTCGAATCCCTTGGAAGCGTCTTCACGCCTCTTTCGCTCGGCGGAAGACGGGCGCGACGGGAGTGAGCAAGCGCGGTCGGACGTGCTCGCTGTGCTGCGCGCGACCTCCCTGCTTCGAATCCCTTGGAAGTGTCTTCACGCCTCGTTGCGCTCGATCAAAGACGGGCGCGACGGGAGTGAGCAAACGCGAAGCGTTTGCGAACTACGTCGCGGCCGTGACGAACGAAGTGAGGAACGGGCGCGACGGGATTCGAACCCGCGATCGAGAGGTTAGGAACCGCTCGCCTTGTCCACTAGGCCACGCGCCCAGATCGAACGGCCATTGTCTGCTGAACGACGACGAACGGGACCGTCAGTTCTGACTCGCAGACTCCTCGACGGTCTCCGTCGTCGATTCGTCGAACTCGATGTCCTCGTCGTTCGTATACTCCTCGCGCGTCTCCTGAATCTCCTCTTGACTCGCGCCGCTCTCGCGCATCTCCTGTAGCTCCTGTTCGACCTCCTCGCGGCCTTTCTGGAACTCGCCCATCGCCTCGCCCGTCGAGCGAGCGAGCTTTGGAATCTTGTTTGCACCGAACAGTAGCACGGCGATACCGAGGATGACCAACAGCTCCGGACCGGCCGGAATCCCGAACTGTGCTGGAACGAGGGTCTCGAACATGGTGTGTACATCTACAGATTCGGGAGGGTGATTGTATGTCTTTCGCCGGCGTGGCGAACGTTTTTTCGCGCTCGCGCGGCTCCTGTGGTCATGACTCGAAGCGACACCGACGGTCGCAACTACGATCCGAACGCCGCACACGCGTTTCCCGACGAGCGACTGAACGACGTGCTGGAGACCGTCACCGACGACGAGGAGATACAGGCGTATCTGGAGGCACAGAACGTCAACCCCGTCACCAGAAAGGGGTACAACGATCACGGCGCGAAACACGTCGAAATCGTCCGCGACCGCGCGCTCTGTCTGTACGACCTACTCAAAGAGCAGGGCGTCGAGTTCAACGGCGCGAGCGAGCAAGGACTCGACGAGCGAGACGAACCGGTCATCGTCGCGCTGGCAGCGACGCTCCACGATATCGGCCACGTCGTCCACCGCGACGACCACCCCTACTACTCGATTCCGCTGGCCGCTGACGTGCTCGAACGGTTTCTCCCGAGCTTCTACGAGACACCAGACCGCGTGCGACTGACCGGCGAGATACTTCACGCGATCTTATGTCACCACACCGAGGAGGAACCGCTCACGCTCGAAGCCGGTGTCGTCCGTGTCGCCGACGCGCTCGACATGGAACGGGGCCGCTCGCGCATCCCCTACGAGCGCGGCGGGCGGGGGATCAACACGCTCTCCTCACAGGCCATCGAAGGGGTGACGCTGACGAACGAAGGCGATCGCGTCGTCGTGGAGATCGAGATGACCGACGCGGCCGGCGTCTATCAGGTGGACGAGCTACTGACGGCCAAGCTCCGGGAGTCGGGACTGGAATCACACGTCCGCGTCGTCGCGATAAACACGCACGACGGCGACGATCGGCTGGTCGAGCGGATTGAACTGTAGGCGGAGTTAGCGGGTCTTTTGTGACTGGCTCGAATCAGATCAGATAGTGGGCTCGTCGCTTCGTGTCTTCAAGGATCCGGAGTTTCTCGCGATGTCGGGAAGCGCCTTCGCCCGAGCGCAGGCGTACTCGACGGTCGCGATTGCGCTCGCGCTGTACGCCGGCATCTTCGACGTCAGTTCGACCGTCGAGGGGCTGTTCGGGACGGCGTTCGCGCTCGTTCAGCTGGTTATCGTGCTCCCGCTCGGGCGCGCCATCGACACCGGCAACGCCAAGCGGTGGCTGCTGTTCGGGCTGGGGCTGAACGTCGTCGTCTTCTTCGGCTTCATGCTGGTCTCGAACGTGGCCGGCGTCATCGTGATGCGCGTCTTCCAAGGCATCGCGGCGAGCATTCTCTGGCTCACCGGCTCGACCGTCATCGGTGAGATCGCCGGCGGTGACGAACAGGGGCTGTGGCTCGGGACGTACAATCAGGTCGGCGCGTTCTCCTCGCTGTTCGGCGATCTCATCGGCGGCGCGATACTCGCGCTGTTCGGCTTCACCGCGGCCTACAGCGTCCTCGCAGGTGTCACACTCATTGCAGGCGTCCTCGTCTATGCTGTCCTACGGGACAATCCGGGGGGACGGAAGGACGCGGAGGAGGCGACCGGCCGGGAGACGCTGGAGTCGCTGTTGTCGCTGGCGAGCGTGCGCGCGCTCGTCGGCTTCCGGTTCGGACTCTCGTTCGGGAAGATGGCCGTCATCACCTTCCTCCCGATCTACGCGCACACGGAGTTCGGCATGAACCCGTTCATCGTCGGCGGGTTACTCGCGGGCGGGAAGCTGACGAAGGCGATCACACAGGGGTACGTCGGCGATCTCACCGATCGCTGGGGGAACAAACACCTCTTCATCGCGATGGGCGCGGTGTTGTACGCGGTCGGTGCGCTGCTGATCCCGCTGGCTGGCTTCGCGGAGGGCGTCATTCCGGGGGTGATAGTGACGGTTCCGGATCTTCCGAACGCACCGTCGGGAGCGATAGAGCTACCGCCGGCCTTCTTCGTCCTCTCGGGCGCGTACATGGTGTGCGGTGTCGCCGACTCGATCCGGCTCCCGGCGAGCATGGCGATGTTCGTCGAAGAAGGTGAGCGGTTCGACGCCGTCGCCGGCGCCTTCTCGCTGCGCTCGGTCGCGTGGAAGGTCGGGCAGGTCATCGGACCGGTGACGGTCGGCTACGTCTGGGACGGGACGAGCGTCGGCGTCGCGTTCGGGCTCGCTTCGGCGCTCATCATTGCCGCGACGGTGGTGTTCCTCGTCATCTACGAGACGCCAGCACCGACCGCGGAGCCGACGGTCAGTGATTAATCGTAACCGCTACCACGTAGAGCGATCTCTTCCTCCTCGACGGTCGCCTCGCTGTCGAACAGCGTCTGGATCGTGCTCGTCTCCTGATCGTCGTGCATCCCGGGCTGGAGCGTAAACAGGCCGAACAGACCGGCCGAGTCGAGCCGGCTCGTGAACACGTGGAGGAATCGGAACACCGTCTGAACGTCGGCGTACATCATCAGCGTCGAGACGGAGTCGATGATGACGCGCGCCTCCGTCGCGGCCCCGCGCTCTTCGAGCAGCTGGAGCTGTTTGGCGAACGCGAGACTCAGCCCAGTCAGGTCACCCGGCGACCCGACGGCGCGAACCGAGACGCCGTCGATCTCGGCGTCAGTACCGTCGCCGGAGACGTCGACGATCGCGAACCGCTCTGCCGGAACCTCGATGCGCGCGCCCAACGCGTCGAGGATACGCCGCGGCGAGTGGTTCGTGCTGATGAGCACGGCCGCCTCGCCGGACTCCAGTCCCTCGGCGACGGCGTCGTAAACCTCTTCACGCGTCTGCGAGGCGTCACCGGAGACGAGAACGCTCGTCCCCGCTTCGAACGACACCTCACCGAAGCCACTCACACCGTAGCTCATCGCGGATCCTCTCCCGTTTCCTCCTCTAACTCCCGAACCATCGCGACCAGATCGGCGTCGTCGACCTCGTCGAGCGAGTCGTCCAGATCCGCTCTGACCTGCTGTATCTGACGCGTGAGCGAGTCGTACTCCTCGCTGTTGGCGAGCTCCGATTCGGACTTACTCGACTGGAGCAGCGACTGCTTGCGCGTCAGTGCGTACAGCTGCCGGCTCAGCTCGGCGACGTTCCCCCGCTCTACCAGCTCCGTGACCGTGTCGAGGAGGGTCTCACGCTCGATCGGCTTCGTGAGATACTCGTCGAAGCCCATCTGGATGATGTCGAAATCCGGCTCGACGGCGGTCACCATCGCGACCCGGCAGTCCGCCGCTCGGCTCTGGATGCCGGACAACACCTCGTCGCCGGTCATCTCCGGCATCAGTCGATCCAGCAGCACCACGTCGACCGTCTCGTCGAGTCGGTCAAGCGCCTCTGAGCCTCGCGAAGCGGTTTTCACGTCGAACTGTGGGCTGAGCCAGCGGGAGTAGATAGTGAGGAGCGCCTCCTCGTCTTCGACAAGCAACACGGTCGCATCATCTCCGCCCATCCTACACCAACCTACTCGGCCACCCCTATTGAAGACCGTGGCTATTCCTCCATCTGTTTCGGCACTCGGCGCGCCGTGCGGATCGCTCGGGACCGTCGCAGTCTCCTGTTCGATGCCAGTAGTCGCGACTGCGCTCACAGTTCGTGCCCGTCCAGATCCGAAGGCTGTGTCCGTGTGTGACGTGACGCGTCTGTCAGACACGGAGCCGATACCGCACTGGTGAAAGCTCGCATAACTCCAGAGGTCATGTGCCGGCCGGGAATTGAACCCGGATCGTTGGCTTGGAAGGCCAAAGTCATACCATTAGACCACCGGCACTCGTTCACTTCGTTCACTCGTGCCGTCGTTCGTAGTTCCTTCGGAACTACTCACCACCGGCACTCGCTGTTTCGTCAACGCGTCGTTCGTCCGCCAGCGACCGCCTACCACCGAAACGTTCTGCCTTCTCCGTCCATCGTTCGTCCGGTCGCGGTTTCGTTCCACCGACATTGGCTGTTTCCGTCGCACCGTCGTCCGTCTGTCGATGGTCACGTACCACCGGTCTCTGCTCTTTGTCGCGGTCCCGCTGTTCATAGCTCCTTCGGAGTCACTCACAGTCAGCGTGCGTACCATTTCGAACCAACGGCCAGAGATCGTCTGGTGTTCTCTCCATCTGCCCGTACCGCGTCAACCCCTATGGGCGTTTCCCTTCACCGACGACGACGCTGAAACAGTTGCCGTCGGCAGTGAAGCTCCGCTCAACCCGGAGCGCACTCGCCGTGAGGTCGGTGACGAACTCGTCGGGATCGTAGATGTGGTAGTACCGCGGGACGGTCTCGCCGTCCGGTAAGGTCCAGTCGACGACGGTGTCGAACCCCTCCGTCTCGTCGAACGCCGAGTGGGTCGTCGACCAGACGCTCACGAGGGCGCGACCGTCGGGCGCGAGCACGCGAGCGAGTTCGTCGAGACTCTCACGGCGATCTTCGCGCGAGTCGAGGTGATGCAGCGTCGCGATATACACCCCCAGATCGACGCTGTCGGTCGCGAGCGGAACCGTCTCGACGCTGGCTTGAATCCAGTCGCTCTCGAAGGAGTCGGCCGCACGCTCCGTCGCCAGTCCGAGTAGCGCTCGCGACAGATCGAGTCCGACCACGCGCGCACAGCAGTCAGCGAGCAGTTCGACGTGGCGACCGTTGCCACAGCCGAGCGCGACGCCCACGTCGCCGGACCGACCGTTCAGAAACGCGGGGATCTGTGGCCACGGCTCCGCGCGCGTTCGTGAGAAGTGCGCCGCGATACGGTCGTAGGTCGCCCTGACGCTCGCCGTATCGGCGACCGCGTTCGGCTCCATGTCCGGGATGAGGGAGCCGGGCGTTTATTCCGTTCGCTCAGATGCCGAGACCGATCGTCCCGAACACCGAGGTGAACTGAGAGATGCCGCCGTTCGCGCTCACCCACTGGATGGCGAGGAAGATGAGATACGAGACCAGCAGCATGACGCTGGCGTGTTTGAGTCCGTCTCGGAGCGTCCCCTCGGACATCTGCCCGCCGACGATTCCCGAGAGCGCGCTCTGGATGATCCCCGCGTGGATGAACACGAGCGCGTAGGCGTCCTTCTGTGCCGCGGTGATGCCCTGAATCGGCGCGGCCCCGCCGTTCTCGACGGAGAACTCACCGGCAGTCGGCAGGTTCGGAATCAGGATCAACACGATCACCGCGACGACGATGAGAAACACCGCAAAGGAGATGTAGATGACGATGAGATACGTCAGGGTCTCCTGCTGGCGGCGGCGCTTCAGTCGCTGGTCGGCGCGGGCCTGATTCGCCGCGATACGCAACACCGGTCCGATCTCGTTGGAGGCGCGCATCGAGTTGGTCAACAGCGTCGTTACCCGCGTGGTCGAGGGCGTCTTCACGCGGCTCTCGAACCGTGTCAGTGCCTCCTCGACGGTCGCTCCCCACTGGATATCGCGCCAGATCCGGTTCGCCTCGTCGTCGAGCGAGCCCATCTGGGTGCGGCGGATCCGTTCGAACGACGTGACGACCGACAGGCCGGCCTCATTGAGACTCGCCAGTCTGTCGAGGAAATCAGGCAGCGAGGACGCGACGTTCTGCACCCGTCGGTTGCCGATCTCGTAGGCGATCCCGAACGTGACGGCGACGAACAGCGTCGCCTGAATGACGACATCGTCGACCGCCCGCACGTCGAGAAAGCCACCGGTGAGCGGTGCGCCGGTGTCGAGAAAGCTCGGCGTCTGCATCAGGACGAACAGCGTCGCCAGCGGGACGGTGACGTACAACAGCAACACCGGGTTGTCGATGACGTTCTCGATCGGGTTCGACAGGAGCCGACGGTATCGGCCCACGCGCCGGTGGACCCGGAGTCGCTTGACGTTCTCGCGCACTTCGGGGGTTCGGACCCCGCCGTCGGGGATCGCTCCGACACCGACGCCGGTCTGTTCGCTCGACTCCTCGGTGGCAGAGCCGCGAATCGGCTGCGTGACGTCGGAGAGGTACGCGATGAACGCGACGTTCAGCGCCGGCAGGACGAGATAGGTGAGAATCCGGATCGGAACGAGCGTGCCGCCGGTCGTCAGCCCCATGATGAGGAGGATCGTCACCAGAAACAGCATGCCGGCGACGACGACGGTGACGTATATCTCCGCGGCCGTCGCCAGCACGTCGAGGATCTCCTGCTGGCGATCTTCGGCCTCCTCGCGGTAGCGCTCGTACTCGTCGTGCAGGAACGTCGAGAGGTCCTGTCCCGACTGGAGCACGCTGGTGAGGTTCTCCGCGAAGCTCTCGAACTGGTCGGAGGGCGTTCGATCGGAGATATCCCGCATCGAGGTGACGAGATCCGCCCCGAACAGGTCGATGTTCCGGGCGGCGAGATCGAACTCCGCCGCACCGGCTCCGAACACGTCTTCGTTGTCGGCGATCGTCTCCATCACCTTCGGAAACGGCATTCCGCCCCGAGAGAGCGCGTAGACGAACGCGACCGTGCGCGGCATCCCCGCGTCGATCGCCCGTGCCCGAGAGTCGGCCCGGACGGCGGGGACCTGCCACCGGATCACGTACAGTACGCCGGCGGCACTGCTACCGAGAATCCCCCCGCCGACGAGGAGTAACAGGAAGTAGAGCGTGCTGAAATCCCCCATCAGCGATGGAACCGCAGCGAAGCCGGGCAGTTCGCTGAGCCGCTCGATGCCGACGAGCCGGACGAGTCCCCCGGTCGCGTAGCTGCCGACGATGACGCCGGCCACTGCACCGATACTCGTGTACGCGAGCGTCTTCGCCTGATAGATCCGGTACGGCTCACCGATACCGGCCGCCCGGAGGGTCTGTTCGCGCTCGATGTCGACGGGGATGTTCGGCCCGTCGAAGGCGGCCCAGCCGATGCGGCTGAACAGCCGTTCGAGCGATTGGCTCGTCAGCGCGGCAGCGAGGAGCGCGAACAGCCCCACGGCGAACAGCAGCGGGACGAGGACGAGCGCGGAGACCATCAGTCGTCGCCGGGCTCTGCGGCGGGCGGTAGCTCCTCGGGACCGGTGTCGTCGTCGACCGTGAGTCCGAGCGCCCGCATCGTCTCCGCCGAGTCGGCGTAGTACTCGTTGACGAGCGCCGTGAACTGCTGGAAGTTCGTGATGTTCTCGTCGCGGAGATGCGAGAGGAACCGGCGACGGCGACGCATCTCTTCGAGCAGCTCGCTCTGGGACCAGCCCCGCTCGCGGCGGATCTCGTCGAGCAGGTTCTGGTTGCCGGCGTCGAAGGAGTCGTCAGTTCTGGTCCACTCGAAGGCGTTCGAGTAGTCGAGCTCGCCGGTCCGCTGGTCGATCCCGTCGATTTCGGAGATCGTCTTCGACCGACGGACGCGCTGTTCGTCTAATCGTGCGAGCACCTGCACGCAGAGCACGTCGAGCGACTGCACCATCGGTCGCGGCACGTTGATCGGTTCGTTCTCCAGCCGGTTGATGACGGTCTGGACGGAGTCGGCGTGCATCGTCGACAGCGTCGTGTGCCCGGTGTTCATCGCCTGAAACAGCGTGATCGCCTCCTCGCCTCTGACCTCACCGACGAGGATATACTCCGGTCGGTGTCGGAGTGCAGAGCGCAACAGGTCGTACATCGTCACGTCTGACCCCTCATCGAGCCGGTCGCGCGTGACCGAGGAGAGCCAGTTGTCGTGGTACAAGGAGAGCTCGCGGGTGTCCTCGATTGTGATGAGCTTCGAGCGCGGCGGGATGAACATCGAGATGGCGTTCATCGAGGTGGTCTTGCCCGATGCCGTCCCGCCGGCGAAGATGACGTTCTTGTTGTTCTCGATGGCGAGCCACAGATACGCCATCTGTTCGAGCGAGAACGTCCCGAACCGGAGGAGATCGATCGGCGTGAACGGCTCCTCGCTGTACTTCCGGATGGTGAACGCCGACCCGTGTGGCGTGACCTCCTCGCCGAGGGTCAGCTCCGCACGCGAGCCGTCCTTGAGGGTCGTTCCGACGATGGGGTTGCCGACGGAGATATGCTGGCCGGCCTGCTGTGCCATCCGGATGACGAACGAGTCCAGCTCTTCCTCGCCGAAGGAGACGGTGGTGGCGATGTCCTGATAATCATCGTGGTAGGCGTACAGCGGGATTTCGTAGCCGTCACACGAGATGTCCTCGATGCTACTGTCGTGCATCAGCGGGTCGAGGCGACCGAAGCCGCGGAACCGCCGCCACAGATAGTAGACGAGCGCGTGGAAGTCGGCGGGCGACAGGACGACGCCGTAGTCCTCGATACGGTCGCGCAGCTCCTCGCGCAACAGCGTCTCGGGGTCGTCCCCGTCTTCTCTGTCGCGGTAGAGGAGCGGGTTCCGGACGTCGTCGTACAGCGATTCGAGCAGCGCCGTCTGGTCGTCGGTGAGCGTCGGCTCGACGACGTGATACCGGTGTTCGCTCTCCTCGTCGTCGTACCGGATCGAGGCGTACGAGAACGGGGCGTTGAGCCAGTAGCGTTCGACCTCGTCCCCGACGGCGTCGACCGGCTCCGCCGGGACGAGCCGGCTGTGACGGCGCGGCGAGTAGTTCTCGTTGCCCAACGTGGAGCCGCGAATCACGGAGAGGACGCGCTCGAACATCGCACGGAACCCCGCCTCGTCGCTCGCGTCGACGGCGATCTGCTCGCTCACGTCCGGCGTAGTGTCTGACATTGGGTTGTGCCTCCGCTGTGTCGTTGTCGTGTATCACCACTCCGGCTACTTAATCCCACGCAGCGGCTACCGCTCGTCGCTCGGCTCGGCGTGTGAGCGGAGGAGCGTCACGCCCAACAGCGGGACGAGCAGCGAGCCGACCGGAAGCGTGAGGCCAGTCGTCGACCGGAAGACACCGATCGCGGCGACGAGGAGACAGCCGCCGCCGACGGTCAACAGCCCGCCCATCAGCCGAACCGGGGAGAGCGGGAGCCGCGCCAAGACGAGCTGCTCGCGACGGTAGTAGAGGAGCGAGAAGGCGAACGCCACGGCGATGGCGACTGCGCCCGCGAGCCAGATGTAGTAGGCGGTCTGAAGCGACGCGTTGGCCTGTTCGAGTCTCGGCGCGGCCCAGACGGGAACGAGCGGATCGATACGCACGTCCGCGCCGAAGAGAAACCGGAACACGGCGACCGGAAATCTGACGGCGACGAGCGAGAGCCCCTCGGACCGGGTGAGGGAGATCGACCACGGAAGGAGCGCGGCAAGCCACGCGGAGACGACGGCGAGCTCGCCCGCGTACTCCGATTCGACCCAAGACATACTCGAACGGAGACGTGTCACCGGTAAAAACTACCGACGTCCCCGTTACGTTCTTCAGCGCGCGCCACAAAACCACAGTAGATGCGGCGCGACTACTTCACAATCGATGCACGCAATCTCGACACGTCGGGAGTACCGACGGTCGCTATCAACTTCGAGGGCCCGACCGAGCAGCTGGTCGAGCGACTCACGCACACAGACGGTGAACCACTGGCCAGTGACGAGGTGGACGTCGCCTTCCGGCTTCAGGGCCCGGTCGACGAGCAGCCCGAAGGCGTCGTCGCGGTGACCAACCGGATCACCGGGGAGTTCGTGCTCGAACTCAACGCCGACAGCGACGACGTGTTGCGGTTCATCGAGGCGGCCCGCGAGTACGGCAAGCAGGGCGACGAGAGCCACCGCTACCGGATTCAGGTCAGTATCGACAGCGATCAGCTGCTTGAACAGCAGAAGGGGACGTTCCTCGTCTACGACGCCAACGGCGATCTGTTGCGCCACCACTCGCTGATTCCGAGCGGCGTCGAGCTGTGAGTTCTGCGACAGGTTTCGCTCCGGCGAGCCGTCACCCTTGAGACATCGCGCCGAGAACAGCACGTATGACACGGTTCGGAACGGCGGGCATCCGGGGGCGTGTGAACACCGAGGTCACTCCCAGCTTCGCGCTCGCCGTCGGGCGGGCGACAGCGGTACAGGCGCGCGAGGCGACAGGTGAGACGCCGACGATCGTCGTCGGTCGGGACGGGCGAACGACTGGATCGGCGCTCGCCGACGCGCTCGCCGCCGGACTCCAGTCTGGCGGCGTGGACGTCACGCGCATCGGCCAAGTCCCGACGCCCGCGCTCGCGTTCGCGTCTCGCGATCGCCGTGGGGTGATGGTGACCGCGAGCCACAACCCGCCGACCGATAACGGGCTGAAGCTGTTTCTCGACGGCGAGGAGTACGACAGAGAGCTGGAGGAGACCATCGAGGGGCTGCTGGGCGAGGAGCCGCCGGCAGCGTGGGACCGGTTCGGCGAGAGTGAGACGGCGACAGTACTTCCCGACTACCGGGCGGCAGTGGCCGACTACGCCGGTGGCTTCGGAGCCGACCCGACCGACGTACGAGTCGCCGTCGACTGCGGGACAGGGATGGCGAGTGTCGCAACCCCGCAGGTGTTGCGCGCGCTCGGAGCCGACGTAGTCGCGTTGAACGCACAGGTGGACGGCCACTTCCCCGCACGAGAGTCGAAGCCGACCGCCGAGACGCTTACCGATCTCCGGGCGTTCGTCCGCGACGGGCGGTTCGACTTCGGTATCGGCCACGACGGCGACGCGGATCGGATCGTCGTCGTGGACGGCGAGGGCGAGGTCGTCCACGAGGACACCGTCCTCGCGGTGGTCGCCGGACGCTACGTTCGCGAGAGCGATGCGGCCGATCCGGTCGTGGTGACGACACCGAACGCCTCGGCCCGGATCGACGAGCACGTGCGCGCGGCCAGCGGTCGAGTCGAGCGCGTCCGCCTGGGTGCGCTTCACGAGGGCGTGGCGACAGCCTACGAGACCGGCGACATCGGCACGGAGGTGGTGTTCGCGGCCGAGCCGTGGAAACACGTCCACACCCGGTTCGGGCCGTGGATCGACGGGGTCGCGAGCGCGGCCGTGCTCACGCGGCTGATCGCCGATAGCGGTCTCGGCGCGCTCCGCGCGCCGATCACCGAACGGCCGTACCGGAAGGTGTCGGTCCCGTGCCCTGACGAGGAGAAACAGCAGGTGATGGCGGCCGTCGAGACCGATCTTCCGGAGGCGTTCCCCGACGCGAGCGTGGACACCGAGTACGGCGTCCGCATCGAGCGCGAGGACAGCTCGTGGGCGCTCGTCCGCCCCTCGGGAACGGAGCCGTACATCCGGCTGTACGCGGAGGCCGACGACGTCGAACAGCTCGTCGCGTCGGTGCGTGCGGTCGTCGAGCGGTGACGGCTACATCCGGGTGTGAGCGGTTCTCGTGCGGCTCTACGCCCCATCTATCGTAGCGTTTATCCACGCAGCCGGTAGTGTCTAACCAGCATGGAACTGGATCGGCGGCAGTTCATCACGGCGGCGGGTGGCACTGGCATCGCTGGACTCGCGGGCTGTTCTGACGGTCCATCGGACGACGGGACCGAGACCGGGGATGGCTCGACCGGCGGAAACGCGAGCGCGACGACCAACGTGGGCATCGTCTACGCGACCGGCGGGCTCGGCGACGGATCGTTCAACGACCAAGCAGAACAGGGGCTTCAGCAGGCGGAGTCCGAGTTCGATCTCCAGACGAACTCGCTACAGCCACAGGAGGCGTCCGAGTTCGGTAACCTCCAGCAGCGGTTCGCGAGCTCGGCGGATCCGGAGTACGATCTCGTCTCCTGTATCGGCTTCCTGCAGGCCGACGTGCTGGGCGAGACGGCGACCCAGTACCCCGACCAGCAGTTCCAGATCGTCGATAACGTGCCGACGAACGACGACGGCGAGCAGTACGACAACGTGGCTTCCTACACGTTCAAGGAGCACGAGGGATCGTATCTCGCCGGGACGATGGCCGGACTCCTGACGCTGGAGTCCGTCTCGATCGGCAGCGGCTCGACCCAGTCGGACTCAACGAATCTGGGCTTCGTCGGCGGCGTCGAGTCGTCGCTCATCCAGAAGTTCGAGGCCGGCTTCGTCGCCGGGGCGAACGCCGTCAGTGCGGACATCGACGTACAGACCAACTACACCGGTGATTTCGACGATCCGAGCGCCGGGCGCGAGGCGGCGGCGTCGATGTACTCCAGCGGCTCCGATATCGTCTTCCACGCCGCCGGCAACACCGGGACCGGTGTGTTTCAGGCCGCACAGGACGCGGGGAAGTTCGTCATCGGCGTGGACCGCGACCAGTCGGTTACCAAAAGCTCCTACGCGGACGTGATCCTCGCCTCGATGGTCAAGCGCGTCGATACGGCGGTGTACAGCGCGGTCGAAGCGGCCGTGAACGGCAGCTTCGAAGGCGGCGCGGAGACGACCCTCGGACTCCAGAGCGACGGCGTCGAACTCGTCGACGGACAGCAGCTCGGCAGTGAGCTGCCGGAGTCGGTGACGAGCGAGGTCGCGTCCACCCGTCAGTCGATCATCGACGGCGAGATCGACGTTCCGTCTGACCCGAGCAACGCCTAATCGGTCGATGGACAGAGCCGTCCATCTCGACGGGATCACGAAGCGGTTCGCCGACGTCGTCGCCAACGACGACGTGACGCTCGAAGTCGAGCAGGGGAGCGTCCACGCCCTCCTCGGGGAGAACGGAGCCGGTAAGACGACGCTGATGAACGTCCTCTACGGGCTGTACGAGCCGACCGACGGTCGGGTCGTCGTCGACGGAGCCGAACGAACGTTCGGGTCGCCGGCGGACGCGATCGAGGCCGGCATCGGAATGATCCACCAGCATTTCATGCTCGTCGATCCGATGACGGTGACGGAGAACATCACGCTGGGGAACGAGCCGCGCAAGTGGGGCGGGCTGGCCGTCGATCGACGAACTGCGCGCCAAGAGGTACGGGCGCTGAGCGACCGCTACGGCTTCGCGGTCGATCCGGAGGCGACGCTCACGTCGGTGAGCGTCGGCGTCCAGCAGCGCGTCGAGATCCTGAAGGCGCTCTACCGCGGGGCCGACACGCTCATTCTCGACGAGCCGACGGCGGTGCTCACCCCACAGGAGGTCGACGAGCTGTTCACCGTGTTCGAGGAGCTGACCGACGCCGGCAAGACGATCATCTTCATCACTCACAAGCTGGGCGAGGCGATGCGTGCGGCCGACGAGATCACCGTGCTCCGGGACGGGGAGGGCGTCGCGACGGTCGCCGCGAGCGAGACGACACGCGAGTCGCTGGCGGAGCTGATGGTCGGCCGCGAAGTGCTCATAGAGACGGCCGACCGGCCCCACGAGCCGGGCGCGGAGACCCTTCGCGTCGAGGGGATCAGCGTGACCGACGATCGCGGCGTGACCGCCGTCGACGACGTGAGCTTCAGCGTCCGCGAAGGCGAGATATTCGGGATCGCGGGCGTCGACGGGAACGGACAGTCGGAGCTGGTCGAGGCGATCACCGGCCTGCGCGAGCCGACCGCCGGGCGGATCGATTTCGAGGGCGAGGACGTGGCGACGTGGTCGAGACGCGACCGCATCGACGCCGGGATGGCGTACGTCCCGGAGGATCGACAGGAGCGCGGGGTAGTGATGTCGTTCGATCTGGTCGAGAGCGGGATCTTGGGGAGCCACCACGATGAGCAGTTCACCGCGAACGGGCGTATCGACTGGGAGACGGCACGGGAACACGCGTCGGAGATCGTCGAAACGTACGACGTTCGACCGCCCGATACCGACACGAAATCCGCCGCGCTGTCGGGCGGGAATCAGCAGAAGTTCATCGTCGGTCGGGAGTTCGAGCGAGACCCGTCGCTGTTCGTCGCCGCCCATCCGACCCGCGGCGTCGATATCGGATCGACGGAGTTCATCCACGAGCGCCTGCTGGATCTCCGCGACGACGGCGACGGGGTGCTCCTCGTCTCCTCGAAGCTCGACGAGGTGCAGCTGCTCGCAGACAGGCTCGCGGTGATGCACGACGGAGAGCTGATGGCCGTCGTCGATCCGGACGACGTGACTGAAGAGGAGCTCGGGCTGGTGATGACCGGCGAGGAACCGCCTCGACGGCTCGACTCACAGCGCGTCGATGGGGGTGGGTCGTGACGCTTCGCGACCGCATCGAGCGCGGGCTGGCGCGGCTCGTCGCCGCCTCGACGGCGGAGCGGTTCGCGATCAGCCTCGCCGCGCTGTTCGCGTCGATACTCGTCGGGACCGTGCTCATCCTCGCCGCCGGACGGATCACGGGCTGTTCGACGGCGACGTTCGTCCTCACGCATCCGACGCCGTTCGGGCTGTCCCGGCTGTTCGAGGTGGGGTTCTGCTACAACCCGGTCACCGTCTACGACCGGCTCTTCCTCGGCGCGCTCGGTGACCCGCTCTCGTCCGGCTGGGACCCGTTCGGTCGGCAGATGGCGCTCACGCTCCGGGAGACGACGGTGCTCCTGTTCGCCGGGCTCGGCGTCGCGGTCGCGTTCCGTGCCGGGATCTTCAACATCGGCGCACAGGGACAGCTCGTCGTCGGGAGTCTGGCGAGCGTGCTCGCCGTCCTGCAGGTCGCGCCGCTCGTCGGCGGGGTGCTCGGGACCGCGGTGAGCCTGAGTGTCGGTCTGGCCGCCGGTGCGCTCGCCGGTGGACTGTACGCCGCGATTCCGGGCGTGCTGAAGTCGTACGTCGACGCGAACGAGGTGATCACGACGATCATGCTGAACTTCATCGCGACCGGCGTCGTCGGCTATCTGGTGTTGAACCACGTGAAGGACCCGGAGAGCTTCGCGACACAGACCCGGACGATCCCCGACCACGCGAACGTCCCGACGATTCTGTTCGAGCCGACGGCGAACTTCTCCGTGCTCGCGCTCGGCGTCGGCGTCCTCCTCGTCGGCGGCGTCTACTACCTGCTCGCGCACACGGCCTTCGGGTACGACCTACGGACGAGCGGGCTCCAGCCCGAGGCCGCAGAGTACGGCGGCGTGAACTCGAAACGGACCATCGTCGCGAGCTTCGGTCTCTCGGGGGCGCTCGCCGGGATCGGGGGCGCGGTCTACGCGCTGATGATCCTCGGAAAGTTCCAGACCGGCGTGCCGTCGTACGGGTTCGACGGCATCACCGTCTCGATTCTCGCGGGGAACAATCCGCTTGGCGTCGGCTTCGCTGCCTTCCTGTTCGGCGTCCTGAAGTCCGGAGCCGGCGTCGTCAACTTCGCGACGGACGTCCCGCCGCAGCTCGTGGACACGCTGCGTGGACTCATCATCCTCTTCGTCGCGATGCCGGAGTTCTTCCGGCTGCTCGGCGGACGCATGAAGGGTGTCACGCGGCGAGTGAACCGTGACGAGAGCGGAGGTGAAACCGATGGGTGAGCGACTCGCGGCAGTCCGCCAACGGGTCGCCCCGTCGGGTCGGGCACAGACGGCCGCGCTGATCGGTGGCGTCGCCGCGCTCGCGCTCGTTATCGTCGGCGGGACGCTGTTCCCGGAGACGATACTCGGCGTGCTGTTGAGCACACTGGTCAGGGAGCCGACGGCGGAGTCGGCACTCCGTCTGGCCGTGCCGATCACCCTCGCCGCGCTCGGCGGGATCTTCGCGGAGAAGAGCGGCGTCATCAACATCGGTCTCGAAGGGCTGCTCATCATCTCGGCGTTCGTCGCCGTCTGGATGACCGACGTGACCGGAAACCTGCTCGTCGGATTCGCCTTCGGCGTCGTCGCGTCGACGCTGTTGACGCTCCTGTTCGCCGTCGTCTGTATCGAGTTCCGCGCGGATCAGATCATCGCCGGGCTGGCGATCTGGCTCATCGCGCTCGGTCTCGCACCGTTCATGTCACAGGTCATCTACGGCGGCCCGAACACCGAAAGCGTCGGGACCGTACCGACGCTCACCAAGCTGTTCGGATTTCTGCCGCCAGCGGGGACGCTTCCACAGCGACTGGTCGCGCCGACGATCGGTGTCGGTCCGATCGACGCGCTGTCGGGCGTGCTCGCGAGCGTTCTTACGCGACCGCCGCTGTATCTCGCTGACGTGTTACTCGACGCGTCGCTGTCGGTGTATCTGATGGGGCTGATGGTTCTGCTCTCGTGGCTCGTGCTCTACCGGACGCGGTTCGGTCGCTGGGTCAGGGCGAGCGGTGAGAATCCGAAGGCGCTCGACACCGCCGGGGTGAGCGTCTCCCGCGTCAGATATCAGGCCGTCCTGCTGTCGGGGGTGCTCGCGGGGATGGGCGGGTCGGCGCTCGCACTCAGCATCGGTCAGTTCACCGGTAACGGGCCGACGATGGTCAACGGGAAGGGGTTCATCGCCATCGTCACCTATCTGTTCGGTAACTACAACCCGGTCGGGGCATTCCTCTCGTCGCTGCTGTTCGCGGGACTGGACGCGATGCAGGTCGGCCTCCAGACCGCCGGCACTGGGATCCCCAGCTCGCTCGTCCGGGTGATCCCGTTCGTGATGGTGATTATCGTGCTCGCGCTGGTCGGACGCACGCGGATCCCCGGAGCGGCCGGTGAGCACTACGAATCCGGTGAGGACCGATAGCCGATAGTCACGCTCTTTTGGCTCCTCCGGGCAGTGAGTGTATGGACCCGGAAACACTGCTGGCGCGCGCTCGTGAGACACTCGATGCGGCCTACGTTCCCTACTCCGAGTATCCGGTCGGTGCGGCGCTGGAGACGGTCGACGGAACGGTGTACGTCGGCTGTAACATCGAGAACGCCAACTACTCGAACGCGCTCCACGCCGAGGAGGTCGCCGTGGCCGAGGCGGTCAAGCAGGGCCACACCGAGTTCGCCGGGCTGGCCGTTGTCTCGGCGCGGGAGGACGGTGTCACGCCCTGCGGGATGTGTCGTCAGACCCTCGCCGAGTTCGCGAGTGAGTCGCTTCCCGTCTACTGCGGCGAGGGGGAGGGGTACACCGAGTACGCGCTCGGCGACCTGATTCCGAACACCATCCACCGCGACATGCTGGAGTAGCTACTCGACGAGTTCGAACGAGATCTCGACGTAGCCCTCGGGCGACGTGGACAGTCGATCGTCGCCCGATCGTGTCGAGCGACCGATGTGGTAGATATCCGTGCGAGCCGTGCGGTCGCCCGCGATCTGAGCGTTCCGGCCCGAAGGGATGGATCTACGTGGCCGCTCGCCCTTCGGCGAGTATGGACGACAGCGAAGACCCCAGCGACGAGACGCAGTACCACCTCGGAATCGGCCCGGACGACACCGCCGGCCCGGTTCTCCTGCCGGGGGACCCCGAGCGGGTTCCGAAGATCGCCGACAGCTGGGACGACACCGAACAGACGGGCCACCACCGCGAGTACCGTACCGTCACCGGTCGCTACGACGGGGAGCCGCTCACCGTCACCTCGACTGGGATCGGCACGCCGAGCGCGGCGATCGCGGTCGAGGAGCACGCGAATCTCGGGACGCAGACGTTCATCCGCGTCGGCTCCTGTGGCGCGATCCAGCCGGAGATGGCCGTCGGCGATCTGGTCATCACGACGGGGGCGGTCAGACAGGAGGGGACCTCGAAGGAGTACGTCCGCGACGAGTATCCGGCGACGGCCCACCCCGAGGTCGTCACGGCGCTCGTCGCGGCCTGTGAGGAGCTGGGCTACGACTACCACTGCGGTGTCACCTGCTCGACGGACTCGTTTTACGCCGGACAGGGCCGTCCCGGCTTCGACGGCTTCGAGGCGGCCGAGGCCGACGGGCTGGTCGAGGAGCTACAGAACGCCGGCGTCCTCAACTTCGAGATGGAGGCCGCCGCGCTGTTGACGATCGCGAACCTCTATGACCTGCGAGCGGGCGCGGTGTGCACGGTGTACGCGAACCGCGTCACCGGCGAGTTTCGAACCGAGGGTGAGCGTCGGGCTGGTGAGGTCGCTTCGACTGCCGCCGTGATTCTCGCGGCGATGGACCGAGTGAAGGCGGAGACCGGCGCGGATCACTGGCACGCGGGGCTGACGCTCGATCGATAGCGAACAGGCGACACGCGAAGAGACGAGGTGGTGTGTCACACAACCGCCGTGGCCGACCCCGCGCAGCTCGTCAGGTCACGGGGCGTGTAGCCGCGTGTTCGTATATAAGTGTGAGTGTGGCCGGAGCCTCGCTACATATCAGGGAACGCGCGCGCGGCGGCTCCGAGTCCGGCGACGTCGTTGATCCAGCGGGCGGCGACGGTCTTTTTCAGCAGCTCGGCCGGGAGACCGCCGAACGTCTCGACGACATCGCCGACGCCGACGACGTTGTGTGCGACGGCGTCGTCGCCGACCGAGATGAGCGTTCCCTTATCATCGTACTGCCACGTTTCGAGCGGCTGACCGCGGACGCTGCGCGCGAGATTCAGGCCGGCGACCTCGGCCGCCTGCCACGCTGCCTGTGCGGTCGGCGGCGCGGGGTTCTCTTCGCCCGGCTGGTCAACGAGTGCGGCGTCACCGATCGCGAAGACGCGCTCGTCGTCCGTCGTGAAGTCGTGTGCCGCGTCGAGCCGGTGGCTGCGCTCGTCCTGTTCGACATCGACAGTCCGGGCGGGATCTTGGCCGGTGATACCGCCGGTCCACAGCAACACGTCGTAGTCGAGCTCGGTCTCGTCGCCGACGTAGACGGTCTCGTCGTCCACCTCGCCGATGAACTCACCGGTGAGGATGTCGACGTCGGCGGCTTCGAGCAGCTTCGCCAGCTTCGCCTGCACGACGGGATCGTTGTTCGGGAAGACGTTATCGAGTCCCTCGACGAGCGAGATCTCGATGGGGGCGCGGTGACGGTCGCGGAACTCCGCGATCTCGCCGGCCGACTGGATCCCCGAGAGACCGGCCCCGCCGACGACGACGTGTGCTGGATCGTCGGTCGTCGCCTCGGCGGCGGCGTCCTTGACGGCGTCGTGAATCTCGATTGCGTCGTCCAGACTCTTGAGCGTGAGCGAGTGCTCGCGGAGCCCGTCGATACCGAAGAACGCGGTCTGGGAGCCGAAGCCGACGAGCACGTAGTCGTAATCGACTGTCGAGCCGTCGGCCAGCTCGATGGTGCGCTCGTCGGTGTCGAGCGACTCGACGCGCTCGTTGATGAACCGCGTCCCGGGGGCCTTCAGCGACTCGCAGTCGAACGTGATCTTCTCACGAATCGACGGATCACGGATCACGCGGTGTGACTCGTGTAACACGAGGTGATGGTCCACGTCGGAGATCCAGGTGATATCCGCCTCGCCGTCGAGCTCGTCTTCGAGGCGTTTCACAGCACCAGTGCCGGCGTAGCCAGAACCGAGTACGACGATATCGTCGGTCATACCGGTACTACACCGTCATCAGATACAAAGCCTGCGGAACGCGGCAAGCTACTTCTCGGGCGACTCGCCCGCCGCCGGCGCGCGCATCTCGTCGATCGTCAGGATGAGACTGTTGTTCGTGTCGTCTTTCCCGTCGAGCGTCCCGTCGATACGGAGCTTCGAGAGCGGGGTCGGACCGACGACGATGGAGTCCCCCTCGTGGAAGTCGCTGATGGAGCCTTGCATCCGGATCTCCGCCCGACACAGCTCCGGATGGTGGACGCTCGTCAGGTCGATCTGTTGAACGTTCGCGCGATCGATCAGCTCCCCGTCGTGCTGGAACGGCACGTCGGCGGGCTGGTCCATCTCTTGGAGTTCGAGCGCGTCGAAGGCCGTCCCCGTCGGCTTGTATCCGCCCTTCGGTCCCGGGACCCCTTCGACCAGCTGGAGCGCCTTCAGGCTCTGCATCTGGTTGCGAATCGTCCCCGGGTTGCGATCGACCTCATCGGCGATCGTCTCGCCTTTGACTGCGGTCTCGCTCTCGCGGTGGAGATTGATCAGCGCCTCCAGAATCTTCTTCTGTGAGGGGGTAAGCTCGATCGATGACATTACTTCCGGCTTGGGTAAGCCTCGGCATAAACCCGGCGGTGGCTGAAGGGGAGCGATCGGCACGCACTTGTTCGCCCGGGGCGCTCCTGAGAGCATGAACGGACGATGCGTGCTCGTGACCGGCGGTGCGGGCTTCATCGGATCGAACCTCGCGAACCGTCTCGCCGAGGAGAACGACGTGATCGCCGTCGACGACCTGTATCTCGGGACGCCGGAGAACCTCGACGAGCGCGTCGAGTTTCACGACAGCTCCGTCCTCGACGACGACGACCTCCCCGCGGACGTGGACGTGCTGTTCCATCTCGCCGCGCTCTCCTCGCGACCGATGCACGAGGAGGACCCGGCACGCGGCGCGCGAATCAACGTCGAGGGGTTCATCAACACCGTCGAACAGGTGCGCGAGCGGGGCTGCGAGACGGTCGTGTACGCCTCTACCTCCTCGATCTACGGCGATCAGACGGAGCCGTCACGGGAATCGATGGACGTGACCGCCCGCACCGGCTACGAGGCCTCGAAGCTCGCGCGTGAACGCTACGGCGAGTACTACTCGGAGTTCCACGGGATGAACGTCGCCGGGATGCGCTTTTTCGCCGTCTACGAGGGCTTTTCCGGCGCCGAGGAGCACAAAGGCGAGTTCGCGAATCTCATCACGCAGTTCGCCCACCGGCTCGCGAACGGTGAACGCCCCGACATCTGGGGCGACGGAACACAGACGCGGGACTTCACCCACGTGGACGATATCGCTCGGGGACTCGAACTCGCCGCCGACCACGAACTCGACGGCGTCTACAATCTCGGCACTGGTGAGTCACACTCGCTGAACGAGCTCGTCGCTCGGCTCAACGACGTGCTCGGGACGAATATCGAGCCGACCTACTCGGAGAACACGATGACGAACTACGTCCACGACACGCTCGCGGACGCATCGAAGATGCGGGAGGCGACGGGGTGGGAGCCACGGATCGGGTTCGAGGAAGGGCTTCGGACGGTCTGTGCGCCGTATCTCGACGATCAGTAACCGTTTTTCCCACTCGCCCACGCAGTCGGCGTATGAACGTACGTGTCATCGGCGTGCCGATGGATCTGGGTACAGACCGGCGCGGCGTCGATATGGGACCGTCGGCGATTCGCTATGCGGGACTCGCCGGCGCGCTCGACGACGCCGGCCACGACTACGTCGAGCTCGGACATATCAGCGTTCCGCGCGCCGAGAACCTCGACGAAGCGAACAGCCGAGCGAAGTATCTCGACGAGACGGAGACGGTGTGTCGCAGCCTCGAAAGGCAGGTCGAAGCGGCGATCGAGGCCGGCGAGTTCCCACTCGTCTTGGGCGGCGATCACTCTATCGCCATCGGCACGGCGCGCGGGACGGCGAATCAGGGATCGACCGGGCTCGTCTGGTTCGACGCTCACGGCGACTTCAACACCCCCGAGACGACACCATCGGGCAACGTCCACGGAATGTCCGTCGCCGCGCTGCTCGGTCGCGGCGCGTTCGCCGACAGCGACTGGGCACACGCCCCGACTATCGACCCGTCGAACGTCGCGATGGTCGGCATTCGCTCGCTCGACGACGCAGAGCGGGCGGCGCTGCGCGACAGCGAGGTGACCGTGTTCACGATGTCGGACATCGACGAGCGTGGACTCTCTGCCGTCACCGAGGACGCGCTCGCCGTCGCCGGGGCTGCCGACGGAATACATATCTCCCTCGATATGGATTTCCTCGCGCCGACGGAAGCGCCGGGCGTCGGCACGCCGGTTCGCGGCGGTGTCACCTACCGAGAGGCACACACCGCGATGGAGACCGTCGGTGAGCGGCTCGCTGACGTGCGCTCGATGGAGGTGGTCGAGGTGAACCCCATCCTCGACTCGCACAACGAGACGGCAGAGCTGGCCGTCGAGCTCATCGCCTCGGCGCTCGGCAAGCGAATCCTTTAGACCCCCTCGATCTCCAGCGTATCCGTCGCTTCGTCTGCGCTCGCGTCGGTGACCCCGTCCAGTTCGGTCACGGCGTCTTCGACCGTCTGTTCGCAGTGGCCACAGCTCATTCCCTCGACGGTGAGTGTCGCTGTCATCACCGCCCGTTGTCGGGCGCGGCTCTTGAACGACACGCCAACAGTTTTGCCGGTCGCACCCGCAGTGGTCGTATGCGCTCGCTCGGGCGACGTGAACTGGTCGTCGGTGTCGTCACCGTGTTCTCGTTGCCGCCCACCGTGCTACTCGTCGCTGCGACGCTCGACGTCTCACTGTCTGGAGCCGTCGTCGCCACAGTCGTCGGACTACCGCTGTTCGCCGTCGCCGTCGGTCTCGCGTTCCTCGCCAGAGCGGTCGCCTCACAGCCGGACGAGCCGTCGCTCATCGACGAACAGCTCGGTGACGCGCTCGATATGACGAGTGACGACTACCGCGAGCTGACGGAGGAGAAGTGAGAGAAGTAGCTACTCGTCGATTTGTGTCACATCGACGCTGGCGACCCAGTCGCCCTCGTCGAGTCCCATCGCGGTGACGCCCATCGTGTTGCGCCCCTGACGCGAGAGCTCCTCGACGGTGGTCCGCATGATCTGGCCAGACTCGCTCATGATGACGAGTCCGTCCGTCTCCTCGACGGCCGACAGCGAGCAGGCCCCGCCGTTGCGCTCGTCGGTCTTGATATCGACGAGTCCCTTCCCGTAGCGCGACTGTCTGCGGTACTCCGAGAGCGGCGTGCGCTTCCCGTAGCCGTTGCGCGTCACCGTCAACAGATCTCGGTCGTCGTCCTCGGTCGCGGTGACCAGCCCGGCGACCCGGTCGTCACCCTCCAAGTCGATCCCGTTGACGCCGCGGGCTGACCGACCCATCGAGCGGGCGTCCGTCTCGTCGAACCGGATGGTCATCCCCTGACGCGTGCCGATGAGGATATCCATCTCACCGTCCGTCACCGCTACGTCGACGAGTCGGTCGCCCTCCTCCAGCTTCGTGGCGCGGATGCCGCCCGAGTGGACGTTCTCGAACGCGTCGACCGCCGTGCGCTTGACGTAGCCGTGTTCGGTCGCCATCACGAGATAGCCCGAGTCGTCTTCGACGTCGTCGACATCGACGACCGCGGTGACCTCCTCGTCGCCGTCGAGATCGATCACGTTCACGACGTTCGTCCCGCGTGCCGTGCGGGACATCTCCGGGATCTCGTACGTCTTGAGCCGGTACACCTGCCCGCGGTTCGTGAACACGAGCAGGTAATCGTGGGTGTTCGCCTCGAAGACGGCGGAGACGCGATCACCCTCCTTCGGCCGGACGCCGATGATGCCTTTCCCGCCGCGGTTCTGCGGGCTGAACTCCGCGATCGGCATCCGTTTGATGTAATCCTCCTCGGTGAGGACGACGACCATATCCGCCTCGGGGATGAGGTCCTCGCGGGTGACCGAGCCGGTGTCTTGGACGATCGAAGTGCGGCGGTCGTCGCCGTACGTCTCGCGCATCTCGCGCAGCTCGTCCTTGATAACGTCGAGCAGCTCGCTCTCGTTGTCGAGGATGGTCTCCAGCCGATCGATCGTGGCCTGTACGTCCTCGTACTCGCTCTCAACCTCGCCGACCTCCATCGAGGTGAGCGACCCCAGCTGCATCCGGACGATGTGGGCCGCCTGCTCCGTCGAGAGACCGAACTCCTCGCGGAGTCCGGCCTTCGCGGCGTCGCGGTCGTCGCTGTTCCGGATGAGATCGACGACGTTCTCGGCGTTTTCGAGCGCCTGTAGCCGCCCCTCTAGGATGTGGGCGCGGTCTTGCGCCTCGTCAAGCCGGTGTTGTGAGCGACGGCGCACGACCTCGCGGCGGTGATCGACGTACTGTTCGAGCAGCTGTTTCAGGTTCAGGACGCGCGGCTGGTCGTCCACGAGCGCGAGCGACAGCACCGAGAAGGTGCGTTCGAGATGCGATTCGAGCAGCTGGTTCTTGACGACCTCGGTGTTCGCTCCGCGCTTGAGATCGATGACGATCCGGATCCCGTTGCGGTCGGACTCGTCGCGGATGTCGGCGATCCCCTCGATCTTCCCCTCGGTCACGTCCTCGGCGATGCGCTCGATGCGCCGCGCCTTGTTCTCTTGGTACGGAAGCTCGGTGACGACGATACGATCGCCGCCGCCGTCGCGCGTCTCGGTGTCGATCTCCGCTCGCACGCGGAGCTTCCCGCGACCGGACTCGTACGCCTCGTGGATCCCCTGTCGACCGACGATGTTCGCACCGGTCGGGAAATCGGGCCCGCTGATGTGTCCCTCGCCGTCCGGGCCGACAACGAGGTCCGACACCGTACAGTCGGGGTTGTCGATGAGGTGGATCGTCGCGTCGACCACCTCCCGCAGGTTGTGCGGCGGGATGTTCGTGCTCATCCCGACGGCGATACCGGACGCACCGTTCAGCAGGAGGTTCGGGACCTTCGCCGGCAACACGTCCGGCTCGGTGAGCCGGTCGTCGTAGTTGGCCGAGAAGTCGACCGTCTCCTCTTCGATGTCGGTGAGTAGCTCCTCGGCGAGGGAGTCCATCCGGGCCTCCGTGTACCGCATCGCTGCCGGCGGGTCACCGTCCACGGAGCCGAAGTTCCCCTGCCCATCGACCAGCGGATACCGCAGGGAGAAGTCCTGCGCCATCCGGGCGAGCGCGTCGTAGATCGACTGGTCGCCGTGGGGGTGGTAGTTCCCCATCGTCTCACCGACGATGTTGGAGGATTTCCGGTGGCCGCTGTTGGAGGTGACACGCATGTCGTGCATCGAGTAGAGGATGCGCCGCTGGACCGGCTTGAGTCCGTCACGGGCGTCCGGGAGCGCGCGCCCGACGATGACGGACATCGCGTAGTCGATATACGACTGCTCCATCTCGTCGTCGATGCGGACGTTTCGCACCTCGCGGGCGATGTTGGCGTCTGCCGTCGGATCGCTGTCGTCGGCGCTCATATATCCACCCACTCGGCGTCGTCGGAGTGCTCTTTGATGAACTCCTTTCGCGGCGCGACGGCGTCACCCATCAGCACCGAGAACATCTTGTCCGCGGCGGCGGCGTCCTCGACGGTGATGCGTTTCAGAATGCGCGACTCCGGGTTCATCGTCGTCTCCCACAGCTGTTGTGGGTTCATCTCGCCGAGTCCCTTGAACCGCTGGACCTGATCGGGCGAGCCGTCACACACCTCCTCGATGATCTGCTCGCGTTCGGCTTCGGTCATGACGTCGTACGTCTCCCCGTTGTGCCGGACCCGGTACAGCGGTGGTTGGGCCGCGTAGACGTAGCCGTTCTCCAGTAGCTCGGGCATCTGCCGGTAGAGGAACGTCAGATACAGCGTCCGGATATGCGCCCCGTCCACGTCGGCGTCGGACATGATGATGATCTTGTGATACCGGGTGTCGTCGATGTCGAACTCGTCACCGATCCCCGTTCCGAGCGCCGTGATGAGATCACGAATCTTCTCGTTTTCGAGCACCTTGTCGAGTCGGTGTTTCTCCGCGTTGAGCACCTTGCCGAACAGCGGGAGAATCGCCTGAAACTCGGGGTTTCGCGCCTGCTTGGCGCTTCCACCGGCGCTGTCCCCCTCGACGATGAAGATCTCCGACAGCTCCGGGTCGCGGCTCTGGCAGTCGGCGAGCTTGCCGGGGAGCGAGCTGGAGCCGAGGGCGGATTTCCGGCGCGTCAGCTCCTCCGCCTTCTTCGCGGCGAGTCGCGCCTTCGCGGCCTCGACCGCCTTCCCGACGATGGCCTCGGCGGTGTCGGGATGCTCTTCGAGATACGCGGTGAACTGCTCGTGGATCAGCCCCTCGACGATCCCCCGGACCTCCGAGTTCCCGAGCTTCGTCTTCGTCTGTCCCTCGAACTGTGGATCCGGGTGTTTGATCGAGAGCACACCGGTCAGCCCCTCACGGATGTCCTCGCCGGTGAGGTTGCCGTCGAGATCGGTCCCCATCCCGTGGCTGGCGGCGTACTCGTTGATGACCCGCGTCAGCGCGGTCTTGAACCCCGTCATGTGCGTGCCACCTTCGCGGGTGTTGATGTTGTTCGCGAAGGCGTGGATCGATCCCTGCACGCCGTCGGTCGCGTGCAGCGCGATCTCGACCTGAATGTCGTCTTCCGTGCCGTCGAGATAGACGATCTCCTCGTGGAGCGGCGTGCGCGTCTCGTTGAGATACGCGACGAACTCGCGGATCCCGCCCTCGTACTGGAACCGCGTCTCGGCGTCCTCGCGCTCGTCGATCAGCGCGATCTCGACACCCGGGTTCAGGAAGGCGAGCTCGCGGAGTCGCGTCTCAAGCGTCGAGAAGTCGTACGTCGTCGTCTCGAAGATCTCGGTGTCGGGCCAGAACTGGATCGTCGTCCCCGTCTCCTCGCCCTCGTCCATCGGGCGCAGCTCACGGAGATCGCCCTTCGGCTCCCCGTGATCGAACCCGTGTTCGTAGACGTAGCCGTCGCGTTTCACCTCGACGTCGAGCCACTGGGAGAGCGCGTTCACGACGCTGACGCCGACGCCGTGAAGCCCACCGGAGACCTGATACGACTTGTTGTCGAACTTCCCGCCCGCGTGCAGAACGGTCATGATGACCTCCAGCGCGGGGCGGTCGTACTCGCTGTGCATGTCGACCGGGATCCCCCGCCCGTCGTCGCTGACGGAGACGGAGCTGTCCTCGTGGAGGGTCACCTCGATCGTGTCACAGTGGCCGGCCAGCGCCTCGTCGATGGAGTTGTCGACGACCTCGTAGACGAGATGGTGAAGGCCGCGGTCGTCGGTCGACCCGATATACATCGCGGGTCGCTTCTGGACCGCCTCAAGCCCTTCGAGGACCTGAATCTGATCGGCGCCGTAGTTTGCGTTCTGAGACATACCCGTAGTTGTACATCGTATGTGCGCCCACCGTATAAGTCCGTTCGTGCGCGCCACGCGCGCCCGACTCGATACTACCCGTCTACTTTCACCGGACTACCGCGACTGTTTTTACGCCCGGCGGGTATACTCCGATAATGACCCCAGAGCAATCCACGCTCGACACCGGTGGCGGTGCGACCGTCGCCGACGAGCTGGCGGAGTCACAGCGGGCCATCTCCATCGCCGAGTTCTTCGAGAAGAACAAACAGATGCTCGGCTTCGATTCGGGCGGGAAGGCGCTCGTCACCGCCGTGAAAGAGGCCGTCGATAACGCGCTCGACGCCACCGAGGAGGCCGGTATCCTCCCGGACATCTACGTCGATATCGAGGAGCGCGACGACTACTACCGGCTCGTCATCGAGGACAACGGTCCCGGTATCACGAAAGAGCAGGTCCCCAAGGTGTTCGGAAAGCTCCTGTACGGGAGTCGGTTCCACAACCGGGAGCAGTCACTCACCCCGGATCAGCGCGTCCTCGTTCGACGCGACGGAAACGTGGAGTTCGTTCCGATAGGGGTGTTGTGTGACGCGTATCTTCCGACCAACGGTGCAGGGACTGCGACGGTCCCGGACGACATCGAAGCGCCCTGTTTCGACAGGGAGACACAGGAGCTGACGTGGGAGCCGGTCACGCACGCGATCCGTCACGAAACCGACGAGCGAACCTACGAGATCACCACGGAACGAGGTCGAACCGTCGAGGTGACTGGTAATCACAGTCTGTTCGGCGTGACCGAGACGGGAGCGACGACGGAGCTAAAAGCCGGTGAGATTCGCTCCGGAGATACGGTGTTGACGCCACGACGGCTCCCGCGACCGACAGAGACGGTCGAGTCGGTGAATCTTCTCGAACACATCCGAGCCGAGCAACTCGAAGACAGGCGAGTCTACGTGTACGGTTTCGACACCGAGACGCTCGCACAGCTGCGCAGCGAGGAGACGATCAGACGGAAGCCAACCCCCGACAGCGAGAGACGGCGCTACTACTACACACACGACGGCGTCGAGATCCTCCGGGATAGTCTCGAACAGAACTACATCGAGGACGGCTATCTGCCGGCAGAGCTGGTACTCGATCTCGGCTGGGAAGAGAAGGCAGCCGACTGCGAGCTGAAGACGTATCAGGTGGGCGGCGAGGAGACGACGGTTCCGGTCACGGTTCCGCTCGACCGATCGTTCCTGCAGCTGGTCGCGTACTACGTCTCAGAGGGACACGTCGACGATCGGCAGTTCGGACTCACGTTCGGTTCCCACGAGACGGCGCTCATCCAGCGGACGGAGACGGCCATAGATCAGCTTTCGGGGAGCGCGACGACGGTCGTCCGTGACCGAAATTCGACGCGTGTGAAGGGGTTCGGCTCTCCGCTCACGCTCTTCTTGAAGAACGTCTGTGGTGAGGACGCGGCGAGCAAACGGGTTCCGGGCTTCGTGTTCGAGTTGGACGAGACACGACAACAGCAGTTTATCGCCGCGCTGTACGAGGGGGACGGATCGGACGCGCATCCGGGTAACGAGCTGTCGCATACGACGCGGAGTCAGACGCTCTCGCGACAGCTGTCGGTGCTGTGGAGTATGCAGGGTGTCGTTGCGAGCACCGAGACGACAGAGCAGTCCGGCGGATACGCTCCGGATGGAACGCCGATATATCGGACGAAGGTGTACGGCGAGGATGCGGCTCTCGTCGACGTGTTCGAGACGAGCCGAGAGACGAACCAGCAGCGGTACAGACGGATTCCGACGTCGCTGTTGGACGGCGTTCGTGTCGATCCGTCACCGATGGATCGAGTGCCGGACACCGTTCCGGGACTGCTACTGGGGGCCGGTGTTGGGTCCGCTCTCGATCACGCGGCGGTGTATCAGTCGCTCATCGAGGATGCACTCGCCGGCGACTACGTCGAAAAGCCGCGATACGTGCACAACCTCATCGAGTTCGGTCTTCTCGACGACGACCATCGACCGACAGAACAGCTCGAACGGCTCTGGGAGATGATACAGGAGCTACAGGGGTTCACCGAGACGGACATGTGTCTGCTCGAAGTCGAGGCAGTGGAAGAGACGGAGCCGCCGGAGTACGTGTACGATATATCTGTTCCCGGCTCCAACGGGACCGACGAGAACTTCGTCGTCGTCAACGACGGGCCACTGGCCGTGAAGAACAGCCGCGGACAGCAAGGAATCGGGATCTCGGCCGCTGTACTGTATTCTCAGCTCACGTCTGGAAAACCAGCACGGATTACATCCAAGACCGGCCCCGACCGCTCGGCCCGGCAGTTCGAGCTGACCATCGACACCGACACGAACGAGCCGGCCGTGGAGCTCGCCGAGGAGACGACGTGGGAACGGCCCCACGGCACGCGCATCGAGCTGGAGATGGAGGCGAACATGCGTGCTCGCACGCAGCTCCACGACTACATCAAGTACACGGCAGTCGTGAACCCGCACGCTCGATTAGAGTTCAACGAGCCGGGCGGCCACGAGAAGCACGAGCGGGCGACCGACCAGCTCCCCGCCGAGACGACGGAGATCCGCCCGCATCCGCACGGCGTCGAACTCGGCACGCTGTTGAAGATGCTCGCCGCGACGGAGTCGTACTCGCTGTCGGGGTTCATGCAGGCGGAGTTCACGCGCGTCGGACAGAAGACGGCGCGGTCGGTGCTCGACGCGTTCCGCGACCGCCACTTCGGACGGGGGATGGCGTGGCGGCCACCGGCCGCGACTGAGGAGAGCGACATCGCCGCTGAGGTCCGTGAAGCGACATCGAACAAGGGGAAGGAAGCGACCGAGCAGTTCGCCGCCAGCGTCAGCGAGGCGGTTCACGATCGCGATCGCGTCTCACACCACGATATCGCCGGGATCGTCGCCGAGGCGGCCGAGGAGACGGGTGACGCGTTCGGGAAGACGTTCGGCGAGGCGGTCAGGGAGAACGCCGTCGCGGCCGCGTGGTACGCCTGCACGCGCGATCTGACCGCCGATCTCTACGCGATCGTCGACGAGGCGACGACCGATCGGAAAGACGACGCCGCCGTCGAGGGGTTAGCTCGGCGACTGGCCGAGAAGTTCGACGACAGCGACGACAGCCGCGACCGCGCGACCCGCGCTGTACTGGACGAGTACGTCACGCGCGCCGCGGAGATGACCGAGGAGCACGACGGCGAGACGTTCGGCGAGACCGCACGCGAGAACATCGCCGACGCGGTCTGGGCGGTGATGGAGACGGTTCCCGACGACCCACCGAAGGTGTCCGCCGTCACCGACGACCGCGATGTCGCCGCGCAGTTCCTCGAAGCCATGCGCGAGACGGATATCCTCTCGCCGCCGACTGACTGTCTGGCCCCGATCACGGCGGAGCTGGTCGAGGAGGGGCTTCGCAAGGAGTACGACGCGGACTTTTACGCCGCGGCGACCCGTGACGCCGAGGTGCACCGCGGCGACCCGTTCGTCGTCGAGGCCGGAATCGCCTACGGCGGTGATATTCCGGCGGAGGGGAGCACCGAGGTGCTCCGGTTCGCGAACCGAGTGCCGCTCGTCTACCGGCTCGGCGCGTGTTCGACGACGGGCGTCGTCAAGCGGATCAACTGGCGCAACTACGGGCTCGACCAGCCCGGCGGCTCGGGGATGCCAAACGGGCCGGCGGTCGTCATGATCCACGTCGCCTCGACGAACGTCCCGTTCACGAGCGAGTCGAAGGACGCCGTCGCGAACGTCCCGGAGATCGAAGACGAGATCGAGCTCGCGCTCCGCGAGGCCGCCCGCGAGCTCAAGTCCCATCTGAACGAGCAGCGGACGCTGGAGAAGCGCCGCCGCAAGCAGAACGTGCTCGTCGATATCCTCCCGGAGATGGCAGCGAAGCTGTCGGAGGTGACCGGCCACCAGCCGCTCGATATCGACGACTCGCTGGCGCGTATCATGAACAACGTCCTCGTCGAGCGGACCGTCACCGAGGACGCGGTCGAACTCGTCGTCCAGAACCACGGGGACGCGGCCACGAGCTTCGAGCTGACCGACATCGTGAGCGAGGACCCCGGTGACGTTGACGGTGCGACCGTCGTCGAGATGGACGGCGAGTGGTTCGTCAAGTGGTCGGTCGATGTGGCGGGCGGTGAGGAGACGAGTATCGAGTATCAGGTGAGCGGCGACGCCTCCTTCGACGTGTCTATCGAGGGCGTCGAGACGGAGAAGATCACGGTGAATGCGTAATGAGCAAGGTAGATCCGGAGATACAGGACGAAACGGCACGCGAACAGCTCATCCAGCTCGCAGAGCGGTTCTACGAGCAGTTCGAGGGGGGCGACGTTCCCTCGATGGAGATACCGACGCGGACGAAGACGAACATCGTCTTCGACGAGGAGAGCGACGTGTGGGTGCTCGGCGACCGCACCTCGACTCGGTCGGCAAACTCTGTTCGGGGCGCGAAGAAGCTGCTCAAGTCCATCTACACGACGGAGTTCCTCGAACGCCAGCTGGAGGAAGACCGCTCCTCGACCCTGCGTGAGCTCTACTATCTGAGCGAGTCGTGGGACAACGAACACGCTCAGTTCGACAGCCAAGACGAGTCGAACCAGCTCATCGAGGACCTGGAACTCGTCTCGGGCGTGACGCGAGAGGACTTCCACATGCGCCCGGAGGAGTCCGGGGCGAAGGTGATGGGACCGCTCCATCTCCGCGAGCAGACGAACCGCGGTGACCGCGATATCCACTGTCAGGAGGACGTCGGACAGGGCGGCTACCAGATCCCGAACGATCCCGACACCATCGAGTTCCTCGACTGCGGCGCGGAGTTCACTGTCTGGTCGTCCATCTCGGCGGGCAGCCCGCCCGCGCGACCCGGCGGCTGACCAAGCGGCTCCACGACGAACTCGATCTGCCGGTGGCGGTGTTCACCGACGGCGACCCGTGGTCGTACCGCATCTACGGCTCGGTCGCGTACGGCTCGATCAAGTCGGCGCATCTCTCGGAGTATCTCGCCACGCCGGCCGCGCAGTTCATCGGCATTCGTCCCCGAGATATCACGGAGTACGACCTGCCGTCGGACCCCCTTGCCGACTCGGACACGAACGCGCTCGAATCCGAGCTGGAGGACCCCCGGTTCCAGACGGAGTTCTGGGAGCGCGAGATCGAACACCAGCTCGACATCGAGAAGAAGTCCGAACAGCAGGCGCTCGCCGCGCGCGGGCTGGATTTCGTCACCGATGAGTATCTCCCGACGCGACTGGATGAGATGGGAATTCTGTAGCTCGGAGTCGCTCGCGGAAGCCACGCCCACAATCCCGGAGCTTTTCACCCGCACACGACGAGAAGCGCCCGAATGACAGACGCCTTCCGTACGTTCGACGAGCTGCTCGAAACCGTCGAACAGCATCAGTTCGACCGACCGCCCGCCCTCGTCGCGAACGCACACGTCACCGGGTTGAGCGTCGCGCGCGCACTCGCGGCCCACGACATCCCGGTCATCGCGCTGGACCGTTCCGGCGACGGGGTCGCACCCCGTTCGGATGCTGTCACCGTCGCCGGCGAGGTGACGTACCCGCTCAACGACGGCGACGGCTTCCGCGAGGACGTAGAGCGGGTGGCCGACGCGCTCGATCACGAGCCGGTCGCGTTCGGCTGTATGGACGAGTGGGCGCTCGCGTTCGCGGAAGAGGAGCCGGCGGGCGTTCGGCTCCCGTTCGCCGACTACGACGTCATCGACGGCGTGCTGGACAAGTACGCCCTCTACGAGCGCGCCGAGCGACTCGACGTGCCGTATCCGGAGACGTACTTCCTCGACGAGACCGACCCCGCCGTCGCCGCCGCGGAGCTGACGTTCCCGTTCGTCGTGAAGCCCGCGCGCAAGCGGCAGTTCGAGGAGGAAATCGGAACGAACGTCCTCGAAGTGGCCGACGAGGCCGAGTTCGCGGATATCGTCGAACTCGCCGCCGAAGCGGAGATGCGAATCATGGCACAGGAGAAGATCAACAGAGCCACGGGAGAGGATCGGTCGTTTGCATCGTACGTGCCATCGGGCGAGCGCGAGCCGCTCGGTGTCGTCGGGAACGCGCGCGTCCGGTATCCGACCGGCTACGGGACCTCGTGTGTCGTGGACCGGGTGGACGAGCCGGTCATCGAGGAGCGCGCGACGACGATGCTCGATGACGCGGGCTACTACGGCATCTCCGAGGCGGAGTTCGTCTACGACGCCGACCGCGAGACGTACGTCCTGCTCGATATCAACACCCGCCCGTGGAAGTGGATCGGAATGCCGGTCGCGGCGGGCGTGAATCTCCCGATGGCCGCCTACGCCGACGTCGTCGGCATCGAGACGACCCGGACAGAGCCGCTCGACGCCCGCTGGGTGTATCTTGCCGACTACCTCCGGCTCAGCTTCGAGGACCCGACGTTCGATGACGTGCTCACAACTCGCGAGTGGGAGACGCTCCTCTCCGGATCGTTCGCCGCCGAATCGGAGCTGACGACCGGCGTCTACCGGCCCGCTGACCCCGGTCCCGCCTACGCGCTGCTCGAAACCGAGTTCGCACAGCGGGAGTACTACTGCGCCTGCTGATTGTCGCGACCGTGGCTCATTAGCCACGGGCCGGCGAACGGTCCGTATGGACCGTATGCAGCTGAACCTGTTCACGATGAACGCGGTGACACACGTCTCGCCGGGGCTGTGGCGACGATCCGGCGACCGGGCGGCCGACTACACCGACCGCGGCTACTGGACCGACGTGGCTCGCACCGCCGAGCGGGGCGGGTTCGACGCCGTCTTCTTCGCCGACGTGCGCGGCATCTACGACGTGTTCGACGGCTCGCGAGCGCCGGCGATCCGCCGGGCCGTCCAGACGCCGTCGAACGATCCGCGGTTCCTGATCCCGGCGATGGCCGAGGTGACCGACGATCTCGGCTTCGCCGTCACGCGCTCGACGACGTACAACGAGCCGTACGAGCTCGCACGCGAGTTCTCCACGCTCGATCACCTGACCGACGGTCGCGTCGCGTTCAACATCGTCACCTCGTATCTCGACTCCGCGGCGCGCAATCTCGGGATCGACGACCCTCTCGATCACGACGACCGCTACGACCGCGCCGCCGAGTTCATGGAGGTGTGTTACGCGCTCTGGGAGGAGTCCTGGGACGAGGAGAGCGTCGTCCGTAACGCCGAGACGGACACCTACACCGATCCCGACGGGGTCCACACCATCGACCACGACGGCGAGTGGTTCACTGTCGCGGGACCGCACGGCTGTGAGCCGTCGCCACAGCGAACCCCGTTCCTCTATCAGGCCGGCGCGTCCGACCGCGGGCGGGCGTTCGCCGCTGACAACGCCGAGGCGGTGTTCTGCTCGTATCCGACGAAGGCCGGCGTCCGTGACTACATCGAGGATATGCGCGAACGCGCCGCGAGCCACGGCCGTGCGGCCGACAGCATCGGTTTCTATCCGGGGATCGTCACCATCGTCGGCGAGACCGAGGCGCTGGCCGCGGCGAAACACGAACACTACCGCGAGATGATCGACGTTGATGCGGTGCTCGCACTGCTGTCGGGGTTCATGGACATGGACCTCTCGGCGCTCGACCCCGACCAGCAGATCGACCACATCGAGACGGAGGCGATGCAGGGGGCTGTCAACGCCTTCACGAAGGCCGACCCCGACCGCGACTGGACCGTCGCGGAGATGGCGCGGTTCGCCGGTCTCGGCTCCACCTCGCCGGTCGTCGTCGGCACGCCGGCACAGGTGGCCGACGAGCTGGAGGCGTGGTATCGCGAGCTCCCGATCGCGGGGTTCAATCTGAAGGAGGTGGCCCGCCCCGACTCTATCGAGGATTTCGTCTCGCTGGTCGTGCCCGAACTCCGCGAGCGCGGGCTGCTCGACACCCCCGAGGGCGAGACGCTCCGCGAGCGCGTCACCGGTGGTGGTCCCCGGCTCCCCGCCGATCACCCGGCCCAGGGGTAGGGGGGTACTCTCAACACGCGAGAATACGAGACCCATTTATACCACTGTTTGTCGTAGCAGTCTCTATGACATCTCGGCCCGAGCAGTCTGGTCGTCACACCGCCGATGCGCTGTTGGACGCCAGAATACTGCGTGCCCGCGACGAGGTCAGGGCCGCACAGCGCGCGCTCGACGGGACGGGAAAACGTGCAGCGGAGCTGGCGGCCGCGGCCACGGAGCTGGAGCTGTTACGACGCGAGTAAATCAGGCGGCCGGGTCGTCAAGCACGACCGGGACGCCGCGGTCGGCCACGTCTGCGGCGAACGCCTCGGCGTCCGTTTCGAGCATCGCCAGCGTGTCGTAGTGGATCGGCAGGACGAGCGCCGGATCGAGCGCCTCGGCGAGCGCGGCGGCCTCGTGACGGTCCATCGTCGGCCCGCCGCCGATGGGTGGACAGAACAGCGACACGTCGAGCGCGGAGTGACCGTCCAGCACGTCCGTATCGCCGGGCCAGAAGGCGGTCACGTCGCGGCTCCGGACGCTCGGGAGCGTGAGATGGTAGCCACAGCCGCGCCCCTTCGGATGGGGGACATCGCCGTCGCGGTCGTTGTACGCCGGGACGGTCCGGACGAACACCTCGCCCGGTCGCGGGCCGTCCTGTCGGTCGCCGGTCGCTGGCCCGACCGCGATATCCGTCTCGCTATCGACCCAGCGGACCTCGTAGGGGAGATCCGCGGGTCGTTCCACGTCGCGGTCGATGCGGGTGGTGTCGATCCCCTCGAAGATGACGAGCGTGGCGTCCTCGCTCGCGACGCGGCGAATCGCGTCGCTGTCGTAGTGGTGTGCGTGCGTGACACAGACGATATCGCCGTCGGTCGGCTCGATTCCGTCGAGAACACCGTAGCGACCGGGATCACAGTAGAGGACGACCCCGTCGCCCGCGAGCCGGAGGGTGGCGTAGCCGAGCCAGCGGGCCGTCGTGCCGTCGTGCTGGACCATCAGACGAGATCGTCGAACTGCTTGTGCCCCTCGATGGTGACGCCCTCGTCGGTTATCTCGGCGAGATAGATCCCGTTGCCGGAGCCGGTGTCGCGCTCGACGGCCGACTCGATACCGCGTGCGGCGACGGTACGGGCCTCGTCGAGCGTCAGGTCGTCCTCGTACTGGCCTTCGAGGACGCCGTACGCGAGCTGCATGCCGGAGCCGGTGACGGTGTAGTCGTCACGCATCACACCGCCGGCGGGGTCGAGCGAGAAGACGTGACTCCCCTCGTCGTCGACGCCGCCAAGGATCGGTGAGACGAGGAAGAACGGCCCGCCGCGCAGGAAGTTGCCACACAGCGTCGAGAGCGCCTGCATACTCATCTCCTTGCCGCGGCGCGTCTCGTACAGGTTCGCCTCGGCGCGGATGGTATCGATGAACGACTGTGCGCCGCCGACGGAGCCGGCCATCGTGAGCGCCGCGGTCGGGTGGACCTCCTCAACCTTCTGGACGTCCTTGTTCGAGACGAAGCGCCCGCCGAGCGAGGCGCGCATATCCGTCGCCATCACGACGCCGTCAGGGGTCGTTAGCCCAATCGTGGTCGTTCCGGTCTTGGTGACATTGTCGAGGTCGGCTTCGGTCACGTCGCTCTCGGGAAGCTCACCGACCTCGGGCTCGTACGGGTCGAAGTCGGGGTCGAGATCGAACTCGGTGTCCGGGTGTCGCGGGCTGTCGAACTCGGTGGGTTCGTCGAACTCGTCGAGTTCATCGAGGGAGTCCTCGTTACGCATTGATAACCGTTCGGTCGGCGGAGTGATAAACGCCACCCTTCGATCGCTGCGAGCGTCGGTTCGACATCGTCTCGGGAGGTCGGGCCGGTGTTGGAAACGAGTCCGTGCCGTCACCGCGACGAGGACATCTTCCGAGGCGGTCGCGCTCGGACGGACGCGCTCGGCGGCGAGCGCGCGAGGCTGGATTCCGTACTGTCAAGTTCACCGGCGAGAGAGGGGAGGTATGACGGATTACTTAGTCGCGATGGAGGCCGCGTGGTTGGTGCGAGACGTCGAGGAGGTCGACGACGCGATCGGTGTCGCGGTCAGCGAGGCGGGCAAACGGCTCAACGAGGCCGACATGGACTACGTCGAGGTCGGAATCGGCGCGACGCCGTGTCCCGCCTGCGGCGAGCCGTTCGACTCCGTCTTCGTCGCCGCCGACACCGCGCTCGTCGGCGTGCAGATGGAGATGAAGGTGTTCAACGTCGAGTCCGAACAGCACGGCCAGCGCGTCGCCAAGAAGGAGATCGGCGGCGCGCTCCGCGACGTCCCGCTGAAGGTGATCGACACGATGGAGATGGACGTGGAAGCGGAGTAGGATTACCCTTAGTTTTACGTATAACCATCAATCATCAGGCGTATGGAGCTACCGACGCCGGCTGACCTCCGAGAGAAGCGGAAATCACTGGAGCTGACCCAGAGCACGCTCGCGGAGCGCGCCGAGGTGTCACAGCCGCTCATCGCGCGTATCGAGGGCGGCGACGTAGATCCGCGGCTCTCGACGCTCCGGCGCATCGTCACCGCACTCGAAGAGACAGAAGACGACGTACTGAAGGCGCATGACCTGATGCACGAGGCGGTCGTGAGCGTCTCCCCCGACGACGCCGTGCGCGAGGCCGCACAGGTGATGGACGCTGACGCGTACTCACAGCTCCCCGTCCTCGAACACGACCGACCGGTCGGCTCCATCTCCGAGTCCGATCTCGTCGAGCTCGGGGAGGAGGCCCGCGAACAGCCCGTCTCGGAGCATATGAGCGAGTCGTTTCCGACGGTCGCCGCCGCGGCTAACATCGACGAGGTCCGTCACCTGCTGGAGTACTACAAGGCGGTAATGGTGACCGAAAGCGGCGAGGCGGTCGGTATTATCACCGAGGCAGATGTCGCCTCGCGGCTCTCCTAAGGCTCGAACGCCGGGACGACGAACTCGCCCTCGTCGGCGATGGGATCGTACGCGCGAATCGCGTTCAGGACAAAATCGACCAGTGCTGACTCCCCCCAGCGTGCGCTGTTGAGCGCGAGATCGTAGATAGAGCGGTCGTCGATGTCGATTCCGTAGTAGGAGTCGTAGCGGGCCGCATCGACCGCCTCGCGGACCTGCATCTCGGCGGCCATCTCCTCGCGGTCTGCCGTGCGGTCGAGACGGACCTCCTCGGGCGCGTCGAGCCAGATCCGGAGATCCGCGCGGTTGCCCGCGAGCCAGCCGGCGAGCCGGGATTCGAGGATGAACCCCTTGTTGGCCGTCCCCCACGTCTCCGCGATCGTGCGGAGCCGCTGGTCGAGTTCGCGGTCGAGTTCCTCCGATTCACCGGCCCGTGCGGTGAGCTGTGAGAGACTCAGCCCGCGCTCTTCGGCGACCTCGCGGAACAGCTCGCCCCCGGAGACGTAGCCACAGCCGAGCGCGTCGGCGAGCCCCCGACACAGTGTCGTCACCCCCGATCCCGGGGACCCGGAAACCGTAATAAATAGATTCTGCTCGCTCACCTGCTCTGCCGTATCGGCGATTGCCATACGCGTCAATGACGCCCCGATCACAAAACGCTCCCTACAGCGAGAGCCCCCGGATCTCGACGCGGTCGCCCGCCCGGACGGTCCCCATGACTCGGCCGTCGGTTTCAGCGACGACCCGTTCTGCGTCGTCCTCCGGCAGCGCCGCGACGAAGCCGGTCCCCATGTTGAACGTGCGGTGCATCTCTGCGTCGCTCACCGACCCTCGCTCTTGGACGAACTCGAACACCGGCTGTGGGTCGAACGGGTCGGTCACTACGTAGGCGCGGTCGCCCATCCGGGAGAGGTTCCGCCAGCCGCCGCCGGTGAGATGCGCACAGGCGTGCGTCTCGGCGTCGCGGAGGGGAGCCAAGAGATCAGTGTAGATGCGCGTCGGCTCCAGCAACGCCTCGCCGACGGTGTCGTATCCCTCAGACGGGAACGGGTCGTCGTAGCCCCCGCCGTCGCGCGTCACTGCCGCTCGTGCGAGGGTGAGTCCGTTCGAGTGGATACCCGAGGACGGCCAGCCGACGAGCGCGTCACCCACCTGCGCGTCCCCGTCGAACAGCTCCGCGTCGGTCGCGAGACCGGCACAGGTTCCAGCGAGGTCCAGCCCCTTCACGACCTCCGGCATCACGGCCGTCTCGCCGCCGACGAGCGCGATCTCCGCCCGGCGTGCCCCCTCGTCGAGCCCCGCACCGATCTGCGCGGTGAACCCCTCGTCCGGTTCGTCGACCGCGAGGTAATCGACGAACGCGACCGGCGTGGCTCCCGCGGCCACGAGGTCGTTCACGTTCATGGCGATACAGTCGATACCGACCGTCGAGTAGTCACCGAGGGCCTCGGCTACGAGGAGCTTCGTCCCGACGCCGTCGGTCGCGAGCGCGAGATACCGGTCGTCGCCGACGGGGACCATTCCGGCGTAGTCCCCCTCGAACTCACCGACCGCACCGACGAGCGCGGCCGTCGCCGCCTCGCTCGCCGCGATATCGACGCCCGACTCGGCGTACGTGAGTTCCTCGCTGTCGTCGTCGCCCGCCTCTGTCATACGCGTAGTCGTCACGACCGGCGCAAAGTGGTTGCGGTCCCGGTCAGAAGGGGAAGCCGACGAACAGCAGGGTCGCGACCGCGACGCCGGCACAGAGGAGGAACGCCGCCGCGAACTCGACCGTTCGCCACTGTTTGCGGACGGTCGCGCCGTCGAGCGGGCCGAACGGGATCATGTTGAACCCGGCCAGCAGCCCGTTGACCGTGACCCCCAACTGCGCCGTCACACCGATGAACCCGCCGAGCAGGAGAAACGGGAGAAACAGCGCGACGAGTGCGAGATTGATCGCCGGCCCAGCGACCGCGATGAGTCCGTGCTCGCGAGGCGTGATGCGACCGCGGTGATGGACGGCTCCGGGCGCGGCAAAGAGGAACCCCGCCAGTCCGCCGACGACGGCGAGTCCTAACATCGTGTAGTCGGCACGAAAGACGGCCGTCTGCCCGAATCGGACGGCGACGAGCTTGTGTGCCAGCTCGTGTGCGAGGAAGCCGACGCCGACGGTCGCCATCGTCGCGCCGAACACGGCCGTCAGATACGGTATCGAGACCGTCGGTCGCGGGATGAGCGTGTACGGCCCCACCCGGACGATGAAGAAGGTGAACGCGATCGACAGCAGTCCCCACGCGGCGAGGAAGTCCCGTCGCTCGCCGGGGTAAAACTGGACGTTCATACCAGCCCGATGATGATGTCGATGCTGTTCTGGACCGCCTGTCTCATCAGCCGTATCACCCCCTCTGGGCCGCCGAGACCGGCGAACAGATAGCGGATGAAGACGGTCCCGAAGACGATCGTCCCGACGAAGGAGCCGACGTTCGTCAGCGCGACGACGGCGATGAGCCGGAACAGCGGTACGCGTCGCATCCTGCCGACGAGCGTCCGGATCGGCAGCTCCTCGTTGCCCGCCAGCTCGTTCAGCGTCGAGATGTCGCCGACGTTCACGTTCAGGTAGCGAAGCTCGACGTAGCCGGCGAACCAGCCGGGCGCGAGCAGCGGGTTGATCGACGTGAGCCACGCGACCGCACCGCCGGTCGCCGCAGACGTCCAGTGTGCGCCCCCGAGCTTCGCGAGGAGGGTGGCGAAGACGGCGTTGACGAGGAACCACGCGCCGAAGACACGGAGCAGGAACTCGCCTGAGGCCCCCTCGACACCAGTGATCGTCGCGATTACGAGGAGGACGAAGAAGACCAGAAAGCCGAGCGTGAACAGATAGCCGAACAGCTTGTAGACGGAGAAGCCGGACTCCTGTGTGCCGACCAGTGAGTCGTGTGGCGGGAGCGTCTCGGGGGCGTCGAGATACGACTGAATCCCCGCTCGGTGGCCGGCTCCGACGACGGCGACGACCTCCTTGCCCGACTCACGGAGGGCGACGAGCCGATGGGCGATGAAGGCGTCACGCTCGTCGATGAGCGCCTCCGCACCGCCGGGTGAGAACTGCCGGAACTCCTCCATCATCGCCGAGACGACGTCCGTGTCGGTAAGCTCAGAGATATCGAACTCCTCGATCTCGTCGTCGTCGGGCGCGGTGAGAACGAACAGCGCGACGAGCAGCAGTCCGATGCCCCCGCCAATGAGGGCAGTGACGAAGACGAAATCGACGGCGAGCAGGAGTATCGTCGGGAGAGCGATGCTCGCCGGAGCCAAGACCGGGCCGGCGAACGCAACGACGGGGAGCGCGAGGACGAGTCCGAGCGCACCGCCTACTCCGAGTCCGACGGCGATGGGGTCACCTGCTCCGAGCGCGAGCGAGCCGACGAGCTTCAGCTTCTCGACGCTCGACAGCCGCGCCCAGAACCGCTGCACGGTCATCTGAATATCGCGGTCGACGAGGGCGACGTCGATGCCGAGCCGCTCTGCGGTCTCGACGCCGGCGAGCATATCCGCACCGGGCGTGATGTCGAACTCGTCGCCGAGCTGCGCCTGCACGTACGAGAGGAGCCAGTACGCGAGGAACTGGAAGACCGTGTTGCCACGGAGGAGATCCGCGGTGTCGAGGTCCTCCGGCGTGTCGCCTTTCATCTGCCGGTAGCGACCGTCATCAAGTTCGACGGCGACCACGTCCGGTCGTTCGGTCTCGATGACGCGCTCGACCTCGTCGACGCTGTCGGCGGAGACGTGGGCAGTTCCGACCAGTCGAACCGCACCCTCCCCGGCGGGCGGCTCCTCGCTCATTGAGACACTGTTCGCCGCCGGGCGTTTGTAGCTGTCGGGCTGTGCTCGACGGACGACGATCGCTGCGGGCCGATCCGGCAGAGACCACAACCGCCTTTCCCAGTGGGAACGACGACACGGTATGGACGACACTCGGCTCACCGACTCTTTCACGGAGATGACGGAGCTGCTGTTGCCGGACGACACGAACAACCTCGGGCGCGCGCTCGGTGGGGCGGTGCTACACTGGATGGATATCTGCGGTGCGGTCGCAGCGATGCGGTTTGCCGGCAACCAGTGTGTCACCGCCTCGATCGATCACGTCGATTTCCTCTCACCGATCGATCTCGGCGAGGTGGCCGTCATCGAGGGGTACGTCTTCAACGCCGGTGAGACGAGCGTCGACGTGCGGGTCGACGTGCGCGCAGAAGACCCCCGCGTCGGCGAGTCACGCGCCACCACGACATCGTTCTTGACCTTCGTCGCGCTCGACGACGACGGCGCTCCGACAGCCGTACCGGAGCTCGTCTGTGAGACGCCGAACGAGGAGGCGCTGCGCGAGCGCGCGCTGAACCAGCGCCGCGAGCAGCTCGCGGATATCTCGTCGAAGCTCGACGACGAGTGAGCATCCCGACGGTTTTGGCTGCAGGGGTCGTACGACCGGTATGACCCTCGACGTGTCGCCGCCACCGGTTCCCGAGCTCGCCGTCGGCGCGGACGCCGGGAGCTACGACGACACCGATCCGCAGAGCGACGAGTACCGCCGCGAGGAGCTACAGGAGCTGCTCCGCGAGGGCGCGTGGACCGAGGCCTTCGAGCAGTGGGCGACGGACACGCCGGTCGAGGAGCCGGAGTGGGCGATCGTTCGCGACCTCGGGCTGACGGGCGAGTTCGACTTCTTCTGGGACGACTTCGCCGACAGAGTCGGCTATCACGCCCCCGGGCTGCCGGAAGACTGGCGGGAACGAGAGCTACACCCGGAGCTGGCGTCGTGGTCGCGCGTCTCGCGGATCAACGCCGGGCTGACGGAGTTCGGCCAGCTGGTCTGTGACGTGTTGAAGACAGAGTACATCGACTGGGAGTCCTCGTTCGAGCCGCCGGATGACCTCCCGGAGTTCGAGTGAGGCTCGGCTCCGAACGACGTACGAGTTCGAGCGATCGGGGACGCGCTCGATCTAGAGGCGGACAAGGGAGTCGTCGATCTCGGATTCATCGTGCGGGTCGAGATCGGCTGAACGGCCGTCGACGCCGAGCGCGGACGCGACCCTCAGCGGTAGAGATCGAGCCGCTGGAACACCGCACCGAGCAGCACCGCGATGGGGATGATTTCGAGGCGACCGACCCACATGTTGACGATCAGCATCATCTTGGCGGTGTCGGGCATCGTCGCTCCGGTGATCCCGGAGTCCAGCCCGACGTTGCTCTGGGCGCTCATCACGTCGAAGATGACGTACTCGATCGGATGTGCCGGCGAGAGGACGCGCAGGAGCACGGCGACGCCGATCGCCAGGAACGTGATCCAGAGGAGGAAGACGACCGTCGCCTCGGTGTACTCGCGTTGGGCCTGTGTCTCGTTCAGTTTCCGCTCGCCGAGCTGCAGATACCGAACCGCGGAGTCCGGCTGGAACACGTCCCGGATCTGCCAGACCGTTCCTTTGATGAGCGTCAGCACGCGGATCAGCTTGAGCCCGCTCACCGTCGATCCGGCCGCTGCGCCCGTGAGCATCCCCAGACACGCCAACAGGGTCGCGCCGGCGCTCCAGACCTGTCCCGTGCCCTCGCCGATCGTCGCACTTCCGAAGCCGGTGTTCGACGTGGCGGAGACGAACTGGAACAGGCTCACGCGGAAGGTCTCCTCGAACGTCGCGTACTGGCCGTTCGCGTACAGTATCGCGGTCAACGCGATCGATCCGATCGCGAACCAGATGAACACCCACCGCGTCTGTAGATCCGTGTAGAAGTTCCGCAGCTTCCCCTTGGCGATCAGGTAGTGGACGGGGAACGCGATACTCCCCGCGACCATCACCGGCACGGTCGCGTACTCGATCAGCGGGCTGTCGTAGTGGCCGATCGACGCCGCGTGGACGGAGAAGCCGCCGGTGGCGATGCCGGTCATGCCGTGGTTGATCGCGTCCCACAGCGGCATACCGACGAGGAGGAATAACACGATCGAGCCGATGGTCAGGCCGACGAAGATCTTCCAGATCTCGCGAACCGTCGTCACGATGCTCGGGTGAATCTTCTCCGAGCGCGCCTCGCTCTCGTAGAGCGTGTACGATCCGCTGCTCCCGCCGCCCCGTCGGAGGATGGCCACGGTCAGGACGATCACTCCGACGCCGCCGACCCACTCGATGAACGACCGCCACCAGTGGAGCGCCCGCGGGAGCTTCTCCTCGACGGTCGCCACGGTGAGCCCGGTTCCGGTGAACCCGCTCATGCTCTCGAACACCGCATCGAGCGGCGAGAGGAAGACCGCCGTGGTCGCGTCCATCGCCGGGGTGTTCGCCCAGACCGGGAACGGATCAAGCTGGATCGTCCAAGCGATGAACAGGAACGGCAGTCCGCCGAGAGCGCCGACGACGGCCCACGCCGTCGCCGCAGTGACCATCGCGTCGCGCTTCTCCGGGGGAGCCGCACCCCGGTACTGTCGGACCAGTCCCGTCCCGATCCCTGCCATGACGAGCGCGGAGACGCCGAAGGCGGGAATCGTGTAGAACTCTCCGTTGAGGGCCGCGATAACGGTCGAGACGACCATCATGAGCGAGACGGCCTGCACGATCCGACCGACATCGCGGGCGACTGTATCCGTGTTGACCCTCAGCATAGCCACGCGGCGACGGGGTCACGGGCAGTGGTCTGTCGGCTCACCCTCCGATTCGGTAGCAGCACAGAACCAGCGTTTGAGACAGGCCCATTTATGATATTCGAAGCTTACCCCCGACACCCCGTACTGCGGTGGTTCACTCGGAGTCGTCCGCGTCTGACTCTCCCATCGCCCGCGAGTACTGGTAGTAGAGCGAGCGCGTCGTCTGGTCGGCGTCACGTCCCATCAGGACGCTAACGTCGTTCTGCCCGACGAGGGCCTCCTGTACCGGATCGAACACCAGATCGCGCAGTTCGAACTTCCGTTCCGGTGATCCGATCGACGTGAGGTCGTGCTTCCGGGCCGCGTCGATGATGGCGGCGGTCGGGTCCGAGGCCGCGCGGAGTTCGGTCGCTGCGTCCACCTCGGACCCGAGAACGTACTCCGCGAACGTCAGCAGGTCTCTCGCGTCGCTCCGCTCCTTTCCGGAGGCGTCGGGTGAGACGACGTGTAACACCGTGACCGACGCGTCGAACGCGCGAGCGACCGCCCGAGCCGCCTCCGAGGCGAGTGCGGCGTGGGGTCCCGTGCCCACCGGAAGGAGTATCGATTCGATCGTCTCCGCCTCCGACGCAGCCAGCGGGGCGACGGTGTGGTCGTCGGTATCAGGGACGTACAGCGTGTCTTCGCCGTTCCGGACGCCGACGTTCTCCACGAACACGTCACACTCGGCCTCGTCGAGTACCGTATCGATCGTGCTCTTGCCCAACAGCCAGCTCTCTTCGCGTTCGGTCTCCCGGAGGAGGAGAACGGCCGTCCGGCTGTCGCTGTCGAGAGCGGTGAGAATCCCCTCCGTCGTGTCGGGCACGACACGCACTGACGCTCGTACGGACACGTCCGGGTCGATCTCCCCGGCGACCTCCGCGATCCGTGCCAGCTGCTTCCGTCGCTCGGCGACGGCGTCAGGGAGCCGCTGCTCGCTTCGCTCTTCGGCGTCGGCTCGTGCGTACGCTCGCACCCGCTCGATCGCGGACTGCCGTCTGAACCAGCCGGCGAGCGTTGATTCCGGGGCTGTCGTCGAACAGGTCGCTGACGATCGGCACGACGACGGTGTACTCCGGTCGGTGGATGACCTGTCCACCGTATCCGTGCGAGTCCGTCTCAGATTCAGCGGACAGCTCCGGAGCGGTGACCGGAACGGTAGCTCCCCTGCCGTGGACCATGATCAGTTCCCCGTGAACGTGTCCGTGATACGATCGCTGGCTCCGTCTTTCGCGAAGATCGTCACCGTGTCACCTGCTCGGATAGCGGACTCCCCGCGCGGTATGTACAGCTCGTCGTCGCGAACGATCGCCACGATCACCGTCTCCTCGGGGAGGAGCCCGTCGGCGTCGGCGTCGGTCAGGCTGAGTCCGGCGATCGGCGCGCCCTCGTCGACCGTCAGCTCGAAGATCTCTCCCCCGCCGCCGACCCGCATGAAGTCCTGGATAGCGGGGCGTTGAACGGCCTGGTAGAGATACTGTCCGTTGAGCTCGTGTGGACTTTCGACGATGTTCACGCCCAGATCACCGAACAGCTCCATGTGTTGCGGCTCGTTGATCGAGCTGACGAGCGTCTCGACGCCGTACTGCTTCCCGAGCATCTGAATCATGAGGTTCACCGAATCGCTCGCTGCGGTGGAGATCAGCGCGTCTGCCTCCTGTATCCCCGCTTCGAGCATGATCTCCTTGGAGGCCGCGTCTGCGTTGATGACCATGCAGTCGTAGGTCGCGCTCGCCCGCTCGGCCAGCTCCTGCTCCTGCTCGACGACGACGACCTCGTGCTCGTCCTGTGTCGCGAGCTCGATGACTTTGCTTCCGGTACGACCTGCGCCGACGACAACGATGTACATTTGTGGTTGTGTGGAACGGCTGGTGGTTGTGAGACGGTACGAGTTGATCGGGTGACCGGAGGCGGCCCGGGAACGTCGAGCACGGGCGTGCTGGCGGCAGTCGGGTCGTGCACGCGGATCACCGCCTGAAGATGCTGCGTAGCAGCACCAACACGGGGATGATTTCGAGACGGCCCACCCACATCTGGAAGATGAACAGAGCCTCTCCAACGACCGACATGCTCGGGCCGGTAATGCCCGAAGAGAGCCCGACGGTCCCCTGTGCGGTCGCCACCTCGAAGATCGCGTCTGCGAGGGTGAACTCACCGGGTAAGACCGCGAGGAGGACGAACAGCGAGAGCGCCAACAGGATGAGATACGTGAACGCGAAGGTCGCCACAGCGCGGATCTCGTCGTTGGCCTCGTCTGCGCTGGAGGTCTCGCCGCCGATTCGGAGGTCGTCGACGGCGTGTTCTGGGAGGAAGACGCGGGTGACCTCCCAGCTGATTCCGCGGCCGATGACGTAGCCGCGAATGATCTTGATCCCGCCGACGGTCGCGCCGGCAGCCCCGCCGATGAGCATCGCACCGAGGACGATGAACATGACAGCGCCGCTGTTCCAGTCGCCAATCGCCGACGTCTGCCAGCCGGTCGTCGTCTGTGCGCTGATGAACTGGAACAGCCCGTCACGGAACGCCTGACTCGTCGCGACGCGTCCGAGATACCCCACGGGATCGCCGTTGTACGGAACGCCGACCCACCGTGCGAGAAACGCCGTCAGACCGATCACACCGACGGCGAACATGCCGAACAGGACTCTGACCTGCGAATCCCGGGTGAACGCACGGAGATCTCGTTCGGAGAGGACGCCGTAGTAGACCGGGAGCGAGATCGCACCCGTGATCATCGCCGGGATGTGGACGACCTCCATCGCGTAGGAGCCGTAGCCGGCGATGGAGTCGTCCAGCGTACTGAACCCGCCGGTGGACTGTCCGGTCATCGCGTGGTTGATCGCGTCGAACAGGGTGTTCTCGATCCCGTAGCCCGGCTGTACGAGGAACGTCGCGGCCGCGAGGTAGACGGCGACCAGTGCGGTGATGCCGACGTATATCTTCCAGATCGCGCGGGCGGTCCCCGCGATACTCGGTCGTAGCTGCTCGCTCCGTGCCTCCGACTGGTACAGCGAGAGCCCCGCCGTGCCGCGTGGCTGTCGGAGGATCGCGAGCGACAGGACGATCATCCCCGCTCCCCCGATCCACTGCATCTGGGAGCGATACCAGAGGAACCCGTGTCCGACGGACGGCTCGTGGACGCTCATCGTCAGCCCGGTCGTCGTGTAGCCGCTCATGCTCTCGAAGAGGGCGTGCAGGGGGTTCTTGAAGTTGAGTAGACTCGACTGATAGCTCGCGCCCGCCGGCACGAACGATTCGAGCACTGCCGGCGGCGTGACGTGCGCGCCGATGATGAACGGGAGAGCGCCGAACGCCGCCGTGGCGAACCATCCGAGCGCGGCGACGATCATCGCGTGGTGACGCTTCGGCTCGGGCGCGTCCTCACACAGCTTGTACGCGGCCCCGCCGGCAAACGCCGTGATCCCCGCCGCAGTCAGAAACGACAGCGCACTGTACCATTCCTGATACGCCAAGGAGACGAGCACCGGGACGAGCATCAGCCCGCCGACGAGCACCTGAAGCGCACCGACATCTCTCACGATCGTCTTCGAAGCCGTCACAGCGTCGAGTCGACCAGTGGATAACGTAGACATATTGGGAACTGTATCTGATTCTCGGTTACGCCGGCTGCTCTCCGTGATGACCGAAGATCTCCGTGACGCCCGGCTCCGCGCCGGTCGCGGAGTAGACGGTCAACAGATCGTTCGCCTCGATCCGGGTGTCCCCGCGAGGCGTCAGCGGTTTGGTACGGCTCTCGCGCTCGATAGCGACGATCAGAGCGTCGTCCGGAAGTAGGTCTGCATCACCGGCTTCCGTGAGCGTCGTGCCGGCGATCGGGGCGTCGTCGGTCACCGTGATCTCGAAGACCTCCGCCTCGTCGCCGACCTCCATGTAGTCGACGATCGCGGGTCTGGAGACCGCCCGGTACAGATAGCCCGCGATGAGCTGCTGTGGGTTCTCGATCGTATTCACGCCGATCTGACGGAAGAGGTTCATATGCTCTGCGTTGTGGACGACCGACGTGATCCCCGGAACGTCGAACTCCGTCGCGAGCAGACAGACCATGACGTTCGTCGCGTCCTGATCGGTCGTCGAGATGATCGCGTCGGCCCGGTCGGCGCCGGCATCGTCCAGCGTCGCTTTGACAGTCGCGTCCGCGTCGAGAACCAGACAGTCGTAGCCGCTGGCGATCTCGTCGGCCTTTCGCGTGTCTCGTTCGATGACGACGACTTCGTTTCCGGATCGAGTCGCGATGTCGATCAGCGGTGTGCCGATGTCGCCTGCTCCAACGATGATGATATACATGTGTAGTGTTGATCTATCTAAGTTAGCTCGGTAACCGATCCCAACGCATTTGACTCGCTTCGCGCCCCGGGCGGATCGGCGTCGGAGTAACACCGACTGGAAGAACCGCTTCCGGTGTATCGGTCTGTAATGAACTCATGAGATGTTGATTTTTCCGCGGTTCGCTCACGGGTGAATTCCGCCGCCTACCGGGTGTTCTGTGGACTGTCCCGAAGGTTCGTGTGTAGTCGGAGTACCCTACCGTGAGCTTGTCTCAGTCATAAACATTGGGTATCCGTTTCGCTCTGGGGAAATATTTCTCCCGCGAATTTTGCCAGAGCGAAATTCCACCGTCCACCCGGAGGCAATGGGCTGTAAGCAGACCCACCAGTCAACGCCCATGCAGTTCCACCGCTGTACACCACTGAGCGGACAGCCGTACGACCCATCGAGCCGATCGAACAGGATCGTCTCACGACCGCGCAGACGACAGGAAAGACACTTTACTACCGCTAATCGTAGCTCTCGTGTGGCTAATCGCATCGACGAGATCGACAAGCGCATTCTCTACTATCTATCGGTAGACGCTCGGAACACGACGACATCAGATATCGCCGCCGAGACCGACGTAACCTCGGCGACGATCCGGAACCGGATCGAGCAGCTCGAAGCGCAGGGGACGCTCCGCGGCTATCTCGCGGATATCGATTACAAATCGATCGAGTCGTACGTGAAGTATCAGTTTATGTGTACGGCGGCCATTCCGGACCGCAAGCGGCTCGCGCAGTCCGTGATGGAGATCCGCGGCGTGTTAACTGCGAGGGAGCTGATGGCAGGCTCTTCGAACCTGGTGATCACCGCCGTCGGTGCTGACACCGACGAGATCACGCAGATCGCACACAAGCTCTCGGATCTCGGGTTGGAGATCGACGACGAGAGCGTGATCGAAGACGAGTACCGCGCTCCGTACGCTCCGTTCGGGCCGGAGAGCGTACCGAAGGGACCGTCGCTGACGGACTTCATGAGTCTCGCCGGAGACGCCGAGGTCGTCGAGTTCACCGTCTCGGAAGACGCCAAGATAGCGGGTATGACGATCGAAGCGGCTGTCGACGAGGGCTTGCTCGCCGATGAGGTGCTCGTCGTCGGCATCGAACGGGGCGGGGACGTGCTCACACCGAAGGGAAGTACCGTCGTCCAGCCGGGAGACGTCGTCTCCCTGTTCTCGAAGTCCTCGTTCGACAAGGACTCCCTGAAGCTATTCGGTATGTGACACACCCGAGGGCGATAGCAGCAGTCGTGGCCGACGGGGCTGCGAACTGTCCATCCGCTCTCCGTCTGAACCTATATATGCCGGGGCGTTCACCCTGTGAGTATCATGGCCGGGTGGGCTATCCGAACAGCAGACGGTAGCACGCGGACCAGACGTTCACACTGAGACAGCGCACGCGAACCAGTAGCCCGGCGTCGTAACGATCGATGAGCGAGGAACAGATCTCCGTCGACGTCGAGAACACGAGTCCACTGGACACCGTTCGGCAGTTCTTCGCGCTGCAGCGTGACGTACTGGTGTTGTCGCTGGCGATGTTCGCGTTCAGTCTCGGCTTCCAGATGACGAGCCGGTTCCTCCCGGAGTACATCGTCGCGCTCGGCGCCTCGGGGTTCGTGGTCGGGCTGTTCGGGACCGTCGGGAACGTCATCTCGGCCGTGTTTCCGTATCCGGGCGGTGCGATCTCCGATCGGATCGGCTCGCGGTACGCGCTCACGCTGTTCGGACTGATCTCGACGCTCGGCTTCGGAGTCTGGTTAGTCGCGCCGAGTCTCGGCGTGATCACCGTCGCCGGCGTGACGATCCAGCCGTGGGTGTGGATCTTCGTCGGGCTGCTGCTCGCACAGGGGTGGAAGTCGTTCGGACTGGGGGCGACGTTCGCGGTCGTCAAGCAAGCGACCGACCCCTCGCGGCTGGCCGCCGGCTTCGCCAGCACGGAGACGTTCCGCCGGACAGCCTTTCTCGTCGGACCGGTGCTCGCGGCCGTCCTCATCGACCTCCAGTCGAGCTTCACGGTGAGCTTCCAGTACGTCCTCGCCGTCGCTGTGGGGTTCGGGATCGTCGGGACCGTCGCCCAGCATCTCCTCTACGACGCCGGCGAGGACTCCCTCGGTGATTCCTTCGAGGGGATCGAGCAGATCAAGCGCGATCTGCGGGAGATGCCCGATCCGCTTCGCCCGCTCCTGATCGGCGACACGCTCGTCCGGTTCGCCAACGGGATGGTGTACGTCTTCTTCGTGCTGGTGATCACCCAGTTGTATCAGGTCGGCTTCGAGACGACTATTTCGCTGGCCGGTCTCTCGTACGCGGTCGATCTCTCGCCGGAGGCGTTCTTCGGCTATCTGCTCGGCGTCGAGATGCTGATCGCTCTCCTCTCGATGGCGCCGGCGGCGAAGCTCGCCGAGCGGATCGGTCTCAAGCCCGTCGTCGCGGTCGGATTCGCCGTCTACGCGCTGTTCCCGGTCGTCCTCATCGGCGGGCCGGCGGTCCTCGCCCCGATCGTGCCGCTCCAGTGGGCGATGGTCCTCGTCTTCGCGTTCTCCGGGTTGCGGTTCGCGGGGCTACCCTCTCACAAGGCACTGATCGTCGGGCCCGCCGAACAGGGCGACGGCGGGCGGGTCACCGGTACGTACTATCTCCTGCGAAACACCGTCGTCATTCCGAGTGCCGCCCTCGGCGGCTATCTGTGGGAGTTCGTCAGTCCCGAGATCGCGTTCACCATCGCGGCAGTCATCGGCGTCGTCGGAACGGGCTACTTCCTGCTGTTCGGCGAGGAGTTCACGGCCTACCGCTGAGGTCGCCGGTTCGTCGTCTCGGCTGTGTCTGTGCACGACACAGCGGAAACGACCGAGGGATAAGCGGAGCCGTCACGGGAGCAGCGGATTCAGTACGGACTACTTCGAGCGACTGATCTCGTCGAAGAGAGCCGTCACACGCCCCTCGATTTCGTCGCGAATCTCGCGCACCCGGTCCGGCTCCCGTCCGTCGGGATCGTCGAGCGCCCAGTCGCGGAGATCGACGTCGTCGCCGACCGCTCCAACGTCGAGGGTCGAACAGCCCATCGTCGCGACGTAGTCGCACGAGCGGAGCTCCTCGGGCGTGAGCGCTCGTGGCGTCCTGTCGGAGAGATCGAATCCGACCCCCTCCATGGCGTCGATCACCTCGTCGTGGACCTGATCGGCCGGACTCGTCCCGCCGGTCAGGATCTCGACGCGGTCATCGAGACCGCGACGCTCGCGTTCGCGTTCCGCGAACGCCGCGGACATCTGTGACCGACCGGCGTTCTGCACGCACACGAAGGCGATACGAATCGAGGCAGCCGAGTCGGTGTCAGTAGACATCTGTCTGGTGGTGTCAGTCGTCGGTCGTCGGATCAGACGCCGACGTATCGAGGCTCCCGGTGTCGAAGTCTCCCCAGTCGAACCGCTGCTGGAAGTAGAGGGCGACGTTGACCAGCGCGAGGAGCACCGGCACTTCGATGAGCGGGCCGACGACGGTCGCGAAGGCGACTCCGGAGCCGACGCCGAAGACGGCGACCGCGACGGCGATCGCGAGCTCGAAGTTATTCGAGGCAGCCGTGAAGCCGATAGCGGTCGTCGTCGAGTAGTCCGCGCCGATACCGCGGCCCATCCCGAAGCTCACGAGGAACATCACGACGAAGTAGATGGTCAGCGGCACGGCGATCAACAGAACGTCGCCCGGCGAGGCGACGATGGTCGCCCCCTGCGTGGCGAACATCACGACCACGGTGAACAGGAGCGCGACGAGCGTCAGCGGATCGATCTTCGGGACGAACTCGTCGTCGTACCAAGCCTCGCTTTTCACGCGGGTTCCGACGTACCGCGTCAGGAAGCCGCCAGCGAACGGTATCCCGAGGAAGACCACGATCGCCTCGAACACCTGTATCGGCGTGACATCGAAGGCCGTGATGCCGGCGACCAGCGACTCCATCCCGAGCAGCGGCGGGAGAAACAGCGCGAAGAACCAGACGTACACCCCGTAGGTGATGATCTGAAAGAGGCTGTTGAACGCGACCAGCCCCGTCACGTACTCCGTCGATCCGTCGGCGAGTTCGTTCCAGACCAACACCATCGCGATACACCGGGCCATCCCGATGAACACCAGTCCGAGGAAGTACTCCGGACGTGACGGGAGGCCGGGAACGAGCCCGCTGAAGAAGACGACCGCGAGCCCGAACATCAGCGTCGGGCCGATTAACCAGTTCTGGACGAGACTCAGTCCGAGTACCCGCCAGTTGCTGAACACGGCTCGGAGCTGCGAGTAGTCGGCCTTCGCCAGCGGCGGATACATCATCAGGATGAGACCAAGCTCGACGAGACGGAGGTCCTGAATCGGCTGGGTCACCGACGGCGCGGCGAAGCCGAGTCCGACACCGATTGCCATCGCGCCGAAGATCCAGACGGTGAGATACTTGTCGAGGAAGTCCATCGAGCGCGGGTCACCACAGCTCTCACAGTCGCAGTTCGGGCCGTGGTCGTGCGCGTCGGCGTTACGCATCGCTCACGCTCCCCTCCAGCACGGTGACGAGCGCGACGGCGCGGTTGGTCGCACGGTACTTCTTCCACCGGCCATCTTTCCGGCCATCGACCAGCCCCGCGTCGACGAGCTGCGAGAGCGCGTGACTGAGCCCGCTCTCTGTCACATCGACGACCGCATTCAGTTCACAGACACAGAGCTCCTCCCGTGCGGCGACGAGGACGCGGACGAGCGTGTATCGCGTCTCGTTGGCGAGCGCCGAGACGACGCCCAGTTCGGCGTCTACCTGTGGCTGTCCGAGCGCCGCTTGGAGGGTGTCGAGTTCGTCGAGCCGTCGCTCGATGTCCTCGCTGCGACACTCCCCGAGTTCGTCGTCGAGATAGCGTCGGAGTCGATTCGTCGCTTGTGCCATCGCTGCTTGATTGATTATTTTCTCAATTAAGGGTTCCGGTGAATTCTCTGTAGAGAAGCTACTCATCCCTGTAATGAGTCTCGATCTTAGCAATAGAGATTGGGGAGAGTATCTTAGTTGAGTGTTCTTACAATCGAAGTGTGGCGGCGAACTCGATAAAGGCGTATCTGGCACGCACAACGGTCGGTGTCTGTGAGTCGCTCGGCAGTGTCGCTGTAACCATCGACATCGTCGTCACCGTCGAATAACGATAAGCGAACAGTTGGGATATAACGAGGACAGAGTATCATGAGACAGTTCATAAGATGGTTGATTTCAGGACTATTGGGAATGAACCACCTGCTCAGTTTGTATGTATACCTCGTAATCACTAAGCGCCAGTCAGTAATTATTGAAGTAATGCCCTCCAGATTAGGCCCCCTTTCGCGAGAACTTTCGCTTCCGTACTATGAGGATGCCTTCCCCGCACACGATATTTTCCACGCGAAACGAGTACGTGACGTCTCGCTCCAGCTTGCGAACCAGCATCCAGACAGTGTTGATCAAGAGATTCTGGCTTCAGCAGCATGGTTTCACGATATTGGCCGGCCACTCGAACGAGTTGGAGAGATTGATGATCACGACGAATGGGCAGCCAACGAAGCCACCACCCTTCTTGGAGAGGAAGATGTGATGACTGACCAGATCACAGCTATCGAGCACTGTCTACGAGCACATAGCATCCGGGTAAGCTCTCCCGATCCAGAGACGATAGAGGCGAAGCTGCTCTTCGACGCTGATAAGCTCGA
>PXQU01000014.1 GCA_003021785.1 Halobacteriales archaeon QH_7_65_31 | reverse complement strand
CGGTACGCCTCGCTGCGCGGGATCCGACAGGCACAGCGCAAGCCGCTCGACGTGCGAACGCTGGACGATCTGGGTCTCGACGAGTCGGTCGTCGATAGTCCGGTCGAACTCACCTCGATGTACGAGCCGGAGAGCGAGAGCGACGCCATCGTCTGGGAGGGATCGGCCGACGAGACCGCCGGGGAGCTTGCCGGCTTCCTCCGCGATTCGGGGGTGGTCGAGGGATGACGGTCCTCGCCGTCACCGAACACCGTCGCGGCGAGCTTCGCGCTCCCTCCTTCGAGCTGATCACCGCCGGTCGGCGTCTCGCCGACGATCTGGGCAGCGAGCTGCATCTCGCCGTCATCGGCGGCGACGTGGAGCGCTACGCCGATCAGCTGAACCGCGAGGGCGTCGATACAGTCCACACCGTCGCCGTGGGCGAGGAGTTCAACCACGACGTCTACACGCAGGCCGTCACCGCGTTGGCCGAGAGCCACGAGCCGGACGCCCTGCTCGTGCCCAACACCGTGAACGGGCTGGATTTCGCACCTGCCGTCGCCGGCAGGCTCGACGTGCCGCTCGTCACCGACGCCGTTGCCATCGACGCCACCGGCACGCCGGAGATCACCCGCGAACAGTACGGCGGGAAGGTCGAGACGACCGTCGAGATCGACGCCGACCGGTTCGCGCTCACCATCCGCCCCGCCGAGTGGGCGAAAGCCGAGGGGACCGGTGACGCCGAGATCACGCCGTTCGACTTCGATCTGGACGAGTCGGCGGTGCGCTCGACGGTCACCGGCTTCGAGGAGGTCGGCTCCGGCGACGTGGACATCGCCGACGCCGACGTGCTCGTCTCCGTCGGTCGCGGGATCGAGGAGGAGGACAACCTTCCGCTGGTGGAGGCGCTTGCCGACGCGCTCGGCGCGACGCTCTCTTCGTCCCGGCCGATCGTCGATAACGGCTGGCTCCCGAAGAACCGACAGGTCGGCCAGTCCGGCAAGGTCGTCACCCCCGACGTGTACATCGCCGTGGGGATCTCCGGGGCCGTCCAGCACGTCGCCGGGATGAAGGGATCGGACACGATCGTCGCGATCAACACCGACCCGAACGCGCCGATCATGGACATCGCCGACTACGCCATCGTCGACGATCTCTTCGACGTGGTTCCGGAGCTTATCGAGCAGTTCGGCGGCGAGACGCCGTAGTCGTCGCGGCGTCTCTCGGCTTTTGCGAGCGGGCTGACTGCGCTCGGGGCTTGCCGCAGGTCAGCACCGCAGCCGCACGGAATAGGCCTACCACGAGACACGGCGGACGTAGCGCTTTTGCCGCTCAACACCCCAACAGATACAATGACCGACGAACGCGACGACCATCAGTTCTCGGAGGGAGAGGGGATCCCGTCGACTCACGCGTCATCGCCGACACGCTCGACCGCCGGCAGAGCGTCGCCGAGGACGTCGACGCGGACGGGCTGATCGACGTGGGACTCTCGTACATGGGTATCCAGCGGTACGAGCAGGCCGTCGATACCTTCGACCGCGCGGCGCAGTTCACCGACGACGACTCGATCCGGCAGGAGGCGTGGGTGAACAAGGGGGCCGCCCACGCCGAGCTCGAAGAGTGGGAGACCGCGATCGACGCCTACCGCGAGGCGCTGTACGTCGATGCCGAGGGCGAACACGCGGCGGCTGCGGAGACGAATCTGGCGTACGCGCTCTGGGAGGCCGGTCGGAGCGAGCAGGCGCTCGAACACGCCGAAAGCGCCGTCCAGCTGGACTCGCGGAACCCGCAGGCGTGGTACAATCGCGGCTTCTTCCTGCTGGAGCGCGGGCTGGCCGAGGAGGCGGTCAACGCCCTCGAAAACGCCCAGCGGCTCGGCTTCCGGTCGCCGGAGCTGCTCGAAGAGCTGGCGCGCGCCTACGAGGAGACCGGTCAGGAGGAGCGCGCGGAGGAGCTGGCCGACGAAGCCGAGGAGGTGCGCCGGCAGCGCGAGGGGGAGATGGTGCAGTGAGTATGCTACTCGTCGAGCGGGAGACGCCCGAGGGCCTGCTCGTCTCCGTCTGTGACGCCGACGACCTCGGCGAGACGTTCGAAGCCGACGAGGCAACGATTACGGTCGATCCCGAGTTCTACGACGGTGAACGGGCCGACGAGAGCGAGGTGACCGCCGCACTGGCCCGGTGTACGGTGGCGAATCTCGTCGGGAGCCGCACCATCGAGGTCGCGATCGAAGCGGGATACGTCGCCGAGGAGAACGTGCTGGAGTTCGACGGGAGCCGCCACGCGCAGTATCTCGAACTGTAGCGGGACTCGTGCCCCGGAACTATGTCGGTGGCAGCCTCAGGTGGGGTATGGACTACGACCGGTTCGTCGAACCGTCACAGAAGGCGATGCATCTGGCCGAGATCGCCGCCGCCTACATCCTCGTCGGGCTGTTCATGATCGGCGTCGCCGATCTGCTGTTCCGCATCGGAGAAGCTGTCTACGAGTCGTTCCAACCCGGTGGCACAGCCGGGATCGCCGACCCGCAGGTGGTCGTCGGCTTCATCGACACCGCGTTACTGCTGTTCATCATCGTCGAGATCTACCAGACTGTCGTCGCCTACTCCCGCGACGAGAGCGTCGTCCGGATCGTCGTTATCGCAGCACTCATCGCCGTTTCGCGGAAGATAATCAGCTTCCGCCCGGGCAAGACCATCGGGACCGACGATCTCATGTTCGCCGGCGCGTTCGGTATCCTGCTGTTGGTGTTGACGCTCGCGCTCTACGTGCTCCGGACGACCGAGGACACCTCCGGCGTTAGTCAGCCGTGACCCGTCGATAGAAGACGCTTGTTGGCGCCGTCAGCTGTGCCGACGACGTGTGTCCACTGGCGTCGTCAGCTATGCCGATACCGGCTTGAACAGGCCGGTATCAGCCATGCCGACGCCGGCTTGCTCAGTCCGGCGTCAGCTATGCCGACGACGTGTGTCCACTGGCGTCGTCAGCTATGCCGATACCGGCTTGGACAGGCCGGTATCAGCCATGCCCCGGATAGTCTCGTTCGAACCGGTTCTCGATCTCCTCGCGACTGAGCTCGATGACGACGGGACGACCGTGCGGGCAGGCGTAGGGGTTCTCACAGCCGTCGAGAGCCGCCAACAGCTCCGTGAGGCTCCCCTCGGTGAGCGACGTGTTCCCCGTGACGGAGGGGTAGCAGGCCAGATCTCCGAGCAGGTCGTCGACCGCCCGCTCGACGGTTCGCTCGGGATCGCCGTCGGCGAAGTCGTCGATGAGGGAACGCACCAGTTCGGGACCAGTGGCGTCGTGTGGTCCCGCCCCACTGCCCGCAGGCCAATCGACGGCGTCGGCCAACAGGGCCGGGACGGTCGAGACGCGGAGGGTTCGCTCCTCAACGAGCGTTGTCGTGAACCCCAGCCGCGCGAGCACGTCGCTGGCCGGCTCGGCGAGCGCCGCCTCCTTCCCCGTCAGGGAGAGATCGACCGGCTCCGCGAGCGTCTGTGTCACGACGTCGCCGGCGAACCGCTCGCGCAGACGCTCGAAGTTCACCCGTTCGTCGGCAGCGTGTTGATCGATGAGCACGAGCCCGTCGTCGGTCTCGGCGACGACGTAGGTGTCGTGCAGCTGGTCGAGCACGCGCATCGACGGGAGCTGATCGAACTCGGGGGTCGGGTCGCTCCCGTCGAACGTGGTCTGGTCCGGTGAGTCGCGAAATCGACTGCCCGCCGGATCGGACGAGTGGCTCTCGTTAGTGTCGGTCGTGTCGCTTTCGGTCGGTTCCGACTGCCACTCCCGCCGGTCGGGGGAGACGGACGCCGTCTCTGTCGGAGGGGAGGAATCGGATGCCGGCGGATCCGACCCCGACCGTGTGGCCGCTCCGTCGGCCCTCTCTGTATCCGTCTCACCGGGGGAGATCTCCGTCTGTGCGGCCTTCGAGCGACCGCGGGGCGCGCTCGTGCGGAGCAGGCCCGCATCGAGCAGTGCAGACGCCACGCCGTCACGGACCTGACGAGCCATCCCGTCCGCGTCGGCGAATCTGACCTCCAGCTTCCGGGGATGGACGTTCACGTCGACCGTCGCCGGGTCCACGGCGAGATCGACGACGGCGAATGGGTAGCGGTCGCCAGCGAGCTGACGGTCGTACGCCTCGACGATTGCGTCCCGAACCGCGTTCGCCGTGACCCATCTGCCGTTGACGAAGACGTTGACGTACTCGCGGGTCGCGCGGTTCGTCTCTGGATGCGAGACGAGTCCGCCCACGTCGTCGAGCGGGCCGGATTCCTCGGTCCCCTCGACGGGAACCATGTTCGTGGCCACGTCGCGCCCGTAGACGGCCATCACGGCAGCGCGGCGGTCCCCCCGTCCCTCGGTCGCGAACGTCTCGCGGTCGCCGTGGGTGAGCGAGACGGCGATCTCAGCGTTCGCCAGCGCGTAGCCGGAGACGACGCCGTTGACGCGGCTGAACTCCGTGCTCTCGCTCTTGAGATATTTCCGGCGCGCGGGAACGTTGTCGAACAGCCCCTCGACGACGACCGTCGTTCCCTCTGGACAGCCGACCGGTTCCTGTCGGAGTGTCTCTCCGCCTTCGACACGAATCTCCGCGCCGCTCGCCGCTCCCTGCTCGCGCGACCGGACGGTGAGCGTCGATACTGCGCCGATGGCGTGGAGTGCTTCGCCGCGAAACCCGAGGCTCGCGACCCCGCCTTCGAGGTCGTCGATATCGTGTATCTTCGAGGTGGCGTGTTCCGTGACGGCGAGTTCGAGATCGTCGGGTGACATCCCCGCTCCGTCGTCTCGGACCTCGATTCGGTCGGTTCCGCCGCTCTCGACGGTCACGTCGATACGGTCGGCGTCGGCGTCCACGCTGTTCTCGACCAGCTCCTTCACGACGGAGGCAGGCCGTTCGACCACCTCGCCGGCGGCGATTCGGTCCACCGTCGCGTCGTCGAGCCGGCGGATATCGGTCATACCGGGTTGGCGCGGCGCGGGCGTATCAATCCCGCGGCCCGCGACGATGATACGCGGGGTTACTTGTTCTGACACACCGAGCAGTCTGTCTCTCTCAGAGGGCTGTGCTCGCGCGTGGCAGGCTACCGCATCGCCGTCAGATGAGTAGCTACCGCGCCGCCGCCAGATGCGTCGTCGCCTCGGCCCGCGTCATCCCGCGAACGCCACAGACACAGGAGAACAGCTCCGGTTCCGGCGGATCGATATGCTCGCGATCCGACTCCACGAGCTCGCCGTCGGCGTAGTCGAACCCGATCCGGACGCTCGCCTGCACGACCGACTCGATGCGATGATCGTCCTCGGGATCGGGGTTTCGGATTTCGGTCTCGTGGGCTTCCCGCATCGACGCTTTCCACTCGTCGAGGGTCGCCTCGGGGTCGCGTTCCTCCGTCATGATTAGCCGAACTTCCCGGTGATGTAATCCTCGACGCGGTCGGAGCCGGGGTTCTGGAACACCTGCTCGGTGTCGCCGAACTCGACGAGCTCACCGCCGGTCAGGAAGACGGCCGTCTTGTCCGAGATCCGGGCGGCCTGCTGCATATTGTGCGTGACGATGATGACGGTGTACTCCTCGGCCAGATCGGTGATGAGGTCCTCGATCTTCGAGGTGGCGACGGGGTCGAGCGCGGAGGCCGGCTCGTCCATCAGGACGATCTCGGGATCGGGGGCGATGGCGCGGGCGATACAGAGCCGCTGTTGCTGGCCGCCCGACAGATCGAGACCCGACTCGTGGAGCTGATCGCTCACCTCGTCCCACAGCGCTGCGCGACGGAGCGACTCCTCGACCAGCTGGTCGTAATCTCCGTCGATACCCTGAATTTCGAGCCCGTACGCGACGTTGTCGTAGATGGACTTCGGGAACGGGTTCGGCGTCTGGAACACCATGCCGACGCGGCGACGGAGCGCGACGGGGTCCACGTCGTCGTCGTAGACGTTCTTCTCGCGGAGCCGGAGTTCCCCCTCGACGCGGGCGGCGTCGATGCGGTCGTTCATCCGGTTGATACACCGGAGGAACGTGGACTTCCCGCAGCCGGAGGGACCGACCATCGCGGTGACCCGCTGTTCGGGAATCGACATCGAGATGTCGTCGAGCGCCTGTACGTCGTCGTAGAACACGTCGACGTTGCGCGCCTCGACGATGGTGTCGGCCGGGCCGCGAGCGGTGTCGCTGGTGGCGGCGTCCGCGACGTTCGTTTCGATGACGGACTCGTCGATCGGGTCCGGCGACTCGTCGGTGCTCTGGTCCATTGCTGTGTTCTTATTGCTCATTCTGATAGCGGTTTCGCAGCACGATCGCCACGGAGTTCATCGCGAGCAGGACGCTCACGAGCACGACCACCCCCGCCGGAACGGCCCGCTGGTAGAACTCCGGTGTCGCGTAGAGACTCGCCCACGCGAACACCTGAAGCGGCATCGCCGACACCTTCGCGGAGAACTCCGTCGGGAGCGAGAACAGCACGTCGGGCGCACCGATCATGATGAGCGGCGCCGTCTCGCCGATCGCGCGACCCAACGCGAGGATGGTTCCGGTGAGGATCCCCGAGAACGAGCGCGGGAGAACGACGTTCTTCACCGTCTGCCACCGGGTCGCGCCCATCCCGTAGGAGGCCCGCCGCATGTCGTCCGGAACCGAGCGGAGGGCCTCCCGCGAGGAGATGATGACGATGGGGAGGATCAGCAGCGCGAGGGTCGCACCGCCGACGAGCACCGTCCCGCTGGGCTGATCGAAGTAACGAACGAACACGCCGAGTCCGAGCAGGCCGTAGACGACCGACGGGACGCCCGCGAGATTCGAGATGTTCACGTCGATGAGGCGGGCGAGACGGCTGTTCGGCGCGTACTCTTCGAGATAGACCGCCGCGCCGACGCCAAGCGGGAACGAGAAGAGCGCGACGGTGACCATCAGGAGGATCGACCCGCCAATCGCGGGGTAGAGACCGGCGTCGATCGCGGCCCGACTATGTGCGCTGGTGAGGAACTGCCAGTCGACCCACGACTGCGGGCCGGCGAACTCGAACGCCCGGACGAGCACAGCACCGAGCAGCGATCCGCCGACCACGACCGCCGGCAGAGCGAGCCCGATTCGGTCGCGCGGGCGCGAAAGCACAGTCCGACAGACGTAGCCGCTCGTCGGCACGACCACGAGCGTCGCGAGCGTCGTCGCGGGGACCGGTGTGAGACCGACCGTCGAACTCGACAGCGCCGCGGCAGACGCGACCGCGACGCCACCGACGCCGACCGCGGCCGCGACCCGGTCGCCGGCCGGGCGGACGTAACTCCCGACCGCGGCCGCGACCGGGAGTGTGAACGTCACGACGAGCAGTAGCCAGTCGGCCGGGAGAACCGACAGCGACGAGAACAGCGCGGCGACGCTCGGGACCGTCTGCTCAAGTCCGACGACACTACCGAGCGGGCCCGGGATCCCGAGCAGGGACGCGTAGTATACGACCGCCGCGACCGGGAGCCACGCGAGGAGCGGGAGATCGACGGCGCGGCGAGCCGCGAGGAGCGCGACCGTCGGAACCGCGAACGTGAGTACGTAGCCGGCCCACGTGATCGGCGGGATGATATCGACCAGTATCATCGCGATCCCGCCGGCGAACATGGTCGAAACGACGACGAGACCGAGAGCCGCGACACCGACCGAGAGGGCGGCGCGGGCCCGAGCAAGCAGGTAGCCGACCGTCGAAAGCGTCGGAACCACGAGCGTCAACAGAAACACCAGATGCCAGCCGGGGTCGGCCGTCAGCGGCTGGATGGCGTCGTTCGCAACGAACAACAGAAGAACCGTCAGCGCGATCAGTCCGGCGAGCGTCGCGAACAGGAGCAGATACCGGAACACCGTCCCGGCGGTCTGGCTGACCTGTCCGAACCCGTCGATGACGCGGCTATCGGTCGCCACGTCAGTACTCCTCCCGGTATCGCTGTGCGATGAGATCACTGACGATGTTCATACTGAGGGTGAGCGCGAACAGCGTGAGTCCGACCGCGAAGAGGCTCCGGTAGCCGAGTCCGCCGCCGGTGATATCGCTGAGCAGGAGCTGTATCATGGCCGCGGTCATCGGGAGCGCGCCCTCCAGATACGACGCAGGGTTCCACGGCTGGAGAAACGCCGCCTGCGAGCCGGCTGCGACCGTGACCGCCATCGTCTCGCCGATCGCACGCGAGAGCGCGAGGATGAACGACGAGAAGATTCCCGACAGCGCGGCCGGCACGACGACGCCGGTCGACACGTCGAACTTCGTCGCCCCCATCCCGTAGCCGGCCTGTCGAAGCTCCTCGGGAACCGCGGACATCGCGTCCTCGCTGATCGACGCGACCATCGGGATGATCATGATGCCGACGACGATGCTCGCGCTGGCGAGGTTGAACGTCCCCGTGTCTGGAAACACCAGCTGGATGACCGGCGTGATGTACAACAGCGCGAAGAAGCCGTAGACGACCGTCGGAATGCCGGCGAGGATCTCGAGTGCGGGCTTGAGTATCCGGCGGGCACGCCGGCTTGCGTACTCGCTGAGGTAGATCGCCGTCGCGACGCCGAGGGGAACCGAGACGATAGCGGCCCCGACAGTGATGAGCAGGGTCGCGGAGACGAGCGCGAGGACGCCGAACTCGCCGCTGTTGACCTGCCACGTCGTCCCGGTCAGGAACTCGACGACGGAGACGGTCTCGCCGGCGAAGCCGACGAGCGGCGCCGTCACCGAGAAGAACTTCGCCGCCTCGCTGACGAGCAGCACGATGATGCTGGCGGTGGTGACGACGGAGAGGACCGCACAGACGAAGAAGAACAGCCGCGCCAGCAGCTCTGACGGAGCGTTCTCGGTGTTGCGGGTCAGATCTGCTTCGATATCGTCCGTGCTCATCTGTCTATATAGTGTTCGTCAGTCATGCGCGAAAAAGCTCTTGGTTCGCCGTCTCAGCCGTTCGCCCGATCGATCGCGTCTTCGAGCGTCGACAGCTGTTCGGCCTGCTGTTCGTCGGTGAGCGGGACGTAGCCGACGTCGTCGGCGACGACGGACTCGTCGGTCGCGTTCTCGATGAAGTAGCGGGCGAACTCGGCGATATGCTCCTCGCCGAGCGCCGAGAGCTTCGGGTAGGTGAAAAGCGGCCGCGCGAGCGGCGTGTACTCGCCCGAGCGGGCCGTCTCCAGTGACGGCTCGACGGGACCGTCACCGTCGTCGATCGCGACCGCCTGCACGCGATCCGTGTTCTCGGTGTAGTACGCGAAGCCCATGTATCCGATCGCGTACTCCGAGCCTTCGACCCCTTGGATGATGGTGCGGTCCTGCTCGGTTCCGGAGTAGTCCTGTCGGTGTCCGGGCCCCTCCTCGCCGAGGACGGCGTCGATGAAGTAGTCGTACGTGCCGGAGGCGTCGCTCGGACCGAACAGCTTGATCTCCTCCTTGGGCCAGTCGCCGTTCACGTCCGCCCACGTCGTCGGTGACGCCTCCGCCGACCAGATCTCCGCGAGCTGATCGACGGTCAGCTCCGTCGCCCAGTCGTTATCGTTGTTCACGACGACCGTCAGCGCGTCCGTCGCGACCGTCAGCTCGATCGGCTCGATATCGTTGGAGGCGCACTGCGCTTCCTCCTCGTCTTTGATCGGCCGCGAAGCGTTGTTGAAGTCCGTATCGCCGGTACAGAAGAAGTTCGCGAACCCGCCGCCGGACCCCGTCGACTGGACGTAGACGTCCACGTCCCGGTGGTCGTCGTCGAAGCTCTCGCCGAACGCCGTCGCCAGCGGAAACACCGTCGAGGAGCCGGCGATGTTGATCGTCCCGGACAGCGTCTCTGCGTCACCGGACTCGTCGGTGCTCTGCGTACAGCCGGCGAGCCCGACCGCGCCGAGTGCCCCTGCCGACGTCAGGAAGTTCCGCCGTGATGCAGTGGTGCGTGTCCTGTCGTTCGCCATCACCGGAGGGCACTCGGTATCGAAGTAAAGTCGTTTGTAATACCGGTATCGTGGAATACATAATACGCCGTCAGTAGATATACGCAAACATACGAGTATATAGATTCTATCCCAACGGGTAAGCGGTACGCGCACGACAGTCGGATATGCACGCCGCAGGCGATCCAGCACCAGAGATCAGCGCGACGAACCAGCACGGCGAGACGGTCACACCCGACTTCAAGGAGCCGACGGTCGTCTACTTCTATCCGAAGGACTTCACCGGCGGCTGTACCATCGAGGCCAACGAGTTTCAGGACGTACTCCCCGAGTACCGCGACGCCGGGATCACCGTCTACGGCGTCTCGATGGATGACAGGGAGAGCCACGCCGACTTCGCCGACGAACACGGACTGGAGTTCGAACTGCTCGCCGATCCCGAGGGGACGGTCGCGGCGGCGTTCGGTCTCGACACGACCGAGGGCTACACCGATCGGCAGACGTTCGCCCTCGCGGACGGTGAGGTGATCGCAACGTACGACCCGGAGATGGCCGAGCCGACAGGCCACGCCCGTGAAGTGCTCGACGAGACGCGCACGCGTTAATCACTCTTCCAGTCGCGACTGCCACTCCTGCACCTGTCCGAGCAGTTCGACGGGTGACGTCTCCGTTACGTCCACGGAGCGGAGCGCGTCGAGCACTGCCGCAGTGTCGGAATCGAGGGTCGATTCGGGTGAGTCGTCATCGCTCGGCCCGTCGGGAGCGCCCGAGTCGAACTGTCCCGTCCCGAGATCGAAGGTGACCTGCGTCGGCTCGCCGCCGGACTGGCGGCCACGCACGTCGATCGCCTCGTCCTCACGGAGCCGCGCGAGCACCTCGCGGGCGCGAGAGACGACCGGACCGGGCACGCCGGCGAGAGCCGCGACGTGGATGCCGTACGAGCGATCGGTCGCCCCCGGCTCGACCCGACGGAGAAACGTCACGTCCTCGCGCTCGTCGTCGACCGCGACGTGGACGTTCTCGACCCCGTCGATGTGGTCGGCCAGCTGCGTGAGCTGGTGGTAGTGGGTCGCGAACAGCACCTTCGGCGACGGGGAGTTCGGCTGTGCGGCAGAGAGATACTCCGTCGCGGCCCACGCGATCGAGATGCCGTCGTCGGTGGCCGTCCCCCGCCCGACCTCGTCGAGGATGACGAGCGAGTCGTCGCTCGCGGAGTGGAGGATGTTCGATAGCTCCTGCATCTCTACCATGAACGTCGAGCGTCCCTGTGCCAGCTCGTCGAGCGCGCCGACGCGCGTGAACACCCCGTCGACGAGTCCGACGGTCGCGGCGTCGGCCGGGACGAAGCTCCCGATCTGCGCGAGCAGGGTGATGAGCCCAGCCTGTCGCATATACGTCGATTTCCCGCTCATGTTCGGCCCGGTGACGAGCAGGAACCGACGCTCGCGGTCGAGCCGCAGATCGTTCGGGACGAACTCGACGGACTGCTCGACGACGGGATGGCGACCCGCCTCGACGGAGAGCACGTCGTCGTCGGTGAGTTCCGGACGAGTCCAGTCGTTCCGGACGGCGTGGGTCGCGAGTGACGCGTACACGTCGAGTTCGGCGAGCGTCTCGCCGACCGCCTGACACAGCGGCGCGGCCGCGGCCACCTGCTCGCGCAGCTCCTGAAACAGCTCGTACTCCAGCTCGCCGCGCTGCTCTTCGAGCTGGATCACGTCGCGCTCGGTCTCGCGCAGCTCCGGCGTCGTGAACCGCTCTGAGTTCTTCAGCGTCTTCACCGGCTCGTAGCCCTCGGGAACGTCCTCGACGCTGGATTTCCCCACCTGAATGTAGTAGCCGTCGGTCTTGTTTCGGTCTACGGTGACGTGTGAGAGTCCGTGCCGATCGCGTTCGCGGGCCGCCAGCGAGTCGAGCCAGTCGAGCGCCGCTTCGTGCCGCTCGACGAGTGCGGCGAGCTCGTCGTCGTACGCCGGCTGAATCAGCCCGCCCTCGGTGAGCGTCGACGGCGGGTCGTCGGCGATGGCTTCCGCGAGATCGTCGTGGAGTGTGCGGGCCGCCTCGTGGTCGAGGGCGTCCAGCGTGTCGGCGACGGAGGAGTCGGCGAGGCGCGGACTCGATTCGATCGTCTCCGCCAGCTCCGGGAGGAGCGCGAGCGTGTCACGCACTCGGAGCATCGCCGGCGCGTCGAGACTCCCCGAGACGGCGCGGGAGGCGAGCCGTTCCAGATCGTAGGCGTCGGCCAGCGAGTCGCGCAGTCGCTCGCGGCCCATCGCGTCGGCGGCGAGGGCATCGACGGCCTGCTGGCGCGCTTCCAGCTCGCCGCGGCGACGGATCGGGCGACCGAGCCACTGCTTCAGGAGACGCCCGCCGGCGCTCGTCTCGGTGTGATCGAGCGTCTCGAACAGCGACACCCCGCGGTCGGTGATCGGCTCCGTCAGTTCGAGATTCCGCTGGGTCGTCCCGTCGAGCGTGACGTGGTCGTCGGGCGTGTACGTGCGGAGCCGCGTGATCGACGCGAGGACACCGGTCCCGGTCTCCGCGACGTACGCGAGCGCCGCACCTGCCGCCTGTGTGGTCGCCGTGCTGTCGAGTCCGATCGCGTCGGCGGCGTCGCCGAACTGCTCGCGCAGCCGGTGGCTCGCCCGCCCGGGCGCGAAGTCGTCGGTCGCGTGGAGGGTGAGCGTCGCGTCCAGTCGCTCGCGTACGCGGTCGAGGAACCCGTCGTCGCTACGCAGTTCGGGACCGGGAAGCACCTCTGTCGGCGTGAACCGATACAGCTCCGTCAGCGCGCGCGCCTCGCGGTCCTCCCCCTCGGTGGCCGTGACGTGGAACCGACCGGTCGTGATATCGAGGAAGGCCAGCCCCAGTTCGGCTCGCTCGCCGCGCACGACGGTCGCGAGATACCGGGCGTCGTCACCGGTCGGATCGACGAGCGTGCCGGGCGTCACGACGCGGTCGATCCGGCGCTCGTGACCGTCCTCGGTCTCGTGTTGGTCGGCGACCGCCACCCGGTAGCCACGCTCGACGAGCGCCGTCAGATACGGCGTCAGGTCGTCGACCGGAACGCCGGCCATCGCGTACGACTCCCCGCCGGAGGAGCGTTCCGACACCTTCAGGTCCAGCTCCTCGCCGACGAACTCGGCGTCGTCGCCGAAGAACTCGTAGAAATCGCCCATCTGCATCGCCAACGCGTCGGCAGCGGCCTCGCTTTTCAGATCGAGATACTCGCCGACGATCCCGTCCGCAGTCATACCCTCCTCTGGCGGGCTAACGGGTATGAAGCTGTGGATCTGGCCGCGTCAGGACGTAGAGAACCCGCCGTCGACGCGAAGCCCTTCCCCGGTGATGTAGGAGGCTTCGTCGCTGGCGAGAAAGGAGATGGCGTCGGCGATCTCCTCGGGTTCGCCGAGCCGACCGAGCGGGTAGCGCCGGAGCATCAGCCGCTTCGCTCGTTCTGGGTCGTCGCGCGACTCGAAGAACTTGTTACCGAGGTCCGTGTCCGTGAACGCGGGACAGACGGCGTTACACCGGACACCATCCCGTCCGGACTCGGCGGCGACCGCCCGCGTGAGGTTCAACACCGCCCCCTTCGTGAGCGAATAGACGCCCTGCTTCGGCAGGCCGTAGTAGGAGGCCAGCGATCCGATGTTGACGATGTTGCCGGAGCCTTGAGACTTCAGATGCGGGAGGGCGGCGTGACAGCCGTTCCAGACGCCGCGAACGTTCACGTCGAGGACGAAATCGAGCGTGGACCGGTCGGTCTCCTCGACGTCGGCCGGCGGGTGGCCGACGCCGGCGTTGTTGACGACCACGTCGAGACCGTACTCCTCGGCCGTCGTGTCGATGGCGGCCTCGAAGCCGTCGCGGTCGGTCACGTCGAGGCTCGTGAAGGTGGCCTCGCCGACCGTCTCGTCGTTGATGTCGGCGGCGGTCGCCGCGCCGGTCTCGTCGTTCACGTCCGTGACGACGACGAAGGCCCCCTCGTTCGCGAACCGCATCGCGGCGGCCTCGCCGATCCCCTGTCCCGCACCCGTGATGAACACCGTCTGCTCGTCGTGTCGCATGGCCGTACAACTGAAGCGGGGCGGAAAGGTGTTGTCACCGTCCGGCGTTCACAGCTCGGTGTCGAGCAGCGTCCGCTCGCCCGCCTCCGCCGACGGGCCGACCCAGACGACTTCGAGCCGCATCCCTGACTCAACGGCGGGCGCGTAGATGCGTGTCGTGCTCCCGTCGGTGAACGGGAACGTCTCGTCGCCGCTCTCGATGCGTCGGCTCGTGACGACCGTTCGGTCGCCCGACTCGTCGGTGACGACGAGCCACAGCGCGCCGGTGTTAGTCGCGTTGAGGGCGTCACCGCCCTCGTGATCGAGCCGAACCGTCTCACCGGTTGCGGTCCCGTTCAGCTCCACCGACAGCTCCCGTCCGGCGAGATACTCGTCGGCAGTCGAGGTGACGATCGCCGCGCTCGAAACCGCCGCAACGAGGAGCACTAAGGCGATGGCGGCAACGGTAGACCGCTTCATACCCCCCTATGTCGGCTGACGAACAAAAGTGTGTCCGACCCGGAGCGTTCTTCGGGTGGCCGGGCGATGGGTGTGTATGCTCGAATCCGGCGAGGCTGCACCCGAGATCGAACTTCGGAATCAGGACGGCGACACCGTCAGCCTCCCCGAGGCGGGGACAGCTGTCGTCTACTTCTATCCGCGCGCGGACACCCCCGGCTGTACGGCCGAAGCCTGCTCGTTTCGCGACACGTGGGCGGAGTACGAGAGCCGCGGTATCGACGTGTTCGGGATCAGCGACGACCCCGTGGCCGACCTCGCGGCGTTCCGTGACGAGTACGATCTCACCGTCGAACTGCTCTCGGATCCGGACGGAACCGTCGCGAGTCGGTACGACTCCTACGGCGAGAAGACCGTCTTCGGCAACACCGTCGAAGGGGTGTTCCGGAACACGTACGTCGTCCGCGACGGCGAGATCGCCCTCGCGTACGAGGGCGTCGATCCCGAGGACCACGCCGAGCGACTGCTCGCTGACATCGAGTCGCTGTAGCCGAAAGAGCGACGTGGCCCCGTCTGTTGGCACGACCATGGAGATCGGCCACTCTCTCGACGGGGCGACGGCAGTCGTGACCGGTGCGAGCTCTGGAATCGGCGCCGAAACCGCACGCGAGCTCGCTGCTGCGGGCGCGAACGTCGTCCTCGCCGCGCGCCGCGAGGACCGGCTCGACGCGCTCGCGGACGAGATCGAATCGGCTCACGACGTGACGGCCGCGGCCGTCCCGACGGACGTGACTGACGAGACGCAGGTCGAGACGCTCGTCGAGCGCGCTGTCGATCGGTTCGGCTCGCTGGACGTGCTCGTCAACAACGCCGGGCTTGCCGCGGGCAGTGACGTGGAGCGCCTCCCGAGCGACGACTACCACCGGATGATGCGCGTCAACTGCGACGGGATGTTCTTCGCCACCCGCGCGGCGCTCCCGCATCTCCGGGCCTCCGAGGGGACGCTCGTCTTCATCGGGAGCTTCGCCGGGCAGTATCCGCGCCCGTTCAATCCGGTGTACGCCGCGACGAAGTGGTGGACGCGCGGCTTCGCGAAGTCGGTCTCGGGACAGGTCGGGGATGACCTCGCCGTGACGGTCATCAATCCGGCGGCCGTCCGGACGGAGTTCGCCGTCGAGACCGACGACGACGCCTTCGATTCCGCGCCGTTCGCGGAGCAGTTCGATCCCGGCGAGGCCGTCGAGCCGACGGAGGTCGCGGCGGCCGTCCGGTTCGTCGCCACGCAGTCCCCCTCGATGGTGAGCGAGCTCGACCTGTACGACCGCGGGAAGCTGAGCCTGTTCTAACCGAGCGTGACGGCGACCGCCGTCTCCGGCGTCTCGTTCACCCGCTCGTAGACCGGTCCCCGCGCGTCCGTCGAGAGCCGGAAGACGCGAACCCGGACGAGCAGCCGGTCGTCGAGCGTCGCCCGGAGGAGTACCCCTTCGCTCGTCACGACCACGTACGGCGGGGCGGCGACGGGGTCTGCCGACAGCCGCTCGCCCGCGGCACGGACGCACTCACGCAGGACGGCGGGTGCGTCTGCGAGCGCTCCCGATCGATCGAGCGTCTCCCGGTAGACGGGGACGACGGTCGCTCTGTCGGGAGTTCGGTCGCCGTTCCAGCCGCTCGCGACGGCGTCTGCACAGTCGAGCGCCGCCCTCACCCACTCGCGTCGCTCGCCGAGGAGATGTTTGTGCACGGCAGCCGTGTCCATACCGCCCGTTCGCTCGCCCGTGGCTAATCGGTTCTGGACGAGGGCACGTGACAGTTCGCTGCTCGGTTCGTCTTCGACGGCACTGCGACGTGGCGCTCGGCGCGGTCGAGTAGATCCGAGTGAGAACAGCGCCGAGACCGTCTGTCGAACGCGATCGGCTCAGGAGACGAGCAGCTCTTGGCCCCGCTCGATCTTGACGCGACACGGCGGGGTGATCTTGTTGTACGCGCGGCGGAACGCGTCCTTGAGCGTGTCGGCGTCCTCGGGGTGACACCACGCGGTGAACAGCCGATCGCCCTTCTGCATTCGTGCGGCAGTGCCGACGATCTTCCCGAACGCCTGTCGCATCCCGTCGGAGACACGGTCTGCACCCGCGCCGGTCGCCTGCTTGTTCTCGCGCAGCACCTGATGCGGGAACTTGCGCAGGATCATCTTGTAGTCGCCGTCCTCGCCGAGGATCTTCAGCATGCGGCGGTTCGCCGAGAGCCGGGAGGCTTCGAGCGAGCCGTGGCGAATCTGAACGTCCTCCTCGACGATGAGACTGATCTGCACCTCGTACTCGTCTTCGTCCTTCTCCGTGCGACCCATCTTGTACTGGGCGATCTTCGAACCCGGGATGCCCGTGATGTACTCGCGTCGCGTGTACGACGGCTTGTCGATGTCACGATACATCGAGGCAGGCTTCTCGCTCATGTTACCGGAAAGAGACCTACAACGCATTTGAAGCCTTCGATGGCGGCCAGCGGCGGGCTATCGAACAGCTCAGTGGGTGACACGCGTGTCGCCACAGACCTATACGCGTCGCGAGCTAAGCTAGCGTATGCTCAATATGTACGTCGACGGCGAGTGGCGGACCGACACGTACGAACTCAGCGACGACGAGGACGGGGAGTTCGACCGCTCGGAGACGACGTTCCGGGACGAGCTCGGGGGCGACCGGTTCCCCGCGGAGTCGGGCCGGTATCACCTCTACGTCTCGCGGGCGTGTCCGTGGGCACACGGCGTGGCGATGGTCCGCTCGCTGCGAGGGCTCGAAGACGAGATCTCGATGGACATCGTCGACCCGTATCGCGGTGAGCGTGGCTGGCAGTTCACCCCCGAGAAGGACGACTGCACCGTCGATTCCCTCGCCGGCAACGACTACCTCGGCGAGACGTATCTCGACGCGGATCCGAACTACACGGGTCGGGTGACCGTTCCGGTGTGCTGGGACCGCGAGACGGAGACCATCGTCAACAACGAGTCGATCGAGCTGATGCGCCAGCTCTCGACGGCGTTCGAGGGGAACGGCGTCGATCTCTACCCCGAGGGACTGCGCGGTGAGATCGACGCGGTCGTCGACGACATCTACGATCCGATCAACAACGGCGTCTACCGCGCCGGCTTCGCCGGCACGCAGGAGGCCTACGAGACCGCCGTCGGGGAGCTGTTCGACGCGCTCGACGAGTACGACGAGCGGCTCGCCGACCAGCGGTATCTCGTCGGCGATCAGCTGACGCTCGCTGATCTGCGGCTGTTCGCCACGCTCGTCCGGTTCGATAACGTCTACCACACCCACTTCAAGTGCAACGTCCGGCTCATCCGCGAGTACGACAACCTCTGGCCGTACGTGCGCGATATCTACCAGACGCCGGGGATCGAGCAGACGATGAACATGAGCCACATCAAGGAGCACTACTACGCGACACACGCCGACATCAATCCGACCCAGTTCATCGGTGTCGGGCCGGAGCTCGACTTCCACGCCGATCACGACCGCGCGCGGCTGACCGGCGAGCCGCCGACGCCGCGGTGACGCCCCGACGGCGGTGATCGAGGGCGGGCGAACGAGCTGACGAAGCAGTGTCGGGGCGTAGAACGCTCCGCGTATCTGGTGTCGCCGTGTCACTGGCTACTTCGCATTTTACCGTGCTACCGACTGTCACGTGCTAACCGCCACCACACTTATTACCGTGTGTACTGTTATCACGGGTGTAATGGGAGATACCAAACGCGGCCGTGAACGGAAAGGTCGGAGCAAACACGAGCAGCGTCGACAGGAGGAGGCAGAGCGAGCCGCCTCGACACGCGGGGAGCGGGTCGACTTCGACCGCCTCTACGAGGACGACGAGATCGAGCTGTAATCACGGCTTCGGTTGGTTGGACCAGAACCGTTTTTTCGGCCGGTGACGATTTGACGGTATGAATCGCCGGCGAGTTCTTCAGGCAGTAGCGGCGGGCACGACAGTTCTTGCCGGCTGTTCGGCGACGGAGCCGGATTCGGCGGGAGCGACCGCGACATCGGACGCGGGGGGTTCGGCGACCGAGCTACCGGCGGGGATCTACGTCCAGTCGTTCCGCGAGTCGATGTCGATGCAGGGGACGGTCGATGCCGGCCCGTACCGCGTTGCGTTCATGTACGCCTCGCCGCACGCGTTCTGGACGATGAACGGTCGCGAGCGATCGAAGACGCCGAAATCGGGGGAGATCCACGCGATGGCGAGCGTCTGGGACCGCGAGAGCGGTCGCGTCATCCCCGAGACCGGGCTCACGCTCACCATCCGCCGGGACGGCGAACTCGTCTCCGAGGAGGTGCTCTACCCGATGCTCTCACAGACGATGGGGTATCACTACGGCGCGAACTTCTCGCTCTCGCGGTCGGGATCGACGCCGGCAGACGGCCAGTACGTGGCCGGGATCACGGTCGGAGCCGTTCCGGACGGCGTCGAGCTTACGGGGAGCTACGAGGGCCGGTTCCACGAGCCGGCGACCGCCGAGCTGGGGTTCTCGTTCACCGAACGCGACCGCGAACAGATCCGCTCGGAGTCGCTCGATCAGGCCGGCGACCCGGGGGCGCTCCGTCTGATGCAGCGGGAGGGGATCCCGCAGGCAACCGCCCCGGCTACCGACGCGCTTCCGGGGACGGTGTTCGGGGAGCCGAACAGCGACGACGCGATACTCGCGGTCGGTGCGACCGACGACCGGGCCGACGGCGACAGCTCGTATCTGTACGTCTCGCCGCGCACCCGGTATCACGGGACGGTGTTGCCGGCGATGGCGCTCACCGCCGAGCGGGAAGGCGGTGAGTCGGTCTCGCTCTCGCGAACGCTCGACCCCGTGCTGGGGTATCACTACGGCGCGACCGTCTCGACGCTCAACGAGAACGAGCGGCTCCGATTTGTCACCGACGTGCCGCCACAGCCAGCCCGCCACGAGGGGTACGAGCGCGCGTTCAGACAGATGCCGCCAGTGACGGTGACCGTCTGAATGCGGCGGGTCGCTGTCGCCCTCGCGGTGTTGCTCGTCCTCGCGAGCGTGCCGCTGCCGGTCACGGCACACGCGAACCACATCACCGCGGGAGCACAGGTGACGCCCGACGGGACGCTCGTCGTCGACGGGATATACCTGACGAGCGACGGGTATCTCACGGTCCACCGCGACGACGGCGGCGAGCCGGGCGAACGCATCGGCGTGACCGAGGTGACACCGCGGAGCTTCCGGTCGAACCTGCGCGTTGGGATCGACCAGCGAGCGTGGGAGGGGTGGGAGACGGGGGACGTGCATCTCCTCGTCCGAAGCGACGACGGCGACGGCACGTTCGACCCCGAGACCGACCCCGTTATCGAATCGTTCGGCTCGCCCGTCGCGGCGACGATCACCGTCGAGAAGGGCGATCGAGCCGTCGTCACTGCCGCCCAGCAGTACACCCAGCAGACCCGCCGCGGGACGCTCGACGTGCGCTCGCTCACCACGCCGACCGACGGCTATCTCGTCGTCTCGAACACCGACACCGGCGAGCGCGTCGGCACGGAGTCAGTGGCGGCCGGCACGCACGAGCACGTCACGGTCGCGCTCGACGGAGATGAACGGGGGGACGTACGACTCGACGCGACCCTCCACCGCGGTGACGGCGACGGCGGCATCGGAGAGCCGCTTCGCGCCGGCGAGACGCCCGTCGGAGCAACGTTCACCGTCGAGCGAACTGGCGGCGGGCGAGGGGGATCGACCGCGACATCGACACCGACACCGGCGCTCGTGACGACTCCGACTGCGAGCGAGACTGGAACTACGAGCGAGACGGGAACCGCGGGAACGACGACGGGCGAGCCGACGAGCGCGACCCAGCCCGGATTCGGTCTGCTGGTCGGGGGGGCCGCCATCGCGCTTCTCGTCAGCGGATACCGACGACAGTGAACCGACGACGCTTTCTCGCCGGCGTGGTCTGTGTGCTTCTGTTGGCGAGCGTCCCACTCCCGGTCGCGGCACACCTGAACCACGTCACCGCGGGAGCACAGCAGTCACCCGACGGCACGCTCGTCGTCGAGTCGGTGTTCACGTCGAGCGGACGCTACCTGACCGTCCAGCGCGACGACGGCGGCGAGCCGGGCGCGGTCATCGGTGTCACGCGGGTCCGGACCCAGACCTATCTGGTCGACGTTCGCGTCGGTATCGACGACGAGGCGTGGGACGAGTGGGAGACACAGCCCGTCCACCTCGTGCTCCGGGTCGACGACGGCGACGGGGAGTTCGATCCCGAAGACGACACCCCCGCACAGTCGTTCGGATCGGCCGCGACCGAACGGCTGACCGTCGGCGACGGACCCCGTGCCGTCGTCACGGCGGGCGAGACGCTCACGCCCGACCGTCGGGGGACGATCACCGTTCGCCGGGCGGTCAGCGACGAGTCCGGCCATCTGGTCGTCCGAGAGCGCGCGACCGACCGGACCCTCGGAACGACCCCGATCGACGCCGGCACGCACGAGTCGGTGACACTCACCGTGAACGCGACGGCCCGGACAGACGCGCGTGTCCTGTTAGCAACCGATGCGAGCGGGGAGTCACCGCTACGGGTCGGGGAGGACGCGATCGGCACAAACGTGACCGTCGCCGCCCCGTCCGACACCGGGACCACGACGGCGACGCCTGAACTCGTCACGACGCCGAACGAGACGGCGACCGCGGGAGCGACAGCCAGCGACACGACGAGTGCAGACCAGCCCGGCTTCGGTGCTGTCGTGACGATCACGCTCGCGTTCGCGGCCGCGGTCGCGCTCGCGGCCCGACGGTGAGGCGTCTCCACGGGGGAACCGGAACCGGTTTCAACCGAGAGATCGTAGCTCACGGTGATGAATCGACGCACCCTCCTGCAGGCCGGAGGCACGCTCGGAGCGGCGGCGCTGGCCGGCTGTTCCGGACTCGTCACGACCGAGCCGGCCGGCAACCCACCGGTGATCGACGACCGGCCGAGCGCGGTCTACTTTCCGACACACGTCGAGGGGATGGAGCTGATCGACATCGGAACGAGCGGCGACTACCAGTTCGGGTTGTTCTACTCGTATCCACACCGGTTCTGGAACGTCGGGGGAGCGGAGACGACGCGCACGGGGATCGACCCTGACGACGATATTCACCTCATGGCGAGCGTCTGGGACGGCGAGACCGGACAGGTCCTGCCGGAGACCGGGGCGTCACTCACCGTCCGTCGTGACGGCGATCTCGTCTTCAACGAGGTCATCTACCCGATGTTGTCACAGCGAATGGGGACACATTACGGTGCGAACGCCGGGCTCGCCGGCGACGGCAGCTACGAGGTGACCGTCTCCGTCGGCGGGATGGCTACCCGTCGGACAGGCGGCTTCGAGGGACGGTTCGGTGAGCCGGCGAGCACGACCATCACGTTCGACTACGCGCGGTCGGCCCGCGAGGAGCTTCCGCGGCGGCTGACACCCGACCGCGCCGGCGAGCGGGCCGCCGTCGAGCCGATGGAGATGGAGGCCGTTCCGATCGGCGTCGCACCCGATCGCGACGTGCTCCCCGGCGTCCGTGGCTCCGGAACCAGCGGTGACGCCGAGTTCCTCGTTGGGACGCTCGACGCCCCACCGGCAGGTATCGACGGCTCCGGCACGTATCTTTACGTCTCTCCGCGCACACCGTCTAATCAGATGACTCTCCCCGCGATGGGTATCGATGCGACGACAGGGAGCTTCGACGGTGAACTGACCCGGACGCTCGATCCGGAGCTGGGCTACCACTACGGTGCGGTCGTCGACAGCGGTGACGCGGTGACGATCACCCCGACCGTGCCGCCACAGACCGCCCGACACGAGGGGTACGAGACGGCGTTTCTGACGTTCGATCCACTGGAGGTGACGCTGTGAGCGACGATCGGACTCGCCGACAGGTGCTGAAGTCGGCCGTCGCGGCCGGCGGAGCCGCGGGACTCGCCGCGTGTCTCGACACGCAGGGCGGTGAGACGGTGGACCGACCGACCGGGACCGACGATCTCTCGGCGCTTCCGGAGCGACAGTTCGCGTGGGGAGAGGTAGTGCGTCACGACGAACACGGCAACGAGCAGCTCCCGCGCCACCAGATACTGCTGTATCTCACGCTGGAGCGCGACGGGCGACCGACCGAGACCGACCGAACGCAGGTCGAACGGGCGTTCGCGTCGCTCAACCGCGCCTTCGAGTGGAGCCACGAGGGCGTCGTCTGGTCGGTCGCCTACTCGCCGTCGTACTTCGATCGCTACGACGAGCCGCTCCCCGAGTCGGTGGACTGTCCGCCGCCGCAGTCGCTGTCGCCGTTCGAGCAGCCGACGTTCGACGAACAGGACCTGCTGGTCCATCTCGCGAGCGACCACGCCGCGGCGGTGCTCGCCGCCGAAGAGACGCTCCGCGGGAACCGCGACAGCGCGAACGGTGTGACGTTCGACGCCTCGCTCGACGGCGTCGCGACCGTCGCCACCGAGACCGATCGCCGGACTGGCTTCGTCGGGACCGGGATGCCCGCCGAACGCCAGTCCGGCCTCGACGGGATACCCGACGGTGAGCCGGTCCCGGAGACGAGCCCGCTGTTCATGGGATTCAAAGCCGGGTTCGCGCAGAACCAAGCGACCGAGAATCGCGTCGCCATCGAGTCTGGGCCGTTCGCCGGGGGGACGACCAAACACGTCGCGCGCCTCCGCCAACGGCTCGACGACTGGTACGACGAGCACGATTTCGACGAGCGGGTCGCCGAGATGTTCAGTCCCAAGCACGCCGAGCGCGGCTGGGTCGACGACAGCGGGGAGAACCTCGGTGACGGCTCTCGGGTGGAAGAGACGCTCGACGACATTCGCGAGCGGGCGACAGAGGCGGGTCGCGTCGGGCACGCCCAGAAGGCGGCGCGGGCGAACCGCGACGCGGACGGGAACATCAGGCTGCTTCGCCGCCACTTCGAATCGACGGACAACGACGTCGCCTCCCTGCATTTCCCCTCGCTCCAGCGCGAGATGAGCGAGTTCGAGACCGTCCGCCGCGCGATGAACGGCGTCGACTTCACCGAGGAGACGCCGGTCATCCGCCAGCGCGTCAACAACGGCATTCTGGAGTACATCTTCGTCACGAACCGGGGGAACTGGCTCGTTCCGCCGCTGTCGAAGCGTGCGCTCCCGCGTCCCCGCTGATCGTCCGATTCCGTTCCGAATCTCCGTTCTCCCACCGGCAGTGACGGCGGCGAAGCCGGCTACCGTCGCCCTACCACGCAGACCACGCCGTCGTCTTCTCGTCGCGAGCGTACACCCGCTTGAGATCCTTCGCGAGCGCGGCGTCGCCGGTGTAGTGGTACTGCTGGCGGTCGTAGCGATCGATACCGTCGCGAACGACGAAGCTCGTGACAGTGAACTCCTCGTCGCCGTACTCGACCGTCTCGTCGATCATGAACTGCTCGTCGCCGGGAACTCGTAGCTCGATGGAGCGCGTCTCCTCGCGCTTACCGTCCTGTGGATTGACGGTCACGTCGACGGTGACGTTGCCGACCGCGCGGGTCCACAGCGTCTCGACCGCCTCGAAGGCGCTCTCCTCGACGCGGCCCTCTTCCGTCTCGATGGACGTGACACGCACCTGCATCAGCGCCTCCGGCGCGTCGAGTAGGAACTCTTCGCCGACTTCGAACTGCTCGTCGGGCTCGCCGCTGTGCTGGGCGGAAAAGGAGTCGCCCGACTGCGAGACGACGACGCGGCGATCGATGCGCTCGTCCTCGGGAAGCGACTCCTTGTGGACGTGGCCGCACTCGCCACACCGGACGGTGGCGGGGTCGGCCTGTTTCAGTATCTCGTGTGCGGTCGGCCCGTCCGGCGAACACGACGGACAGGCGAGCGCGACGCGTGACTGGCTCATTACCGATCATTCGTGTGTGACGGTAAAAGCGCGTCGTGGGGCGCGTGGTGGTTACACCGGCTGTGGCAGCGATATCTCTTCGCCGTCCACGTACACCGTCGGGTCGCGGATGACGCTATCTGCCACTCTCAACAAAGCCAGATATACTGTCGTATTCTGAGATAGAAGTCGCTACAGAGTTGGCTGCGGCTTACGACTGTCTGAGACGATTTACACAACAGCTCTATGACGCGCTCAGCCTCGGTGTGGCGACTGGAATATATCTATGGGGACAGAATGCGGCAGCTGATGGTTAGTATCGGAATAAGCTGAGGGGACAAGATTCCGACGATGATTCGCCCATATCCGGTGTAAAGTATCAAAGTTTAACTATGGCTGATTCGTTATTGATTATAAGAGTTTAGAATGGTAGAGACAGCTCAAACAGCCGTCGAATATGCGCTGGACAAGGAACTGATGAAACTATATGCTCTAATTGTGTTAGGACTTTGGACATTTGTTATTTCAGATGAAATTTTCCTCGCTCTGGGCCGCATAATGTCTCGTATGCTCGCGGTACTCTTGCAAATTTCCTCTCTTTTGATAGTTTTTGCTGGAGTTGTCGGGGTCCTTCGGTTTTGTATGTCAGATATCGCTCTTTCAGGAGACTGAATCATAGAATAGATAGGTTACTTTTCAGATTTACGCTGGACGGTTATCGGGTTAATCGGTGATAAGCAGCTAATGTATCTTCTCTATCATTAGATTTAATACAAATAGTAAGTATAAATCACTCGTGGAACGAACTAACGATATTAACCGCCGGAGTGTATTGAAAGCTATTGGGTCCGGAGCAGCAGTAACTACTCTCGCTTCGGGAGCCGTTGGTGCAGCAAGTAATAAAGACAGCAATGATCCAATCCTCCAAGCATCGTTAACGCTGATGCAAAAGACGAAACGGAAGGAGAAGAAGAAGCTAAATAATAAGCAGAAAAATGGCAACCTCAAGGAAAGCCGCTTGCTCAGCGAGCTGGGAGTTTCCCCGAAGAGTCAGGTAGGAAATTATCTTAACTCCAACCCTGAGGCTCTTGTAAGTAGGGCAGCGACTGAGCGCGGTATTAACAAACGGGTGAAATTTTTAAATAAACATAACCGTCATGCACAGTTTAGTTCGAAACACAATCTTTCCCGGTATCAGAAAGAAAGTGATTCTGGAGGCTTCTCAACACAGTATATATCTGAAGATGAAATCTCTTGCTGGATAGTAACAGGATATTCGTCATACAATGGTGCGGACGAATGGGTTGATTGTAACTACTCAATTTCTGGGAACGGTGGAGACAACCCAGAGGATGTCGTGAGCATAGCTTGGCCATCAGGAGATTTTGATTTGGTGGAAAATGGTGCATACAAACACAATATGAACGCTGGGAGTTTGAAATCCTCATCCTTTGACTCTGCCGTCTGGAACTTTGCTGACGGCAGGGCCTGTGGTATCACTTGTGATCTTGAATTTACGGTCGGTGGACATCTGGAGCGGCTCGCTACGCAGGGCAAGTTCGAGACCACATATCAACACGGGTACGGGGGGTGTGGCAGTCTCTCTGTTTCAGTCTCTTACGGTAATGTATCAGTAACTCCAACTTGTGGTAAATCGTCAGTAGAACAGCAATTAAGAGATGTAGAACAATTCTAACGTAATGGCGGTTAACAACTAAATTTTTGCGATAGAAACCCGTTAATTCCCTCACAGCCCGATTAGAGACGTTTCGCTATTACAGTTAATAAAACTATTCTCGGTGAATTTACTGAAACTGCGTAGCTGAAGACGGATGCGACTCTACAGCTTCCCTCAGTCAAGAAGTATCCCCTTGCGATGATATGAAGAACAATCAACAGGGCGAGTCCTCATGAACCGGTTTGTTATTACTGTTCCAGTCTTCGATTATGATCTCCCATTAAATCGATAAGAATCGAAAAGTTCAGATTTGAGTGGTATTAAGCAACGCAGCGATTTCCTTCTCATCCATGTCACCCAGCACTTCTAGATCGGTGGCCACGACAGATGGCGGTAGCTCACTCCGGCTGTGGCAGCGAGATTTCCTCACCGTCCACGAACACCGTCGGGTCGCGAATGACGCCGTCGGAATGAATCGGCGCGTCCGTCTCCCCACCGATGGAGGCGTTGTCGCCGACGGCGATGTGGACTGTGCCGGCGGCCTTCTCGTCTAAGAGGACGGAGCCGACGAGATCGGTGACGGCGACGTTCGTCCCGATGCCGAGCTCGGCGAGGTTGTACGCGTCTCGGCCCGCGTCCTCGCTGGCGCGCTCGAACTGCGCGGCCACCTCGTCGTCGGAGAAGTCGGTCACGTAGCCGTCCTCGACCGTCACCGCGACGGTGTGATCCTCCTCCAGCAGACCGTGCGGGCTGATGGTCCCGTCGACGACGTACGTCCCGGTGGCGGTCTCCGGAGCGACGAACACCTCGCCCGCGGGGAGGTTCGAGAACGCGCCGGCGTCGTGGACGATCCCGGTGTCCTCGTGCCACGCGCGGCTCCCCGGCTCGACGGTGATGTCCGTGCCGTTGTCGGCGGTGACGCGGATCTCCTCGGCGTCGTTGACCCGTTCGAGCACGGCCGCACACTCGCTCGCGATCTCCGCGTAGTCGGCGTCGAGTCCGACGGTGAACACCTCCTCGGTGATCCCGGGGAGCGTCGCACCGCGTGCGCCCGCCTCGCAGGCGGCCGAGCGAGCGCGCGTGTGCGAGAGGGATTTCGTCGTCGGAGCGAGGAAGGTATCGGCCTCGCGCATCGCGGCGGCGACGGGCTCGGGCGGCTCCTCGGCGTGTTGGGCGCGCGGCGGGAACTGGACGATACCGGCGTCGTCGGTCACCGCGCTCGCGGCCTCGTAGAGCGCGCGACCGATGGGTTCGCGCTTGTCGTCGGTGACGACGAGACAGCTCTCCTCGGCATCGAGGTCGAGACACTGTTCGACGGCGGTCCGGGCGGGCGCAGAGAGGTCGGTCACGCGTACTGCTGACAGCGTCTCTGGATTCAAACTACCTATCTCGCTGTCGGTACGCGAACCGTCGTCGCGTCTCATCGTCGTGTCGTTCGAGCGCCGGCGAAACGCATTTGTGGAATAGTGAGAGCCCGCGTCGGCGAGCCACGACGGACGGGCCTCGAAACGATTAACGGGACCCCACCGCGAGTAGCAGCCATGATTCAGGTCGGCGTCAACGGCTACGGGACGATCGGCAAGCGGGTCGCGGACGCGGTCGCGGCCCAGCCGGACATGGAGCTGGTCGGTGTCGCGAAGACTCGCCCGAACCACGAGGCCGAGACCGCCGTCGAACGAGGGTACGATCTCTATGCCGCGATCTCGGAGCGCCGCGAGCTGTTCGACGAGGCCGGTATCGACGTCGCGGGCCCGGTCGAGCGGCTGGTCGAGGCGGCCGACGTCGTCGTGGACGCCTGCCCCTCCGGCATCGGCGCGGAGAACAAGTCCCTCTACGAGGCGCACGACACGCCCGCGCTGTATCAGGGCGGCGAGGCGAGCGATCTCGTGGACGCGAGCTTCAACGCCCGCGCGAACTTCGAGGCGGTCGAGGGAGCCGACCACGTCCGCGTCGTCTCCTGTAACACGACCGGACTGTCACGGCTACTCGCACCCCTCCGGGAGGCGTACGGCGTCGAGAAGGCGCGGGTCACGCTCGTCCGTCGCGGCGGCGATCCGGCCCAGACCGGTCGCGGGCCGATCAACGACACGCTCCCGGACCCGGTGACGCTCCCCTCGCATCACGGCCCGGACGTGAACACCATCTTCCCCGAGCTGAACATCGACACGCTCGGCATGAAGGTTCCGGCGACGCTGATGCACACCCACTCCGTCAACGTTCAACTGACGGACGTGCCGACTGCTGACGAGGTGCGTGATCTCCTCGCCGGGGAGTCGCGGCTCTTCCTGATCCCGCCGGAGCATGGTATCGACGGGGCCGGGAAGCTGAAGGAGTTCGCGATGGACCGGGACCGACCGCGCGGTGACATCTGGGAGAACGCGGTCTGGGAGCGGTCGATCTCGATCGAGGACGACGACCTGTATCTGTTTCAGGCCATCCATCAGGAGTCGGACGTCGTGCCGGAGAACGTCGATGCCGTCCGCGCCGTGCTCGGCGAGACGGCCGCCGAGACCTCTATCGAGCGGACGAACGACGCGATGGATCTCGGCTTCTGATCGGGCAAAATGACACGGGCAGAAGGCTTTTGCACGGAACTCGCCTACCACTTTGTATGCGAAGGGACGACCGCGACGACCCGTTCGACGACATCTTCAGCGAGATCGAGCGGATGATGGAGGACATGACGGGCGAGAACGTCGACATCTCCGCGGGGCCGAGCGACACCGGCTTCGGTGCTGACGCCCACTTCACGATCCACGAGGAGACCGACAGAGTCCGGGTCGTCGGTGACCTCCCCGGCATCGAGAAGGGGGATATCGATATCCGGTGTGACGGGCAGACGCTCACCGTCGCCGCAGACACCGCCCACCGCGAGTACGAGGAGCATCTCGATCTCCCCGCGCGCGTGGACGAACACACCGCCAGCGCGTCGTTCAACAACGGCGTCCTCGACGTGACGCTCGACCGCGTCGAGCGCTCCGCGGATATCGGCTTCGAGTAGCTACTGACCCCGGATGACCGCCGCGAGCCGATCGTAGAAGCCATCTTCGTACTTCGTCGCCGTATCGACCGTTGGCCGCGCGTTCGTCTCGTTGACAACTGCACCCTCACCAGTGACGAGCATATCGACGCCGAGCCAGTCGATATCCAGCGCGCGGGCGGTGCGTTCGGCCAGCCGGCGGAGGTCGTCGTCGAGATCGACACCCGTCGCGTCCGCACCGCGGTGGACGTTGTGTTTCCACCCCCCTTCTGCGAGCGCGTCCTCGGGGAGTCGCCGCTCGACCGCACCGACGTAGTCGCCGTCGATGGTCATCACCCGGTAGTCGCGCGCGTCGGGGAGATACTCCTGAATCAGATACGAGCGGTCACCCGTCGCCCGGTAGTCGTGAACCAGATCGAGATAGTCCGTCACGCCGAGCAGTGAGTCGAGGTCCGACGCCTTCGTGATACCCGTCCCGCGGGTCGTGGAGTTGGGCTTCACCACGACCGGCGGATCGAACTGCTCCCACACCGATTCGAGCGCGGCGTCGTCCACGGGGTTCGAGACGAGCACCGACCGCGGTGTCGGAACGTCGTTCGCCGAGAGGCGGGCGAGCGCCCCGGCCTTGTTGCGCGAGCGGAGGATGTCCTCGCGCGTGTTCACCCACGGCACGTCGAGCATCGCGTCGGCGACGCCGCCCTCCATCAGCCGAGGGGGGAAGACGAAGCCGGCGTCGAACTCGCCGAGCGAGCCGTCGAGCGGGAGCGTTCGCTCCGAAACGGGGACGTGTTCGGCGTGGATACCCCGCTCGGCCAGTGGGTCACGGATTCGGGCGAGCGTCTCGGCGTCGGTCGCGACGGCGAGACGGAGCATTCAGCTCACCGCCCCGGGGGCGACTGCCCCGGCGTCCTGTAGTTCGGTGTCGAACGTGACCAGTTCGGCATCAATCCCGTCAGCGAGCGAGAATAGTAGACAGTCTATCGGATACAGGAGGGTGTCGGTCTGTCGGCGGTACGCGCGGAGCGCATCCTCTCGTTCGAGTGCGTACACATCAGTTCGAGCCGCGATACCGTCGATAATCTGCTCGACACGCGACTGCTCGAGCTGCTTCTTCTTCGTCAGGACCGTCCGGAGTTCCATGAGCGAGAGTAACGCAACACAGAAGTCGTGGTCAGCGTCGAGAAGCCGTTCAGCCGCGGCGTTCTGCTCGGAGATCGAAGCGATCAGCGTGTTCGTGTCCAATAGTAGTTTCATTCGATATCGTGGCGGCGAACGGCTCGCTGTGCATCAACCGGATCGAGATCGACATCGGTGTCGATGTCCACGGTAGCGAGAAACGTCCCGAGCGAACTCTGACTGTCGTCCGTCGGCCGTTCGGTCGCTCGTCGCTTCGACAGCTCGCGTCGGCTCACGCTGCTTCCCATCGCGAGACAGTTGCGCGGGTTCGGATAAAGAGGTTCGCCCGAGACCGTGGCTCTCCCGGTAATCCACGACGCCGATAAATCAGTGGTCAACCCCGCCCGATCCACGCGAACGCCCATCCACCGTGTACCAAGCGGCGATCGGGTCGGGGTGGCCGTACCGACTCCTGCCGCGAATCGAGTAAAAAGGTTACGCTGCTTGGAATAAAACAACTCAGCTTGTCCTACAGCTCCTCGGGCGTCGGAACGCCGTCGTCGGTCACGTCGAGATCGAACTCCGCCTCCAGTCGCTGGATGCGGTCGCGGATGTCGGCCGCGAGCTCGAACTCCAGATTCGCGGCCGCGTCGTCCATCCGGGCTTCGAGCGACTCGATGAGCTGTTCGGCCTCGTCGGTGGTGTCGGCCTCCAGATTCGACGCGCCGTCGGTGTCGGTCTTCGAGCCGGGAAGGGAGGTCTCGCTCACTTCTTTGTCGATGGTCGCGGGCGTGTAGCCGTGTCGCTCGTTGTACCGCTCTTGAATCCGGCGACGGCGCTCGGTCTCCTCGATCGCGTCGAGCATCGCGTCGGTCATCGAGTCGGCGTAGAGGACGACCTGCCCGCTCTCGTTGCGGGCGGCCCGTCCCATCGTCTGGACGAGCGTCGTCGTCGAGCGTAAGAATCCCTCCTGATCGGCATCGAGGATGGCGACGAGACTCACCTCGGGGATGTCGAGCCCCTCGCGCAGGAGGTTGATGCCCACGAGCACGTCGATGTTGCCGAGCCGGAGATCGCGGATGATCTCGTGGCGTTCGAGCGTGTCGGTCTCGTCGTGCATGTACGACACCGAGATGCCGGCCTCTTCGAGATACTCAGTGAGGTCCTCCGCCATCCGCTTGGTGAGCGTCGTGACGAGCGCGCGCTCGTCGCTGTCGATACGCTCTGCGATACGGTCGAGCAGGTCCTCGACCTGTCCGTCAGCTCCCGTCACCTCGATCCGCGGATCGACGAGATGGGTCGGTCGGACGATCTGCTCGACGATCTGGCTCGACTGCTCGCGCTCGTAGTCGCCGGGCGTCGCCGAGACGTAGAGCCGGCGGTCGGTCTTTTCGGTGAACTCCTCGAAGGTGAGCGGGCGGTTGTCGTACGCCGTCGGGAGCCGGAACCCGTTTTCGACGAGCGAGTCCTTTCGCGACTTATCGCCCGCGAACTGGCCTTTGATCTGCGGGAGCGTCTGGTGGGACTCATCGACGACGGTGAGGAAGTCGTCGGGGAAGTAGTCGAGCAGGGTGTACGGCGGATCGCCGCTCGTCCGCTCTGACATGTGCAGCGAGTAGTTCTCGATGCCGGAGCAGTAGCCCGACTCGCGGAGCATCTCCAGATCGAACGTGGTGCGCTCCTCGATGCGCTGGGCCGCGACGAGATCGCCCTGCCGCTCGAAGTAGCTCACCCGCTGTTCCATCAGCTCCTCGATCTCGTCGGTCGCCTCATCGAGGGTCTGTTCGGGAATCGAGTAGTGTTCGGCCGGGTGAACCATCACGGCCGGCTCCTCGCTCTTGACTTCGCCGGCGACGGTGTCGACCTTGGTGAGTCGGTCGATCTCGTCGCCCCAGAACTCGGCGCGGACGGCGTAGCGACCGTACATCGGGAAGATCTCGACCGTATCCCCGCGCACGCGAAAGGTCCCCTGCTGGAAGTCCACGTCGTTGCGCTCGTAGTTCAGATCGACGAGCTCGGCGAGCAGCTCGTCGCGGTCGATCGCCTGTCCGCGTTCGAGTTCCAGTGACATCTCGGTGTAGTTGCCGGGGTCACCGAGCCCGTAGATGGCCGAGACGGACGCGACGACGATGACGTCGTCCCGGGTGAGCAGCGACCGGGTCGCGGAGTGGCGCAGTCGGTCGATCTCCTCGTTGATGGACAGCTCCTTGTCGATGTAGGTGTTGGTCGATTCGACGTACGCCTCGGGCTGGTAGTAGTCGTAGTAGGAGACGAAGTACTCGACGGCGTTGTCCGGAAACAGCGACCGGAACTCCTCGTACAGCTGGGCGGCGAGCGTCTTGTTGTGCGCGATGACGAGCGTCGGCTGTTGCAGCTCCTCTATCGTCCACGCGACGGTGTTCGTCTTCCCCGAGCCGGTGACACCGAGCAGGGTCTGTTCCGTCGCGCCGGAGTCGTAGCCGTCGGCGAGTTCGCGGATGGCGTCAGGTTGGTCGCCGGCGGGGTCAAACGGAGCATCGACTCGGAACGAGCTTTCGGCGTCGGGACGGTCGGGACGGAGCGGTCCGGTCTCGGCGTCGCTCATTGCGGGAAGAAGGGGCGGCGGCTACTTCAGGGGTGCGCCCGCGAGGAACAGTCGGGACGACGCGAGCGCGGCGAAGGGAGGAGCGGCCGAAACTGGACCGTAGCTTTTTGCGCTCGGCTGGCCGCTATCGGGTATGCCGACGAGACCACTCGCCGAACTACGGACGCAGGTCGGGGAGACACGCCGGACTGCGACCGACTTCACGGTCGAACGCGGGAAGGTCGCGGAGTTCGCTCGCGCGATTAACGACCCCGCCGACGTCTATCTGGACGAGGACGCGGCACGGGCGGCGGGCTACGAGACGATTCCCGCCCCGCCGACGTTCACCCGGACTGCCGAGTTCCCCCGCTACGTCCCCGACGGCGAGGGGTTCGAGCTGGGGTTCGACCCGGCCCGCGTCGTTCACGGCGAGCAGGCCTACGAGTACGAGCGCCCGCTGTACGTCGGTGATACGCTCACCGGTGACACCACCCTGACCGACCTGTACCAGCGTGACGGCCGCGACGGGGGGACGATGACCTTCGCCGTGCTCGAAACCGTCTTCACCGACGAGGCGGACGAGCCGGTGCTCACCGCAACGGGCACGTCCATCGAGACCGGACGGGCGATCTCGGAGTCGGACGCAGCCACGGAGGGGGAACGGTGAGCACCGCCTACACCGTCGGGGAGACGTTCACCGAGACGATCGGCCCGATCGATCGGGCCGATTTCGTCAGATACGCCGGGGCGAGCGGCGACTTCAACCGCATCCACTACGACGAGCCGTTCGTCACGGACGCCGGCTACGACTCCGTCTTCGGACAGGGGATGTTCACGGCGGGCGTCGCGTCCGGGCTTGTCCGTGAGGTGTTCGGGCTTCACGCGCTGACGGAGTACCGGACGCGGTTCGTCGCGCAGGTGTGGCCCGGCGACACGCTCACTACGACGGTCGAGATCGAGGCGATCGAGGCGGGAGCCGAGGAGACTAGCGTCGAGGCGTCGGTGACGGTGCGGAATCAGGACGACGAATCGGTTATGACGGGGAGCGTCGTCGCCGTCCGATGAGCCGGAACACCGAACAGGGCCGGTCACCTACAGGGGGTATGAGCAGTGACCGTCAGATCGCGACCCTGCTTCCCTCGGCGACGGAGATCGTCTACGCGCTCGGCGCGGAGCCGGTCGCCACCTCCCACGAGTGTGATCACCCGCCGGCGGCAGCGGGGAAGCCGGACGCGAACCGGGCGCGGGTCGATCCGACCGCCGCGGCCGGCGAGATCGACACACAGGTGCAGGCGGCCGACGAGTCGGGCGGCGTCTACGAGATCCGCGGTGACGTGCTCGAAGCCGCGGAGCCGGATCTCGTCGTCTCGCAGGGGATCTGTGACGTGTGCGCCGTCGACGAGGTGCTCGTGCGCGAGGCGATCGACGAGCACGGGCTCGACTGCGAGCTGCTGACGACGGACCCCCACTCGCTCGCGGATCTCTACGACGACATCGAGCGGATCGGCGCGGCGCTCGACTGCGAGGACCGGGCGCGGGAGCTCGTGAGTCGGCTCCGGTCGCGGGTCGCTGCCGTCGAGTCGCGGATCCCGAACCGCGAGCCGAAGCGCGTGGCCGTCTTCGACTGGACCGACCCAGTGATGATCGCTGGCCACTGGATCCCGGGGATGGTCGAGCGTCTCGGCGGGGAGTTCGGGCTCCAAGAGCCGGAGGCCGCCTCTCGACCGTTCGAGTGGGAGACTGTCCGCGAGTACGATCCCGAGATCGTCGTCGTCGCGCCCTGCGGGTTCGAGCTGGACCAGACCGAGGAGAACTTCGACGATCTGACCGACCGCGAGGGGTGGGCGGACCTGACTGCCGTGCGAAACGACCGAGTCTACGCCGTCGACGGCCACGGGCTGATGAACCGTCCCGGCCCCCGGCTGGTGGAGTCGTTCGAGACGCTGGCGTGGTGTCTCTACCCCGACGAGTTCGAACGGCCAGCCGGCGGCGTCGCCGAGCGCTGGTGATACGGCTTGCCGACGCCGTTCGCGGCGAGCTGCTCACACACGCCCGAGCGGGCGCACCCGAGGAGGTGGTCGGCGTGCTCGCCGGCCCGGACGACGAGACGGTGACGCGGGTCGACCGCGCGACGAACATCGCCGCCGATCCCCGGGCGCGCTACGAACTCGATCCCGTCGAACAGGTCGAAATTCTCGACGCGATCGACGCGGCAGGGGAGACGGTCGTCGGTTTCTACCACTCACATCCGCGCGACTCTCCCGTGCCGAGTGCGACCGACGAGCGGCTGGCGAGCTGGCCGGGATACGTGTATCTCATCGTCTCGCCGCGCGAATCGCTGCTGCGGGCGTGGCGCTGGACCGGCGAGACGTTCGAGCGCGTCGAGCTGGCGTGAGCCGGAACCGGGAACTGTCTCGGGACGCTACGGCGGGCATGAGCGAGTCGGCGTCCGTCCGTGCAGAGGTGATCCACATCGTCGCTCCCGAGGAGTTCGACGAGTACGAGCTGGAGCCGGAGCTGACGGAGCGAGCGAGCGGGCAGTATCTGCTCGTCTGCCGGAAAGGCGGGTCCCCCTCGTGGCTCGACCGCATCAAGATGTTCCTGCGGCGGGAGGCCATCGAGGCGATCACGCTCGTCAGCGACGAGCGACGTGAGGAGGGAGCGGAGATCGACGTGACGGTGACGGAGACGGAGCTGGCCGGCGTCTACGAGGTCGTCTCCGCCGACTGAATCGCACAGCTATCGGCGTAGCGAACCTCGTGGACGGAGTCGATACCGTCGCCGCAGACGGGACAGTCGGAGCGGCGTCGGATCGGAACCTCGTCGAAGCTCGTATCGTTCGCATCGTAAAACAGGAGCCGTCCGTCGAGCGTCTCACCGTGATCCACGGCGAGCTTCAGCGTCTCGGTCGCCTGAATCGAGCCGACGACGCCCGGCAGAACCCCGAGCACGCCGACCTCCGCGCAGTTCGGGACGGTCCCCGGATCGGGCGCTTCGGGGAACAGACACCGGTAGCAGGGGCCGTCGCCCCCCTCGAAGGTCGTCACCTGTCCCTCGAAGCGGAGGATCGCCCCGTGCGTGAACGGGACGCCGGCGAGCGTACAGGCGTCGTTGACGAGATACCGGGTCGGGAAGTTGTCGGAGCCGTCGACGACGATGTCGTACTCGGCGACGAGCGACTCGACGTTCTCGCTGGTGACGCGCATCTCATGCGGTTCGACCGTTACGTCGGGGTTGAGTCGGGTGACGTAGTCGCGGGCGGACTCGACCTTCGGGACCCCCACGTCGGCGTCCGCGTGGACGATCTGTCGCTGGAGATTCGACCGTTCGACGGTGTCGTCGTCGGCGATGCCGAGCGTGCCGACGCCGGCCGCGGCGAGATACTGGATGACCGGCGAGCCGAGACCGCCCGCCCCGATACAGAGCACGCGCGAGTCGAGCAGTCGTGACTGGCCGGCTGGCCCGATCTCGTCCATGATGATATGTCTGGAGTAGCGATCGAGCTGGTCGGCATCGAGCGCGAGCGACATACCACGGCTCGGGGCGACACGCACCTAAACGCGTTCCCCGCGCCCGGTGAGGGAGACCAGTAGTATCGCTACCTCGTCTGGGAGTATTGCGCGAGATCAGTTATAGACATAAAGGTCTTTTGGGAGAGTATTATAAGTTCCCCGCCCTAAGGAACGAGTGGATTATGGTCCAACCAACAGATACGCAGTCGCTGATCCTATGGGTCGGAACGGCCCTGATGGCTATCGGTACGCTCGCGTTCATCTCGATGGGCTGGGGCGAAAAGAACGAACGAAAACAGGAGTTCTACATCATCACGATCTTCATCACCGCGATCGCCGCCACGTCGTACTTCAGTATGGCGACGGGCTACGGGCTGATCGAGGTCCCAGTGGGTGGTGAGACGCTCGATATCTACTGGGCACGCTACGCTGACTGGCTGTTCACCACGCCGCTGCTGCTGCTCGACATCGCACTGCTCGCCGGCGCAGACCGCAACACGATCGCGACCCTCGTCGGTCTCGACGTTGCGATGATCCTGACCGGTCTCGCAGGCGCACTCGCACGAAGCAGCGCACTGAACCGCATGATCTGGTGGGGGATCAGTACGGCCTTCATGATCGCCGTGCTGTTCTTCCTCGTCCGCGCACTCAGCGGACAGGCAGCCCGCCAGTCCAGTGCCGTCGCGTCCACGTTCTCGCGGCTCCGCAGCCTCATTCTGGTGCTGTGGTCGCTCTACCCCGTCGTCTGGGTGCTGGGAACGGAGTCGACGATCGGCGCACTGACGCTGACACAGGAAACCGCCGTCTTCGCCGTGCTCGACGTGCTCGCGAAGGTCGGATTCGGATTCGTCCTGCTCAACAGCCGTGACGCAATGGAGGACGCGTCCACGTCCGCACAGCCTGCCGACTAACGGGCCGTCGCGGACAGCCGTCTTTTTGTTTCTTCCACGCCGACCAGCCGTATGGCTCTGCCCTCGTATCTGGGATTTCACCTCGTCTTTCTGATCCCGTTCCTGTTCGTCCTCCTGGTGTCCGTGTGGGTCCGACAGCTCCGGCTCCCCCGTGCACAGGTCCAGTGGGCCGGTATCGGTATTCTCGCGGGAGTCGCGTTCGCGTACACGATCCCGTGGGAGATTCTCCTCATCGGAAACGGCGTCTGGTCGTACGCCGAGGGGGCCGTCATCGCGCGGTTCATCAACATCCCCGTCGAGGAGCTTCTGTTCATCCTCGTCCAGCCGTTCATCACGGCACTGTGGCTGTATCAGTTCATCGAGACGAGCCGCCGGCCGCTCGCAGTGTCGCTGTCGAAACGGCTCGGTGGCGCGGTCGCCGGGCTGCTGATAAGCGGTGTCGGCGTCTGGCTCTATCTCGCCGGCGGCACGACGACGTATCTGGGGGCGCTGCTCGGCTGGGCCGGACCGGTGCTCGCGATCCAGTGGGCGTTCGGGTGGCCGTATCTTCGCGACCACGCAAAGACCGTCGGTATCGGTGTCGGCTTACCGACCGTCTATCTGTGTGCCGCGGACATGGTCGCGATCACGCTCGGTATCTGGAAGCTGTCGCCGACGTACACGACCGGGCTAACGCTCGCCGGACTACCGATCGAGGAGGCGCTGTTTTTCCTCCTGACGAACCTGTTCGTCGTTCAGGGGCTGGTGCTCTGGTTGTGGGTGACTGACCGGCTGGGTATCGACACCGCCCCATGACGCTGTTTCCGCCACGAGACGCGACGGAGACGGTTCGCCGGCTGACGCTGTGGCCCGGCTGGCTCTGCTGTGGACTGGTCGCGCTCGCGTTCGGCTTCGATCCCGCGGTGTCACGGCGACTCCAGTTCGTGCCGCTCGTCGTCTCGGCCGTGTTCGTCGGGCTTCCCCACGGTGCAATCGATCATCTCGTTCCCGGTCGGCTCGCGGGCGTCTCGACCGCTCGCGGCGCGCTCGGGGTCGGTGTGGTGTATCTTGTGCTCGGCGTCGGCTACGCTGTCGTGTGGTTTCTCGCGCCGGTCGTCGGCTTCGTCTCGTTCATCCTCCTGACGCTGGCCCACTGGGGGCAGGGTGACGTACACGCCCTCGTCGCACTCGCCGGCGGAGACCACCTCCGATCGTCGCCACAGCGTGTGCTCGCGGGAGTCGTCCGGGGCGGCTTCCCGATGCTCGTCCCGCTCGTCGCGTTTCCGACCGAGTACGAGCGCGTCGCGAGGCTCCTCGTCGCGCCGTTCGCCGGCGACGCGACGCTGCTTGCACCCGTCTTCACGCCCGAGAGTCGCCTCGCCGTCGGGGTCGCGTTCGGAACGCTCGTCGCCGTCCATCTCGGATGGGGGTATCTGCGACGTGAGGACAGCGGGCGGTACAGCGCCGGCTGGCGGCGCGACGCCGGCGAGACGCTGCTGCTCGGAGCGTTCTTCCTGACCGTTCCGCCGCTGCTCGCCGTCGGTCTCTACTTCTGTCTGTGGCACGCGCTCAGACACGTGGGTCGGCTCGCACTGACCGACGGGCCGTCCGTCGAGGCGTTCGCCGCGGGCGACCTGTGGCTGCCGATACGACGGTTCGCGGTCCAAGCCGCGCCGCTGACGGCCGTCTCGCTCGGCTTCTTGGGCGCGTTCTACCTGCTCGTGCCGGAGCCACCGACGACGGTCGCGGGGCTGGTCGGGCTGTATCTCGTCCTGATCGCGGCGCTGACGCTTCCGCACGTCGGCGTCGTGGCGTGGATGGACGCGAAACAAGGGGTCTGGAGCCGGAGCGCGTCGGAACGCGCCTGAGACGGACGTCAAAGCGGCCGACACCGCCTCCGGTCTCTCGGTCTATCCCAGCCGGCGCGGTGCTGACGCTCGCCGGCGCTGGTGAGCTACTCGTCTTCGAAGTCGATGGCCGTCGAGTTGATACAGTAGCGTTTCCCCGTCGGATTCGGCCCGTCCTCGAAGACGTGGCCGAGATGGCCGCCGCACTCGGCACAGACCGTCTCGGTCCGAGTCATCTCCAGCGAGTCGTCCTCGCGGAACTCGATCGCGCCCTCGACGGCGTCGTAGAAGGAGGGCCAGCCCGACCCCTCGTCGTCGAACTTCGTCTCCGAGTCGAACAGGAGCGCGTCACAGCCGGCACATCGGTAGGCCCCGTCGTCGTCCTTGCCGATGTACTCGCCGGAGAACTTCGGATCGGTCCCCTGCTCTCGGAGAATCTCGTACTCTTCCTCGGTGAGTCGATCACGCCACTCCTCGTCGGTCTGTGGAACGTTGCCCATGAACCCCGTACACGCTGGAGCGGCTTGGGTTCGTGGGCCGAGACGAACAGCGGGCGGAACGCGCCACGTACGAGCGAGGATATGACGACAGGGTGATCGAGGTAGCGCGCGACCGGTGAGCCGAAGCCTCGGTGTGTTCGACGACGTAGGGGTATGATCGACCGTCAGATCACTCGATGTGGCCTTCGTCGCGGAGCTGCTGGGCGTCCTGCTCGTCGTAGCGCCACTCGATGTCTCCCTTCTCGTCCTGCCAGTCCCACGGCTCGATGAGCACCACGTCGCCCTCGTTAATCCACGTGCGGAAGCGCATCCGACCGGGGATACGGCCCATCCGTTCCTTGCCGTCTGCACACCGGACCTCCACGCGCCCGCCGCCCAGCATATTCGTCACGACGGCGAACTGCTGGTTATCGTCGGGCATCCGTAGGGGCTTTCGCCCGCCGCTATCATCGCTCATTACCCGTCGTACAGTATCCAGCCTGATAAACCGGTTGTCTCGGGGTGCGAACGCTGTCGCTGTGGGCGATAGCGTCAGAAAAAATTGCGAAGCGGAATCTCAGTTATGGCGTCTGACTGGTCGCGAGCGTCTGCGAGGTGTCGCCATCCTGTGGACTCCAGATAACGCGGACTTCGTCAGTACTGTCCGCATCGGCAGTGGCCGAATTACCACTTTGCACAGATGAATCCGTGGTTTCTCTGGTGAAGCGGTCGTATCGTAATCGAATGTGAACTGTGCGGACGGCACGCTCTGAACGTTGCTCCCGAGACCGAGCACGAACGTTCCGATGACGGCCGCCAAGATCACGGTGATCGCGACCATCAGAATCACACCGATGACCGGTGACACCGCCGAATCGTCGTTAAATAGTTCTTTGATATTCATTATTGTGTTCAGCGACGCCGTTTGTGGTCGCCGCTTATATGAGACAACGTCGCGCAGGTATATAAACCCATGAGAGCGTTTTCCAGTGTAGAAACGACCGAAGACGTGTGGTTGAACGGACAGTATCAGGTCAAATACACCTATATATACCCGATAGCGTGGCTCAGCTCGGGCTGTTCGAGAATTTCTACCACACGTCAGGGAGACTACGAGAGACACGCGCACCGGACAGAGAGTTTTCGACAACAACCTCGGCCACCTGCTCGACTGTCTCGAACTGGAGTCATTCGCTGTGTTCGTGACAGAATTTAAATCCCCCCGAACGACGTGATTACGCGGCGCTGGCTTGTCACTCCATTCCTCGCAGTCGCCGCGAGAACACGATGGGCCCTGTCGGATTTGAACCAACGACCGCTCCGTTATGAGCGGAGTGCTATACCGGACTAAGCTAAGGGCCCGTACGCCGGTATCGGCTACCGGCGAACTTCAGCGTACCGAATCGGAGAACGCCACCTCCAGGGCTCGAACCTGGGACAACCACGTTAACAGCGTGGTGCTCTACCAACTGAGCTAAGGCGGCTCAGTCTCACGTAGCGCGATTCGGAAAATAGGGCTTTCGCTTCGAGCTGAACATCGATACGGGTTTCACGCCCGCCGTCGAAACCGGCGTATGCCAGATACGTCGGTCGAGACGGTCGTCAGACGGGTTCGCGACCGCGTGACGCCCGACGACGAGGAGCGCGAGCGGCTACACGCCGTCGCGGACCGACTCCGCGAGCGAGCCCGCGACTCGATCGCAGACCTCGGCGTCGAGGCCGACGTGCGACTGGTCGGGTCGACCGCGCGCGGGACGTGGCTCGCCGGCGACCGCGATATCGACCTGTTCGTCCGGTTCCGACCGGAGCTTCCGCGCTCGGAGCTTGAACGCTACGGGCTACAGGTGGGCCACGCCGTCGTTCCCGACGGCCACGAGGAGTTCGCCGAGCACCCGTACGTGACAGGCGACGTCGACGGGTTCGCCGTCGATTGTGTCCCCTGTTTTTCCGTCGACTCCGCGAGCGAGATCCAGTCGGCCGTCGACCGGACGCCGTTTCACACGGCGTATCTCGAAGCGCGGCTGGACGAGGGGCTTCGAGCCGACGCGCGCGTCACGAAGGCGTTTCTGAAGGGGATCGGCGCGTACGGCTCCGATCTCCGAACTCGCGGGTTCGCCGGCTATCTCGCCGAGCTACTCGTCGTAGAACACGACGGCTTCCTCCCGCTCGTCCGCGCGGCGAGTGACTGGAGCCCGCCCGTCTGTTTCGATCTCGAAGGCCACGCCACGAGTAGCTTCGATGATGCACTGGTCGTCATTGACCCGACCGATCCCGACCGCAACGTCGCCGCCGCGCTCTCGACGGCGAACCTCTCGCGGCTCGTCCACTACAGCCGCGATCTGCTGTCGGAGCCCCGCGAGGCGGTGTTCGAGCCGCGAAGCGTGGAGCCGATGACGGCGACGGCCGTTCGCGATGCCGTCGAGGAACGCGGGACACATCCGGTCGCCGTCCAGTTCGACGCGCCGGGGATCGTCGACGACCAGCTCTACCCGCAGTTAGAGAAGTCGCTGTCCGGTCTCGAATCCGCGCTTCGACGGCGCGGCTTCGACCCGCTCCGGACGACGTGTGTCGCCGACGAGACGGCGGTATTGCTCGTCGAGTGTCAGCTCCCGCGGCGTCCGGCGATCGAGCGCCACGAGGGACCACCGATCGGTGTGCGCGACCACGCGAACGGGTTCTACGCCGCCTACGCCGACAGCTCGGAGACCGGGCCGTATCTCGACGGCGACCGGTACGTCGTCGAGCGCGAGCGCGACTACCGGACGCCGGAGTCGTTCGCCGAGGACGCGCTCTTCTCGGTCGCGCTGGGACCGGCTGTCGAGCGCGCGCTCGACACCGGTTACACGGTGCTCGCGGGCGAGGAGATCGCCACACTCGCGGGGGAGTTCGGCACGGAGCTACGGGAGTACTTCGATCCGCGCGTTTAGATCCCGTGTAGCTCGCGCACGTCGTCGATGACCGACCGGCCCCGATCCGTGATCTCGTCGTCGTTCGCCGCCGGCGCGTAGCCGTCGAAGACGCTGTTTACCTTCTGAACCGATTCCGAGAGCGCCTCTAACCCGTACCCGCCTTCGAGAATGAACGCTAACCCCGCCTCACAGCGGTCGGCGAGGTCGATGACACGCTCGGTGAGCAGTCCGTACCCTTCTGTCGAGACGCGCTGGCGCGAGATCGGGTCTTTCAGGTGCGCGTCGAAGCCGGCGGAGACGAACAGCAGATCCGGGTCGTACTGCACCAGCGCCGGCGCGATCGCCTCGTCGACGGCCGCGAGATACTCCGCGTCGCCACAGCCACCGGGGAACGGGATGTTCATCGTCGTGCCCGCTCCAGCACCGGTTCCTGTCTCGCGGAGATTCCCCGTCCCGGGGAACAGCCCGCGCTCGTGGGTCGAGACGTAGAACACGTCCGGGTCATCCTCGAAGATGTACTGCGTGCCGTTGCCGTGGTGGACATCCCAGTCGAAGACGGCGACCCGGTCCACGTCCGGACGGTCGAGCGCGCCCGCGGCGGCGACGGCGACGTTGTTGAACAGACAGAATCCCATCGCGTCGTCGGCTTCGGCGTGATGGCCGGGCGGGCGACCGACCGCGAACGGCGTCTCTCGTCCGTCCGCACCGTCGAGCGCGGCGTCGCCGGCCCACAGAGCGAGTCCGGCGGCGGCGCGGGCGGCCTCCCAGCTCGCCTCGACGGCGACGGTGTCGGCGTCCCACGTCCCCCCGCCGTCGGCACAGAACCGTTCGAGCTCCGCGAGGTAGTCGGCGGCGTGAACGGCGAGTAGCTCGTCGGTGGTGGCGAGGCGTCCCTGCTCGTAGGAGACGCCGTGTTCCGTCGAGAGCCCGCGTTCGATAGCCCGGATCCGATCGGCGCTTTCGGGGTGGCGCGAGCCGGTGTCGTGGCGGAGACACACGTCGCGGTAGCCGAATCTCATTCGTAGTACGGCTGGAGTTCGAAGTACGTCGCCACGTCGGTCGCTTTCACCGTCCGACGCGCGGCGTGGCGTGCGAGCACTGCCGCCGCGGCCGCCGCGGTGTCGGCGAACGACTCCAGTTTCGCGGCCAGCGCCACGCGGGCATCCGTCGAGACGCGATACCGGTCGTCGATGTCCAGTCGGGCGATGCGATCGATCGGCGCGATCGGGAGTTCGAGCTCGGAAGCCGACGCCGCATCGAAGGCGAAGTCCTCGACCATCAGGGTCTTGCGTCCGTCGGCGGTGGCCCGCTCGGCGGCGACCGTCGCCAGCGTCGCGCCGCGCTCCTGAATACGGGCGGCGAGCTCGGCGGCCGCCTCGGCACTCACGCGCAGCTCTCCCGCGTTTCGACGGATGATAGTGTCTACCGGGGCGAACGGTAGCTCGACGCTCATACTATTCACGAGAGAGCGAGAGTGTCTTAAAGGCCCGCTTTCTGGGTTACTCGCCCGCTTCGATGCGGTTGGCGTCGCGCTGTTGGGCACGCTCGATGAACTCGTCCGGAAGCTCGTCGATCTCACCCGCCTGCACCCCCCACAGATGCGCGTACAGCCCGTCTTCCGCGATGAGGCCGTCGTGCGTGCCGCGCTCGACGATCTGCCCGCCTTCGAGCACGACGATCTGATCGGCGTCTTTGATCGTCGAGAGCCGGTGGGCGATCGAGAACGTCGTCCGATCCTGCGTCAGGCGGTCGAGCGACCGCTGGATGAGCATCTCCGTCTCCGTGTCCACGTCCGAGGTCGCCTCGTCGAGGATGAGGATCTCGGGGTCTTTGAGAATCGCCCGCGCGATGGAGATTCGCTGGCGCTGGCCGCCGGAGAGCTTCACCCCTCGTTCCCCGACCTCGGTGTCGTACCCGTCGGGGAGGTTTCTGATGAAGTCGTGTGCCTCTGCGGCCTTCGCGGCCTCGATGACGCTCTCGCGGTCGGCCTCGAAGCTACCGTAGGCGATGTTCTCTGCGACCGTGCCGTAGAACATGAACGTGTCCTGACTGACGTAGCCGATCTGTCGGCGGAGGCTGGGGATCGTCACGTCGCGCAGATCCTGCCCGTCGATGGTGATCGATCCCTCGTTCACGTCGTACATCCGGAGCAGGAGCTTGAGGACGGTGGATTTGCCCGCGCCGGTGGGACCGACGAGCGCGAGCGTGTCACCGCCGTCGACGTCGAAGCTCACGTCCTCGATGATCGTCTCGGACTCGTCGTAGCCGAAGGTGACGTCCTCGTAGACGATCTCGCCGTCGCTGACGGTCAGCTCGTCGGCCTCGGGGTCCTCCACGATGCGGGACGGCTCGTCCATCAGCCCGAAGATGCGCGAGGAGGAGGCGCGCGCCCGCTGGTACATGTTGATGATCTGCCCGAACTGCGCCATCGGCCAGATGAACCGCTGTGAGAGCAGAATGAAGGTGACGAACTCACCGGGTCGGAGCGTGCTCGTGAACGGGCCGATGCCGTTGCCGAGCACCATCAGCCCACCGATGAAGAAGGTGAGCACGAAGCCGACGCCCGAGAGCACGCGGAGGCTGGGGAAGAACTTGATCCGGGTGCTAATAGCGTCCCAGTTCGCGTCGAAGTAGCCCTGTGAGACGCCGTCGACGCGGTCGGACTCGAAGCTCTCCGTGTTCGAGGTCTTGATCACTTGGATACCGCCGAGGTTGTTCTCCAGTCGGGAGTTCACCTTCCCGACCGAGGAGCGCACGTCGGCGTACTTCGGCTGAATCGTCTTGATGAAGTAGTAGGTGAAGACGGCGATGAGCGGCACGATAACGAGCGTGATCGTCGCGAGCTGCCAGTTCGTCCAGACTAAGACGACGGCGATACCGATGACCATCACGCCGAGCCGGAACGCGGAGTTCATCCCGTCGTTCAGGAACCGCTCCAGTCGGTTCACGTCGTTCGAGAGGATGGACATCATCTCCCCGGTCTGCTTGTCGGCGAAGAAGTCCATGTTGAGCCGCTGCATCTTGTCGTACGTGTCGGTTCGAACTCGGTGTTGGATATGCTGCGAGAAGGAGTTCCACCCCCAGTTACGGCCGTAGTGGAACGCCGCGCCGCCGAAGAACGCGAACGCGATGATACCGACGGTGAAGAACAGCTGTCCGCGCTCGGTCCCCGGAATCCACGTCTGCGGAATCAGCTGAAGGGTGTACTGCCGGTCCGGTGCGCCCTGTAGCTCGAAAATCGTGTCCACGGCCACGCCGAGGAGAATCGGTGGCAGGAGATCGAGCACGCGGGCGACGATGCTGGACAACACGCCGACCACGAACGCGAGCTTGTTGTCTGAGCCGTACTCGGTGAACAGCCGGCGCATCGGGTTCTCTGCCTTCTCTCGTTGTTCCTCGAACGGATCGTCTTCGTCTTCGACGGCGGAGGCTCCCATTGGGTGATTTTCGCCACTCATCCCGAAAAGCGTTCGCCGAACTCTGGTTCGGTAAACGAGTTGATATAGACGTTACCACTCCCCGAGCCGAACCGTGTCACCGACCTGCACGTCGTGGCGAGTGGTCCACTCGTAGTTCAGTTCGAGGACGTACTGGCCGTAGCCGGGGTAGCGGTACTGCTCGCCGTCCTCCCCCTCGGGCGGCTCGGGCGCGTGGTGGATCTCGGTGATCGTGCCGTTCGCGTCGATGTAGACGATGTCGATGCCGAAGTCCATCCCGCGCATGACGTACGTGCGGTCTGCCGCGCCGTCGTACGGGAACAGCATACCGCGGTTCTCGGGAAGCGACTCCGTCTTCGAGAGCCCGGTGTACTTCTGCTGGCCCGTCTCCGCGACCGCGGCACGGACCGACCCGAGCGTGGCGTTCGTCTCGCCGTCGGTGATCGTGACCGACGTGCGTGTGTAGCCGTCGGCGTACGGCGTCGCCGTCGCGGTCGGCCCCCCGTCGCCGTGCTCGGTCGGGGTGGCCGTCGGCCCGGCGACGGGCTGGTAGCCGCCGGTCGTCAACAGCGGCGCGAACAGGCCGGCGGCGTAGCCGACGACGAGAAGCGCGAGGACGACACCGAGCGCGGGGAGTATCTGTCGGCGGTTCATACGCGGAGATGGGAACGAGGGAGACTAAGCGTTCCGTCGCCGGTGAACGCAAGGCCTATTCACGCGGGTCGGTTTCGGTCAGATAGCGGGTTCGTGGTCTAGTGGTATGACGCCTCCCTTACAAGGAGGAGGTCGGTGGTTCAATTCCGCCCGGACCCATGCGATTCTGCGAGGAACGGACGTGACGAGCGAATCGCTCGCCGGACGGCATTGAACCGGAGAGTGGAGCGAACGGCGTGAGTGGAACGACCGTGGTTCAATTCCGCCCGGACCCAGTGAGTTCACTCGATGACTGTGACGACCCAGCCGACAGCACTGCGACCGTGAGTGCCTGGCTATGGAACCAACACCGCAGCCGCGACACATAGATTTCAACCGACCCGTGAGACAACAGTCGTCGAAGCAAGCGAAGACAGCGAAACCGGCTACGCGGTCGGGTCGTCACGGTTCCGCGTCCACGCCGCCGACTCGTACTTCTCGCGTGCGCGCCGCTCTGCGAACGCGACCTCCTCGTCGGACCACTCACCCACCTCAGCACCGGCCCACTCGGCGAGAGAATCTTCTAACGCAGTGACGACCTCGGAGCGAGTCAGCTCCGGGCGCAGCTCCGTCAGGCTCGTCACCCGACCGTCGAACGCATCAGTCGATACCGCCCCGGTGAAACAGCCGAGATGACGCGCCGAATCCCGCCGGAACGAGATCGAGCCGTGCTGGATGACGGCGTCCTTCCGGCGGTACTGGGCGTTTCCGGACAGCTTCCGGCCGTCGCCGGCGACGATATCGTGGGCGGGGTGGAGCGCGCGGAGATAGCAGGCAGGCTCGTAGATGGCGTCGTGTTCGTCACCGACGAAGCGGGCGTCGACGTCGAGCGCGTCGAACGCGTCGAACAGCGGCTCGCAGAACTGCTCGTAGCTGTCCATCAGGTCGCCGGGGACCTCCTCGGCCGGGGCGATGATTGAGTAGGAGATATCGCCGAACGCGTCGTGATAGATGCCGCCGCCGCCGGTGTTGCGCCGGATCACGTCGATCCCTCGCTGCTCACACCGTTCCCAGTCGACCGTCTCGGGCGCCTGCCGGTAGCCGAGCGAGAGCGTGCTCGGCTCCCACTGGTAGAGTCGGACGGTTCGGGGGCCACCCGCGGCGGCGGTCCGGGCGGCGGTCTCGTCGTAGGCCATCGCCTCCGCGCCCGGAAGGGACTGCTCGCGGATCAGTCGCCACTCGGCGTCGCTCATCGGACGAACGTCTCCTCGTGGAGCCGGCTCGTCACCTCATCGAGCAGGGTCTTCAGGTGGACCGTGTCCTCGCGGTTGTAGGAGACGAGCGTCTCCAGCGAGCCGTCTCTGCCGCGCTCGTGCTCGCGCCACAGCCGGACGGCGTCGCGCCCGGAGATGTCGGGGCGGTCGCGTTCGATCCCCACCTCGGGTTCGATGGCCTTCAGCCCGCCCGACAGCCCCACCTTCTTGGCCGCGTACATCGCGTCGATATGCGGTGCGTCGATATCGAGACCGAACGACTGCTCCAAGAACGGCACGTCGAAGGAGGCCCCGTTGAACGTGACGAGCAGGGAGCCGTCCAGCTCGCGGCGGAGGTTCGCGGCCGTGAGATCGTCGCCGCGCACGAGCGTCGTGGTGTCGCCGTCGCGGTGGAAGGAGACGGTCGTCACGTCGTCGCGAGCCGGCGACAGCCCGGTCGTCTCGATATCGAAGAAGACGGTGTCGTCGCGGAAGTTCTCGTAACAGCGCCAGAGCTCACTGGAGGGGAACCGCTCGCCGAAGAAGCGGCTGTCGGCCCGCGCGAGGCGGTCGCGGGCGGTGTCGATGAACGCCTCGATCCGGTCGCCCGTCTTCGGGCCGACGTGGCTGGGGTCGAAGCTGTCCCAGTCGGTGACGCCCGCCTCCCAGAGCGTCCGCTCGGTCGTCTCGCCGACGCCGTCGACGGGAATGAAGCTGTTCTCGATGCGCATACGCGCACTACCCGCCCATCGGGTAACGTGTTTCGCTCGTGGCGAGCCGTGAGCTGTACAGTCGGTCGTTCGCGCGCGTCTCCACCGTACGGGGAGAGAGCAGGCCACGAGGAGGACGTTCGTAGTCGCGGGTCAGTTGGTCCGGACAGGCAGTGACAGTACGACGACAAGACATATATCCGGACACGACGAGTTCACCTATGGACAGACGGACAGTTCTCACGGGCGGAGTCGGGGGGCTCACGGCTATGATAGCGGGCTGTCTTGGAGAGAGCGAGCCGACGACGGACGCCAGCCAATCGACTGTCCGCTCGGGCGGTGAGTGGCCGGTCGTGAAACGGACACGGTCGTTCGACACACCGCTCGCGAGGAGCGATCTGACCAAGATGCGGAGGGCCGCACGCGAGGCGGTCGAAGCCGAGGGTGTCGAACCAGTCGTCACTGACCCAGTAGTAGGTGCTGGCGGGAGCACCGTCGTCGGCAGAGCGGTGACGTTCGACGAGACAGGGCGGCTGCACCACTACACGGTGGGCGCGAACGCGCCGCGCGACGTCGATACCGCACATCAGCGGCTCGACGCAGTCGCCAGTGGCTTTCAGGCCAAGGCGTTCCGCGTCGGGCGGGCGAGCAGCACTCCCGCGCTTGCCGGAGGCGTGGATGTCACGACGGGGGAGACGGACGAATGGCGTATCTACGACCACGGCCGTCTCGACGAACTGGCGGCCCCACACGGCATCGTGACGGTCGAGTACGCCGTCGGACAGTTCCAGCGAGGACCGACCGACAGAAACGCCTACGTCGTCGATAGCGTCTGTGGCGTCGAACCGGGCCAGAGTGCGTACGAGAGCGGCTGGCGTGGCACGACAGGAACGATCCGCCACGACTACGAGATGGCGGCGACACAGACGACGAACCCGGAGCTTCATCATCTCGAACCGACGAGCCACGCCGAGGACGAGCCCGTAACGGTCGATATGAGCCTCGGAGGGAATCTGCGATGGTCGTACGATCCCGGGTTCGGGCTACGCTCGAAGTCGAGCTACGCCGAGAACTACGCGGAGTGGGCGACACAGTTCCACCCGGATGCGCTCTGTGGACAGAAAGACCCGGGGCAGACGGAACCCGGTAGCGTCGTCTGGATAGCGCCCTCGGCTGGCACTGAGACACTGCTGGAGCTACGACACGGACAGACGTTCCAGAGGCGTAGCTGCCTCCCCAGCAAGACGGCGCGTGTCACGAACGAGGTTCGGCCCGCGACGAAAGCCGGGTAGTCGTCACTGCCTGAGCCGGTGGCTGTTTCACGTCTATTTTCGGGGTACAAACGCTCGCCGCGAACGGTATCGGTGAGTGTCGGCGCACGTGGCTCGATACCGGTCCGACGGTAATCGTCCGGCTCGTTACCGGACAGACAGAGATTCGTCAGGCCGATCGACCGTCGATCAGGCCACGTCCGAACTCGACGCGCGACCGATGAGATACACGGCGATCCCGCCGAGCACGAGATCGAGCACGGCGAGCACGACGAGCGCCGGAACCAGCGTGTTCCAGATGCCGGTGAACTGCGTCACCTCGATGACGGTCATCGTGTCCCGACCCAACATCACGGCCCGGGCGGCGTCGATCCCGTAGGTGACGGGGTTGACCGTCGCGACGGCCTGCACCCAGTCCGGGAGCGCCTCCAGCGGGAGGAAACCGGTCGAGAGGAACAGGAGCGGGAACTGGAGCACGTTCGAGGCGATGATGGTCGACTCCTGATCGCGAGTGGTGACGGCAATGATGTTCGACAGCCCCATGAACCACAGCGAGAACAGCACGCCGATGCCGACGATTGCGAGGCCACCGGCGACACCGCCGCTGATCTCCGCGCCGAGGAGCGTCCCGAGACCGAGGATGATGGCGATCTGTGCGGCGATCCGCAGCAGCTCTGCGGTCGATTTCCCGAGGAAGACGCCGCTCCGGTGCATTGGGCTGACGAGTATCTTCTCGAAGCTCCCCTCCTCGATATCCTCGACCAGCCCGATACCGGAGGTGACGGCCGCCGCGAGGGAGACCTGAATGGCGATCGCCGGGACGAGATACGTCTCGTAGCTGATCGCCGCACCGCCCCCGCGGTTGATCGCGCCTGTCGCCACGCCGCCGAACACCTGCGTGAACAGGACGAGGAAGATGATCGGCTGCGCGAGCGAGACGACCAGAACGAACGGGTTGCGGACGGCCTTCAGCGTCCAGCGCTTGAAGTTCACCCACACGTCCCACGCGAACGAGTCGTTTGCCCGTCGAGACGCGTCGCTCATCGGCCACCCTCCGCGTCGGTCGCTCCCGCCGACGCCGGCTCGCCGGCGTTTCCTCCGTCGAGCGAGTCATCGTCGTCGGTGATCGCTAAGAACACGTCGTCGAGGGTCGGCGCACGGATGTTGAACCCGGTGACGGCGATGTCGGCATCGCGGAGCGCGACCAACAGATCGGTCCCGCGCTCGCGGGCGGACTCGGCCGTGACGCCGAGGCCGTCGTCGGTCGGTTCGATCGTCGCGTCCGTTCCGAAGAACTCGCGGGCGACGGCGACGGCTGGCTCCGGGTCGGCGGCGTCGACGTCGATATCGAGTCGCTGGCCGCCGACCTGTGACTTCAGCTCGTCGGGCGAACCGGTGGCGACGATCCGCCCGTCGCGGATGAGCGAGAGCCGATCACAGAGCTGGTCCGCCTCCTCCAGATACTGCGTCGTCAGGAACAGGGTCGTCCCCTGCTCGTTGATTCGCTCGAAGTAGTCCCACAGGCGATTGCGCGCCTTCGGATCGAGTCCGGTCGTCGGCTCGTCGAGGAAGACGAGCGGCGGCTCGTGGACGAGCGCGGTCGCAGCGTCGAGTCGCTTCTTCATCCCGCCCGAGAAGCCGTCTGCGGTCTTGTCCTGTACGTCGGCCAGCTCGACGAGATCGAGCAGCTCGTCGATGCGCTCGGCGCGTGCGTCGCCGGAGACGCCGTACGCTTCGCAGGCGAACTGGATGTTCTCACGCGCCGTGAGATCGGTATCGATCGCCGTTTCCTGTGCCATGTAGCCGACGGTCTGCCGGACGGCACGCGGTGACTCGTCCACGTCGTGTCCGTTGATGCTGATCTCGCCGCCGGTCGCTGACAGCAGCGTGACGAGCGTCTTGATCGTCGTCGTCTTCCCCGCGCCGTTCGCGCCCAGGAAGCCGAAGAACTCGCCTTCGGGAATCCGGAGATCGACGCCGCGAACCGCCTCTGTGCCGTCGCCGTAGGTCACCTCGACGCCGCGGGCGTCGATCGCGTATCTCGACTCGCGCTCACTCATCGTATACCACAGCGAGCAGCCGAGCCCACAAAAGCAGGCGAGTCAGCCCGAGCTAACTTACTTCAGAGTTCGTAGTATCGAGCTCGTGTTCGGCCGCCCAGTGGTGGAAATGGCCGAAGGCGGGAAACAGCGCCTCTGCGCGCTCCGTCGGTCGGTACTCGACGCGCGGCGGTATCTCGTCGTACGACTCGCGCACGAGTAGCCCGGCGTCGGTGAGATCAGAGAGTCGCTGTGAGAGCGTGTTCGGGGAGACGCCGAGTCGCGTCTCCAGCTCGGAGAACCGGAGCGGCTCGTCGGCGAAGGCGAACTCGCGCAACAGCGCCATCGTGTGTACCTTTCCGAGCAGATCGAGCAGCGACGAGACGCGGCTCTCGACCTGCTCGCGCTCTGCCGGTGAGAGCTCACGGCGGCGGGCGCGGGCCAGCTCTCGGTCGGTCGGCTCGTCCATACGGAGGTGTCGAGTGCGACGCTTCTGAACGTTGTGCTCACTCGCCCGTGGCCGGCGACACGGCCCAATTACTCGTTCGTTTCCTGCCGAATAGTGAGTACAGGAACCGGTGCTCTTCTGAGAACCTGTTCGGTCGTACTCCCGAGGAGATAACGCGAGAGCCCGCGACGTCCGTGTGTCCCCATAACGAGGAGATCGATCTCGTTCTCTTCGACGTACGAGAGGATCGTCTCGTCGGGGATTCCCGTTCGGATCGCGGTCTTGAGTTCGACACCGCGTTCGTCTGCAGCGTTTCGGAGATCCTCGATGGCGTGTTCGCCGATGGCCTCGAACCGCTCGAAAAGCCGGTCAACGTCGGTATCGAAACTCACATCATCGAATCCCGAATCCGTCACAAGCTCTGCGACCTTCGTATCGTCCACGACGTAGAGCACGTGGATCGTTGCCCCAGAGAGATCCGCGAGCGTAAAGGCTTCGTGGAGGGCACGAAGTGCGAGGTCGCTTCCATCGGTCGGAACGAGGATACTCGTGTATGCGGTATCAGTCATGGTTCTGTCCTCCATGGCGAAGTAACCGATTCTGCCATCGGACGCTCATTCTCTGTCCGTCGTTCGCGGACAGGCGGCTTGAGAGTCCAGCCATATCAATCACCTCCGGCCGGGACCTCGCCGTCCTCTGGCTCGCCCCCGCTGGGATCCGGTGTGTCGCGGACATCGCCCTCTCGCCACGTTCCTCGACGGAACCACGCGTAGGCGATGATCGCGCCGGCGACGTTTGAGATGAAAAAGGCGATCCAGATCCCACGGGGATCGAGCTGGCCGAGGAACCACAGATCCGTGGGGAGCACACCTTGTGAAGCGACGTACGCAACGGGGAGGCGAATCCCAGCAAGTGTAATCACCGAGATAGCGGCAGCAATCAGCGTCTTCCCAGCACCGCGGAACCCACCGGTGAACGCCCGTTGGATCCCGATGAACCCGAATGAGAGTGCGACGTATCGCAGGAACTCTGCGCCGACATCCAAGACGGCCGGGTCGTCGGTGAACACGCCGATAATGGGGCTCGGAACGAGGAAAATGGCCACGCCCGCGACTCCGAGGACGACAAACAGTCCCTTTGCGGCGACGTAGTTCGCCTCTTGTGCGCGGTCGTACTTCCCGGCCCCAATATTTTGCCCGGACATCGTCTCAACGCCGCGGGCGACGGCAATTGCTGGGAGGAAAATAACCGAGAATACGCGCGTCCCGATACCGAACGCCGCGACGACCGACGTCGAGAACAGTCCCACCACGATCAACAGGGCGTTGATCGAGAGCGCACGACCCGTCCCCTCGATACTCGCCGGAACACCGATCCGCAGGATCTTTCGTAAGTAAGTGAGATCAGGTTTCATATCTGCGAGATTGATCTGGATGCCGCGCGTCCCCGATAGCATGATGTAGAGACCGACGAGCATCGCTAGACTCCGCGAGAAGACGGTGGCGATGGCCGCACCTTGGATACCCAGTTCGGGGAACGTGACAGTGCCGACCACGGGCGCGTCGGTCAGGACCGTCCAGCCGTTGATGAGGACCGGATCGAGGATTACGTTGAGCACGACCGTCCCGAACATCACGAGCATGGGTGTGATGGTGTCGCCAGCACCACGCATCAGGGCGATGAACACGAAGAACCCGAACATGAACGGCAAGCCCAGAGCCACCACTTGCATATAGGCTGTCGCACCTGGTAGGACATCAGGTGAGGCCCCGAGGAATGCTAGGAACTGGCGGATGACCGGGTAGCCGAGCGCACCGAGGATGGCCGACACGAGGAAGGCGAACGTGACCGTCTGTGAGGCGGCGTACTCGGCCTGATCGGTTTCGTCTGCACCAGTATGCTGGGCGACGAGGACGCTTCCTGCGACCGAGAGCCCCATCCCGAGAGAGATGAGGAGGAATACCATCGGGAATGCGAAGGAGATGGCTGCGAGCGCCTCCGTCGAGTACTGACCGAGCCAGAACGTGTCTGCCAAGTTATAGGCAGTCTGCATCAGGTTCGTGATAACGATAGGGAGCGAGAGAAACAGCAGCGGCTTGACAATGCCGCCCTCCGTGAGGTCAAGCTCCTCTTGGCCCTTGAAGATGTTCACGCGATCACCTCCGAACCCGGTGTCCATCCGAGATGGGGTTCGATCGTGTGTTCGAGCACCTGTCGCGTCTCGTCAGACGGTTCACCTAGTGCGACGGTACGTGCATGTGCACCATTGAGTATCGTCGTGACGAGTCGGGCAACCTCGTCGGGATCGGTTTCCTCGAAGTAGCCGGTCTCGATACCGTCTTCGACGATCTCTGCGACGACCCCCCGCATCACTTCGTCGAGGTCGAGAAACCGCTCTCGAAAGGGGTCGTGGTAGGGGGCCTGCGCTTTTAGCTCCATAATTGCTACTGAAAAGTCATCAGTGGTGGGGTCCGAGGGAGTGAAAACTGCATCGAGAAACTCGTTCAACCGTTCTCGCGGGTCGCTCGCTTCACAGCATAACTTCCGTTCGAATCGCTCGATAAGATCGTCGAGGAAGGCGTTCAGAAGTTCCTCTTTCGTGTCGAAGTGGTAGTGAATGGCGGCGGTCGTCATCGAGGACTCCGTAGCGATTCGCTGCATCGTGAGATCAGCGTAGCCGTGTTCGCAAAGCGCACGATTTGTCGCTTCGATAATCTCAGTCCGTGTCTCCGATTCCATTTCCGTGCCTACGTACTAACTAGTTAGTTAAGAACTTTTTGACTGATTAGTTAGTCAGTTCGGAATCGGATATGAACGAGGACTGGTGTCGAAGTGCTATTTTTCTTTGAGGAGAGAATCCTGCCGTTTACGGCGAGCGTGAATCCAACAACTCCGACACAGACCACGTTCCAATCTGTCGTGAATATACCTCTGTTCAACTGTCGATACAACTTATGGAAGTTTCAAGCCTAAAACCCCGCCCTTCAGGGCGGGGATACAGCCGACAACTCCTACACAATCCACCGTTGATGGCGAGGCCGGATATTCCACACCAACCGACACTATCAATAGAACGCCATTCATAATCAGTTATGAAGCCAGAAATGAGTCGAACCATCCGAACATTCGAGGCCACGATTACGAACCAGCAACAGGTTCGTGACGACCTCGACCAACTCGGATGGGCCGCCTCAAAACTCTGGAACGTCGGTCGCTACCACGCACAAGAACAGTGGGACGAAACGGGCGAAATCCCCGATGACGGGGAACTCAAAGCCGACCTCAAAGGCCACGAACGCTACACGGACTTACATTCTCAGTCCAGTCAGCGCGTTCTCGAAGAACTCGCTGAAGCGTTCAATGGCTGGGTCGGCAAGCGTCGGAACGGCGACGACCGTGCCCGACCGCCCGGCTACCGGAAAAACGGAGGCTCCCACCCGCGTTCAACCGTGTCGTTCAAATCGGCTGGCTTCAAGCACGACGCACAGTTCACCCGTGTCCGTCTCTCGAAAGGCCGCAACCTCAAAGAACACCGTTCAGACTTCATCCTGTGCGAGTACCAGACTCGCCCCGATGTTGACCTGACCGAGTGGGACATTCAACAGGTTCGCGCGGTCTACAAACGCAACGAGTGGCGGCTTCAATTCGTCTGTCGCACCACTATCGACCCGGACCCGCCGGGGGATGAAGTGGCCGGTGTTGACCTCGGGATTTGCAACTTCGCCGTCGTCTCGTTCGGCGGTGAGTCGGTATTGTATCCCGGTGGCGCACTCAAAGAGGACGAATACTACTTCATCAAGAAGCGTGCCGAGACGGACGATTCGGCTTCACGCGAAGCAACTCGTCTTGACCGCAAGCGAACGGGTCGTCGGACACACTTCTTGCACGCACTCTCGAAAGCAATCGTTGCGGAGTGTGTCGAGCGAGGTGTCGGTAGACTTGTCGTTGGCGATCTCGGTGGTATCCGAGAGGCCGACGAGAACGGTGAACCTCGGAATTGGGGCGACCACGGCAATCTTGACTTGCACGGGTGGGCGTTCGACCGATTCACGACGCTTCTCGACTACAAGGCGGAAGCGGAAGGCATCGACGTGGAGTTAGTGTCCGAACGCGATACGTCGAAGTCGTGTTCGGCGTGCGGCCACACAGACGACAATCAGCGCGTTGAACGTGGACTGTACGTGTGTGAGAAGTGCGATACGGTTGCGAATGCGGACGTGAATGGTGCGGAGAACATTAGACAAAAGGTACTCCCGAGTCTCGCCACGGACGGCGGTGATAGGGATAACGGCTGGTTGGCACAGCCAGCGGTTCACCTGTTCGACCGTAGTGGGGGCTGTTTCGCCCCACGAGAACAGGTCGTGAACCGCGAACCATAATATCCCAACGCGGTCGGGAATCCTCGCCCTTTAGGGCGGGGAGGATGTCAAAGAGGATTTTTAATACCATCCTTCCAAAGCATAGATGTGATCTCCTCTCTTCCCGTGACAGTCTTGCACGCGATGTTGCCTGCGGGTCTCACGCCCGATATGCTCGTCGTCCTACTCATCATCCTCGGGGCGATCGTGATGTTTGTTACCGAATGGCTCCCTATTGACGTGACTGCGATCGGTATTATCGTTACGCTCATCGTCCTCGAACCTTGGACGCAGATTACCCCTGCAGAGGGTATTTCCGGATTCTCCAGTTCGGCGACGATCACGGTGCTGGCGATGCTCATTCTGAGTGCAGGGATCAGCCAGACTGGTGTCGTCCAGATTATCGGCCGAAAGATCTCCTCGTTCGCTGGTAACAGCCTCAACAAACAGCTTCTCGCCACTATCGGTGTTACGGGGCCCACCTCAGGATTTATCAACAACACACCGGTCGTTGCGATCCTCGTGCCGGTTATCTCTGACATCGCGCATAAGGGGAAGACCTCTCCATCGAAACTGCTTATTCCCCTGTCGTTCGCGTCGATGCTCGGCGGGACGCTCACACTTATTGGTACTTCAACGAACATTCTCGCTAGCGACACGGCAGCCCGTCTCTCGGGCGAGTACCCCGAACTTCACGCGTTCGATTTCTTCGAGTTCACTATCCTCGGTGTCATCGTCCTCATCACAGGCTCAGTTTACCTCTTCACTATCGGGCACCGACTGCTGCCCGAACGCGTGCCAGTCGAAGATGACTACGTCGAAGAGTACGAAATCACGGACTATCTCGCGGAAGTCGTCGTTCGAGAGCATTCGCCGCTGATCGGGCAAACCGTTGAAACAGCCATCGAAGCGGCTGAGACGGACGCTGATATCCTCCAACTCATCCGCGACGGGGAACGCTTCACTGAACCACTGGCACGTAAGCAGATTCACGCCAGTGACACCCTGCTCATCCGGGCGAGTAGAGACACCCTTGAGCAGCTCGCCGATGCCGACGACTTCGCCATCGAGGGCTCGGTCGAGACGGATGAAGAACTCGAACCCGAGCAGACTAACGAACAGTCCATCGTCGAGGTCGTTATCCCATCGCGGTCGTTTCTCGTCGGAGAGACGCTCACGAGCTCGACCTTTCGAGAGCGCTATGACGGCAACGTTCTCGCACTCCGAAGCCGCGGGGAAATCATCCGTGATCGTATGGAGAACATCAAAATCCGGGCAGGGGACACACTTCTGATTCAGGCCGACGGCGGCAGTATCGACCGGCTTGCCCAGAATCGCGACTTCATCCTCGCACACGAGACCGACGAGCCGGACTACCGGACGGACAAGATTCCGCATGCGATCGCCATTATGTTCGGCGTTGTCGGGTTCGTCGCCATACCCTGGGAATTTCTCGGGAACGGTCTCGCGTCGTTGACTGGCGTCGAGCAGTTCGCGATGCTCGCTGCGGCACAACAGGACATCCTCGTGACTGCGCTCGCCGGCGTTGTGGCGATGGTCGTAACGGGGGTACTCAAGCCGAACGAGCTGTACGATTCGGTTGACTGGGACGTGATCTTCCTCTTAGCGGGCGTTATCCCGCTCGGGATCGCCCTCGAACAGACCGGCGCAGCGGGGCTCCTCGGGAATCTCGTCTCTGCCTCCGCGGAGTTCCTGCCCGTGATACTTGTCTTATGGTTGTTCTACATCGCGACGGGTCTCATCACGAGCGTCATCTCGAACAACGCCAGCGTCGTGTTGATGATCCCGGTCGCGGCCGCGTCGGCAGCACAAATCGGTACGAACCCGTTCGCGTTCGTGCTCGCAGTGACCTTCGCCGCCTCCACGGCGTTTCTGACGCCCATCGGCTACCAGACGAATCTGTTCGTCTACGGCCCCGGCGGCTACACGTTCGCAGACTTCTTCAAAATCGGTGCACCGCTACAACTGCTGCTCTCAGTAGTCACCACCCTCGGAATAGCCTTCTTCTGGGGGATCTAAGAGAAACATATGTTCGATCAAATACTGCTGTCCGTGGCCTCAACCTCCAGCTCACGGTAGTTTGCTATCGCGGCATGAGATTTATTTCGGGAAAGAGACCGAACGCAGAGAGAGAACGAACCCCTGCTCGTGGGTCGGTCAGGCGATGAGCACGTCGGCACGGGCCTCGTACTCCATCTCGCGGAGCACTTCGTCGCGAATCGCGGGTCCGAACTCGCGTTCGACGAGATAGCAGGCTCCGTCGAGACCAGCAGTGACACCGGCGGTCGAGACGACGCCGTCGTCCACGACACGGGCATCGGCCACGTTCACGCCCGTCGCCGCGAGATTGTCTCGGGCGACGGCGTGCGTCGTCGCGCGCTCCCGGAAGAGACCGGCTTTCGCCGCCAGCATCGCACCGGTACAGACAGTCATCACGGTCGTTCGCTCGGGCAGCTCGGCGAGTCGCGTCGGAATCCGGCCGTCGTCGTACTCGGCGCGCGCACCCGGTCCCGGCTCCGTCCAGCCGCCTCCCGGGACGACGAGGAGATCCGGCGTCGCGAGACGACCGTCGCTTTCGATCTGGAGTCCGTGGCTCGCGGTGACGGAGCCGGGTTCGTCGCAGGTGACCGTTCGAACCGTACCGTCGATGTCGGCGTGCTGAAGCCCGTTCGCCAACACCTCGTACGGTCCGACCGCGTCGAGCTCGTCGAATCCGTCGTACAGCAGTATCTGGACGTCCATACAGGCGGTTCTCGGGAGCGAGATTCAACGTTGCGGGGCGACAGACCGATCGAGACTCAGGTGACACCCCCCGACTGCGCGTCGAACTGCTCGTACCGTCCGGTCTCGTGCACCTCGCGGAGCGTCTCGATCACGTCGAGCACGTCCACGAAGCGGGTGTACAGCGGGGCGGGAGCGATTCGGATCACGTTCGGCTCTCGGAAGTCGACGACCACGTCCCGGGATTTGAGCGCCTCGGTGAGTCGGTACGCCTCGGGGTGTTCGATTGCGACGTGGCCGCCGCGTCGCTCGGCCCGGCGCGGTGAGCCGACGGTGAACTCGCCGGGAAGCCGCTCCACGAGAGCGACGAGATACGCCGTGAGCGCGACCGACTTCTCGCGAATCTGGTCGATGCCGGCCTCGCGCGTCACGTCGAGGCTCCCGTCGAGCGGTGCGGCCGCGAGGATCGGTATCGTTCCGATCTGGAATCTGCTCGCGTCGTCGGCGGGCGTGAACTCGCGGCGCATCTCGAACTGCGTCTCCTTCTCGTGGCCCCACCAGCCCGCGAGGGCGGGAGTCAGGTCGGCGTTCGTCTCGTGACAGAACAGCCCCGCGACCGCACCGGGGCCGGCGTTCAGATACTTGTAATGACACCAGACGGCAAAGTCCACGTCATGATCGTGGAGATCGTGCGGAACGACGCCGACGGAGTGGGCCAGATCGAAGCCGGCGTACGCCCCGTGTGCGTGTGCGAGATCGGTCAGCCGCTCGATATCGAGCAGCTGGCCGGAGCGGTAGAAGACGCTCGGTAAGAAGAGAATATCCACGTCGTTACGCCGAAGGACACGTTCGACGGCGTCGTACGAGATAGTGCGGCCGTCCTCCGATTCGACGACGGAGAGGTGGTCGTCGGGGTCGAGTCCGCGCTGGCGGAGCTGTGCGCGGATCGCGTAGTGGTCGGTCGGAAAGTCGAGATCGTTGACGAGGATCGTTCCGGGGGCCGGTTCGTTCGCCGCGCTCCCGCCGTTTGCGGCGTCGTAGAAGGTCGCGATGAGCGTGTGGATATTCGTCGTCGTGGAGCCACAGACGGTGACCTCTGATTCGCGCGCCCCGACGAGCGGAGCGAGCTTCTCTCCGAGTCGCTCCCCGTAGTGGAACCAGTCCGGCTCGGCGTCGGTCCACCCCTCGACAGCGTGGGTTCGCCACTGGTCAACGGCGCGGTCCAGCGAGCGTTCGGCGTCGCGAGAGAGCGCGCCGAGCGAGTTCCCGTCCATGTACGTCCCCGGCACGTCGAAGCGGTCACGGAACGGTGCGAGCGGGTCCGAATCGTCGGCCGCGCGTGCCATCGCTCTGGTCTCCTCGGGCGTTTCTCCGATGTCGGGTGGGTTCATACCGTACGCACGGCACGGGGGAACAGGGTTCTTTCGGCCGACAGTGATAAACCGTATGTCGGGATATGAAATTGATAGGCTCTGGCGTTCACTAGTTTCATGAGAGAACGGGAGAGATAGCCCCCATACACCCAACTTTCACTATCCAGTTCGGAGAAAATAGCACGGTCAGCGATTTCGGGACAGTAACCACGACGGGAATCCGGAGGGAACAGCGAAAATACGGTGTTTCAAAGAGTGTTGCCACTCACCACAAACCAGCTCATGGAGAAAGGAGGCGTCAGTCAGGAGGGTCCAAACCAGCGTAGTCCTTCGCAATCGTAAGGAAGAGATCGGCCGTCACCAGTGGCTTGTGCCGAAATTCAGACTCGGCCAACAATTCGATCTTCATCAGGAGGTCCACTAACCGCCAAGCGTTGCACATGGTGCAGGCGTACAGGAAGTTGAAGAAGCGATACTCGAACTTCATCGAGGTTGCCCGGACTCGGAAGCGCTTGATCTGCTTGAACCCGTTCTCTATCCCCCATCGATGACTGTACTGCCGAATGAGCCGACTCACCATTGGGTGTTCTCGACTTCAGAATATTCGTTCTCCTCGCTCTCCTCATCCGGTAGTTCCAGGTCGGGATGATTGGTTTCGAACAGAATGTACAGCTTCGTATCTTCCTCGTTCCCCGGGAGGTCCCGCTGTGCTTCCTCCTCACGGATCTCACTGAGGAGGTCACCGAACCGGCGCGTATTCTTACTGTCGTTCTCAGTGGCCTCAGAGAACTCTGAAACCAACTCATTGCGGAACTCGTCGTCCTCTTCTGACTCAATTTCAGTCTCAGTCGTACTCTCGGTATCATCACCTCGTCTCCAGTCCGTTCAACATTCATCGCGGGCGCATACACGCACACCAGCAAATCGACGAAGGAAAGCAAGAACTCCTCCAGTGGATGGGAAATGAGGAGGCCAAGAAAGACATTGCGAGAATGAGTAACTCTGACCCGTATGTTGACCCATTTGGAGACGATACTACTGGTCACAGATGACACGAACTTTTTTATACACACATGCTCTAAAATCAGATGAGGACGCAGGTCACTCCCTTGCCTTTGTGGCAGGGACTGACCTGGCAAGCATGTGCGGTCACAGCGCACGTGTGTTGACGTCCGGCGGTTCCTTTCGGTTACAACTCATTCAGTAGGTAGTCCCGTACAGCATCGGATTGTAACCGATTAGCGAGTGACTGAAGCGGCTGACTCCCCCACATATCATCCGAGGAAGGTCGCCGTCCATCAATCCACGCCGCTGCACGGTCATATCTTTGTTGTGACTGTCGCCGGTTACGGGAACGAAGGTTGTATAACGTACAGGGAGGGTCGTCTGAGACATTCCAAGAGTCGTCGATTCTCTGGACATCATAATTGAGTCCTTCAATACCAGTTTCAGAAAGTTGGCTTCGAATGTATCCCGCAATATAATCTGCTGCCGTCAATTCTGGATAAACCCGGTCGCCGTCTTGAAGTTGTGTGAGATACACTGGTGTAACCCGATCAGCGAACCCGTTGAATTGCCGCGTCGCTGCTCTCCGAAGGCGTTCTTGACGAGAGCCATACATTCGGTCTCCACCATCATGAATCAGTGCTGCAGGCCCCTCGTAGTCAGGGATAGCCTCTGACCCACCAGTTAGAGCTTTACTGGCGACAATGCAGGCTGTAGCCGCTCGTTGGTCAACGGTGTACGTTCCCCATCCCGCAACAGCGTACCAAGTAATACGGCTGGAGTCGAGGGAAGCAAGTAATTCCTCAACTGCTCTTGATAGTTCCGCCTTAGACACGCCCTCTGGCGTCGAACTCGATTTGCTCTTCCATGGTTCGAGGCCGAGTTGGATGAGTAATTCGGCGAGGGATTCACCATATGATCGAGGGCACTGCACCGCAGTCATAACGAAAGCGCCATCGTTCTGATTGCCAGATTCATCGACACCAACAACATGACTGGCGTGTTGGACCGGTGGCTGTGTATCAACAACCCCGTGCTCAAGCAACTCAATCTGCCGCAATCCCGACGACATCTATGCTATTCAATTGTATTCACCTGCCGAATAAAAACCCCCACTTAATGAATGGCTATGTAGTTATCCAATAATTCCTCCTCTCTTTTCCTGTGCCAACTCTAGTTCGGTCTGACAGTCTGTAGAACGGTAGGCGGTGCGCGTTCCTCTATGTCCCCATAGAGGGGTGTGTTCAATGACAGGGGGTAATCATGAACTCGTATTATAGATACGACCAAGACTGATTATACGGTTCGAACTGTTTGTATAGAATCCGCGGTTCATAATCTGCAACGGGCGATTCAGGAGTCAGCGTAGGGTCCGGATTTTCTTTATCAAGTCGGGTGGAAAGCAATGCTCCAATCCCGACGTCAGTGTCTTCCTGTTCGTGCTTTGCAAACCGCCACATCAGCCTAATAGCTCGTTCCGTGGCGTTGAACTCGTTATTCGGGACTTGATCGTACTGGACTGCTGTTTGTCGGCCTTCACCATCTCCTGTCCGGAGCACATCACTATTCCCATCAGTCATGTACAGACGGCCGAATGGAGACATATTCGTGGCGAGGACAAACCCATCAATCTCAACTGAATTCCCGTCAATCAGGTATTCTGTATCTCCGTTCACGTAGTCGGTCCAGTACTCAACAAGTTGTAAGATACCATCGTTGACGTGGTCACTTCCTCCGTCCTCGACGGCTGTCCCGTCAGCGTCTTTCACCTCGTAGACAATGTTGTACTCACCGCGAGTGAGCAGATCGGGAATCCGGTTGTAACTCGTTCTGAACACATTGTAGCCTAAGTCATTGGACTCATTCCAGTACACAGACGCATCGGTGTGACGTCCGACCCATTGTGAGAGTTCACGATATGTCTCTTTTTCCCCTTCGAGGTCTGGAGAATCCATCCAATTACTCAAATCAGCTGAGGTGTCATCTGCCATTACGCTATTATTTCTCACCTGTTGTATTATAGAATAGTATTTCAGAATAGGGGGTACAGAACCATTATATTCTAATGAAACAGCGGGTAGGTAGTGAACTCGTCGACAGGCTGGGGTTGCAAATGGCGGTGAAAGCGTTCACGAGAAACGTAGAATCACAGTCAAAACCAGCTCTCTCCCGGAGAAACCTACCGACCTGAAATTCAAGAAATCTATGTGATTGCTACACGCCAACAACACGGTCGAAAAACGGGTTGCTACCTACTGATGGCTCTCACGACCTGCTACACCGACAAGCAGACGAATTACTTCACTATCCGACAATTGATATACATTCAGCCAACCCACGCAGCTGAGGATCTCTGAGAAACTCCGAGGCGAGTAGAATTGAACGCTCAGTGTTCTCAGGAGGAGATGAGCATCACGAGGGCTATCGTGAGTACTAATACTGTCACCAGAGCCCCACCCAAATACACTGGGTTTGATGGATCCGGATTGCTGATGAAAACCAGTAGAATAAATGCTGATCCAGAGACAATACCAGCCACCAGTCCGGTATCCGGGTCGTACAGACCACTTAGTATTTCATCTATGCTCGTCATTGATCTATTTACCTGTTTTTGTATCATAACTGTTGTGTGGTGTACGCAATCTCCGTGGTTGTTGACAACCGGTACACGAAAATCTCGTCCGTACTGGGAGATTCATTGGTCTAACTGATTCCCTCAACAGCCCACCAGAGCTTCGGAGGAACTGAATCCGCCGACTGAGTCTCATTCCAACCGAGGGGTGAGTGGTAGATAGAGCGAGGATGTCCGTGCCGCGGCAGCGTGAGAACGGGTGTGTCTCAGACGAACAGCTGCCGCTATCTTCATATAAATGTGAATAAACAGGAGAATGATCAGCGACTGGTTTGTCACTGTCTGACCGTCGAATGTGGGCTTGTTTGGACGCGCGCAGGCGTTCTGTGTCACAAGCTCAGTCGCTCCAACTATCGAGATCTTGTGAGATACACAGCCAGTTATATTGTCCACTTGTTCAATCGGAAACAAGGCGTGCACTTTCTTTGTCGTTCGCAACTGAGCGACAGGTCCTGTGCCACAGACGTTCGCCACTCGGACTTCTACGGAGTGATCGATCTATCGAGTTAGGTGGTTTGGCGATCAGTGAGCACTCATACGACAAGCCTAATACATTTCAGTCGTACAAGATAGAGAGTGACGGATTTACCGTCGGCGTATAATGAGTAACATGAACCGAAGGCGATTCCTCGCCGCGCTCGGGATCGGTGGGATTTCCACGGTCGGAGCCGTCGGCGTATTCAAGCCCGAAGTCCTGATCGGACAGCCACGCGGTGAGGGAGAATCTATCTCGACCGATCAGACCGTCCCGAGCGAGACGATAGAGTACCGATCTACTGATGACACAGTGCGGTATCCAAAGACGACGGATCCGGATGGTCCCGAGGAGTACGAGACGGAGCGTTTCGAAGACTGGGCGAAGCGGAAGTGTGCAAGTGTCGGTGTCGAGGCCGCTATCGCTGCAGTTAGAGAACGGATCGACGGAGACGCAGAAGCAATCGGCACGAACATGACCCGCGAGTACATCGGCACTGTCATACTAGTCACAGCGACTACGTCTCTGAATCGCGAGGGAGAGATAAAACAGCAGCCGAATGTACCGTTTGAAACGTTGGTCGAGGTAACGCCTCGAACAGTCGAGACCACGGTACGACTCGACGGTCAAGAACACACGCGATCAGTCCCGGTCTTCGTCAAGGAATGGACGGTGAGAGCGGCGTAGTTCCGGCATCGCTCCCGGCGACGGGAAGCGTCGGAATCGACACGAAGCGAGTAGCCTCAGAGAGATCGATGAGCACCCACTGAAGCAGTCTTGATATGCTCGCGAGGGAGTCAGAGGTCGAAAGCACCGCCCGAAGCTTCACCACCGCCCCACGCGCTCTCGGTCGAGAGCGCACGGGAGCTGGAAGACGAGCTGTTCGGTGCGACGCGAACGACCGAAGTAGCGTACACACGCGATATCGAGATCGAGGGACCACACGGTCCCGTGCCGATGCGGGCAGTTCGGCCGACAGTGGACGGGACGCTGCCGATGGTCGTCGTCTACCACGGCGGCCTGTGGGCGCTCGGGTCGCTGGACTCGATCGAGGACAGCTGTCGGGAGATCGCGACACGGACACCGGCAGTCGTGCTCGCGGTCGATTACCGACTCGCACCGGAGCATCCGTTTCCGACCGGACTGGACGACTGTATCGCCGCGTACGCGTGGGCGCGAGAGAACGCGGTCGCCTTCGGCGGCGACCGGACGCGCGTGAGCGTCGCGGGCACGAGTGCCGGTGCGAATCTCGCGACCGGCGTCGCTCGGTTCTGTCGCGACGGTGAGATACCGACCCCGGACCGACAGACGCTGCTGTATCCGATGGTGGACGACGATTTCTCCCGCGACTCGTACGCGGAAAACGAGTCCGGGCCGCTGCTCTCGCGAGACGCGGTCGAGCGGTTCTGGGAGCGCTATCTCCGCTCGTCGGTCGACCGAGCGAACCCGTACGTCGCCCCGCTTCGCGGTGATCAGGCCGGACTCCCGACGACGACGGTCGTGACCGCCGGACACGACCCGCTCCGTGACGAGGGGATCGCGTACGCCGAGGCGATGGCCGACGAGGGGGTCGACGTCACGCATCACCATCGTCCGTCGATGTGTCACGGCTTTCTCTCCCTGACAGGCGAGGTGAAGGTCGCCGACGAGTCGATGGACGCCGTCATCGGGGGGTTCAGAGAGCACTAAACCGCGGCGAGTCCGCCGTCGACCACGTGGACCTCGCCGGTGACGTAGCCGGCGGCGTCGCTGGCGAGATAGACTGCCGTGCCGGCGATCTCCTCCGGCTCCGCGAATCTGTCTGCCGGGATGTCGTCGAGCAGGTCGGCACGAATCTCGTCGTTCGCCCTGACTCCCTCAGTGAACTCCGTGACGACGTAGCCGGGTGCGATCGTGTTGACCCGAACGTCGGGGGCCCAGTCGGCCGCGAGCGTCTTCGTCATCCCCGCGATCGCGTGTTTCGAGGCGGTGTACGGGGCCTGTGCCGGAAGCCCAACGACGCTTCCGACGCTCCCGACGTTGGTGACCGAGCCTTCTCCATCGCGCTCGGCAACGCGAGTCGCGAACGCCCGGGTACAGCGGAAGGTTCCCGTCGCGTTCACGTCCATGATCTGTTCCCACGTCTCCGTATCGAGATCGGTCGCGTCACCGAAGAAGGGGTTCGTCCCCGCGTTGTTGACGAGCGTATCGACGGGACCGAATTCTGCTTCTGCGGTCTCGAAGACGCGCTCGATATCGCCCTCGTCGGTCACGTCACAGACGCAGGCGACTGCCTCGCCGCCGTTCTCCCGGATCCGCGTGACGGTCGCATCGAGAGCGTCCTCGCTTCGCGCGACGGGGACGACGGCCGCGCCGGCGTCTGCCATCGCGACGGCAATCGCCTCACCGATCCCCCGGCTGCCGCCGGTAACGACTGCGACCGACCCCTCCAACGAGAACAGATCGAGTGCCATATCGAGGGGTAACCCGGCGGCCACAAGACTGTTTCTGCGGGACTGTTTCTGCAGGTGTGATACATCGGACAGCAGTAGGCCCAGAGATCGTTCGAACCCTCGTCTGGACGGCGATCAGTACGAATCGAGACCGGTCGCGATCGAACAGACGTACTCTCCCTGTGCGACCTGCGGGAGCCGACGTGCCCGCCAGAGGAGACCGCTGCTGTCGGCGGTGACCGTCTCTTTGACTGCTCCGAACGTGTCCGTCACCTCGAACAGCGTGTCGCCGCGGGCCACGTCGTCACCGAGCGCGGGGCGAAGCGTTGCGAGTCCACCGGTCGGAGAGCCGTACTGGTCGAAGCCGTTGGCCCGGACCTGTTCGGACTGTTCGACGCTCCCGTCGAGGAACCCGTAGTCGGTGAGGACGTTCATCATCCCGCGGACGCCGTAGCGGATGGACTCCTCGTTCCAGCCGACACAGCCGCCCAGCTCCGGATCGATGGTCGGGACGCCCTCGTCGGGAAGCGCACGCGCCAGCTGGCCGTCAGGACCGCGCTGGTCGAGAACGTGACCACAGTCGAACGTCTTCGCGAGATCGAGGCAGTCGCGGTGGAGCCGGTGGCGGCGACCACACCGCACCCGGACCTCGTTTATCATCCGGCTGGTCGATCCCTGATGGAGGTCGATCGCGAGATCCGCCCCGACGGCCGCCGAAAACGTGGCGTGGGCGATTCGTTCGGTGGTCGTACCGTCTTCCTCACCGGGGTACGCGCGGTTCGTCTTCGTGTCGTCGATGGGGTTGCGGTGTTCGGCGGTCTGGAAACCGTACCAGTTCACGATGCCGACGATGATGAGCTCGCCGGCGATGTCCTCGGGATCGAGCCGGGGGACGAGTCGTTGGACGACACCGAGCCCGTTGAGTTCGTCGCCGTCCGAGACCGCCTGCACGTAGAGCGTCTTGCCGTCGCGTTCACCGTTGATGAGACAGACCGGGAGCGAGACGGCGGAGCCGTCGCGGGCCTCCCCGACGGTCAGCCGGCCCGTCGCCTGCTCACCGGGGGCGGCCGTCGCGGTTCCGAGCGTCGTCATTGTGGAAAATCGCGGCCCACGGCGGCATTAAGCTACTGATACTCGATGGTTCAGCCGGCAACGCTGCCGAGAACGCCGCCCGTCCGAACGAGGAAGTAGGCGAAGAAAGCAACGGCGAGCAGCCACTGGCCGACGGACACCTCCGACCGGCGACCGGCGGCGACCTTCACCAGCGGGTACGAGACGATACCGGCGGCGATCCCGTAGGCGATAGAGAAGGTGAACGGCATCACGAGCACGGTCAACCCAGCGGGAATCGCGTAGGTGATATCGTCCCACGCGATCTCCGCGACGTTGCGCAGCATGAGCACGCCGACGACGACTAAGACGAGATGGGAGGCGTACGTCGGGACGGCGGCGGCGAGCGGGACGACGGCGAGCGAGGCGAGAAAGAGCAGCCCGATGACGAGCGCCGTCATCCCCGTACGGCCGCCCTCCTCCACGCCGGTCGAGGATTCGATGTACGTGGTGACCGTGGAAGTGCCGAGCATCCCGCCGACGGTCGTACCGATGGCATCGGCCATCAGCGGCTCGTCCATGTCGGGGAGGTTCCCGTCGTCGTCGAGAAAGCCGGCCATCTGCGAGACGCCGGTGAGCGTCCCCGCCGTGTCGAAGAAATCGACGAAGAAGAACGTGAAGACGATGAGCGCGAACGAGACCGGCTGGGCCTGCTGGAGCCCCTCGATGAACGCGCCGGCGAGCGGCGCGATGTTGTAACTCGACAGCTCGTAGACGACAGGGACGTTCGGCGCGACGGGGATCGGCGTCTTCAGCGATGCGCCCGCGGCACTCGCGGTCTCGACGGCGGCGGTCCCAGTGACGCCGACAGCTTTCGCGGCGTAGCCAGCTATCGAGGTGGCGATGACGCCGATGATGATGGAGCCGCGGACACCGCGTGCGTACAGCGCGAGCGTGAGAAACAGCCCGAAGACCGAGAGAACAGCGACGGGGTCGGTCGCGAGGACGGGGCTGAAGGTGAGAAACGTCGCCGGATCGCCGGCGACGATATGCATCTCTTCGAGCCCGATCAGGGCGAGAAACAGTCCGATACCCGCGCCGACGGAGAGCTTGACCGGCTCGGGGAACAGTCGGATGACGGCCTCGCGCGCGCCGACCGCCGTGAGAAGCACGAAGATGATCCCCTCGACGACGACGGCGGCGAGCGCCGTCTCCCACGGGACACCGAGACCGAGGACGACGGTGAACGCGAAGAAGACGTTCAGCCCGAGTCCGGGAGCCTGTCCGAACGGTCGGTTCGCGTACAGCGCCATCGTGAGCGTGGCGACCGCGGCCGCGATGAGCGTCACGACCGCGATCATCTGGAACGTGCGCGTCTCCGAGACGCCGTCGATGCTGATCGCCTGCGAGAGGACGCTCGGATTCACGACGACGATGTAGCTCATCGTCAGAAACGTCGTCAGTCCGGCCAACAGCTCCGTCCGGAGATCGGTGTCGTGCTCCTCGAAGCCGAAGTACTCCCCTAACGACTCTGAGAGACCCATGTACACACGCCTGCACACAGGAGTGTGTTAAGAATTGCTTTCTGAGCGATCGATGTATGCATGATTTTGCTGTGGGTCGTGGTAACGAGTCAGCGCTTCGGACACGCTACAGCGTCGTGAGTGCACCGACCGGGCTGTCGACGCGCGACTCGGCGCGCTCGATCCCCTCTCCACCGGCGGCGATGAGCGCGAAGACGCCGGCGATGTCGGCCCCGGCTCGCTCGGCGATATCGACCAGCAGCTCCTGTGTCCCACCCGACCGGATGAGATCGTCGACGATGAGCACGCTGTCGCCGGAGTCGATGGCCTGTGACGGGAGATAGTAGGTGAGTTCGATCCCCGATTTGAGCCGCTGGCGCGACTCGATGAACTCCTCGACGGCGGTCTCTTTCGACTGCTTCGCGTAGGCGACCGTCGAACCGAAGTGGGCGGCCATCGCGGCCGCGAGCGTGATCCCGTCGGTCGCGGCCGTCAGGACCACGTCGGGCGTCTCGAACGCGAACGCCTCGCCCGCGACCGGCGCGACGAGTTCGAGCAGCGACTGATCGAAGACGACGCGTGAGTTGTCGATGTAGCCGTCGTCGTCGCGACGGATGCGCGCTTCGAGCTCGGTTTCGAGCGTGTCGCGACCGACGCTCTCGACGACCGCTTCGGCCCGCTCGACGCCCGGAAGCACGTGTCCGTTGACGTAGCGGTTCAGATCGCCCGCCGGGAGACCGGTCTCGGCGGCGAGTTCGTCGTACGTCCGGGTCTCCTTCAGCGTTCGAAGCACGTCGACCGCCTGCAGCTGTAGGGCGGCCTTCTCTGCGCGGTTCATGCAGCTATGCGTCGTTGTGCAAGTATGTGGGTTACGGTCTCGGATCCGTCCGTGGTATCCACACTCGTGTCTGTACCGCGTCTCAGAGCGTATCGTCGGGCTCGTGCTCGTCACGGAGCCGCTCGATCTCCTGCCGGTAGCGGTCTGGATCGGCGGCGGCCGTCAGATCCGTCTCGTCGATCGCCTTCGCGGCCGTGACCGTCACCGCGCCGTTCCGGATCGCGGTCACGGGGATCTCCTTGCGGTGCTCCCGCTCGCCGTCGGGCGTCGCGTAGACGAGCGTGATGAGGTTCCGCGAGCCGTAGTCCCGCTCGACGAGCCAACACTGGACCATACCACCGGTCGCTCGCGGCGACAGTTCACCCTGCCGGTCGCGACACGCTGAAAGCCACCGCGTCCGTACGGTCGGTGTGGACACCGATGCCGTGCGCGAGCGAGCGAGCGCTCTCCCCGATACGCCCGGCGTCTACCAGTTCGAACGCGGCGACGCCGTTCTCTACGTCGGGAAGGCGCTCGATCTGCGCGACCGCGTCCGCTCGTACGGCGACCCCCGGAGCGAGCGCATCCGCCGGATGGTCAATCGCGCCGACCGGATCGACTTCTCCGTCACCGAGACGGAGACGCAGGCGCTCCTGCTCGAAGCGAACCTCGTCAAGCGGTTCCAGCCGAAGTACAACGTCCGGCTGAAGGACGACAAGTCATACCCGCTCGTCCAGCTGACGGACCACGACTACCCCCGTATCGAGGTGACTCGCGACCCCGACGACGCAGCGACCGTCTTCGGCCCGTACACGGACAAGGGCCGCGTCGAGACCGTGGTGAAGGCGCTCCGGGAGACCTACGGCGTGCGGGGCTGTTCGGAGTATAAGTTCGCGGACCGCGATCGCCCGTGTCTCGACTACGAGGTCGGCATCTGCTCGGCCCCGTGTGTGGACGAGATCGGCGTCGAGTCGTATCTCGCCGACGTGGGGTCGGTCCGTCGGTTCCTCGACGGCGAGACCGGCGCGCTCGTGGACCCGATGGAGGCCGCGATGGAGACGGCCGCCGAGCGTCAGGAGTTCGAGCGGGCGGCGAACCTCCGCGACCGGCTCGACGTCGTCCGGTCGTTCCACGAGGGGGGCGCGGCGGCTATTCAGGGCGACTCCCCCGAAGAGCAGGTCGCCGTCCTCGGGGTGAGTATCGAGGGGAGCGACGCGACCGTCGCCCGACTCACCAGCGAGCGCGGAAAGCTCGTCGATCGGGAGCGCCACCGCGTCGTCGCGAGCGACGTGCGCGAGGTCGCCACCCTGCTGTCGGCGTTTCTCCCGCAGTTCTTCACCGAGCGCGATCTCCCGGACGCGATTCTCCTCCCCGAGCGTCCCGACGACGAGGACGTGCTCGCGTGGCTGGACCGCGAGGGGACCGACGTGCGGGTTCCGGGCGCGGGCCGGGAGGCGACGCTCGTCGATCTCGCCCTGAAGAACGCGCGCCGACAGACCGGTCGCCGCGACGAGTGCGCTCAGCTCGCGGAGCGGCTCTCGATCGACGCCGCCGACCGAATCGAGGGGTTCGACGTGAGTCACGCGCAGGGGACGGCCGTCGTCGGCTCGGACGTGTGTTTCCGCGACGGCGACGCCGAGAAGCGCGACTACCGCCGGAAAAAGCTCACCGAGGAGAACGACGACTACGCGAACATGCGCCGGCTCCTCCGATGGCGGGCCGAGCGCGCAGTCGAGGGGCGCGACGACCGCCCGGACCCAGACCTGCTACTCATCGACGGCGGCGAGGGACAGCTGACCGCCGCGCTCGATGCGCTCGATACCGTCGGCTGGGACGTGCCCGTCGTCGCGCTCGCGAAAGACGAGGAGCTGGTCATCACGCCCGACCGCAGCTACGACTGGGAGGCGGACGCCGACCATCTGCGACTACTCCAGCGCGTGCGCGACGAGGCCCACCGGTTCGCCGTCGCCTACCATCAGCAGGTGCGCGACGAGGTCTCCACGACGCTCGACGAGCTACCGGGCGTGGGACCGGCGCTTCGGACGCGGCTGCTCCGGCGGTTCGGGAGCGTCGACGGGGTCCGGTCGGCGAGCGAGTCCGAGATTAGCGACGTGGACGGGGTGGGTCCCTCGACCGCGGCGACGATCGCGGCGCGACTGTGATCCGGTCGGAAGCGACCGTCGCTATCGGGTGGTTCCGTCACCTACTTGCACGGGACTCTCATACCCACGGCTAATGGAGTATCTGGAGCAGCGTCGCGAGCGCGTCGAAAACCGACTCGAAGCGGTGCTCGACGGGGTCGAGCCGGCGGCGCTGCGTGAGCAGGTCGAACACGTCTCGCTGTCCGGGGGGAAACGCGTTCGCCCGACGCTGGCGATACTGGTGTGTGAGGCGGCCGGCGGGGACAGCGACGACGCGGTCGATTTCGGCGTCGGGATCGAACTCGTCCACAACGCCTCGCTCGTCGTGGACGACATCATCGACGAGTCGCCCGTCCGACGGGGGGAGACGGCCGCACACGCCGAGTACGGTCACGGATCGGCCATCATCGCCTCCGACGGCCTGCTGGGGGAGGCGTTCGGTCTCTTCTTACAGGACGAGCGGGCGATGCGTGCCGTCTCGGAGGCGATGGTCGAACTCGGCGAGGGGGAGGCGACGGAGCTGGTCGCCCAGCCGACGACCCGCGAGGAGTACATGGACCTCGCGCGTCGGAAGACGGGGGCGCTGTTCCGAGCGGCCGCAGAGGTCGGCGCGATTGCGGCCGATGCCGACCCCGAGACCGTCGCGTCGTTCGGTGATTACGCCGAGCACGTCGGCGTCGCGTTCCAGATTCGCGACGACGTGCTCGATGCGACGGCTGATTCGGAGGCGTTGGGGAAGCCGACCGGGCAGGACGAGGAGATGGAGCGGCCCTCCCTCGTGCAGGTGGCGGACGTGGACCCGGAGACGGCGAACGGGCTCGCGCGCGACCGGGCGGACGCGGCACTCGACGCACTCGATGCGACCGACGCCGAGGAGTCACAGGCGCTTGGGTATCTGCGCGATCTGGCGGAGTTCGTCGTCGTTCGCGAGCGTTAGAAGGAGAGCGAGACAGGGTCGGTCACCGGGGCCCCGGCGCGTCGTCGAGGGACCGCGAGTTGCGCTTCGTTGTTGTCGTTCCGTTCGATCCAGCAGACGGCGTCTGCGGCCGTGATGACGGTCTCGGCCTCTGGGTGGTCTTGTGACGGGTAGACGATGTGGAGCCACGTGATCGACTCCGTGACGGTGCGGATCGAGTCCAGCAGCGAGAGACAGCGGCGCGTCTTGTCGGTGTAGTCGGTGAAATCATCGACGACGAGCGTGTCGGGGGAGTCCTCGCCGCGGGCGAAGAGCCGCGCGGAGAGCCGATCGAATCTGTCCTCCGCTGTCTCGCGTGCTGTCTCGGGCGCCTCGGTCTCCCGTCGATCGTATCGCGGCTTCTGTCCGGTCTCGCGTCGGAGATGGACGGGTCCTGCCCGCGGTGCGTGACAGACGCCCTCGACACGCACGTCGAGCGAGCCGTCAGCGGAGGCGGCGACCGTCTCGGCGGCCCAGTCGGGAGCGCGCTTCGTCGAGTAGTAGGTCGTCGGACGGACGGCGGCGGCCCGCGCGAGGACGGAGTCCGTCGGAGCCTCCGGCGGGCCGACGAGCGCGACGACGGTCCCGGCCGGGAACGTGAGCGACCGACCATCAAGCAGTGGTGCGAGACCGCTGTCGACGCGTGCAGTCGCATCCATACGACTGTTAACACGGTGAAACACGTAAATCAGCGGGTCGTTCGCTCAGCCGGCGTTCGGCCGTTCCGGCGACAGTCTGGATTCGACGACGGCGAACGCCAGCGTGCTCGATACGGCCAGTAACGTACCGCCGGTGAGCGCAGCGGCCAGATACGGGAGCGTCGCGAACGCGAGTCCGAGCAGATACGCCGACAGCGCCCGGACGATGACCGCGATCGCGATGACGTAAAAGGGGGCGTTGAGATACCGCCACCGGAAGCTCTCGGCGAGATACTCGTCGGTGATACGACCGAACGCGGCCACGAGCCCGGCAGCCGCGATCCACGCGACCGCGCCGTGCGCGGCCGCGGCGGCCGTCGACAGCGGCGCTCCGGGACCGGCCGCCGAGTAGAGCGCGAGCGACGCCTCGCCTCGAACCACGGCGACGGCGACGAGCGCGAGGGCGACCACGCTCGTCACGAGTGTCACCCGCCCGGTGTAGAGGGCGGTGCGGAGCTGCTCTGCGACGGCGTCGACCGACTGCTCCAAGCCGAGACCCCGAAAGAGGACGTACAGCCCCAACAGCGCGGAGCCGAGCCCGAACGCGGACCCCGGGAGATCGAGCGCATTCGCGATGACCGCCGCCGGATACACGAGCAGGAGGATACCCAGCGGGACGAGGATCGTGCCGCGCGTCTCGGGATCGTCGAGCACCTGCTTGAACGTGTAGTAGATCGATTCGAGGTCCTGTGCCTGACGGACGACGACCCGGCGCACGGAGTCGATCGGGACGCGCGAGCGAATCACCGGGATGACGGACTCGTCCTGTGCGCCGTCGGTGACGACGACCGCACGCACGTCCTCGCCGGTCTGGAGGGAGGCGAGGATGCGGTCGATCTCGTTGCCGACCGTCCGGTTGGCCTCGACGTCGCTCGACGCCTCGCCGGTGACGACGGCCACCTCGACGGACTCGCCCTCGGCCGTGAGATCGTCGCACAGGTGGACCCCCTCGAAGATGACGTTCACGTCGGAGTCCTCCGGGTCGGCGGTCGCGAGTGCGACCGCGCTCTCCTCGACGGCGTCGCGTCCGGTGACCGGCGTCTCGAAGTCGGTCTTCCGGCCGAGGTCGTCGTCGAGATCGACACACAGCACCAACAGCATCAGGCGACGGTACAGCCTCCCGGGTTAATGCTCTTCGGGGTGGGAACGCGGTGGTGTTGAGATGGTCCCAGCTCCTCAACGACATCACGACACGAGGAGCTGGGACTCCCAGCCGAACCCACGATGCCGACGATGTACATTTCGCGGCGCGTATCCGACCGACTGCTCGGATCGAATCCGTCACTGGGCGCGAACACTGGCTGAGGCGGCTGAGGATGTCGGCGTGACGACCGCCGTCCATCCCGCCGGCTTCCCTGCGGTCTGTCTCTACGCGGCCGGACAGGAGGCGGATCGCTGGGTGACACGGGGCGAGGTTGCGAACGTGGTGAACGTGACGGCAACGACGGTTCGGAATCACTACGACGTGCTGTAACAGTTTGAGACCGTACAGGCGGAGATCGTATGATCCCGGCAGCCCAATGAAGCCCTCGACGAAGCAGTAGATAGATACGCGTTGTAACAGAGAATATCGGCAATGGGCGAGGAATCGGAGTCGATTAGCTACCTGTCAGCCGACGATATCTACGGGGTTCACGAGTTGGTCGTGGAGTCAAACGCGGAGACCACCGTTGGAGTCTCCTCACCGGGCGATATCGAGTATACCGTCGAACACGTCAGAGAGGGCCATTTCGGTCAGGTTCCTGAATCACTCCATGAGAAGGCATTTCAGCTGCTGCGGCTCATTACGGCAAATCATCCGTTCGTCGATGGCAACAAGCGAACAGCGCTTATGTCGACCCGGATTTTCTACGCGCTGAACGGACTGCGATTCGACTACGACCGGGAGATCAAAGCGATTCTGAAGATGCTCGCGACGGATGAGGCAGATATCGATGCAGGAGACGTGATTGCGTATTTGCGCACGCACACAGAGCCGCTTGCGCCGGAGTACGAGGCGACTATCAATCTGTGGCTGGACCGTATCGAAGAGACAGACCAGCTCCCGCCGGACCACGACACCAGCGAGTCAGAATCCCACGAACCGAACGATTATCATCATGACTCCCGTACTGAGGAGTAAGCATGGCCGCTGAAAGCGAACAGCCCGAGGTTCTCGATGAGATGTCAGCTGAGGAGACACGGCAGTATCTCATCCGGTTCCTCGGACGTCAAGACCTCAACGAGCACGCAGACATCTACGACGAACTCGCGACCGAGTAGGGCTGGTTCAAAGCTGCTGGATTATCTCTAAACCGAACGCCTGTGAGCACCTGCCCCCACGCTCCACCTATCGTTTCTCTCACTCATTCGTGTCTGAACAGTACCGACGCCCTCAGGGAGACTGCGCTTCGAGTCGTGAACGCACGACTTTTGCGCCTGCACCGGTAAACGATGGTAACTGATGATTTCGAAGGGCTGTGAACAGTGTGCGAAAGGGGGGAAGATGGTGCTGTTCGTCTACGGCTACTGCGACCAGCGCGACTGTTTCTACTGCCCGCTCGGCGAGAACCGGAAGAACGTCACGCAGACGTACGCGAACGAGCGGCCCGTCAAGCGCGACGAGGATATCATCGCCGAGGCGAAGCTGATGGACGCGCTCGGTACGTCGATCACCGGCGGCGAACCGCAGGAGGCGATGGAGAAGACCTGCCGGTATCTCCGCCTGCTGAAAGACGAGTTCGGCGAGGACCACCACACCCACCTCTACACCGGTATCACCGGCGGACGCGAGAACATGCGCCGGCTCGCCGAGGCCGGACTCGACGAGATCCGCTTCCACCCGCCGTACGAGCAGTGGGGCGAGCTTCACGGAACGGAGTGGGAGGAGATCCTCTACGTCGCCCGCGAGGAGGGGCTGACGCCCGCTTTCGAGATTCCGGGGATCCGCGCCGAGCCGGAGTTCCTCGACTTCCTCGACGAGGGAGCTGCCGACTTCTGTAACATCAACGAGTTCGAGATGTCCGACGGGAACTACCGCCGGATGCAGGAGGAGGGGTTCGAGCTGAAAGACGGCCACATGAGTGCGGTGGAAGGGAGCCACGACATCCTCGATACGATGGCCGACCACGAGCGAGTGTACTTCTGCACGAGCGTGTTCAAGGACGCCGCACAACACCGCTCGCGGCTCAAGCGGATGGCGCGTAATCTTCGCCGAGAGTTCGACGAGGTGACCGACGACGGGACGCTCGTCTACGGAAAGACGTGGGAGACCGAAGAGCGGCTGGCGGAACTCGGCGTTCCCGAGGAGTTCTACACCGTCAAATCGGAGCACGTCGAGATCGCCTGGTGGCTGTTAGAGGAGATGGTTCAGGAAGGGGACGTGACGGAGGGCGAGATCGTCGAGCAGTATCCGACCTACGACGGGACGGTCGTCGAGCGGACACCGGTCGCGTAGACTGGGCATACGCCGAACGTAGTGAGGGTTTCACCGAGCCGACCGAAGGGAGATTCGGCTGCGGTTTTTACTCCGGGAGACGCCCACAGCACGCCGGTCGCGTAACACTCGATCTACCGACCGACGGCGAAGAACGCGCCGAGCGCGAGACAGACGCCGCCAGCGACGAGCCCGAACGTCGGTCGGCCGGCCGCGATTCCACCGAGAACCGAGAGCACGCTCCCGCCGAACAGGCCGACGACGGCGCGCGTTCGAACACGGGTCGAGAGCACTCCACCGCGCTGCCGGCGGTAGTCGAATCCCGCGAGCAGGAGGGAGACGGCCGTCGCGAGACCAAGTGGTCCCTCGCCGGTGAACAGACCGAGCACCGCGACAGCGACGGCCACCACACCGATAGCGACTACCGTGAGACCGGGCGTAAGTGGGTTCACCGGGTCACCGTAGCGGGCGTGATACAGCGCAGGCGGAACGGCGGCGACGGCGGCGACCGCGACCGCGAGCGAGGGGGACCCGACGAACAGCCCGTAGCTCGCGAGCGGGACGGCGACAATTCCGCCCGCCGCGAGGACGGGCGACGGTGGGATGGCGGCAGTCGGATTCGGGGAGCGGACGACGCCGGCAGCGGTGAAGCCGTACCAGACGGCGAGCGCGAGCGCGACGGCGGCGAGTCGCGTCGCGGCAGCGCCGAAGAGGACACCGAAGCCGGCGATACCGAACGCGAGGACGAGACCGACGAGCGGTGCGGCCTCGGGGACCGGCTGACCACGGCGTGACATGGCCGTCGTTCGGGCGAGTCGGGCGAAAGCGTTGCGTCCGAGCGCGAGACCCACAAACGTTTAATCGCACCCTACGTACGCTCGTGGTATGTCCGAATGCCCACTCGCGGACCAGTGTCCCCAGTTTCACGAGCGAATCGAAGGGATGGGCTGTACGCACTACGGCGACCGCGGCGGAGCCGAGTGGTGTAACCACTACGGGCAACCGATCAACGAGCTGAAACAGCAGCCCGTTGAGCTGGGCGAGGAGCTGGTCATCACGGTCGATGATATCCACGAGTCGGGGGCCGGGGTCGGACGCACCGAGGACGGCTTCATCGTGATGGTGGACGGGATTCTCCCGGAGGCGCGTGCACGAGTGAAGATAACGAAGGTGCTCGACAACTTCGCACGCGGGGAGGAACTGGAACGGCTGGAGCTTGAGGACGACGAAGATGAAGAGGGCGAGGGGGACGAGACCGACGCGAGTGAGGAGACCGACGACGGGGACGAGGACGACAACAGCCGAGGGGGACGCGAGCGGCTCGGCAGTCGCGAGGACTTCTGGGGGTCGTAGCTCACCACGTCTCGACGACGCCCTCGCGGATGTCGGCGAGACAGCCCTCGCAGTCGGGATGGTCGCGCTCGAAGCAGCGCGGCACGTCGCCGTCGAGCGCGACCGCTCGCTTCTCCGCGTGTCGGCGACAGACGAGCCGCGCGTTCCCGTCGTCGTCGGTCGGCACGCCGGCCTTACCGGCGTCGTACTCGCTTTTTGCGCGCTCGTACTGGTTCCCTGCGGCGCGCAGCTTCGACCGAAGCAGTCGCGAGAGTCGCCGTTTGTTGCCCATACCCACGGTTGGGGGGCCGGCAACTACAATCCGTCGCCACCCTGTGTACCGACGCCGGCGAGCGCACCGAGCGCCGTCGCGAGCACGCGGGTCGCGCTCGCACAGTCCGTCCAGTCGGTCCACTCCGCCGGCGTGTGCGAAAGACCGTCAACGGACGGTGCGAACAGCATCCCGGCGTCGGTCACTCCGGCGACGTGCATCGAGTCGTGGGCCGCTCCGGAGGAGAGATCGAGCGTCTCGACACCGGCCCGTTCGCCCGCGTCGCGGAGCCGCTGCCGGAGTCGATCGGCCATCGGCGTCGGCGGAACGTCGAACTCCCGCGTGACCGTCGTCTCGACGCCGCGCTCGCGTTCGGCCGTGACGAGCGTCTCCCGAACGGTCTCGACGAGCGTCTCTATCGAATCCTGCCGTGTCGAGCGGATGTCGACACCGGCATCGACTGCGCCCGGAATCACGTTCGTCGCGTTCGGCGCGACCGAGAGCGAGCCGACCGTGCCGACGGCGTCGGGATCGGGGTCGGTAGTGGAGTCGCCGCTGGTGAGCGAGCGCGCGCGTTCCTCGACCGCGAGCGCGAGCTCACTCGCCGCGGCGAGCGCATCCGTCCGAGCGTCCATCGGCGTCGAGCCGGCGTGGTTCGTCTCGCCCGCGATCTCCACGTCACAGTGGGTGATACCGGTGATATCACCGACGACGCCGGCTGGGACGCCCGCCGCTTCCAGTTCGGTGTGCTGTTCGATGTGGAGTTCGAGCCATGCGTTCCACTCGCTGGCGTCGAGTCGTCCCGAGCCGTGGTAGCCGGCGTCATCGAGCGCTGTTCGGAGGGTCCGTCCGTCGTCGTCGGTCAACGCGAGTGCGTCCTCGACAGACCGTCGGCCGGCCGCGACGCTGGAGCCGAGAAGGCCATCGGCGAAGGTGGCCCCCTCTTCCTCGGTGAAACAGACGACCTCGATTGGTCGAGCCGGCTCGGCGTCCGCATCCTGCATCGCACGAACGGCTTCGAGTGCGGCGTAGACGCCGAGCGGGCCGTCGAACAGCCCGCCCGCGGGAACGGAGTCGAGGTGGCTTCCGGCGGCGACCGGTGCAGCGTTGGAGTCGACGCTCGTTGGTTCCCACCGACCGACGATGTTGCCGACCGCGTCGATGCTGACGGTGCAGTCGGCGGCGTCGAGTTCGGCGACGAGTCGGTCGCGCGCTCGCTCGTTCGCGGGTGAGCCGGTCGGGGCAGTTCGACCCCAGCCGGCGGTGTCGGTGTCGCGCTCGACGCGCCCGAACTGGCCGTTCGCCTCGATGTCTGCTCGGAGTCGGTCGGGATCGACTGCGTCGGGGATCTCCATACGCAGAGGACGACACCTACCGACATGAAACGGTTGGGACCGGCGGCGAGTGTCGAGCGCGGCGACGGTAGGACCGCACTGACGCGGTTCCACTTCCGCCGCGGTAGCCACAGTTTAAATACTATCGAGAACCAACCGTCGTATGTCTCCCACTGAAAACACGCGGAGACTGAGCAAGCTATGAGTGTGACACAACACGCGGAGGAGATACACGACCAGTTTTCCGATCAGCTCGACGTGAGCGTCGATGAGATAGAAGAGCGACTCGACACGCTCGTCAACGAGTACCGCATCCCGGCCGACGAGGCCCGCCGGTCGGTCGTATCGAACTATCTGGACGAGACGGACATGGAGCGGGACGATCTCGGCGGCGGCTCGAACGAGACCGTCGAGGTCACCACGATCGACCGGGACGAGCAGTGGGTCGATCTGCGGGTGCAGGTCGCGGACCTGTGGGAGCCTCGCTCGGAGAGCATCTCACAGGTCGGGCTACTCGGTGACGAGTCGGGCACGATCAAGTTCGTCGCCTTCGAGACGAGCGACCTTCCGGAGCTGACGGAGGGGGCGTCGTACGCGCTGGGCAACGTCGTCACCGACGAGTACGACGGCGACTACTCGGTGAAGCTGAATCGCACGACCTCCATCACCGAACTCGACGAGGAGATCGAGGTCGGTGACGATAACGTGAACGTCGAGGGCGCGCTCGTCGATATGCAGTCCGGTAGCGGACTCATCAAGCGGTGTCCAGAGGAGGACTGCACGCGCGTGCTCCAGAACGGTCGCTGTAGCGAACACGGCGAGGGGGATGGTGAGTTCGATCTCCGTATCAAAGGCGTCCTCGACGACGGCGGCGAGGTCCACGAGGTCATCTTCGACAAGGACGCGACCGAGCAGCTCACCGGCATCGGACTGGAGGAGGCCAAGCAGATGGCGATGGACGCGCTCGATACGACCGTCGTCGCCGACGAGATGGCCGAGGATATCGTCGGTCGCTACTACCGCGTGACCGGGCCGACCCTCGGTCGGTACGTGCTTGCGAACGAGATGGAACAGCTCGGTGGCGTGGATGCCGAGGCGACGCTCATCCGCGCGAGGTCGATGTAGATGTCTTCGATACCAACCCGCGAGGTCGCGCGCCGCGCGTTCGCACACGAGTACAACGACGCCAGCTACACGTTCAAGGAGTCCGATGACGAGCGCGCCCCCGTGTACGCGCTTCTGCCGACAGGTGCGCGTGCGAACCGTGTCTTCGTCGTCGGCACGCTCACCGAGACGGAGGACATCGGCGAGGACTCCGAGTACTGGCGTGGCCGCATTGTCGATCCGACGGGGACGTTCTTCACCTACGCCGGCCAGTACCAGCCGGAGGCGGCGAACGCCCTGCGAGACATCGAGCCGCCGGCGTACGTCGCCGTGGTCGGGAAGCCACGGACGTACGAGACGGACGACGGTGACGTGAACGTCTCCGTCCGACCGGAGTCGATCAGCGTCGTGAACGCCGAGACGCGCGACCGCTGGGTCGTCGAGACCGCAGACCGGACGCTCGACCGCATCGAGCAGTTCGACGCCGAGGAGAACGAGTACGCGACGATGGCCGACGAGCAGTACGATCCGTCGCTGTCGGTGTACAAGGAGAACGCCGTCGAGGCGCTCCAGTCGCTCGAAGCCGAAGAAGGCGAGGAGCCGCCGGAAGCGGGGATCTGACGAGCGCCGGATCCCGTTTCAGGGCACGACGCCGACCGCACCGAACAGCGCGTACAGCACGTCACCGTAGAGAAGTGCGACCAGCAGACCGACCGCCAGCGGCACGATGAACGGAAGCCCCGGCGTGAGCCACACGGTATCGCGGTCGGCGAGCACGTCGAGTCCCGCGCGGAGCTGGTCGGGCGTCGTCCCGTAGGCGCTGGCGTCGATGGCCGTGAGGAACGCCGCCGCTCCCCACGGATCGTCGGGGTCCGTCGGCCGCACCGCGGGAACCGGACTCTCACTACCCGAGAGTGACTTGTCGGTCACGTCGGGGCCGGCCGCGAGCGCACCGTCCGTCGGATCACCGGGGGCGGTCGGAACCGAGTTCGGGTTCCGATAGCGAGCCGGATCACGACGGATATCGGCGAGCGTCAGCCGCCGCCAACGGAGATACATCCGGAGCGCGTCGAGATCGAGACCGCGCCGGGTCAGCCCGTCCGGCGACTCCAGCAGACTGCCGTAGGCGGTCGCCACGTCGGGAACGTCGGCGGGGCGACCGACGAACATCGCGACCGAGACGCGCCCGGCGAGCAGATTCCGGATCGCGAGCAGGAGCGGCGAGACGAGTCCGACGAGCACGGCGTTCGAGAGCACCGTCATCGAGAAGACGCCGAGCGGCGTCACCGTGAGCGGGAGCGTCCCGTTCGGGAGCAGATACACCGGAAACTCGGGGAAGACGAGCGCGAGGACGATGATCGCCTTCGCGTCTGCGCCGCCGATACCGCCGAGTCGCCAGAACAGATACCCCAACGGCGCGACGAGACCGAGCGAGACGAGCAGATGGATCCCGAACAGCTGCAGCCGAACGCCGCCAGCGGTAGCGACTTCCAGTGCATCGACGGCGAGGGTAACGACGCCAAGCAACAGGAGTGGGACCCAGAGCTCGTTGCGCACGCGGCGCGTCTGAATATCCCGGTAGGCCGCCCACAGGAAGACGGGGACCGCGGCGAGTCGAAGCAGGTCCGTCGACGGGCCGGAGAGCACCGTTTCGATGACGGTCGCGGGGGTCACGCCCGTACTCTCTCCGGGATGGTATAAGTCGCTGTGGGTCCAGATCCGCATCGATCCCGGCGGCGTAGCTGGTTTTATTCCCGAACAGCGCGTACAGGGAGGTATGCGCCTGTACCAGACCTAGAAGAACTACGCGGCACAGGTCGTACTGGAGCGGGAGCTGCCGGTCGTCAGCTCGGTGGTGCGCGACCGGCTCGTCGATCTACACACCGAGTTCTTCGTCGAGCACTCCGAGCGGGACGGGGAGAGACGACGCGACCGGCTGGACGGGCTGTTCGACCGGACGCTCGATATGTACGTCGCCGCCCTCCGTGAGGGGTATCCCGAGGCCGAGGCGCGCGAGATCACGCATATCGTCGCGGCGTGGGAGTTCATGAATCACGGGTGGGGTGAGCTGTTGGAGATCCCGCCCGCCGAGACGGACGACTACTACGAGCGGTACGCGTCGTTCTTCCGGGGATACGGTATCACGCCCGAGGAGCCGCTGGGTGAGTTCACGCCGTCGGGCGGGCTGCCGGACGCACCGGAGACGCGCGAGCGGATGAACGGCGACTACCCGTTCGCGGAGGCGGGGCTCGCCGACGACGTGTACGTCCACGCCGAGGCCGACGAGCGGCGGCTCAGTCGCGACGGGGCGAAATCGAAGCTCGGAGCGGTTTCGACCGATTAATCGAACTGCTCGCGGATCAGGGCGGCGATGATCATCGCGAACCCGGTGTCGACGCTCCAGAAGGCCGCCTCCTGTGTGACGTGCGGGATCGCCGCAGTCGGGAGGACGCTCAACAGCACCGTTGAGCCGTCGGCGATGAAGACGCGCCCGACGCTGATCTCCGCTCCCGTGCCGTCGTCGACTGTCTCCGTCGGCACACCGGCGTCAGCGGCGATCGCTCGCACCTCGTCGTCTGCGCTCACGACGACGACAGCCACGCCGCGGTCGCGGGCATCGACCAGCGCGTCGAGGACGGCTTCGACGAGCGCCGGTCGTCTCGTCGTGAAGAAGATACGCTCGACGGCGTCACCGGCGAGCGTGGCGATACGAGCGGTGATGCTGTCGGTTCCTTCCGTGGTCCAGATCGCCTCCTGTCCGTCGGTCGGCTCCTGTTCGTCACGGACGGTCTCCAGATGCGAGAAGGCGCGGTCGGTCCGCGCGTCGAGTCGCGATCGGAGCAGCTCGCGGGCCTGTTCGAGCTCGACCGACCGGTAACGCTGTGGCGAGTCGGCCTGCATATCGACCAGCCCGAGCGACTCCAGCTCGTCGGTCGCACCGTACACCTGCGATCGCGGCACGTCGGTGACGGCGGCGATATCGCTCGCCGACGCGACGCCGAGCCGCTGAATGCCGATGAACGTGCGGGCCGCGTACGTCGATAAGCCGAGTTCGGTGAGCGCCTCGACCGCCCGCTCCGTGTCCATCTCAGTTCGCCTCGTCCGCCGTCGGCGCGACCGGCTCCGTCTCACCGCCCTCGGCGTCGATCTCGACGGAGCTGGCGAATCTCGTCCAGATGACGAGCAGGCTCGGAAGCACCAGCACGCTCGCGAGGAACGCGTAGAGGATGGTCATTCCGGTGATGAGACCGAACTGCTGGAGCGGCGGCAGGATGGCGAACACGAGCACGCCGAACCCGCCGATCGTCGTCGCCGCGGAGCCGAGCAGCGCACCCCCGGTCCCCGTGACGGCTCGCTCCATCGAGCGCCACACGTCCCCGGTGCGGGCCAGCTCCTGATTGTACCGCTCGGAGAGGTGGATGCTGTAGGCGACTCCCAGCCCGACCGTGAGGCTCGTGATCATCCCGGTCAGGACGTTGAACGGGATACCGAGCAGATACATCGTCCCGAGAATCCACGCGACGGTGAACGCCACGGGTAACAGCGTCACTGCACCGAGCGTCGCACTGCCCTCGGTGAGCCGGTAGGCGGCCATCAGGAAGAGGAACGTCGCCACCAGTGTAATGGCGAGACTGTTGATGACCGTATCGAGCAGCTTGTCCTGAACGATCTTGTTCAGAATGGCGCTACCGGTCGCGGTCGCGTCGAGTCCGTTTCCGCTGAGCTCGTCCGCGACCGCACCGATCTGTGTCTCGACGGCGTCACCGCTCGCGCCGCCCTGAACCGAGATGACGAGGCGGAGCGCTTCGTACGCACCGTCGTCGGTCCGGGAGACGACACTCGCTGCCTCCTCGGGTGCGGTCTCGTACAGCGCGTCGTAGACGCCCTCGATGTTGCGATCCGGAACGCCGTCGTCGTTGGTGTCGGCGCTCTCGAAGACGGCGCGGAACGCCTCGTCGTCTGCGGCGACGTCGCGCATCACCGACAGCGGCGTCGTCGCGTCGGGCGCACCGTTCGAGAGCGTCTGCGTCACCGGCTTGTCGGCCGCCGCACGCTCGGCGGCGTCCACCCGCTCGATGACCGCGTCGCCCGTGATATCACCTTCGACGAGCACTTGCGCCTGTGAGTCCTCGCGGATGAAGTTCTCGTCGATGTACGCCAGATTCGTCTTCGCGGTATACTCACCCGGTGCGAACGGCGCGGGGAGCTCCGTCATCCAGTCTGCCGGCTCTTCGGCGAGGAAATCCTCCTGACTGAAGGAGGTGTCCACCTGTGTCGCACCGTAGCCGCCGGCAGCGGTGAGAAGCAGGGCGACGACGAGCACGAGATACGGTGCGCGGCGCGCGGCGGTCGCACCGACGGACAACACCGACGAGAACCGGCCGCCGCCGGTCCCGAACGCCTGACGACGGCGGTCTATGCCGCGGGCTTCGAGCGCCTCGTCGAGTTCGGACTTCACTGCCGGCATCAGGATGCCGAAGATACCGAGTGCGGCCGTGATACCGAATGCGCTCACGATACCGAAGTCCCGAATCGGCGGAACCGGGCTGGTCAGGTTCGACAGGAAGCCGATGACGGTCGTCGCCGTCACGTAGACCAGCGCGATTCCGACGCCCGCGAGCGCGACCCGCATCGAGCCGCGGGGCGTGTCGGTGTCGCCGCGCTCCTCGCGGTGGCGCATGAAGATGTGGATGGCGTAGTCGATACTCAGCCCGATGAGCAACACCGGCACGGCGATCATCAGCTGATTGAACGCGATATCGGCCCAGCCCATGAAGCCGAACGTCCACGTCAACACCGCACCGATACCCACGAGTCCGAGCAGGATATCGAGAGGATCGCGGTAGGCGACCACGAGCGCGACGACGACGAAGATGAGAGCGAGCGGGCCGACGATGAGGAGGCTGTCGGCCATCGAGCTGTCGATCTCGTCGCTGATGATCCCCGAGCCGAAGACGAGATACGCGCCGTCGGCGTCGTCCGCGAGCGACCGCATCGTCAGCTGTGCGTCCATCACCGACTCGGAGGCGGCGGCCGCGTTACCGGCTGGCGCGTCACTCGACTGCGTGACCAGCAGCATCGTCGCCTCGGCGCTGGTGGAGCCGGTGTCGAACTCCGTCGGCATGAACGCCAGCGCCCGCGTACTCGCACCGTCGGAGCCGTCACCGCCGAGGACAGCCGCGACGGTCGATTTTACCTCACTGCTGTTCATCGAGTCGAGCTGCTGGTACTGCTCCGTGAGCGTCGCGTTCTGTGCGTTCCGGAACTGCTCGCGCTCCGTCTGGAGCTGTTGGCTGGCCGACCGTAGCTCGGCGACGGTCGACTCCAGCTCGTCGGCCCGCTGTTCGAAGGCGGCGTACTGGTCGGCGAGGACGCCCTGTGTGCCGAGCGTGTACGCCTGCTCGGTCTCCTCGCGTGACTCCGCCTCGCGGAGCTGCCGGGCCGCGCGGTCGAACGTCGCCGCGTCCTCGTCGTCGAACTGGACTGTCGTGTCGGCGCGTACCTCGTCGAACGCCGCAGAGCTGTTTGCGTCGGGGTTCTCCCGGAGATAGGTGAGCCGATCGCGCAACAGGCCGGTCGTCCGGGTCAGCGTCTGATTGCGCGCTTCGAGCGCGGCCCGCTCGCTCGTGACCGTCTGATTCAGCCGCTGGACCTCCGTCGCGAGCCGCTGGACGTCACGGCCCTCCTCCTCGGAGATCGCCGCGATGGCGACGACATTCGAGATGCCGACGGTCGGATTCGATTCCGTGAGTGACGCCGCGACGGTCTCGTTGGCGCGAAGCGTCCGTTGATACGCGAGACTGTCGAGCAGCGACTCGCGATCGAGGACGTCGTCGTCACGCTGGACGATCTGCGCGGAGGTGGTGTTCGCGTCGCCGGTCTGGAAGTTCTCCTCGATGAAATCCAGCGTGTTACCGGCCTCCGATTCCGTCTGGAACTGGTCGAGCGAGGAGCTCTGATCGAGCATCGGCGCACCCGCGCCGACGACGACCGTCAACAGAACCATCACCACGATGACCGCACGGCTGTGGTCCAAGATACCGTCGACGAGACGCTCGGCGATGCTCACGAGAGCCCTCCTGTAGGCAGTCGGATAGCGACCCTACTCATGTCTGTACGATTCTACTAACAGCAGTTGAATAACGGTTTCGAAACGTCTGAACGTGTGTTCAGATCCCGCGACAGCGCCGATCTACTCGCGGTCGCAGAGCCGCGTATGTACCGCCGCTCGACGGGCACAGTCACCGACGGCTGGCGAGGAGCCAACAGATCCCGAATGCGCCGGCAAGGAGTCCTCCGGCGAGCAGTATCTGTCGGTAGCCGACCCGGAGTGCGGTGACGGTACACAGCGGCGGGCCGATGGTCGTCCCCAGTCGAAGCACGCTCGTCCGGACGCTCATGACGCTCCCGCGGAACTCGTCGGGCGTGAGCTCGTTGAGCGCGGTGTCCGTAATCGGCTCGGCAAAGCCCTGTCCGAAGCCGAACAGCAACAGCCCACCGCCGGAGACGACGACCGACTCCGTCGTCGCGACGGTGACCATCCCGACACCGTAGATGAGAAATCCGAGCGCGATGGACTGGAAGCTACTCATCCGCGCGAGGATGCGGTCTGTCTGTGTCGCGGTCGCCCCCATCCCGACGGCCGGAACCCCCAGCAACAGCCCGATTTCGGCCGACGAGAGCCCGTAGCTCGAATCGAGCAGGAACGGCACGGCCGTCAGCTGTGCGCCGTAGAGAATGACGAAGATACCGAGAATCGCGGTGTACAGGACGGCGTACGGTCGCAACGAGGTCGGTCCCGTCAGGAACGCGCGGAGTCCCGGACCCGCACCAGCCGAGTCGCGCGTCGGTTCAGGGAGCACGAGCAGTCCGGGGATTGCGACGACGATCCCGGCGCCGAAACAGAGGAACGGGACGGTCCACGCGACGGTCGCGAGCGCGCCGCCGACGAGCGGGTACGCCGCCGCGCCGAACGCGAGGATCGCGGCGTTCGCCCCGATGAGCTTGCGGCGCATGGCCCCGTCGAAGCTATCACCGATGAGCGTCACGGTCACCGTCGCGATCGCGCTGCTCGCGGCTCCCTGTACCGCCCGGAGCGCGAGGATGCGCGGAAACGACTCCACGAAGACGATCCCGCCGCCACAGAGCCCGAACAGGAGGAGCGACGGGACGAGAACCGGCTTGCGGCCGATGCGGTCGGCGGCCATGCCGAGCGGAACTGTGAGGACGATTCCCGGAAGTGTGAACGCCGACAGCAGGAGACTCGCCTGTGACTCCGAGATTCCGAGTGCCGCCTGGACGGCGGGAAGCGCGGGGCTGATGAGCGAGACGCCCATCACGGCGACGAGCGTGCTCGCGAAGATGACGAGGACCGCGGGCGACTGTCGGACGCTTCGAGCGACAGACATCGGCCTGATTAACGGGGTCGGGGTAGTAAGCCGTCCGTTCTGCGGTCGCGGTGAGAAAAGGCGGAAGTCGGGCCGATAGCTCAGATGACGAGGTTCTGTATCCTGACGTAAATCACGCGCTTAACGCACTCCAGCCAATAACGTGGAACACAAACATGGTAGAACGCACAGAGACCGTCGGGGTTCGCCTTACACCCGACGAACGAGAACAATTCGAAACGTTCGTCAAGGACAACAACGAGTGTGGCTCTCTGAGCCAGTTCTTCCGACTTGCGGCGTACAATTTCACTTCAGACGACGAGGAAGACGTCTCTCTCGACCCCGAAGAGATCATCGAAGCCGTTGATGTCGGGATAGCACCGGTGACGGAGCGACTTGACGAACTGGAGGAACATGTTCTCTCAATCGACTCGCGTGTCAACGATGACGACAAGATCGACAAGCTCGCGCGAGACATCTACTCCGCCCTCCCCGTACACCAGAGTGCTTCGGACTTACCGGACATCCACAATCTCGACGAGCTAAACGACGCGAGTGACTTTGTACTCACACAGAAGATCTCAACTCCGTACCTCTGGTCGCAGTACTTCGACGAAGACGTGGCCGACGTTCGCCGTGCCTGCTCACGTATGGAGGAGTACTATCCTGACGTGGAGTTCGTCAGGGAGGACCTCGATCGTGAGAACAGGGAAAGCGTCCCCTCGTTCAGCGATATCGACGTTTCTACGTCGGTACCCCACACCGACTTCTCCAACCACGATAGTGGGCCAGAAAAGACCCAGAGTACCACCTCTCGTAGCAAAGGAAACCGGACCGAACGCCGATACTACAAAACCCGCGAGTAACGATGCCCCCGCGATACAAGGACGTTGACGAGTGCCGCTCCGAGATACAGCAGTACATCGGTCAACTTGAATCGGGAACCGACGACACCGACCCCGAACTGCGTAAATCGGGGAGTACGGTGCGATACAAGCAGGACCTTCGATGGTACGACCACTGGTTGGACCAGAACGATATCGAATCGGTACTAGACGTCACACCGGCTGCTTCGAACCAGTTAGGACAAGATCTTTCGACCGATTTCAACGGAACGACCCCTCGCTATCGATGGGATCGGATCTACTCGTTCTACGAGTGGCTGCTCAGCATGGGCCTCTTAGAGGACAATCCGCTTGGACGGTGGAACGACAAGAAGGGCGAGCTGTTCGGCCTGACCAAGAGCACGGAACAGTCGAAGCAGCTAGGCGAAGACGAGACGTACGCCGTGAGCGAATCCGAGGTCCGCCAGATGGAGGAGCACGTGGGGCGGAATCGGGTGCGTGATCAACTGATCATCAGACTGCTCTGGCAAACCGGGATGCGGCGTGGTGAACTCTCGCAACTCACACTGGACGACATGGATCGTGACTCACGAGAGATCACGATACGCGCCGTTGTCGCAAAGAACGATCAGAAACGCGTACTCGCGTACCAACGGACAGCGGAGGGGTTGTTATCTGAATGGCTCAACCGTGGATACCGTGACGAAATGGCCGCAACTGCAAGCCACAACCGCCTACTTGTCGGTGAACGTGGTGGCCCGTTGTCGCCTGGGCGGATCAACGATATCGTAATTGACGCCGCTAACAAAGCGGGATTCAATCGGAAGTTGTATCCCGATGCGAACGCGGCGACGGACGAGAACGGTGACAAGATTGAGAATAGGTGGCTCATCAGCGCACACAACGTTCGACACGGCTACGGGACGTATATGATCCACGAGACCGATGCAGGGCTGTGGGAGGTCTCGAAACAGATGGGGCACTCGTCCGTCAAAATCACCGAGGAAACCTACGTTGACCCAGACCCTCGTGCTGGGCTTGAACACGCTCACCAGTACGGACCTGACTAAGCCAAACCGATCGTGTAACCCGGAGCAACCTTTTTCCTACACTGCTCATTTTGTCAAAGTTGTGCCCCTCAGCGCGCTCTTCAACACACCCGTTATTAACCCGCCTTTCATTTTGTCTGGCAATCTCGCTGACGATGAGCGACCAGTCTACTTCCCAACCACGGCGAGAGTACATGCAGGCCTCCTCAACGCGATGGTAGAACGTGGCCAAGACCTCGTCATTGTGACGCCGTCCGACAGAGCCGACTTTCTACACCTCCAAGCCCTCGAAGCACTCTTTGGACCCAAAGTAGACGGCCGCAACGCGGTCTTCCTACTCAGCTCAAACACTGAATTCCGAGAGCGATTCCGACAACTCGCTCCGACGTCGATACGACCACCACACGACAAGTCCCGGTACGCTCGTGAGGAGACACCGATAGCTAACGTAACGAAAGACGGATCCTTAGCGAAGGTCACAAAGAACCTTAATCACCCTGACAAGCCTGCGCGGTTCCTCTTTTCGTACACAAGCACGCGTATCCCCTCAGATGAGGTCGGAGACCAAGTACGGTGTGTGATCTACGACGACTCGGTGAAGTACGACAAAGAGCGCCTTCTCCGATTATTGAACTGGAAGCAGAGAAACGACGTACCCGCGATAGTCTACTTCACGAGCAACCCAACGTCAGATCTGGTGGAGAAGCTACGGGGACAAGCCTTCCTGTGGACGTGGCCACCTCAACTGCTGTCCGCTGTAGTAAAGGAAGATCAGGACAGTAGGAACGAGTGGATACGTACCGACGAGGAGGGGAGTCCGACAACTCGTCGTGCTCAAGTCGTCGCTAGACGGGAGCAGAACCGCGTTTCGGGTCTCTCTCTCGACGTTCACACGTGTGGCGACGGGGACCTTCTTACGGCCCTGAAACGGGCAAACGACCGTCGAGCCAAATTCGAGTACTTGACGCGAGAGTTGGACGCGGACATCCTCAAGCGAGGTCAACAGCTCGTGCGGTACGCTCTGGGGAGTTTCCGTGAACTCTTGGCCCCTCTTGACGTGGCTGACTTTCACGCCCGTCGGACGACGATATCAAGCCGGCTCGCGCAACTCGATCGGTTCGCGGGACGAATCGCGTCCGATCCCGAGGCGAATCCCGCAACCGGTACGTTCCGTGACGTAGTTTCGGCTCTCGAAGAGCTGGAGGACCTCTGGGACGAAGCGCCGGCGAACGACAAGAAACAGGGCGTGTTGGTCAACAACTTGCTATACGGGGCACTCGACAGAGGAGACTCGATTTCCGTCGTCACTGCGACAGAGAGTCAGCAGCAGGCACTCACGACGTTCCTCCAGTCCGAACACGCGTCGCTCTACCGGGAGTTGGGTGACGACCTCTCGATTCATGACACGCATAGTGTTCGCTCGGCCCACCCGACGGACCACGTCGTCCTCTACGGCGCACTGCGGTGGAACGACCGTGATCTCCTCCGCACCGATGTCTCATCCGACGCTGTCGTCCTCGCGTACCCCATCGAAATGGGTCTCCTCCACTCACAAGTAGACGCCTTGGAGGGATCCTTCGAGTCAATCGCGGACACGACGTTCTGGAACGTGATCGACAAGCTGACCCGTATCGCTACGGACGAACCCGCAGACGTCGAACGTGTGAACATCGACCTTCCCGAGTACGAGGAACCCAGTACGAGCGATCTCGGTGATGACATCTCTGTAGACGAAGCCAAAGGAGAAGACCTGAGTGAAATCGTTCGAGGGTACGAGACCGATTACGAAGACGGCGAGGACTTCGATCCAACCGAGTACGAGACGTCCTCTACGTCACAGACGACCACCTCTGGTGGATGGACCGAGACCGACCTTCTTGATGTCCACTTCGACGACGGCCTATCAATGTACCTCCGTAGGGACAGCGAATTACACACTGTGCGCGAAGGGCACGACAAACTGTTCAAGAAGAACGCTTCGCGCCTCAAGGAACCCAACGTCGTCGCCCACCTGGAGGACACCGACGATATGCGTGACCAACTGTATGCATTGATTCGTGAACGCGGAGACGTCGGACTGTACTACTACGCGAACCTGTGGAAGGTCAACCTCGAAGCCGCCTTGGAGGAGACTGGTGACGACCTCGACGACTTCATTGAGAAGATGGAGCAACAGGGTCTCGACAAGGGTCGTGGCACCTACGAGCGATGGTACAAAATGGAAGTCCACCGAACGCGGTCGAAGAAGAGCTTCTGGGCCATCGCCGAAGCGTACGATCTCGAAGGTGTGAAGGAGAACTTCAATCAGGTGTGGAACGCCGTCCAAGAGATGGAGACGATTTACAGTCGTCTGAAGAGAGCACTCCGACAGACAGCACTTCGATCCGCCGCCGACGGAACACTAGACGACGTGATGTTGTCGGAGAGTCCCGACATCCGCCTCAGCGACTTCGAGATCGGGAAGTACCTCTTTCGGCTGGAAGTCTACTCGATAGACAAAGGTGTTGAGGCTAAGAGTTCACAGATAGGACGATTACGTGGGCTCTGACAACTTCGCTTCTGGTTAGCCAAAGCCGTGTCTGAAAGAACGGTGCTGCCCTGATTTCCGCTGGTGCGCTCTTCTAGTCCGAGAGCGTTAGACGGCGACTGGAGCGAGTGGACCGGATAACCTACTCCGAGTACCTTGCTAGATTTTCCATCCCGAATCTGTCCGGCTCCATAGTCTTATGGCACTATACTGTGACAAGAGCGTATGGGCATCGGGCCGCGCGAAATCCCACCACAGTCAGACTCTCGTCGGTACGTTCGACCACCGGACGATGCGTACGAGATAGACACAGGAGACGACGGGGAGTATCAACAGCACCAAGCCGTCAACAACGTTCTACTGGAACGGCTTGTCGAACGAATCACGGGACGAGGCGACTACGGTCAGACCGTCTACGACGTGAACCCGAAGGACCAGTTCTTCGCGGGTGCGCTAGCGAGCCAGTATCAGTACCGTGAAGCCCAAGAGTCCGACGACGCGTTCGGGAACATCGCCACGCGAGTCGCGCCCTTCACTATGGGGCTCCAGTTCAAGCTCCCAGCGTCAGTTCCTGACGATGAGACAGTGACGGTCGATCCGACCGCGAAGGTCTACTATCGCCGTCTGCCAACCTACGAGGAGCAACAGGAGTTCGGTGGACCTGTTGGATTCGATCCGGAGATCGCCGAGGACGATGCACTCACGCCGTCCGAGGAAGATGAGGACTCCGAGGTGGAAGACGCTGAGGACGAAGACTCCGGTGGGTACGCTGGAGACGACGCGTCGCTGGAAGAGCTCCGACCGGTATACGAACGAGTTCAGATTGATGCGGGTCCTCTCATGGTCACCGCGGGCGAACTGAAGCGTGCAGCGCAGTCCGACGGTGAGCTATCTCCCCTCAGGGCCGACGATGCGCTGCAGGATGCGATAGAGGCTTACGATCAAGACGAGCGCCGGTACCGGGAGCCGGACCCGCCGGAAGAGGTAGACAGTCGTAACGCGGACAAGATTCCGGAAGCCGCTCTCGAAGACGAGGAAACATTCGAGACGTTCTTGGAACAGCGATTCAGTGGAGAGACACCGACGCCGGTGTGGGATTTCGAGATATCGCTTACGGCCCAGTACGACGAGGACGACATCATCGTCTCCACCTCCTTCGTGAACAAACACGGTGTCGAGTACTCCGACGCGCTTGACCCGAAAGGCGAGGAGTGGCGTGCGTTCTTCTTCGACGTCAACTCCGACGTTTCCGTCGAGGAGACTCCGATCGAGCCGTTCGTCTCCGATGAAATCCGGAACGAGTACCACTACGACCCCGAGATGGACGGTCTCGGACGCAACTGTAGCGTCGAACGGACCGGTCCCACCACGATAGAGACCGTAACCGTTCCGATCCACGAGCAGCGGAAGTATCGGAGTCGGGAAACGCTCTCAGCTCCGTTCAGCGACTTCGCGGGAGGTACTATCGAGTCGCACTTGGACCGCATCTCTCGGGAGATGGAGGAAGCCCGAGAGCAGTACGAGTCAATGCGCTCCGACGTTCTAGACGGTCGGAGTGACGAAGCACGCGAGAAATTCGACGAGAACTTGGAGGCGTTCGAGAAGGAGCGAAAGCGCTTCGACCATGGCCGGAAGCTCATTCGGGACGACGTAGGCCACAGTCGGGCGGCGTTCAAGTTCATGAACCAGACGTTCAACCAGATGGGGGAGAAGTACGAGGAGTGGTACCTCTTCCAGATCATCTACATCGTCATGGCCATCCCGGATGTGGTGGCCCAAACAGAAGATATCGACGCAGAGGACCATTGTTTAGACGAGGTTGACGTGATCTACTTCCCTACCGGTGGTGGGAAGACCGAGGCGTACCTCGGCCTCGTCGTCTTCACCGCGTTCCGAGACCGACTCCGGGGGAAGGCTCACGGGACGACGGCACTCACGAAGTTCCCCCTCCGGCTGCTCTCCCTTCAGCAACTCCAGCGCATAGCCGACGTCTTCGCTCAGGCAGAGCTTATCCGCCGTCGTGAGTGTCCCGACACCGACGAGTTCAGCCTCGGATACTTTGTCGGGAGTGGGAATACTCCAAATCAACTGATGGAGACGGATGAGGACGGCAACCTCACCGACAACATCAGTCTAGTGAAAGAGGAAGACAGTCGATACGCCGAGAAGTGGAAGATCGTGACGACGTGTCCGTTCTGTGGCGAGGACACCGTTGAATTGGACGGCGACTACGACCGGATGCGCCTCCTCCATATCTGCACGAACGACGACTGCGACGAAGAAGAGCTTCCCCTCTACGTGACGGACCGAGAGGTCTATCGGTACGCTCCGACCTTCGTTGTGAGTACGATCGACAAAATCGCAGTCGTCGGAATGCAACGTCGCTTCCGCACCATCTTCGGGCGGTTGAAGAAACGATGTCCGAAGCACGGGTTCTCCGGAGAGAACCGATGTTTGGTGGCGAACCGAGGGTACTCACGGTACAGCTGCGACGAAGACGTGGAAGACGTTGATCCAGTGGATCCACCGTCTATCCTAATTCAAGACGAACTCCACCTCCTCCGGGAGGAGTTCGGCGCGTTCAACTCCCACTACGAGACGTTCCTCCAGGAGTGGGCGAACCGTGTCAGTGACGGCTGGGATATCAAGAACGTCACCGCGACGGCGACGATCAAGGGAGCTGAGAACCAGGTTCACGCCCTCTACTGGAAGGACGTGAACACCTACCCATCTCCAGGCCCGCTTCTCAAACAGTCGTTCTACGCGTACGAGGACCCCCACCAACTCGGTCGTCGTATCGTCGGTTCGGTTCCACACAACGTGTCACGGACGTACGCACTAGTTGAGATTCTCCGTGAGTACGCCGATGTCGTCCAGCACTACCAGCGGAACCCAGACGAACTCTCAGCGGTGTTAGAGCGAGAACACCACCGGACGACACCATACGGGGAAGTCGTTGACCTCAACCTGCCAGACAACGCTTCAGAGAGACAGAGCGCTGTCCTGGACATCTTGGAGTACTACGATACGCAGATCGCGTACAACATCCAAAAGGTAGACAGCGACCGTCTCCAGCGTGCAGTCCCCTCCATGATCAACCCATGGCTAGAAACACGGGACGAAGAGCGCGACGCGCTGAACTCCGTAGTGATGAGCGGTGAGACAGGTTTCGATGTCGTTCGAGACGTGTTGGAAAGTCTCGAATCCGACGATCCCGACGACCCCGTGGACATCGTGAACGCGACGAGTATGATCTCCCACGGTGTTGACGTGGACACGCTGAACTTCATCTCGTTCTTCGGGATGCCACGACAGACGGCGGAGTACATCCAAGCGTACTCTCGTGTCGGTCGCCACGTCACTGGCACCGTCTTCGATCTGTTCAACCCGGTTCACGTACGCGACCGATCCCACTACACGCGATTCGATCGATACCACGACTTCCAAGATCTCCTCGTTGAAGCGACCCCCCTGGAACGCTGGGCCGAGTTCGCAGTGAGCTGCACAATGCCGGGTATCTTCGCTGCGACGCTCCTCCAGTACTACGACGAGCAACTCGAATCGTCCGCCGGGCGCGTATACCTCTACGACTCGTTCCGAGAGGCGCAGCGTGCGGGCGATCTTGACAAGGACGAGCTCCTCGAATTCGTAAAGCGGTCCTACTGTGTCATGTCCGACCAGCGCCCCGAGTGGGCGGAGGACCGGACGGTTGATCTCTACGAGAGGAAAGTAGAGAACGAGTTCGAAGACATCTGGGAACGCTGTATGTCCGGCCACCCGAAGGACGGCTACCAGGGATGGATCGGGAACATGATCAAGCGTAGTGAGGACGACCGAGGCCCGATGCGGAGTCTACGGGACATCGACGAACAACTCCCGATCGACGTCGATACGGGTACCGCACAGGTACTGAACATGTTCGACAGGAGGCAGTGACGATGGCAGATTCAGAGATGAAACGCGGTCTGGCACAGGTGATGTACCGGTTCGGTCCCAAGTCGCTGTTCGACTACGGACGACGGGGACTGTCGATGAAAGTATCCCGGTGGGAGACCGACAAGGTCAGCTCACTTGACGCAAACTACGTCGCGGAACAGATCGCCACCCACGCATCCAGTTTCCGGAACGACGACGAGGACCCCTGGGTAGACCTCACAGTGGACGACGTGGATTTCCGCCGACCGAACCGCGTCGTCGGATCGCTCTACCCCCTGACCATGTACTGTCAGAACCGGAGTTGCCACCGGGTCGTGAGTAAGAAAGAGCCCAGCCACTTCGTCTACACCAACGGGGAGTGTCCCGAGTGTGGCGGCGAGCTCCGTCAACTCGCTTTCGTCCTAGTGCACGACTGCGGGAACATGATGTCGATCAACCCGCAACCCTGCGATAACCCGAACCACGGATACGATCACATCTACCTCAACAAACAGAACATCAACGACCCTCTCTCGTGGTACTTCTACTGTGGCGAGTGTGGCGACTTCTGTGGAAACATGTCGAAGCGGTGTTCCAAGTGCCACAAGGAACGAGTGTACTTCCGTCCGATAGCGAGTAATTCCGTCTACTACTCTCAGGGCGACGTCCTCGTCAATCTCCCGATCGACCAACGATACAGCGGCGACATCGAATATGGGGAGAGTTGGGCTCGTATCTTGATGGCTGCCCACCTCGGTGACCTTGACAACGTCGTCGAAGAGGAGGAGAAGACCTACGAAGAACTCGGCCGGATGACGACGGACGAACGCGACGCGAAACGCCGGGAGAAGCAGATAGAGGAGTTGAAGGAGAAAGTGGGCGCAGAACAAGTAGAGCAGATGGTCGAAAGTGGTGTGGATCTCGGAGACGTCTTCGACGTCGCGGAAGATATGATAAAGGGTTCGACGCGGGAGGAAGTTGTAGCGGAGAACCGCGAACGTGTCGAACTCCCCTCTCAGCGAGACGGCGACGCAGACCAGGCGTACTCGACACTCTCTCACGAACTCTTCACCTACCTTCGCTCAACTCAGGGATACGAAGGGGATATAGACGCGACAGATGGGATGGAACGGCAACCCACGCCCTTGTCCTTAGACGGCCTCTTGGATGAGGAGGATTTCCTCGAATCGAACCCGGAGGCAGAGGTATACCCCGAAAAACTCCGGAAGGTGAACATCGCGTCAGCGTGGGTCGTGGACAATCTTCCTCTGCTGAACTACACGTTCGGGTTCACACGTGACCGTCCAGAACGGTCACGGACTGACCTACAGCCGTTCCCACATCCGCGGGGGGAGGACAGCACTCCCGTGTACGTTGACCAAACTCCCTCGGAGGCCATCGTCCTCCAAGTTGACCGATCTGCGATTACCGAGTGGCTAGACGACAAGGGCGCACTGCGTGGTGTCGAACGTCCCGATACAGACGACGAGAGTGACCTCAAAGAGTGGTTCTTGGAGAACGTGGACACAAACGAACTTCAAGACCACTACTCGCCCATCGGAGACGACCTCACACGGGAAGTGTACACACTCCTCCACTCAATGAGCCACGCGCTGATGCGGACGGCGAGCGGACAGTGCGGTCTCGACAGCAACAGCATCTCGGAGTACGTGATGCCGAGTATCCCGGCGATTTTCCTCTACGCCAGCAGCACCGAACACTTCTCTCTCGGGGGGATGCACACGCTGTTCAAGACGAGGATCCACCCATGGGTGGACGAGACGATTGCCGACGTCCAGCAATGCGTGTACGACCCTGTGTGTGAAAACGAGGACGGTGCCTGTCACGCGTGCCTCCACATGAGCGAAGTCGCCTGCGAGAGTGCCAACGGAAAGTTAGACCGACGATACTTAGTAGGTGACGAGAGAGGACAGACACCCGCGTTCTGGGAGTCAGAGTACGTGTGACTGACGATCACGGTTCGATCTGTACGAATTTCGCGGTTGTCCGACAGTTCGACGATCTCGACCGTGTCGTCGCCATCCGAGACGCTATCTTGGCCCTTGAACGCAGCGACGTGACTCGGGAAGACGTGGATCGGGAATTAGAAACGCCGCTAACCACCCGAGAAGCGGCGGCTCTCTTCACCTGTCTTCAGAAGAACGGAGCAGCAACTCAATCGGCGACCGACGAGCGAGGTTTCGCGTCCTACACTTTCGAAGTTGATCCTCCCGAAGTGAACCGAGTACTAACCCAGCAAGCCGCAACGATTGCTGCAGACAGTCATTCCTCTAAGCGGGGCCAGTACGACGCTTTCAAATTCGTGGCCACACTCCCGGGTGGATTCGAACCGGCCTCCGCACAAGTTCGATCAATTCCCGACATCGGCTCCACGATCCGTAACCAGGTGTTTGACGCCGATTCTTCGGTGCGGATCGCCAATCCATACTTCGATCCATCACTCGAACTTGTGTCCGACCTTGCGAGTCTTCCTCGGCGCGGTGTCGAGACACAAGTATTGACCCGCGAAACGGCGGACGAGGAAGGTGATACACGAACGACGCTCAACAAGATGTGGAACTTGATTGACGAGGACCACCGTGACAACTTCGAAGTGAGAGACCTCTACCGATGGGACGAGAGTCAGGGATCACAGGCGTTTGCGACTCACGCAAAGGTCGTGATCGTGGACGATAGGGTCTGTTACGTAGGTAGCGCGAATCTAACCGATACGAGTCTCTCCACGAACTTTGAGTTTGGTGCCGTCGTTGAAGGTGACATCGTTGAGGAGGCAGCGACGGTGTTTAACGAAGTGTTTGAGTACTCGTACCCCGTCAATCTGCCGATATAGCCAACTATACTGCTTGTGTATGGATTTCTCGGCATATATCGCCATCTCCCCTAATAAGGCATCTACGCCTGCTGCAACCTCAGAGAAGTGACTGCCCGCGTCAGGAAGCGTACGATCTAACGGCTGTTTGAGCCCTCGCTTCGAATGAACGGTGCTACCAACAACTTGTGACGATACAATGCCTTTCAGGCTAGAAATTTCTCGTAAGAATCACAATTGGAAGAAAGCAGAGTGGGCACAGCTACTTATCATCGCTACGGAAACTGCTGATTTTGGCGCGAATGTTCGTGATGACACCGGGGCCTTTCCGACCCGTTTGCGGTTCAAGATCGCGGCCAGTCTTTGGTGAGCGCCCCATGGTAATTAATCCTTGTTCCTGAACCGCCATAAAACCCCGGTAACAACTAAAACGACAACAACCGCAACACCGGCTGGAAGAAGGATTTCGTCCCAAGGGGCGTCAATTGTCCAGATAGCCGAAAGGAGTAGGGAGAAAATCCCGAGCACTGCAGCAGCAAGTGAGCTGTGGAACAAGACTGCGTTCTTCGTATTCATCGTATTCATGTTGTCGGTCCATTCGTCGTATTCGTCCAACTGAAAGCGAAGCCACTCACCCTTGCTGAAGGCTCCCTGAACAACGTCTGTCCGATGGTCTTCGCTGACACCGAGATCGGGCTTTGACACAGAGTACGTGTAGATACCCAGTAATACGGAGATGAGGAGTGAGGTGAGGCCGCCGGATGCAAGCCGAAATGGCCAAGAACCGATTTGGTTAAACGTCACTGGCTGGTTGCTGAGTTGAATTGCGGAGATAACGAGACCAATGAAGAGAACAGCAGTCCGGACGCTCCGCATCGCTTTGTCGTCAATATCGTTAAGTAGACGGATTTGCTCGGTGAGAACTTCCCGAGATTCCTGCCGGACGATTTCAAGAGCTTGCAGGTCAACTTCTTCTGCTGGCACATCCTCATCTTCGTCCTTGTTGTCTGTGTCGTCAACCTCCACCCCCTCAGACATTCTTGATAACGAGGTCCTTGTTCCTTCCCAATAAGTATTTCTTGTGCCAATAAGCAATCATCAGCAACAGTTGGTAGCGCGATCTCCTTCGACGGTCTCAGCTACAACCAGCCCGCTTCCCGACGTATCACGTCGTCACGCAGGCCCTCCACCGTCCCCACGATGTCGTCTTCTTCCATCATCTCAACGCGCCGGACTGTCAGTTCTTCCCGAAGTAGCGTCGTGGTTCGACTCACGATGTCACTATTCGATGGTGGGTCAGCGTACTTCCCTTCCTCTTTGATTTTATCTAGTTCGTCGTGACAAAGCAGGTCGCCACAGGCGTGTGTAACCGGGACGTACCGCGAGAAGTCGTGGTCAAGGACGTCGTTGGCGAGCTCCTGGAAGCCAAGTACCCGCTTCGTCCTACTGTAGTCACGGTCTTCGACCTCCCCTGACTCATCTTCCTCGTACGTGAGTTCGGCACCCCACCAAATCCGGTGTAGGGCGTTCGAGTAAGTGTCGGTTCCGGCCTTCAAGAACTTCTCCTCCATGTTCCCCGTGCTCTCCGGATCGAAGACGTGGTCCCATCGATAGTGTACAAACTCGGGGAACCGAACGATACAGAGGTAGTGCCACAGACCGGCGTCCGCCGCCTCGTTGCGAGTTAAATCGAGCGTGCGGTGGAGTGTCGGCGCTAGTTCGGCGTCGATAAGCGAGTCTTGAGCGTCAATCTCGTCATCCGCGCGAATCTCCTCAATTCGTCCATCTATCGGACTGAGGTCTATGGATCGGCCCAGTGGCTGTAAATACGGGCGGAGATCGTCTTCGGTGAGTTCCCGCTCACCGGCGAGGAAGCGGTTGTCGATCATCGGATGGGCCGCGCTCTGCAGATGGTAGAGTTCAGTCGTCACTTTGGATCGCCTCCTCAATCAAGTTCGTCGTGTCGTAGGGGATGTCGTACTGCTGATGCACCGCGCTTTCGATCCGCTGGACGAGATCCGGGATATCGACGTGACTCCGAACGTCCTCGGCGAGTTGAACAGCTGCCTCGTCGTCGTCGAGACCTGGATACAGGTTGTCCAGAAATATATCTAACACGTCCTCCTGCCAGCTGTACTCTGGTTCACCCGTATCAGTACTTGTGTCACGTGCCGTCTGCATCAGTAGCTGCGTCCAAACGGAGTGCTCTATGTAGTCGTAGAGCACGTCGCGTAGCCGCGGTGGTCCACCCGTCGCCCCCGTGTTTTTCAGAACCTCGACTACCTGTGGGTGTTCTCTATTCAGGTAGAGCTGCGGGTTCCGAGGTGCCTCTAGGCTGAGATAGTGGATGTGATTCTCGTCGGGGAAGTTGTCGTAGTCGCTGAAGTCCTCTATAATCGGCATCAGAAGGCTTCCGCCATCGTCTCTCTCGTCAAGTCGAACGACCCACGAGAGCCCGTCAGCGACTCGTGCACCAACCTTGGAGGCGTGCTTCGAACCACTGTGGCCCCCGTTCGCAGTTCTTGTGAGGAACGGCCTGATCTTCACTTTTCCACGATGACCATCACGGTTGATGCGTAGTGTGAAGTCGTAGGCCCCTCCTTCAAGCGGAGAGTCGGCGAGTATCTGGCGGTCCCGGCTGATGGCGAGAGAGTTCTCTTTCACCAACGCGAGTCGGCCCGGTATTTCCTCCCACTCGTTGAACGGGAAGACCTCCTCTATGGTATCCTGGTCAACGGAAACAGTCCCCTCTAATTCCAGCGTCTCCCAGTTACCTACCTCTGCCAACGACAGATAGTGATCGTCTTCGTCAAGATCGCCACGGTCATTTAGCGGCGTTCCGTCCAAACGGAACGATTCGACGTTGAACTTGATCGCCTCGCTCTCGTACTCGTGCGGCAGGGACTGGCTGACTAGACTTCCTGTATGGACGTCGTCCTCTCCGTCATCGCCCTGTTCTGTACTTTCCGTTCCTTCCTCAACGGTCGCCATTACTCATCCCTCCGTTCGGCCACGTCTACCGACACTTTCAATCTGGTTTCGACTTGTCGCCGGTCTTCTGTCGAAACGCCCTCAAAGGAAATCTTCGAAGTACCGGGAGCTGGCTCCAGTCTGCCAACTTGTACTCCGTTCTCTTCTGGCAGCGATATGGAGACCCCGGCTGTGCCCGAAGATATGTTCTGTACTGGAAGGCGATCTGATGTCGCCCGTTCCTCGGCCATCCGGATCAATGAGACAGTAACCCTCCGAATCTCGTTCCAATCACTTAAGGGCTCTACCTCACCACTGAACGACCAATGGGTGTACACATCGTCGAACGAGATATTCGTGTCTCCAGTGACACGCTGGCTACTTGGTGACTCACGATCAGACCGGTCACCTCGTGATTCGTTCCCAATCTTGAATCGATTCCCCAGTCGCTGGGGTCCTGTCGCACCTCTATCGACGTTAGGGGCGACGAGTCTACGCAATGCCTCCGTCACGCTAGACTTGATGCCCTCTACTGCAGTCCTGAACCCACGAGAGTACGTGTTCGCTAGAGTTTCGGTGCGCACCCACTCGTCGTGCTGAGGGGGTTCCGCGGCGGTCAGAAACTCCTCAACGAGGGTATCTGCGTCTTCGGAACTCCCGTCGGTCCCCCACGGCCGGGCTTCCCCACCCAAGAGAATCGCGTGGAAGTCCTGATTTCCGACAACAACCCGGTCTCGGTTGTAGTATTCGACGACCATCCCTGCACCACGGACGAACGCGACCTCGTTTCGGTGCTGATACTCACTAGAATCTGCACGCCGAATCAACAAGTCAAGTTGGCCGTCCGCACCGCCACTCCCGTCGCTCTTTTTTGGAACGTCAAGTGGGATAGTCGCTTCCACGACGTCTCCGGGCTCGTTCAGTTCACTGACCGAATCATCGTGGTCTTCGAGACAGCTCGTGAACGCTTTATACTGCGGATACTCGTCGATACTCGCTCGCTTGGTCTCCCCGTTTATTTCGACAGCCACCTCCAGATCACCCCGGTAGATCGCGGGCCAGAACCACTCGATGGCCATCTCCGTGATCTGGTCTGCTAATTCGTCATCGGCCAACCGCTCTTCGGCCGTAGGCACGCGGAAGTCTACGACTTGAATGCTCGTCCCGGGTGCGCCAGGGCGACTCAACCGCAGATTGTCGGCTACCGATTTTGCTTCGTCGCCCCAGACCGATTCTGGCCTCGCACCCTCCTCGTCACTGTTCAGATTACCGTACCAACCGTGGCCCTGATAGACTGTTTCCCCAGCTTCCGACTTGTGAGTCGGTAGACGCGTCCGGCCGATCAATCGAGGCGACTCGTCCCTCGGATTGGGCTCACTCAGTGTAGAGTTGAACATGACGAGCGACAGCCCGGAATACAGCCAGAGGACGGCCTTACCTAGTCCGTAACTTCCGCCCGCAGTGTCCCCCGACTTGCTGCTGAACAATACGTCTCGAACTAAGGCCGTGAAGTTCGACTCGTCCGCATTCTCCTCACCGAGGAGACCCTGTGTGTTTTCGTCTTCGATAGTCAGGATTCGGATCTCCTCCTCGTCTTTAATGCGCTTGATGGCCTCCGCGATGTGTTCGCCGCTCTCCGTATCTGTCGATAAATTAGCGTGCTCGGACCACGTCTCGATGTCGAGAGATGTGAGATATTCGATTGCCTCGTCGTCTCGTAAGGATTCCAGCTTGAACGTTACTCGTGCCGGTTGATCGTTGTCTAACCGTGCATCGTTCGAGTTCTGTAGCACCTCTCGAACGAACGTCTTCAGGCCCGGTTCACCGTGCGACATCGCGTACTTTGCGACGTCGTCACCGTATCGAGCATCGGTCGGTCGAGAGGTGGTGAATCCCCACTGTCCGCTCATCACGACACCCCACCAGCGTTAGCAGATGTGGCCCCAGATATATCCGAGAAGTGTACGCCACGGTTCATAATTGGCACAATTCTCCCCCGCCGACATAAATATGTGCGGTGTGTTGCCGGTGTCTTCCCCCGATTGAGGTTAGAACTGTGCCTCGGGAGGAGTACCAGTGGAAAGGTAGTGTGCACCAATGAGGTCGTATCGGACTTCACTGAGTTCACGTGACCGACGTTGTGTATCAGAGCTTAGCCCGTTGAGAGCGACGATAGAGAAATGAACGTCTTCACCGTACTCGCTCTGCAACTGGAACAGGCGACTCGATATCGATCCTGTCGTACCCATCTCTTGGACTGTTCGACTCCATCGTTCTCCTGTTTCCTCTACCCGCCACAGCCGAAACGCATGAACTCCGCTACTGTCGATCATGTCTCGCTCAGAAAGTGGACGACGCTCGGTCCAATCAAGCCCCAGCCAGTCCTGGTCAGTCACATCACGCCAGGGCTGCCACGACGGTACAGCATACGAGGACCATTCTGCCGTGTGGATTAGCTCTCGACACATCCCGGTGTGTGAGTTACGCACGTGTTCAGTAGGCTTCCGGTTCAGTTGGACCATAGGAGTCCAGCCGAGTTCCCTCCGACAGATCGCCACCAAAGTCGCCTCGATGGCGCGGCGATGTCTCCGGTTCGACGCTATCGGGGGTGTCGTGACGGAGACCTCCATCGTACCTCCCGCGCTCTCAGTAATTTGCTGAAGGGGACGGGCAGCACCGTGTTTGTCTCCAGTCTGTCGATCCGATTCGTTCACCCCAGCTGATAGACCAAGACCTACGCGCTGTCGAATGCCACCCTCCGATCCAGACTCCCCGACGTACATCAAACCGGGAAGTTCTGAGTGACGAACTCGGTAGAGTCCGGGGCGGCGTGGCAGTTCTTCACGGAGTGTTCTCCAGTCTCGAAGGTCGAACCACCTTGACCAATCAAGCCCCATCCACGTTGAGGCCTGAGGACTCGGTTTGAGCCGAGTGAGCGGGCCGGGGACGTTGAGAGTTCTCGTCTCTGCCGCACTCCGCCGCGTAGTCTGGTTAACAGTGGCGAGCTCTGACTGGATGATAGATTCTGGGACCGAGAGTATCCGGGCGATTGCGTCACTCCCTGAGACGTACTGTGAGAGGACCCACGTCGTTGCCTGTCGATTCGTCAGACGGGTCTTGTCCACCACCGCTACGATGTCGCCGATAGCGTCTGTGGGGAATTCCGAACACGAGACGACGAACCCACCACCGTCTCTTACTTCGCTGTCTCCAACTTCCGTTCTGACCTGACGGTCGTGAGCGGCCGCTACGGCGTCTTGACCGTCTCTCGTAAGCCCGATTCCCTCGGCCACAGTATCCCAACACCCGTCCGCTTCTGCCAGCAGGTACAGCAGTCCGTCGTCACTGCGACCAACTGGAAGAGGATCAAAGCCAGTGAAGAGAGTCGCGACGTTGATCACAGACGTACTTCGCACTTCTCGGAGGGCTCTGGCGAGTGACTCAGCCTCCACGTGATACTGGGTAGCAACGGCTTCAACGATGTCGCGGGAGACGGGAACACTGACGAATGCATCCCCGACGTACGACGTGGTCGAATCCCGATCTACGTATACTTGGCACTCGTTCCGGCCCATCAGACTGTACCTTTCACCGAAGCCTGTGACCCACTTGTCCGTATCGGATGTCTGTTTTGTGGCACATCAGAACTCGTCTAACTGGCGATTGTCCTTCTTTTTACGCTTGACGTCCATCTGCTCATCGTAGTCGGAGTAGTCCACCCGCCCCTCCGAGATCCCTTGTTCGTCCTCGTACACCATCAACCACAGCCGAACCAGGTAGTAGATGAACGGTGCGGGAATCGCGTTCTTCGCAATGTGGCTCTTTGGATACGGTCCTGGTGGGTAGTTTTTGACCGCCGCCCACCACTCTCTGGAGCGTTCGGAGAAGAAGAACGACGAGGTCTCGGCTTTCTCAGACGGTCCACCTGTCGTCAAAAGCTGCTTTTCACGGGGTGGCTGTGGAACCTCAAACGAGGTCTCGAAAGCGCGCTTGTACTCAATTGGCATGCCGAACATCCGTCCGTTCAGAACGACAGGATCGTTTAGCGGTGCGCGCGGGACGTTCTCAATGATGTGGTGGTCACAGTACTTCTCCGCAAGCATCCGTGCACTCGGGATCATGTTCTCGTGCTCGTCGGGATTCCCCGAGATACTCGTCGTCGCAGCCCACCGTGAGCAGACGGGGTGGAACAATCCGAGGTTGAACGTGACGCCATCCTTGATGGGGAGGCCCCACTCCTTGTTCTTGATGTGGGCGTCTGCTTTGATCGGTGTGCTTCCGTTCGTGTCCTTTGGGTCAATTCCGACACGTATCACGTTCCCGAAATCGCTGAGGACCTCTGATTCCGTCCCGTAGTCCGCAAAGCAGTGGAGGATGAGTGGTTCTTCACGTGTGGTGTCTTCGTTCGAAGTCATACGGGGTCACCTATCCCGTGTTCAGTGCTCTGGGGGCTGCGAAGAGAACTCCCCGCAGAGCACACCAGTGTGGAGTCCGCGTAGAGTGTCACTGGTATCTGCTTAGACGGTGACCTAGTTTAAATCCTCTATCTGAAAACGGCAATTGAATGAGGTCCGACTCACACGGCTGTGTCGAGAATTCTCGTACAGTGATGAGTTTCAGAGGTTGTACTTAATATGTGGTTCAGACTGGTCGCCGACTTCGGATTCACCACCGGCTGTAGACACGTTTTCGGAGCGTCGGAGAGATCATTGCCGACGTTGGTTGACGCCAGTATCAGCCGTTAAGGAAGTGTTTCCTGTTGTTCTGGAGTTTCTCAACAATGAACTCGCTCTCCAATCCGATCTCGTGCATTAAGAACGCCTCAATAACAACTTGCAGGGTTCGCGCTAATCTCCCCAAGGCAGCAGTGTCAAATTCGCCTTCAAGCGCGTGAGCGAGACGGTGTCGGTTTTTCACAGTGCGGCTGATGACATCATCTTCATCAATCAACTCGGGGAGAATGTCGTCATACTCATCAAACACCATAGTGATCTGATCACGGAGCGATGGCTGGTGCCCGATGCTATTCAACAGCCCGTCAATACGATCCCTAACTGAGGAATCGTCCGGGATAGTGTCCATAATGTTGCTGTGCAGTTCGTCATACGGATCTTTGGGCATCAGCCGGTGGTCCGGGAACAAATAGCTCTGAAACCCTTCAATGGCGATAGCAAGCGACAGGAACCGATTCTCCTCGAACATATCCTCATTGTACACGGTACCGAAATACAAGTTGTGAAGCGACTGTGCGTTTCTCGCGCTGTCAAACCATTGCCGAATTGCTTCCTCAAAATCGATATCGCTCAGGCTGAACAGAACCTTGCTCGGATGCTTTCGGTCTGGGACATCATGTAAGTGTGAGACCTGGTACGCGATGTCTGTCTTGTGCTTCTCTTTGCCCTCTTCATCACTCGGGTTGATACCCGTCACTGTGTCCGGGTTAAGTGGCTCACCGAGAGCGAGACTAAGGAAGTGTTGAATGTGCCGGACATACTCATTCAGGTACTCGCTGAATGGGAGTTCGGCTTCCGGAGTGATAGTGATCTGGGCGGTTTGAGACAATTCAACACCTTGCCAGTTATGATTCTTCGATTCGTTCTTCACTGAGACTTTGATTTCTGCTTCGTTAAGCTGAGCCGTGATGGGGTCAACTTCGTGGAGTTCTGCAGCAAAAGTGTCGTATTCGGGAGGAATTTTGGCAACTACGCTCTCTAGCCGTGACCACATCTCCAGTAAGGGGTACGTAACTCGTAGCTGCTGGAACTCTGGCTCACCATTCTTATATAATCCGTTAGAAAAGACTTGTCCGACGTGAACCTGCTGGTTACGCATCGTGGTTCCTTTGATGGAGAGGCCACTTTGTCCGACGAAGCAGTTCCGAAGGGTAATGAACTCGCCATTTGAAGCTATTCCGTGAATGGTGTCTACTTCCCGCGGTGGATCACCGATGTCAGTGAGTGTCCCAAGAAGATCGAGATCGCCACCATCATTTGAATTAAACTCTAGCACGCCTGCAGTACGTTTTGCGTCCTCTTCTGGCACCCATTCATCCGTATTTTCGTCCGGAATCCACCATTCACCGCGATACTCAATTTCGTCCATAACGTCACGTCTGATGGCTATAGTTTAATTGTTCCTCATAGATGGAAAACAATCCGCTGATTGTATTCGTGGACACGCAACTTCCGATTATGATTAAGTAGGTGAACAGCATTCAAGTTCTACCAATCGGTGTGGTCAACAGGAGCAGTACGCGGCGTTCCTATTGGTGCGCAACTAGTGCTAGACTGCCTCAGGTAGTGTTGAGAACAATCTTGAGACTGCCTTGTTCGGTTTGTAAACACTACTAGAACTCTAGAAAAGAATTAAGCCAATAAGAATTCTTGTGTCTAAACACGCCATGACGGTGACAGCAAAGCTTGACGGCGAAGGAATTGAGGTTGAACGAGAGATCTCCGAGGCAAAAGCAGTCCGGATTATGGAGATTATTTTTGATGACGAGAATGCCAAAGTCTCAGAAGAAGACTCACAAGAACTCGGAGAAAGCTCGTATAGTTCAGAGGACTCTCCAAAACCTGAGGAAGAATACGAGACACTCCCAGACTCGTTCTTCAGCCGACTCACCCGACGTCAGAAGGCTTATGTGGAAATCTTGCTTGAGGCAGGGGACTGGGTGTCCAACGAAGAGATACGTCGGCGACTGGAGGATAACTACGACTTGAGCTGTGGCGGTCCACAGGCAATCTCGGGTATCCGGTCAGGGTTCACGCGAAAATACGGAAAGGAGTTCAACGTTGATGAGCGAGACTGGATGGGTGACCAGAACCAATACCGGTTAAATGAACAGTACCGTGAGGAGATCGAGGAGCACTGGGACTGAACAAGGACTGTGGGACATCCATGAGACATTTCCGCCACCGATAGCAGCTACCAGCGATCTTGTATCGCTACTCACGCCTTACCGAGTCCTGGAAGTAGACGCAGTACTCGTTGGCGAAACACTGCTCACACAACGGTTCATCCTGACAGACTAGCGCACCGAAATCAAGCAGAGCGAGATTGTACGCCCGAGCCTCGTCAGGCACCAACCTCTGCGTGAAAGTCATCTGATCTGCTTTCGTCTCGGGCCACGTGTTTCGGAACACCCGACTGTACACCCTCTCAACGTTCCTGTCGAGTACCGGCAAGCGGTCGCCACGCGCGAAACACAACGTGGCGTTCGCCACGTACTGTCCCCCTCGTGGTAGTTTCATCAGCGATTCTGGATTAGAGGGGAGGCAGTCATGTGTTAAGACGATTCGCTTCAACGCCTCTGCGCGTATGTTGTGGAATCCGAGAGGTTCGATAGCTTCGGTGAGTTCGTCCTCACTGGCCTCCGCTATGTCGGCCAGCATGGGGTACTGTTCCAGGAACATCGGATAGACCGCTGCGACATTGTCAGCCGGCGTCTGGGTAAGGAAGAACTCGGCTACGAACACCTCGTATAGTGTTCTATTCGATTCCCGCCACGGGTACTCGCGGCGATTCTCTTCCCCCTATTCAAGCAGGTCTGCCCGAAACTGCCGTTCCGCTTCAGATGACATCAGTTCACTCTCAGTCGTCGGCGACGGAGGACTCAATAGACGGTGCTGCTGCACCGACGTGCGAGAGGATTGCCTGGCTCATGTACTCACCGAGCTTCGGGGGAACCGCGTTACCGATCAGCCGGCCCAGATTCGACACGCCGACGTCCTCCCACTCGTCGTAGAAGTCATAGTCTTCCGGGAACGTCTGAAGCAGTGCTCCTTCAAGAAGCGAGAGTGCCCGATTTTGATCTGTATCGTAGTGGCCGAAACGACCACTGCCGTAGTTGTAGAACTGCGTCGTGATCGTCGGGGATGGTTCGTCTGGCCGCATCCGGCTGTAGGGGGCTTTGTATGAGCGTCCACTCGCCTTGCGATGGCAGTCTGCGAGGAGATGGTTAAGGTCCTCCTCTTCCCAGAGAGTCCAATCTCCACCGGGCTCCATGTTATTGATGCGCTCTAGGTTCTTGTCCGAGAGAGAGCGTGCTCTATGCACGTCGTTCTCGTCACTGACTTCTCCTGCTTCAAGTGGTGGTAGGTGATCTATCGTGTCTTTGACCGTGGGGTAGTCGTCCTTGTTCTGAATCGGAGGGTCAGGCAGAGAGAGAGACCCCCGCTTGGACGCCATGACCACCCATCGCTTTCGCTTCTGTGGGATCCCGTATTCAGGGGAGTAGACGTTCTTGTTCTCGTCACTATTGACGTGGTAGCCCTGTGATTTCAGGCTCTCAATGAACGCGTCGTAGACGCCATCTTCTTGTTTCACCTGAAGTACGTTCTCGGTGAGCACTACGTCCGGTTCGATGTACTTTGCGATCCGTGATACCTCGTTCAGTAGGCCCCACTTCTGATGATCTTCGTGACCTTTCCCCTTGGCGTGGCCCATCGTGGAGTACGGTTGGCAAGGCGCGCACGCCGCGAGAACCTTCAGATCCGCATCCCAGGGATACATCTGTGCGATTGGTTCAGGATCTTGTGCCAACGAGCGGATGTCTGCTCTGACGTATTTTCCGTCGATGTTCTGTTCGTACGGATACTTACAATCCGGGTCCCGATCAATCCCTGCGACGACGGAGACACCGGCTTGCTGGAGGCCATAGCTGAGACCACCAGCCCCACAAAATAAATCTACTGCGGCAACCTTCATAACACTCTTTCTCGCATATCGTCACATAAGCGTTCGGCAACGATACCATCACGACTACCTCGCATCACGCAAAGAGTGGACTTGTTTCGCCCAGTTAGAACATCAACCCAACCCGACCGGCGGAACTCATCGACGCGGAACAATAATACTAACTAGGTGGTCATAGTTCCGTACGAACATACCGGTTTATAGAATGGACCAGGAACAGATTCAAATCACCGAAGCGGCCAAGTGGTTCTTCTTCAGTGGTGGGCCAGGAGCACCACGCTACGGCGACGATCCGACCAAACACGCCGTAGACCACGACTCCGAAGCGTTCGTCCGTGAAGTCATTCAAAACGCGAACGACCAAGGGCTCCAGAACGACGACCCAGTCGAAGTCACGTTCCGTTTCGTCGCGCTTACTGGTGACGAGAAAGAGGAATTCCTCAAGGGACTCGGTTGGGAAAACGGACTCGGTGAACGGATGCGATCGGTCGCAGACACACACAATGGCCATCGCTACGAGAGAGTTGTCGAACGAGTCAACGACCCTGATGCTGAACTTCGCCTCCTCATCATCGAAGACAGAAACACGACAGGCTTGACCGGAAGCTGGGACGAAGACTCGAACTACGCCGCACTAGTCCGCGACGAACTCTACAGCAGCAAGCAAGACGACACCGCCGGCGGCTCGTACGGCCTGGGCAAGTCCGTACTCTGGACGTTCTCGGGTGCTTCGACAGTCGTCTTCAACTCACACCTCGCTCACGGTGAGCGTGAAAGCGATTCTCCACGACTCATCGCCCGCTCTAAGTTCCCCACTCACCAACTTCCAGCAGACGATACGACGTATCAAGGTGCGGGTTGGCTCTGCCAGCCCATCGAGACGGATGATGGCCCTCGCCCGGAGTCCTTCTGGGGAGAAGGCGCGTCGCGGCTCGCCGAACAACTGCACGTCGAACGGCCCGCTGTTAACGGAACGAGCGCTATGGTCGTTGAGTTCCAAGACCCCACGCGGGACGAGCGACCGGATGTCGAAGAACTCGCACAGGAGTTCGTTGACGCCTCTGTCAAGTACTTCTGGCCAGCGATCTATCGAGGCGACCTCGAAATCACGGTCGAAACGCCGGACGAGACACTGACAGCCGACGTAGAGAACGCCCCGGCGATCCGACCGTTCGTAGAGGCTTACGAGAAGAGGACTACAGACGCACAGACGTTGGTGACCCCCGGAGACGTTGCTGGGCTCGATATCCCCGTAAAGCTCCCGCCTCGTGCCGATGGATCGGAAACTCCTGCTGGCTCAGTCCGGTTGTCTGCTCGTCTGGCATCCCCCGCAGACGACGATTCGTACCTGAATAACGTCGCGCTGTTCCGGGGAGCAGGGATGGTGGTCAAGTACTACGACCAGAGCCGTGTCGCCTACGGTGACCGGAACTTCTTCGGCGTGTTGGCCGCTGGCGAAGCACGACCGGAAGGAGCCCCGTCGGAGAGTGACCGAGAGATCGACCGGTTCCTGCGGTTCGCCGAGCCGCCAGAACACGACGAGTGGGAATCCACCGAGAATCTTCGAGAGCAGTACCAACGTGGATTCCGGATGGCGCTTGACGATATGTTTGGCACGCTGCGTGATGGACTCCGCCACTTGATCTCGAAGGGGAACAATAGTGAGTCCCTCTCCGACAACGTTCTGAACCGGTTCCCGATCCACGGGAGTGGGAATCCCCGGGCCACGACGTCGCCCGCCGAAACCGTCTTCGAAATCGACAGCTCGTCTCGCTTTGATGGCGACGCCTGGACGATCTCTGGGCGAATCAAAGTACTCCCAGAGGAGTTTGGGGGCTGGAGTGCAGACATCTCACTCACCGGTGTCGGTGAGGACGGATCCCAGTACGACGACATTCCGATCAAACACGTCAAGATTGAGCAAGCTGGCGTGACTGCGTCGTACGACGATGGACGAGCTCACCTCGTCGCGGACGAATACGTTGATGAAGTTTCGTTCTCTGGTCGTTCTCACCCCAACGAAACTGCGGACTTAGTGCATGGAGACGTGGGCGCGACACAACTAGAGATATTCGCAGAGTTACAGACACCTGAGGAGGACCAATCGTGACCAGACACTCGCAGCGACACCGAACTACGACACTTCCGTTCAGCTACCGGGATAAGGGAGTAGACTTTGATCTGGACTCGTTCACTATTGACGACGGAGATCAAACAGCGCTTGAACTGAATCCGTCACAGACAGAGATTGACCTTGCGGCAGCAGTGTCCTCGTCCGGCGAGGGTGGTGAGCCGGATTGGGATACTATTACTCTTCACGGGAAACTTCGCGTGCCCGAGGAGGCGGTGCAGGCCGTCTTTCCTGAAAACGAACGGTCAGAGCCGCCGGCCAAACTCTACGTCACCATTCGCTGTCACGAGACGATATACCGTGACCGGGAGGTCATCTCCGAGACACATACGACGCCCGGTGAATACGACGTCTCGATAGAGGTTTCGAAGCACACGGTCCGAGGAACCATCGAACTGCGCCCTTATCTCGTTCGCACGGAAGCTCGTTCGGGAAAAGGACCGAACGGCTATGCCGACCAGAAGAACTTCCGGGTCGCCAGTGGGACGCTGTACTACGTCGTCGTTGACCGGCACGAGGAAGAAGAGCGAGCCGCCATCGATGGTGAGCGAGTCCGCTTCTCACAGAACGCTCACCTCCCAGACGGGAACAAGCTCTACTACCTCGACTTCCGGAACGAGAGTCGTCCTAAATTGTGGATCAACTCCGACCATCCCCGTATTGCCGAGTTACTACAGACGAGGGGATCTGTCGGGGCTGAGGCTCGGATGCGGGACGTGATACTTGACCAGGTGAGCTATGGTGTATGGGTACAACTGCTCGTTCGGGCTGGGAGTGCTGTAGACGTAGAGGGCGACGTTGAACACGAGTGGCAGGAGATGGTTCTCCAGACGTTTGCTCGAAATCTCTACGAAACTAGCGACGTGTCAGAAGCGACTCACCGTCTCAGGGACGACCTCTCTGACCCACAAACCCTACCCCACGTGATGCAGCGGATCGATAGCGAACTTCAAGAGTACATAGACCCCCGAGAGCAACTGATTCACCTCATGGAGGAGGGGCTCCAGATCTAACATGACCGAGACCGAATTACACCGACTGACCGAAGACGGACGTCGCCTCGTTGGTGAATCGTTCATGGAGGGCGAGGCGACGTTAACCGAGGAACAGCTGAACGAGTACGTAGAGCCCATGCCGGGCAATCCAACGGCCGACCTCGATAGGATCGATTCGGCGGTACAGCAGGTGCTTGAACAGTACCCAGAGTACGACACGGCAATAGACGGGGCACTCGCCGAAGAAATCCACCGTGGCCTCGACATCACGAGGCGAACAGCCGGCGACCCCGGTCTCTGGCACTGGTTAGCAGTCGTCCGGTATCCAGACCTCGTCCGGCACCGCTGGGAGTATCGCTCCGAAGAAGCGATGCGGGAGAAGTTCCTCGGTGCAGGCTCGGACCTGTACTCGAATGCCATTCACCGCCTCTGGTGGATCGCACAGTTGACATCCCGACAGGACGATTATTCGACGACAGACGCGGTGTTTGCAAACCAGACGATGGTGAATAAGGTATTCGACCGCTGGTTCGCGCGCTATCAACCAGCAGTCCGCGCCATGTGTGACGAACTTGCGGGTGAATCATCCCGGGTCATCGACGAGACCACGCGACGGTTCAACCACGCGCTGACGAACGTTCAGCTTGAGGGGCTGTCAGAGGCCGAGGCGAGCGAGATGATCGAACAGATCGTCGTGGAGTCTAGGTAAGTCCCATAATGGGTTACCCAGAACCATCGACCAATCAGTTCTACAGAGGTAATTCCCGGCAGTGTTTCAATCAGTCGAATAAGCCAAACTTGTAGATGTTGTCAAGGTAGGCCTCTCGAACGTTAACAGCCCAATCGTGCGTGTATATCTCTAGAACTTTGTCGTCCAGTTTGTCACCACGGATGTACTTCATCAGCTCATCGTGTAGGGATCCGTCATGGTCGCCGTAATGGATCTTCATCTGCGTTCTGAAGAAGTGACGGAAGTAATGTAGATCCACGTCTGATTGACTCCCTCCGGGTTCGGTGATCCCATACTCAGTGGCCATCTTATTGATCAAATAATTGTAGACCGAGCTTCCGCTGATGCGATTGTATACTCCATCCATTGGCCTGAGCTGTGGAAAAAGTGGATTTGGCGGCTTCGTTTCTGGACGAATAATGAGAAACTGAAGTAAGGAGTGTTTCATCTCGTCGTTGATCGGAAGTACGACATCGTTGTCGCGCTTGTTTCCGTCGCGACGTTCCTCACCATTAACCACATCATCTGCGCTGAAGTTTCCGTAAATATATATGGAATCCGGACGGCTGCGTACCTTCCTATGAAGTTCGATATCGCGTTCATCAAGATAGGCCTGTATCGCGGATCGTCAATGTTCACGCAACACAAGTCGATATTCACAACCGCTCCCCGCCGAAGGCCGTATTTCAGATAGCAAAGACACATCGTCTGCATCTGTGGGTGAGGAATAAACGCAAGGAAATCGCCCATCGCCTCAACTGTATGGTACTCTCGATTGGGTAATTTGACCCTCGTGTCAGTTCGACTCAGCACGAAAGCAGCAGGGTTGGAGTCGGTCTGTTTAAGCCGCCTCATGTCGTTATAGAACGTGGAGACCTCTGACAGTTTGTTTTTCATTTCGCGCTTTGAGTTGACTTCACGGATAAAATCACGGTAGTCATAGAGATCCATCACTGTCGCATCAAGAACGCCTACGTCTCTATTGGAGAGAAATTGCTGGAAAGCGGTACCGTCGCTATTTGTCTGAAGCTTCTGAACCAGCGAATCGACAGTCCCAGTGGAAATGTCCTCCCGTCGCTTTAAATCCAGCCAGTCCTCAATTGGGTCGCCAGTGAAGAACTGCTCCACATCAATGTTACCGTAGTCTGTCATCGTTGCTTCACCCAACCACCTTGGACAGCATCGTACCGAACTATATCTTCATCAGCTAGGTCGTTCAGAATCTGTCCTACCTGCGCCTCAACATCATGAAGAATGATGTCTGTTAGTTCAGACTCTGCTGTGCCGCTATCACAAGAGAGATTTCGAACAATAGTGTCCTTAACAATCGTCTCAATCTGCTCATCGGCCCCGCTTGATTCTTCATCAACCTTGACGTGGGGGCAATCGGGTTCTTCTGTGTGTTCGAATCCCCAATCTAATCGGCCTGCCCGAACCATCATCCGGATGTACTCCGTGAGTGCCACATCAAGTTCGTTTGCTTCGTCTCGCCACTTTTCAGGAACCCGAGTCTGCACCTGTACTCGCTCTGTCATTGATCTATATCACGTAAACCTACATTCACTTTTAAAACCTCGCGCTGTAGCAGTTGAAATTCTTGGATGGATAGCAATGGTTATTTGTGTGTTAATTTGGGTGTGAAGGACCAAGCCTTTTCTACCAATATAGAAATATATCTAAATCGAACACACAGAAGGCGACGGGTTAAGTGTTAAATAAGATTGAGCGGTTCGAACCCCCCTCGTCTTCCACTTAACAAAATCCAGATTGTGAGTAGGATATTCGTGCTGACAGCACGACTATTCCGCTATAATGGCGACATGGTCGTGCTGTCAGTCTTTGGTCCGTGCTGATAGAATGTATAGGAATCTGGGGATCCGTCCGCAATATTTCCAAACTGCTGAAGCCAACAATGAAAGATGTAGAAACCGGTGATATTGAACTGGATATTTTGTCTTTCAACGTGGGAACAAGTGAGAACACAAATCTATTTTAAGTAGGCGAGCAACGGCTAAGTGGCCTGAAAGCGGCCCCCGGTGCGAGGACACCGGGCACCAACGCTGCTACAATGACAGCACCAGATACTACTCGGTCACGGAGTGATAACTCTGTCCGTCACCCGGACGACGACGGCGCTAGCGGTCTTGCTCCAGGACGTGACCCACGACTCAGACGGATCGTTCACTACGCAAGCGACAGTGGTTCAACCACGCGTAAGGACATAACTATCAAAAGCGGCTGGGAGCACCAGACGGTAAATCAACTCCTCGCTCAACTCACGGACGACAATCTCGTCCACCCCATCAAGGACGAAGACTGTTGCATAGTCTTGCTGACGCTGAAAGGAGAGCACTTCGCACAGGAGGTGCTCTGAGGATGCTAGAGCCACAGGGAATCCACCTGTCATCAGATGACGCCTTCAAGACACTGTCAAACAGTCGGCGGCGACAGGTGATCCTCATGCTCTCCCGTTCGCAGGAACCGATTCCTGCCAAGGACCTGGCGCGCGAAATTGCAGCCACTGAGAATCAAATCGACTCAAACCAAGTCACTGGGAAACAGCGTTCGAGAGTCTATATCGGCCTCATCCACTCACACTTGGGTCTCCTTGATGATCTCGGTGTCATTGAATTCAACGATCGAACGAGACTAGTAACCGAGACAGACGACACGCAGCCCCTCGCCCACTTCATCAAGCTACTGAGGAGGAGCTGTAACGTTGCACGAGGTGACGCATGAAAATTGACTCGTCCGTTGAGACGAGTGTCGTTACTGCCAGCGAAGCAGGGGAAGGCGAGGTGCGGCATGAGTAACAGACCCCCGCTGTGGCTCAACTCAATCTCCACGTTCGTGGATGTTGAGGCGAATCAGGAAGAGACGATCACGATGTGCTCCCTGTTGGCGAATCGTCGTCGCCAACTTGTGGTCCTCTGCCTTATCGGTCGTGATCAAGACGAGTGGATCTCAATGGAAGAGATAGCACGATGGGTCACAGCTGTCAGGTACGAGTACTCGCTCAAAGAGGCTCGCGGATCGGACTACAGAAACATCCGTGAGTCACTCCGCCATACGCATCTTGAGACGCTCGCCGATGCCAATGTCATTGAGTACGATTCTCAGCAGACCCGCGTCGCACCTAGCACTCGCTTACCAAAGGTGGGTCGAGTCCTCGTACATCTCCTCCTGTTGTCAGCAAATGTCGATGGTGTGATGTCCTGAGAGGATAACCAGACTCCGATTCTCAAGACGCGCCTCAATTTTGCCGTCGAACATTCTCAGAGATCAGATCGTGCCGGATAGACAATCTGCTGTTCCGATTCTGTGCTCGCAATCGCCTATTGCGTCTGCCGGTGTGGGCTGGGAGTAAATCGCGGTGAAAAAAGAGAATCAGGGGCGATCAGGCTGAAATAACACAATCGGCAATTGTTGATACGGCCACTCCCCCTTCCGGTTACTGTGAAAGAATACGATCAGAGATCACAGCACGATCGTACCCAAGACGACCATACGTCCGACGAGACTAGCCAGGTAACTTCTCGGGAAAGGGCGGCTACTCAACAGGCTGATCGAACGTCGGGTGAGATGACCGAAATAGACCAGCCCGAATTGTCCGTTGAGGGGCGTGTCGTCAGTTGGCTCAAACGCAAAGACGATGGTGCAATTGTGATGGGTGATTTCTATCCTCCGGGAAGTTACACACTCATCACATATCCAGAAAAGAGCAAGCCCAGCGAATTGCGCGATGAGAACATCACGGGTAACCACGCAGGGTGGTTTCATGCTCATGGCGATCTGTCGCTCTCACACTCAGTCCCAACAACCACTGGAGAGTACCTCCTTGTAAAACCGGTTCAAGAATAATGGCACTTGAGATACTTGAGATCACGCTAGATTGCCCCTCTTGTGGCTCACGGGTTTCTTGGGTATGCGATGAGGAGACAGGGATTCACCGCGATCTGAAAGGATGTCCGGGGGCACAGTGCACGTTAACGTTCAATCTCGGCATACACGAGATTACACTAGAAAGAGCGAACGAAATCAGAGAAAACCAGTCCCTCTAGTATAACGGCGAGAGAGGAACCAGATTCAACCCTTAACACCGAGAATAACGCTACAAAGAGACGGTTAGTAAGTAAGTCACCTCAGCAAGCTATGCTCCGACGCAAAGTCCTCCAAGTCCTTGCAGCGCTCCCCGCGGTCTCAGTCCCTGAGTGGATCACAAAGAGAGTTACCGGACGACTCACTCTCAACACCCATCCACGGCTCCCTCATGACCGGCACTTCGAATACTGGGTGAGTTTCTACGCTGCCACCCGCCCCGACCGAGCCCTAAGCACAGATCGCAGCAGAGAACACGCCGCCTCGGGGTGCCGATTCAAAGAAACCACGCGAGAAGAAGCCATACGAGCGCTAAAATTCGCTCACGAAGGCAAATTGGAGATAGACGATATGCCTATTGAATGGCGTGTTTCCTTCGACAAGCTCAACCCCGAGTTCAACACTGCGGACCCAGAACTCCGGGACCGATACGCCGCTAGGCTTAAACAACTCGGCCGGATATTTGATCAGCACGATGAATGATTTTCCTGGGTAGGATGGGTGGAAGGTTCTGAGTTCACTTCCTGATGAAAGTAGATCTGGCAATAGATCGTCCTGCTGGCAAAAAATCCGCGGAATCGGGGTGGTTTTGCTTCCGCGAAAATCTGGTTTTGCTTAACGAGCGTTTTACGCTGTTAATTAGATGACGCGGTTCTGCAGGTAGTCGAGGTGTTTCGCGTTGTAGACGATCTTCACCTCGTCGGTCGCCGCCGAGCCGATACAGGTGAGTCGAACGTCCTTCTCGTTGACCTCCTCGTCCGAGAGGATCTGCTGCATGTCCATGTCGATATCGCCTTCGACGGCGATCGCCGCGCAGTTCGCACACGCTCCAGCGCGACACGAGAAGGGCCAGTCGTAGCCCTGTGCTTCGGCGGCTTCGAGGATATACTCGCCCTCGTTCACCTCGAGTTCACCGTAGTCCTCACCATCGAGGCCCGCGTCCGCGGCTTCGTCGAAGAGGTCGTCGTCGTCCATCGACCAGCCGTGGTCGTCGAGCACTTCGTAGTTGAGGTATTCTACCGTTGGCATCACCGCTACCTTGTGCCCGGACGTTGTTAAAGCTCGCCTTTCACGCGTCGATCAGGTCAACACGAGCGAGAACACGACGAAGGAGCCGACCGCAGCCAGCGTCGGCGTCGCCAGCCATAGGATGACGACCCGCCCCGTGGCCGCAGCGTCGAACAGATCGCCCGCAGACTGCTCGTCGGGCTCTTCCTCGCCGATCGGTTGGACCTCGTCGTCGTGTGTGGTGAGCGAGTCCACGCCGGGCTGTACCGTCTCGGCGGTCGAAGAGCCATCGACCGCCGTCGTCGCGACGTCGAGGAGTCGGCTGGTCCGGGTGGCCCGTCCCCAGCCGAGACCGATGATACACATCGTCGCCGAGACGGCGAGTGACGCCGGTATCCCGAGTTCAGAGAGGAACGTGATGAGACTCGCCGAGACGGTCTCGACGATGAGCGCGGCCAAGAGCGGAAGATCGGTCAGCCCGGTTCCGACCGTGTCGAGCGTGCGCCGTGCGATGGTGAACGCACCGACGGCGATAGCGCCGCCGGCGAGGAACACCCCCTGACTCGCCGTGATCTGACCGGTTCCGCCGGCGACGAGCGGTGCGACCGCGTTCGCGACGTTCGATGCGCCGGCCGAGTAAGCCATGTAACAGCCGATCGCGACGACCAGCGACTGCGTCACCGTCCGTTTGAGTCCGGTCGCCGATTCGAGCGCGAACCGCGCGTCGAGATACGGGTAGAAGTAGCGACCGATCATCGTACAGATCCAGAAGCCGAGCAGGGGCGCGGCGAGCCACCACACCATGATCTGGCCCATCACGTTCCACTGGAGCGCCTGCCGGGCCAGCCCCATCCCGGCGATCGCCCCGACGGCCGTCATCGAGGTCGAGGCGGGGACGCCGAACAGATTCGAGACGAGCAGCGCCAGCCCGACGAACAGCAGGATCGTGACGCTCGCGAGGAGCGTGAAGTAGCTCGCGGGGACGATATCACCGCCCAGCGTCTGGATGACGTTCCGACCGGAGAACCAGCCGCCGGCGAAGGCGAACACCGTCATCAGGGCGGCGGCGCTCGACTTGCTGACGATCTCACTGCCGACTGCCGGACCGAACGCGACCCCCGTCGACGACCCCCCGATGTTGAAGCCGACGAACGCCGCGACGAGCAAGCCGAGGAGAAGTAGTACCGAGACCATACCCGGCTATGGCGAACTCGGCGCTTAATCTGCGCGGTTCGGTCGAATCGGCGGATTTACCCCACGAGCCGGGAACGTACGCGTGTGTACGACTCGTTTTCCGTCGTGCCTGCCGTCGATATGCAGGACGGCGAGGTAGTCCAGCTGGTCGGCGGCGAGCGCGACACCGGCACGCGGTACGGTGAGCCGGTCGAGACCGCCGAACGCTGGGTCGATGCCGGCGCGGAGACGCTCCATCTGGTCGATCTGGACGGAGCGTTCGAGGGACAGCGCGGCAACGCCGACGCCGTCGAGACCGTCGTCGAGACGGTCGACGTGCCGGTACAGATCGGCGGCGGGATTCGGACGGCTGACGACGCCCAGCGGCTCCTCTCGCTCGGCGTGGACCGCGTCATCCTCGGAACCGCCGCCGTGGAGGATCCGGAGATCGTCTCGCGCATCTCAGCGACCGACCCGGACAGCGTCGTCGTGAGTCTCGACGCGAAAGACGGGGAGGTCGTCGTCGACGGCTGGACCGAAGGGACGGGACTCGACCCGGCGACGGCGGCCAGCCGCTACGAGGAGCTGGGGGCGGCGGCGATTCTCTTCACCGACGTGGATGTCGAAGGACAGCTAACCGGCGTCCGTCGCGGGCCAATCGAGGCGGTCACCGACGCCGTCGATATCCCGGTCATCGCCTCGGGGGGTGTCGCAACGCTGGACGACATCCGGGCGTGCAGAGCTGCGGGCGCGGCGGCGGTCGTCGTCGGCACGGCGCTCTACGAGGGGCGGTTCACGCTCGCGGAGGCGATGGCTGTCTGAGGGGACGCGTCCGACCACAACCGTCATACCGCCGCCCGCGAAACGTCGGCCATGAGCGACCGAACGGCGGCGGTCACCCGCACTACCGGCGAGACGGAGATCGAGGTGACGCTCGCCATCGACGGCGACGGCGACGCGACCATCGACACCGGTATCGGCTTCTTCGACCACATGCTGCGAGCCGTCGCCACCCACGGGCTGTTCGATCTGACGGTTCGCTGTGACGGCGATCTCGACATCGACGATCACCACACCGCCGAGGACGTCGCGATCACGCTCGGCGAGGCGTTCGGTGACGCCGTCGGCGAGAAGCGCGGCATCGTCCGCTACGCCGACCGCCGCGTCCCGCTGGACGAGGCCGTCGGCTCCGTCGTCCTCGATCTCTCCGGTCGCCCCTACTTCGAGTGGAGCGGCGACTTCTCACAGGAGCAGGTCGGTTCGTTCACGAGCGACATGGCTCGCCACTTCTGTGAGTCGTTCGCGATGCACGCGAACGTCACGCTCCATGCCGGGATCGAGGGGCGAAACGCCCACCACGAGATCGAGGCGCTGTTCAAGTCGCTGGCGCGCGCGCTAGACGACGCCACCCGATACGACGAGCGACGAACTGACACCCCCTCGACGAAGGGGAGTCTCTAACCGCGTCGGAGTTCGCCGTCTGCGGTCGTGAGTCGGTCTCGCGAGTCGGCCGCCGCTAAGATCGCATCGACCTGCGATTCGTCGAGATCGTAGGCTCCGGCGGCCATCGAGACGGCGTCGGCGTACGGAATCGGTAGCTCCCGCCCATCGAGAAACCTGACCACCTTCCGGTAGCCGGACGGCACGCGGTTCGATTCGTCGGTGTCGTCCGTCTCCGGCGTCGCTGTCGTCTCGCCGGTCGTTCCGTCGCCCGGTTCGGCGTCGGCGTCTGGTTCATCGCTGGTGTCCGGTTCGGCGTCAGAAACAGCCGTCTCGGTGTCACCCTCGGGTGCGGTGTCTGCCGGTTCAGCGGTTCGCGTCGTCGGCTCGTCGTCCGGTTCCACGTCGTCGGCGGTCGCGTCGAGCAGCGGATCGAGGATCGACGCGAGCGCGTCCCGACAGTGGCCACACAGGACCATGCGTTTCCCGTCGCCGTCGGGATCCTCCCGCGCCGGGAGCACGTCAAACGTCCCGGTCGGCGGATCGCCACAGAAGTCACAGCCGGCTATCTCGCGCATGGGTGTCGTGTGTTCGGTCGATGTATTAACTCTCGCTGTTGCGTGTGCCGGGTCCGGGTGCGGATGGTGTCGCGTGGTGTCCCCCGGCAGCATCGCGACCGTCATCGACGACCCCGCGTCCGCTCTCGGTGCGTGGCTACGGGACCGACTTGTAGCCGCGACCGTAGGCGGTCGGGCCTTAGAGCCCGTACAGCGCGGTGAACTTCTCGGTGGCGTAGTCGATAAACGCGTCCGCGGAGAACGCCTCACCGGTCGCTTTCCGGACGAGGTCGTTCGTCGTGTATCGTGCGCCGTGCTGGTGAATCTCGTCGGTGAGCCACTCGTGGAGCGCGTCGAACTCGCCGGCCGCGAGCTGAGCGTCTAACCCGTCGATGTCGGACTCGGCGGCCTCGAACAGCTGGGCGGCGAGCACGGAGCCGAGCGAGTAGGTCGGGAAGTAGCCGAACGAGCCGTGTGCCCAGTGGATGTCCTGCAGACAGCCCTCGGCGTCGGTCGCCGGCGTCACGCCGAGATACTCCTCCATCTTCGCGTTCCACGCCTCGGGCACGTCCGCGACGTCGAGATCGCCCGAGAGCAGGTCCCGCTCGATCTCGAACCGGAGGATGATATGCATGTGATACGTCAGCTCGTCGGCCTCGACGCGGATCAGGTTCTCCGGGTACACCTGATTGGCCGCCTCGTACAGCTCCCGGCCCGAAACAGTCGTTCCGAGATCGTCGTTCACGGCGTCGACGTAGCTCGACAGGAACGGCTCCGAGCGACCGACGTGGTTTTCCCAGAGTCGGGACTGCGACTCATGGACCGTCAGTCCACGATTCTGCCCGAGCGGTGTACCGTACTCGTCCTGTGGTAGCCCGAGCGTGTAGGTCGCGTGACCGAACTCGTGGACGATAGAGCCGATAGCGCCGACGGGGTCGTCGGTGTCGAACCGAGTGGTGACGCGGGCGTCGAACTGCGTTCCCGAGGAGAACGGGTGAGGTGCGGTGTCGAGCCGACCGTGGTCGTCCGGGTAGCCGAGGTAGTCGAGCGTGGACTCCGCGAGCGCGAACTGGTCGTCGTCGGGATACTCGCCGTCGAACGGCGTCGCGAGATCGGCGTCGCTCGCGTTCACGTCGTCGATGAGCGGAATCAGCGCGTCTCGGAGCTGTTCGAGCACGGTCTCGGCGGTGGAGAGATCGAGCCACGGCTCGTAGTCGGCGAACAGCACCTCGTACGTATCGGCATCGGGGTCGATATGGGTGGCGTACTCGCGTTTGAGTTCGAGCAGCGTCTCCACCTGCGGGGCGAACGTCGCCCAGTCGTCCTCGGCTTTCGCCTCCTCCCAGACGGGGAGCGCGTTCGACGTCTCCTCGGAGATGCGCTCGACCAGCTCCTTGGGGACCTTCGCCGCACGGTCGAACTCGCGGCGGATCTCGCGGACGACGGCCGCCTGCTCGTCGTCGAGATCGCTCGCCTCCGCGGCTTCGAGATCGGCTTCGAACGCGTCACTCGTCAGGATGTCGTGGCGCGCACCGGAGAGGGCGGCGGTCTGTTTCGAGCGAGCCGGTGTCCCGCCTTCGGGCATCATCACTTCCTGATCCCACGAGAGGACGCCCGCGGCGTCACCGATGTAGGTCGCGCGTTCGTACCGATCGAGCAGCGAGTCGTACGCGTCGAGCGTAGCGGCTGTCATACCACACGGTTCGTTACCGACGGTAAGAAAACCGACGGTTCACGACCCGCAGTCCGCGGCTCACTCCTCGAACTCGGTTCGCTCGGGCGAGAGCGTCGCCGCGGCCTGCTCGTCGGCATCGCTGGTGTCGAGCGCCCGGTAGACGCCGCGATACCGCGACAGCTTCCGGAGGAGGACGTAGCCGAACAGCCCGTCGTACAGCAGGACGAAGCCGAGGAAGAAGGCGAACGGCGGCACGTCGGGAAACAGCCCGGGGAGCCGTCCGAGCGCGACCTGTGCCGTGACGTTGTACGTCCCGTGGATGAACGCCGCGATCAGGAGTCCTTTCAGGACGATCGGGCCGAAGTGCTCGCGGTTGAACTTCGCGAGCCCGAGATAGTAGCCGGCGAAGGCGGAGTAGATGACGTGGCCCGGCCCGGCGAGCGCCCGCACGGCCGTGATGCCGCCGCCCTGTCCGATGACCTGTTCGAGCGAGACGCCGAAGATCGCGACCGGGACGAGCGCGACCGATTCGGTTCCCATGCCGAGCTGGCGCGAGATGTAGAGCGCGTTCTCGATGGTGGCGAAGCCGAGACCGGCGGCGGCTCCGTACACCGCGCCGTCAACGACGGCGTCGAAGCGGTCGTCGCGATAGGCGTAGATTCGGACGGCGAGCAGCTTCACCGACTCCTCGACCGGCCCGACGACGAGATAGAAGAACAGCACGACGCCGACGGCCGGGATCGCGCCGACCGCCGAGAGCGTGCTGTTGGCGACGGCCGCAAATCCCGCCAGCAGGACGCCGAGCGAGAAGGTCCCGACGAGTAGCTCCGCCGGCTCACCGGTCGTCACGTCCGACGTGTAGATGTACGCTGCCAGCGCGAGCGCCGGAATCACGGAGAAGGCGACGAGCGCGATCGCGATCGGGGACTCAGCGAACGTCGCTCCGATCCCCCCGAGGACGAACTGGACGACGATAATGGCGAGACCGAGCAGGACGACCAGTGCGCGAAAGACGAGCGTTCCGAGCCGGTAGAGACCGACCGCGAGTCGGTCGAGGACGGTGCGTGGCTCCCACGTCGCGATATCGTAGAGATCACGCGTCCCCGTGGCGCGCTCTTCGAGAACATCCTCGTCGGCTGGCATACCCGACGTTCGGAGGGAGTCGGCGTAAATCCCCCTCCCTGATTCGAGCGTCGCCGCCGGTGACACGGTGTTTTTGCCGGTCCCGAACCGAGGGCAGGTATGCATTTCCACCAGCGGGAACAGACCGCACTCCGGGAGGCGGGGCTCGACACCGACGATCTCCGGGCCGTCTCCGACCGCGTGAACGAACTGGTCGCCGAGACTGCCGCTGACCTCGAAGCGTTCGTCGCGAGCCACGACACGCTCTACTCCGACATGGACCTCGCCCACGCCGGTGACGGACCGGCCGAACACGCCGTCGAGTACCTCGACTGCTACACTCACGGCGGCGAGCTTCACGGCTGGCTCCGGTTCGAGACGTGGGGCGAGACCGTCACCGACGGGCGCGTGCTCAGCGACGAGACGGTGGAACTCACGCTGAAGGGTCGCCACGGTCGCACTCGCTTCGCGACCACGTCCGCCGCGTTATGACGGTCCGCATCCGCGGCATCTACACGACCGCACTGACCGCGCTGTTCGACGACGTGGTGCAGGCGTCACCGGCGATTCGCGAGCGGTTCGACGAATCGTTTCCCGTCGCCCCGGCCGACCTCACGATACGGACGACGAACGACAGACAGGGGGTCACGCTCTCTGGTGAGCCGACGGCAGTAGCCGACGCCCGCGAGCGACTCACCGACTTGTCGCGTGATACCCTCGCGTGGAGCGACCCGCTCCCCGAGGACGGCGTCTTCGCCGGCGAGGTGACGGAGACGCTCGGCGGCGGGTCGGTCGTCGCAATGGGCGACGGAAGAGAGGGGTATCTCCCCGACGGCGAGACCGACGATCCTGTCGACACCGGCGACACCGTTCGCGTGCAGGTGCGGCGACCGAAGCCGCCATGGAGCGACCGCCGCACACGGCTCTCGACGCGCATCGAGGTGTCGGGAGAGCTGGTTCAACTGGTCCCCGGTGAGTCACGGACGACGGGCGCGGCGAATCTCGAAGACCTGCTTCCGCCTGAGATTCCCGACGGCTGGAGACCGCGGTGGGGCCGCGACGAGGAAGACGCCTCGATGGACGCGCTGGGCGCGGCTCTCGCCGACGCGACCGACCGCGCCGAGACGATCGACGGACTCCCGGAGCGCGGAGCGCCCGACCCGCCGACCGTGCTCGCGACGCCGCTGGCGACGAGTCATGTCTGGTTCGGTCGCGAGGGTCGGTTCGAGCTCGACGAGCTGCGCCGGGACGTGACCCGGACGATCCCCGGCCACCACCGCGTGAAGGCGGGCGCATCGGGCGCGAGTGCGGCTGTCGATTTCGCCGAGGCGCTGGGGGCGTTCGACGCCGACGCGACGTTTCCGTTCGAGACCGTGACGCGTCAGTTCGGGCCGCAGACGGGGGAGACGCTCGCCATCGAACACGGGAAACCCGCCGGACAGTGTCTCACCCTCGGGCGGGGCGAGGTAACGGCGGTCGAGAGCGACGGCTCGCTCACGCTCGAACGGGAGATGTCACCCGGCGGGACCTACGACGCGCTCGACGTGGAGCGACGCGCCGGTGACGTGGCCGTCACGAAGTTCGAGGAGGGCCGCTGGTGGTATCCGACGGTGTACCGGGGCGAGGACGGCGGTCGACGGGGAACGTACGTCAACGTCTGTACGCCGGTCGAGCTGTTCCCCGACGCAGCCCGCTACGTCGATCTCCACGTCGACGTGGTGAAGGGACCGGACGGCGCGGTTCGGCGCGTCGACGACGACGAGCTCGACGCGTCGGTCGCCTCTGGCCACGTCTCCGAGCCGCTGGCGACGAAGGCGCGTGCGGTCGCGTCGAAGCTCGAACGGGCGCTGTCGGGGTGAGTCCCGTAGACATATCTTCCGGGCGCACGTCCGGGCGGTATGGAACTCCTTCCCGACCTCGACGGGCGAGTCGCGCTCGTCACCGGTGCTGCCCGCGGTCTCGGCCGCGAGTTCGCCCTCGCGCTGGCCGACTGCGGCGCGGACATCGCCGTCCACTACAACACGAGCGGCGAGGCGGCCCGCGAGACGGCCGCCGACATCCGCGAGAAGGGCGTCCAGTCGGAAGCGGTCTCCGCCGACCTGACCGATCCCGATCTCGTCGACGATCTGTTCGCTGCGATCGAGGCGGCGCTGGGACCGGTGACCCTGCTCGTCAACAACGTCGGCGACTTCGAGCCGGCCCACTGGGAGACCGTCGAGTGGTCGCGCTGGCGAGAGGTGACGGCGACCAACTACGAGGCGACGGTGCTCTGCTCGCGGCGCGCGCTCGGGCCGATGCGCGAGCAGGGCTGGGGCCGCATCGTCAACATCGGCTACGCCTCCGCCGACAAGGGGCTGGTCTCGCCGGAGAACTTCCCGTACTTCGTCGCGAAGGCCGGCGTGTTGATGTTCACCCGGATGCTCGCCGCCGACACGCAGGACGACAACGTCACCGTCAACGCCGTCTCGCCGTACGTCATCGAAAGCTCCGACGAGTTCCCCGAGGAGGCCCCCCGCGGTCGCTGGGCGACCTACGACGACCTGATCGCGCCGACCCTGTTCTTCTGTTCTGAGGCCGCCGGCTATCTGTCGGGCGAGAACGTCGAGGTCGACGGCGGCTGGCTCCCGGAGACGGTCTGAAACGGGCGGACGGGCGCGAACGGCACTGAACCGGGCGAGCGTGCCGAATCGGCGCGGCCATTCATACATCCCGAGGACGAAGCCGGTCGTCACGAACACGGAACGCATCGCACTGATACTCGGGACCTGTCACCGATCGTACTGGTGGTCGTAATTCCGCTGTCGGCGCTCGGGGCCTCCGTCGGCCACAGCGCCGCGTTCCTCGCGGCGTCGGTGGGGCTGGCGCTCTTCACGGCGTTCTGGTTCGTCCGAGGGGTCGTCTACTACGGGAAGGGCCACCGCTATCTGGTGCTTGCGCTCCCGCTTTCCCCGCTCGTCACGGTCATCCACGCGACCGGTACGGTCGGCGGCATCCTCGATCCGCCGGATCGGTTCCGCGTGACGACGAAAGTCGGCGCCGAGTGACGACCCGTCATCGGAGCCGTGTCGCCCTCGCGTACCGCTCAGTTCTCTTGGATCGCGTCGATGACCATCGCGGCCGCGACGACCGGCTCTTTCGGCACGTCGCTCGTGTCGTCCAGTTCGATCTCGTAGGTGTCACGGAGCGAGAACTGTCCGCTGATACTGCCCACGTGGTTACCGTCGGCGTCGGTGATCTCGTACTTGTGCGGGATGAGGAAGCCGAACGGGAGCCCGTTGCGCGCGAGCGTCACCAACGCGCCGCGAGAGTCGATCTTCGCGAGCGCGCGCTCGTCGTCGGCAGCACGCACCGTCCACGTGTCCTGAAGCAGGGAGTAGTCGTTGTCGAGGACGACGAGATCCTCGCCGGTCTGGGCGTCGGTGAGCATGTAGTCGCCCGCCACGTCGAGGATACCGCCGGCCGTGACCGTGAACACGTCCGTCCCGTCGCTATCGATAAACGGGAACTCCTCTTTCAGCTTGAACAGCTTCTGCTTGCCGCGTAAGACGACGTCGCCGGCTGAATCCGTCGCTCTGTACTTGTTCCGAATCAGACTCTGCGTGACGGTGTATCGCGAGTCCGTCAGTTCGATGCCGCTGATGTCGTCGGGGACCATGGTCGCGTCGTCTCGCTGAGGACTGATAAGCACTCGCCACTGTCTGACGAACGACCGACAGGGTTTCCGTTCGCGCGTCCCTCACACGACGTAATGAGTAAAGAGCACATCGAGGTCCGTGGGGCAGAGGAACACAACCTCAAGGACATCGATACCGAGATTCCCCGCGACTCGTTCACCGTCGTCACGGGGCTGTCGGGATCGGGGAAATCCTCGCTCGCCTTCGAGACCGTCTACGCGGAGGGTCAGCGCCGCTACATCGAATCGCTCTCCGCGTACGCGCGGAACTTCCTCGGGCAGATGGACAAGCCGCAGGTCGAGAACGTCGAGGGGCTCTCGCCCGCTATCTCGATCGATCAGAAGAACGCCGCCAACAACCCCCGTTCGACGGTCGGAACCGTCACCGAGCTTCACGACTACCTCCGACTGCTGTACGCCCGCATCGGGAATCCGCACTGTCCGGAGTGTGGCCGTCCCGTCGGCGAGCAGTCGGCACAGAACATGGTGAGCCGGCTGCTCGAACTGCCGGAGGGGACCCGTGCGAAGATCGCCGCACCCGTCGTTCGCGATCAGAAGGGGGCCTTCGAGGAGCGGTTCGACGACCTCGTGAGCGAGGGGTACGCCCGCGTCGAGGTCGACGGTGAGGCGTACGACCTGACGACGGATCGCCCCGATCTGGACGAGAACTACAACCACACCGTCGATCTCGTGGTCGACCGCGTGAAGCTCTCGGCTGAGTCTCGCTCGCGGATCACGGATTCCGTCGAGACCGCATTAGTGGAGGCCGACGGCGCGTTGAAGCTCATCGTTCCGGACCCGCCCGAGGAGACCGATCTGGGTCGTGAGACGCGTTCGACCGGCGATCTCGCCGGCGAGGGCGACGACCGGCTCGTCGTCACCTTCTCCGAGGAGCTGGCCTGTACCCGCTGTGGGATCGATCTCCCGGAGCTGGAGACGCGCTCGTTCTCGTTCAACAGCCCCCACGGCGCGTGTCCCGAGTGCGAGGGGATCGGCGAGTCCAAGAGCGTGGACGAGCGGCTCGTCGTACAGGACCCCTCGAAGCCGCTGAAGAGCGTGTTCGAGCCGTGGTCGTACGACCGGAAGTACTACCAGCGACAGATCGACAACGTCGCGGAGCATTTCGGCGTGAGCGTCGAAACGCCGTTCGAGGAGCTGGACGAGGAGATCCGCGAGCAGTTCCTCTACGGGACCGACGAGATCGTGGAGTTCTCGTGGCGCACGAAGAACGGCGTGCGCGAGAAGTCCGAGCGGTTCGAGGGCGTGATGGGGAACCTCTCGCGGCGACACGTCGAGACGGACTCCGACCGCGCGCGCGACCACATCGAGGAGTACATGGCGACGACGACCTGCCCGGCCTGCGAGGGGACGCGGCTCCGCCCCGAATCGCGGGCCGTCCTCGTCAACGGGACCGACATCACCGAGATCAACGAGCTGTCCATCGGTGACGCACTGGCGTACTTCGACGGGTTCGAAGCCGAGCTGACCGACCGCGAGCGCACCATCGCGGCGGAGATCTGCAAGGAGATTCGCGCGCGGCTCGGCTTCATGGAGGAGGTCGGCTTGGAGTATCTCACGCTCGACCGCGAGGCCGCCACCCTCTCCGGGGGCGAGAGCCAGCGGATCCGGCTCGCGACGCAGGTCGGCTCCGGACTCGTCGGCGTGCTCTACGTGCTCGACGAGCCGTCGATCGGCCTGCATCAGCGCGACAACGACAAGCTGCTCGACACGCTCGAAGGGCTTCGCGATCTGGGCAACACCCTGCTCGTGGTCGAACACGACGAGGAGACGATGTGGCGTGCGGACAACGTCATCGACATGGGCCCTGGCCCGGGCAAGCGCGGCGGTGAGATCGTCGCTCACGGCGACGTGTCTGCGATTATGGACGCAGACGAGTCGGTCACCGGTGAGTATCTCTCCGGCGAGCGGGCGATCCCCGTCCCAGACGAGCGACGAGCGCCGGATGGCCACCTGACGATACGGGGCGCGCGCCAGCACAATCTCGACGATCTCGACGTGGATCTCCCGCTGGGCTGTTTCACCGCTATCACGGGGGTCTCCGGCTCAGGCAAATCGACGTTGCTGCACGAAATCCTCTACAAGGGGCTTCGCAAGCGGATGAACGACAGCGACGTGAACCCCGGCGAGCACGACGACATCGAGGGTATCGACCAGATTCGCGGCGTCCGGCTCATCGATCAGTCGCCCATCGGTCGAACGCCGCGGTCGAACCCGGCGACGTACACGGGGGTCTTCGACCACATCCGCGAGCTGTTCGCCGAGACGAAGCTGGCGAAACAGCGCGGCTACGAGAAGGGCCGCTTCTCGTTCAACGTGAAGGGGGGCCGGTGTGAGGCCTGTGGCGGGCAGGGGACCGTCAAGATTGACATGAACTTCCTCTCAGACGTGCACGTCCCCTGCGAGGAGTGTGACGGGGACCGCTACAACGACGAGACGCTGGACGTGAGCTACAAGGAGAAGACCATCTCCGACGTGCTCGGGATGGAGGTAGACGAGGCGTACGAGTTCTTCGAGTCACACAGCGGGCTCCGCCGTCGGCTCCAGCTGCTGAAGGACGTCGGACTGGGATATATGCGACTCGGCCAGCCCTCGACGACCCTCTCCGGGGGGGAAGCCCAGCGCGTGAAGCTGGCCGAGGAGCTGGGGAAACAGGACAAAGGCGAGACGCTGTATCTGCTCGACGAGCCGACGACGGGACTCCACTCGGCGGACGAGCGCAAGCTCATCGAGGTGCTTCAGCGGCTGACCGACGACGGCAACACCGTCGCCGTCGTGGAACACGAGCTGGACCTCGTGAAGAACGCCGACCACATCGTCGATCTGGGGCCGGAGGGCGGTGAACACGGCGGCTCGCTGGTCGCCGAGGGGACGCCCGAGGCGGTCGCGCGGACTGACGACTCCCACACCGGGCGGTATCTGCGCGATCTGCTCCCTGCCATCGAGTTAGACGGGCCGCGTGCTGACAGTCGCAGACACGAGCTGAAGGAGGCGAACGCGCCGGCGGCAGACGATTAGTCGTCCCGACTGTGAACGCACGGGACGGCAGATGGTCAGTCAGCCCGGACACGAACGTGCGGGACGGCAAAGTGGTCGTCCCGACTGCGAACGCACGGGACGGCGGACGATTAGTCCTCCGACCGCTCTGATCCCGACGCGCGGGCCGACCAACGTTCTTAATTGGCTCTCAGCGGATGGGTAGATATGAACCGATACGCCGTCGTGGCGGTGTTTCTGGCAGTCGCGCTCGCCGGCTGTGGCGGGCTGGTGGGGGACACGACGACCGGGCCGATCGCGGACGGGTACAACGAGACGGGCGTCGCGAACGTCTCTGTCGCGGTCCAGACCCATCAAGAGGCCGTCGCGTCGAGTCGCTACAGCTACGAGCAGACCGTCGAGAGCGAACAGGGGACGGGCACGTTCGAGATACACAGCGGAGCGTCGGGAACGATAGCGACCCAGACGAACGGCGATGCGAGCCGCGCAGTGTGGCGTGAGGATGACGCCGCCGCGGTTCGGACGCAGCGAGGCGACCAGACCAGCTACGGAACGCTCGCCGGCAATCTTTCTGTCGCCATCGGAAACTCACAGACGGGGAGCACGCTCCGTGCGGCCGAGCAGTTCCCGGGCACGATCCTCTCGCAGATCGCCTTCGACGCGGTCGGCGGGACGGAGTGGAACGGCGTCACCGTGCGCGAGTATCAGGCGACCGAGTTCCGGACCGCCCGCGTGAACGGAACGGTCGACGGACGGATGCTCGTGGACGCCGCGGGTCGTATTCGCCACATCGACATCGACCTGACACAGCAGACACAGGGCCGGGAGCTGTCGGTGAGCATCGAGACCAGACTCACCGAGGTCGGCTCCGCGACCGCGGCCGAGCCCGACTGGACCGACGACGCGCCGTCCGTCTCGGTCGTGAACGAGGAGGGGATTCTCGAAGTGACGAACACCGGAGACAGCGCCCTCAACGCGACCTTCGCGGGGCTGGACGCGGGGCTCGACGAGCCGCTCGCGCCCGAGGAGACGATGTATATCGCGCCGGGGAACAACACGGTCGACGTGAGCCGTGAGCGACTCGATTCGACCGAGTACGACTGGCCACGGCCGGAGATCGCGCTCCGGTTCGGGACAGACCGGACGGTGACCGTCGGCGCGTTCTTCGGGGCGGAGTACGCTGACGAGCCGTTCCCTCGACGGATAGTATCGGCTCGGTAGCTTAAGTTAGCGGCCGTCCTTCGTCTGAGTATGAGCACGGCCGTGGACGACGAGACGATTCTCGAACTGTTACGATCGAACAGCGCGCCGCAGATGACGACCACCGAGGTCGCCGGCCACCTGCCGGTGACGCGGGGGACCACGCGAACACGGCTCCAGCGGCTCGCCGACGACGGGCTGCTTGACCGCGAGACCGACGGGAACGACGTCGTCTGGTGGCTCCCGGAACGCGAGGCGGAGCGCGAGACGTGGGAGCCGGACGGCGACGAGGAGAGCCGAGAAGCCGACGGAACGGAGACGGACGGCGACGAGACGGAGATCGCAGTAACGGCGACGGCGCAGGCGAAAGAGAGCGCGGGGGAGACCGAGGTTGAGGTCGAAGCAGTCGAGACAGAGCCGTCGGTGGAGACGCCCGACGAGGAGACCGAGACCCGAACCGCCGCGGAGCGAGAGCCGGCCGCGACGCTGTCGGACGACGACGAGGGGCTACGCGTGCTGGCGGGCATCGCCGTCGGACTGGTCGCCCTGATTCTGCTGCGTCGGCTGTTGGGCGACGGCGAGTGAGCCGCGGGCCGACTCGACTGAAAGACATTTACTCGACCTCGTGAAGGAGGAGTATGCGCGATTTCGTCGTCGTCGGAGCCGGTCCCGCCGGGTCCCGGTTCGCCCGTGCCGCGAGCGAGCGGGGCCACGACGTGCTCGTCTTCGAGCAGGGATCGATCGGTGAGCCGCTCGCCTGCTCCGGGCACGTGAGCCTCGACGTGTGGGAGTACGTTCCCGAGACGCATCGCAGCGAGCTGTTCCAGAACGCCATTCGGGGCGCGCGCTTCCATCTCGGCGGTCCCGACTCGCCGTCGTACCCGTTCTATCGCGACGAGCCGATCTCGAACGCCGTCGATCGGGTCGAACTCGACCGCGTGCTCGCACGCGCGGCGAGTGACGCCGGCGCGGACGTGCGTGACGGTCACACCGTCACCGCCGTGGAGGAGGGGCGCGACTCGGTGACGGTAACTGTACGTGGTCCCGACGACGTCGAGAGCCACGAGACGAGGATGGTCGTCGGCGCAGACGGGCCGCGCTCGCGCGTCCGCGAGCAGTGTGACATCCCCGAGCCGGACGAGTTCCTTCACGGCGTGCTCGGCTTCGACGCCGACCCGGACGACGAGGCGTTCGTCGACGTGCATCTGACCGTCCCCGGCTTCTTCGCGTGGCGGATTCCGCGCGGCGATGCGGGCGTCGAGTACGGACTCGCCGTCTCGCCGGGCGATGCGCTCAACGCTCGGTTCGACCGGCTCACCGCCGGCTACGACGCGACCATCGACCGCCGGTGTTCGGGACTGATTCCCGTCGGTCCCGCATCGCGGAGCATCGGGGAACGGTCGCTGCTCGTCGGTGACGCGGCCGGACAGACCAAGCCGTTCACCGGCGGCGGAATCCTCTACGGGATGCGCAGCGCCGACCACGCCGCTCGGACCGTCGATCCGACCGATCCCGGGACGCTGTCCGCGTACGAGTCGGCGTGGCGCGAGGACCTCCGGCGGGAGATCCGGCTCGGCCACGCGATCCGGGCCGGCTACGACGTGCCCGCGCCGCTCCAGCGGCTCGGCCTACGCGCGTTCTCCGGCGAGATCGGCGTCCACATGGACGAGCCGTCGAGTCTCCTCTCTCGCGAGCAGCTGCGTGCGATGTTCTGACACGCGGAAGGCCTATCACCGGCTCCCGACTCGCAACGGGTATGTCCGAAGAGCTGGTCGCGAGCGTCGACGCCCCCGTCACGTCAGACCGCATCGCCGACGATCTCGCGGCGCTCGGGGTCGAGCGCGACGACACGCTGTTCGTCCACTCGTCGCTCTCGTCGCTGGGATGGGTCCCCGGCGGGGCACAGGGGGTGATCGAGGGGCTTCGGACCGCAGTCCCGGACGGAACGCTCGTCGTGCCGACGCATTCGCCACAGCTGATGGACCCGGCGAAGTTCTCGAACCCGCCCGTGCCGGAGTCGTGGTACGGCCCGATTCGCGCGAAGCGTCCGGGCTACCGCCCCGACGCCACGCCGACGAGCGGGATGGGCGCGATTCCCGACTGTCTCCGCACGTACGACACAGCGGTTCGGAGCGATCACCCGCTCTACTCCGTCGCCGCGCTCGGGCCGGACGCCGACCGGATCGTCGCCGACCACCCGCTCGACGACGGGATGGGACCGGCGTCGCCTCTTGCGACCGTACGCGAGCTCGGTGGACGGGTGCTCATGCTCGGCTGTGACTGGGGTCGAAACACCTCGCTCCATCTCGCGGAACACCTCGCCGACACCGACGCTGGGCGCGTTGAATCCGGCGCGCCGATCCTCGTCGACGGACGACGGGAGTGGGTCACCTTCACCGAACCCGACTACGACGATTCGGATTTCGCTGCGTGCGGGGAGGCGTTCGTCGAGACGCGGCCCGAGGACGCGGCGACAGGGACCGTCGGGAACGCCGACGCCGCGCTGTTCGATCAGCCAGCGCTGCTCGCGTTCGCGACCGAGTGGTTCGAGACGAACCGTTAGAGCCCGACCCCGAGACCGAGCGTCTCCAGTCCGAGGAGGAGACCGACGGCGACGCTGGCGAGACCGGCGACGAGCCGGAGCGGTCGCAGTCGCCCGACTGCGCGACCGACACCCCACGAGGCGAGCCCCATCCCGACGACGGTCGCGACCGAGAAGCCGGCGAGGAAGCCGGCCCCCGCGAGGGTGCTTCCGGCCGCGGCGGTGAGGGCGACGACGACACCGCCGCTGCCGGCGAAGCCGTGCACGATACCGACGAGGAAGGAGGCCTCGTCCGTGTGGTCGCGGTCGAACAGCCGCGAGCCGATCGGCGGCCGGTCGAACAGGACGCGCACGCCGAGCAGGACGAGCAGGACGGCGACGGCGAACTCGACGGCGCGGGTCGCGAGGGGCGGAAGCTCGACCCCGAGCGCGAGAAACAGCCCACCGAGCGCGAGGACGGGGAGACAGTGGCCGAGACCCCACGCGAGCCCGGCGGTCACGGGGCGGTTGCCGTCCTCGACGAGGGCGGCGACGGCGGCGACGTGATCGGCCTCGAACGTGTGACGCACGCCGAACAGCCCGCCGACGAGGAAGGGAACTTCGAGCATACCCAGACCACTCGCCTGTCGAGGAAAGCGCTGTCCATCCGAGCGAAACACCGAACAGCTGGCCCCCCGAACCGCGGGTATGGACGCACTCGTGCTGTGTGGCGGGGAGGGGACGCGGCTCGATGCCGGCGAGAAGCCGCTGTACGAGATCGGCGGCGAGCCGATGGTCGGGCGCGTGCTCGACGCGCTCGACGCGTCGGGGGTCGAGACCGTCTACGCCGCCGTCACGCCACAGACGCCCGGGACCCGCGCGTACGTCGGGGATCGCGCGACCGTTATCGACACCGCCGGCGACGGCTACGTCGCGGACCTGACGCGCGCACTCGAAACGGTGGGGGAACCCGCCGTGACGGTCGCCGCGGATCTCCCCCTGCTCGCGCCCGAGCACGTCGACGGGCTGCTGGACCGCGAGCGCTCGACGAGCGTCTGCGTGCCGGCGCGACTCCAGCGCGCGCTCGATATTCGCCCCGACAGTGCGCGACAGGTGGACGGGGAGGAGCTGTCGCCGACGGGAGTGAACGTCGTCGGGAGCGGCGAGGACAGGATCGACCGCCGGTGGGACGCCCGCCTCGCCGTGAACGTGAACTATCCGAGCGACGCGACCGTCGCGGAGCGGCTCTGCTGATGGACCCCGACAGCGTCACCGAAACGAGCCGGGTCCCCCACGGCTCCAGCGACGACGGCTCCGTGCTGGACTTCTCGGCGAACAGCAACACCCGGACTCCGGAGGGCGCACGCGAGGCCTACGACGACGCGTTCGAGCCGTCGCGCTCGTACCCGCCGGACGACTACCCTGAGTTCCGGGCTGCTGCTGCCGACTACGTCGGCTGTGCCCCCGAGCGTATCATCCCGACCGCCGGCGGGCTGGCCGCGCTCCGGCTCGCCATCGGCACGACGGTACAGTCGGGCGACTCCGCGCTTGTCCCGTATCCCAGCTTCGGAGAGTACGCCCGCGAGATCGAGCTACAGGGCGGCGACTCAACGTTCGTCCCGCACGATACGGTGCTCGATACCGACCCCGAGCCACACGCGCTCGCCGTCGTCTGTAATCCGAACAACCCGACCGGCGAGCGGTACGACACCGACCGGCTCCGATCGTTCGCCGCCCGCTGTCGGGCGACTGACACCCTGCTGCTCGTCGACGAGGCGTTTCTCGGCTTCACTTCGGAGCCGTCGCTCGCGGGCGAGCCGGGCGTCGTGGTCGCGCGCTCGCTCACCAAGCTGTTCGGCTTCCCCGGACTGCGAGCGGGCTTTGCCGTCGCTGACGACGGTTCACACGACCGGCTGGCGACGGCCCGGCGCGCGTGGTCGCTCGGCTGGCCCGCCGCCCGCGTCGGGACCGTCTCGATGCGCGACGAGCCGTTCATCGAGGCGACGCGTGACCGCATCGCTCGCGAACGCCGGTTCCTGCGCGAGACGCTCGACGCCGAGTTCACCGTCGCGCCGAGCGACGCCCCGTTCCTGCTCGTGACGGTTCCCGACCACGAGCGGCTGACGGAGCGAGCACGCGAGGCGGGCGTCGTCGTTCGCGACGCGACCACCTTCCGCGGGCTGGACTCGCACATTCGGGTCGCCGTCCGCGAACGCTCCGAGAACGAACGCCTGCTCGACGCGCTGGGGATCGATGTACCGGAGTGAGCGACGCGAGGGGGTGTGTCGGCTCCGCGGCCCGCAGACGCGGTGGCTGTCTGCCGGCTTCGACGGCGGCTACGCGGTCGGAGAGACGGTCTACAACGTCACGGTTCCGAAGGGGTTCGACCGGACCGATCTCGCGCGATACGCCGGCGAACGCCGCGACGAGGCGGGGTTCGGGGACGGTCCGACACTGCTGACTGGGGTGGACCAGCGGCACGCGCGGGGAGCGCGGCTCGGTCCGGTCACGGTCGTCGCGACGGCCGGGATCTCGAACCCCGCCGCGTTACCGATGCGGCCGGACGACACCGCCGAGCGGGAGACGGCGACGGACGACCCCCCGACGCCGGGGACCGTGAACGTCCTGCTCGGCGTGGAGCGGCGGCTTCCCGACGGCGCGCTCGCGAGCCTGCTCGCGCTCGTCGCCGAGACGAAAGCCGCCGTGCTCCTCCACGAGACCGGGTTTTCGGGAACGACCTCCGATGCCGTCATCGTCGGGAGCGAGCGCGCCGGCGAGCCGGCGCAGTTCGCCGGGAGCGCGACCGAGGTGGGGAGCGCCGCCCGCGCCTGCGTCCGCGAGGCCGTCACCGCGAGTCTCGACGCTCGGTACGCCGAGCGCGCGCCGCCGACGTCGGTCGCAGACGCCGAGTACGGCGTCGAGACCACCGTCCGAGCGGATCTGTTCGCGCCGAGCGACATCCCGAAGTAGCCGGGCCGCCTGCTCGGAGTGTGCCCGTTACGTTCGACCTGTTCGGCACGCTCGTCGAGCACAACCCCCCCGACGACCCGGCGACCGCGATCGCGCGTGAGCTCCGCGAGCGCGGCGTCGATCCCCCCGACGACTGGGCCGACGCCTACGCCGAGCCGCACGTCGATGCGCCCGACGGGGCCGAGGTCCCGCTCCACGCCCACGTCGCCCGCGCGCTCGACTCACGCGGCGTCTCGGTCCCGAACAACGCCGCACGCCGTGCCGTCACCGCCGCCTTCAAGCCGACCGTCGCCGCGAGAGACGGGAGCCGCGCCGCCGTCGAACGCGCCCGCGATCGCGGTCCCGTCGCCCTGCTCTCGAACTGTTCGGTCCCGGAACTCGCCCGCCGGAGTCTGCTCACGGCCGATCTCCGGTGGCGCAACGACGACCGCGATCCGCTGTTCGACGCCGTCGTGACGAGCCTCTCGTGCGGCTGGCGCAAGCCGGACCCTCGCGCCTTCGAGGCGGTCGCGCGCCAGCTCGACTGCGACGCGAGTGACCTGACGCACATCGGTGACAGTGCGGCCGACGCCGGTATCGAGGCGGTCAATGGCCGGTTCATCGACGTGCGCGAGACCCCGCTCGCGGCGCTGTGCAGATGAGTCTCGCCGCCGCGGCCGCCGTCGTGCTCGCCGCGGTCCTCGATCGACTGGTCGGTGAGCCACCGAGCCGGATCCACCCTGTCGCGCTGTTCGGGCGGGCGGTCGCCCCACTCGACCGGGCGTGGAACAGCCCCTTGGAGATGGGGATCACGATCGCCGTCACGCTTCCGGTGCTCGCCGGAGCGGGCGTCGGGGCGGGCGTTGCCCTCCTCGACTCGCTGTCACGGCCGGTCGCGACCGTCGTCGCCGGACTCGGCCTGTTCTCCGCGACGAGCCTCCGGATGCTCCTCAACGAGGCGCGCGCCGTCGAGCGACTGCTCAATTCGGACCTCGACGCGGCGCGCACGCGACTGCGCTCGCTGGCCGGCCGCGACAGCGGCGACCTCGACGCGAGCGAGATCCGGTCGGCCGCGATCGAGAGCCTCGCGGAGAACCTCGCCGACGGGCTCGTCGCGCCGCTGCTCGCCTTCGGGCTGGGCGCGCTCGTCTCGCTCCCCGTCGCGGTCGGGGCGGCCGCGTGGGTCAAGGCCGTCAACACGCTGGACTCGATGCTCGGCTACCCCGGTAAGCGACACGGGACGGCGAGCGCGCGGCTCGACGATCTCGTGATGTGGCTGCCGTCGCGGCTCTCGGCGCTGCTGCTCGCCGTCGCCGCCGTCGATCCCGAGACGCCGTGGCGGGCGCGGGGCTGGGTCGACCGCGTCCCGTCGCCGAACGGCGGGTGGCCGATGGGGACCGCCGCGAGCGCGCTCGCCGTCCGGCTCGAAAAGCCCGGAACCTACGTCCTGAACGACGTGGCGCGCCGACCGCAGTCGGGGGATATCGGGCGCGCGATCCGTCTCGTCTCGCGGGCCGGCTGGCTCGCGTGGGGACTCACCGCCGTCCTGCTCGCGTACGCGGGGTGGCGCTGATGGGTGCACTCCGGGGGGCAGTCGGCTTTCTCACCCAGATTCCGATCGCGAGCGACGGCGACGACTGGAGCGAGTTCACCGGCTCACCGTGGGCGTTCTCTCTCGTCGGTTGGCTCGTCGGCGGGCTGGCGGCGCTCGCGCTGCTGCTTCCGGCGGCGGTCGTCCCGTTCGCGTATCTCCTCGCGCTCGTCCTGCTGACGGGGGTGAACCATTTCGACGGGCTGGCCGATCTGGGTGATGCGATGGTCGTCCACGGCGACCGCGAGCGACGCCGCGCCGTCCTGAAGGACAGCGAGGTGGGTGTCGGTGCGGTGCTCGCGCTCGGGGTCGCGCTCGTTGGCATCGGCGTCGCCGGGGCCGGACTCGCGCGGCTCTCGCTCGGAACTGCCGTGGTGGTCGTCGTCGCGAGCGAGGTCGGGGCGAAGCTGGCGATGGCGACAGTCGTCTGCACGGGACGGGCGAGCCACGAGGGGTTCGCGAGCGCGTTCACCGAACGGTGCTCGCCGGAGACGCTCCCCGGGGCAGTCGTCGCCGGGCTACCGGTGGTGGCGCTCGGCGTGGTCGATGGTGTCACCGTTCCGGTCGTGGTTGGTGCGTTGGGCGCGCCGCTCGCGGTCGCGTGGTGGCTCCGACGGTGGGCGAGACGGAGACTCGGCGGTGTCAACGGTGACGTGTTCGGAGCCGTCAACGAACTCGGGCGGCTGGCCGGGCTGTACGTCGGCCTGCTTCTGGTCTAAAGCGTCTGCTCGTCGCGCACGGCCTCGCGGTCGATGTCAGCGGCGGCGTCGATACCCGCTAACCCCATCGTGAGATCGAACTGCGAGAGCGTGTTTCTGAGCACCTGCTCGACCCCCGCCTGACCGGAGTGTGCAAGCCCATAGACGAACGGCCGGCCGAGCATCACGGAGTCGGCCCCGAGCGCGAGCGCCTTGAACACGTGTTCACCCCGGCGAATCCCCGAATCGAACAGCACTGTCGTCTCCTCGCCTACCTCGTCGACGATCTCCGGCAGCGCCTCGATAGCGGCGATCGAGCCGTCGATCTGGCGACCGCCGTGGGTGGAGACCTGCACGCCCGCCGCGCCGGCGTCGACGGCCTTTCGCGCGTCTTCGGGGTGGAGGATTCCTTTGATGACCACGGGGAGATCGGTTCGCTCGAAGACGAACGTCAGGTCGTCCCACGTGAGCGAGGCGTCACCGAAGACCGAGAGGAACCGATCGACGGCGGCCTCGGGATCCTCCTCTGGGGGCTGATCCAGCGACTCGCGAAACGCCGGGTCAGAGAAGTAGTTCCCCATCCCCTCGCCGTCGAGGAACGGGTAGTACCCCTTCGAGAGGAGCCGTTCGCGCCAGCCGAGCGTCGGTGCGTCCACGGTGAGCACGATTGCCTCGTAGCCGGCGTCCTCGGCGCGGTCGAGGAACGACGCCGCTACGTCGCGGTCGGCGGACCAGTAGTACTGGAACCACTTCGGCGTGTCACCGAGCGACTCGGCGACCGCCTCCATCGACCGCGTGGAGAGTGACGAGAGGACGAACGGCACGTCGAGCTTCGCGGCCGCCCGCGCGGTCGCGAGTTCGCCCTCCTCGTGAACTAATCCCTGTACGCCGAGCGGGGTGAGCATCAGCGGATACGCGTGCTCCGTGCCGAGGATATCGACGGAGAGGTCGCGGTCGGCGACACCGTGTAACATCCGGGGAACGATCCGCCAGCGCGAGAACTTCTTGTTGCGCTCGAACGTCTCCTCCGTGCCCGCGCCGCCGTGGATATACGCCTCCGCCTGCCACGACATCCGCTCGCTGGCCTCCTCGCGGAGCGTCTCGAACGAGACCGGAAACTCGGGCGTCTCGCCGTCGAACATCCCGCGTCGGTACACCTCGCGAATCTGTTTCACGCCGAACTGCTCGGCGTGCGTGCCGTCGTCTGCCATATCAGTGGTGGCGTTGCCGCTGGCATAACTCTACGGTCCTCACAGGAGTCGCGTGAACGGGGCCGGGCCGGCGAGCTCGCGGGCGGCTGCCCGTACTGCGTCCGCTCGTGCGGCCGCCGGTTCCGGGTCACCGCCCGAACGCGACTGTTCGTAGAACTCGTCCATCGCGGCGCGATAGCGGCGGTGATAGTCGGCGACGCGGACAAGGGTCGGAAGCGCCGAGGCGGCGTCGAGTCGAACGACCGGGGTATCGGTGTCGGTGAGCGTGTCGATCAGCGCCGTCTCCGTCCCGTCAGAGGGCGGCCCGGCGACGACCACGTCGACGGTCGCCGCGCGGAGCCGTGCGGCCGCAGTCGTCTTGACCGTTTCGACGGTGAAGCCGGCGGCTCGTAGCCGCTCTCGGGCGTCGCGTCCGGCTTCGGCCGTCGCCGCCACGAGAACGTTCACGTCCGTCGCTACGGCTCGATCGGTATAGCGGCTTGGGGAGAGAGGCCGACCGGAGCAGAATCGCCCGACAGTTCGCCGCTTCTCAGTACTCGGTCCCCTGCCGCGCTCGGATCCCGGCATCGAAGGGATGGGCGATCTTCCGGACGTTGGAGACGAGCTCCGCTACGTCGTCGAGATACGTCGGCTCGGCATGTGAGCCGGTCAGTACGAGTTCGAGATCAGTGGGCTTCGACTCGACGAACGAGACGACCGCCTCCGGCGCGACGAGCCCGCGATCGGCCGCGTAGAGCAGCTCGTCGACGATGAGCATGTGGACCCCCTCGTCGGCGGGGGCGTCCGGCTCGAACGGCGTCGTCAGGTCGGCGTCGTGACACGCATCGGCCACCTCGCGGGCGCGCTCGAAGCCGGCTCGTGCCTCCTGCTCGTGGTCGCGGTCGTCGCTGCCGTCGTTGAGCGCGTGCCAGCCGTAGTGGCCGAGATTCTCGTAGCTGAAGCCCGGCAGCGCCGCGATGGCGTTGTACTCGCCGCGGATTCCGTCGACGCTGTCTGCGCCCCCTTTCATCAGCTGGATCAGGTGGACGCGGTAGCCGTGGCCGGCCGCGCGCATCCCCATGCCGAGGGCGGCGGTCGTCTTCCCTTTCCCGTCGCCCCACCACGCCTGCGTACAGCCGAACTCGTCGGGCGCGCTTGGCTCGATCGGCTCGGCGGTCGGTCGTTCGCCGCCGCCCGGTGTCTCACTGTGCACGGTCGTCGTTCGCAGAGGAGTCTCAAAACCGTATCGTCACTCGATGAACTCGACGCCGCGGACCTCGAACCGCGCGCCGCCGGACTCCCCGTTCGTCACCGAGATCGTCCAGTCGTGCGCCTCGGCGATCGACCGGACGATCGCGAGTCCGAAGCCAGTGCCGTCGCCGCCGGAGTGGCCGAACTCGAACACCTGCTCGCGCGCGTCTTCCGGCACACCGGGGCCGTCGTCCGCGACGTAGAAGCCGTCGTCCAGTGTGTCGATAGTGACCGTCGGCGAGTCCTCACCGTGTTCGATGGCGTTTCGAAAGAGGTTCTCGAACAGCTGTGAGAGTCGCTCTGGGTCTGCTCGTATCGTCGGCGTCGCGTCCATCTCCAGCGTGGCGTCACCGGGAACGGTTCCCCACGCCGAACGCGCGACCGACTGCAGTTCGACCGTCTCCGGCTCGCCGACGCTCTGGCCGTGGCGCGCCAGCGAGAGCAGCCCGGTGATGAGCCGCTCCATCCGGTCGAGCGCGTCGAGAGATTTCTCGAACTGCTCGTCATCACCGCTCTCTCTCGCGAGCTGGAGCCGCCCGCGTGCGACGTTGAGCGGATTCCGCAGATCGTGGCTGACGACGGCGGCGAACTCGTCGAGCCGTTCGTTCTGCCGTTCGAGCTCGCGCTCGCGGCGTTTCTGGTCGGTGATATCGGTGTAGACGGCGAATCCCCGAGTCGACGTCGCTCCGATCTCGTACGGGGCGACGTGAAGTAGGAAGTCCCGAGGACCATCATCCGTGAGTCGCCGCACCTCACCGTGGAAGCTCTCGCCGGCCTGAATCTCTGTGTTGTACTGGGCGGCGTCGCTCCGCTCCGACTCGGGGAGGATATACTCGTCCAGCGAGGAATCGAGCACGGTCTCGCGGTCGTAGCCGAACACCGATTCGAAGGCCGAGTTCACGTCTCTGGCGATGGGTTCGCCCTCGTCGAACTCGACGTACGCGGCCGGATCGGGGACGTTCTCGAACAGCGCGGCGAACCGGTCGCGTTCGGTCGCCAGCTCCTGTCGCTGTTCGAGTCCGTCGAATGCTGCCGTCGCGTTGGTCGCGAGCACGTTCGCCAGCGTCCGGTCAGAGTCGCTGAACTCCTCGAGATCGGTGATGCCGATACTCAACGTCCCGTGCGAGCCGAGCGGCGTGTAGTAGCTCCCCGCGAGCGGCACGTCGTTGTCGGCTCCCTCGTGGGAGAGATACGACGGCTCGCCGCTCTGGAACGTGTGTGCCATCGGCCTGTCGGCGTCCACACTGACCGGCCAACGACCGTCGAACGCCTCACGAGCCGCAGACGAGATGACCAATGGCACGAGATCGTCTCCTTCGACGAGCCTGACGACGCTCATCTCGTGGCCGAGGATATCGGCTGCGGCCTCGACCACCTGCTCGGCGACCGTCTCCTGATCGTCGGCCGCGAACAGCTGTCTCGTCGTGTCGTGAAGTCCGTGGAGCTGCTGGTCACGTCGGTGACGGTCGGTCACGTCGCGTAACACACCGACCGTCCCGCGGAACTCGTTTTCCGGGGCCGGGAGCAGTGACGTGTGGTTCTCGACGTGTCGCGTTCCGCCGTCCTTCGTGTGGACGGAGATCTCGTAGGTGATGGTCTCTGCGCCCCCGAGCAGCTCCTTGATCTTCTCCGAGCCGCGAGCGATATCCGTCTCGTCCATGAGGATGGAGACGTGTTCGCCCACCAGCTCCTCGGGCGTGTATCCGGAGACTTCGAGTGCGGCGTCGTTGACGGTGAGGAACTGTCCGTCTCTGCCCGTCACGTAGACGAAATCACCGAGCGCGTCGAACAGCTGTTGATACTGCGGCTCGGCGGCCGACACGAGCGAGTCTCGCAAGCGGTCGGGGAGCGCCGCGGGCGGACAGTCGTCTCGGAGCACGTAGTCGGCGGCCCCGGCCGCGAACAGGTCGCTCGCGAACGAGGCGTCGCCCGCCGCGGCGTAGACGACGACCGGTACGTCTCGCTCACACAGCGAGAGGGTTGCTTCGCGCGGAATCGAGGAATCGACGACGAGCGCGCCCGCCCCCGGCAGTCGCTCGCGAGCGTCGGCGGGCGTCGTAACTGTCTCGACCGCGTAGCCGGCAGTCGATAACGCGTCTTCCACTGCCTCGTCGGGCGTCTCACCGAGACAGACTACGCGAGGTGACACAGTACAGTGTCCGAGCCGTTCCTATTTAAGTAGTGTGTCGCGGGTCACCCGGTGCACGTCGGGAGATGCTGTCGATCGACTTCGGATTTCTCACGTTTGCGGGCATTCGATTCTTGTTCGTTTAGTTTCAGACGGCAGGAGGATCGTAACCGGCAGTTCTGATACCCGTGGTGATGACCGTCTCCGTGTCGCAGATCGACGGCTGTAACCATCGTACCGTGTAGCGGGGACCCTCTCGCACGCGGGGCAGGGCGGTACAGGACACGGCTCAACTACCGAGACCGCCCGACTGCGAAGGAGACCGTTAGGTGTCTCGTTCGAATCTGACTCTCCGAGGATCGAATCGCCGGCAAGCCCGCAAGACTGCGTTTGAGCTGTCGAACGCCCTGATACGGTGAGCGAAGGAGTCCGCCCTCCCCGATTTGAACTCGCCGAGACGGTCGCTCCCTCCGGTCGCGCTGCGACTCGTCTGCACAGAATCGGGTCGTGGGTAACTCGATAGACGCCGCTGGCTCACTTCGTTCGCAGGCGACGTCAAAACGAGTCCGCCCTCCCCGATTTGAACGGGGGACAAGTCGATCTACAGTCGACTGCTCTACCAGTCTGAGCTAAGGGCGGGCGCACTCGAAACCAGTCGACTGGCAGACTTAACGGTTATCATCGGGCGTCGGACGGCGGGTGACAGACGGAGGTGAGACGGCTGTCAGACGCGCGGGAAGATTGAAATACCACGCCACACAAGCAGAGACGACTGATGAGTAAGATCACGTTCCGGGCGGACGACGATCTCGTCCGACAGCTTGACGCGTTCGACGCCTCGAAGAGCGAGGTGATGCGCGAGGCGCTGCGCGAGTATCTCGACGACGCCGGAACGCCAGCGACGGAAGCGGCGACGGAGTCGGGAACGGTCGATGCGATGCTTGCAGACCGCGTCGACAGCCTCATCGAGGAGCGTCTGGGCGGCGTCCGACAGTCTCCACAGGACGTAAACGTCAGTATCACGCTTGAGGGAGCCGCTGCGTCGGTCGAGACCGACGAGGAGACGACGCGTGAAACGCGTAAGACAGACGCGACATCGGACGCAAACGCCGACAGATCGGAGCCGGAGACGTGTAAGCAGTGCGGCGACGACCTTCCGCCCTCTGCCGTTTACTGTGCGAACTGCGGGGAGAAAGCGACCGGACGCGTCTTCTGTGAGTGCGGTGACGAGCTCCGGTCTGACTGGTCGTTCTGTCCCGCCTGTGGCCGTCGAACCACCGCTGCCGACGTGCTGAACGACTCGTAAGACACCGTATTCGAAGCTTTCAGACGAGTATACGACAGTCTGACCGAATCGTCTTACGCCCCGTGCAAACTTTTATAACCCCACAGTCTGTGCATACGGGTGCGTAAGACGGTCGTCTTACAGCAGGAGTAAAGCCGTGCACACTCGGACGCTGCACGGCGGTTCCACGCTGTAAACGTGTTGCGGGTGTGCACCGCACGCCGTCTTACTCAGGGAATACAACAATGGAGCGTGTGACACTACGAATTCCGGAACAGCAGATCGCCGGCGTCGAACAGATGGTCGATACGGGAGAGTTCCCGAATCGCAGCGAAGCGATTCGCTCGGCCGTCCGTGAGATGCTGAACGAACAGGAGAGCCACGAGGACGAGACGCGCCCGTGGGCGAAGGTCTGATGCAAGACCTCGTCAACTCCGCGCTGGAGAACGCAGAAGCGGAGAACCGCGACCTCTCGGAGGCGGGCGACGACGCCGACGGATTCGGCGATCCGCGCATCGCCATCATCGGCTGCGGTGGCGCGGGCAACAACACCGTCAACCGCCTGTACAACATCGGCGTGGACGGCGCTGACACCATCGCCATCAACACCGACAAGCAGCATCTACAGATGGTCGAGGCCGACACGAAGATTCTGGTCGGAAAGTCCCTCACCGAGGGGCTCGGGGCCGGCGGTGAGCCGTCGGTCGGTGCTCGCGCCACGGAGATGGCACAGGGCACGATCAAGGAGGTCCTCGGGGACGCAGACCTCGTCTTCGTCACCGCGGGGATGGGTGGCGGCACGGGGACCGGTGCAGCGCCGGTCGTCTCGAAGATCGCCAAAGAGCAGGGCGCTATCGTCGTCGGGATGGTCTCGACGCCGTTCAACGTCGAGCGCGCTCGCACGGTCAAAGCCGAGGAGGGACTCGAAAAGCTCCGCGGTGAGGCCGACTCGATCATCGTCCTCGACAACAACCGCCTGCTCGATTACGTCCCGAACCTTCCGATCGGGAAGGCGTTCTCCGTGATGGACCAGATCATCGCCGAGACCGTGAAGGGCATCTCGGAGACTATCACACAGCCGTCGCTCATCAACCTCGACTACGCGGATATGACCGCGATCATGGGACAGGGCGGCGTTGCTGTGATGCTCGTCGGTGAGACGCAGGACAAGAACAAGACCGAGGAGGTCGTGAAGGACGCGATGAACCACCCGCTGCTCGACGTGGATTATCGTGGCGCGACGGGCGGACTCGTCCACATCACCGGCGGCCCGGACCTCACGCTCAAAGAGGCCGAGGGCGTCGCACAGAACATCACGGAGCGGCTCGAAGCGAACGCGAACGTCATCTGGGGCGCGCGAATCGAGGACGAGTACAAGGGGAAGGTCCGCGTCATGGCCATCATGACGGGCGTCCAATCGGCTCAGATCCTCGGCCCGTCGACCCAGAAACAGGCCGACGCCTCGCGCGAGGCGCTCGACGCTGAGTTCGACGATCTCAACGAGGTCGGCTCCGGCGGCTCGACGGCGACCGGCTCGTCGGGATCGGAGTTCGGAACCAGCCACACCGACGGCGGGAAGAAGGCGACCGAGACGAACAACGGGCTGGACGTTATCCGATAGGTCAGTTTTCTTTTTCGATTATTTGCGACGGCGTACCGCGATTTTACCGATAGCTGTCCGAATAGCTATTCTGACATGTATCGGAAGCTTGGAGCAGGGAACGGCGTATTACAGACGGCTGACGTGCGTATGACGCCCGGCAGCCAGTGCTGACGTTACTGGGCGGGGACCTCCCCGTCGACTGCCTCGACGAGGTAGCATTTCCGGCAGACCTCGCGGTCGGTCGGCGCACCACAGCGATTACACTCACCGAGACCATCGACGCCGTCGCGCAGGGAGCCGGCGGCCGTCTCCGCGAGCTGTTCGTAGCCGGCCATGATCGAGTGGCGCGTTCCCGGGTGGTTCGATTCCAGCTCCAAGAGCAGCTCCTGAATCTCGCCGCGATACGCCTCGCTTGAGTGAGGACACTCCGTGATGTGGGCCGGGAGGTTCTCGGTGTGGGCGTAGAGCGCGACCTCTTTTTCCGGTACGTCACGCAGCGGCTTCACGCGGGGGACGAACGTCTCCTGCGTCTCGCGGTCGTCGAATCCACCGAGCGAGGCGTCGAAGTGTTTGGCGATCTGTCGGGGGTCTCCCTCTAAGAAGTTCATCATCGCGGTCTGTGCCTCGTCGTCGAGATTGTGACCCGTGAACAGCTTATCCGCGCCGAGCTCGTCGGCGTAGCGTTCGAGCACGTCCCGTCGGAACACGCCGCAGTAGGCACAGGGAGCCATCCCCTCGGGGTCAGCGTCAGCCACGTCGTCCATCCGGACGCCGAACTCCTCCTCGTAGGTGACGAGTTCGTGGGAGACGCCAAGCTCGTCAGTGAGTTCGACACAGGCGTCGACGCTCTCGTCGCGATACCCCTCGATACCCTCGTGGATCGTCAGCCCGACGAGTTCGATGCGCGGGTCCTGCTCGAAGGTGTCGTGGAGGATCTTCGTGAGGACGACGCTGTCTTTCCCGCCGGAGAGCCCGATGACCCACGTGTCCGGCTCCTCGGGCGTCGCGTCGTCGGGGACGACGCTATCCTCGCGGATGCGCTGTCGGACCCGCTTCTCGACCGACTGCGTGAAACAGCCCGCACAGAGATGGAGCCCGGAGTAGGCGAGATGGGTAATCGCATCCGCCCCGCACTTACTACAGTCCATGCCCCCCGATTTCGGGTCGAGGAGATTACGGCTTTCGCTCGCCCGGCGCGCGGACGCAAGCGGTTTGTCCGACACCCCCGTTCAGCTCGTATGACAGACGTGACCGCCGGGATCGACCGCGAGCGCGCCGTCGCGATCATCGAACGGCTGCTCGATCGCGCGAACGGCCCCCTCCCCGTCCCGCTGCGCGAGATCTGGATCGCCGGCGATATCGCCGTCGGACTCGATCCCGTCCCCCGCGTCGATCTCTACCTCACCAAGGACCTGCTGTTCAAGGACAGCCCCGACCGCGAAGCCGAGTTCGAGGAGCGATACGACGTGTCCGGCGTCGGAAAGAGCGTCCGTGCGGCGTGGGCGGAAGCGAACCCCGAGCTGCTTCGAGCCGACGATTCCGGGTACGTGGATCCTGCCGCCTGTCTCGTCGCTCATCTCCTGCCTAACGGCGAGGAGTTGCCGTTTCGCGTGACCGTCTCTAACACCGGGTTCGAGCGGGCGGTGACAGAGCGGCTCGCGAAGTTCGACGCCGGGGCGGACACGCGCCCGCTGGACCCGCGCGCCGCCCTCCTGTGGGCCGATGAAGGCGACGGCGGGACGGTAAGCGATTCGGCACGTCAGAAGCTCCGCGACAACGAGTTCGTCTTCGCCACGCTGGAGCGGGCGCTCGCGATGGTCGACGAGGAGAGCGACGCGGAGGCGGCCGCCGAGGCGATTCGCGCGCTCGACGTGTCGGAACGCGTCGTCGAGAGCGACGTGGTGTAACAGGCGATTTCGCGATGGCTCTTTGTGATACGATAGCAACATCGTGGTATGAGCCAGCTGGTGTATCATCACGAGGGGAGTTACGACGGGGAGCGCTCTCCATTCGACGAAGCGATTGAAAAGGTAAGCGAGGGGCAATCTGTGAGGATTGCCTGCCCGTATGTCTCTCCGGGTGTGTTAGCGACTATCGACGCTCGCGCAGAATCGTGGCAGTTGCTTACCGATGGAGACGAGTGGCTCGCGTCGGCTCGCGAAACCGAGACGTGGGAACAGGTGATCTCTTGGCTCGAAGCGGATCCGGACTGCATCCGAACCCTCGATGGACTCCACGCGAAAGTCGTGCTAACATCGGAGACAGCACTTCTCGGATCGGCGAATCTTACAGATACAGGGCTTACTCGTCGCGAAGAGATGTCTGTCGTGCTGTCTGACACTGACGACGTAGCCGAGTTACACGCGTGGTTCGACGGTATCCGGTCCCGTTCCACGTCGATTTCTCCGGAGATGGTTCGGGATTCGATGGAATGGTCTGGTGAAACAAGACGATCCTCGCAATCGTTCACGTCATCGGTGGAGAACACGCCACGTCCCCGAGCGACACGAATCCGCGGTCGTCACTCAAGTGACGACGATAGTGAAAAGCCAGTAGATGACGAGATATACGATCGACTACTTGCCCGGATTCAGCGCGCGCCGAGTAGAGTATGGGTTGAGCGGCATCTCGACCTGATGCGTGAACTGATAGAGATTGCCGAGCTATCGGAGTCGGATGAGCAGGTCGTTACGTCTGTTCCAAAGTCGGGTGGAGGAATACACTTCACAATTGGAAGCAGGTACGTGCTCACACTTTTTCGACACCCGTCGGGAGGGGCTGAGTTTATAATTTCAGGAAATAGTAATAAAATCGAGGAGTACGTAGAGAGATCGAGACATGATGTTCAGTTTGATGGTGAAAATGCTCCACCATATTTACTGGAATATGCAGTTGGTGAGTATCCGATGGCCGACGCAGATTTCAAACGGGCGTGGATACGGGCAGCAGTCAACGAGGTAGGACGGTTTAGTCGCTCCCCGTCGCGCAAAAGTCACGATCCTCTCGTATATCAACTCATCACAGATGAACGAATACGAGCGAAAGTCCTCGATGCTACGTTTGACTAGACTACTCCGCGTGTCGGTCGTTCCTCCCTCCCGCGTCGTTCTTGTTCAGCCTCACTCCGTTCGGCTGAACTACTCCCTGTCTTCGAACACGAAGGTCCCGTCCTCCTGAATCCGCTCGCCGTCCACCTCGATGAAGGAGTCCTCGCTCATATCCACGATCATATCGGTGTGAACCGCGGAGTCGTTGCGCTCGTTCTCCTCGCCGACGGTGTCCTCGTAGGCCATCCCGATCGCCATGTGGACGGTGTCGCCCATCTTCTCGTCGAACAGCATGTTGTACGTGAACTCGTCGATATCGCGGTTCATCCCGATCCCCAGCTCGCCGAGATACCGCGCTCCCTCGTCCGTCTCTAACAGCGACGTGAGCACGTCGGCGTTCTTCTCGGCGTCGTGTTCGACGACCTCGCCGTCCTCGAAGACGAGCCGCGCGCCGAGCACCTCGCGACCGTGGACCATCACCGGTTTGTCGAACAGCACCTCGCCGTCGACGCTGTCGGCCACGGGCGCGGTGAACACCTCACCGCCCGGCATATTGTGTTTCCCGCAGTCGTTCTTCACGATGTTTCCGGCGATAGACATTCGCACGTCCGTCGTCTCGCCGGATCTGATATGCACCTCGTCGGCGTCCTCCAGAATGTCGACCAACTGTGACTGATACGCCTCGACGGCGTCCCAGTCCTTGTTGACGGCGCTCCAGACGAACTCCTCGTAGGCCTCCGTGGACATCTCGGCCTTCTGTGCACCCGACGGCGTCGGGAACTGCGTTCCGTTCCACCGCTTGTCGAGATACTCCTGCTGGATCGGTTTGTTCGCCGCGGACTGCTGTTGGCGAATCTCCGAGGGAACGTCGCTCTGCTCGGACATGTTCTCTTGGCCACGAACGGAGATCATCGCGTCGGCCGCCTCGATCTCCGCCAGCGCCATCTCGTTGAGCGCGACGTGTTCCTCGTCGAGTGCGCGCATGTACGCCCGTCCGGCACGCGAGGAACTCATCGAGACAGAGGTGATCGCACCGCGTTCACCGCACAGCTCGTTTACCGCGACGATGAGGTCCTCGGCGGCCGGCTGTCCTCTGATGAGAACGTGATCGCCCTGTTCGATCTCGGTGCTGTGGTTGACGAGCACCTCGGCGTGCTCGCGGACACGTGGATCCATACGACCGCTCACGGCGGCAGATAGTTAGCGTTACGCAGAACTCGGCTTCTGTTCAGTCGGTTATACGTTACCGGCGGCGACGTGGAACGGGACCGTCTCGGTGCGCTCGTACGCACCGGCCTGCGCCTGTTCGACCGCCTCCCGGCCCATCTCGCGCCACGCCGCGCGCAGTCGGTCCACGGCGGCAGCGTCACCGGCGAACGCGTCTCGCTGAGAGCGGATCGCGTCACCGCGTGCCTTCCGACCGACGGCTTCGAGATCGGTCTCCGAGTACGGCGGCGCAATCGTCTGTGTCTGGTCGCGCCGTGCTGTCCGGACCGCCGTGAAGCCGACCGTCTCGAACAGGTCGGTCAGTCGGCTGCCGAGGGTCACGTCCGTCTCGACGCCGTCGATGTAGCGCGTCCGGGCCTCGTCGGCCAGTCGCGGCTCGCTCGCGACGGTCGATTCGACGGTGACGGCGCTGTTGTCGGGTTCGACGGCCGCGACGGACTCACTCGCGACGCGGCCGAACTCGCGGAGCGCGCGCTCGGGATCGGGGAGGTTGATCAACAGCGCCTGACAAACGACGAGATCGACGCTGTCGTCGGGAAACGGGAGTCGGTAGGCGTCCGAACGCACTCCAGACACGTCGGAAGGGAGCCGTGCGAGCAGGTCGGTGTCGCGGTCGGAGCCGACGAGCCGAGCGTCGGTCTCCTCGTCGATCGCGGCCGCGAGCTCCCCCGTTCCGCAGCCGACGTCGAGGACGGAGTCGCGGTCGCCGAGCCGGAGCGGGTCGAGCGCGCGCCTGTCGGCCCACAGCCCCTCGCGCGTCCGGTCGAGGTACTCGGCGGAGAAGCGGCGCACACGTTCTGTTCGCCCGGTCGTAGAAAACGCCGTCGGCTCTATCCTTCGAGCTCCGTCCCGCACTCCGGACAGACGAGCGTCATCTCGCCCTCGCCGAACCGGATCCGCATGTCGTCGCTGTCGCCCTCGGGACACGGCTGCGGGACGCGCACGTCCTCGCTGTCGCGCGGTGCGCCGAGCGCCAGCGCGGTGAGGTCGCTGTCGCTCTCGTTCGAGCCGCGCTGGAACTCGCCCGGCGCGAATCGGATCGCCTCTCGCTCACCGACGGTGACGGTCTCGTCTGGCAGTTCGAACGTCGCCTCGCCGTCGATGACGAAGAACAGCTCCTCCTGATCCATGTGGGCGTGTAGCCCACCGGAGAACCCCTCGCCGGGCTGGAGGTGATAGTAGTTGATCGCGAGATCGCTCGTGTTGAGCGGCTCCGAGAGCCCGCGTCGGTCTGCCGCGCCCATGCCGTCCGATTCTACGTCGTCGACGGAGAGTTTCTCCATACGTGGTGTTCGAGGCCAGCGTATTCAGCGTTGAGGGAACGGTCGGCTGGCCGACACCGTTACGTTACTCCCACAAGTAGTGGGAATATGGCAAAGGTAGACGCGAAGGGTCGGATCGTCCTACCACAGGAGGTCCGTGAACGACTTGATATCACGCCCGGCACGGTCGTAGAGGTCCGCGAGGAGGACGGAAAAGCGGTTATCGAACCGGAGGACGACCCCGAAGCGCTGCTGTGGCGGATGGAACAGCTCGTTCCGGACGCGTCGGATCGGGAGACGAAGCCGCTGACCGGTGACGCGGTCGCAGGGTCGTTCCGCGAGACAGTTCGAGAGGGCGCAGAGTCAGACGATGAGTGACGCGTCGGACACGTACCTGTTCGACGTCGGTGTCGTCGCGCTCGCACACGCCGACACACCGATCCGGGAGAACGCACTGGAGTACGTTCGAGCCGCGGTCGTCGGTGATATCGACGCTATCGTCCCTCGTGCTGCGGTCGTCGGCGCACATCACGTCCTCAGCAGCTATCTCGGACACACGAACGCGGAGGCGTCGCGGCTACTCCAGAACCTTCTGGGTGCACGCCGCATCCACTGGTACGAGGGGATGACCGAATCGATCGTCCGCGACGGCTTGGGCCGTGCCGGCGACGCCAACGTCGGTGGCTGGGACGGCTACTACGCGGAGATCGCACTCACAGAGGGCGTGGACACGGTCGTCACCATCGACGACGACTTCGAGCGGTTCGATGGCTTCGAGACGGAGGTAATTCTCTCGCCCGAAGAGTTCGATCAGCTGAACCGATTCCTCGACACCGGCGTCGCTGAGTCGGCGTGACCGTCAGGCCCGATACAGCTCGCGGACGCGCTCGATGTTCCACGCGAACGACCGCCCGTCCTCGGTCGGGGTCTCCAGCGCCATCGGAACACCGAGATCGGCGGCGGTGTCGATGAACGCTCGCATCCCCTCGACGCCGATCTCGCCCTCGCCGATGTGGGCGTGTTCGTCCTTGTGTGTGCCACAGGCGTGTTTCGAGTCGTTGAGATGGACGTACGCGAGCCGGTCGAGACCGACCACGTCGTCGAACTCGTCGAACGTCGCCTCGACGCCTGCCTCCGTCGAGAGATCGTAGCCGGCCGCGAAGGTGTGGGCCGTGTCCAGACAGAACTCGATTTCCTCGCTCGTCTCGTCGGCGACCGTCGCGAGATGTTCGAACTGGCCGCCGAGCTTGGTTCCCGATCCCGCATCCGACTCGACGAGCACCGTCACGTCGTCTGGCACGTCAAGTTCATCGAGCACGGAGCCGGCGTTTCGGAGTCCGCCCTCGACCCCCGCGCCGGTGTGTGCCCCGAGATGGACGTTCACGTACGGGACACCCATTCGGTTCGCCACGTCCACCTCCTCCTGCATCGATTGCAGTGATTTCCGGCGCAGGTCGTCTTTCGGCGTACAGAGGTTGACGAGATACGAGGTGTGGATGACCCACGGGCCGACGTCGTTCTCCTCGGCCAGCTCGCGAAACTGCGCGACCGCCTCCTCGGGGAGGTCCGGCGACTGCCACACCTGTGGAGAGTGAGAGAATATCTGCCCGCAGTTTCCCCCGTGATCGAGCTGGAGATGGACGGCGTTGGCCGGGCCGTCGTACGGTCCCGCGCTCTTCGCTATCGAGGTGTGTGCCCCGATTCGGATGTCGTCAGTGCTCATGAGTTGAACTGTGACCGTGGGGAGCAAAGTGGTATCGCTTGCTCGACGCCGGTCCCGATGCGTTCGGGACAGCGCCGAGTGATCGACACCGGGAGTCGCCCCGTGGTCGCGACCGTAGCGGTCGGATCGCGAGGATACGACGGCTCGGGTCGCTCGTGGTGGTGTTGCTGTGCGACCCTCGTTGTCGAGCGGGACAGTCACGGTCAAGGGACGATCACCTCACTGATCGCAGACAACGACGCCCCCGAAGACGGCCTCAGCGATCTGCGCCTTCGATCCGCTCTGTACCGTCCCACTCCGCGGAGTTGTCCCGCGGCTCGTACCCCAGCGCCTCCTTCGCGCGCTCCAGCGAGTAGTACTTCCGGTCGTTATCGGAGATGCCGTAGACGACCTCGTACTCATAGCTCGCCTCCAGTGCGCGCTCGTGGAGATGGGCGCAGTCGCGGTGTGAGAGCCACATCGCCTGCCCGCGCTCGTAATCGACGGGAGGATGGCCCTCGGTCAGGTTGCCGATGCGGACGTTACACACGGAGACGCCGTGTTCGTCGTGGTAGTAGCGACCGAGCGTCTCGCCGGCGACCTTCGAGACGCCGTAGAAGTTCCCCGGGCGAGGGCGTTCCGTCCCGTCGAGTCTGAACGCGTCGTCGACGCGGTACAGCTCGGGGCTCCGATCGGTCTCGAAGTGGCCGACGGCGTGGTTTGAGGAGGCGTAGACGAGCCGATCGACACCGGCGTCGACGGCCGCGTCGTACAGCACCTTCGTCCCGTGGATGTTGTTGTCGAGCACCGACTCCCACGGCGCGTCTCTGCGGGGGTCGCCCGCGAGATGGACGACGGCATCGACGCCGGCACACGCCTCGGCCATCAGCTCGGGGTCAGTCACGTCGCCGACGAGATACTCGGTGTCTGGCTCCTCGGCGGGTTGGCTGTGAAACAGCAGCGTCCAGTCGTAGCGCTCGCGCAGTCCGTCGAGGATGGCCCCGCCGACACGCCCGCCCGCGCCGGTCAACAGAACGGGGTCGTTCATGTCCGAGGCGAGGAGTGACCGAGACAAGAAACGTCCGGTTCCGCCGGTCCCGGACGGGTGGCGTGTCGCTCGCCGGACTGCCGGATCCGCCGCGAGCCGAGACGCCCATATCCCCCGCACCTCAGTGGTGCGTATGGACGCCACCGACGCCGAGACCGCCTGCTTCGAAGCAGGCATCAAGTTCGGGACGCTCTACCACCAGTTCGCGGGGACGCCCGTCGCCCCCGACTCGACCGACTCGCTGGAGCGCGCGATGGAGGACGCGATCGAGAACCAGCCGTTCTGTGCGTCCGTCACCGTCGCTATCCACGAGTCGCGCGTCCGCGAGGCGATCGACCACGCCGAGAGCTACACCGAACTCACCGGCTCGCTGATGGACGTACGGATGCAGATCAGCTACGAGGGGATCGACGTGGAGACGGCGATGGAGATGGAGGACGGCTATCCGCGAATGCGTGTCGTGGACGTGTCAGACTCCGGCTGAGCGCCGACGATCCGAGGTCAGGACCGCGTTATCGTCCGCGCCTAACCGGAGCGACGGGCGCGATCGTGTCCCTCGCGACGACGTGTTTCACTTTCACGTTCGGGCGCGTTTATATACTATCGGCCCCCGAATCACGCGTATGAGCCAATCGAGCTTCGACGACGACGAACTGTTCGGTGAGGCGGCCACGGAGATGCGCGCCGAGGTAGAGGACGCGCTGGCGGAGGCGCGCGCGGCGCTCCCCGACGCCGATTCCGTCTGGGCCGTCGACGCCGACAACACGCTCGGCGTGTTGAACGCGCTGAAGGGCGCACTCGACACCGGTGACGCCGCCGACTCCCTGCGCGAGGCGAAAAAGCAGTTCGTCATCGGCCAGCGCGCCGACGCCTTCGAGGACGGCGACGATCTCGAAGCCGAGATCGACGAGCTGGAGTCCCTGCTCGGTGAGATCGAGACGGCCCACGGGGAAGCCGCTGACCTCGCCTCGACGCTCCCGGGGCTTCGCGGTGCACTCCAAGACGCCGACGGCGAGGCGAGCGCCGAGGCCGACGACGAGTAGTTACCGCTCGACGACGGCGGCCATCACGTTCGCCAGCGCCGCCGCAGACTCCGCCAGCAGCTCCTCGCCGAGCGCCGCGCTCGCGTCGTGCGGATCGCCGATGTTCCCCGACTCGGTGAACTCGTCGAAGTCGTACGCGAGGTTCGTCCCGTCGACGAAGACGCCGAACCGCTCGGCCATTCCCGCGGCCGCCGCCTCGAACCGCTCCTCGCGCACCAGCTCCGGATACAGGTGCAACATGAGCGAGGTCTCGACGCCGCCGCCGTGGCCGAGCGGCACGTCCGGCGTGACGACGTCGAACCACGTGAACGGGACGACGTAGCCGTCGGTGTCGCGGGTGACCCGGCCACAGAGCTCTCTGAGCGCGTCCGTGTTGCCGCCGTGGCCGTTGACGACGACGACCCGCTCGAAGCTGTCCGCGAGCGACCGGACGCTGTCGCCGACGTACGCGCGGAAGCTGTCCTCGCGCACCCACATCGTCCCGTCGAACGCGCGGTGTTCCTCGGCGACGCCGATCGGAATCGTCGGCCCGACGACCGCCGCACCGTCGTAGGCGTCTGCACCTGCCTCGGCGATCGCGGCCGCCGAGAGGTGATCGACGCCGAGTGGGGCGTGCGGGCCGTGCTGTTCGGTGCTGCCGACCGGTAACAGCGCGATATCGGCGTCGCTGTCGCGCGCGTCGGTCCACGTCTGTTCTGTCAGCTGCATACCCCGCTCCTCGCGCGCTGTGAGCAAAGGAGCGGTGGTTCGCGACTCAGAACAGCTCCTCGGCGTGGATGGTCCCGTCCTCGGCGGCCCCGCGGACGGTCACCTCCTGACCGAGCCGGACCTCCTCGTTCGTCACGACCGTCCGGGCCTCCTCGCCGTTGTCCAACATCACCGGGTCGCCCGTCTGGACGACCGTACCGGTGAACTCGACGGCCGTGCCGGCGTCGGCGTCGCGCTCGGTGTCGGTGGTCTCACCTGCCGATTCGGTGTCCGATCCGGTCTCGGCGGTCGAATCGCCCGCGAACGCACCGAGTCCCGTCTCCTCCCCGGACTCGTCGGTGTCCGTCTCGACCGCGCCGGCGGCGGTCGCCCCGTCTTCGAGCACGGAGACGGTCGACTGCCAGCCGGCAGAGGCCTCCAGATCGTCCTGCCACCCGTCCTGAATCTCCACGTCGGTACAGGAGACCTCGTCGCCGGGCGCGATATCGAGGTCGGCCTTATCACCCCACAGCGCGACGCGGATGTCGCCCGTCTCGTCCTGCACGCGGATATTGCGGACCTGCCCTTCGCTGCCGTCGTCGCGATCGAAGGTCCGTTTCGGGTCGGCAGAGCGGACGACACCCGCGATATCGGCGGTGTCCTCTAGCTCTACGTCGTCGATAGGCGTCGTCTCGGGGACGTACTCCACGTCCTCGTCGGTCTCCTCGATCGCGCCTCGGTCCCCGACGTGGAGTTCGAGCGAGCCGTCGCGCTCGCGCACGTAGCCGTCGATGATCTCGACGGAGACACCGGTGTCCAGCTCCTCGGCGCGGTCGGCCCGGTCGTCCCAGAGGGTGACGCGCACGCGCCCGCTCTCGTCACCGAGCGTGAGGTTCGACACGCGCCCCTCGCTGCCGTCGTCGCGGTCGAAGGTCCGGACGGTGTCCGTCGAGAGGACCGTTCCGAGCAGGTTCACGTCCGACTGCCCGATCGTGAGCGCGTCGATACTGGAGTCGTCACCGATATCCACGTCGATGGTCGCCTCGGCGTCGCCCTCGACGCGGTTGGCGCTCACCTCCAGACCGTTGTACCCCTCCTTCGGGCGGCCGCTCACCCGCAGCACCTGATCGGCTTCGAGCTGCTCTTCGGCGGCGGTCGCGTCCTCGTCCCAGAGCGCGACGCGGACCTGTCCCGTCTCGTCGGCGACCTCGATGTTACACACCTGACCGTCCTCGCCCTCGTCACGCTCGAACGTGCGGATCTCGTCGATCGACACCACCTTGGCGAGGAACTTCACTTCCTCCATCCCCGGTTCGATGTCGGCGATCCCCTCGACCTCCCCTTCGGTGAGCTCGTGTGCGAGTAACATCGCGGCGGTCTCCTCGTCGGCGAGCCCGCCCATCTGCTCAACCTTCGCCTCCACCGCCTCCTCGAACTCCTCGAAGGAGACCTCCTCGGTATCGAGATCCTCGTAGACCTCCTCGATCTCGCTCATCGTTACGGATTTCATGTGAGGGTCGCGATTAAGCATTGTCGTTGGCTGGTCGTCACGCCGGGTCTGTGTCCCCAATCACCTATCAACGTTCGCTCGCTGAATCGCAAACCCTTTCACTGGAACCGCGAAAGGACAGGTGAGTCCGGTTAGGGTAGTGGACTATCCTCTTGGCTTGCGGAGCCAGGGACCAGCGTTCGAATCGCTGACCGGACGTTCTTCTCGACGCGACCGATCTCGACTGTTGCCGTTTTCAGGCTCCGGCGCGAACAGCCGCTGTGCACGTCTCGCCTGCCGACCGGCTCCGAGCCGGCGTCGCCGTCTTCAACGCCGGCCACTACCACGCCGCCCACGACGCGTGGGAGCCGTCGTATCTCGACGCCGCCGGCGAGCGACGCGACTATCTGCAGGGACTCATCCAGTACGCCGCCGCCGCCCACCACGTCACGACCGGAAACCGCGAGGGAGCGCAGGGGCTCGCCGACAGCGCGCTCGGATACCTCGACGGACACGAGGGAGAGATCGATCTCGCACCCGTCCGACGGTGGCTCATCGCCTGTCGTGACGAGTACGGCGAGGTAGCCGACGAACGCCCCCCGAAGCTACGGTACGACGGGTCACAGCTCGACGTGCGGGATCTCCGGTATCCCGCCGTCGCAGTGGCGGCCCCGCTCGTCGCCGACGCAACCGGCTACGACGCCGACCTGCTGGAGACGGGCGCGGCGTTCGCCCTCGCTGACCTCCCAGACGAGCCGAACAGCCCGTTCGTCACGCTCGTCCTCGACTTCCTCCACGGGGAGCGACGGGGCGTCATACGCCAGCGACTCGACCAGCACGTCACCCGCAGACAGGCCCGCGAGGACGACGTCGCGGGGCTGTTCGACCCATGAGTAGCTGTGTCGTCTGTGACGAGTCGGTCGCCGTCAGCGACGCCTGTGTCCACTGTGGCACGCCGGTGTGTGAGACGCATCGCTCGCCCGAGGAACACGACTGTCCCGGTGTCGAGAGCGACAGCAGCCGGTGGTACACGAACCCGGACGCCGGTCGCAGGCAGACGGCTCCAGCTGATGGCCGGGCGCTGTCGAACCCTCGCCGCATCGCCGTCGGACTGATCGCCGTCGTCGCCGTCGCGCTCGCGGTCACGGCGATACTCGCTGTCACGACCGGTCCAGTCGGCTTCGACGAGGAGCGCGCCGAGTCGCGCATCGTCACCGAGGTGAACGAGGTGCGGGCCGAGCGCGGACTTCCCCCGCTGACGGAGAGCGATTCCCTCACGGTCGTCACGAGGGCACACAGCGGGGACATGGCCCGTCAGGGGTACGTCGGTCACGTCGCACCGAACGGCTCGACGCCGGCCGACCGACTGGAGCGGTTCGGCGTGGACTGTTTCGCCGCCGAAAACATCTACTACACCGAACAGGGTGGGCTGCTCGTCACCGAACGGACGTACGCCGAGCGAACCGTCCGGGAGTGGCTCGACTCGCCGACTCATCGCGCGACGCTCCTCGACGAGAACGCGACCCGACAGGGGATCGGGCTGGTGCGGGCAGACGGCCGTATCTACGTGACACAGCTGGTCTGTTAGCCGACGTTCGGGCGACGCTCCTTTGCCGGACGCGGGCGAGTGGCAGATGTGGATAGCTTCGATATCGGCGGTGAGCTGACGGTGAACCGACTCGGCTTCGGCGCGATGCGACTCTGCGGTGCGGGAGTCATCGGCGCGCCGGAGGACGAACAGAACGCTCGTGCGGTCGTCGAGCGCGCGCTCGAACTCGGTGTGGATTTCATCGACACTGCGGACTCGTACGGCCCGGGCACGAGCGAGCGACTCCTCGGTGAAGCGGGCGCGCCAGACGACGCCGTCGTCGCGACGAAAGCCGGCCTGCTTCGTGAGGCGGACGGCGACTGGCTCCCCCACGGCGATCCCGACTACATCCGGAATCAGGTACTCGCCTCTCGCGACCGGCTCGGCGTCAATACCATCGACCTGTATCAGTTCCACCGACCCGACCCCGAGACCGACTTCGAGAGATCGGTGGAGACGTTCGCCGAGCTGAAAGACGACGGTCTCGTGAACCACGTCGGGCTCTCGAACGTGACGGTCGACCAGCTCGAAACGGCCCGCGAGATCGTCGACATCGCGACGGTTCAGAACCGGTACAACGTCGCACACCGGCCCGACGAGGACGAGCGCGTCCTCGACGCCTGTGAGGAGTACGGCGTCGGCTTCATGCCGTGGTATCCGCTCGCGGCCGGCGAGCTGGACGACGTAGAGGGCATCGACGAGATCGCCGCTGCCCACGACGCGAGCCGCTACCAGATCGCACTGGCGTGGACACTCCACCGCTCGGACGTGATGCTCCCGATTCCGGGGACATCGGACATCGACCACCTCGAAGCCAACGTCGCGGCCGGTGAGATCGAGCTCTCGGCCGAGGAGATGGCCCGGCTCGGATAGCCGGACGCGAGCGGCTCGGACTTTTATTCTCCGGGCCGCGAGTAGCCGCATGGCGCTGTTCGTCGGGGCACACTGGACGGGAGAACAGTGGGTAGCGACCGCCTTCGCCGACGGCTACGAGTCCACGACGGTGTACGAGGAGATCGGGCGGCTGTGGAGCGACGTGGCGGACGACGCGACGCGAGTCCTCGTGGACGTGCCTGTCGGTCTCGTGGAGGAAGGGAAGCCGACGCGCGAGCCGGACGAGCTGACCCGGAGCGTTGTCGGGGATCGCGCCGACGAGGTGGTGACGCCGCCGGTCAGGGAGGCGACGCGCAAGCGACGCTATCCCGCCGCGGCCCGGGTGATGGAGCGCAAGACCGGCCAGTCGCTTTCGGAACGGGCGTTCACCGCCAGTGAGCCGATCGCCGCCGTCGACGAACTCCTTCAGGAGATCCCCGAGACCCGGGCCGTCTTCGGTGAGTCGCACGCCGAGCTCTGTTTTCGGGCGTTCGCCGGCGCGCCGCTCGCTCACGACCGCCGGCGTGCGGGCGGCTACGCCGAGCGGATGCGCGCGCTCGCGGAGTTCGATCCCGACGCTCCGCCGACGGTGCAGGCGGCCGCAGAGGCCGTCGCCGGTCACGCCGTCCGTATCGAGTCGGTGTTGGACGCGCTCGCGCTCGGCTACACGGCCCGTCCCGGGAGCACCGAACTCCGGACGCTGCCGGCGACGCCCGAAACGGACGCGACGGGACTGGAGCTGTGTCACTACTACCGCGCCGCCGATCCGTTGGCGTGAGCGGCGGCTTCTCGGTGTGAAAAATACGGAGAAGTCGTCTGTGTTCGATTACGTACCGTCGCGGTGACGGTACGGTCGAGTACCGTTATAGTCGAGTGACGTTGGTCGCGCGGGGGCCTTTCTCGGCCTGCTCGATGTCGAACTCGACCTCCTGTCCCTCTTCGAGATCCGGGCCGCCGACGTCTTCCATGTGGAAGAACACGTCCTCGTCCTCCTCGTCAGTCTCGATGAATCCGTAGCCGCCGGTGTCGTTGAAGAAGTCAACCTGACCTTGTGCCATACACTACACTCTGTCTACCCACTCATAAGGCTGCGGATTCGCGGCCCAGACCGTGAGAGACACTCTCTTGGCGGCTCGTCCTCGATCAGTGGTATGCTCCGTCGCCTCCGTGCCACTGCGCCCGCCGGTCTCGTTCCGCTCGCGTGGCTGTTCACGCTCGCGGCCGCCCGCGGATGGATATCCACGCGAACTGTCGGGATCGGTCTCGGGATTATGACGGCGTTGCTCGTCGCGTTTGCCGTGCTATCGGCCCGCGAGATGGTCCGATCGCGCGTCCTCCGGGCGTGGCTCGCGGTCGTCGTCGGTGGCGGCTTCCTGTCGACGGCCGGTCTCTACGCCGTCGCGACGACCAACGAAGCCATCGCCCGGCTCGCCGTCGCCGGCTGGATGCTCCTCCCCGCGATGGGACTCGTCTTCACCGGCCGATTCGACGTGGCCCGCGCCAGCGTTCACACCGTCGGGGGACTCCTCGCCGGCGTCGGAACGGTCGGCTTTCTCGCGGCGACCGATCTCGCTGTTCTCCTCGATCTCACGCGACGGAGCGTGACGACCGGCGGGATTCTCCTCGTCGGTCTCGGACAGACGGCCGGGATTCTCGCGGCGACGCTCGACGGGTCATAGCTCTCGGAGATCGGGGTGGCCGTCGTGCTCGGTCTGTTCGCCCGCGGCGATCCGTTCACGCACGCGCTGCCACGCCGCGTGTCGCTGTAGTACGTACACCGGGATCGCCTCGACGCCGGCGATAGCAGCGAGCGCGTATCGGTGGAACCCCTCCGTCCAGATGATCTCGCCGTTACGCCCGATGAGCACCATCGGTTCGAGATCGTGGATGCGAGTCGCGTCGACCGGCTCGTCGTACACCGTGCCACGGTTCGGGCGGTAGCCGTCGTCCCGTATCGATTCGTAGAGTGCGTCGATCGCCGGCAGATGCTCCGATGATACTGCTTCCATTGAGTCGAACCCTCTGTAGGACCCGTCCTCGTCGATTCGCTCACGCACGTGGTCGTAGTACTCCGTCTCCACCCACGGACGGTCCTTCTCGAAACGCTGGCGAAGCCCGACGATCATCGGCGTCTCGTCGAGTCGCGTCGTCTCGGGAGGGCGGTCCCAGTCGCCGCCCCGTACGCGGCCGAGTCCCCACAGGAGGGAAACGACCGTCCAGCGTTCCACGCGCGCAGGCGGCACGTGGAGAAGCGACCACGGGTCGGCGGGCGCGTGCCACCGACGCGCGTTCGCGTGTGCGGTCCACGCAGTCCGTCGTCGGAACTGATCGATAAACCACATCCGCGACCATCTGACTGAGCGAGCGACATAACGGTAACCCCGTCTGTCATCCCGTGACGCTCTCCGATCTCACGCCCGCGTGTACCATCCCGCCCACGCGATCAACACGCCTTGGAGCGGAAGCCGAAGCCACCCCGCGATGCGGGCGAGACCCGTGGCCCACGCCGGCGCGGCATCGACCACGATCCCCTCCGTCGCCATGTAGACGTTCGCCGGGAAGATCGCTATCAGTAGCGCCATGACCCCCCAGGCGGCGTACCGCCGCGTCCGCTCGAACAGCACGCCGACGCCGAGTACGACCTCGGCTATGCCCGAGAGATACGCGAGCGCGAGCGGACGCGGGAACTGCGGCGGAATCACCCCCGCGTAGGTCTCCGGAACGACGAAATGCATCACGCCCGCGATCACGTAGAACACACCCATCACGTTCCGTAGCGGCTGTTTGTAGCGAGCCAGCCAGCGGCGCGTGTCGTCGCTCATCCGAGGGTACTATCGGTTCGATCCGACAAGAGTGTTGGTTCTCTGCTCGCGGCGGCCGGGGAGCGCTCCGTCCGACCGTCACTACGGTTCGTATATCTGAGCAGAGGCGAATTATTTACTATTACTGGTGCATTAGCGGAGACAGTGGCCGACTCGAATTCGGGATCGTGGACGGAGGAGCTGAGCGGGCGTGAGCGCGTCCGGCACGTCGTCGAGCTGTTGGACGAGCCGACGCCGGTACAGGAGATCGCGAACCGGGCAGACGTCTCGCGCACGACAGCCGACGACGAACTCCAGCGGCTACAGAGCGACGACTGGGTCACCGAGACGACCGTCGACGGGACGAAAGCCTACGACCTGAACCCCGTGCGGATGCTCTTCGACGAGGTAACGGGCCTGATCGAAGCTCACTCGCGCGACGAGCTGGAGGGCCAACTCACGGAACTAAAACAGGAGCAGGAAGCGCTGGCGACGGAGTACGACGCCGGTTCGCTCGACGAGTTCCGGAAACAACTCGCTGACGGAAAGTTCTCGGCTGCGGAGCTTCGTGAGCGTCGCAACGTGATCGCCACGTGGGAGGCCATCAACACGGAGCTCGGGCTCGTAAAGCACGCTCTCCAGCTGTACGACGACGTTATCGAGCTCTCGTCACCGCGGACTGACTCTCCGTCGACACTCGCCTGATGGTCGTCTTTCTCGCAAACCGGACGAACCTGCAAAGCAAGCGGCTCCACGGTCGCATCCGGAACCAGCTCGGCGGTGAGTTCAGCGATGTCCGACGGCGACGCACTGAACCCCGCGACCCCGGCCCGTATCGTGTCGTCGGCGACGTGAATCCACGGCAGTTCTTCGGTGACGACGAGTATCCAGCGACCGATGCGCGCGTCGAAATCGGGTTTCAACTACAGACCGGCGACCCGTACGAGTACTACTGGATCAACTGGATCGAGCCGGAGCGGCGTCTACTGGTGGGCTGGCATCAGGACGACACACACGATGATCTCGGTTCGGTCCACCTGCAAGTCAACCACGGCGCGACGCCCGTTGCACACGAACCAGCGGCGTTCATCGACGCACATCCGCTGGACGTCGTGGAACGGCGACTCGAAGCGATCCAACGTGCAGTCACCGCCGTCGGGTGGGAAGCCGACCAGCCCGTCGGATTCAGTTAGCTCTGTTTTCTCCGTTCGCTTCGCTCGCGGGGAGGAAGACGGCTCGATCTTCAGTCGAGACTCTCAACCCCGAACCGTGATGAAAAGCTATGGCGCCTCCCGGATATATACCAAGATTTCAAATTCTTGCCCGTTCAAACTCAGAGTGTGCCAAGGTTGCCGCCTGCGATTGAAACACTCCACACACGAATTAAGCATTCGGAGAATCTCGCACCAGAGGAGAAGGACGCCCTCCAGAAGTTCTCTTCAGAACTCGGGTGCGTGACATCCTCCCCGCGGTAAACGGCGGGATTTTAGCACCTGTTTCGCAACTGATAAACCCTCGTGCTCTCAGCAACACAGTCGAGAAGTCGTCCACACACTCCATCTCCCGCTGGATTTCGACTCACCCATTCGACGTAACACTTCCAATACTTCGCCGCAACATGCAACGAATTCTTCGTAATCCAGAGACGGTCTCATTCGTTGGGTAACACAACCTGCTCACAAGCCGCTACGAGCGCACTTGCAGCAACTATCAACGCGTTCAACGCCGTGGATGGGCTGGCAGCTGAGGAGCGCTCATCGATCCCAACCGAAACGCAGGGAGGACCGGAAAAGACACGCCAATTGAGAGCAGTCGGGAGCAACTCACAGTACGATCATATCGCCGAGGCCTGATACCCCGGCCGATCCGCCAAGTACCGCCCCATCGATACTGAAATTCTCGCCCGGATCGCCCTGCACCTCTCCCGAAGCGCTTGCTTCGATGATGTCCAAGCACGCCCTGAGTATGCGCCGAACGCTGTCGTCGCTGACGAGAAAGCGCCCCCCAGTGTCGATCGAACGCGGCCAAGACTACCGGTGAACTCGTTGATCAACAATGTACCGTCTGTGAAGATGGTACATTCATCGCGGTAGGCATGGAGACGATTGCCTAGCCTCGCCGCTGATCGGTATAAGTGGAACGCAGTATTTGATATGAAGTTTAAATACCTAGCCGCCGGAACAGTTTTGTATGGAAAGCGGATCGAATACTGACAGGGGAAACAGAGTGACGATATCGCTTGACATCCCCGTACAGGACGCGAATATCTTCAAAAGTCAGGCCGTCTACGACATTCTCTCTTTTTTAACCCGGTATCATACCGACGAATTCTCCATCACCGAACTGACTGACGCAGTAGATTACTCCCAGCCAACCATCACAAAGACCGTCGATATCTTAGTCGCCAACGACCTCGTTACCGACCGGCGCGACGGGAACGCACGGCTGGTCCAAATCAACTCTGGGCGGCTCTCCCGGCCAGACGATCCAGTTCTGCACATCCCGCAGGCCGAATTCCACACGCCAGTCCGTACCGCTGTCGATAAGCTAGTCGAACAACTCGAGAACACAGTCGGAATCATCCTGTACGGGAGTGTCGCGCGCGGCGACGCTGACCGCCGGAGTGACATCGACCTGTGGGTCCTCGTTGAAGACGACCGGATGGCGAATCAGCGAACCGCGAACCGCGTTCGACAAGACTTGGAAGATCAAGAATTCGACACCGGCCGGTACGCATACGAAATCGACGTCGAATCACTGCCAGCAGTCCCGAACTATACCGACGAACTCCGCGACGTACTCGGCGATGGTCTCGTCGTCTACGACTCGGGGAAATTCGAGACCGTTCGAGGGATGATTTTCCACGGTGATTTCGATGAGTAGAGACTCCGACCCACAAACCATTACCGAAGCGCTTTCGGCAGCCATCGACGCATTCAACGAAGAAGGATACGGCGTCCCGACGCGCGAAGACGCAATTAATTCCGACGCCGACTGGAAAACCCAGCTGACGAAAGCATGCCGACTGTTAGCGGCGGTCGATACACTCTCCGACCAAGGCTTCTACACCGCGACAATCGAATTATGCTTCGGTGCGACCGAACGCTCAGTCGAAGCCTACGCCTTAGCCGAAGGCGGCGACGACCTTGAAGACTTTCACGACCACACCACCTGTTACGACCGCACAACCGCCCTCGGCCTCCTCTCCGACACAACGACACGTGAACTTCGACAGTTGTACGACACCAACCGTACAGACAGTTACTACGGCGGCCGGCGTCCAACAGAACGCCAAGCAGCGACGATGCAGCAACTCGCTCGAAGCGTCCACGAGTACGTCATCGACCAGATCCGGGAAGGCGGGGTCTGCGTCTGCAACTCTCTGGATTGACGGACCTTGGTCCACATCCAGCCGACTACGGAAAGTAACTCGGGGAGGCCGACAACGCCAAGCGCGATTATCGCAAGTCCCACAATCACATCCTGAGTTGTCTTTCGAGCGTCACGCAGGTATTTATCGACTTATATACGTAATGCTGCGGTATCATGCAACATGCGTTTCGGGTCGGGCAACACTACCGTGACACTGGGAGTTACCGCAACTCGGACGACCAGTTCCTGCGGTGGATCCGCGGCCCACTCGACAGCGGTATCAAAAACACAGGTGGGATCCGTGATCTCGGTGCAGATCGGTCTGAGACGCCTGCAGCGCTCGTACTCGTCTCGAACGACAGCGGTATCTCCCAACACGACGACCCGTGGGAAGACACGCTCGCCGTCAACGCCGGCTACATCAGCTACTGGGGCGATGCAAAGGCCTCGAACCCCTACGACGAGTCCGCGCAGAACCAGAAGATCAAAGCTGCCTTCGACAGCGCCGCGGCCAGTCGGCGTGAAGACGTCCCGCCAGTCCTCGTCTTCCGCAAACCCGAATCGGGCGTTGTCGAGTTCTGTGGGCTCTGCGTTCCCGACCACTTCGAAGTTCACGCGTACCAGGCCGATGACGGGACGCAGGTCCCGAACTACCAGTTCCACTTCTCGATCCTCAACACCAACTCTATCCCCGTCACGTGGCTGCACGAGCGTGCCCTGCAGAATGACGACCGCGCAGCACCGGACGTCTGGCAGCACTGGGTCCAGACCGGAGAGATTGCTCAGTGGCCGACAGGCGAACCTCTCGATTCGAGTGGCCGGATTCGGCGATACGAAACATCTGAAATCACCGTGAGTGATACCTTCCGTGCAGACACACTCGACCGTTACGACCACGCGTGCACCCTGACCGGCATTCGGGAAGATGAACTGCTGGATCTCGCGCACATCCTCCCACGGAGTCAACACCCCGAACTCGCTGAACATCCGGAGAACGTCCTCGTGTTGAACTCGCTGCACCACCGCGCGTTCGACGCCGCGTTGTTCACCATCGACAGTAACTATCAAATTCAAGCAAGCCCCTCATTCGATCCGGCCCATCCATTCCTCCGCGAAACTATTCTCAACCGTGACGGTGAACAACTCGCATTTCCACCTGGCGCGCAAGTACAACCGTCCTTTCTGGAGGAACTCAACACTGGCCTCTCATGGCTATAGCGCCGCACATCTCGATGCTGCAACGACCGCAGAAATCATGAGAACTTATCCGGGAGAACCGATTCGGGGCCAACGTTTAGACGAAGTTGGTACATACTGTCCTTGGTTCCTGTCGCTTCTCGCGTCGGATCAACCAGCGGGATACCAACTGTCTGGCTCCGGATTCGTGTACCTTCTCAACCTAAAGCACAATAAGCTGGTCTCACATTCGACTTGATAGTATGGATGCCCTGAAATCGTACGAGAAATCAAGTTCAAAATCAGGGTACTATATCGTAGATTACGTTCCCGACAAGGGATTTACAACCTTGCAGACGACTGCGGTTGCAGAACGGCTTATCGACTGGGTCAAATTCAACTCAGAGGATCGTCTGCCACAAGTGTTGGTTCAAGCAATGCTCGATGTCGATCTTCTCTGGACTGGAACTGCTTCAGAATCACCAGAATCTGCGGACGAATATTCACTCGATACTTTGGATACACACGCTGTCAGAACAGGGTTGTCCACGAAACAGTATCAGCGTCTCATAGGATTCTGCGAACGCTATGATGGCGGGCGAAGAGAAGCTCTCCAAGAGCTTGAGCGTGAATTAAATGATAATGTACTTTCGCTGTTAGAAGATGATTACCCAGATCCTGAATCGCTCAGGGAGCAGCAACACAAATCTGAAACATCGGCTGATTTGCCTTCCCCGTTTCAGGGAATACACAAGCGACTCTTCCTTTCCGATCAACACTTACCAGCCCTAGTCCAGAAATCGATTCGCCGATGGGAAGCTGATGTCGAGGACATCTTAGACCATCTCTTTGGACCGGTCTATGCCCAAGCGTTTACAGACTACCCAGGGAGTGTTGAGTCGGTCCACAGCTCAGAGGACCAGATCAAAGTGAGATTCCAAGCTCCGCATCCTGCTTGCTTGTTCAAGCAGGTATATGCGCCAGGTCCGACAGCCGAAATAACCTTTCAGAAGACAGAATTGCCAGATTCGCACTATCGTGATGTAGATACTAACGCATATAAACACCAACCCCAGACCCAGCCAGATGAATCAGAGCAACTCCGACTCTTCGGATTCGGAATCTTCGACCACGGCGAACAAGTCCAAGTCCCAGCCGCACCAGAAACAAAATCCCCGTTACCCATCTACCCCCAATCAAAACACGAATTAACACACGCAGTTGCATTACTGGATGAGTTTCCAGCGAAACCCAGCGCAGACACACCGGCCTGAACGGCTCTGTTGACACCCTCAATACCAGACAAAACTGGTCTGCTGTAGATATAGCGTATGCCGGTTATCTGGATTCTCTGCTCTTCCTCAAAGCACACATAATCTCTTAATCTGGTCCGGGGTCATATGCTCGGACGGCCAGGTGTCAAATCAATGGCCAACAGCAGATCTACAAACTCAGGGCCTAACCCGGTTTTAAATTCCTCAAACACCGTCTCAATAGGTACATACACATCGCTTACCGGAGTCCCTTCGATTTCCTCCGGGAGCGGTTGTTCTTGAGACTTCGGTCCAAAGAACCAGAAATCTGCCGAGTACCTATCAGAATCGTACGCGAGGAGGCGTCGTAATTTTTCTTCGATCTTGTTGGCGTCCGATTCAAAGGTAACTTGAGCGAGGACCTCACGGGAGGCGTTCTCAACCCCGCCAAAGATATCCGCGTCAGATAAGGCACCTCCAGCAGATATCAGCTCGACATAATTGTCGTTCTTCCGCCGGAGGTATTCACCGCAGAGTGCCTCAAGTTGTCCTTCGGAAAGAGCCCAGACGCCTGATTTGTCTTTTCCAAGAATATCATACACATCATCAACTCGATCAATATTGTCATCTGACGCTGAGCTGTAATATGCGGCATAGAGATGCTGATTTCCTTTGTTCCACCCCATGATCGTCCCGCGCTTGTTCGCTGCCCAGAGCCCGGGAAAGTCCTGATTCCAGACCCAATTAACGTCCGACTCGTTCAGTTGGAATCCTTTCAAAATTCGGTACTGGTCAGACTGTTCTTCGAGAGCACCCTCGTTTTCCACGACAGATCGGACATAATCCGAGGCTTCATCAGTTAATTCGTCTAGCCGTGTCTCGATTTGGCTCCACGTAGCACCGATCGGAAGGGGAAGTGTATCAACGATAGCGTCATCTGGGTCTACGTCGATTCCAAACCGACAGACAATAAGCAACATTCCATGGTTTTGTGCTTCGTTTTCGGTTCCTGCTGGGCCAACTGTACCGACGTATCGTCCATCAGATAAGCCCGGGTGCCCAGTATATGAAGCTGCTATGATGCGGCCTTCACGATTGTACTCACACAAGCGGTTGATGGAGTTCTTGGGAGTGTTCTTTTCTTTGACTTTATCCCACTTGTTTGAATCAAGGCTAACCGGATACTCTCCAAAGTGTATGGCTGCCATCTGATTCCGGTAGAGAGCGGTAATGATTGGATTCCAAGCCGCGTCTGACCAAGCGTGATTAATATACGCAGTGTCCGGCACTGTCTCGCTCATGAGGGTAAGTGGGATAGAGATGGTAAGACTGTTTTCTAAAGTTTGCCTCTTTCTGATCTCTCAATTTATATCACATGCTCGCTTCGGTCATAGAGGTCATGGAGTGTCCGTTTCAGTTCGTCAACCGGGAGTAGTTCCTGCTTGGCCAAGTTCAGCGTCCAGAATTTAACATCGTTCTTGAACATCTCGCCGGGCTCTTCCTGTCTCTTCCGGAGTATGGCCTCTAAGTTCCGCAGACAGGTGAGGTTCGGGAGCACTATGTTGATTTGCTCGACTGGCCACCCTTCGTACTTGTCGATTGTCCGGTTGATTTTCTTGTGATCAGTTCCATATAGCGTTTCAATTTCAAATGCCTCCTGCGTTTGCTCGACGTAGATATCTGGGCGTAGGTTGGAATCGCGCCACGGCGGCTCTTCGGTCAGAATCTTTTGCTTAACCGTAGGCCGCGGATAGTCGTCCACCGGTGTCAATCCTTCACGGGGTAGCAAGTAATCGACGACCAGGGAATTCAGCACTACGAGGCAGTGGATCACTGGGGTGGCGAGGAAGGCCTCAAACAGCGGCAGGAGCGTGACCAGAAAAGAAGGAACTGTGCGACGAGCATGATATCGATCTGGTGTGCATCCGGCACGACCAGGAATTAACAGACGCACTCATCGAACAGACAATCGACCCGCTGATTAAGGAGTAATTGCGCTGTATAGTGTCGGCACCCCATCCTTCTGCAGAGGACCGTCGGTGGCGGTAGGGGAGTCTTCCCGCGGCCGTCATCCTTAGGCAGAGAAACTCGCAACTCAACAGCCTCACGTGCGGTCAGTACAGCGATTCCGTAATTTCCATTGATGGCCACGCAGCTCTTGGGAGCTCCCCACGCAAATACGGATGCTGTAGCACTACTTCAAGAATCTCTCTGTATCAGGCGCTATAATGGGAGTATTCGGTATTCCTCTTGTTGTCTATTCCATCGTTGGGACTGGTCGGATCCAGATGTTTGTGTTCTATCTGAGATCTGGATCGGCTGTGAGGCAGATGTTTAAAAGTGGGTAGATTCTCAACCTGTTCGGGTCGAACCAATACAACAGACAAACACAAGCGTACGAGTACAGAAGCTCAATGAAGCAAAAGAAATCATCGCAGAGTTAGAAGAACAGAAAGGAATGGAATTAGGCGGGCCGCGAGGTGCGTTGTTCCGTGCTGGTGGCACTGTGGATTCCGGGCAGGCCTACAGAGGGCATATGGAGAAGGCAATGGGACAAACAGCAGGACTCGCTATCGAAGCCGGGTACGACGATGTCGCATCGAAAGCCGCCCAGCTCATCGCAGATCTCCAAGAGAGCCAGTCGAAGACGACTAAGCGGTCGGTCACACCGTTCTTGTACGCGTGAAATTCTTATTGGTGAACTGGACATCCGTAGCAGATTAGGCCATGTCAAGGACTTGGTCAATGATGCTGTCAATCTTTGAAACAGACCGCTCATCCTGCGTTGCAGTTTCGAACACACTAGACATAACCGTCGGGTTCTTCGCTCCCCGCGACTGCTTGTGGTATCCGTACTTGTCGCAGGCGTCCCGTAGTGTGTCATCGTAGAAGTCAGGCCCAAGTGAGGTTCGGATGCATTCTGTTAGATTCTCTTGGAAACAAGCGTGTCGGTCATGGACTCCGGAAGGCCAGTTTTCTTCTTCAGCGTCAACAAGGCGGAGTAATCGTTTATTGATGACGGCTTCTGACTCATCATCGTGGTCTGAGTCAAACATTACGTAGACAGATCTCCCTAGCTGTTCGAAAATTATTGCTGGACGGCCGATTTTAGTTTTCCCATTGCAGGGGAGGACTGCTACACCCTGAGAGCTAAGATCTATATCTCTAGCACTTGCGCGTCCCAGGAGAGCTGACCTGTCTTCCAGCCCTTCGACTAATACAACAACGTCCGAAAAGAACCCCTCATTGACCCATGGAGTCATTACCGGTTCTAAGCGAGCGCGTGTTGACTCACCGGAGAATGTCCCTTTATCAGCGTCAAAAACAGTCTCCATCTGCCGAGCAACCGTCTCTAATGAGCTCTGTTTAACCCGAGTGTGCTTGGGACGATCATCACTAGCTTCTATCTTGGATAAGCTGCGTATATCGTCAAATCGTTTCATACTCACCATTAGAGGGGAATGAGTAGAATAGACGACTTGAACGCTACTAGCTGTGCCTGCTATTCCCTGATCGTCGAACGAAGACAGAATGGACATGAGATGTCGCTGGCGGTTCGGGTGTTGGTATAGTTCAGGCTCTTCGATACCCAGGATAAGACTCGGATCGTGGTCGCTTTCATCCTCGCCGGTTGAGTTCATGTCCTCACTATGGATTGCCAAGTTTTGCAGAAGAGAGATAATGAAGGCACGCTGGGAGCCGTGGCCTGCGTGTTCCACTTCCGAGACAAAATCGTCTACCTCCAGTTTGATATCTGCCTGGGGCATCTGAATGTCAATGACATTCTCCGTATCCCATGAAAGGTCTACACCAACGCCGGGGGCGAACGTTTCGAGTGTAGAGGAGAGGTCAGATTCTAACTGGCCGAGTTCTGCTTCTGATGCATCCTGAATTAGCTGTGCATAGCGCTGTTGAGCTACCTGTTGAAATTCTTCTAGCTCATCCCGTTCAGAGAGTGCTGCACGAACGACTAAGTCCATCAATTCCGTCAGGGGACTGCCCCGTTTATCATCGGCGTCCTCACTTGCATCGCGGACGGCTGGAATCAAAATATATCGTGTATATTCCTCAAGAGCCGCTTGGCCAACTGAGTTAAATCCAAAGAATTGGCCGTCATCTCGTCTACGCTCACACTGATCAGGATGTTCCTCTTCCCACTCTCGCAACGCCGTTTCCCCTTCCTCCCGATTTTGGTACTCCGGTAATTCACTGTAGCCCTCATCAAATAGTGACACATATTCTCGGCGGAGATCATGGCCACTTGCATTACGGAACCCATCGAAATTAGGGTTATACAAGCGGTTCCCGTGATATCTTTGATTGCCGCGGTTATCCGGATATTCCATTACTTTCTCCACAGTTAATGTTTCACCACCGGTATATGGGCTGAATTTCTCTTTAGCGTCTTCACCTAAATTCGTAAATTCTACCTGAACGCTGATCTCTTCGCTGGTGTTTCGGTCGTAGAAGTCTTCTTCGGAGTATGATGCATTCGCTGTATAAAAGAGATCTAATGATCTAAGGAATGAAGATTTCCCAGCACCGTTTGATCCTATCAGGGCAGTCAACTCATTAAAATTGATCTGTGCATCTCGAAGACTTCGAAAATTTTGGACGCGGACTGAATTGATGCGCATTATTTGACCTGATCGTACCGATAGTTATCTTCGATATTCCGGTGGAAGTATTTCCCGTGCGAACTGGCGCTCATGAGTTCTTGATGAATCCGTTTGGGGACATCGAAATACTGGTAAACTCTTCCACCGTGGAACTCAATCTCCAGAACTTGGTTCGACTCATCATATCCAACACCGCTGAGGTTACTTGAGGAGACGGGGACCCGTTTCATACTGCGTTATGCGGCAGGATAAACATTTAATTCTATCCATTAAATGACGGTTTGTCTAGCCTCAGTTGCTGTGTTGGGTGAGGCAGTAGGGGAGTCCTTTGACTTCGACGGCTTCGACGTCGGGGGCTTTGATGACGGCTTGGCCTTTGCCGTATTTTTGGAGATCTTGTTCGTAGCCGCGGGGGATGGAGGGGACTTTGGTGATGACTTCTTCGCGGAGGCCGAGAAAGATGTTGGTGTTGGTTTGTTTGAGGATGTCGCCGTCGATGTCTTCGGGGTTTTGCGTGATCATGAAGAGGCCGAGTTTGTCTTTGCGGCCTTGTTTGACGGCGTCACGGGCGCGGTTGACGATGTACTGTTCCCGGAGAGTGTCGGGGTCAGAAACGTAGTTGTGGGCTTCGTCAACGGCGACGAGGATCGGGGTATCCTTGACGTTGGGATCGACATCGTAGTCGTCGATTTTGTTGTCGATGATGTAGGAGAGGATGGAGAGGACGGTCAGTTCTTCTTTTGCGCCGTGGAGGTGACTGGTCGGGATGACAGTGACCTGGCCTTCACGGAACACGGCGTTTGATACGTCTGGGAGGGGGTTCGTGCCGTGGTCGAAGACGTCGCGGTAGGCGGCGTCGGTGACGCGACGCATGATAGCGCTCCACGTACCGTCTTCGATGTTGTACCGTTGGCGAAGCGGGCTCTCCGAGTCCTCGTTGCTGCGGAGGTACTGGAGGAAGCCGTCGTAGGTCGGCGCATCAGTATCGCTGAAGTACGCGTCAATACAGTTTTCGAGGGCTCCACGCGTGACTTCCGTCGGTGTGTACGGCATGAGGAGCTGCGGGCGGTGCTCAACGAGGGAGAAGGGGATCGTCAGATTCCGGCTTTCTCCCGTGGTCGGGGCGTTCGTGTTCCCGATGTCGGGGATGAACGTCTCGAAGTTATCGATACCGCCGACCTCGATGCCTTGCCGTTCAAGCCGCTGAACGAGTTCGTCCTCGTTACGAAGTTCGGGGTTGCCGTTCCGCATTTCGGAGTACTCGTTTTCTGGGTCCAAGATGACGAGGTTGAGACGGCTGTGTTCGGTGTCGCCGGTCTGGTGGTTTTCTATCGGGTAGCGCTTGTCGGTGGCGAACTGTCGGAGCAGGTTTTTTGTGAAGTGCGTTTTCCCTTTTCCGGTGGAGCCGGCGACGAGGGTGTGCCGGAAGATTGCGGGTTCGCCGGACTCAACGTCCTCGGTCACGGGATCAATGCCGGGGTTGTTGATGAAGTAGGGGAGTGGGTCGTCGTCGACGGTCATGCGGTCACCGCCGACGGAGAGGTAGCCAGCGAACACACCGTCGTGTGGGATGTTGAGTCCGGTGCGGAGATACTCTTCATCAAGGGAGAGCGCGACGGGCGTATTGGGTTTCGGGATTTTGTTGACGATGCTGCGTTCGAGTCCGTCGTCAGTTGAGGAGATGATGGCGATGGGTTCGAGTTCAGCGACGAGGACGAACTCTGTCTCGTCGAGGGCGTGGACTGAGGCGATCCGGTTGTGTGTGTCTGATTTGTCGTCGAGTTCGGTGTAGGGTTCGTATCGGAGCCCATCGACGATGGCAAAGAGTTCGTCTACTTGCTCGGTTGGATCTGGCTCGGGGTATGGGATTTGGACGTAGTCGCCGACGCGGACGTCATCTCGGCAGTCGGTTTTTACGAACGCGTTGACTTTGTAGTCGCTGCGCGTGACGTGGATTTCTTCGCTGGCGACGACGTGGCCGAGTTCGTCCTCCTCAGCGTCAGTAAGCGAGTTTGGAACCGTCGTTTCTGGGACAGTGGTCTGTTCCTCCGTCTCCATGCCTGTAGTGTCGGTCTCGTTGTCGGTGGGTTCGTTGGTGCCGGTACTCGTTGAGTCGTCGTTACTGACTGGATCACGGTCGAGGATGTCGTCGGTGTTGTCGCTCATTATTGGAGTTGGGTTTCGGGTGCTTGTTCGATGTCGTTCCAGCGGCCGTCCCAGTTGTAGTCGTGGGCGTAGTCGGCGGCAGTGAGGAAGTCTCGGATCGTGTCGCGGTTGTCACGGCTGATCCGGGCGATCCGGTCGGCGCGCCCGACTGCCTGCGGGATGTCCTGGGTCTGCGCGATTTCCTTCAGGACTTTGTACTGGATCTGATTGCGGGTCTGTTCGTCGTCGATCATGAGCCGCGGTGTTTCCACGCGGAGTACGTCGCCGGTTTTCGGGAGTCGGACGTAGAAGAACGCTCGCCGGTAGTCATCGGGGCCTCCATGTGATAGGCTGTCGCTGTACGGTTCGAGGAGTTCGAACGATTGCCCGTCTACAGGAGCTTGCTTGTGGACGAACCACGACGTGTACGTGAGGTGTTCGAGACTATCGTCGCGTAACACTTCGGCGACGAACTGATGATCGCGTGTCCATGGGACATCGAGCTGTCCGCCGTGGTCGTTCGTCACGTGATTCGCGGCGAGTTTCGCGTCTAGGGCATCGAGGAGTTGACTGATGGTAGAGGTCTTCACGACGCCGATGACTGGATACCCGTGTTCGTACTGGGTGTCGATGACGTCGATGTAGTTCCGAATGATTTCGTCGGGCTTGTCCCATGCGCCGGCGGGCGTAGTGCGACCGACCTGGTCAAGGAGCACCCAGTAGAGGATGCCAAGCGGGTAGACTGCGCCGTCAATGAACAGTAAGCCATCGAGATCGTCAACGTGAGCCGCGGCGTGAGTACTCTCCGCAAGGCCTTGCGCGGCGCTGGCAACTGACTTTGAGAGAGTCGCGGAACGGTCGGTTGGCGGGAACTGCACGACTTCGCCGGTAACGCGGTCAGCTTCGAACTGTTCGGCGTGGAGCGTGCTTTCGCTGTCTGCGAGGTACACGACCGTTTCTACAGTGCCGGTTTCCTCGATTCGCTTGTCGGTGTCAGCGCCGGCTACGCCAAGCTTGGCGTACGCGGTGTCCACGATGAGTCCGTTGTTGAACTCCAACGGGCGAGTGGTGCTGGCATCGAGCCCATAGGTCGGTGTCCCCCACGGATCGCCGGTCCACGTGCCAAGTTCGTCGATCCGCGTCTTCTGGTAGGTCGGCTCATCGAGTGTGGTGACGCGGCCACCGTCCCGTGAGAGGTGCTCGAAGAGCCGGCGGGCGTAATTGGCTTGCGGGGTGACATCGCGCGGAATGTTCGTGTCAATGTGGTCGAAGATGTCTTCGACAATGCTGAGTGCGTTCGTGTCCATCAATCAGCCCCCGCGGTGCGCATCGTGATCTGACTCGTATTGTCTGACTCGTCGATGGTCACGTGGCATTCATGATCAGCCCCGTGGATGAGGGCTTCATCATGGGAGACAACGATGATCTGCGGGACATCCCACTCCTTGATGGTCGTCAGCATCTGTTCGAGCTGTCCGACGTGCCCTTCGTCTAGGAACGTCGTCGGCTCGTCAAGAATGAATGGTGGGAGTTGCCCGCGGTTCCCGCCGTGCAGTTCGGCGATGAGTTTGTAGATCCCGGCGCGCAGCGCGAGGTTCACGATAGCACGCTCGCCGCCGCTCGCGTTGCTCGGGTCTTCGGTTGTCCCGTCGTCACGGAGCAGCCGAATGTCGTACTCGTAGCTGTCTCGCCGGTCGTCGTACGTCTCTTCGATGATGACCTGCTGGTAGCTGCTGTTCTTGTAGATCTGTTTGAAGATGTCGTTCGTGTACTCGTTGATGTAAGCAAGGTACTGCTCGCGGAGATCGGATTTCGTGCTTTCGTAGACCGAGATGACCGCATCAAGCTCGTCGTAAACCTCCTTTGCCCACTTCTCTTTGTCCTCATACAGTTCGATCTGCGCTTTCGTCTCACGCAACGATTCAAGCTCCGTTTCGAGCCGTGTGCGCTCGTCACGTGTCTCCTGTAGGTCCTGTTGGTACTCGTCGCGCGTCTCCTGGCGCTGCTCAATCCGAGTGTTGACGCGCTCCATGTCCTCACGCAGGCCTTCGACATCTTCGTCGCCGAGTTGCTCCTCGATGTCTTCCTTTTTCTCTTGGAGGCGAGCGATCTGACCGTTCAGGTCGTCAATCCGATCACGAGCGTGCTGGATGGCTTGCTGTTCCTGCTCAATCGTCGTCCGTAACCCCCTGATCGTATCGTACTTCCCAACCGCGTCTTCAACGGTTTCCTGAACAGCTTCGATGTCTTCGACACGCTCCTCGGCAGCTTTAAGCGCGGCCTCACAGTCGCCAACGACAGTCTCCTGTTGTTCAATATCGTCTTCCAGTCCCTCGATTTCCTCTTTAACGTCCGCGAGATCGTCGCTGATGTCCTCGATGTCTCTCTCGATATCGCTAATCTCGTCTTCGAGATCGGCCACCGTTTCTTGCTGGTCAGCCACCTGCTCGAACGCGTCTAAGACATCCTCCCCAGTCTCGATGGCGTCGTTGACCTCAGAAAGTTCTGCATCGAGCCTTCCTTCCTGCTCTTCGAGGTCATCGATGTTTGCCTCTAACTCTGCGATGGTGGATTCGTGGTCCTGAATAGTGTCCTCCAACTCTTCAATATGGGACTGCAGCTCGTCCGCCTCGTCACGAAGCGATTCCACCTCGTCTCGTACCGTTGCCAGCGTCTCGTCACGGTAAGTGATCGTGTCCAGCAAGCCCTCACGGAACGCCTGCAACTCGTCTTTCCGTGACTGCAAATCCGCTTCAGTCTCCTGAGCGTCTTCCACTGCTTCTTGTGCAGCGACAATCGCGGCTTGCAGCTCCTCAACCTCACTCTCGATGTGCGAGTCCTCAACAGTCTTCCCGCACTTCGGGCACTTGTCCTGCTCACCGAGTTCCTTGATTTCCGCGCGCTCCTCTTCGTAGCGCTGTTTGTCGTTCCGGTGTTCAGTGATGGCGTTCCCGATGTCGTTCAGGTCCGCGTTGGTTTCCTCGATGAGGTCCGGAAGCACTGTGTCACGAAGGTCGGCTAACTTCTCAGTTGTGACCTCCACATCGAACTCGGAGGCTTGGTCCGCGAGCGTCTCGACACGTTCTTCGAACTCCGCTTCGGCAGCCGTAAGATCATCTTCAGCAGTCGCCAGTTCGGACTGAACCGTTTCGAGGTCGGACTCTGCTTCCTCGAAGTCATCAGTTGCCGTCTCCAGTTCCGCACGCGCTGTTTCGAGGTCCTCCTCGGCACGGTCGCGTTTCGTCGTGACTTCCCGCTTGGTCGCGGTTACGTCTTCTCGCTCGTCGCGGAGCTCTGCAAGCCGCGCCTCAACCGCCTCTTCGTGGTCATCTGTGACCTCGTCCCCATCAGCAACCGCGGGGAGGAACGCAGCCACGCTCTCGTTCCGCTCAGCCGTGAGCGATTTTCGTTCTGCTTCCGCATCGGTGAGACGGTCAGTAGCGTCGTCGAAATCAGACTGCAGGTCGTCACGCTTCTCTATGAGATCCTCACGTTCGGTCTTGGCCTCAGAGAGGTCGTCTTCGAGACGGTCCAGTTCTTCTTGGGCGTTCTGAAGGTCGTTCTCGCAATCGTTGCGTTCCGTTGTCGCCTCTAAGAAGGATTCCTGCACGGCCTCGTTCGCGTCCGCTGCGCTCTCTTCAGAATTCAGGTCGTACTCGACCTCTGTATCGAGGGCTTCGATATCACTTTCGAGCGTGCCGATCTCGTCCTGTGCCTCCTCGATGGTGGTCTCACTCTTGTCGATGTTGGACTGTTGATCGGCCCGCTTCGATTTTGTCTCCTCGATCTGTTCTTGCTTCTCGTCCTTGCGTTCCTGCAGGTCTTCGTGGTCCTCGATGTCGCTCTTGATGCTGGTTCGGTGGTTTTTCAGCTCGTCAATGAACTCCTCGATTTCCTCGATGTCTGCTTCCAGGTTGGCGATGTCGTCGGTGAGCGAGTGTATCTCGTCTTCGTACTCAGATTCCGCTTTCCCGATGTTATCGAGGTCTTCTTGGTAGTTCTCCCGACTCGTTTTGTTCTGGTCTTGGACGCGACCGGCACCGCGGCGTGCCGCCCTCATCCGGTTGATGTGCTCGTCAAGTTCGTCTAACCCGAGGAGGCTGTCAATCATCTCCGTGCGGTCGCCTGCTTCGATGAGACGGTCGATTTCGCCTTGCTTGACGTAGACAGAACTGGAGAAGTCGTCTTCGTCCATCCCGAGTAACCCAATCACCTCTTCCCGGACGTCTTCGATGCCGGTTACTGGGTCCGGGAATGACTCCGAGTTCAGCGTTGCACTGTTTTGGGTATTCGTCGTGTACAACTTCCAGGTCACAGTGAACTCTGTCCCGTCAATCTCGAATACTAGTTCTACGACGCCCTTGTCTTCACCGCGCCGGACTAAATCATCGAGATTGAACTCGTTCGTTCCGACGTTCCGAATCTTAGAGAGGAACAAGCCCCCGAAGATTCCCATCAACAGGGAGGTTTTCCCGGCACCGTTGTCGCCTCGAATAAGAATAGTTCCATCGGGGAACTCGACTGTCTGATCCTCGTAACTCCGGATATTCTGCAGCGTAAGCGCCTTGATTTTCATTCTTCACCCACCTCCGCGTCCGCCTCCTCGAAATCTGGGTCAGTGTCACGCTCGTCGAAGGCGTCTGCTTGGGCCTCCTTGATCAGCGCTTCCATGGTGTCGTCGATAGCTGTCTGTGCGAGATCGTCGTCTGTCCGAACTCGTGCTTCGATATCAGTAGCGACGTCACTCAAATTCTGATCAGCAAGCTTCTCTTCAATGAGTTTATCCGCGCTCTGAATATCTCCTTGCGGCCCACCATCCAAATCCAGTTGTCTGCGGCCGCGACTGTCATCCACCTTGCAGACCGCCGCATCCTTGTCTATCGCTATGTCGTACACGTCGCTTGATGTGACGGGCGTCCGCTCTCCAGTGAGCGTCACAATGGCGACTTTGCCATCAAGCTGATGCCGGTCAAGTTCATCGCGGGCATACCCGTGACTATCATCGTCGTCGAATTCGATACGGATCGACTCGAACTCCCGGGTGTCGAGTTCGATCTCCCGGCGTTCGAGGTTTCCTTCTTCAATTTCGAGGAGGCCGACGGTTCGGGGTTCGATTTCGTCTGTCGCGCAGCGCTCGGTTGACCCGGCATACCACGCTGGAACGTCATCGACGATGCGGCTCTCAGTCTCGTGGTAGTCTCCGAGCGCAAGCGCGTCAATGTCGATACCCACTCGCTCAAGAACCTCGATCAGGTCGTGGTCTGCGTAGAACTCGGGCACAAGTGGCTCGAAGAGTTGGTGCATGCCCAGCAGTCGAAATGCGTCAGAGTTCGGTGGCTCTTCGAGTGTGAAGTCTGCTGCGTGCCAGGCGGGTTTGGTGACGGCGTCGATCCCGTAGAGGGCGACGTCATCGTTCACCATCGTCGGTGTCCGGTCAAGACGCTGTGCAGTTCCTGTCTCGCGGATGAGATCGAGCCACTGTTGATCCATTTTCCGGTCATGGTTCCCGACGATCCCGTAGAACGGGATGTCCTCATCAGTGAGTTCTCTGAGGATCTCGATACAGTCTGTGACGATAGGGAGTGACGGTGTTCGGCGATGGAACAGGTCGCCTGTATGAATGACTGCATCGACGTTCTCTTCAAGTGCTCGGTCGATGGCGGCCTCGAAAGCGCGTGTGAAGTCGTCCCTGCGAGTGTCGCTTCCGTATTGTCGATTTCCGAGATGCGTATCACTTAGATGGAGGATCTTGGTCATTGGTATCCGGATTACTGTAACTTGACAGCGGGGGGCACAATAACGTATGGCAACCAAGGTGAAAGTAAAGATTTACTGAGTCTAACACAGAATTGACGGTACCGGTGTCGCTTCTTTTTGTGATCTGAGGGACGAGAATTGTTTCAGTACGTCTTTGTTCGGGGGTTGAAACAGAATCAAACATGTATGTCACGGCGTATTTTGAAGATGGAGAGCACCACCACAATCGGAAACCACATCTGGTATTCGTGCTCGCAAATGCAGAATCGCATGGAATCAGACGTATTGAGCCTGAACCGTATACGTGCGAGTGTGGCGCGGAATTGACTCCAGAGGCGCTTGATGCCGGTGACGAGGGGAAAGCCTCGTGGCCGAACTGTAAATCGTGGCGCAACGGTGGACAGAAGCGCTGTCCAGAGTGCGGTGAGTACCCGTCTATCGGTCGGGAACAACATATTCGAGCGCGTGGGTATCGTCCCACACCCAAGGATGAAATCAAGCAGGTGACGGCCAGACAGCGGGAGGATGCGATGAAGAAGACTGACGGTCAATGCTTGGTCTGCGATGAGGAGGCGTCGTATGTTGTCCGAATGGTTCCGCCTCGATACGGGGGTTCCAGAGAACTGGAGAATCTCGCACCGCTGTGCGACCACCACTACGAGAACTACGGACATATGTTCGCTGACATCCTCGTCCCGCCGGAATGGAACAAAATCCACGGTGCAGAGTGGCGACCGCTTGCCACGGAACTCAGAGATCAGTTCGATGAATTGGGCGTGGACGGGATAGTAGAAACGTTGAATCAACTACTCGCCACAGACCAAGAGCAAGAATGGGACGACCCGTTCTTATATCTTGATCAGCAGTGACTCAATATTACGGAACTTCATCTACGATATCGCGCAAGTCCTCTGGACGGGACCAAGCGAAGCATCGGTCGTGAAGTTCGAAAAGCCGGAATTCGTTGAGGTGGACCCAGCTGTATGAGATGGGTGCCTCTTCGCTGTCGTCTCTATTCTCTAATCGCTCTATGATGTCTGATGTCGCAAGATCGATGTCGTTTTTATTCGCCGCTGTAACGAGCGAGTCCAGCTCTTCTTCGGTAGCCGCTTCGTCGAGGTCGTCGTTGAAGTAGATAGTCGCGGCAGCGGCGATGACGTTTGCTTCCGTGTTGAGGTTCTGTGCAGCCATCCACGCGTAGTCCCGCGGTAGCACGTACGATTTGTCGAAGTATGGTCTCGTGCTGATCTTGCCGAGTTCGGTGACTTCACCGCCGGCGTCTTGTTCATACACGGCAACGACGGTGTCGGCGTGCGTGGCGAGGAGGGTGAAGCGGATGCGGAAGACTGGGAGGCGGTCGATATCTAACTCTGAGAGATCGGCCATCAGGAACGGGTATGTACCGAGTCGCTTGTCCAGTTCGTTCTGGACGATGCGGAGCCGTCGAAGGTATGGGTCGCGGTAGCTGCCGAGGATGAAATACGAGTCTTCGGGAGTGTGAAGGTGTGGAAGTTCTCGGTTGGCGAACCCCAGTATGTCCGATGTTTCGTGAGGTTCTAATTCGAGATCTTGGAGCGCGTCGTTCACGCTCTCCATGATCTCCGCTGCATTCGGAGGTGGACCGGGGTCAGCCATACTGTGTGCTCCTTGAGGAGTGAATAAATAGGTTGCTAACTAGTATGGCTAATGCGCCGATTGACCACACCAGTTAACCCAAAGTATTATCCGCATTGCCGGGCTACTCTCAGGTGAGATTATGAGTGATGCGCCTGCCGCGGAGAGTGGCGGCCCGTTCGAAGAACAGCGGCAGATCTACGACCTACTATCCCAGGAGACGCGGCACTTGATTCTGCAGTTCATCCTTGGCCACCCAGAGCATCTCCCCTCACTCGATGAGTTGGCGTATATGATGCCGAAGAACAAGGCCGCAATCCGGGATCAGCTGGAGGTTCTCAGTGACAACGACATCATCGACTGCTACCGGTACCCGCCGAATGAGGACGCGCGCGATCTCCCCAGTCAGTTCTACGGCCTGACTGAACACGGTGTGGATACTCTCTACGAGTACAATTATCTCCGTGGACTCCCCGTAGCGCGTGCCCTCTACGAGAACACGCGCTTGTCGGAGAAAGCCCAACGACACCGTGACGCGCCGCGTCCAGAACTTCCAGACACAGTCAGAGACGCACTTACGATTGACGAGGATGACGATCCTGATTTCGACCGTTTGGAAAGGTATATCCGGGAACAAAAGGGGAACACGCACAGCGTCGCCGATCAGGTAACTGTCGCAAAGGCGTTCTACAGCGCGGGGATCGGTCTCGAAAAAGATGGGATCAAGCGAACGGAATTGCTCGACTCGCTTGATATCGACATTGAGTACCAGCCGCGAACAGTGTTGAATCACCTTGTCGATGCTGGGGTACTTGACCAGACCGTGCCTCCTGGACCGGATGTCTTTGCGATTAGCGAGCGGCTTGACGATATCGTGAATGGGCAGGTGACTGAGGAAGCGGAAGTGAACCTGGACGCGCTGATCGCGCATATCGACGACGAACTCCAGGTTACGGCGCTGTCTGAAGACGCTGCAGAGCGGGACGGCCCGCAGGCTCGGGTGTCAGCACCGTCTGTCGCCGTCGCTGACGGTGCTGGGCGAACAGTTCGAAGTATCTTGGCTGCGGAGTTCGGTATCGAGCCAGAGCAACTCATCGACTTTCTCCGATCCGGTGACCCAGTGGACCGACTCAATACGGCTGTCAAAGCGATTGAGTCCTCTGAAGAGGTCACGAAATCGGAAGACTACGGGCAGATCGTGTTTGTCAACCCAGCGTATCGCTATCGCTTGACCGAGCAGGCGATAGAGTTCGTGTAGTCCCCGACGAAAGCGGGCAGATAATTGAGGGAGCTAGTCTCCGAACAACCGGGATAGGAATCCACCTGAGTCGTCCGTATCCGACGCGTTTTCCGTGGTGGCTGACTGCTCGGTGTCCATGCCGGTTTCGGCTGCCCCGTTCAACAGGTCGTTGACGGAGTATCCGATCCACTCAGCGAATTTTTCCGGTGCGCCGATGTAGACGCTCGTGGAGGATTTCTCAGACATGAACCGTTTGGGGAGACGTTTCTCGTAGTCGTACACCTCGTATTCTTCGCGGTCGAAGTCAGCTGTGATGGCATTCGGCTCCGATTCGAACGTGACACGGCCGCCCTGAATGTCGCGCTGCCACTTCAACCGTCCCGTATCGTACGTTTTCTCGGCTGGCTCGTCAGCGGGGAAGTACTCGGGTTGCTCTCGACCGGCTTCGTCGTAGAATTCACGGACAATACGGCGGACGTCTTCGATCGTGCCGTTTCCGTCGGTCCACGGTTGTTCGGTGAGCATGCGGCGGGCCACGTAACTGAAGATCGGGTTTTGCCGTTCCAGAACGCCCGAGAGGTCTTTTTGCGCTTCGCGGAAGCCTGGATCCTCCGGGTTGGAAGGGAAAGAGACGTCCATGCTCAGGATTTTCATTCGGTTCCGGAACTCGGATTTTGGGAGTGCGTCGTTGGTGGTGAAGATGAGGCACGGCTGATCGACGCTGGTGGGTGTCCAGTCGCCCCAGTAGTTTCGGATCGGGCTCCACCGCTGGATCTTCTCTTTTTCGGCGTCGATGATGGCGTACGGGAAGCACGTGTCCCACTCGCGGACGCCGCGGACTTCCTTGACGCCGACGTCGTCTGCGTCTACCCCAGAGATGACCGTGTTGTCGGAGACGAGTCGCAGGATGTACTCGGTGAGTTTGTCCTTCCCCGCGTCGCTCTTCCCTTCGATGTAGAGGTGCTGCAAGACGTTGTCCAGCGTCCGTGACGGTGACGACAGTGCCTCGGCGTACTGGTTGGCGAACGGGGCCCAGAACCCGTAGAGGAACGCCTCGTACATCTGCGCCATCACTGCAGTCTCGGATTGCGTGTGACCGTGGTTCTGGACGGTCTCGATGTAGTCTTCGATGGTTTCGAGGCAATGATCCAGGACTTCGGGGGTCGGCTCGTCGGTAGCGACGAGAATCATCTCGTCGTCCTCACCAATCACGACTTGCTCTGCCTCTGGGAGGACGGACATCGTCGGGATGGACGTCGATTCCTTGACCTGATTGTTGTACGCGCTCAGCGGCGCGGTGATGCTGTGGTCCTCAACGGTCGCGCCACGGTCGCGGAGCCCGGCCCCGAACTCGTCGGCAGTGTCTTTGTCCACCTTGCTGGTTCCCATCCGTATCTTCTCGTCGGGCGCACGAACCCGCGGTCGGTCGAGTCCATCCGTCAACCCCGTCTCGTGATCTGACTCAACGAGTCCGACATCCGGAGAATCGTCCTTGTCCGGAGCATTGGGTGAGTCGTCCTCGTCCGAGGAGTCCTCTGGTTCGATGACGTTGCGGTCGGCGTTCTCGGGGTCTTCGACAAACGCGACTGTCTCGTCGGCCTCCTCAGGGTCGTCAACGACGGCGGTGACTTGGTCGGCGACGTCTTTCAGGTCCTCAACAGCGTCCTGATTCAGGGCAGCAGTGTCGCTCACGTCAAGGTCACCCGCACCAACCCAGTACTCGATACGGTTCTCTCGCTCCTCCGGTGAATCCGCCTCCTCCAGCGCTTCGACGAGCCCTTCGAGGAGTGTCTGGTCGCTGTACCCGTCGCGGTACTCATCGATGAACCGCTCGAACTCCTCGTCCAGTTCGGTCCCGACATCGGTCGTAATGACGGAGATCTGGTTCGTGTGGTATTCCCAGGAGTTCCGAGAGAGGTTCGCCGACCCTTGGACGAGCTTCACCGTGTCGTCCGGCATGACGATCCGGTAGATCTTCGAGTGGACGGTCTTCCGGTTCTTCAATCGAATCGTGAGTCGGTCGTCCTGTCGCAGTCGCACGAGCGACCTCGCTGTCGAGACTTCGTTCACCTGGTCCGCGTAGTCTTCGGCGTTCCCGATGAGTACGTCCAGAGATCCGATGTCGTACTCGGTTAGCATTTTCACCATCAGATCGGGCGTTTCCGCGTACGTCACGGCGTCCACGTGACGAGCGCTTGCGAACAGATCGAGAAAATCAGCACGCTCTTTCACCATCGCCAGACGGTATTCCGCAGCACCGGAGCCGTAGAATTCCGGCATGTCTGCGAATCGGTCGAACGAGATATTCGCTGTCAGTTCGTCCATACAAACGGCAACAGTCTGAAGCGAATAAAATCGTGCCGTAGGGCAGTAGTAGAATATACGTAGCCGACACTTGGTGACACTTCGACAGCGACACATGGTGATAAAAGCCAACTTGTCATTGAGGCAAGGTACGGATCCGACGACAAACGCCAACACGAACCGACAGAACCATGATTCTCTTACTGACTATTGGCTCAAAATATGGCGTTCTGAGCCTTTCAGCTCTATTTCACAGCCCCCATCGCTACCTCAATACCGGACCTCCATTGGATTCCAGTGTTCGGGAGAATGTACGTACTCACGTACTTGCGGACGTACTCATGGATGTACACGAGTACGTATCCAGAGACGTACTTGAGTCGCCGGTAGGTTATGTGATTCTGTACTGGTATTTGAACAACGCGTATTCTTGAGCACTTAGCAAGGAGTTCCGGTGTTCATTTCATCAGTGACGCCGGGCTCTCGTCTGAGAGACTGCGCGGTACTGTAGAGTTCCGAGTCGAGTTCGACGAATTGGTCGTGAGAGAATTCCGGAGTACTCGTCTACGCACTGCTCTGTAGACATTTGAACTGTGAGTATGATGCCGCCTCCCCGATTTGAACTCGCCGAGACGTTCCGGGCATGCGGCTCGCTTCGCTCGCCGTTCCGGGGCTGCGACTCGTCTGCGCAAATCGGCTCAGGATCGTTTCTTCATCTGCTTGCTGCGCTCGCAGATTCAGAATATGCCGCCTCCCGGATTTGAACCGGGGACAGACGAAGTGAAAATGAATCGTTGTCGGGCGGTTTCGTGCTTCGTTTGCGTTTCGGACACAACCCATGACGCACGAAACGCTCGAACCCATCTCGCCCGCTGAGGCGAAGGAGATGTACCTCAACGCGCGGAAGCACGAAGTGTCGAAAAGCACCCTCGACGGGTATCACTACCGTCTCAAACACTTCATCCGGTGGTGTGAGAACGTCGAAGGCCTCGACGACATGAACGACCTCACCGGACGGAAGTTGCAACAGTTCAAGACGTGGCGGCGTGACGACGGGGACCTGAAACCCATCACACTGGAAGGCAACCTCGACGCCCTTCGCGTGTTCATTCGGTGGTGTGAATCAATCGATGCCGTCCCCGAAGGCCTGCACGACAAGATTGTGATGCCTGTCCTGAAGAAGCACGACGAACAGGCGAACGGTATCCTCGACGGCGACAACGCCGGCGAACTCCTCTCGTACCTGCGGCGCTTCGAGTACGCCTCTCGCCCGCACGTTATCCTCGAAATCCTCTGGCAGACGGGGATGCGTCTCGGGGCACTTCGGTCACTCGACGTTGACGACTACGACGGCGAAAACAAATCACTCCTTCTCGAACACCGTCCCGACATGGGTACGCCCCTGAAGAACGGCGAGGAGGGGGAGCGTCTCGTCGCGTTGACTGCGGAGACGTGTCGTGTCATCGATGACTGGATTGACCACAACCGTCACGACGTGACCGACGACTACGAGCGTGAACCGATGCTGACGACGGAGAACGGTCGGATGCAGGCGTCGTCAATTCGGGACGCGGTGTACTTCGTCACTCGTCCGTGCTTCTACGGCGGTGGTTGCCCTGTCGGTCGTGAACCCAACGAGTGCGAGGCGACCGACTACGGGCACTACAGTAAGTGCCCCTCGAACGTGAGTCCTCACGACATCCGTCGCGGGTCTATCACGCACCACTTGTCCGAGGACGTTCCTGAAAAGGTCGTGAGTGACCGGATGAACGTGGGGATGGACGTGCTGGACAAACACTACGACAAACGTTCCGAACAAGTGAAAATGGAACAGCGTCGGGGGTATCTCGAAGACGCCTAATCCTCCGTCACAGGTGTCACGGGGTATCCGCGAACCGATTAATCCCTTATTTCGAGGTTCAGGACTTCAGTGCTCCTATTTTGTTTTATATCCGTGATTTTCAGACGGTAATTGTCTCCGCTCCCGACAGGACCCTCTTCTGTTATTTTATATCTTGGAATGAATGTTGTATGAGTCACGTTCTCTGTGGATAGTTGTTTGTCGTCGCGGTCCCAATCTTGGTCTTCATTCTTATCCTTAAGTTCCAGTTCGTATGGGTCAGTCAACTCAAACTCCAAGCAATATTCGTCTATGCCGTCAAGGAGTTCGACGGGAATCATAATCTCAACTTGGCCGTTATCCGGCATTCGAAGATAGCCCCGATTTTTGCCGTTGTGTACTTCGGGCTGCCACGCAAGAGGATACCAAGTGGAAGTAATGTAGAACGGACGCTTCATGCCGAGGTATATCGCGGGCACTACGAAATGGAGAAGTAGTGCGATACCCGCGGACAGGACCCTTAATTCACCTGGTCCAATAACCCCGCTAAAATTGCCGACGTTTGGCGGTTTTGTTGGGTCAACGATATTCGGCCCTACCGTGGCTAAAATCCAGAAAATAGTCGCAACATATCCAATCTTGTCAAGGGGTACCTCGTCGGAAATTCCTCGCCAGATGAATCTACCCTTCCGGACAGGATAGCTCCGAAGAATCCGCTCAAAACTCCAAGACATTCATTCACCAATAACGTCTCGTTCGAACAGCTGAATCACATATTCGTGGGCATAATCGCTTGACGAACCGATGGAGAGAGTGTCATTAGCATAGACAACCTCGATAGACTCCTCATCGTTCGTCGAAAAGAATATGCGGGCGTGATTGACGGGATAGTCGCCGAAAACATCCTCATAACTCAATTCCTCCTCTTCTTGAAGTTCATCTAACCCTCTAACCTCGCCTATCGGGGTCAGAACCTCAATCTCCATTTTCGTATCAGCAGAGTCAATGAATCGCCACAACCCCTCTCGATTTAGTATTATCGAGTCATGAATCTCAATGTCGCCATTGACTTCATCGCTTATCGCGGTAGCAACATCATCTGGGTGAATCCTCCCCGATTCCTTCCGTAGAATAAGTAATCCAGACCCCGACCTAATCTGGTAGGTCCCCGTAGCAACGTCGGTACCGACTCGTCCTCGTTTGTATCGGAAATTGCCCTGGAAAATTGTCTGGTCGGGAAAGGGGTAGTCGTCAACCATGACCTCAACCGTGGAGGGGTCTGGAGGGGCTAGGCTGAGCTGCTCGGTCTCCGACTCCGGAGACAGGTCTCCCCAATGTTCGTCGATTGTGACCTGTCTCACGCTGTCCACGGTTCTGGGCATAGTCTAACCTATTGTGGGATAGTACTGAGACGTGATTGTAACATAGTTACTCTGGGCATGTAGGGACTCCGATTCGGGACGGGGTTAAAAGTCATAGTCGCCCCAGTCCTCATCCCGCTTGTCGAGGTACTCCTCAATCAGGTCGTCTAGTGCGAACTGTATGTCCACCCCTTCATCACGCCCGATGTCCCGCAATTCGGTGAAGAATGTCGGAGGGATGTAACGGTCTGTCTTATCAAGGCTCTCCCAGTGGGTGTAGAGGTCAGCGACTTCGGTGAGGAACCTGAGTGCCACGAGAGCACGCGATAAGTCACTCGCATTTTTTATGTCCTCTTGGGCCAGAATCCAAACCTTCCCACCTCGATTTTTCACGTCATCTTCTGGACCAGAATAAATCTTCGCCCGCAGGTTGTATCCGCGGACGTTGAATACACCCTCTATCATCGTGGGCATTTTTCGCTGGAGTATGGCCTCAATAAACGAGGTTGAGCGTACCAGATTGAGCGATTCGTCGACCTGATTTGCAGCTCCGAACGTGTCCCTGCTCCCCTCCGCTTTGGCTGCGGTCAATCGATGAATGTGTAGGTTTTGTCCGAAGCCGTTGTCGTCGTTGTAGTAATTGTAGAGGAGCCAGAGCAGGAAGTCGTACTCAAACGATAGTGCTTCCTGTCGGACGGTTCCGCGAAGTGCACCATTGATTTCCGGTGCAGTTTTCTTGACGGTTCTGACCGAACCCTTCAGGAACATATAATCCGGGATGTTCCAGAACATGTACGTCTCGTAGGGAGTCCGCACAAACTCACCCGCTTGGGCGTCAACCGGGTTTCCGTCGGAGTCAACGACCTCCGCATTCCCCTCATACTGTTCCAGAATATACTGCTGGTCAATAGTGCCGCGGGCTAGTTCTACGAGGTCCTCATCGATTTCATCCCTTTCGACGGCATATTCTGTTAGGTCTAGACTACGATAGCCCTTACTCGGATTCCCCGGTCGCCCTCGCTCGAATTTGGGCTGGAGATTTTGTTCTAGCTGTTCACGTAGTTTCTCCTCGCTCGCAGAGTCGCCTGTTACGTCCTCAGTTATTTCAGTTCGATAAACCCCGTTGAACACCAACGAACCGCTATACTCGAACTCGTCGGCGTCTGACTCTGAACTAGACATTGCAATTAGATAACGAACCGTAGATTAACGATATAAATCTTGGGGAGACACCCGGTAGATGTCTGAAGAATTCACTCGGTATGCGGAAGAACCTCTTCGACGACGAACTCTGCGTATTCAGCGGAGTCGTAGTTGCTGGGCTGATATACTTCGACATACCCGCTGTCAGCCATCGTTATTTTCATCACTTCCGAGTCGCGTGTGAATTCTAATCCCAACTGATTCTTTTTCGCATCTTGCAACACGTTTCCAAAGTCGGAGTCTTCGAGTACGCTAGTACCGTGCACAACACCATTATCTGCCTCGCCAAGGTGACCGTAGAATCCCACTTTCCAAGGGCTGGATTCAGGCCGTGATTCAGCATATGAATCTAAGTCTAACTCGGCACGTTGGATATTGGTGTTCGTCCTGCGACCGATGGTATCGAACGCGAAAATACCAGAACTACTTGAGACAGCAACGAACTCGCCGGGCACAGAGACAAACTCTGTATACAACGTGGTTACGTCAGGGGTTTCATAGACGCTGATTTGCCCATCGTTGATTTCTACAGTCTCCTGTTCGTCTAGTTTCTGTGTTGCTACGCGTCCTGTTTGCACAGGGACACCGCTATCGGTAACCTGGGTTTGCCGTACCTCGACACATCGACTGAGTTCCGTATCGTCCTGTGTAAACGTCTCTGAGAACGATTCCAACTCATCAAAATTGCCGTCGACAAGGCCGATTACGCCAGCTTTCATTGTAGGCGATAATTACAGAGCTATCCTATTTAAACTCTGTTTACCGACGCTCCTCCCGTCAGTTACTGTCTGCCCCGAGGTGATGCCGGTTGTGGGAGGTCGCCTAATTCATCAAGTCTACAACCGAATGGACTCGGGAGTTCGTCAACGAATGCCCGCACAAACCCCTCGGTTCCTGGTTCGACCATAACCTCGGCGTCGGCGTGTACCGTCTCACCGTCCTTGTTCTCGTAGGTCGTTGGGACGAGTACGGGGATGCCCTCCTCAAGATACTCCTGTGAGACGTTTCTGAGCGCCTCGCTCTCTGTGTTGAGGTTACCATCCGTATCTACCGTCCCGACCACTTCGCCCCGCTTGTGATTAATAATCTCGACCTTGACAACCTCTTCGTCGTTCTCGTCGCCCGCGTTTTCCATCCCCTCGGCAACGGCTCGCCCGAAATCCGACTCCATCCATTCCTGAATCTCGCTTGCATCGGCGTCGGGGTCTGGCCGTTCGGGGTCGTCCATGGCGTTGTAGGTTGCTGTTGTCGGTATTTAGTCGGTGGTGGCAGTCAATCGTTAATGTCGAGCGCACACAGTGCCATATCAAGCGTTCGGAGACTCACGTCGTACTCGTTGGCAAGCGCCCAGCAAGCACCGAGGTACAGTAGATACTCCTCAACCGTCGGGTCCTCTGAGAGTTCCTGTGAGAGGTATCCCGTCTCTTGTAGCACATTCCATGCACGTTCGTCAATCACTGTGAACCGATTCGGGTTGATGAATAGAAGAATCGCTGACGCGACGGGGACGCCGATACCTGTCAGAGACGTAAGCGCCTCGACCTTCGACCGGATGCTCGATTCGTGAACCGCTTCCTCGATTCGCGCTTGAATCTCTTCGTCGTCGTTTTTGCGAAGATGCTTCAGCGTCGGTTTCGTGAAGACGCCGACCTTCCACTCGATTATCCACTCCAAATCGTCAAGCGACCACTCTCCTTCCTTGAAGGCGGTCGGTAGGGATTTGAGCCGAGCAACTTCCTCGTCGTATTGGTCTTCTTCCTTGGCGTACAACGGTTCCTGCTGTTCAAGCACGCGCCGACTCAAATCCATTATCCCAACCGAATATCTCGACGGACTTAGTATTAACCACAATATTTTGATGCTATAAAGCGTTTTTTGAGTGTCTATAGACACGTATTGACGCCCTCTGAAACGGTTAAAACCCATAATATCGCAGTTGAATGCGACCACGGGTTGACTGGATGACGCAGGCGGACGAGCGTGTGCTGGAGTTTCTCCATGAGAAAGATATCGTTGCATCCCCCAGCGTCATCGCCGCAAATATCGACTACACGCAGGAGTACATCTCTCGACGGTGCCGGAAACTGACTAACGCAGGACTCCTTCAACGGGCGGATGCCTCAAATTATCGGGTCACCGAACTCGGAGAACGGTTTCTCAACGGCGATATTGGTGAGGACGACCTTCCGAACGTATAGGTTACCGTCACAACTGTCACGGGTTCACCGCGAGGCCCGAGCGTATGTAAATCGACTATCGTCGAATTACCCGTGACGCCTGTGACAACAAAAGGATTCTATTGGATTATTTCCAATCCGTAAGTCTCACCCCGGCATACACCCTCTTACGCCCGTTTTCGAATCGTCGTTGAGAGGTATCGACTCCGTCGAGGGTTTTGAGCTTCATCGTCAGTTTGCTCTTGCTCTCGGGCGCAGCCCCGTATGACGCGGCAAACTCCTTGTAAGCCGCATACATCATCTCCTTCGGAATTGCCGCGTCTTCGACGGTCTCGATATGTTCATATATGAACCGGTCAATCGACCCACCGTTTTTCTGCCAGAGTGCCCGCGTCTCGTCAGGCGAACGTGCGGCAGTGAACTGGCCTTGGTCTTGCAGGCGTTGGTAGCCTTCAAGCGCCCAGTTCAGAATGCCAGACAGCTCTTCGGGTGTCGTCAACTTCTCGTTTAGTTTCTGGTCCCGCGAGTCCTTCGGTACCTGCTGGTCGAACTCGACCATCAGCCAACGATTGTAGAACGCATCGTCAGTATGAGCGCAGTCCGGCACTTGATTCGCCGAAAAGAGGTGCTTCGTCTTCGGATGGACCGTGTATGGGTCCTGCCTCTTCCGTTCGGCCTTCATCGGCTCCCCGCTTGCGAGTTCTTTCACGACCCCTTCCTGCCGAATATCGGTCGAATCGAGGTCGTGCCGTATATTGACGGGGGTTTGTTCGAGTTCCGCGACCCCCCACTTGTCGTTAGCAAGATACTGAATCGACATGTTGGTGGTGTTCTCCTCCCCGAAGAGGGTACCTATCGTTTCGAGAAACGTCGATTTCCCCGTACGCGTCGGTCCCACCAGCATCAGCATAACCTGATAGTCAGTATTGTTGAAGTCGAGCGCGTAGCCAATGTACTCCTGCAGCTTGTCACGCACCTCCTCGTTCGGTAACCACTGCTTCAATACCCGCTTGAATTTCGGGCACTCGGCGTCTGGCACGTACTCTACTGGGAGCTTCCAAAGCACCCGGTCTCCGGGTCGAATCGGTCGTAATTCACCCGTTTGCAAATCAAGCAGGCCATTTTCGACCGCAACCTTCCTATGCGGCATCCCGAACGCGTCACGACGGATGACGCCGCCCGCGAGGAGTTGCTCTTTGGTTTTATTCCGTAGTTGCTTCCCGTATTCCTCCTGAAGCTGCGACCGAAGCTTTTCACGGAGGGCCTGCGTCCCGTCTTCGCTCCACGTCCCGTCATCGTTGTAGGCGCGAAGTTGACCGCCTTCGACAGGTTCGATGTCCCCGCACGCTCGAATCCACTCACTCGCGGCGAAGGCCCGTCCTCGGTCGTTTTCGGCGTTGACCAATTGCTGTCGCCAGGATTTCGGGTCTTGGGTATTCTCACCGTCGATGCGAACGCCTAGGTCGCTGGATGCCGTATCGTCAGATGGGTTCTCTGTTTCCATCTTCATTACCTCGAAAATTACGACTCCTCGTAGTGTTTCATCAGTTCAACGAGCACGTCGTCGTAGGTCTGTCCGCCTGTCTTCAACGCGCGAAGGTTGTCACGCGTTTCCGCCGCGACTACAATGCTTGTTTGCGACATTGCATCCATACATCACCTATAGATAGCAATGACCATCTCGTGTAGACGGATAACATGCTAAGATATTGGATTGAAAACTCAGATTGCCATTCGATTTGTTTTCCTAACCTCAAACGGAATTTGAGGTGCGGAATGACCATTTGCCAGATTGAAGTCGGGGATATAGACCGACACATAGTCAAAATCTTGGATTCGCTGGTATCACGTTAACCGTAGGATGACATCCAAAATCCCACCCGTTATTAAATATATTATACCCCCGTCAACGCAGACAGCCCGCGTCTAAGCGGTTGGAAGCGTGACTGATGCGACGTAGGGGCCTGCATCAACGAACGCGAGCACACTACCTTGCTCCTCGGTTTCCGTGAAGTGAGCACAGAGACAACGAATCGGACTAGTTCAGAGACAAGGCACACAGCGAGAAGGAGAATGTCTATTTGTGTGATTTTCGAGATTCCGGAATATGATTTTCTGCCACCAGGCCTACTGGCGTCTTCTCCGAGCGCCGTGGCATGCCTGACTACTGCCAACGGTGTAGTTCAGAGATTGCTGACGATGCCTCGTGCTGTCCCGAGTGTGGTACCGCAGTCGGAGACGACCATGAGCCAGACACCGCCGATGTGGAGACCTCGACAGAGGGCGACTCGTGGGACTTGTCTAACCCCCATGGTCCGTTCCAGTCACCTCGTCGCGCACTCTGGACAGTAAACGTTCTAGCGCTTGTGTCGTTCTTGGCTGCCATCGGACTCAATGCAGTCGGTCTGCCCATCACTGCCTTTCCTCATCCGTTACCCATTGCCATGTTCATCTTCTGGTTCGGGACACTCGTCATCGGGTTACCATTGTGGGGACTCCTGCACGTCACCGACAACGTTCTCGGATTCTTGCGGGGTTGATGACCCTATATTCACGACACGTACTGTTTCTCATCGGTTGTTCGACGACGACTTGCACCCACCCTGTGACACCTGTGACGCCTCAGGTCTTCTGTTGTATAGCGAACGCGTCATCCCCGTTCTCTCCGTCGAGACGAGGACCGTCCCCGTGATGTATCGAAGAGTCACTTTAACCGGAGAGCGCGTATATCTCTGCGTCTCTCTGGGTTCGTATATGTGGGATGTGATTTCGCTTCACGTCCACTCGGCTCCGTGATTTTAACATACTGGCCCGCGTCGAATCTCGTGAAACGCAAGCAAGCGCGAGGTCGCGTGCTGTGACGGGTTCAAATCTCCCGACGATTTCCCGTCGAAATCGGGGCAATCGCAACGCTGTGCGGTGATTGTGGTTCGACCCGAAACAAGTATGCCGCCTCCCCGATTTGAACGGGGGACAGCTCGATCTTCAGTCGAGTGCTCTCCCAGTCTGAGCTAAGGCGGCTCAATCACAACGACACGACCGGCGTGAAAAAGCGTTTTCATCCGCGACAGAACCACTCCCGACGACGGGTCCGTTGAACCCACATCAACGATTGCGGTGGCCAGCCCCTCGCCGTGCGAGCGTGTGCGGTGTGAGGGAAGTCAGGAGCGCCGGGAGATTAGTCGCCGAACGGCCCCATGCCGCCGAGACCACCGCCGCCACCGCCGCCCATCTGCTTCATCATCCGCTGCATGTCGCCGTCGCCCATGCCAGAGAACTGGTCCATCATCCGGTCCATCATCTTGTGCTGTTCGAGCAGCTCCTGAACCTGTGATTCGTCCTTGCCAGAGCCGCGCGCGATCCGTTCGATCTGTGATTTCGAGATCGAACGGGGGTTGTTGAGTTCGGCGTCGGTCATCGAGTCCATGATGACCTCGAAATCACGCATCCGCTCTTGGGTCACGTCCATGGCGTCGTCGGGAAGCTGATCCTTGAGCCCGCCGCCGAGTCCCGGGATCATGTCCATGACCTGCGAGAGCGGCCCCATGTTGTTCATCGCCTGCATCTGCTTTCGCATATCGTGGAGGGTGAACTCCCCGTCCATCATCGACTCGGGGTCCCAGTCGTCTTCGTCTTGGCCGGTCTCCTCCATCGCGCGCTCGACACGCTCGGTGAGCTGTTTGAGATCGCCCATCCCGAGCAGTCGGGAGATGAACCCGTCCGGTTCGAATCGCTCGATGTCCTGCACCTCCTCGCCGGTTCCGAGGAACGCGATCGAGGAGTCCGTTCGGTCGACGGCCGCGAGCGCACCACCACCCTTCGCCGTCCCGTCGAGCTTGGTGATGGCGACGCCGTCGATACCGACGGCTCCGTCGAAGCGGTCGGCCTGCTCCTCGGCCCCCTGCCCGATCGCCGCGTCGAGCACGAGCAGGTTCCGATCCGGCTCGACGGTCGATTCGATCTCCTCCAGCTCGTCGATGAGCGTCTCTTCGAGCGCGTGGCGGCCCGCCGTATCCACGATGAGTACGTCTACGTCCGACAGCTCGTCTCGCCCGTTCTCGGCGATCTCGACGGGATCGTCGTTGTCGGGTTCGCCGTAGAACTCCACCTCGGCGCGTTCGGCCATCTGCTTGGCCTGATCGTACGCGCCCGGGCGGAACGTGTCCGTCTGGACGACGCCCGGTCGGAGTCCCTTCTTCGAGAACCACCACGCCATCTTCGCCGCGGTGGTCGTCTTCCCCGACCCTTGGAGTCCGGCGAGCATGATCGTCTGCTCTTCGAGCGGCAGGTCGGTCGATTCACCGACGAGACCGACCAGCTCCTCGTAGACGATACGGAGCACGTGATCGCGGGCAGAGGTTCCCGCCGGCGGCTCCTCGTCCAGTGCGCGCTCGCGGATATCCGCCGAGAGGTCCATCACCAGATCGACGGAGACGTCGGCCTGGAGGAGCGACCGCTGAATCTCTTTCACGATGGTCTCGACGTCCTCCTCGTCGAGACGGGATTGCCCGCGCAGCTGGTCTAAGCTGCTACGGAGTGAGCTTCCCAGATCGTCAAGCACCATTTGTCCGATCTACATTATCGACACGGTAAACCCTTTTCCGTCGAACGAGCGGTAGCGTTATCTGCCGGCCGCGCGATACCATAGCTATGTCGGACGACGTGATACGGCTGCTCAGAAAGGCGTACGGCGACGAGATGGAGACGATCATGAACTACCTGACGAACAGCGTCGTCCTCGACGGCGTCCGCGCTCAGGAGGTGAAGGAGGGGCTCCGGCAGGACGCCACACAGGAAGAGATTCAACACGCCCAGATGCTCGGCGAGCGGCTCAAACAGCTCGGCGCGCGCCCACCGGCCAGCGGCGGGTTCGAAGCCAGACAGGACAGTCTCCAGCCGCCGGAAGACCCTGCCAACGTGCTCTCCGTCATCGACGGGGTCCTCGAAGCGGAGAACGACGCCATCGACACCTACCGGTCGCTCATCGAGGCCGCCGAGGCCGCAGACGACCCCGTGACCGAGGACCTCGCCGTCGAGATCCTCGCGGACGAAGAGGCCCACCGCACGGAGTTCAAGAGCTACCGCCGCGAGTACAGCGACGCGTAGCCGACGACGGGGGACCAGTTTCTTCTCGGTGGGGTGTCTCCCCCCATCATGGAGACTATCAGTGCAGCGGACTACCACGACATCGCGCACGTCTCGGGCGTGCGTGTCGCCCCGGACGGTGAGACGGTCGCGTTCTGCCGTCGCCAGCCGCGAGACGACGAGGAGGACGAACGGACGATACACACGGCTCCGGCCGACGGCAACGGCGACCCGTCGCGGCTCACCGCGCGCGAGGGGACCGACTCACAGCCGCGGTGGTCGCCGTCGGGTGACCGGCTGGCGTTCGTCTCCGATCGCGGGGAAGCCGGCCCACAGCTCCGCGTGCTCCCCGTCTCCGGCGGAGAGTCCGAACGCGTCACGAACGTCGGTGGTGGCGTCGAGTCGCTGGCGTGGTCGCCGGACGGGACGCGAATCGCGTTCACGCAGACTACCCGGCCCGACGAGCGCGAGGCGGGACAGGACATCGACTCCGACGACGAGTACGAGCGCGAGACGCCAGACCCGCAGGTCCACGACCGCACCGTCTACCGCGCCGCCGAGTCCTACTTCGACGGCGGTCGCTCACACGTCTACGTCGTCGATATCGAGACGGAGTCGGTGACGCGGCTCACCGACGGCGACCGCGACTTCCGGTTCCCGGCGTGGGCGAGCGAGTCGGAGCTCTACTACAGCGTCAAGACCCCCGTCGAGGACCCCGACGACTCCATCGCGTTCGACATCGAGCGCGTTCCCGCCGACGGCGGTGAGCCGACGACGGTCACCACGACGACCGACGGGGGGCCGGCGGTCGCTGTTGCCGACGACGGCCGACTCGCCTATCCGCGCACGCAGCCGGAACGGTGGTCGATGCAACAGACCGACCTCTGTGTGTACGATCCCGAGACCGACACGGAGGCGGTCGTCACCGCCGATCTCGACCGGACGCTCCACCGGGCGCGGACGTACAGCTGGGACGACGGGGACCTCTACTTCACGACCCCGGAGACTGGCGAGGTCGCGATCCGACGCGCGACCGACGACGGGCTCGACCACCTCACCACGGACGGGGAGATCAGCGGCGTACACGCGGCCGGCGGAACGGTCGCGGCTGTGCGCGCCACGGCGACGCATCCCGCCGACGCGTTCGCGTACGACACCGAGGGCGAAGCTAACGACGAGCACGGCCGTCGCCGGCTCTCGAACGTGAACGAGGCGTATCTCGAATCGCGCGCGATCGCGCCTGTCGAATCACTCACGATCGAGCGCGACGGCCACGAGATCGACGGCTGGCTCATGCTTCCGCCGGGTGCACGCGACGGGGAGACCTACCCTCTGGCCGTCGAGGTCCACGGCGGCCCACACGTCGCGTGGACCGGAGCCTCCCTGTTCCACGAGTTCCAGACGCTCGCAGCACGTGGCTACGCCGTCTTCTGGTCGAATCCGCGCGGCTCGGTCGGCTACGGCGACGAGTTCACCAAAGCCATCGCGGACGACTGGGGCGACGTGACGATGGCCGACGTGCTCGCGGGGGCTGACCGCGCGGCCGACCACGAACAGGTGGACGAGGACCAGCAGTTCCTCACCGGTGGCTCCTTCGGCGGCTACATGACTGCGTGGATGGTCGGCCACACCGACCGCTTCGAGGGCGCCGTCGCACAGCGAGGCGTCTACGATCTCACCTCCTTCTACGGCTCGACCGACGGAGCCTACCAGCTCGTCGAAGGCGATTTCGACGCGCTCCCGTGGGCCGACGCGGCCCGACTGGCCGACCACTCACCGGCCAGCTACGCCGATCAGGTGGAGACGCCGACGCTCGTCGTTCACTCCGAGAACGATTACCGCGTGCCGATCTGTAACGGCGAGCTGTTGTATCGCTCGCTGCGGCGCAACGGCGTCGAGACGCGATTCGTTCGCTACCCGCGGGAGGGCCACGAGCTGTCGCGCTCTGGAGAGCCCGGCCATGTCGTCGACCGAATCGAGCGGATCGTGCGCTGGTTCGACGGCTACTCCGAGCATCACGACGTGTCGCCGGCACTGGAGCGAGAACGGAACGACGGGCTGTCGGTCGGTGAGCAAGACGACGAGTGAGAGCGGGGTAGCTACGCCGCGATCGCGACGGCGACGAGTGCCACCGTCGTTATCGTCGCGAGCAACATCCCCATCGTGACGACCGTCTGCGTGTCGACGTCGTCGAGCACGCGCTCGATGAGCCGGACGTTCGTCCGGTGGATGGCCCACAGCAGCGAGAGCGACAGCCGGTGGTAGTGGAGGAGCGCGCCGGTGAGACCGTCTCCCCGTCGGCGCGTCGGCCGCCACGCCACGTCGCGAGCGCGCTCACCCTCCGTCGGTGCGAGCTGTCGCTCGGGCTCGGTGTGCTCGGACGTGTCGACGCGAACCGGACCGCTCTCGACGTCGAACAGCGACCGCGCACAGAAGGAACACAGCGTCCGGTCGTCCGCGTCGGTCTCGACGGTCAGCGTCTGCTCCGGAGCGACCGACTGCTCACACAGGTCACAGCTCGTCTCGCGCTCGCGAGCGGCTGTCCGAGTCCGTGGCATACGTGCCGTACGCGCCGGTCCCTCGTAGGAGCCGGGAGGAACATGTTCGCCGCGCTACTCGGTCAGCCGGTCGACGATGATCTCGGGATCGAACCGCTCTAAGTCGTCGTACCCCTGTCCCGTGCCGAGGAAGAGGATCGGCTTGCCCGTCACCTCGGCGATCGAGATCGCGGCTCCGCCCTGCGAGTCGGCGTCCGCCTTCGTCAGGACTACGCCGTCGATTTCGGCCGCGTCGTCGAACTGTTTGGCTCGACGTGTCGCGTCCTGTCCGGCGACCGCCTCGTCAGCGAAGATGGTCATGTCCGGGCCGACGACCCGCTCGATCTTCTCCAGCTGTGCCATCAGATCGTCGGCGGTGTGGAGCCGACCGGCCGTGTCACCGAGGACGACGTCGACGTCGTTGGCGTCGGCGTACTCGACGGCGTCGTAGATGACGGCGGCGGGATCGCCTCCCTGTTCGTGACTGATGAGTTTCAGGTCGAGGGCGTCGGCGTGCTCTTGCAGCTGCTCGTTCGCGCCGGCGCGGTAGGTGTCACCGTTCGCGAGGACCACGTCGTAGCCGCGGTCGTCGAGGTATCGACCCAGTTTAGCGATCGTCGTCGTCTTACCGACGCCGTTGACGCCGGTGAAGATGATCGTGACCGGCTTCTCGCGGGCGGCAATCTCCTCGTCGAACTCCATTCCGCCCACGTCGATGACATCGAGTAAGGCGTTACCGATGGCCTCCTGAATGACGATCTCGCCGGTTTTCACCTGTGCGCGGGTCGTTCCGACCAGCTCCTCGCGGAGCTGTTCGACGATATCTCGGGCGACGCTCATCTCCACGTCCCCTTCGAGCAGGGCGAACTCCAGCTGTTCGAGCGGCTCCTCCAGCTCCTCTGCGGTGATCTTCGTCTGGCCCGCGGCGAACAGCTTCGCTCGCTCGGCGATGGAGTCGCCCTCCGGATCGACCGCGTTGGACGCCGGCTCGGCCGTCGCCTCCTCGCTCGCGGCGTCGGCTCCGTCGGGATCGTCGGTCTCGACGTCGTCCGATCCGGATTCCGGGTCGTCGGTCTCCGCTTCGACGTCGTCTTTGAACCGTCCGAGCGTCTCCTTCAGCGAATCGAACATGCCTTACTCCTCGTCGCCGTCGCCGCCGCCGAGACCGCCCATCTGCTGTTGCATCTGCTGCATCTGCTGTTGTTGCATCTGCTGGGCCTGCTGTTCGAGCTCCTCCACCTGCGTCTCGATCTCGGAGACCTCTCCCTGCAGCGTCTCGATGCGGTCGTCGATGGAGTCGCGCTTGCGTTCGAGCGTATCGACGGCGTCGTCGCTCTCGTGTTCGGCCGCGTAGCCGCCGCCAAGCGAGACGATAATCTCGTCCATATCCTCGATAGTGGCGCGGACGTACGCGTCACCGCCAAGCGGGACCTGCACGGTCGAGCCGTCATCGAGCACGTCGATCGCCTCGGTCGCCTCGTCGATATCCGCCTGCTCCCCGCGGAGGTCGTCGATCTCACCCTCGATGGACTCGACCTCCGCGTTCATCGCCTGAATCTGCTGTTGGATCTCCTCCATCTGACCGCCGCCACCGCCGAGGCTCATGCGTCTACCCCCTCGATCTCGATTTCCGTCCGGTTCAGCCCGTGCTGCGAGCCGAGATTCGCGTACGTTCGCTCCGTCGCGACCGACTCGTTTTCGGCCTCGATCGCCGTTTCGAACGCCTGCCACCCGTCGCGGGCGACGAATCGACCGCTCACTGTGTACTCACTCATACTCAAAATGGACCGCGCGAGCCGGAAGTACCTTCCGACCTGGGACGGCTACAGATAACCGAGAGCGGATTCAATACGTCCCAGCTCCGGCCCGGTGGTCGACTCGCCGCAGACGAACCCGCCCTCGTTGGCGACGAGTCCGGGTCGAGGTGATCGGCGAGCCGGTCCAGCGTCTCGTCGCTCGTCTTCGGATGACAGAGGACGCCGTCGTTGGTCGCGACGGCCGCCGTCGCGACGGTGTGAATACCGGCCACCGTCCCCCGCTCGACGGGCACGTCGAGGGCCGTCTCGACGGCCTGAACGGCCTCGCGGGTGAGATCCGGGTGGACGTACGCGCCGGCGTCGTTACATAAGACGACGTTGCCGGCGGCGTTGATGTTGCCCGGAAGCTCGTGAACCGGTCGGTCCGTCACCTGCGCGATTCGCTCGCGCTCGCGGTCGGTGATACCGTTCGAGACGAGCAGTCCGTTCTCGTTCCCGGTCGCGAGCGAGCCGACAGTGCCGGAGCCGGCGACGGTGGTCGCACACGCCGGCACGCCAAGCTCGTCGGCGAAGGTGGCTCGTTGCGACTCGGCCATGTCGGGGCGGACCAGCAGAACGTCGTCGGTGGCGCGCACGAAGACGCCGACGGCTGACGAGCCGGAGAGGGCCGCCCGGAGCACGTTATGCGGTCTCCGCTTCGACGACCGTCTCGCCGTCCTCGTCGAACCGGGCTGCGCGGACGCGGAGCTTCGACGGCGGCTTCGCGCGACCGCGCTCCCAGATCTTCTCGTTGATCGACGGGTCGAGGCGAACGTCGCCCTCGTCGACGGCGAACTGCTTGGCGAGCTGTTCGCGGACGATACGCATCGCCTTGTCGGCGCGGGCCGTCTTCGCTTCCGCCTTCGCGTCGCGCAGCGGAACGGTGACGACACGCTCCTCGAAGCCACTCGCGCTCATTCGTCCGTGTCGTTACGCCGCCAGTTGCGCCGCTTCGGATTCCGAACGGTGTCCTGGTCGGTCTTCATGATGACCCACGCCGGCACGCGACTGTTCTGTCGCTCCAGCTTGCCGAGTCGCTTCTTCTGTGCTTTCGACTTCTTGCCCATAGTAGCGTATCGTTCAACGCCCGGGCATTTATCCCTGTCCTTTCTCCCGGGGGCGCTACCCGTCAGCCGGACCCCTCAGCGGTCGTCGAGCAGCTCGGAGGCAGTGACGAGCGACTCCAGCTCCACGCCGTGGTCGGCGAGGTGCGCCCGCGCGCCCTCCTCTCTGTCCACGACGACGAGGACGCGATCGACCACCGCCCCGGCCTCGCGGAGTGCTTCGACGGCATCGACGGCGGACTGGCCGGTCGTAGCGATATCTTCCAGCACGACGACCTCCTCGCCGGTCTCGAATCGCCCCTCGATCCGGTTGCCGGTCCCGTACTCCTTGGCCCGCTTGCGGACGATGACGTACGACGCGTCGGTCGCGACGCTCGTGGCGGCGACGAGCGGGACGGCCCCGAGCGCGACGCCAGCGAGTCGCGTGTCGTCGAGCCGCCGTGCGAACGCCTTCGCGACCAGCCGCAGACAGTGCGGGTCCGTCTCGAACAGATACTTATCGACGTAGTACTCCGAGTGTCCCCCGTGTGAGAGCTCGAACTCGCCGTACTGGACGGCGTCGGCCTCTCGGAGCGCCGCGATGAGATCGTCGGTCACACGCGGAGGTCCGAGCGCCGGAACAAAAACGCGCCGACAGTCACGTCGAATCGACGTATCGCTCGGCGAGCAGCAGCCCGACGACGTCGTTGAGCGCGTGTGCCGCCACGACGACCGGGAGCGACCCGGTGAGGAGATAGACGCCGGTGAGGACGACGGTCGGTTGAGCCATCCGTGCGGCGGCCGCCGGGCTCCACACGTCGCCGACGTGACCTACGAGAAACGCGAGACCACCGACGAGCGCGCCGAGGATCGGGAATCCGGTCACCTCACCGATGCGCTCGATGGGGTAGCCGCGAAACAGCGGCTCCTCTGTCACACCGGCGGTTATCGAGATCGCGACTTTCTCGCTCACCGAGAGCCCGGCGAACTCACCCATTCCATCTCGTATCGCGTCGTCGCCGGGGAGCCGCGCCCACAGCGGCGCGAACACGACGTTCGCGGCAAGCAGTGCGACCGCCGTCCCGAGCGTCCACCAGACCGTCTCAACCGGTGTGCCGGCGAGTCGCCAGCCGATACTCGCGAGTGCCCGGTTTTCGACGACGAGCACCCAGCCGACGAGCGCGAGCAGAACGACCCACTTCCCGAGATGGGCGGCACGGTCGCTCTCGATGCCGATCGCGTCGAGCGCGCGGCTCTTCGTCTCGAAGCCGAGAAAGCAGAGACAGAGCCCACCGAGAACAGTCGGGAGCGTCACACTCTCTTCTGTGAGCAACCGTACAAAAACGCGCCGGCCCCTCAGACCGCCTCGGAGCCGGTGTTGCCGGTGCGGGCGGCGTCGGCGATCGCCTCGGCCACCTCGACGGCGGCGATATCGGCGACGACACACTCGATCTCGTCGCTCATTCAGAATCACTTCCGTCGCTCGGGACCAGACGGGGAGAGTCGGGGGAGTTCACGCCCGGCGCGCGACAACGCTTGCCGTACTTACAGCTGTGCGGCGACTCGCTCTCCGAAGTAGGTAACGATGAGGTCCGCGCCGGCGCGCTTGATCGAGAGCAGCGACTCGCGGGCGACGGCGTCGAGATCGAGCCACCCCTGCTCGGCCGCGGCGTGGAGCATCGCGTACTCGCCGGAGACGTTGTACGCGGCGACGGGCCGGTCGAAGCCCTCGCGCACGTCTGCGACGACATCCAGATACGGGAGGGCGGGCTTCACGAGCAGGGCGTCGGCCCCCTGTCGCGCGTCGAGACCCACCTCGCGGTGTGCCTCCCGGCGGTTTGCGGGGTCCATCTGGTAGTGGCGGCGGTCGCCGAAGGCGGGCGCGCCGTCGGCCGCGTCGCGGAACGGACCGTAGAAGCCGGATTCGTACTTCGCGGCGTAGGCCATGATCGGGAGCGTCTCGTGGCCGTCAGCGTCGAGCGCCGAGCGGACGGCCTCGATCTGGCCGTCCATCATCCCCGAGGGAGCGATCATGTCCGCACCGGCGTCGGCGTACGACTGCGCGATGGACGCGTAGCGGTCGAGCGTCGCGTCGTTACGGACTGTCAGCTGTGCGTCCGTCTGGGCGTCGGCTTCGAGAATGCCACAGTGGCCGTGGTCGGTGTACTCACACAGACAGAGGTCGGCGACGACGTACGCGTCCGTCTCGGCGTCGAGTCGCCGGAGCGCGCGCTGGACGACACCGTCGTCGGCGTCGGCCCGCGAGCCGGTCGCGTCCTTCGAGTCGGGGATGCCGAACAGCATGACCGACTCGACGCCGGTCGCCCGTATCTCCGCGACGCGCTCGACGATCCCGTCGACGGGGACGCGCTCGTGGCCGGGCATCGACTCGATCGGGACGCGCTCGTCGGCCGTCGCGTCGACGAAGACGGGGACGACGAAATCAGACGGGGCGAGGGACGTCTCGGCGACGAGATCGCGAATCCCGTCCGCGCGGAGCCGGCGCGGTCGGTCGGTCGGGTGCATACACGCGCTCGGAACGCGTCGGCAAAAACCGCGTCGTTCGACAGGAAAAGGAATTTACCGTCACCCGCAGAATCGCGGCTGTGAGTCCCCTCCAGATAGATATCGCCGGCTATCTCTCCAACAGCCTGCAGGAGGCGTTGCCCGTGCTCCGTGACGTGCTCGCCTCGGAGTTCGGACTGGCTATCGTGCTCGGTGTCTTCGTGCTCGAAGGGGCGATGTTACTCTACTTCATCCCGAGTGAAGGGATCATTCCGGCGGCGGTGTTTCTGACCGACGGCAGCCCGCTCGACGTGTTCGTCCTGCTCACCATCGCGGTGATCGGTGCGACAGTCGGGCAGTTCGCCCTCTTTACCGCCTCGAAGCGGCTGGGTCGCGAACGCCTGCTCGAATCGCGGTGGGTCCGCATCAGCGACGACCGACTCGACCGCTTCGACGACTGGTTCGAGCGCTGGGGACCGGTCGTCGTTCCGGTGTCGAACTCGCTGCTGTTCACGCGCGGGATGTTCACGATTCCGGCCGGGTTCGCCGAGCTCAGCGACCGGGAGTTTCTCCTGCTGTCGGCGATCGGCACGCTCTCGTTCGAGGGTCTGCTCGCGGGCGCGACGGTGTTCCTGTTGAGCGTGTAGGTTCCGTCGGGCGTCTGGGGACGGGAGGGGAGACAGACAGTCCCAGAGAGAGGCGTTTCATTGCGTCAAGGGCACGCGGGGAAGCCCCAACGCGAAGAAGATGTGTTAGTACGGCTCCTGCTTCAACCCTAACAGATACGCGACGCCGTTCGCCGAGAGATGGAGAACCGGGGTGATAACGACGGCGACGACGACGACCGGGAGCGTGAACACGTCGACCGCCCACTCGGGCGCGAACGCGAACGCGAGCAGGAGCGCGGCGACGACGAAATCCAGCTGATCGAGCCCGGGGACCGACGCGCCGCGGGCGCGACCGAGCCGGCGTTTGACGAGCGAGGCGAGGATGTCACCGAGCATCGCACCGAACGCGAGGGCGACGGCCCCGGCGAGCGGGAACGTCGGCAGATCGAACCCGAACAGCCCCGCGGCCGAGTCGCTGAGCCCGTTCAACCCGATCGCGAGCGCGACACCGGCGAGCGTGCCGGCGGCAGTGCCGCGCCACGTCTTCCCGTCGCCGAGGAGCCGTCGACCGTCGTAGGTGTGACCGCCGTCGATCGGAGCGCCGCCGCCGAACAGCACAGCCGCGTTGTTCGGGATATACGCAGGGAGCATCGTCCAGAGCGCGACGGCGACGGTCTCGGCGAGCATACTGCCGGGTGCGTGGGTGTAGATAAAAACCGCCACGATCCGACGGCGACCATGGGAGGGACACTGGCTTACCTGCGGGGGTGTTACGACGCGTATGCTTCCGCCCATCGCAGATCGGTTCGTCGCGGGCGAGGATATCTCGTCTGCACTGGATCACACCCGCGCCCTGAACGACGACGGGGTCGGGACGATCTTCAATCTCCTCGGCGAGCATTACGATGACACCGCGGACGCCAGCGACGACACGGAGACGTATATCGATCTCGTGGAGCGTATCTCGACGACCGGACTGGACGCCTGCATCTCCGTGAAACCGAGTCAGATCGGTCTCGATATCAGCGACGAGACGTTCGCCGACAACCTCTCACGCATCGTCGACGTGGCCGCCGAGCGCGGCGTCTTCGTCTGGGTCGATATGGAAGACCACACGACCGTCGACGCGACGCTGGACGCGGTCACCGACTGTGCGGAGACCTATCCCGAGATGGGGCTGTGCGTGCAGGCGAACATGAAACGGACGCCCGACGATCTCCGGCGACTCGTCCAGACCCCGGTGACGGTGCGACTCGTAAAGGGCGCATATGACCCGCCGAGCCGGATCGCCTACGGCGAGAAGGCCGACGTCAACCGCGCCTACCGGGAGAACCTCGCGTATCTGTTCGAACACGCGGATCACGTCGCCGTCGGCAGTCACGATCCCGAGATGATCGAGTACGCGAAGGAGCTACACGAGGAACACGGGACTCCGTTCGAGGTGCAGATGCTGATGGGCGTTCGCGGCGACGAGCAGCGCGCACTGGCAGCGGACGGGTACGAGAGCTACCAGTACGTCCCGTTCGGCGGGAAGTGGCTCTCGTACTTCTACCGGCGGGTGCGCGAGCGCAAGGAGAACGTGCTGTTCGCGGCCCGGGCGCTCCTCTCTTAGGGCTGCTCGTCGAGTAGCTCGTCGGGGAGGTCCGACTCGTTCTCGCCGAACCCGGCGGACAGGACGCGCGTGAGTGCGTCTTCGACGCTCTCGTTGGTCGGGGTGTACTCGTGTGGCTCGACCTCGATGACGAACCCGGTCGTGATGTTCGGCGAAGTCGGCAAGAAGAGCACGTCGCGGCCGTCGTCGGTCGTCTTCCCCGTCTTGAACGCGGTCATGCGGAGTCCGTCCCACACTTCGAGCTTGACGGGGGCTTGGAGATCGGTCGTGCCGGAGAAGGCGGTTTCGGCCGCCATCTTCGATGCGTTGTAGACGATTCGGAGTCCGGGGATAGCGTTGAACACGTCGTCGAGCGCGCGCTCGATGATGTCGCCGACGGTGGTACGCATCAGATAGCCGACCGCCAGAACGAGGAGGACGAAGAAGACCAGCGCGAGCGGGACGTACGCCGCGGTCGGAATGTTTGGGTAGCGGCCGAGAATCCCGGTCCCGGCGATGACGCCAAAGAGAAGACCGTACAGATATGCGATGACGAACATCGTTGCGAGCACCGGGACGAGAACCACGAGCCCGCTGGCGAAGTCGCGCTTCCACGAGGAGGGGAACATTAACTGACACGTTGAGTGGACGTGGCATTAGCGTGTCGGAGGAGACGAGAAACGACTAACAGCCGGGCGACCGAACCCGCGGACATGTACGACCAGTCACGCGAGATCTACGACCGGGCGCTGTCAGTGCTTCCCGGCGGCGTCAATTCTGCGGTCCGGGCCGCTCCCCAGCCGTACCCCGTGTTCGCACAGACGGGCGACGGCGGTCACGTCATCGACGCCGACGGCAACCGCTACGTCGACTGGATTCAGGGACTCGGCCCGCTGCTGTACGGGCACGACCTGCCCGAATCGGTGACGGCGGCGGTCCAGCGGCGCGTTTCAGAGGGACCTGTCTTCGGGATGCCGACGGAGCTGGAGGTCGAGCACGCCGAGTTCGTCACCCGGCACGTCCCCTCGGTCGAGATGCTCCGCTTCGTCAACAGCGGGACCGAGGCGACGGTCTCGGCGGTTCGGCTCGCCCGTGCCGCGACCGAGCGCAACAAGATCGTCGTGATGCAGGGTGGGTATCACGGCGCACAGGAATCGACGCTCGTCGAAGGAGGCCCCGAACAGCCCCGCCCCTCGACGCACGGAATCCCGCAGTCGTTCGCACAGGAGACGATCCCCGTGCCGTTCAACGACACCGAGACCGCGAAACAGGTGTTCGAGGACCACGGCGACGAGATCGCGGGCGTCCTCGTCGAGCCGATACAGGCCAACTCCGGGATCGCCTACCCCGAGAAGGGGTATCACGAGACGCTCGCACAGCTGTGTGAGGACGCCGGCTCGCTCCTCGTCTGGGACGAGGTCATCACCGGCTTCCGTATCGGCGGACTCGGCTGTGCCCAGTCGAAGTTCGGTATCGATCCCGACCTGACGACCTTCGGGAAGATAATCGGCGGGGGGTTCCCCGTCGGCGCGATCGGCGGGAAGACCGAGTATATCGAGCAGTTCACCCCGTCTGGCGAGGTGTTTCAGGCCGGCACGTTCTCCGGGCATCCGGCGACGATAGCTGCGGGCTTGGAGGGACTGAAATACGCCGCCGAACACGACGTCTACGAGCATATCAACGATCTCGGGCGCCAGCTTCGCGAGGGGTTGACCGCGATTCTCGCGGAACGCGCGCCGGAGTACACCGTCGTCGGCAGCGACTCCGTGTTCAAAGTCGCGTTCACTCGCGCGGAGTCCCCGCCACAGAGCGACTGCTGTGCGGACGGCTGTCGGCAGGACCCCGAGTGTGCTCGGTTCGGCTCGTGTCCCAAGCGCGGGACCGACGCCGCACGGATGGAGACCGACCGATACGCCCGGCTGTTTCGGCCGGCGATGCGCGACGAAGGCGTCCTCGTCTCACAGAACCAGTTCGAGGCGAACTTCGTCTCGTATGCCCACACCGAAGACGACGTCGAGGCGACGCTCGACGCCTATCGGGACTGTCTGTGAGGCCGCTGTCGACCTGATAGCGCCGTCAGAAAAACAGAAACGTCGAACGTCGCGGCTTACGCGCCGGCGCTCGCGCCGTACGTCTCCTCCAGATACGCGACGATGTCGTCGCTCTCGGGCATTCCGTCGACGCCGTGCTCCTCGTCGATGAGCACGGGAACGCCGGTCTGACCGCTCACCTGCTCGACCTCGGTCCGCTCGTCGTGCGAGCGCGGAACCATGTGGGACTCGTACTCCAAGTCGAGTTCGTCCAGCTTGTCGATCACTTTCGCACAGTACGGGCAGCCTTCGAGTTCGTACAGTTCGAGTGCCATACTCAGAGTACGGCTCCCAACCTCAAAAGCTCTCGTGGAGTTGTCGAGGGGAAACGGTACGTCGCCACGCAGTGAGAGCCGCCGTGTGCCGACGTTCTGGGCCGTACTGCATCTCAGGAGCAACGAGTTGCGGGAGGAAACGTCATCGGCTCGCTACCAACTGGACGAGTACGGGATTACCGACGTGGATCTCGTGAGTCTCACGCCGTCTGGGTCACGGTCACGCCCCACATGATCCGCTTGGCTCTCGTGAAGAGTATCACGCCCGGGGAGAAGTGTCGCTGTGAAAGCGTGGCGGGTGAGGGTGACACTGAGCGGCGGCGGCGACATCCTAACCTCGTCGACAGTGTAGCGCCACGTTCGTGTCGAATTTTGAACGAACCGACAGCGTTTGCTCACAACGCTGATCAGCCCGTTACTGCTCCTGCATCAACACTCCGGGAAGACCCTCCAGTCCCACGGGAAGTTGTCGCCGCTGACCACCCGGAATGTCAACGCGATTCCCTCGGGCTGTTTCTCCGCATTAGCCACCTTCTCCGACAGCGACACACGGACTGTCTCGCTTTCCGATGATGCTCGTACTACGTATTGGCCGCTGCCGCCTAACTCCGGTTCTATGCGCTTCAGTGAGCCGGGCTCAAGATCGTAGGATTCTGCGAACACGTCCGTCGTTCCGTCCCCGTCCTCGCTGGGTGTTTCCACGGCGAAGTCAAGCGTCCGAGGCTGGTCGTCCTCGTTGAACAACCGCGCGAAACACAGCTTTGCAGGAGGGTCTCTGTTGGAACTGTCGAGGCCGAGGCAGCCGCTCGTGCCAACGAGCCCGACTGTTGCTGCCCCAGTCGCAGCAAGTACACTGCGTCGATTCATGTTCTAATGATAGCAGGTAGATGCAAAGTTTTTTTGGGATCATCACCGATACCGAATTTATCTGATTCTGCAACCGCCGTTTTGCTATCGCAACATATGGTTTATCGTTCGAGAGCCGAAGGGGGTTTGAGCGTCGACCACCCACTCGGGGTATGGATATACGGCTCGCCACTCGCGGCTCCGAGCTGGCGATACGACAGGCCGGGACCGTCAAAGACCGGCTCGCGAACCGGCGACGAACCGTCGAACTGATCGAGGTGGAGACGAGAGGCGACCAGATCCGGGACGAACTGCTCCACCGGCTCGGCAAGACGGGGGCGTTCGTGCGCGCGCTCGACGAACAGGTGCTCTCGGGGGAACTCGATGCCGCGGTCCACTCGATGAAGGACATGCCGACGGAGTTCCCCGATGATCTCGTCGTCGGGGCGGTGCTCGAACGCGGAGCGGCGGGAGACGTGCTCGTCACCCCTGACGGGTCGAGCTTCGAGGAGCTACCCTCCGGTGCGAGAATCGGGACCGGCAGTCTCCGGCGAACTGCACAGCTGAACGCACAGCGGTCGGATATCGACGTGGAACCGATTCGCGGGAACGTGGACACCCGCATCGAGAAGCTGCTCGCCCCCTCGCTGCAGCGCGAGCACGAGCGACGAGTCGAGCAGGTCGAGAGCGGTGAGCTGGAGCGAGGGGCGGTAGACGAGTGGTTCGAGAGCCGCGCACCGATCGAACAGCGGGCGCTCGAACGCGAGGTCGAGACGGAGTACGACGCGCTGGTGATGGCCGAGGCCGGACTCGACCGGTCGGGACTGCTCCATCACGTCGCGTTCCAGCGGTTCGATACGGAGACGTTCGTCCCCGCGCCGGGACAGGGAGCGATTGCCGTGACCGCCTCCGACGGGGAGACGGCCGATCTGCTCACCGACATCGATCATCCGCGGACCCGCGTCGAGACGACGGTCGAGCGGACGATCCTGTCGGAGCTGAACGGCGGCTGTATCGCCCCGATCGGCGTCTACGCCGCGCTTCAGGGGCAGTACGTCCACACGGTTGCGTGCGTCCTCTCCGTCGACGGAACGGAGTCGATTCGGCTGAGCCGCGATCTCCCGGTGGCGAGCCACGGGCGAGCGGCCACCCGGCTGGCCGAGGACCTCATCGATCGGGGTGCAGACGAACTGGTCGAACAGGCCCGTGAGATGCATGAGTAAGGTGTATCTCGTCGGGAGCGGGCCCGGCGATCCGGAGCTGTTGACCCGGAAAGCACACCGGCTCATCCGAGAGGCGGACGCGGTCCTGCACGACAAGCTACCCGGCCCGACGCTCGATCTGGTCCCGGACGAGATCGCCGAGGACGTAGGGAAGCGAGCCGGCGGCGAGCGCACTGCACAGCAGTACACCAACGAGCGGCTGGTCGAACTCGCGGAGGCGGGCGAGACGGTCGTCCGTCTCAAGGGCGGTGATCCGTTCGTCTTCGGCAGAGGCGGCGAGGAGATGGAGTATCTCGCCGAGCACGGGATCGAGTTCGAGATCGTTCCGGGGGTGACGGCGGGCGTCGCCGGGCCGGGCGTCGCCGGCATTCCGGTGACACACCGCGATCACACCTCCAGTGTCTCCCTTGTCACGGGACACGAGGATCCGACGAAAGCCGAGTCGGCGGTCGACTGGCCGGCGCTCGTGGCGACGGGCGGGACCATCGTCGTCTACATGGGGGTCGGGAAGCTCCCCGACTACACTACCGTGCTCCGAGAGGCGGGGATGGACCCCGATACCCCTGTCGCACTGATCGAGGAGGGAACGTGGCCCGACCAGCGGGTCGCGCTCGGCACGCTCGATACGATCGTGAGCGTGCGCGACAGAGCGGGGATCGAGCCGCCGGCAGTGACCGTTATCGGCCCCGTCGCATCGACGCGCGAGAACGTGCGGGCGTTCCTCGACAGCCCCTACGAACACCCATAAATCACATATCACGATATGAAACCGAAAGTCGCCGCGTTTCGACCGACAGGCGAACGGATAGAGACGGCGTGTGAGCTGTTGACCGAGCTGGGCGTCGAGCCGGTCGCCGACTCGATGCTGACGACGGAGCCGACTGAGGCGGCTCCGCGGACGGACGCCGATTACACGGTACTCACCTCGACGACCGGCGTCTCGGTGCTCGCGACACAGGGCTGGCAGGCGGCGACGACGCTGTGTGCCATCGGCTCGACGACCGCCGACGCCCTGCGCGAGGCCGGCTACACCGTCGATATCGTCCCCGACGAGTTCTCTTCGGCGGGGCTGGTCGCACGCCTCTCAGACGAGGTCGGCGGCGCGACCGTCGAGCTCGCGCGCTCCGATCACGGGAGCGAGGTGCTACCGGACGGACTGCGTGACGCGGGCGCGTATCTCCACGAGACGACGCTGTACCGGCTGACCCGACCGGACGGGAGCGGGCATTCCACGCAGCTGGCGGCCGACGGCGAGCTGGCCGGGGTCGCGTTCACCTCGCCGCTCACGGTCGAGCATTTCCTCGCTGCCGCCGCCGAGACGGCGGGCCGCGAGCGCGTGCGTACGGCACTCGATGATACCGTGGTCGGCTGTATCGGTGAGCCGACCGGCGAGACCGCCCGCGAGGCCGGGATCGAGGTCGACGTGGTCCCGGAGACAGCGAGCTTCGAAGCGCTCGCGCGCGACGTGGTCGAACGGGTGCGAAGCGGAGACGAGTGATACCTGTGGTGAGGGCGAGAGGGTGTCTCGTCAGGCGCTTGCGCTGTGTTGATAGAGGTGTCAGACGGGCGTGAAACAGGGTAGAGCGTCTCGAAAGACGGAGTAGCGATATACTTATTGAGCGGCGGGGAAACATCGAAGACAGACTATGTCTGCTAATTACACGCGAAGAGAACTGTTAGGCGCGGCTGGAGCTGCCGGCGTGGTCTCGTTAGCCGGCTGTTCGGGACTGGGTGGCGGCGGTAGCGGCGATACAATCGTGCTCGGCGGGACGATGAGTCTCAGCGGTGATAACGCGGATCTCGGCAAGCTGTATCAGGACGCGTACAATCTGACGATCGACCGTATCAACGAGAACGGCGGTGTTGAGGCCGGTGACGGCAACACCTACGAGCTGGAGCTGGACCTCCGCGACGACCAGACCGACGCATCGGCTTCGAAGACGACGTACCAAGAGCTGATCCAGCGACAAGATATCGACTATCTCGTCGGTCCCTACTCTTCGACCGTAACGCTCCCGGCGTCGGCTGTCGCCGCACAGAACGAGAAGCCGATGGTCGAGGGGGGTGGGGCCTCACCGGAGATCTTCTCGAAAGGGAACGAATGGATTTTCGGGCTGTTGCCGACCGCCAACAAGTACGCGCTGTCGAGTATCGATATGGCGATGGCACAGTCCTCGCCGCCGGAGTCGGCGGCAATTCTGGCCGAGGAGGATACGTTCAGCCAGTCGACTGCAGACGGCGTTCGCGCGAAGATGAACGACGCCGGCCTGGATGTTGTCGTCGACGAGTCGTTCCCGACGGACACCTCCGATCTCTCGACGAATCTCGGCAAGGTCCGCGATCAGGACGCGGATATCCTCATCCTGTGTGCGCACCAGAAACACGCCATCATCATGGCGAACCAGATGGAGAATCAGGACGTGAACGTGGATATGGCGATGGCGACTGTCGGCTCGCTCAACGACGCGTTCAAAGACGAAGCAGGGTCGAGCGGAAATTACGTCTACGGTCCGTCCTCGTGGGATATCAACGCCGACTTCGAAGATACGGTGTACGGCTCTACGTCCGGGTTTGCCGACGCTGTCTCCGGAGAGTTCGACTACACACCCGACTACCACTCCGCAGCCGGCGAGACGGTGATTCTCACCTTCAAGCAGGCGTTCGAGCAGGTGGACGAGCTGACGCCGACGAACGTTCGCGACGCAATCCGTCGTATCGAGTTCACGAGCGCGTACGGCAACATCGCCTTCGGTGACAGCGGTGTCATCGACAAGGAGATGCTGGTGTACCAGTGGCAGCCGGAGGCGGGAAAACAGCTCGTTTACCCGGAGAACGTCCAGCAGTCGGAACCGACCTACCCCACGCCGACGTGGTCCGAGCGGTAGATGTCGTCGGTTCTCCAGTTCGTTATCAACGGGCTGCTCGTCGGGGCGCTGTTCGCTGCGACAGCTGTCGGCTTCGCACTCATCTGGGGTGTGGTCGATATCATCAACCTCGCACACGGAGAGATGCTCATGCTCGGCGGCTACGTGAGCTACTACACGCTGGTCGTCGTCACCGGCGAGGCGGTCGCCTCGCCCGCACTCGCGCTTGCGACCGTTCCGGTAGCGATCGTCGTCGTCTTCGTCGTCGGCTATCTCCTCCAGCGGCTCCTCGTCGCACAGGTGCTCGGAACCGACGCCTTTCTGTCGCTGCTCGTGACGTTCGGGCTGTCGATCGGACTCCAACAGGTCGCGCTGAAGCTGTTCTCGGCGGATACTCGACGTATCGCGGTCGAGTTCGCCGACCCGTCGCTGACGGTGGGCGGTTTCGTCGTTCCGAAGCTGAAGCTCGTCGCGTTCGCGGGCGCGATTGCGTTGACCGCCGCGCTGTTCCTGTTCTTACAGCGGACGCGAACCGGTCGGTCGATTCGGGCCGTCGCACAGAACCCCGAGGCGGCCGCGCTGGTCGGGATCGACGTCGCCCACACGCGAGCCGTCACGTTCGGTCTCGCCTCGGCTATCGCCGCCGGTGCTGGGGCGTTCATCGCAATGATACTCGCAATCCAACCACAGATGGGGCTGATATACACGCTCAAGAGCTTCATCATCGTCGTGTTCGGCGGTATCGGCTCTGTGCCCGGCGCGCTCGTCGGCGGGCTGTTGCTCGGAACCGTCGAGGAGCTTGTGGCCGGAGTCGTCTCCTCCCGATGGACGCTCGCCGTCTCGTTCGGGCTGCTCATCGTCCTCCTCATCGTGAAGCCGGACGGCCTGTTCGGCACGGGGGTGCGTGAATGAGCAGTCTCGATACGTCGCTCGACCGGCTCGTCCCGCCCACTCGTGTTCGGGCGTGGTTCGAGTTCGGGGGGCGACACGCGTGGACACTGCTGGGTGTCGGTCTCCTCGTCGGCGCGGTCGTTCCATTCGTCGTCGGCGACGGGTTCTATCTCTCTGTCGCCGGCGAGATGCTCATGTTCGCCGTGCTGGCGCTGTCGTGGGATATCGTCGGCGGCCAGACCGGCTATCCGTCGTTCGGTCAGATGGCCTTCTTCGGTATCGGTGGCTACGTGACGGCGATTATGTTCCGTGATTTCGGTGTGTTCTGGCCGGGGCTGGTGCTCGCTGGCGTGCTCTCGCTCGTAGCAGCAGCGGTAATCGGTGCGGTCGTGCTCCGGCTCCGAGGCGGCTACTTCGCCATTGCGACGCTCGGCATTCTGTTGACGCTGACGGAGATCACCCGGAACATCTCCATCACGAACGGCGTGGACGGGATTAGCTTCCTCTCGACGCTACCGGCGACAACGTTCTACTACGTCTTCCTCGGACTGTTGGGTGTCGAGGCGGGACTGCTCTACTATCTCTCACAGACGCGGTTCGGCTACACGCTGAACGCGATCCGTGACGACGAGGCGAAAGTCAACGCGATGGGTGTGAACACGACCTACTACAAAGTGACAGCATGGATGCTCGCGGCGCTGTTCACTGGAATGGCCGGCGGAGCCTGGTCGCTGTTCAACTTCTTTATCGATCCGCTGACGGCGTACAACACCGCGTGGAACGTCGAGCTGATCGCGATGGCGCTGCTGGGCGGGACCGGGACGATCGTCGGTCCCATTCTCGGCGGGATGGGTCTCCACGCGATTATCCGGCTGTTCGTCGAGACGTACTTCACCGGCTGGCAGCTGGGGCTGTTGGGGCTTATCATCATCGTGACGATCATCGTCGTTCCGTCTGGTGTCGTCGGCTGGCTCGAAGAGCGCGCGAGTGCGATGGACTACTACGAACACGGTGGTGGTGCTGCCGGCGAGGAGAGCGGCGGTGAGACCGGAGGTGAGCCGGAGTGAGTCCACAGCTCTCGACGGACGGAGTGACCAAACGGTTCGGTGGGGTGACTGCCGTCGATGACGTGGATATCGAGGTCGAGCAGGGTGAGATCGTCGGGCTCATCGGCCCGAACGGAGCCGGCAAATCGACGCTGTTCAACTGTATCACCGGTGCTCTGACCCCGAACTCGGGGACCGTCCGGCTCGACGGCGAGGAGCTGTCTGAGCTTCCCGAACACGCGGTCGCACAGCAGGGACTCATTCGGATGTTCCAGCACACCCGGGTGTACGGCGAGATGACGGTTCGCGAGAACGCGCTCGTGAGTACGGCCGAAGATGCCGGGCTGGCCGGCTCGCTGACACCACCGGGCGACTCAACTCGCGAGCGGGCGAGCGAGCTACTGGAGTACGTCGGACTGGGCGGGCTGACGGACGTGAAGGCGGGCCGGCTCAGCTTCGGCCAACAGAAGCTCCTCGAGTTCGCGATGGCGCTGATGCGGGAGCCGGACGTGCTGTTGATGGACGAGCCGGCAGGCGGTATCAACCCGGCGAAGCTGAACCAGCTCATCGAGTATATCCGCGACGTGAACAGCGAGCGGTCGGTGACGGTTCTCCTCATCGAACACAACATGGAGTTCGTGATGGAGGTCGCAGACCGAATCTACGTGCTCGCACACGGCGAGACGATTGCAGAAGGGTCACCGACCGAGATACAGAACAACGAGCGCGTCCTCGACGCGTATCTGGGGCGAGAGTAGATGAGTAACACCACAGGAGACGATACGACTGACCCGGTTATCGAACTCGCAGGAATCGACGCAGGCTACGGCAACACGACAGTGTTACGCGACGTATCACTCGCCGTCGAGGCGGGTGAAATCGCCTGTCTCATCGGCCCGAACGGCTCCGGCAAGTCCACGCTGATGAAGTCGATCTACGGCTTTGCCGACGTGTTCGCGGGCGACGTGCTGTTTCGCGGGGAGACGGTGACCGGCCGCTCGCCGCAAGAGTCACTCAAGGCCGGGATGAGCTACGTGTTACAGGACGCGAGTATCTTCCCCGGGATGACCGTCCACGAGAATATGCTCATGGGCGGGTTCGTCTTCGACGACGATCGCGCGAGCGAGCGAGCGAGCGAGCTGTACGACGAGTTCGAGCTGCTCGGCGAGATTCGAACCCAGCGGGCCGGCTCGCTGTCGGGCGGCCAGCGGCGACTGCTGGAGTTCGCTCGGGCGCTGATGGTCGAGCCGGACGTGATGTTGCTCGACGAGCCGTCGATCGGCTTAGAGCCGCGATATATCGACCAAGTGTTCGACCGCATCAGACAGGTGAACGAGCTCGGGACGACCGTGCTGATGGTCGAGCAGAACGCACAGAAGGGTCTCTCCGTCGCCGACACCGGGTTCGTCCTCGCGTCCGGCGAGGTGAAGTTCACCGGGAGCGGGGCGGAGCTACTCGACGACGAGGAGGTCGGCCGGCTGTATCTCGGCGGCTAGTGCCGGTGTCGGGGTGTTTTACCCGGCACATCTCGAACCATCGGTAGTGACCACTCGCAGCTGGCGAACCGTCGGGGTCGTCGCGGGCTGGCAGGCCGCCGTGTCGCTGTGTTACTACGCGCTGTTCTCCGCGACGACATATTTCCGCGACGCGTTCGGGCTGTCGCGCACGCTCATCGGCGTCCTGACCGCGGTGGCGACGCTCGGCTACACGCTGAACCTGTTTCCGAGCGGCGCGGCCGTCGACGGCTTCGGCGAGCGGCGCGTCATGCTGATCGCGCTACTCGGACTGACGATAGCCGTTTCGCTGCTCGGGATCGCCCCGACGCCACTGTTCCTGTTCGTCGCCGCCTTTCTGTTGGGCGTCTCGTACGCGCCGGGGATGCCGGCCTCGAACCGCGCGATCCTGTCGAGCGCGCCGACAGGACGAGAGAGCTCGGCGATGGGACTCAAACAGGTCGGCGTGACTGCTGGGTCGGGCGTCGCCTCGCTCCTCATCGCAGGGGTCGCCGTCCTCGCGACGTGGCGGTGGGGGTTCGGACTGATCGCCGTCGCCGCGGGCGGATACGCTCTCGTCTTCGCCGCCAGCTACGAGGGCGGAGGCGGGAGCGGGGAGTGGTCGCGTCCGGACCTGCGGGCGTTCCGGCGGAACCGCGCGTACCTGCTCGTCGTGCTCGCCGGGCTGTTCGTCGGCGCGACCGTCTTCACGACCGTCGGCTACACGCTGTTGTACGCCGACGAGCTGCTCGGCGTCTCACCGGCCGTCGCCGGTGTCGTGCTCGCGGGGGTACAGGCAGCCGGGAGCGCGGGCCGGCTCGGAGCCGGCTCGCTCGCCGACCGACTGGGTGGCGGTGCACGCGCGGCAGCGACCGTCACCGGCGGGCAGGCGGTCGTCGCGACGGGAGCGTTCGCGCTTCTGGGAACCGGTGTGCTATCACGACCGCTGGCGCTCGCCGCGCTGCTCACAGTCGGCGTCTCCATACTCGGCTCGACGGGCGTCTACTACTCCTGTCTCACCGCACTCGTCCCGGACGACGAGATCGGCGCGGCCAGTGCGGGCGGACAGACGGCCATCAACGCCGGTGGACTGCTCTTTCCGCCGGCGTTCGGCTATCTCGCAGACACCGCCGGCTACGGCTCGGGATGGCTGTTGCTCGCTGGCTGTGCCGGGCTGTTGGTGGTCGTTCTGCTGGGAGTTCGCCGCTCGGTCTCAGTTGGTGGTGGGGTGTGACTGCCCCTCGGTGACGCCCTGATCGCCGGTGTCCTGTGCGTCTGGGGGTTCGACTCCTTCGACGGCCTCGGCCACCTCCGTCAGCTTCTCGGTGTCGACGTGCCAGCGATCGACCGACTGCTCGTAATCCGCCAGCTTGTTCGAGACACGGATCTTCAGGTCGTCGTCGTTGACGTTGATTTCGAGCGCGTACTCGTCCGTCCCGTTACGGGTGACGTTCGCGCTCACGAGCTCGTTATCGAAGTAGTACGGGGCGATCCGGGTCATGACGTTCCTGTACACCGCACCCTCCACCTTGCGGAGCGCCTTCCGACCGGCGGAGTCAGCGGCGCGAGCGAGATGACCCGCCGACTCGCGCCACCGTTCGAGCGCGTCGTCCGGCTCATCGAGCGTCTCGTAGGAGTCGGCGAGCTTGTCGCCGGCGGCTTTCACGTCCTCGTCGGGCCCGATCCCCTCGCGTTCACCGGCCCCCTCACCGACGCTCGCCTGCGCCGCCGTCTTCTCGTTGACGTCCTCGTCGAGCCGTTCGTGCTGTTTCGGTCGCCACTCGTTCCACTCGGCGAGCGAATCGTTCTCCTCGTCGAGCAGTTCACGCAGCGCACGCGTCACGCGCTCGCCGTGTTCGACGATATCGCCCCACGAGCCGCGCTGTTTGAAGCCGGCGACGCTCTCCTCCATTACCCGCAGTACGTCGCCCGAGAAGATAATCTTTCGCGCTACCGACCGTAGGTGAGGCGGGTCGCCCACCTGTCGATTCGGGCCTTGACGCCTTCGAGCCACGCGGCCGGCGATACCCATCGGGCGTCTTCCTCGTCGATCTCGATACCGCCCTCGTACGGATCGTCCGGCTCGTCGAGGAGCTCGCTCGTCGTACTCATCGCGCACCGTCCGCACGATTCGATGTCGTTCTCCCCCATGTCCCGCCAGTCGAACCCCAGTTAGTTAGCTCTTGTCGTGGGTGTTTTCACCATGCACGACACAGCGAGCGTATGGGATACCACCACGTCGCCGACGGAGCCCTCCACGTCGAGACGCCCGACGGCGAGTTCACCGTCCCGGCCGGTGACGCCTTCGTCTGTGAGCCGGAGTGTCCACAGTTCGCCTTCGTTCCCGAAGACGGGGAGGCGACGACCGCCTTCGTCGTCGGCGCGCCCGTCGTCGACGATGTCCACCCGTACGAGCCGGACGAGGAGCCGTGAGTGACGAACTGGAGCGGCCGACGTTCGACGACGAGTATCTCGACCGGGTGACAGAGCGGCTGATGTACAGCTACGATCTCGAACGCGACAGGCGAGCGGAGGGCAGTCGGTTCGAGCTGTACGGGCGGCTCCGCATCGAGAGCCGAAAGCAGTTCCTCCACGAGTCGATCAACTACGCGAACCAGAACGTCAACGAGCATCTGTTCGTCACCCGTCGTGAGTCGGTATCGGTCGCCGACCTCGAACCGGCCGTCGAGCTGGCACACGAGCTCGCAGACCGGGGAGAGTGGATCACCGCCGACGAGACACACCGGAGCACGGATTTCACCTTCGTGTTCGTCGCGCCGACGCTTCCGGACTCGGTCGAACGGTTCGTCCGCGGGTTCCGCGACCGGACGCTGCTGCGATACGGCTACAACGGGCATTACGAGGTGAATCTGGTCGTCGTCGCGCCGGAGGAGGAGTCGTACGTCGCGAGCGAGGCGGCCGACGTGTGGCGAGCGTTCGCGCTGTGGGCCGAGACCGATCCCGACCCGGAGCCGGGGTTACTCGACCGGATTCGGGGGCTGTTGAAAAGAGAGTAGTCGGCTAGTCGTCGATCAGTCGTCGGCCGGCGCTTGCGAGGGCTCGTCCCGTGTCGTGTCGAGATTCTTATACCCCATCCAGCCGAGCGCCGCCGCCAGCGCGAACAGGACGAACGCGAGGATCGACTGAAGCACGTGCGAGACGACGGTGATCACCGTCGCGTCACTGGCAGGGTCACCGAGCGCGTTGTACGCATCGAGCGCCGCCATCGGGTTCCGGTAGAGCCCTAAAACCAGCAGCGCGGACAGCGTGATGAGCAACATCAGCGCGGTCGGCACGCCGGTCGAGATGAGCTGTTTCGAGTCGTCCCAGTTGGCGAGCCACAGCGTCGCGGACAGGAGTGCGAGCGCCGCGAGCGTCTGGTTCGCACCGCCGAAGAGCGGCCACAGCGTGCCCCACGCGCCACTGCCGACGAGCAGGTACGCCGGAACGCACAGCACCGCCGAGACGACGTAGCGGTTCGTCACGGTCTCCTGTGTCGACGTTTCGGGGACGCCGACGATCTCGTCCATCATATACCGACCCAGCCGGACGGCGGTGTCGGTCGAGGTGAGCAGGAAGCTGACGAACACCAGCCCGATGAAGGTGGCTCCGGCGGCCGGCGGGATGCCGAACACCGAGATCATCGCCGCACCGCCGGCCGGGAAGTTCGCGAGCGCGCCGGCGACACCGGAGCTGAACTCGGAGACGCCGACGACGGCGAACGCACCGACTGCGGTCGTCGCGAGCAGTCCCTCACCGAGCATCGCCCCGTAGCCGATGTCGCGGGCGTCTGACTCCTTGTTGAGCTGTTTCGCGGTCGTGCCCGAGGAGACCAGCGCGTGGAACCCGGAGATGGTCCCGCACGCGATCGTCACGAACAGGAACGGGAAGATCGGCCCGACGGTTGGGCTGACCAGCCCCTTGAACGCGGCCGTGTTCGTCGTCATCGAGGAGATGGTGTTCCCACCGACCGTGACGGGCTCGAAGCCGAGGACGGCCGCGACGATCGTTCCGAGCAGCATTCCGCCGACACCGACGTAGAGCAGACTCGACGTGAGGAAATCCCGGGGCTGGAGCAGCACCCACACCGGGAGCACGCTCGCCACGAAGCCGTACACGACGACGACCGGGACCCACGCCGCCGCGTTCGCACCGTACGTTCCCGCGAGCGGAAGCCAGCTCCACGCTTCGGGGGAGCCGAGCAGGACGATCGCGTCCGTGCCGGTCTCGCCGACGAGCACGAGCGGATACTCCAGCCCGACGAAGATCCCGGCGAAGACCATCCCGACGAAGGCGATCGCTCCGGGCAGGAACGGGAGGTTCAGCTGATAGAGATAGACGCCGAAGACGAGCGCGAGCGTGATGTAGAGGAGACTCGCCGTCGCCGATGCGGGATACGCGCTGAAGACGACGCCCACGACCAGTGCGAACACCGCGATGACGAGAATGATCGTCAGGAAGGCGAACCACAGCAGCATATTCTTCCCCCGATCGCCGACGTACTCCCCGATGATCGAGCCGATCGATTTGCCGTCGTGGCGGACGCTCGCCGACAGCGCCATGAAGTCGTGTGTGGCTCCCAGAAGCGGGTTTCCGATGGCGATCCAGAGGATGGCCGGCAGCCACCCGAACGCCGCACTCGCCGTGATCGGGCCGACGATCGGGGCCCCGCCCGCGATGCTGGAGTAGTGGTGGCCCAACAACACCGGTTTCTTCGAGGGGACGTACTCCTGTCCGTCCTCGTACTTGTGAGCGGGCGTTTCCGTCTCGTCGTCGAGTTCGACGAACTGGGCGAGATATCGCGAGTACGCGAGATACCCGACCGTGAACGTGATCAGACTGGCAGCGACCAGCACGGCAATCTGTACCATGAGCTACCCTACAACATGGAAATATACTACATAAATCTTTTTCTTGAGAGACAGTACCAGTCACGTCCGTAACCGGTCGAGTGATCCCGCCTATCTATCCGATTACAGTTCGGGCGCGGACAGAAAGCCTATATCGTTGCGTCGAAGTCGAGTTCGCCGGCCACCTCGTCGAGGAAGGAGCCTTTCACCTCGGAGACGCGCGTCTCGATCTCCGCGAGGATCGGTGGCTCGAACGAGCGAAGCTCCTCGACTCGCTCTCGTTCGGTCTCGATGCGCTGCCTGAGGAACCGAGCGCCGCGCCCGTTCTCGTCGTCGTCCGGCTCGGGAGTGAGCCGGTTCACGATGACGCCCGCGACGGGGAGACTCCGCTCGCGGAGCGTCTCGATCGCGCGCTCGCTCTCGCGAACGGAGAGCGCGTCGGGGTTCGCAACGAGGACGAACGACGACTCGGTACGGAGCGTCTCGCGGGCGAACTCGAACCGCTCTTTCCGCTCGCGGAGGCGAGCCAAGATCGGGTCACCGAGTGCGCTACGGCGTGGCTCTCGGCTCCCGATGGCGGCCTTCTCGTAGAGATCGATGCTCGCCTCGCGCTTCTCGACGAGTCGCTCGATCCAGCTCCCGAGATACTCCGGCAGGGAGAGCAGTCGGAGCGTCCCGCCGGTCGGTGAGGTGTCGAAGACGACGCGGTCGTGGTCGGCGTCTCGCATCAGCTCGATGAACCGGTCGAACAGCGCGGACTCGTGTGCGCCGGGGGTCTGGTGGGCGAGTTCGATCTGTCGGTCGATCTCGTTGACGATACCGGCGCTCACCTGATCGCCCAGCGCGCGTTTCGTCTCCAGCAGGTGGTCGGTCACCTCCTGTTCGGGGTCGATCTCGATAGCGTCGAGCGTCTCGTAGGAGTCGATCGGCGTCGGCTCGTCGCCGAGCGACTGATCGAACACGTCGGCTGTCGAGTGCGCCGGGTCGGTGGAGACGAGTAGCACGTCCTCGCCTGCGCGGGCGCGCTTGTGTGCGAAGGCGGCCGACATCGAGGTCTTGCCGACGCCGCCTTTGCCGCCGAAGAAGGTGAACCGGCTCATCAGAAGTGGTACTGCTGGCCCTTGCGTTCGAGCATCGACTCGCGGTCCCACATCCGGCGCTCCCACTGGGCGAACTCGTCGGCGAGATACGGGAGCAGCTCCGCCGTGTAGTAGGAGACGGGGCTCGGGATGCCGAAAGCGTCGGGGAAGCAGGCGAGCAGGAACGCGTCCTCTTGGTCTTCGGCCTCCTTCTCGATGAGCTCGTACGCCGGGTGGGACACCATTCCGTGGTAGAGTCCCCGGGCCCACGTTTCGAGCCACTCGCGGAACTGCCTGATGCGCGTTTCGAGGTCCATGTGACAACGACTCGTGTACGACGACTTAACCGTGACCCGCACGACTGCTAAGTACCCCCGTATCGAACGCCACGCATGGACGAGATTCCAGTGACGGTACTCAGCGGGGCGCTGGGAGCGGGGAAGACGACGACGCTGAATCATCTGCTGGAGAACGCCGGCGGGCGCGAGATCGCCGTCCTCGTCAACGACATGGGCGAGGTGAACGTGGACGCACAGCTGGTCGAGAACCGCGAGGACGGCGTCGCGGAGCTGTCGAACGGCTGTATCTGCTGTGACCTGCGCGACGATCTCGAAATCGAGGTGGGGCGACTCGCCCGCGAGCGCGAGTTCGAGACGCTCGTCGTCGAGTCGTCGGGCATCTCCGAGCCGGCGCCCGTCGCGCGGCTGTTCACGACCGGGGCGGCCTCGGCCCCGTACGAGCTCGACACGCTCGCGACGGTGGTGAACGCCGAGACGTTCCGTGACACCGTACGCTCCGGAGAGACCACCGCCGTCGAGGACGTGCGTCGGACGCGGACGGGACAGGCCGACCGCGAGACCGAGCGCCGGCCCCTCTCGGAGCTCCTCGTCGGACAGGTCGAGTGTGCGAACGTCGTGCTCCTCAACAAATGCGATCTGGTGGACGAGTCGACGCTCGCGGCGACGGAGAGGCTGCTGGAGTCGCTCAACCCCGAGGCACGGATCGTTCGGACGACCGAGGGAACCGTCGATCCCGACGAGATACTCGCGACCGACCTGTTCGATCTCGACACGACGAGCGAGACGGCCGCGTGGCAGCGGGCGGCCGACCACGCCGACCGCGATCACGACCACTCACCCCAGTCGGCGTACGGGATCGACTCCTTCGTCATCCGGGCCGACCGGCCGGTCGACGGCGCGGCGTTCGAGTCGTTCGTCGAGTCGCTCCCGGAAGCGGTCGTCCGGTCGAAGGGACAGGTGTGGATCGCCGGCAACGACGAGACGCGCTACCAGTTCAATCAGGCGGGGCCGTCGGCGCGGCTCACCCCGGGCGAGCAGTGGGTCGCCGCGATGTCCGAGACGAGACAGGAGATGCAGCGCCGGATGCACCCGGACCTCCCGTGGGGTGAGCACGGCGACCGCCGGAGCGAGCTCGTCGTCATCGGCCGTGAGATGGACGAAGCGTCGATTCGGCGGTCGTTCGAGACGGGACTCGTCGACGTCGGAGAGACCGTATCGAGCCGGTTCGCGGCGGACGCGACCTACGAGTTTTAACAGGCACAGCCCGTGGTCGTGCCCGAGCGCTCGAACGCCATCTCGTCGCCACACGACGGACAGTCGGGCGTGCCGTCTCCCTCGTGGTCCACGTCACGGATTCGCTCACTGCAGTCGTGACACCAGTAGGCTCCCTTCGAGGGTTCCTCGCTCGCTGTCCCGCGGTTCGGCGACTGGGTCGATGCCCGAAACGCGTCCCGCACCGTGCGCAACAGTCCCATACGCGTGGTGTGGCACGGAGACGCATAGTACTGTCGCGGGCTCTCACAGCGACTGCGCCAGCGTCGCGAGCGCGCGCTCCAGCTCGCCCTCGCGCTTCCACGCGGCGAGTCGGTCGACGAGAGCCGGGCCGCCGGTGGCGACTGTCGATTCCAGCGCGAGACGGGTCCCTTCGTCCTCGGGTACGTACGAGACCGTCGTCGTGAGCCGGTCGAGCGGTCCGCGCACCTGCTCGTAGCTGAGGCGGCGATCGCCCGACTCGAAGAGAAAGGTGAGCTGGAGACCGGCACGGCCGGCCGTGACCGCGGTGTCCCCCTCGCGTTCGGTCGTCTCGCGGACGGTGAAGCTGCCTTCGGCCTCGATGAGTCGAGCCGGGGTGAGCAGTCGCTCGACCGCGGCGGGAGTCGCCGGGACGAACCGACTGACGGACACCTCGCGCACACCGTCGGTACGGGACCGGCTCTCAAGAGTGTACGGTCACAGCGCGCACACGGCCAGCGAGAGGGGGAACTAAGAGGATCGGTCCGAACTGACACCCAATGGCCAGCGACGGGGATATTCGCGTGTTGCTCGTGCTCGATCTGGTGTTGTCGGTCGGCTTCACCGCCGTCGTGCTGTGGGGGATGGAGTTCGGTGGACTCGCGGAGCTGACCCTACGGAATCTCGCTATCGGGACCGCGTTCGTCGCGGTCGTGACGTATCTCGCCGTCCTGCGACAGTAGAACGGAGCCATTTATCTGACAGGGGGCTGGTCGTTCATGTATGCCAATCGAGGACCGCGAGGACACCTACGTCGTCGGCCACGCGCTCGCGAAACACACGCTCTCGCGGCTCCGTGCCGCCGAGACCGAACAGGTCGGCTTCCGGAAGGGGCTGGTGAAGCTGGGCCGCATCTGCGGCTACGAGATCATCGACGGGGCGATGGAGACGGAGTTCGTCTCGATCACGACGCCGCTGGCGGAGACGACCGGCGAGCGCGTCAAAGGGCTCGACGACGTCGTCATCATCAACGTGTTGCGCGCGGCGACCCCGTTCGTCGAGGGCCTCCTGAAGGCGTTCCCGCGAGCGAAGCAGGGTGTCATCTCTGCCGGTCGCGACGAGGAGGCCGGAATGAACGAGGACGGCGAGTTCCCGATCACCGTCGATTACGTGAAGCTCCCCGACATCTCCGCGGACGATACGGTCATCATCGCCGATCCGATGCTCGCGACCGGCTCAACGATGGTGACGGTGCTCGATCACGTCCTCGAAGACGCGAACCCGGCGCGCACGCTCGTCCTCTCGGCGGTCGCCGGCCCGCCGGGACTCGTCCGCGTCAACGAGCAGTTTCCGGAGACCGACCTGCTCACCGTCTCGATCGACGAGCGACTCGACGACGACGGGTTCATCGTCCCCGGGCTGGGTGACGCCGGCGACCGCGCCTTCCGCACGACCTGACTGCACAACGGCTTTGCCGGCGACCCGTCTATCTGGGGTGTGAGCGAGACAGACCAGCCGGAGACCCCCGACCGTCCGGGCGTCACGCGGTTCATCGCCGCCCTCAACGTCCGTCGGAACGCGGCCGTCGGCTTCACGCTCGGTATCGCCGTCGCGGCGATCTTCACCCACGGGACGATCGTCGGGGCCGACGGGCCGCGACCGGATGTGGCGTATCTCGCGCTCGGCTTCGTGCTCGCGATCGGGCTCGGCCTGCTGCTCGCGGCGATCTTCACGCTCGGCTCGGCGATCCGGCTCGCACGCGAGTGAGGGTCACTCCGTCAGTTCGACCATCCGCTCGGCTCCGGTGCGGGTCCCTTTCGCGATGAGTACGTCGCCCGCATCGAGCTTCGTCTCCGAGCCGGGCGAGACGACCCAGCCAGCCTCCTTGCCGGTCGGGGCGCGCGATTCATCGTTCCGCCGGACGGCGATCACGCGCATCCCCGTCTCGGTCTTGACGGCCACGTCACCGAGCGTCCGACCGGCCAGTCGGCTCCCCTCGCCGGCGGCGTAGCGGGCGATGATCTCGTCGGATTCGAGCACCGCCTCGTGGATGACCGGGTGGCTGTCTAACCCCCGGAGCACGCCCTCGCTGATCTCCAGTGCCGCGTCGGAGATCACTTCGGTCGCGGCGGCCAGATGGACCAGCCCGCGCAGCGAGACGGGGTCGTCGACATCGGCGGCGGCCCGGAGCGTCCACGCCTCGAACCGCGACTGGAGCGCGTCCACCTCGGCTTCGAGATCGAGCACCTCCTCGGCGAGCGCGTCGTCGTCGAACAGGACGGCCCCGTAGGCCAGATCGACGGCCAGCTCCGAGACGTCCTTCATCAGGACGACCGAGTCCATCGCACGTTCGAGGTCTGCCGACGGCTCGCTCGGCGGTTCGAGCGGCTCGTACGGCTCGCCCGATAGCTCCTCGTAGACGCCGGTGACGCCGATCTCCGGGCCGCGCAGCAGGGCGACGTCACCGCCGCGGAGGACGGTCTCGCCGTCGGGATCGGTGAGCCAGTCGCCGGTTCGTCGGATCGCGATGACGCGTACGCCCGTCTCGGTCTCCAGATTCGACGTGGCGAGCGCGTCACCGACGAGCGGGGAGTCGGGGTCGATCTTGACCCGGACGAGGGTCTCGACCGACTCGGGGAGCGCGGCGCGCATCGCCTCGGGTAACCCCACGTCTTCGAGGACCACCTTCGCGATGTCGCCGGCGGCGTCGGAGATCTTCTCGGCCGCACCGACGATCCCGAGGACGGGCGCGAGCGCCTCGGCGTCGTCGGGGTTGCGCGCGGCCATCAGGAGACTCATCCGGGCGCGGAGCTGGAGCAGGTCCATCCGGGATTCGAGTTCGAGCACCTCCTCGGCGACGGCGTTCGAGCGCAACAGGACCGCGGAGTAGGAGAGATCGATGAGCAGCTCGGCGGTGTCTTTCATCTCCGCCAGCAGCTCCTTCACGCTGACCGGCTCGTACTCGACGCGCTCGGCACTGTCCATACAGAGTAACGAGCGGGCAGTCACATAAGTCCCGCCCGCAACGGCGTTCGGCTACTCCGTCGCGGGGTTCGATTCGAACACCGGCGCCGAGAGCCGTGCGAAGGCGAGCCGAACGGCCGGCAGGACGATGAGATAGACGCCGCCGAACCCCGCGACGAAACGGATGGGACCGACGGCGTCGGCGGCGACGCCCGCGGCGATACCCAGTCCGATTCCGCCCAGCGACGTGGCCATCGAGACGACGCTGAGCAGGGTCGCTCTCCGTTCGGAGTCGAACCGATCGTTCAGATACTGCTGCTGGAGCGGCGTGGTGATCGCGTATGCCATCTGCGAGAGGAGGAAGACGCCGACGGCTAACACCGGTTCGACGGCGACGGAGAGAAACGCCGCCGCGGCGACGAAGGGACCGAGTCGCATCCACCGATGGAGCCCGATCCGGTCGCGGATCCGCTCGATGTTGAAGCTCACCGCCGCCTGCGCCAGCCTGAACACCGCGTAGATGACACCGAACGCTGCGGTGTCGATACCAAGCTCCAGTCCGACCGGCTGGACGTATCCGTTCGCCGTCTCGAACATCCCGACCACCAACACGAGATAGATGACGACGGGACCGACTCTGGCGTCGAACAGCTGATCGCGCAACAGCGGGAGCGTCTCGGTGATCGTGAGGTTCGTGTGTTCGCCCGCGCCGCCCCGCGAGCCGTCGAAGGTGAGCACCGTCAGGCCGGAACAGACGGCGACGACGGCCGCGACCGCGAACGGGGCCCACGGGCGGACGGAGGCGAGCCAGCCGCCGACGAGGGAGCCGACCGCGGTCGCGGTGAGCGCGATCCCCATCCCGCGGCCGCTGACGTGCGCGTACGCCTCGCTGTCGAGCTGTCGTTCGAGCGTGTCGTACAGCCACGCGCCGGCCGCGCCGGAGCCGAACGCCGTGGAGACGCCCCAGAGGAGATACGACCCCGCGAAGCCGAGAAACGAGCTCGACAGCCCGAAGCCGATCATCGCGAGCGCCAGACAGCCGTCCGCGGCGATCATGCTGTTGCGGCGACCGATCCGGTCACCGATGTAGCCGGTCGGGATCTCGCCGAGCAGCCAGCTCGCCGTGAACACGCTCCCGACGACCCCAAGCTCCGTGTACGAGAGCCCGTTGCGGAGGATGCGCGTCGTCAGAACCGGGACGACGAACCCGCTCGCCGGCAGTGCCTTGCGAACGTAGTACTTCGTGATGTTGTCCACGTCTTAGTTAGATATATCAGATAGAGATGCAAGCGAGCGGTTCCACCGACAGTTAATCCCGTCCAGATCACCGGTATCAGTCGTCATTAATACAGTACTCGTCACAGATAGCTCGTGATATCGTACTATGATAACACACCCTAATAACTGTATCGCAGGAATCAGATAGCGGCTTGAGTTTCTCGCAGATATAGCTGAAAGGCAACCCTTTTTATACCGCCCTCAGAATCCGATGTATGTCAGATACACTTCGGAAAGGGCTTGAGGGCGTGCTCGTCGCAGAGTCAGAACTCAGCTTCATCGACGGAGACACCGGAACGCTCGTCTACTGCGGCCACGCCATCGAGGATCTCGCGACGGACGCGAGCTTCGAGGAGGTGCTGTATCTGCTCTGGAACGGCGATCTCCCGACCGAATCGGAGCTCGCCGCGTTCACGGACGCCATGGCCGAGGAGCGTGCCGTCGAAGACACCGTGCTCGACACGGCCGCGACGCTCGCTGCCGTCGACGAGGAGCCGATGGCCGCGCTTCGCACGCTCGTCTCGTCGCTCTCCGCCGGAAGCGACGAGACCGACGCGTCCAGCGCAGGGCAGGCCGCCGCCCGCCGACTGACGGCGAAGATCCCGACCGTCTTGGCCGCGTTCGACCGCTATCGCCGCGGCGAGGAGCCGGTCGCGCCCGATCCGGAGCTCGGCTACGCCGCGAACTTCCTCTACATGCTCACCGGTGAGCAGCCGGACGCGGTCGCCGAGGAGACGTTCGATCAGGCGCTCACCTTGCACGCCGACCACGGGCTTAACGCCTCGACGTTCACGGCGATGGTCGTCGGCTCCACGATGGCGGATATGTACTCGGCGGTGACCGGCGGCGTCGGCGCGCTCTCGGGACCGCTCCACGGCGGCGCGAATCAGGACGTGATGGAGATGCTGCTCGACATCGACGAGACGGGGACCGATCCCGTCGAGTACGTCGAGCAGAAGCGCGAGCAGGACGACTGGCGCGTCCCCGGGATGGGTCACCGCGTCTACGGCGTCAAGGACCCACGGGCCGTCATCTTAGAGAAGAAATCCGCGGAGCTGAACGCGACGGCCGAGGGGACGAACTGGTACGAGCTCGCCGACGCCATCGAGCAGTACTTCGAGGAACAGGGTCTCGTCGCCAAGGGAATCGCGCCGAACGTCGATTTCTACTCCGGAACGGTCTACTATCAGCTCGGAATCCCGGTCGATATGTTCACGCCGATCTTCGCGATGGCACGCACGGCGGGCTGGGTCGGGCACACGCTGGAGTATCAGGCCGAAAACCGGCTCATCCGACCGCGGTCGCGGTACACCGGCGAGCGAGACCGCGAGTTCGTCCCGCTGCGCGAGCGTTAACTCGCCTCCGTCCGTTCGGAGAGCATCTCCGTGGCGCGGGGAGCCCAGCCCGTCCACTCGAAGCCCCACCAGACGACGAGCGCCATCCACAGATACGACAGCCCGACGCCGACGTAGACGCCGACCGGTCCGTAGCCGAGGGTGAGCGCCAACAGCCACGAGAGACCGACGAACAGACCGAACTTGCTGCTCGTCCGTGCGAACAGCGGGATGCGCGTCTCGCTCGCCCCCTGTAACCCGCCGGAGAAGGCCGAGAAGGCGGCGAGCGCGATGCCGGCGAGCCCGTAGACGCGCGTGAAGTCGACGGCGAACTGCGTCACCGTCGGGTCGCTCGCGAAGACGCCGACCGCGAACGGGGCCGCGAGCGCGAGGAGCAGTCCCAACAGGCCGACGAGACCGACGCTGAACGCCGCGACCGCTCTGCCCTCGAAGCGGGCGCGGTCGGGCTCACCGCCGCCGAGCGCCTGACCGACGAGAACGGACGCCGCGACGTTGAAGCTACGGGAGATGGGTGCAGTCACCTGCTGGTAGAGTCGGCGAGCGATCTGGTAGCCGGCCGTAACCGAATCGCCGGCCGGGAACGAGAGCAACAGCGCGTTGAACGGGAACTGCGCCGCTTCCGAGAGGAACCCCTCCAGCGTCCGGGGAGCCGACACCTGCAGGAGCTGTCTGGTGATGGTGAGACTCCGTGGGCGAGCGAACGAGGGGGTCGTGCGCTCGGAGGCGATGGCCCCGACGAACAGCGCCGCCGCGGTGACGTTCGCAGCGGCCGTCGCGTAGCCGACGCCGGCGACCCGGAGCTCGGGCGCGCCGAACAGACCGAGCCCGAGCGCGACCGACCCGACGATGTTGACGAGATTCGCGAAGCTGTTGATGTACATCGGGGTGCGGGTGTCACCCGTTCCCTGCAGCGACCGAGCGGCGACGAGCGTCACGATCCGAGCGGGCGCGGTGACGAGCACGATGCTCAGATACGTCGCGCCCAGCCGGATCGCGGTCTTGCTGGGGTCGAACAGTCGGATCGCCGGCTCGGCGAACAGGAGCGCGACGAGGGCGAAGGGGAGCCCGACGAGCAGTCCGATGAGCAGCGCCTGCGTGATCGCCTCGTCGCGGCTGGCGATTGCGTCTGCACCGGTGTCCTGTGAGGAGAGAGCGATAGCACCGCCGCCGAGACCGAGACCGAGACGTAGTGGAAACCGGGCGTAGAGATCACCGAGCGTGACGGCGACGACAGCCGCCGGCGAGAACAGCGCCGTGACGAGCACGTCGGTCGTCCGCATCGCCGTCCGGACGACGGTCTCCGCCGCGATCGGAACCGACAGCGAGAGCGTCCGCTTCCAGACCGACCGCAGGCGCGACCACTCCATGCAGGCGTGAGAGGTTCCCCGCGGTTTACTCTACCGACTGGCGCGCGTGGCGAACAGACGGCCCACCGCTCGGTAGCGGGTGGGCCGTGCAACCGCCGTGGCCCGCCACCGCAATCTACAGATTATGGAGTCGGTGACGCGTCATCACATAAAAGTCAGAAGGAGACGTTCGACTCCATCCCGTCGGTGGCGTCGTCGAGCCCGTCCTCGGCGGCGTCCTGCGTCATCGACTCGGAGAGCTCGGCGTCCGGAATCGCGTCGGTGAACGCGGAGTAGAACCGCTTGGAGACGCGCCGTGACTCGGTTTCGGCAGCGAGCACCCGTCGGTAGCGTCGAATCGTCGAACCGGAGACATCGAGCTCGGTCGCGGTCTCGGCGACAGTGGCGTCCTCAAGCGCGCGCAGCCGGTCGAGATCGAAGGGCGCGTCCCGGTCGCGGTCGCGAATCAGATGCATATCGAGCCGTGCGCCGGCGACCGTCTCGCGCGTCACATCCAGTTCGTTCGAGAGATCACCGTCCGTTCGTCCGTCGAAGTAGCCGCGAACGACGGTTTCGAGCGCGTCGGCGTCGAGATCGGTCGTGAACTCGTACGTCTCCCGGAGTTGCTCGATGACCGCGGCGATTCGCTCGGCGTCGTCGCCGCCGGTGAGCGAGCCCCTATCGGCGTTCTGTCGTGCCGTGACGGTCTCCTCGTCGGACACCTCCATGAAGATCTCGCGAAGCTCCTCGGTCTGTTCGTCCATTCGGTACTGATACGTGGAGCAGCTACTTACTCCTGTGGGCGAAGGCCGTAAACCGCCAATCAAAAGTGAGTTTACGAGTAGGGTCGGGCAATGAGTGCTGAGACACAGCAGGTAGAGCTGATCGGCGACGAGGTCGTCGGAAATCTGGTTCGGGCCGCGCTGCTCGCCGCACTGACGGGCGCGTTCGCGTACGTCACGTTCCCGAATCCGGCCTCACCGACGAGCGTCACGCTACAGGTGCTCGGGGTGTTCATGGCCGGGCTGCTGCTCGGACCGGTGTGGGGTGGCGTCTCGATGACGCTGTATCTGGCCGCCGGTGCGGTCGGCGTCCCGGTGTTCGCCGGCGGCTCGGCCGGCTTCGGCGAGCTGGTCGGGACGACCGCCGGCTTCCTCTGGTCGTACCCGATCGCGGCGGTCGGGATCGGGGCGATCGCGTACGGCGGCTTCGGGATCGACGCCGACCTCGACGCGCCGGTGTGGCGGCTGGTCGCTGCACTGACAGCCGGGACGGCTGTCATCTACGCGCTCGGAGCGGTCGGGTTGATCGTCATCGGGAAGCTGAGCGTCAAGGCAGCGATCGTCGGCGGAACGCTGACGTTCCTCCCCGCGGAGGCGGTGAAGGCGGCCGTCGCGGTCGGCGTCGTCCGCGCGGACGAGCTCTCGGCGACGTGATTCGCGTCGAGGGGCTCGTCCACCGCTACGACGAGACGGCGGCGATCGACGGTGTCGATCTGACGTTTCCGGACGGCGAGTACGTCGTGCTCGCGGGCCCGAACGGCTCGGGCAAGACGACGCTCGTCCGGCATCTGAACGCGCTGCTCGATCCCGACGAGGGGCGAGTCCTCGTCAACGGGACGGAGACGACCGATGACCCCGTCGCCGCCCGTACCGCTGTCGGGATGACGTTTCAGGACCCGAGAGACGGGTTCGTCGCGGCGACCGTCGAGGCGGACGTCGCCTTCGGCCCGGAGAATCTCGGTCTCGCCCACGCGGAGATCGACCGCCGCGTGCGCAGTGCGCTCGACGCCGTGAACATGCGCGGTCGGGGCGACGACCGGCTCGAATCGCTATCGGGGGGTGAGCAGATGCGCGTCGCCGTCGCCGGCGCGCTCGCAATGGAGCCGGACCACCTGATTCTTGACGAGCCGTTCGCCGGACTCGACTGGCCCGCCCGCCGCGACGTGCTCGATCGCCTGCGCGCACTCGCCCGCGAGGGGACGGCGATTCTCGTCGTTACCCACGATCTGCGTGATCACGTCGACTGCGCCGACCGGGTCGTCGTGCTCGCCGACGGCTCCGTCGCCGTCGACGCCCCGCCCGAACAGGCGCGCGACCGGCTCTCGGCGTTCGACGTGCGCCCGCCGTGAGCGTCCGCTACGAACCGGGCGAGACGCTCGTCCACCGGCTCGACCCGCGGGGGAAGCTGGCCGTCCAGATCGCCGTCGCGCTCGCCGCGCTCGCACACACCACGCCGCGCGGGCTGGTGGGCGTCACGCTCCTGACGGCGGGTATCCTCGCCGTCTCCCGCACCGCACCGGCGGCCGCACTCGCGGAGTTCAAGCTCGTGCTCCCGTTTCTCGTCGGCGGGCCGCTCATCGAAGGGGTGACGCTCGGACCGGTAGGGTTCTCCGTGACGCAGGCGATTCCGCCCGCGCTGGCGGCCTACCGGACCGTCCTGCTCCTGCTGGTCGCGGCGGTGTACGTCCGGACGACACCGGTTCGGGAGTCGCGAGCCGCTATCCAGCGGACGGTTCCCGGCAAGCCGGGCCAGCTCCTCGGTCTCGGCGTCGGCTTCGTCTTCCGGTTTCTGCCCGTCTTGCGCCGTGACATCAGGCGACTCCGCGATGGCTCGGCCGCACGGCTCGGCACGGAGCGACCGGTTCGCGAGCGGATGCGACTGCTCGCGATCGGCGGACTGAACCGAGCGTTCCGGCGGGCCGAGACGCTCGAACTCGCCGTTCAGGCGCGGTGTCTGGCGTGGAATCCGACGCTCCCGCGGCTCCGGTTTGCGCGTCGAGACGCGCCCGCGCTCGCGCTCGCTGCGGGGCTGCTCGTCGTCGCTGTCGTCTGAGCGAAACGGACGGACGCGACGGTGTCCGTGCCTGTGAGAAGACTTAACCGACTCGTCGCCCGTGTCACGACTATGGTAGCGCGTTCGTTGCTCCAGTCGGGTGCAGACGTCACCCGAGAAACGTTCTGGGGCATCTCACACGTCGGTGAAGCCGTCTTCTACTATCTGGCGGCGGTGACGATCATCGTCTTCCTCTACGGCGTCTACGACCGGTTCGCCCGGTACACCCATGGCTCGGAAGACTGGTTCGACCGGCTCGACGACCTCCCGGGGCGTGTCGTCGCCGCGGCGAAGACCGTCGGCTCGAACGAGAAGCAGTTCAACCGCGATATCGTCGGCGGGCTGATGCACGCGTTCATCTTCTGGGGGTTCATGACGCTGCTCATCGGGACGACCATCCTCGCCATCGATATCGATATCTTCCGCAACCTCACGGCCATCGTCACCGGGGAGCGCCAGTCCTTTTTCATCGGCAACTTCTATCTCTCCTACTCGCTCGTGATGGATGCGATGGGACTGCTGTTCATCGCCGGCATCTCCGTCGCGCTGTGGCGGCGCTACGTCAGCCGAACCGACCGACTCCACGGGAAACACACCTCTCGCGAGGACGACTTCCTCGTCTGGTCGCTGTTTCTCCTCGGCGTCGGCGGCTACGTACAGGAGGGGCTTCGACTGCTCGGCACGGCCTCCATCGAGGGCGGCCAGCTGGCCGTCACCTCCTTCGAGGAGGTCTCCTTCGTCGGCCACTTCGTCGCGGACGTGTTCTTCGTCGGCGGGATGACGCCCGGGATGGCGGAGACCGCCTACCCCGTGTTGTGGTGGTCACACGCGCTGCTCGCGTTCGTCTTCGTCGCCTCGATCCCGTTCATGAAGCCGTTCCACATGATATCGAGCTTCGCCAACATCGTCGTGAAAGACGAGAAGGCGGGCAAGCGCCTGCCCGGCGTGCCGGCCGCACTCGATGCCGATTCGGGTGCGGAGTCGGTCGACTCCTTCTCGTGGAAGGAGATGCTCGATCAGGACGCGTGCACGAAATGCGGTCGGTGTTCGTCGGTCTGTCCGGCGAAGGCGTCGGGTCGCGATCTCGATCCGCGTGACGTGATCCTCGACCTGAAACAGTACCGTGAGTCGGTCGACGCCGGGGGCGAGACGACCGATATCGTCGCCGACGGCGGTGAGGTCATCGCCAGCGAGTCGATGGAGTCGTGCATGTCGTGTATGGCCTGCATGGACGCCTGCCCGGTCGAAATCGAGCATCTCAAACACTTCACCAAGCTGAATCGCCAGCTCACCGATCAGGGCGACATCCAGCCGAGCCTGCAGGAGGTGTTCCAAGACGTGATGCAGAAGGGGAACACCTTCGGCAACAGTCAGCGGACGCGCGGTGACTGGACCGAGAGCGTGGACGTAGAGGTTCCGGACGCCCGCGAGCGGGAGGTCGAGTATCTCTGGTACGTCGGCGACTACCCGAGCTACGACGAGCGCAACAAGAAAATCGCCCGCTCGCTGGCGCGCATCTTCGACGCCGCCGACGTGAGCTTCGGTATCCTGTTCGACGACGAGAAGTACGACGGGAACGATATCCGTCGGGTCGGCGAGGAGTTCCTCTACGTCGAGCTTGCGGGCCACCACGTCGAGACGTTCGACGAGTGCGAGTTCGACACGCTCGTCACCACCGACCCGCACTCGTACAACACGTTCAAAAACGAGTATCCGGAGGTCGACTTCGAGGAGTTCGCCGACGACCCCATGATGCCGTTCGACATCGAGGAGCCGTGGAACGAGGACGGCGAGATCGACGTCTACCACTGGACGCAGGTGGTCGAGGAGCTAATCGAGGAGGACGCGCTCGGACTCGACGGGACGGAGTTAGAGTACACCGTCACCTACCACGACCCCTGTCATCTCGGTCGGTACAACGACGAGTACGAAGCGCCCCGCTCGCTCATCCGCGCGACGGGCGTCGAACTCCACGAGATGCCCCGCAACCGCGACAACTCCTACTGCTGTGGCGGTGGCGGTGGCGGGCTCTGGATCGAACAGGACGAAGACGAGAAGCCGAGCGAGGAGCGGCTCCGCGAGGCGCTCGAAGACACCGACGCCGGTAGCGCCGTCGAGAAGTTCGTCGTCGCCTGTCCGATGTGTATGACGATGTACGAGGACGGGCGCAAGACCGGCGACTTCGAGGAGGAGATCGAGATCGTGGATATCGCCGAGCTCGTCGTCGAGGCGATCGACGCGAGCGGCGTCGCCGCGAGCGCGACCGACGCCGGCGCGTCGAGTGCGCCGGCAGACGACTAACGCCGATACCGAATCGTCTGGGTCCCCTCGAACTGCGGTCCGTCACCGATCTCCTCGAACCCCTTCGACTCGACGACTTCGCGGAGCTCGTCGTCCACGGCGAGCAGTAGCTCGACGGCCATCCCCTCGTGTCGAGCGAACGCGAGCGGGGCATCGAGGAGCCGTCGACAGGCATCGACCGTCCCCTGTATCTGGGTGATATGGACCGTCTCGCGGCGGGCGTCGTAGGCGACGAAGCCGCGAACCGGCTCCTCCTCGTCCTCGGCGTCGTCAACGTCGTCAGCGACCGCGACTCGGACGGTCCGGTCGTGAACGAGATTCCGGGTCACGTCGGTCGGGCGGCCCGTCAGCTCTGCCATCCAGTCGGCGTCGCGCTCCACGGCGTCACGCAGATGCATACCCCCGTTTCGTCGGGGAGCTACTTCATACGTAAGACCGAAACCGGTTCGTGGGTCGGCAGATTCCATCTGTCGAAATGAGTCTCACATACATACAACAGCCACGAGTTGACAACGATGCTCAATACGTCCTGTGTGAGTACCACGTATTAGGTATCCACACAATTTAGACGTGACTATCAGTAAGAAGATTATATGCCAGTATTCAGTCGACGTTCAGTTCTACAAGCTGCTACGGTCGGAGGTATAGGACTGATCGCCGGGTGTAGTGCGCTTGAACCCGATACGCAGCCACCCGTTGACATCAGCATTTTAAATTCTACTTCCTCAGCAGTTACCATCAGGATTCAGGTGACGGACGATAGTGAATCAGATGAGGAAATGTTGTTCTCCGAGTCGTTCGACTTGTCGCCGTATGAATCAGGAGAGCAAACTGCGAACTCTACTATGAAGCGTCCAGATGCCTTTCGTGCGTTAGACGCGACTGTAATCTGTACAGCAGACGGACGTAGAGAGCAGTTCTCGTTTGAGGCGTCGTGTCAATCTGAAAGTGAGATTGATGAAGGCTTTACGATTGAGTGGGCTGATGACGGCGACCGAGGGGACGAGTTACGGTATCAGCAGTCACGATGTTCGGGGGAAAGTCAGCGAATCATATAAAAAGAGAATCGTCGCTGTTTAATCTCAGGGGGTTATCAGATGCGATTGTCAATGAGTGACGGATCGGGCGTATGTGCGTTCTGCCGGATGTCGATCCCCGAATCGCTCGTCGAAGCCAACGGCAAGCGGTTCTGTTCGGCGGCGTGTCGGGACCGGCTGGCCGAGACGGAGACGAGCTTCGGGGCGGCCGATAGCCACCGACGCATCCGGCCCGGGGTGTCGGGGCTCGATAGCTCGCTGCCGAACGGCTTCCCGCGGAACGCGTTCGTCCTCGTCGCCAGCGAGGCGGGGACGCGCGATCGCGCGCTGGGTGCGGAGCTGGTGTGGCGGGCGCTCCAGCGGGGTGAGCCGGTCGTCTTCACGTCGTTTCAGGAGCCGCCCAGTGCGGTCGTCCAGCAGTTCATCGCCATGGAGTGGAACGTGCTCCCGTATCTCGAATCCGGCCAGCTCCACATCGTGGACTGTTTCACCTACCGGCTGGGCGGTCAGGGGCGAGATCGGCTGTTCGACCGGATGGGTGAGTGGAATCAGTATCTCTCGACGGTCGCACGCGACGCGACCACGACCGTTCGAGACCCGACCGATGTCCGCGAGATCGAGAACAAGCTCGACAACGCGCTCGAAGGCCGCGAGATGGTCGACGACGGACTGGTCGTCATCGACTCGCTGACGGAGATGGGGACGCTCACGCAGCCGGTACAGGCGTACGACTTCGTGAAGGACATGCGCGCGGACATCTGCAAGGGCCGGTTCGTCCCAATCTTCGCCGGGGCGGCACTGGGGAGCGGTGGGGGTGGCGGCGACGCGTTCCCGCACGACCTGACGTACGTGATGGACGGACTCATCGAGCTGGGACTGGAGGAGGCCCGTGACGACGACCGGCTGGTGAAACAGATCCGTATCCGGAAGCTGAACGGCGCGGCCGTCACGCCGGCGTGGCAGAGCTACGAGTTCGAACCGAGGACCGGGATGGTCGTTCGCGAACCGGGAGCGGACGAAGCGGTCGGCGATTCGTCCGCCGACGCCGACGAGGAATCGGTCGGCGATTCGCCTGCCGACGCCGACGGGGAATCGGTCGGCGACCCGTCTGCCGACGATGATACTGAAGCGATCGAAGAGGAGAACAGATGACCGCGATCCGTCGGCTCATGAAAGGGATTATCATCCGCGATAGGGTAGTTCGGCCATGCACAGACGCGGACCACGGGTGAGTAGATGCGGGTCGTAGCGAAGTTCGGGGGGACCTCTCTCGGTAACGGCGAACGGGTCAACCGAGCGGCCGATTCGATCGCCGACGCGGTCGAGGCGGGCCACGATCTGGCGATCGTCGCCAGCGCGATGGGATCGACCACCGACTATCTGCTCGACTCCATCGAGTTCGAGACCGACGACGCCGATCGCGCGGAGATCGTCTCGATGGGTGAACGCACCTCCGTCCGAATGCTGAAGGCGGCACTCACCGCCCGCGGTATCGACGCTCGGTTTCTGGAGCCCGGAAGCGATAACTGGCCGATTATCACCGACGCACACGGCGAGGTGGACATCGAGGAGACGAATCGCCGGGCGCTCGCGCTCGCAGAGTCGATCTCGACCGAGGGGTTCGTCCCCGTCATCACGGGGTTTCTCGCACAGGACCACGCGGGCAACGTGACGACGCTCGGCCGCGGTGGCTCGGACACCACCGCCGTCATGCTCGGCGATCAGATGGACGCCGACGAGGTCGTCATCGTGACCGACGTCGAGGGGGTGATGACGGGCGATCCGTCCGTCGTCGAAGGAGCACGCAACGTCGGCAAGATAAGCGTCGACGAGCTTCGGAACCTCTCGTTTCGCGGGGCCGAGGTCGTCGCTCCCTCCGCGCTCGCGTACAAGACCGAAGGAATGGACGTCCGGGTCGTCCACTACCAGCACGGCGATCTACTGGACGGCGGCACGAACATCGAAGGGCAGTTAGACAGCCTCATCGACCTTCGAGAGGGGAGACTCGCCTGTATCACGGTCGCCGGGCGGGCGATCCGGAACCGACCGGGCATCCTGAACGAGCTTTCCGCACCGCTGTCCTCGGCCGGGATCAACATCGACGCCGTGGCGTCGGGGATGGACTCGGTGACGTTCTACGTCGACGGCGAGCAGGCCGAGGCGGCCGAGACGATCCTCCACGAGACGGTGGTCGGCGAGGACGCGCTCTCCTCTGTCACCGTCGACGACGAGATCGCCGTCATCCGCGTCACCGGCGGTGATCTCCCGAACGAACCGGGGATGATCTACCGGGCGCTCACGCCGCTCGCCGAGGAGCGGTTCACCGTCCACGACGTGATCAGCTCCGCCACGTCCGTCGCCATCTTCGTCGACTGGAAGAGCAAGGAGCGAGCGCTCGAACTGATACAGGACGTCGACTTCTAACGACCCTTCCGGAGCCGCGTCCCGATCTCGTCGGGAAGTTCTGTCTCCTCGACCCGCCGGACGACGCGCTCGATGTCGTAGCCGACGCGCCGCGGTTCGACCGTCCAGTCGTCGGTGTCGAGCAGTGCGTACGCCGCGTCGGGATCGCCGTCGCGCGGCTGGCCGACGCTGCCCGGATTCACGAGGACGCCCGACGCGTACTCCTCGTGGTGCTGGACGTGGGTGTGACCGAGTACGAGCGCGTTCGCGCCCGCGTCGAGCAGCGATTCGCTGAACATGTCCGGGTAGGTGTAGCGGTCCGGATCGTCGGGATGGCCGTGGACGATACGGATACCGTGGCTCGTCCGCTCGGTCGGGAGCGACTCCAGCCACGCGAACTGTGCGTCCGTGAGTCGCTCGCGCGCGTACCGGACGCCAGCACCGGCCACGGAGCTGAAGCCGAAGCCGGTGTCGGTGACGACGGCGCGGTCGTGGTTCCCCCGGATCGTCAACGCGTCGCGCTCGCGGAGCGTGTCGATACAGTAGCCGGGCCACGGGTTGTAGCCGACCACGTCGCCGGCACAGACGAGCGCATCGACCGCGGGCATATCATCGAGCACTGCATCGAGGGCTGGCTTGTTCCCGTGGATATCGGAGATGACACCGACGAGCATATCCGACGGACGATCGCTGACGGCTTCAAACCACCCGACGTCACTCGTTCACATGAGCGGTCTCGAACCCGTCGGCGGTCGGCGCGACCGCGGCCGCACAGACGGCGTGTTCGAAGTCGGCGTCGTACAGCTCACGAGCCGCGTCGGCGGGGCCAGCAGCATCGAGATCGTAGCCGGCGGGGGTGTCTCGCTCGTAGGTGGCGACGAGCGTCGGCTCCGTTACCGCCTGCACGTGGAGCGCATCGCGGCGAACCGTGGCAATGTACGCGCCGTCCTCGGAGACGGTTCCGGCGACCCGAGGGGTGTCGTAGTCGTCTTTCTCGAAGTCGAGCGCGTGGAGCGCGATCGTGAGGGCGTCACGCGCCGGATAGCCGCGTGCGAGCTTCTCGGCGATCGGATCGACGTGGCTCCCGTTGCCGACGACGGCGGTGTCGTCGGTCGTCCGCACGCAGTTGTAGGCGATATACGGGTTGTCCGTCTCGGGAGCGTCGGCGGTCGGCCCGACGACGAGCGCGCCGTCGCGCTCGTAGATATGGCGATTCGGGAACGAACGGGAGGAGACGCGGTAGGCGGCGACGGTCGGGGAGACGACGACGAAGCGGCCGAGATACATACACGACTGTGTACAGCTTCGATACTTAGCCGTGGCGATTAGACAGCCATGTCCAATCCACCGGGGAGCGGGACGGCTTTCAGGCTCGGGAGAGTGGCCGACGTATGCCCGAACTCGGGAAGGTCGGCGGCGAGTTCTTCGACGAGATCATCGCTCCCAATCTCGGCGCGGAGCGTGAGGACATCCAAATTGGCCCGCAGGCCGGCGTCGATTTCGGCGTGCTCGATGTCGGCGACCGGGCGCTCGTCCTCGCGACGGACCCGCTGTCGTTCCCGCCCGGGCTCGGCTTCGCGCGCGCCGGTCGGTTCGCGCTCGATATCTGTCTGGCCGACGTGGCGGTGTCGGGGATCGCCCCCAGCCACGTCGCCGTCGGACTCACGCTCCCGCCGGAGATGACCGACGAGCAGTTCGCGACCGCGTGGCGCGCGATCGACGAGCGGAGCCGCGAGCTCGGCGTCAGCGTCGCGACCGGTCACACCGCTCGGTACGCCGGCGTCCAGTTCCCGTGGGTCGGAGCGGCGACTGTCCTCGGCGTCGGTGACCACGGCGACGTGATTCGGCCCGACGGCGCACGCCCCGGCGACGCGCTCCTCGTGACTACCGGCCCCGCCGCCGAGACGACCGGGCTGTTCGCCTCGATGTTTCCCGAACGGCTCGGACTCGACGCCGAGACGGTCGCCGCCGGACAGGCGCGGCTCGACGACGTGGCCTGCGTCGAGGACTGTCTCGCGCTCGCGGAGTTCGACACCCACGCGATGCACGACGCGACGGAGTGTGGCGTTCAGGGCGGACTCGTCGAGATGGCCGAAAGCGCCGGTGTCAGGTTCGACATCGATCCCGAGGCGTTCGTCTACGGCGACGGCGTTCGGGCCGTCTGTGACGCGATCGGCGTCGATCCGTTGCAGGTCACGTCCTCGGGGACGCTGCTGGTCGCTATCGACCCCGACGATGCCGACCGCGCGGTCGAGCGACTCGAAGCGCAGGGAACGCCGGCGTCGGTCGTCGGGACGGTCTCCGAGGGCGAGGGCGTCTTCGCGAACGGCGAACGCCTCCGGCATCCGGGGACCGATCCGTCGTGGGCGGTCTACGACGAGTACCGAAGCGGAGGTTGATTACACGAGTAGACGGACGCATCGTATGACGACAGAGCGGTCGGGACTGGAGACCGTCGAACCGGGAGGACAGACCGACGTTTCACGAGTTCCACCGAAGCCCGATGACGTCGAACTCGACGACGGGGAGGTCTGTGACGAGCTGTCACCACACCAGCGGTGGTATCGGAGGAACCGCGAGCGACAACAGGGGAAGAAGAAGCGTCGCCGACACGAACTCAGGGAGTGGCTCGTCGAGTACAAGCGCGAGGAGCGTCGGTGCGAACGCTGTAGAGAGGACCACCCTGCGTGTCTGGATTTCCATCATCCCGACGGCACGGAGAAGCGAGACGACGCCGCCCGAATGGTGAATCGCGCGTTCTCGAAAGAGTCGATTCGGGAGGAGATACGGAAGTGTATCGTCCGCTGTGCGAACTGCCATCGGAAGGAGCACTACGGAGCCACGAACGCAGAGTAGCAGAGAGCGACGGTTTTCGCAAGCCTCATATGACGTACTGTGCTACGGGGAAATGTACAGTCCATTGGTGTAGTGGCCAATCATGAAGCCTTCTGGGGGCTTCGACCCTGGTTCGAATCCAGGATGGACTACTTCCTCGCGATTCTACGTGCCGAGCTTCTACAGCCCGTGCGCGAGCCGTTCGCCCGTATCGAGCCCGTTTCTGAGCGCGACGTGAAGCCGGGCTTCGCCGCCGACCCAGTCACCGAGACAGTAGAGCCCGTGTGACTCGGCGCTGTCGACCGGGCCGCTCGCGACGCCGTCCTCGGGGAGCGCGTACCGCCAGCCCTGCTGGTCCGTCCACGCCGGGTCGCGCAGTCGATCGTCGCCGACGATGTCTGCGGCGTGATCGGCGAGCCTGTCGACGTTGGACTCGGGGTCGGCGTCGTAGCGCTCGACCGACCACTCGTGGTTAGCCTGCACGACGAGAACGGATTCGCCGTCGGGGACGTGGCCGGCCTTACACTCCTCGCGGGAGAGCCAGCCGACGTCGTGGGCCTTGTCGGTGTTGACCAGTCCGTAGTAGGGGACATCGAGTTCGAACTCGTAGCCGAGAACGGCAGTGTAGATGCTCCGGTACGGGACCGCCTCGCAGGCGTCGGCGAGCCGTTCTCGCACGGCAGCGTCCCAGTCGGCGTCACGGAGGAGCTGCGCCGTCTGTGGCGCGGGCGGGTTGACGAGCAGGGCGTCGAACCCGCCCCACGTTCCGCCGTCGGTGTCGTGGAGTCGCCATCGGTCCCCGTCGCGTTCGATCCGTTCGACGCGGGTGTTCCGCTCGACGTGAGCGTCGGTGTCGCCGAACAGCCGCTTCGCGATCTGCGTGAGACCGCGCTCGTAGCTCCACTTGCGGTCGTCGCTGTCGCGACCCTCGCTCACCTCGCCGTCCCGCTCGAAGACGTAGATCGGCTCGCTCGCGTCGGTGAGACCGTCGCTGTCGAGTCGCTCGGTGAGGAGGTCGGTGACGCGCTCGTCCTTGTCTTTGACGTAGTTGGCTCCGTAGTCGTAGACGTACTCGTACTCGCCTCGGCGGCGAGTGGCGGCGCGGCCACAGACGCCGCCGGACTTCTCGAGCACGGTAACGGTCGCGTCGGGGACGGCTTCGTCGAGGACGTAACTCGCCGCCGCGCTCGCGGCTCCGGCTCCGATGACACCGATTTCGGGCATAGCTCGCCTACGAGAGCCAGCGGCAAAAGCTGAACCACCTCGACCCGCCCGCCTACCGCTCCGGGTTCGTGTAGGGTCGCTCGCGAACCGCGTCGGCGAGGCGGTCGATCTTCTCGTGGGAGACCTCGCCGGTCATCTCGGCGTACAGTAGCTCGACCTCCTCGCGGCTCATCTTCACCGCGTCGATGCTGGTGACGGCCTCGTGGGCCCGCTCGTTCAGCTCGCGAATAGTGGCGATGGCGAGTAGATACGGCATCCCCATCCCCGCGAGGATGCCGACCTCGTCCTCGGGGAGTGTGCGGAGATACCGGCGCGCGCCGTCGGCGTAGCTGGTCGCGCGGTCGGTGATGCGGGAGACGACGCGAGCGACCGAGTCGGTCGCGCTCGGATCCGCGACGGCGTCGTGGTCGATTCCCTCGGCTTCGAGCAGCTCGCCCGGGAGATAGACGTTGTTCTCCGTCTCGTAGTCGTCGCGAACGTCCTTCGCGATGTTGACGAGCTGGAGCAAGAGCGCGAACTGGCGGGCGTCCTCGGAGTCGGTCTCCTCGGCTCCGTAGACGCGAAAGAGATTCGAGAGGAGCTTCCCGACCGTGCCGGCGACGTACCAGCAGTACTCCTCCAGCTCGTCGACGGTTCGGAGTCGAAGCCCGCCCTCGTCGGCGTGGTCGCGGAGGAACCCGGCCATCCCCGTCGCCATCTCACGGACGACGGAGCGCATGGCCGCCTGCACGTCGGCATCGAGCGAGGCGAAGACGCGGACGACGCGTTCGGTGTCACCGACGACCTGCCAGTCGGCGTTCGGCTCGGCGGGGCGGTGCGGGTCGACCTCGCCGAGGAACGTGTCGACCGTCGCGGGGTGGTCGGGATCGAGCACGTCGTCGTACAGCTCCAGCAGTCGGGCACGTTCACGCGGCGGGATCGTCGGGTCGTCCTCGACGGTATCGGCGATACGACAGAGCAGATAGCCGGTACAGACCCACGCGTCGACAGGCTCTTCTAAGAGTTCGATCGTGAGCGTGAACGTCCGGGAGACGGAGTGGACGGCCTCGAACGTCCACGCGCGGTCGGCGTCTGTAACCGGCGTCGCCGTCGAAATCGACGGATGGTTGCCGGGCGAGTCACTCATTGTACGGTAAAACCGGCCGCGGGTATAAAAGCCTCGTGGGGACCATCTTCGGCGGGGGCAACGGGACCCGTCGGTGGGCGGCGAAACCCTTGCCTCGCGGCAGTCCCTCGAAGTGGTATGGGACGGTACGCCGCGGTGCTGTTCGATCTCGACGGAACCTTATGTCGACACGAGCAGGCGATCGAGCCGGTGTTTCGCGGCGCGTTCGGCGACATCGGGGCCGAGCCGATCGGCGAGCCGACGGAGCTGTGGGCCGCTATGGACGAGATCACGGCGTTCGAGAGCGAGACCGCACAGCTGGCCGACGGGATCGCCGGCGTCGCCGCCGACCGCGGTCGGGAGCTCGACGCGCAGGCGTGGGCCGAGGCGTTCGCCGCCCGGCTCGACTGGCGGGACGTGACGCTGCTCCCGGGAGCCGAGACGGCGCTCGCCGCCGCCCGCGCGAACGGCCCGGTCGGGCTGTTGACGAACGGTCCGAGAGCCCGTCAGTCGACGAAGCTCGACGCGCTCGGACTCGACGAGGCGTTCGATCCGGTCGTGTACGCCGGTGAGCTGGACCGTCGGAAACCGCACGCCGAGCCGTTCGAGCGCGCGATCGAGGCGCTCGGACTGGACCCCGGCCGCGTGCTCTACGTCGGCAACTCACTGGAACACGACGTCGCCGGTGCGCGCGACGCCGGACTTCCGGTGGCGTGGCTCGATACCGACGGCGACGAGCCCGGTGAGCATCGACCCACGCACAGGATTCAGTCGATCGACGAGCTGGCGGACGTACTCACGACGTGAGACCGAGCGTGTGCGCGAGCGTCGGTCTCATAGGCGTGTGTCCCCACACTGCGGTATGAACGCGGTCGATGTCGTCGCCGAGACGTTCCCCGACCGAACAGTGCGAGACGTCACCCCCGTCGAGCACGGGAACAACAAGCAGACGTCGCTCGTGACGCTCGACGACCGGACGGTGGTCGTCCAGCTGTCGGCAGAGCCGGCGGCGTTTCGGACGGAGATAACGCTCGCTCGGGCGGTTCGCGAGCGGACGACCGTTCCGACGCCGGCGGTCCTCGCGACGGGGACGTTCGACGGCGGGCGGTACGCGGTCATCGAGCGCGCGCACGGTGATGATCTCCACGTGCGGTTCACCGACCTCTCGCTCGACGAGCGAGCCGAGATCGCCCGGTCGTTCGGTCGGTGGCTCGCGGCGTGTCACGAGACGTTCCGGTTCGAGCGGTACGGCGACGTGTCGCTCCGCGACGGTGAGCTGATCGCATCCGCCCCGGCGTGGCGACCGTGGTTCGAGGAGTATCTCACGCACCTGCGCGGCAAGCTCCGAGCCTGACATACCGAACCGGTTGTGTTCGAGGGTCTTAGAACCCGTTGGCTATTCGCCGCCGAGTAGC
>PXQU01000013.1 GCA_003021785.1 Halobacteriales archaeon QH_7_65_31 | reverse complement strand
CGACTGCGCCTGCTTGACCGTCTCGACGATCTGCTGGAGCGCGGTGTCGGCCCCGACCTTCGTCGCCTCCACGAGCAGCACGCCGTTCTCGTTGATCGTCGAGCCGACGACCTCGTCCCCCTCTGTCTTCTCGACGGGAACCGACTCTCCGGTGACCATCGACTCGTCGACGGCAGACTGTCCCTCGATCACGACCCCGTCGGTCGGAATCTGCTCGCCCGGACGAACTCGCATCCGGTCACCGACCGCCACCTCTTCGAGCGGTATCTCTTCGTCACTCCCGTCCTCGCGAACGACCGTTGCGGTGTCGGCCTCCATCTCCAGCAGCGAGCGAAGCGCCTCGCCGGCCTGCCCCTTCGAGCGGGCTTCGAGATAGTTCCCCAGCGTGATGAACACGAGGATGAGCGCGGCGGTATCGAAGTAGAGTCCGCCGGCGATCAGTCCTGATAAGACGGCGACGGAGTAAACGTACGCTGTCGTCGAGCCGAGCGCGATGAGCACGTCCATGTTGGCGCGGCCGTTCTTGACGAGCGCCTTGTAGGAATTCTTGTAGAACGACCAACCGAGCACTGCCTGTACCGGTGTCGCGAGCGCGAACTCCACCCAACCTATCTCGACGCCAAAGACGGAGTCGGGAACGACGCTCCCGCCGAGCAGAAACGTATCGGCGAGGAAGAAAAGCAACGGTGCAGAAAGCACCGCGCCGAACAGCGTACGCCGGAGCTGTTCCCGGGTCTCAGCGTCGCGAGCTGCGTCACGGGCGTCCGTGGCCGACTCGTCATCGCTTTGCTCCCGGACGGGCGAGTAGCCCGCCGCCTCGATCGCATCGTAGATAGCCGACTGGTCGACTTCTCCCGGGAGATACCACACGGTCCCCTCGTCGGTGGCGTAGTTGACCGACGCGTCGACGACGCCCGGTATCGCTTCGAGCGCCGTCTCGTTCGCCTCGGCGCAGTTCGCACAGCTCATGTCCGAGACGGTGACGGTCGCCCGTTCCGTGACGAGTTCGTAGCCCGCGTCGTCGATAGCATCACGAACCTCGCGCAACGAGAGCTGCTCGGTATCGTACGTGACGATCCCCTCGTCGGTCGCGTAGTTGATCGACGCCTCCGTCACGCCGTCGAGTCCGGTGACGACGCTTTCCACCGTCGTCGAGCAGTTCGCACACGACATCCCCCGGATATCGAGCCGGACGTGGTGTTCACTCATTACGTTATACTACGCACTCGTCGTTTAGGCGAGTTTCCCTTACGAATCCAAACCTACTCGCTGAGCTGCTCGTACCGCTCCTCGAAGCGCGCCCGACACGACGGACAACAGAAGTGGTAGGTTTCACCGCCGAGCCGAACCGACTCCCCCTCTGAGCTGACGGTGTTCGAACACTCCGCGCAGGCGACGGCGAAGCCGCTCCCCGCGACGGACGGCTCCCACTCGACGCTGTCGAGTAGCTCGATCTCGAAGGCGTCCTCGCCGACCAGCTCGCTCGCCCACGCGTGAACGTCAGCGGCGGCCGTCCGTCCCGTGAACCGAACCGTCTCGTCCGCGCTCGTGAAGACGCCTTCGACGCTCTCGGCGTCGGCGAGCCGCGCTCGGAGCGTCCCGAGGTCGCCGGGATCGGTGACCGTCACGAGGATATCCACCCCCGCGCTGAGTCGGTCGCGGTTCAGTCGGACGGTAAAGCCGTCGACGAGCCCGCTCTCCCGGAGCCGCGTGACGCGCTGTGACACCGCCGGCCCGGAGCGGTCGACCGCTTCACCGATCTCGCTGTACGGCCGTCGCGCGTCCTCGGCGAGCAGCGAGAGGATCTCGAAGTCCGTCTCGTCGAGTGGCACACCCGCCGTTCACTTTGGATTCCAAAGTAGCTATCGCCGCTCACTCACCGTTCTGATCGCGTCCGAGCTGATAGAACTCTTCGTTCGGTCGCATATCGGCGACGGTCGCGAGCCGGTTCGAGAGGTTGTAGTAGGCGACGACGGTGGCGATATCCCACACCTGCTCCTTGGAGAAGCCGGTCTCTTGCAGCGCCTCGACGGCGGCGTCGTCCACGTCGCCGGGCGACTCAGTCAACAGCTCGGCGAACTCCAGCATCGCGCGCCGTCGCTCGGAGAGGTCGGCGCTGCGGTAGTTTGTCGCGAGCTGATCGGCGAGCTTCGGACGACCGCTGTAGAGCCGGAGCAGCGCGCCGTGGGCGACGACACAGTAGAGACAGTCGTTGATGCCCGAGACGGTGACGATGAGCATCTCGATCTCCGCCCGGTCGATGGCGCTCTCCTCGATAATCGCGTCGTGATACTCGAAGAACGCACGGAAGTGACTCGGCTTGTACGCGAACGCCGAGAAGACGTTCGGCGTAAAGCCGGCCTCCTCCGTCTCCGTCTCGATCCGTGTCCGTACGTCGTCCGGAAGCGTCTCCGGCTCGGGCGCGTCGAATCGGCCCATCGGCTCACTCATACTCGCATCTCCGCACGACGCGGGTTAACCCTGCCGACGTTCAGATCTCGCCCTGGTCTTCGAGGTTCTCCAGCACGTCGTCGACGAACTCGTCGACGGAGTCGTACGGGAACTCGCCGCCGCCCAGCTTCGTGTTCAGCTCCATCGCCGTCATCGAGAAATCGCCGGACTCGAACGTCGTCCCCGGACCGTCCGGGAGCGCCGGCACGAGGTCCATCGGGCTGTTGATCGGATACTCTGCCTCGCCGAACGCCTCTGTCATCTGCTCGCGGAGTTCTGTCTTGTCTGCCATAGCGGTCCTACCCTCGGCCACCGGACGTATATACTATTCGAGTACCCCGCCGCTGCAACTGGCTGGCTGTTTATTCCTCGGGAGCAGTGGCTGCGGATGCGACCGCGAGACGCACACGAACGGTCTGCTCGACGCGTTCGACTACCGGTTCGGTCGCGCTCGGGACGACACTCGACCGCGGTGGGTAACGACCGTGCTCCGTCCCGTTTCCCGCGCCCTGCCCTCCGAGCGTCCATGGGAGTGAAATGGCTCCCGACGGTAGGATACGTATGGATATCGAAGCGCAAGCGGTGCACGTCCGCGATGCGCTGTTAGACGCGTCTCCGTCACAGCTTCTCGCTGTCGGGTGGTACGACGCCGACGCGACCGAGCCGACCGGCTCGGTGTACATGGACGACTCGTTTACCGCCTACGCGAAAAGCTCCGGGACCGGCGCACTCGACACCGCACTGCTGGAGAGCGTCGGTAACGCGGTGAAATCAGAGGTCCACGACGAGTCGCTCTCCGCCACCGTCCGGTTCTACGAGACGCTGGCTGATATCGACATTCACGTCGCCGAGTCGGTCGGCATCCTCGTGGCCGTCTCCCGCGACGGCGACGTCGGGGCGATCCGCGAGACCGCGATCGACGCGTTATCCGTCTCCGCCGGCATCGAAGCGCGAACGGACGCCGAGACGGATCTCTGGTGACATCCTCCCCGCTGTGAACGGCGGGGCGTCCCACCGCCTCCGCACCGCAGGCGGCTGGGTTGGGACCCTTGGGTTCGCACACCGACACGATGCTGGGAGTGCCACGCCCCCGTTATCTCTATCCCGTGGGGGATTCGAGCGTACCTGATTGGTTTGCGTCGGTATCCGCCGACTGCCGACAGCAGGGATACCTGCCTCGGGCTAGCGACGGAATCCCAAGATTGTCCGATTGTCCCGGCATGGGGGCGGTCGTGCCGCCTCGGTTGGGTGTGCAGACGGGCTGGATAGGCAAGAACGTCCCGGAGCGTACGCGATTCACGCCCGTCCCCAGAACGCGAAGCGTTCTGGTGTGCGAACGAGACGCGAAGCGTCTCGTCAACGCGGTAAACGGCGGGACGCTCTCGCTGTAAAAGGTAGGCCGTCGGTGCGAGGTTTGCCCTCCTCGTCTGTCGGCATACCCGCTGTCAGCTCCGCTCGTGGCCGTCGAGCAGTGCCGGTAGCTCCCCCAGTCCGTCGATGACACGATCGGGGGTGACCGATGTGTCAGCGACGGCGACGCGGTCTGTCCGTCCCGAGAGGACGAGGACGGTCGCCATTCCCGCCCGCTCACCGAGCGCGACATCGGTATCGAGACCGTCGCCGACGATACAACACCGCTCCGGGGAGGCCAGTCGCTCGGCGACGAGTTCGACCATCACGCCCGACGGTTTCCCGAGCACGCGATCCGGCTCCCGCTCGGCGACGCCGGCGACCGCTCGCGTGATCGCCCCCGAGCCGGGGTACTCACGCCCGTCGTCGTCCGGGTAGGTCAGGTCGGGATCGGTCCCGTAGAAGGCCGTCTCGTCGTCGAGCGCCCACAGTCCGTGCGTGAGGTCCTCGTAGTCGAACGTGTGACAGTGGGAGGTGACGAGCACGTCGGCCCGATCCGGGTCGTCGGTGACGGTGACGCCCGCGTCGTCGAGCTGTGCGAGCAGACCGTCGGAGCCGATGACGAAGATCTCGTCGCCCGCGTGGCGGTCGGCGAGAAACGCCGCTGTCACCGTCCCCGCCGAGAGGACCTCCGACGGTGCGGCGTCGATCCCGACCGCGGCGAGCCGCTCGACGTAGCCGGCGGGACTCCGCGTCGGATTGTTCGTCACGAACAACAGATCGTAGCCCCGCTCGCGAAGCGTCTCGATGGCCGTACCCGCCCCCGCCAGTAGCTCCTCACCCAGATAGACGGTCCCGTCGAGATCGAGGACGACGGCGTCGACATCCATGCCCGCGGTACACGGCGAGATCGTATAAACGGCTCAGACCAGTCCCCGAACCGCGACGGCTGCGAGTGGCGGCAGTGCGACTCCCGATACGAGTGCGATGTAGATGAGCGGGACGGCAGTCCCGACCGGGCCGAGGACACCGTGCCAGACGAGCAGGAGGGCCCACGCGACGAGCACGGCGACCCCGAACTCGACGCCGAGGACGAACGCCTCCCGAACCGACACCGCCGTGAGACCGAGCAGTGCGCCGGCGAGCACGAGACCGGCGGGATGGAGATACGTCGCGACGAGTCCGACGAGGAACCCCGCGACGATCGCCTCAGAGGTCCGCCCGGTCTCGCGAAACCGCGCCAGCGGCTCGGGTGTTAGATAGCTCATTCGTCGTCCTCCGTGAACGCGATGATGACCGGGCCGCCGGGCTCGGTCGGTATCGAGTGATAGCCGCCGTTGGCCCACGGGTCAAGCTGGTCAGCGTAGTGTGGTGAGTACGGATTGCCGGACTGTCCCCCCGGGATGACACCGTAGGCTTCCTCGCCGGCGACGACCATTCGCCACGAGGAGCCGGCGCTCCCGCGGAAGTTCGACACCGTGAACGGGCCGCCGTCCGTCGTTAGCCGCGGATAATCGAGGAACGACAGCGGGAACTGATGCTCCAGATCGACGACGTTGTCGTCGCCGTACGTCTCCCACCCCTCCGTGTTCGCTCGCTCGACGGCCAGCTCGAACGCGGCCGCGTAGGCGTCGGCGCGGGTCTCGCGCTCGCTCGTCGCCCGGTCGTCGAACCAGCTGCTGTTTGCCGGCAGATTCTGGAGGACCGTGTGATGCGGATAGTAGCTGCTGTCGAGACCCGCGGCGGCGAACTCGTCACCGAACACCTCCTCGCGCACCGCATCGCGGAACAGCGTGTACAGCAGGGCAGGCCGCGAGTCGCGGTCGAGCCGAGCGTCCCACCCCGCCAGCCGGTCGGCCTCGCGTCGGACGTCGGCTGGCATCTCCTTGCGCGCGTCGAGAATCGACTGCTGGTACGCCGCGGCCGCCAGCGATCGGGTGTCGCGCTGGAGATCCTGCATGAACTCGGCGGTCACGGGTTGGTCGCTCTCGACGCGCGTCTCCAGTCGCTCGTAGATGCGTTCGCCCCGGTACGGGTCCGCGAAGCGCCCGCTGTAGGCGAGATAAAAGCCCGGCTCGTCCGTCGTCCGTTGATTCGCCGTCGCGAGCACGTCCGGATTGTCGATGTGCGGCACGTCCTCGTACGGGACGAAGCCGCCCGCCTCCCAGTCGGTCTGTCCGTACGGGGTCCAGCCGCGCCACTCGCCGTCTCCCTCGGTGGCGTTGAACGGCAGCTCCCCCGAGACGCGCTCCCCGTCGGTGTATCGGTACGGGTACTTGCCGGTGAGACGGAACAGCGTCCCGCCGTCGCGGTCGGCGGCGACGATGTTCTGTGTCGGCGTGTCGAACGTCCGGAGCGCCTCGCGCACGGCATCGAGGTCCTCGGCGTGGTTCAACGCGTAGCTCGCACGCCCCTCGCGCGTGCCGGTCAATCCGAGCCACGAGACGGCGACCTCTCGACCGTCGCGTTCGAGCAACGGCCCCTTCACCGTCTTGCGTATCTTCACCTCGGCGTCGGGACCGTCGGCCACCTCGATCGTCTCGGTCTCCGTTCGTATCTCTCGGGTCTCGTTACCGTAGACGTACGTGTCGTTCGTCGGCCGCTCGAAGGTGTACAGATCCGTCTGGTCTGCACCGACGTTGGTGAATCCCCACGAGACGCTCTCCGTGCGCCCGATGACGACGAACGGAAGCCCGGGGAACGCCACGCCGCGCGTGTCCATCTCGGGAGCGTCGAGATGCATCTCGTACCAGACCGGAGGGACGGTCAGGGAGAGGTGCGGATCGTTAGCGAGGATGGGCTTGCCGTCGTCCGTGTGCTCCCCCGAGACGAGCCACGAATTCGAGCCGATGCCGCGCGAGCGCTCGTACGACGAGTAGCGGTCGTACAGCCCGGAGAAATCACCGGCTACCGATCGCGACTCGTCGACCAAGCGCGCAGTCGCCGGCGTCACCTCACCGCCCTGCGAGCGGCCCGTGATCGTCGAGTCGTGTGCGAGCTGTTCGGGGTACAGCTCGCTCATCTCGCCCGCGTCGAAGGCGTCGGCGAGCGTCGCGCGTTCGAGATCGCGGAAATCCCCCGTCAGCTGCCACGCGATGAGCTTTCCGACGAGGAGGGAGTCGACGGGCGTCCACTCGTCCGGCGTGTAGTCGTTCGCCTGAAACTCCGTCGGCAGCGGCTGTGTGTCGATGTAGTGGTTGACGCCGGCGGTGTACGCGCGGGTCGCGTCGCCCGCCGCCGTGTCCTTCGTGGCGTTCCACGACGCCGCCGCTGCGCTCGCGAAGTCCATCTTGCGGTAGAAGCGATCGCTCTCGACGGCGGCGGCTCCGGCTATCTCGGCGGTCTCACCCCGCATCAGCCGCCGCTGGAGATCCATCTGGAACAGTCGGTCACGCGCCTGAACGTAGCCAACAGCGTAGTAGAGTGCCGCCTCGCTGTCTGCCTCGATATGCGGCACTCCCTCGCCGTCGTAGCGAACCGTCGCCTCGCCGTGTGGTGACTCGACGGTCGTCGCACCGGTGAGTGCCCGGTCGGTCTTCGCCCCAATACTGCCGTCGTTCGCACCGTACGCCGCCGTCCACGCGTCGCCGCTTCCCGGGGCCGCAAGCGAGATGAAGCTTCCCGCGCCGACGGACCCAGCGACGAGGAGTGCGAGCGCGACTACTGCGACGATCGCGCTCCGCCTGTCGTTCATATCTACCGGCTGTCGTCCGGGTAAAAAAGCGTGTCCCCGGTCAGCGTCTGCCGAACCGCCCGTTGAACCGGTTGATACTCTCGTCCGTTCCGGCGATGACCAGCCGATCGCCGCGGCGGACGCGGTAGTCGGGACTGATATCGGTCTGGAGCGTTTCACCGCCCTCCTGCTCGACGGCGACGACCGTACAGTCGGTCTCGTCACGAACCGACGCCTCCGCGAGGGTCTGTCCGACGAGTCCGGGGGCGTCCGTCCGGACGATCTCCACCTGTGTCGTCATCGACAGCACCTCCTCGTCGAGCACCACTCCGGCCGTCATCCGTCCGGAGATGGACGCCAGCGAGAGCGCGTAGTCCGCGCCCGCTCGATAGAGCTTCTGAACGCTTTCGGGCTGCTGTGCGCGAGCGATGACCTCGATGCTCGGCGCGAGATCGCGACAGACGAGCGTCGCGAACTCCGCGACCGTATCGTCACCGACGGCGAGAACGACCGTGCGCGCGTCTTCGATCCCCGCGGCTCGCAGCGTCTCGGGATCGGTTCCGTCCCCGACCAGATCTACCCCGTCGGCGTCTCGCGTGTCGACGACCGTGTGGTCGTGGCCCGCCTCGGTCAGCGTCTGACACAGTGCCTGCCCGACGCCGCCGTAGCCGACGACGATCGTCTCCCCCGATCCGTGGCGACGCACGTCCGTGCGGGCCCGTTCGCGCAGCGTCACGATCTGGTCGGTACGCCCGCTCACCACCAGGACCGTGCCCCTCGCGATCGTCGTCGTCGGGTCGGGGGGACTCTGGAACTCACCGTCGACCCAGAGACCGATCACGTTCACACCGGTCTGCTCGCGGAGCGTGCTCTCCGCCAAGGAGGAGCCGACGAGCCGGCTCCCGCGGCGCACAGAGAGCTCGACGATGTCGAAGTTTCCGCCCAGCTCGACCGTCTCGTCGAGCTCGGTCGAGACGGCGGTCGTCACCTTCCGCGCGAGGTTCTCGCCGAGGAGACTCCGGGGGGATAACACCTCGTCTGCGCCCGCAAGCTCGTGATAACGGACGTGATTCGGCTTCTCGGCGACGGTGACGACACGAACCGTCGCGGCCAGCTCCTTCGCCGTCAGGACGATGCTCGTGTCCATCTCGTCGGAGACGTCAGCGACGACGGCACGGGCGGCAGTGATGTTCGCTGCCTGCAAGCCCTCCGTCGTGTCCGGAGCGGCGTTGACGACGCTGTAGCCGTCCTCGTACCGTTCGAGCGCGGCATCTCGCTCCGGCTCCGTGATGACCGTCTCGACGCCGTGCGCGGCCAGCTCCTCAACGAGCGCCTCGGCCCGCTCGCTGAAGCCACAGAGGATGACGTGGTCGGTCATGCCGACGCTCGTCGGGATCGTCGTCGAGAGCTCCTCTTCGAGCAGCGGGAGCGCCAGCGCCGGCAGCGCGAGGAAGATGAGCACGACGCCGGTCAGATCCATCACGATCACGAACAGCGTCATGACCTGCGAGTTCCACGCCGCGTCGGAACCGTAGCCGGTCGTGGTGAACGTCTCCACGACGACCTGCAGCGACTCCAACAGCGTCCGCGGGCGACCGTCGAAGACGGTCATCCCGTAGTCGTAACACAGCGTGAAGACGACGATAGCGGCGGCGATGCCGGCCACGAACTTCGCCGTCTGTCGTCGCCACGTGGCCATGCTCGTCGTTACGAGAGCGACGGTAAAACAGTGTCCGACCTCAGCGCCACAGCCGGTAGGCCGTGTACCCGACCCACGCGTTGAACAGCGTCGAGCCGACGAACTCCGGAACTGCGAGTCCCGGCAGCGACGCCTGTAGCTGTGTCGCCCACACTACCCAAAAGGCGAGGTGAACGCCGGCGCTCGCGAGGGTCGCGACCGCGCGACGGCGCGCACCCGCGAGCAGGTCACCGACTCCGTACACCGCCGGCGTCGTCATAAAGCCGAGATACGCGGTGATCGCGACCGGCCCGTGCAGCGACTGATCGGAGGGGAACAGTCCGACCCCGGCGACCCCGACCATCGCGATCACGAACGGAACGACTGCAACCCGGTGGGCGGGGTGGTCGGCTGTCCGCCCCAGCGCGGGGACGAAGCCGAGCGCGACCGCGCCCGTCGCGATAAGCCCGTAGTTGAATATCGGTCGTTCGATCCCGCCGGCGACCCCGAGATCCGAAAGCGCGTTGCCAGCCCACGAGAACCACTCCGCGCTCGCGACCGCCCCGAGGATAGCGAGAAACGAGAGGAGCACCCCCGCGACGCCGACCGCTACTGACCGCTGTGTCGTGTTCATGACTGGTCGTTTCGCCGGTTCGACAAAAAGCCACGCCGTCGCTCGGTCACAAGCTCACTCGTCTACCCGCCCGCGCGCTCGTCGCGGGTTGCCTGTTCGTCTCGGCTCGTTCCCGCTTTACTATCGTCCCGCTCGTCGCGACCGTTTCGGTCGCCGCGGCGGTCACGTAGTGCGCGCTGCAGTCGCGTATCGAGTGTCTCCCGGAGCGTCGTCGCCGTCTCGGCGTCGATATCGACCGCTCGCGGCGTGGTCCAACCGTGTCCCCCTGCGGTGTCAGCGGCGATCGTCGCGAGATCGCGCCGGCGCTGAAACACCGTCGCCTGCTGTGCCAGCGTCTGAATCCGGTAGAACGGGACGACCTGTGTCCGTCGGCTCCAGAAGCCGGCCCGCGCGACGAAGTGGTCATCTCCGACGGCGTAGCCGAGGTTCTTCCACCGGAGGTGTGCGGCCACGGGCACGAGCACGAGTGCAGCGAGCAGCGTCGCCGCCGGCACGGGAACAGCGAGGTCGGCGACCCGAACGACGGCAGTCGCGACCCCCGTCAGGAACAGCACACCGAGTCCATACCGGATCGCGTACCGCGTTCGGGCGCGTTTCGGCGGGCGCTCGAAGCTCGGCGTACCGAACGACTCCACCTCGCGAGCCAGTCTGTAGGCGTTCTCGCGGTCGGCGAGCGGCACGGCCGACTGCGAGCCGCCGGCGTCGCCCGACGGCGCGTAGCCCGCCGTCTCAATCGACACGGACGCGTAGCCGAGCCGCCGCGCGAGGACGTTCTCGGTCAACACGACCGACTGCACCTTATCCAGCGGGATCGTCCCGCTGTACTCCCTCCCCAGTCCCCGCCGGTAGCTGAGTTCGTCACTCACGCGGGAGAGCCGGAACCCGTAGTAGCTCACGACCGCCTGTCCCATCGACACGGCGAGCGCGACTCCCGCGAGTCCAGCCAACAGCAGGGGTGCGACTCGGAACAGGTCAAACAGCGGCGTCGCCCCCGAGACGGACGGCAGGACGACCGGCAGCGCGACGGCGATAAACGAGAGCAGTCGCAGGTCCAGCCCCACGACGCCGAGCACGAGCAGTTCGCGCGTCGTGATCGAGAACAGCGACTCGCGGGACCGCTCCGCCGTGCCGCTCTCCTCGCTCCTGTCATCCGCGCCGCGCTCACCGCGCTTGCGCCGACTGAGCGAGGTTCGAAGCTCGCTCGCGGTGTCGGCGTCGAGATACCGCAGCGTCACCTCCGTCTGGCCGCCGCCGGCCGTCTCGATCGCGAGTTCGGCGATTCCCAGCCCGCGCTGGACGACGTTGCGGCTCACGTCGACGTTCTGGATGCGATGGTAGGGAACCTCGCGGCTGCGCCGCGACAGCACGCCCGACTCCACGTCGACGGTGTCGTCGGTCAGCTCGTACTCGAAGCGGCGGACGTACGCGACTTGGTACGCGAGCGTCGCGAGGAGCGCGAGCCCGAACAGCCCAGCGAGTAGCGGAAGCCGACCGCGACCGGCAGAGACGGTTCCGACGACGAGCAGCCACGCGAACCGCGACAGCGAGACGGCGACCCGATACGGAACCGAGAGCGGGGCGAGCTTAGACGGCATCCTCCCCCTCGGCAGCGATTGCGAGCTGTTCGAGCCGCTGCTGGAGCCGGTCGGCGCGGTCGGTCGGCAGCCCCGGAATCGTCACGTCAGCCCCACGCGAGCCGGCCGTGTAGACGACGACCGAGGACAGCCCGAGCGCGCGTTCGAGCGGTCCTCGCGACACGTCGACGTGCTGGACCCGAACGTACGGAACGACCGTCTGGACGTGGGTGACGACGCCCCGCGAGAGACGGAGTGAGTCGGTCCCGACGATGTACCACCAGACGCGATACCGCGCGAGCGTGTGGCCGGTCGCGAGCACCGCCGCGACGACGAACGTCACGGCCGCCGGGAGGAGTATCACGCGGTCGGCTGCGTAGCCGACTGCCCCGGCGATCCCCGCGAGCAGCAGCGAGCCGACGAGCGCCCGGACGAGCCAGCCGATACGAACGTCGCCGTCGAGCGTCTGTCGGCTCTCGTCCGCGGTATCGGCGGTCATGCGTACATCACCGCGGTCGGGGTACAAATCACACCCGATGGATGCGCCCGGCGGTCACGCTCGTCCGCGGCGCGTAGTAGAAGAACGGCTCCGCGTCTGGCTCCTCGAACCCGTTGACGCGGAACAGGTCGTTCTCGCGAAGCTCTCCCTCAGCCTCCGTGAGCGGCCACGACGGATGCTCGATGTCGCCGTAGAACAGCTCCCCGCGACCGTCGGTGTAGAACCGGTAGCGCTCGGTGAGGAAGTGCGGGCGGCTCCCCGGATCGGCGTCGAGCCGCGGGCCGACCGGTTCGTAGGTGGCATCGAACGCCGCCGGCGCGCCGTCACCGACGCGCCGCGACCGGAAGTTCACGGCCTGCCCGTCGCGGCTCACGTCGATTTCCGCGCGGTAGTACGGCAGCTGGAACAGCCCTCTCGCGAGATAGACGCCGAGCCGGTCGGCGGCGTCGAGATTGTAGAAGTAGACGCCCGGCGTTCCCGTCTCGTCCGTGACGTAGGTCCGGAGGTTCAGCTCACCGAAGGAGAGACCGAACGGGACGCCCGTCGGGCTGATATCCTCCATCACGAACGGGACGACGCCGAGATACGCTTGTCCGTCGTACGTATCGACGGACAGCCCGTCGGGGAGCGTCGCCCGGATTCGCTCCGGTGGCACTGCCCAGTGTGCGAACAGCGCGTCTCGCCACACCATCGACAGCAGTGCCGGTCCCGCGATGCCGTGGTCTCCGGTGCTCATGCTCGAAATGAGGGTCGCGAGCCTCTTGGACATGCCGGCTCAGGCGTGGCCGGAAACCTCGACGGGACCGTACGGCTCCTCTAACCACGCCGTGTCCGATTCGGTGAGATCGATCTCCAGTGCTGCGACGGCCGACTCCAGATGCTCGATGGAGGACGCGCCGACGATCGGGGCGGTGACGGCGTCTTTACCGAGCACCCACGCGAGTGCGATCTGTGCCATCTCGGCGTCGTACTCGTCTGCCAGCTCCTCGACGCGGGCGTTGATCTCCCGGCCGCCGTTGTCGGCGTAGGGATGCTCCTGTGCGTAGTCGTCGGTCTCGGCGCGTCTCGTGGACATGTACTCGTCGTGCGGGCGGGTGAGATAGCCGCGCGCCAGCGGCGACCACGGGATGACGCCCATCCCCTCCTGCTGGCAGTAGGGGAGCATCTCGCGCTCCTCCTCGCGGTAGGCGAGACTGTAGTGGTTCTGCATCGTGGCGAAGCGGTCGTACCCCTCCCGGTCTGCGACGGCGTGGGCGGTCGCGAGCTGGTGTGTCCACATCGAGGAAGTGCCGAAGTGGCGAATCTCCCCGCGACGGACGGCGTCGTCCAGCGCCGCGAGCGTCGTCTCCACGGGCGTGTCGTAGTCCCAACGGTGCGTCTGATACAGGTCGACGGTGTCGACACCCAATCGGGAGCGCGAGGCGTCGAGCTCCTGTTCGAGCGCCTTCCGCGAGAGGCCGCCGGAGTTCGGGTCGTCCTCGCGCATCTGAAAGAACCCCTTCGTCGCGATGACCTGCCGATCGCGGTCGTAGCCGTCGAGCGCGTCACCGAGGACGCGCTCGCTCTCGCCCCGCGAGTACATGTTGGCCGTGTCGAAGAAGTTGATACCCAGATCGATCGCTCGCTCCACGAGATTGCGGCCGAACCGCTCGCCTCTGACCCACTCGCGCCAGTCGGGATCGCCGAAGCTCATGCAGCCGAGACAGATGCGCGAGACCTCGATGCCCGTCTCGCCGAGGGTGGTGTACTCCATACGCCGGAGAGACGCGCACCTAATAAAAAGCTCACTCGTCGGTCGGGCGTCGATCTGTCACCGCCGGCTCACTCCGGGCGGGATATCGACAGTCGGTCCCGGGTGCGAGCGTACTCCGAGCCGGCCAGCCGCCCGAGCGCGTCCAGCTTCGTCGTGTCGAGCTTCCCATCGGTCGTCAGCTCGTCGTCGACGTGGACGTGTTGTACTTCACCGAGCACGAGCGTCGAAACGCCGCGCTCGACCGTCTCGACGACCTCGCACTCGAAGACGACGGGCGAGGCCGCGACGGACGGTGCGTCGATCGTCTCGCACTCGCGTTTATTCAGACCCGCGTGCTCGAACTCGTCTACCTCACGGCCGGTGCTCGTCGCGTTCATCGCCTCGGCAAGATCGGCGGTGACGACGCTGTGGGCGAACACGCCGGTCTCGACGGCGTTATCGGCGGTGTCCTTCCGCCCCGCGTCCGTCCCCGCCGAGAAGGCGAGCGTCGGCGGCTTCGGCGTCGCGACGTTGAAGAATGAGTACGGCGCGAGGTTGTCTCCCCGCCGCCCGCGCGTCGAGATCCAGCCGATCGGTCGGGGGACGACCGCCCCCGCGAGCGTTCGGTACAGCGAGTCGCCGTCTGTGACGTCGATCTCCATACCGTGTGGTCGGGTGCGAGCGAGAAAGCGACGGTGATCGTGCGCCGGTGGCTGAACCCCGTGCCTGCTCAGAAGCTCAGCGTGTAGCTGTCGTCCGTCTCGGTGAGCGTCGTCCGGTCGTGGATCGTTCCGTCGATCCCGAGCGTGAGCTCCATCTCCGTCGGTGCGAATCCGGTCAGCTCGACTTCGCCGTGTTCGGGGAGCGACGACACGGCGATGACCGTCTCCCGCTGCCCGCCGAGCCACCGCCACGTCTTCGTCTCGGAGTCCTCGGGACCGTACGCTCCGAGGAGGAACGTCACGGCGTCGCTTCCCGTCCCGGCGTCGAGATCGACGACCGTCTCCCCCGTGTTGTCACGAACCCGAAGCCGTTCCAGCATGAACGTGAACGTCCGTCCGTACTCGACCGGCTCCAGCTCGGAGACGTGGACGATATCGCCGAACGAGAGGGTGAACGCCTCGGTGTCGACCGCCGGCGGAGTGCGGTCGGCGGCGGCGAGCGTCTCGGCCGTCACGTCGAGATACGCCTCCCCGTGCTGCTCGCTCGGTTCGATCTGCGTGTCCTCGTACCACTCATTGAACGACGTGATCAACACCGGACCGTCGGCGTACCGTCTGGCGAGCTCGGAGACGCGCTCGTACTGCGCCGGCGTCGACTCCAGAGGAACGTTGTCCCGCGGGACGTGTGTTAGCTCCGTGTCGTCGAAGCCGGGCATCGCTGTCGGTATCACGTTCACGTCGGCGTACGCACTCGCACGATACCAGGCGTCGTACACCGTCTCGGCGTCGGCAACGAACTCGTCTGCGGTGCGACCGCTCGGATCGCTCGTGTCGTACACGTTGTAGGCGGTGACCGCGTCGGCCACGTCGACTATTGGGTTCGCGTCTAATGCGTCGAACGCCGGGATGCTAACGACGAGATACGGGCGTACGCCGGCACGCTCGACGGCAGCTTCGTACGCGCCCGTGACATCGCCCGTGAAGTTGTCTGCGGCCCAGAGATACAGCACAGGCCGTCCGTCGATCTGTTTGTAGCTCTCTCGACTGAAGTAGTTCTCCGCGAGATACGCGATGTCGTCTACGAACTGCTCACGGACGGGTTCGGCGCTCAGATCGGCCACGTTCGGCCCGAACTGGCCGACCGTCTCGTAGAGGATCGACCAGTCGAGCTCCTCGGCACGGGGGTGTGTGAGAATATCCTCTCTGAGTCGCTCGTCGTGACCCTCGTACCGTCCCCACCACGAGACGTTCAGCCACGTGATCCCGGCCTGCCGACACCAGTCGATGTGCTGTTCGATGACGTCGGGTTCAGTAGAGTTGTAGTTACCGAGCATCGGTGTCGACGGCGCTTCGGTACTCCACGCACCGTCCCAGTTGTGCATCGGCGACCCGTACCACGGGTAGTAGTGTGCACCGACGTCGCGACGGCTCTCCGGTCGCTCGGCCCGAACGACGACGTCGCCGGCGCGTGTGTCTGCGACCGCGACTGTCTGCGTTCCGGTAGTCGTCACGCGCTCGGCGAACGAGAGCCGCTGCCGTTCGCCCGCGCCGAGCGTCAGCGATCGCGTCGCCATCACTCGTTCGTCCACACGCAGCTGAACTTCCGATTCGACCGGCGAGCCGCCGGTGTTCTCGACACGAGCGGTGACCTCCAGCGTCTCCCCGGCCAGCAGCTCCGACCGTTTCACCGAGAGGTCGGTGAGCGTGATCGATCCCGGCGCACTCGTTTCGGTAGCCGTCGGTGACGACGACGGTTCGCCCCCCTCAGATCGACCCCCACACCCGGCGAGCAGTCCCGATCCCGCGACAGCACCCCCGTACAGTAGCGACCGACGCGAGAGCTTCCTCGACATGGTCGTTAGTGGGCTGTTCAGCTACATATATCTACGCGACAGTCAGCACTGAGCGGGCGCGTCGCCGCACGTATGCGACCACTATCCGGCCCGTCACCCCGGGAGCGAAACCGTGATGACGTTCCCGTCGTCGTAGTCGAACTCGATCTCGGCGTTCATCGCGGTCACGCTCCACGTGACGATCCACAGACCGATGCTGCTGCCGTGTTCGAGCTGCGTCTCGTCACCGGCCTGAAGCGGATCGATCTCGACGTCGTCGATGCGGTCGTTGCGGTCGGCGACGGTACACTCGATGCGTCCCTCGTCGGTCGTCACGACCCGAACAGCCGCGAACGACGCCTCCTCGGCCCCGTGCATGAGTGCGTTCTCGACGAGATTCGAGAGCGCGACGGTGAGCATCGCCGGATCGGCGCGTATCGTCGGCGTCTGCACGTCGAGCTCGACGGTCGCGTCGGGGAACGAACCGAGCAGTTCGGTGCGTATCTCCTCCAGCAGCTCGACGACGTCGGTCTCGGTCACGTACGGGTCGCGCTGTTTGAGTCGGTCGAACTCCTGTGCCTTCTCGGCGATGGAGAGGAGACTCTCGCTGGCGTCGGTGATCGCCTCGGCTGGGAGTTCCAGCTGTTCGTCCGTCACCTGCTCGCGGAGCAGATTCGCGTGGCCCTTGATCACCGTCATCTCGTTCCGCAGGTTGTGTCGCAACACGCGGTTCAGGACCGTGAGCTGCTGTTGTCGCTGGCGCGCGTCGGTCACGTCGTAGAAGACGAGTAACCCGCCGACCGCGGCGTCGTTGGTGTCCGTCAGCTCGGTGTAGGAGACGGCGAAGATGCGGCTGTCTGCACCCTCGGTCGTGATCTCGCCGCGCTCGCGCAGCACGTCGAGCGGCGTTCCGACGAGCGTCTCGACCGGGACGGGAAGCAGGTCGTCGTCGGGACCGCCGAACAGCGCCTGTGCGCGATCGTTGCGGTTGACGACCTGCTGTTCGGTGTCGACGGCGATCAGCGGATCGCCTAAGTCGTCGAGCGCGCTTCGCTCGGCGGCCCGCTGCGTGGTCGGATTCGTCTCGAACATGTGGGTTCCGACGAAGGCGTAGGTGTCGAGCACCGTGTGGGGCAACAACAGCACGGGCGTGAGGTTCAACGCCGGGTACGGGCCGACCCGGAGGACCCAAGTGATGATTCCGAACGCCGGGAACACGGTGCTCAACGCGATCGCGGCGGCCTCACGCCGGTACAGCGCACCGTACGCGAGCGTCGTCTCGACGAGCAAGAGTACGCCGACGGCGGCCGCAGCGAAGGTGACGACCATCGTCAGGTATCCCCACGGCTGGATAGCGTACAGCGCTGCCGACAGCCCGAACGGCGTGGACAGCTCGAACCCCTGCCAGAGCAGTCCGTGTACCGGATGGGTGACCGCGAGCGCCGTGGTCACGGTCGGGACGAGGAGCACCAGCCCGAAGCCGTACGTGCGAATGAGCTGTTCGCGACCGGTGTAGCCGAGCGCGAACCCCATGAACAGCGGTCCCATCCACGCGAGACCGATCCACGACAGAGCTTCGAGATGCGCCCGGACCGTCGGGACCGAAACGAGGAGCGCGACCGCGTACGAGAGCGTGAGTACGACCTGTGCGGTGAGCGTGGCGATGAACCAGTCCGCACCGGCGCTACCCCGATGACGGTCGAGATACCAGATGAGCCCGACGGTCACGACCCCGGCGGCGACCGTACTGAGGACGACCGCCCCGGCGATGATTCCGAACACGGGTGTCGTAAACACCGTCGATCGGCCCATTAACTGTTCGGCTCCTCGCCGCGCGGCCCTGCTATCCTTTTACTACTGCAACCCCTCAGTAGCGTATGAACGACGGCGGCGATCGGTCGCTCGATGCGCTCCCGTCCGGCTCGCGTGTTCCGTCAGCGCCGAGCGACGGCCGCGGCGTCGTCGTCTGGCATCGCGACGAGCTGCGGACGGCCGACCACCCTGCCCTCACCGCGGCCGCTCGCAGCGCCGACACCGTGCTTCCGCTGTTCGTCTTCGACCCGGCGTTCTACGACGAAACGGGACTCGCCTGTAACGCGCGGCTTCGGTTTCTCCACGAGTCACTCGCCGATCTCGACGAGCAGTATCGCCACGCGACGGACAGTGAGACGGGCCTCTCCTTCGCGCACGGCGATCCCGTCGAGGTGCTCGCTCGGCTCCGTGACGCCGGCTGGGACGTGTTCGCCGCGCGCTCGCCCACGGGCCGATACGGGCGAACGCGAGACGAGCGCGCCCGCGACCGCGCCGACGTGGTGTTCGTCTCCGGTGACGGGCTCGTGCGCGGCAGCGACCGGACGCGCGAGGAGTGGGCCGACCGCGTCACGGCGTGGTTCACCGACGACACGCTGACGTGGGACACCGAGCGCGTGACGCTGGCACGCGTTCCGACTGAACTCTCGCCGGCCGCTATCGAGGACGCGTACGACATCGCCCCGGAGAAGCGCCGCGTGCCGACCGGCGGGCGCGAGGCGGGCGTCGAGGCGCTTCGGGCGTTCACCGACCGCATCGAGTCCTACCCGGAGTCCATCTCCGCGCCGCTCGCGGCGCGTGAGGGAGCCAGCGGGCTGTCGCCGTATCTCCGATTCGGCTGTCTCTCCGTGCGCGAGGTGTACCAGCACGTCACCGCGAACGCGACGACGGACCGCGCTCGCGAGATGTTCACCTCCCGGCTCTACTGGAACCGCCACTACAAGCAGAAGCTCGAAGACTGGCCCGGCTGGCTGGACACGGCGGCGAACCCGGTGCTTGCGGGGTTCAACGCCGACCGCTACGATCCGGAGTACGTCACGGCGTGGAAGGAGGGCCGAACCGGCTATCCGATGGTCGACGCGGCGATGCGGTGTCTCCGCGAGACGGGGTGGCTCAACTTCCGGATGCGGGCGATGTGCGTCTCCGTCTACTTCCACATCCTCCAGCAGCCGTGGAAGCCCGGCGCGGACTGGTATCACCACCACCTCATCGACTCGGACCCGGCCATCAACTACACGCAGTGGCAGGCGCAGTGCGGGCTCGTCGGGAAGCCGACGCTCCGGCTGTACAACCCGCGCAAGCAGGTGCGCGATCACGACCCCGACGGCGAGTGGATTCGCCGGTGGGTCCCCGAACTGACCGATCTCCCCGACGAGCATCTGCCCCGGCCGGAACACACCCCCGTCCACGTGCAGGAGTCGTGTGGCGTCGAGCTGGGCGAGACGTACCCGTACCCGATCGCGGAGTACGAGAGCGCCAAGGAGACGTTCTGGCGGCGCTACAACGCGGTCAAGCCCGAGGCGGCGGCCCGGCTCGGCGACGAGGAGATCGCACGCCGCGTCTCGCTCTCGGGCGGGATACCCGGCGCGAAACGCATCGCCGACGAACACGGGACCGACGCCGAGGGGAGCCGCGCCCGTGACGGTGACACCCCTCGCGACAGCCCGCGACAGACCGACCTGACGCGGTTCGGGTGAGACGGGTACGTGGGTGTGATGAGCGCAGTACTCACGAGTAGAAGATCGACGGTCGCCGCTCCCCGCCGTACGCCTCGTCGGGCAGATGTGCCTCCAGATCGCTCCCCTCGCCGAGGAGGTGATCGAACACGTCGACGGCAGACGCGCGCAGGAGCGGCTTGTTGTCGTTGCCGCAGTTCCGGTCGAAAGTGCAGGCCGGACAGCCGTTCGGTCGGCCACAGCCGCAGTCTCGCAGGGAGTCGCGCGCCCGCGCCGCGAGTGCCTCGAACTGCTCGTAGATCGCCCGCGAGAAGCCGAGTCCCCCCTCGACGGCGTCGTAGACGAACCAGCCCGACGAGACGCCGTTGAGCGTCTCCGCCCGCCGTTCGATGGCGCGCTCCGCGGCGGCGACGGTCTCCGCGCGCGTCGTCTCGTCGTCCAGTGTCATGTGGGTGTCGAGCACGAGCGTCGAGAGCCCGCCGAGATCGTTCTTGTCCACGAGCAGTTCCAGCGGAGCGGTCTTGATCATCGCGTGCTCGGCGGCGTGCAGTCCGGCGACGTAACCCAACTGCGGCGGATGGTCACCGGCCATCCCGGTCTCGACGCCGAACTCGCGGTACTTGTGCACGAGCGCCGTCTCGACGCGGTCGGGCACTTCGAGCCAGCAGAGCTGCGTCTGCATCTCCACCGGGGGTCGGTCGGTCGGGATGTTCTGTTCCAGTCGCTCGCCGTTGCCGATGTGCACTCTGTCGTAGCTCTCGTGTTCGACGAGGACGGTCCCCGTCCCCTGATGGAGGGTGTAGCCGTTCACCTCGCGGCTCCGCTCGCTGTCGGCGTCGACGACGTTCACCGTCGTCCGGGTCTGCGTGTAGTAGTCCACGTCGACGGGCGTCAGCTCGACGAACGGCTGTGGATGGTCGTCGACGACGGCCGTCACCTCGAACTGCTGGCCGTCGTGGAGCCGGACGGCCCCCTCGTGGTAGTCGCGGAACGCGCGCGACTTCGCCACCGGCTCGATGTCCAGTTCGCGGCCGAGCGTCGCGTCCTCGGCGAGCGTGACCCGATACTCGTCGTCGCCGGTGGCGTAGATGCTCACGTCCGCCTGCGGACGCGGTGTGCCGGCGTAGTGGGCCGCGGCGTCGAGATACCCCTCCAGCTCACCGCTCCGGCGAAGCATCTCGACCGCGCGTTCGAGCCGGTCGCGCTCGGCCAGCGCGGGCGCGTCATCCTCGGTCAGGGCCAGCTCCTCGGCGGCACAGCGCAGGTGCTGGACGAAGACGGCGTTGTTGTCGGTGTCCACGACCGCGTCCTCCACGTCGGAGTCGAGCAGATACTCGGGGTTCTCGATGACGTACTGGTCGAGCGTCCGGTGGTCGGCGACCATCACGGCGAGCGAGCGGCTGGCCCCGCGACCGGCGCGACCGATACGCTGCCAGAACGACTGCCGTTGGCCCGGGTAGCCGAGCAGGACCGTCGCGTCGAGATCGCCGATGTCGATACCGAGTTCGAGCGCGGAGGTAGTCGCCAGCCCCGCCAGCGAGCCGGTCTTGAACTCCGTCTCTCGGGCGTGACGCGTCCGGCGACCCATCCCCGCGTTGTACGGCTCGGTGCGCGGGCGAGCGTCGTAGCTCGCGGCGTTGTTCGCGTGGAACGTCTCCGCGCGCTCGACGGCGAGCTCGGTCAGCTTCCGACTGGGACAGAAGAGCAGGGTCTGTATCTCCGCTGCCGTCAGGTGGGCGAAGACGCGCGGCGCTTCGATCGAGGCCGGAACGCGCTCTGCGGCCTGTTCCTCTCCGTCTGTGTCGGCCCCCTCGGGAAGTGAATCCGCGTCGGAACCACCGGTGTCGGTCGCGTCGGTCTCGGGGATGTCCGCACGCGACTCGTCCGGCTCGGCCTTGCTCTGTGGCGGCGGGTTCCACAACACGAGGTCCCGTGCGCCCCGGGGTGAGCCGTCCTCGTCCACCACGGTCACGTCATCGCCGACGAGCTGTGCGGAGTGGTCACCCGGGTTCCCGACCGTCGCCGAGGTGAGGGTGTACTGCGGGTCACCGCCCCAGTAGTCGACGACGCGCCGGAGTCGCCGGAGTATCCACGCCGCGTGCATCCCCTGAACGCCGGTGTGGGTGTGTGACTCGTCGATTGCGACGAGATCGAGCGCGCTGAACAGGCGACTCCACTTGTCGTGGTGGCCGAGATAGACGCTGATCGCCTGAAAGTTCGTCAGTATCACGTCCGCCTCCGCGCGGATCGCCCGTCGGTCGGCGCTCGGCGTGTCGCCGTCGTAGATGCGCACCCGAACGTCGAGTCCGAGCGTTTCGTACAGCCCGTCCAAGTTTCGCTTCTGATCTTTCGTGAGCGCCTTCATCGGGTAGAGCGCGAGCGCCGTCGAGGCGTCGTTCCCCTCGCTGGCGCGGCTTCCATCGGGCGCGAGGACGCCGGCGTCGAGGAGATTCCGGGCGATCTGGAGGCCGTAGACGGCGGTCTTCCCCGAGGCCGTGGAGGTGGCGACGGTGACGTTCTCGCCGGCATCGAGCGCGTCGAGCGCCGTCGCCTGATGCGCGTAGAGCTCGTACGGCAGCGGATCTGCGAGCCGCGATCGGAGCGCGTCCGACGCGGGGACGTACTCACCCTCTCGGGCGGCGAGCTCGCGGATCCGGACGCGGTCCTGATCGGCAGTGAGACTCCGTCGCGGGAACGACGCCACGAGATCACGACCCGTCATGCCGAGTAGCTCGTCCGACCGAGACATACCCGAGGAAGGGGCGACCGCCGTATCAATCGCCCGGTCAGAAGTCGCCGAGGCCCGCCTGCGTGCCGCCGGTGTCGGTCACGGTGTCCGTCGTCGCCCGGCGGTCGGCGTCGCGGATCGCGGCGTAGACGCGCCAGAGCGCGCGACAGTCGTCCTCGCAGTAGCGCTCGTGACGCTCCCAGTCGAGGAGCGACGGATCGCCGGTCCGCATGAACTGCTGGTAGGCGGCGGCCGTCTGTGCGCCGGTCAGGCCGGTGTCGGCCCCGTCGAAGCCGACCCGGCTCGCCACGTCGTCGAGCTTGTTCGTTCGCCCCGGGAGGAGCGCGTTTCCGTCGCGGACGGCCCACTTGTAGAGGTCGTAGGTCCACACGTCCGCCCACGCGTCGGCGTAGTGGGGCGCGTGCTTGTCGATGAACCGTTCCAGCTCGGGGTAGTCGAACCGGTAGCCGTTCCACGTGAGGACGGTCCGGTCGGCGTGCGTGGCGAGGAACCAGTCGAGAAACGCCTCGATGATGCGTCCGGGCTCGTCGGGCGTCTCGCGCTCGATGAACGACTGGTAGCTGTCGTCGTGGGGGTCGTAGACGCCGAGCTGCCAGATAACCGTCGGCGAGAGCCCGTCGGTCTCGATGTCTAGACAGACGGGCGGGCGCTCGTCGCGCGTCACCGGAAGCGTCTCGTTGCTCAGTCGAAGCGGCGTCCCCGACTGGAGCACCTCGGCGTGGGCGTGCATCCGCTCGGCGTTAGCCCGCGAGACGCCCGACACGTCGGCCAGTTCGCGCACCGGGGTCTCGCGCACCTCGCCCCGCGCGTCGATGCCGCGCTCGCGGAGCCGGGTTGCGGTCGTCGCACCGATCCCGGCGAGCGCGCGCAGGCCGAACTGGTCCCCGCGCATGGGCGTCGGCGCGACCGTTCCGGCCGCAGTACACCGGAGCGTAGCGAACGTCGGCGTCTCTCCGTACCCCGACGGCGGCCCGCAGCCGTAGACGGGGACGGTCACGCCGTCGAGCATCCAGTCGTGACGGTATCCGGCCGGTAGCTCGCCAGCGAGCACTGTGAGCGGTGTCTCCGTCGCTCGCTGGAGCCGAGTCAGCTCGTCGCCGACCGTCAGCGCCGCAGAGAGGGTCGTCGCGTCGGTCTCCACGCCGAGGTCGGGAACCACGAGGAACGTCCGGTCGGTCGCGGCCGTGCGCGCACCGGTCTCGAACGAGCCGGCGAGACCGTCGAGCATTGCTGGCGACTGCACTGTCAATACGTCGAGGGCCGGCGCACGGTCGGCATCGACTCTCGTGAGCTCCCCATTGGCGCGGGCGTGGCGAACGGTCTGCTCGCCCGTCCGCCCAAGCTGCGGGTGAACGACGGGGACAGAGCCGGCGTCCCGGACGGCGGCGTACGCGCGCGGCTCCGGTGACGCGTCCGGAATCCAGACGCCGTCCGGGTCAGCGTGCTCGACGGCGTCGGTGAGCGCCGAGCGCGCGAGCGTCCGACCGGCGCGCCCCGGTAGTGACAACAGTTCGAATGGCTCCTCGCTCACGAGCGTCGGTAGGTGGCTCCGGCGAAAAGGCGTTCCGGCGTCAGTAGCCGAACGCCTCGCGAACCGCCTCGATCTTCTCGACGTCCGCGTGCCCGTGGACCAGCCCGCGGAAGTACATCTCCCGTGCGATGTCGAGCCGCAGCGCGTACTCCTCGTCGTCGAGGGTTTCGTCGAGCGCGTCTACGTCACGCAGCGAGCCCTCGATCTCACCAGCACCGTACCGCTGTTTGACGATCGGTAGCGACATACCGTAGTTCGGTCCCCCGGGCATGATTCGATTCGGGCGAACCGGTTCGGCTCCGAACGGTTTACCCGGGGCCGCGCCAACCCCGGGTGTGAGCCGACTCGTCGCGACACTGACGTTCGGTCGTCGGCCGACCCTCGGTTCCGGTATCGAGCCGGTCGCTGTCGCACACGGCTACGCGGAGCCGATGGCTCGGTTCCTCGGCTACGAGCTCGCGGGCGACGGGACGCTCGACCGCGTCCCCGGCGCGTACGCGCCCGTGCTCGACGAGCGACCGTCGCCGGTGACGGACCTGCTCCTCGCGCTCGCCCCCGAGCTATCGAGCATCGCCGACCGCATCATCACGCTCGACACGAAGTCCCGAGTCAACTACGGCGTCGACTTCCGCGAGAAGGCGTTCGACTCGGCGGTCGGCTGGGGCTCTGACGGCTACGGTCGCCACTTCGAGGCGCGGTCACAGCTGGAGTCGCATCCGATAGACGGAGCCGTTGCGGTCGCGTGCCACGGCGACGGTGAGCTCTGTCGCGCAATCGAGGCGAACCTCGACCGACTGGATATCGAACTGCTGTGAGGTAGGCTGCGTGTCGCTCGGTCTCACCGTTCGAACGCCGTGTCCTCCCGATAGACGCCGACACGTTCCGGGATAGTAGCGGAGCGAATCTTAAGTCCACGAGGGGCGAACTCACGACCGATGACGGGCAGTACACTCCCCGGTATGCCGACCGATGAGCGCGGGGAGGCGGGTGACCGCGTGATCTGTCACGTCGATATGGACTGCTTTTACGCCGCCTGCGAACGGCTGCGCGAGCCGGCACTGGTCGGTGAACCACTCGTCGTCGGGATGGGGTACGAGGCCGGGGCAGACGTCGGCGCGGTCGCGACGGCCTCCTACGAGGCCCGTGCGTTCGGCGTCGAGAGCGCGATGCCCATCTCCGGGGCACTGGAACGGCTCCCGCGGAAGCGCACTGCTGCACGCGACGACGATCTCGACGTGGCCGACGCCGGCTTCTACCGGCCCGTCGAGATGGAGTACTACGAGTCGGTCGGTGAGACCGTCGACGCGATCGTCGAACGCGCGGTCGCCGAGGCCGACCCCGACGGCGTCATCCGATCGGTCTCGATCGACGAGGCGTATCTCGATGTGTCGGCCGTCGGCTGGGACGGCGCGCGGTCGTTCGCCGAAACGCTCCGTGCAGATATCGGATCCGAGGCCGGCGTCACAGCCAGCGTCGGGGTTGCGCCCAATATGTCGGCCGCGAAGGTCGCCTCCGACGCCGACAAACCCGACGGTCTGGTGGTCGTCCGACCCGACGAGGTACGAGGATTTCTCGCCGACCGGTCCGTCAGTGAGCTACACGGCGTCGGGCCGGTGACCGCCGATCGCCTCGGTGAGATGGGGATCGAGACGGCGCGCGATCTCGCGAGCGCCGATCCCGACGAGCTCGAAGCCGGCTTCGGCTCGCGCGGGCGACAGATCCACCGCCATGCGCGCGGCATCGACCGCCGCGAGGTCGAGCCCGTCGGCAGACCCAAATCGCTCTCCTCGGAGAAGGCGCTCTCCGTCACCGACGACGGGACGACGAAACGCGAACTCACGGCTCGGCTGGCGAGCGAGGTCGCCGAACGCGCCCGATCGAACGGCGCGCTCTACAAGACGATCGGCGTGAAGGTGATCCGCCCGCCGTTCGACGTGAACACCCGCGCGCGGTCGCTCTCCGGCCCGATCGACGACCCCGACCTCGTCCGGGAGATCGCGCTCGATCTGCTCGCCGAGTTCGACGACGACAGGGTCCGGAAGCTCGGCGTTCGCGTCTCGAATCTGGACTTCTCGGAAGCCGAGCAGTCCTCACTCGACGGGTGGGAGCCGACGGCGCAGACGACACCGGCCACGCACGACCGCCGGGACCGTCGGACGCGCGATCAGACCACGTTCTGCGACTTCGACGAGTGACCGGTGGCGCTTTGTGGCTCGTCTCACGAGTAGCAGTGTGAACAAGCTCGCATCGACCGGCGACGAGCAGTGGCGGTTGGCTCCCCACGCCCACGTCATCGTCTACGAGGCCGACGACGGCGGCGAACTGCTCACCATCTACGACTGCGGGGCGACGCAGGCTCCGCCGCGTGCACAGATCGTCGGCCATCTCGTCAGGATCGACGCCGACTACGAGCGCGAGCCGCAGCCGACGGGCTACGTCGCCTCGCTGCGCGAGCCGGCCGAACTCGTCCGACAGCGCGGTGCGGAACCGGACCACTACGTGATCCGCGCGCGGTGATATGCCGCGCGTCTGACGCGGCTTTATTCGAATCGGAGCGCACGTCCCGGTAATGAGTATGGACGACGAAACCGCCGATACGTCGAACACGGCCTCTGCCGACGGAACATCCGACAAATCGACACCTTGGCGGGACGAGCAGCGGTTGCGAACGCTGCGTATCGACCAGCGACAGTCGCATACTGAGATGGCTGAGGAACTTGGCTGTTCAAAAAAGACAGTTCTGAAGTGGCTTCGAAAGTACGGGATTGAAGCGCCCGACCCGCCGTGGAGAGATAAGTCAGTATTAAAACAACTCCGCGAGGAGGGACTGAGTCAACAGAAGATCGGTGAGCGACTTGGGTGTAGTGCTACAACGGTAAAGAACTGGATGCATACGTTCGATATGGAAACGAATCGGCCGAAAGCAGACGAGCGATGGCGCAGTAAGGCGCGGCTCAATACACTCTACATCAAACAGGAGCTAACGATTCAGGAGGTAGCAGATGAGTTAGATTGTCACTGGCACACTATCCGGAGTTGGCTTGACACGCACGGTATCGAAACACGCTCTCGAAATCCAGACCTTCCCGACGAACTGCGTAATCGCGATACCCTTTCCCGACTGTATCGCGATGAGGAGATGAGCACGCACGAGATTGCAGATCGATTCGACTGTGGTCCGTCGACAGTTCACGGCTATTTAGACAAACACGATATCGAGACGCGAGACGTTGGGTCACAGCCCGGAAGCTTACACCATCGCTGGAAAGGAGGGTACGAACCGTATTATGGCGAAAACTGGCACAAGGTCCGGCGAGACGTCTTGGAACGTGACGACTATCGGTGTCAGAGCTGCGGATGCACGAACGATGAACACGAACGGAGCCACGGCAGTGGCTTGGACGTACACCACAAGCGTCCATTCCGAACGTTCGATGAACCAGAGAACGCTAACACGATGGACAATCTCGTTTCGCTGTGCCGTAGCTGTCATAATAAGATAGAAGATTCAGAACAACGATCATGACTGATACAGAACGGTTCACCGTTGGTGAGACGGACAACGGTAGCGTCGTCACACTCCCGACAGTCGATATTCTCACCGGACGAGGGTTCATCACGGGAAAGTCCGGCTCCGGCAAATCGAACTCCGCGTCGGTCATCGCAGAAAAGCTCCTTGATAGAGGGTTGACACTACTAATAGCTGACACGGATGGTGAATATTACGGGCTAAAGGAGGAGTACGAGATCCTCCACGTCGGGGCCGACGACGAGTGTGATCTGCAGGTGAGTGTCGAGCACGCCGAGAAGCTGGCCTCGCTCGCACTCGAACAGGGCGTGCCGATCATCCTCGACGTGTCGAGCTTCCTCGACGAGCGGGACGCCCGCGAGCTGCTGAAAGAGGTGGCCAAACAGCTGTTCGCGAAGGAGAAAAAACAGAAACAGCCGTTCCTGATGCTCGTCGAGGAGATACACGAGTATATCCCCGAGGGCGGCGGCATGGGCGAGTGCGGTCGGATGCTGGTGAAGGTGGGCAAGCGCGGGCGGAAACATGGGCTGGGAATCGTCGGCATCTCGCAGCGACCCGCCGACGTGAAGAAGGACTTCATCACGCAGTGCGACTGGCTGCTCTGGCATCGGCTCACTTGGTCGAACGATACGAAGGTCGCCGGTCGCATCCTCGGGAGCGACTACCGCGAACGCGTCGAGGAGCTGGCCGACGGCGAGTGTTTCATGACGAGCGACTTTCAGGAGACGCTCCGGCAGGTGCAGATGGAGCGCAAGCGAACGTTCGACGCCGGTGCGACCCCGGGGCTGGACGACTTCGAGCGGCCCGAGCTCAAATCCGTCTCCGAGGACCTGATGGGCGAGCTGGAGACCATCACCGAGAACGAGAAACAGCGCGAGTCCCGTGTCCAGGAGCTAGAGCTCGAACTCCGGGACAAAGAGGAGGAGCTGAAGCGGCTCCGCGCGGAGCTGGAGGAAGCGAAGGACCTCTCGGCGATGGCCGAGCGGTTCTCGCGTGCCATGCTCGAACACGCCTCCGGGCGCGCGTTCCGCGACGACATCACCGGTCGCCAGTCGGAGCTACACGAACACGACGGGCCGGACGACTCCGGGGGAACCGTCGTTACGACCGGCGACGACGAACGTCGCAAACGAAGGACCGCGACCGAGAACCAGACGACAGACGACGGCTTCGAGCATCTCCAGTCGCCGGATTTCGGCGCGGGCCGAATGGCCGAAGCGGTCGACGGTTCCGACGACGAGACCGACGAGACTACGCCCGACGACACCGGTTCGACCGACCGTACGGAGACAGAGACCACCAAGCCAGTCGGTGACGTGGAGCCGTCGTTCGCCGGCACGTCCGAGCGTTCCGTCGTCACCGAGCTTCGCGAGACGATCGACGCGTTCGACCCGATCACGCGCGGGATGCTCGCCCACTACCGCGAGTCCGGTCCGATCTCGCCGCTGGACGCGCACGTCGCCGCCGGCGGTGACGGTGACCGCACCGCGGCCTACCGACGCAACGGTGAACTTCGCAAGCATGACCTCGTTGCACACGCCGGTCGAGGCGGGTATCGAGCGCGACTGCGCGACGAGATTCAGGCCCGCCACGACGGTCGGCTCGACGAGCACGCACTCGACGAGGCGGTCGCTCGGGTGACGGAGCTGCTACCGGCTACCGAGACCGAGCGGTCGGGCGAGCCGACTGACGGCGAGCCGACACAGTCGTCGTCGGATGACTCGCCGACCGCGTCGGCGGGGGCGTCCGGAACCGACACAGAGATACTCACCGGTCTGTCGGACCCGGACGCGACGACATCAGGAAGCGGTGACGACGGTGATACCGATGGGACGGACGAGACGGTAGAGACGGAGATCCTGTGATCAGAGATCAGCGACGAGTCCTTCGAGCGCGGCCCGCGGGTCGTCGGCTTTGGCGACCCCGGACGCGAGGAGTACACCACCGGCGTCCAGTTCGCGAGCGGCGAGCACGTCCTCGCCGGTCGAGATGCCTGCCCCACAGAACACGTCGACGGTCGGGTCTACGTCGCAGGCGGCCGCGACGGCGTTCGTGACGATGTCCGGATCGGCTGAAGCGACGGAGACGCCGGTTCCGATAAGCTCCGGCGGCTCGACGGCGACGGCGTCCGGGCCGAACGCGGTGACGGCGGCGATCTGTGCGGGGTTGTTCGCACAGACGACGGTCTCTAACCCGGCGTCGCGGGCGGCCGTGACGCTCGCGCCGATATCGGCGAGTCGGAGCCGGCGTTCGGAGTGGTTCAGGAGCGTGCCGTCGGCGTACCGTGCGACGCTCTCAGCGAGCGTCGAGCCGGTGTGGCTACCGTGGCCGTTCGGAGAGACGTGCTGTGCGAACGTCTCGACGCCGGTCTCGGCGACGGCGGCGAGATCGGCGGCCTGCGGTGCGACGGCGATCCGCGCGTCGGTGTCGGCGGCAGCATCGGCGGCGGCGTTGGCGATCGCGACGGCATCGCAGTCGTACGCCTTCAGATTGACGAGGACGAACATACGCATAGGGAGCGGCGACGGTGGAAATAGCTGTTCGTTCACGACTCGACCGCCCCTGTGATCTCCTGTGAACGGATTCGCGCCGTACGCAGACGAACGACTAAGAGCGTTGGCTCACAACGTACACACAATGAGCTCCGAGAAGAAGCGCGTGCAGTTTCGCGCACCGGACCGGCTCATCGAGCGGGCGGACGCGCTCGCCACGGTGCTCGGCGACGACCGGACCGACGTGCTCGTAACCGCGCTCCGCGAGTATCTGCAGGCGGCGACCCACGACGATGCGCTCACACAGGAGATCGCCGCTACGTACTACGACGGCGTCATCTCCGACGAACAGCTCAACGCGCTCGTCGGAGCCGAGGAGGCCGCCAACCTCCGCGTGTTGAAACAGCAGTTAGACGACGACTTCATCGAGGAAGTCGCGGACGCGTAGATGGCGACGCTGGTCGCCGACACGTCCGCACTGGTGAGTCTCGGAACCGTCTCGGAGCCGAACCGGAGTCCGCTCTCGCACTGTCTCGACGGCTACGAGGTCCTCGTCCCCGAGGCGGTCGTCGCCGAACTCGAAGTGATCGCGTCGTACGACGACGCGCACGGTCGTGCGGCGTCCGTCGTCTTAGACCGCCGCACAGCGTACGCGACTCAGGCGGTCGTCCTCGATACCGACTTTCCGCTCGACGACGGTGAGAACGCCGCCGTGACACTCGCGAACACCGAGGAGGCGGAGCTACTCCTCTGTGACGAATTCACTCGACTCGGACTCATCCACGCCTCGCTCCGGAACACGCGGCTCGTGACGACGCCGACGCTGCTGTCCGTGCTCGTCCGAAAGGGACGGCTGACGACCGAGGACGCGCGTACCGTTCTCGACGAGATCAGTGCCGCCCGAAGCTGGGAGGCGAACAGCTACGTCCAACGGGCTCGTTCGCTACTCGATCCGGCGTAAATCGGAGGAGGAGAACGCGACTCAGAGCCGCTGACCGTCGTCGGGAATCGTGACGTTCTCGACGCCCTCGTTGTCGAGATACTCGCGGAGATCCGCACGCGTGCAGAGACAGTGGTTGATACTCCCCATGTGGACGGCGACGACCTCGCCGTCCGTGGTATCGGCGACGGCAGCGACACCCGCACGCGACATCGTGATCGGGTCGCCCTCGACGAACTGGGCCTCGCCGGCGTTGACGACGACGGTGTCAGGGTTGTGTTGAGCGATGGTGTCCGCAACCGGGCCGTACCAGACGGTGTCGCCGGCGACGTACGTCGTCTCGACCCCGTCGAAGACGAAGCCCGTGGCCGGGCCCATCTGCGTCGCGAGATCGCCCGTCCCGTGGCGTGCGGGCGTGGCGGCGACCGTCACCCCGTCGAACTCGACCAGTCCGGAGACCGGACGCACGTCATCGAACGTCGCTCGCAGATCGTCCGCATCCGCGGGCTGACAGATAACCGGTACGTCGGCGGGGAGCCGCTCGCGGGCCGTCTCGTCGAGGTGATCCTCGTGGAGATGGGTGACGACGACGGCGTCGACGGCGTCGATGTCGATCTCGGGAAGCGGGGCGGTCGGGTTCCGGTCGTCAGTCGGCGTGTTCGGTATCGGCTGCCGTGCAGCTTCGGGATCGAGCATCGGATCGATCAGGAACCGTGTCCCGTCCACATCGAGCTCGATCGTGGCGTGACGGACCAGTCGAAGCTGCATCAGTCCTTCCGCTCGACGACGTCACCGAGGGTGTACGACCCCGTCGAGGAGCCGCCCTCGAACTCGTACTCTTCGTCCCCGCCGCTGCCCTCAGTGAGCGAGACATCGAGCTTCGACTCCAGCTTCTCCTGCACGTCGTCGGTCGGCATGATGTCCCCGCGTTCGAGCTTGCGGATGACGCTCGCCTTCTCGTTGAGCGTGTCGGCGAGCTCCTCCTGTGCGATACCGAGCGATTCGCGGGCGTTACGGATGCGATCGTCGTAGTCCGTGACGATCTGGTCCATTGTGTCGAACATATCGCGGCGGCGACTCGAATCTCCGGTAGCGCCACCCGCTCCCGAGGAGCTGGACGACGATGCAGACGAGTCGGACGACGAGGTCGAGTACTTGGTCGACGCCGACGAGCCGGACTGCTGGCGGACCTCCGTCCCGAACTCGGTGCAGTCGCTGCAGACGTCGAGTTCCGCGCCTTCGATCTTCACCGTCGTCGGGTTGGCGACCTGACTGCCGCACATCTCACACTGGACCATACGCCGTGATTCGACAGCGCCGTCAATAAACCATACGACGCCGACTACTCGCCGGTCGACACCCGCGACAGGGCGTGTTCGAACCCGTCGGCGGTCAACACCACGTCGTCGGTGTGTTCGTTCGCCTCCTCGGGCGAACGACCGTCGGCGACGGCACGGATCGCGTCCATCGACGCCTCACGGACGAGTGAGGCTAGCTCTGCTCCGGAGAAGCCGGCGGTGCTCGTCGCCAGCCTGTCGAGATCGACGCCCTCGGCGAGGGGCTTGTCGGCGGTGTGTACGTCGAGAATCGCGCGTCTCCCCGCCTCGTCCGGCGTCGGGACCTCGACGTGGGTCTCCAGTCGCCCGGGTCGCAGTAACGCATCGTCGAGTACCCCCTCTCGGTTCGTCGCCGCGAGCACGGCGAGTCGCGGGTTCGACGCCGCGTTGTCCATCTCGGTCAGCAGCTGTGAGACGACGCGTTCGGTCACCTCCGAGTCGCCGCTGTCGCGCGTCCCGGCCAGCGCGTCGATCTCGTCGAGGAAGATGATCGCTGGGGCGGCCTGTCGCGCGCGATCGAACACCTCGCGGACGGCCTTCTCCGACTCGCCGACGTAGCGGTCCAGCAGCTCCGGCCCGGCGACGCGGATGAAGTTCACCGCCGTCTCGCCCGCGAGCGCGCGAGCGAGGAGCGTCTTTCCCGTGCCCGGCGGCCCGTACAGCAGGACGCCGGAGGCCGGCTCGGTGTCGGCCGCCTCGAACAGTGGTGCGTACTGGACGGGCCACTCGACCGCCTCGCGGAGGGTGGCTTTGGCGTCCTCCAGCCCACCGACGTCATCGAAATCGACGGTCGGCGTCTCGGTGACGTACTCGCGCATCGCCGACGGATCGACCGCCGCCGTCGCGGTGGCGAAATCATCACGCGTCACCGAAAGCGTCGTGCGGTTCTCGCGGTCGCGTAGCGCGGCCATCGCCGCCTCCTGTGTGAGCGTCTTCACGTCCGCGCCGACGAAGCCGTGCGTCCGGGCCGCGAGCCGGTCGAGATCCACGTCCTCGGCCAGCGTCATCTCCCGCGTGTGCACGTCGAGGATCTCGCGGCGACCCGTCTCGTCCGGTGCGCCGATCTCGATCTCGCGGTCGAATCGCCCGCCTCGGCGGAGCGCCGGATCGATGGCGTCGACGCGGTTCGTCGCGCCGATGACGATGATCTGTCCCCGCGACTCCAGCCCGTCGAGCAGGGTCAGAAGCTGTGCGACCAGCCGGTTCTCCATGTCGCTCTCCTCGTCGCGCTCCCCGCCGATCGCGTCGAGCTCGTCGATGAAGACGATGGCCGGCTGGTTCTCTTCGGCCTCCTCGAACATCGACCGGAGCCGCTCCTCGCTGTCGCCCTTGTACTTGGAGACGATCTCCGGCCCGTTGATGACACGGAAGCTGGCGTTCACCTCGTTCGCGACGGCGCGGGCGATGAGCGTCTTCCCCGTCCCCGGTGGGCCGTGAAGCAGGACGCCTCGCGGTGGATCGATCCCGACCTCGTGGAACAGCTCCGGCTCCGAGAGCGGAAGCTCCACCATCTCGCGAACGAGCTCCAGCTCGTCGTCTAAGCCGCCGATATTCTCGTAGGTGACGCCCGACGCGGTCGCCGTGGACTCGGTCGCTTCCTCCTGAACCGGTATCTCGGTATCGGCGCTGTCCTCGGTGGCTGTGACCGTCGTCTCACCCTGCAGGGAGAGGCTGGTGGTGTCGGTCACCATCACGACGCCGTCGGGGTCGGTGGCGGTGACCTGTGCCTCGATGTCGGCCGTGTCGAGATGGACCGTGTCACCCGCCCGGAGCGGGCGATCGAGCAGGGCGCGTTTGAGTAGTTTCTCGGCGTTGCCGGGGATCGAACCGGTGATGCCAAGCGCGACTCGGCTGGCGTCGCTGACGGCGATCCGGCGGATCGTCACCTCGTCGCCGACGGTGACGCCGGCGTTCGCCCGCGTGTCGGCATCGATCTTGACCACGTCGGTCTCCGTGCCGGGCCACACCTTCACGACGGCCTGTCGGTCTCCGTCGATGACGATCGTATCGCCCGAGAGAACACCCAGTCGGGCCCGCGCCGGCTCCGGGAGTCGGGCGACACCGCGGCCCGCCTCGCGCTTCTCCGCGGCGGCCACCGGGAGCCGCACCGTCTCGTCGGTCATACCGGTCATACGTGCGGGAGGGCTGGAGCGAGTTTCAATCCCCCGGTCACCGGGCCGGTCGTCACAGCCGTTCGCGGTGTTCGCGGGCGAGTCGGTCGGCGTGATCGCGGTGGTCGGCCACCGTCCAGCGGACCTCCTCGTATCCCTCGTAGGCGAGTGCCTCCTTCAGCACGTCACGGACCACCCCGGACTCGATCGCCTCGATCTCGCCGTCGATCGCGAACTCGACGACGCCGTAGCGGTCGGGCGCGCTCCCGATCGTCGAACGCGTCAGGTCGGCCCACGGCTCTCGAAGCGGCATCAGCTCCCCCCGACGATCTCGTAGCTCTCCTCGCCCAGCTCGTCCTCGGCGAAGACGAAGACCCGACCACGGGCGGTTTCGGGGTCCGCCACGATCTCGATCCGGTGGCCGGCGTTGGTCGCCTCGACCCCCGGGAAGATGGACTCCGTCTCGTCGCGGTCGATGAGAACCCGCCCCACGCCAGTCGATCGGAGTATCTCGTCGTCGGTCGCGCGGTCGTTCACGTACATCATCACGCCCTCCTCCTCGCTCGGGTCGGTGACGAGCACGTGGACGTCCTTTCCGGGTGCGGTGGTGACGCGCTCGTCGGCCGCCGTCGGGATGCCGTGATAGAAGACGCTCCGGCCGTCGGCGTAGGTGACCTCGACGCCCTCCGGCTCCAGCGAGATGTCGATGAGTTCGGGAGCGATATCGCTACGGAAGCTCATACCCGCGCTTTGACGGGCCGGCTGAAAAGTCGTCCGTCGTCGACGCCGCGCACGCTGTCCTGACCGTCACGGCTTTACTCGTGCCCGGACTCCTTCGAACAATGCGAGCCACCGCACGCGCACCCGCCGCGGGGACGGTTCTCAACGCGCTCGCCACCGGCCACGGCAGCGCGTTCGCCATCGACGAGTACGTCCGCGCGACGGTGGACCTTGACGGGTCGGGTGACGTGACCGGGACGGTGGCCGACGCCCCCGACGCTGATACGACACTCATCGAGACGTGTGTCGAGACGGTCGCGCACGAGCACGACCGCGACGTCGGCGGGCACGTCCGCACGAAGACGGCGGTTCCGATGGCCGGCGGGCTGAAGTCGTCGTCCGCGGCGGCCAACGCGACCGTGCTCGCCACGCTCGATGCACTCGACGCGGAGATGAGCCGCGAGGAGGCCTGCAGACTCGGCGTGCGAGCCGCCCGCGAGGCGGGCGTCACGGTGACGGGGGCGTTCGACGACGCCAGCGCCTCGATGCTCGGCGGCGTCACGGTGACCGATAACACGAGCGACGAGCTGCTCGCCCGCGAGGAGCCGACGTGGCACGTCGCCGTGTTCACCCCCGACGAGCGCGCCTACTCCGCGGACGCAGACGTGAACCGGTGTGAACGGATCGCGGGAACCGCCGAGCTGGTCGAAGAGCTGGCGCTCGACGCACGCTACGGCGAGGCGATGACGGTCAACGGGTTCGCCTACTGTAGCGCGCTCGGCTTCGACACGGAGCCGATGCTCGCTGCGCTCCCGGACGCGCGGGGCGTCTCGCTGTCGGGGACCGGGCCGAGCTACGTCGCGATCGGGACGCGCGAGCAGATGGAGCGAACGCGGGAGGCGTGGCGGACGTACGAGGGAACAACATGGCTGACGACAACACAGACGGCGGGAGCACAGCGACGGTGAACGTCGAGGAGATGGAGCTGGCGGAGCTTCGCGAGGAGATTCGCAGTATCGACCACGAGATCGTCCAGCTCATCGCACAGCGGACCTACGTCGCGGAGTCGATCGCCGCGGTCAAACGCGAGAGCGACATTCCGACGACCGACGAGTCACAGGAGCAGGCGGTGATGGAACGCGCCGGCGAGAACGCCGAGCAGTTCGACGTAGACTCGAATCTGGTGAAGGCGGTGTTCCGACTGCTCATCGAGCTGAACAAGGTGGAACAGCGGGAGAGTCGATAGGCCGAAAACGTGGGATTCAACCCGTATATCGCCCGTTTCCTTGCGATATTCTCTTCGCTTAGCTGTTCCCACAATTTCCGGTGGATAGACGACGCTACAGTTCCAGATTCGGGTGGCCCTGACGCACGATTAGGGGAACTCGTCGTAGATGGACGACCGATGGCCAACTGCGCCGACCTGCATCACCTGCCGTTCACGGTCGAACCGTACGATAGCCCGATAGTCACCGATTCGTAACGACTGCCACGGCTTCGTGCCGGTTAACGGCTTGGCGAAGTCCGGTGGATCGCGGAACTCGTCCGACACCACGTCGTCGAGTTTGTCAAGGGCTCGCTGTTGCGTCTCGGCGTCAAGGGCTTCGAGACCATCCGCAGCTCGCTCCGAGAGTTCCCACGTCCACTCGTCACTGTCACTCATCAGTACCGAACCGTTCACGGGCTTCCTCCGCGCTCACCGTCTCGCCTTCGTCGAACTGTCGTTCGCTCTCCAGCAGGTCTTCGAGCGCGCGCTTCGAGAGCCGCGTCCCGTACACCGCGTCACGCAGGGCTTCACGCATGAACTCCGAGCGCGAGTTGTATCCCTGCTCTTGCCACTGTTCGTCCAAGTCCGCGAGAAAACCCTTCGGAAGCCGGAGATTCACCTTTTCGTCGTTCCCATCAGCGGCGGCGTCGGACTGAGCCATACGCTGTAGTACGTACGTACTACAATAAGAACTTTCGAGTAGTCAGTCGAATCCGTTTGCGAGCCGCGGCAACGTCAAGCACAATCGTTCAAACAGAATGCGGCAGAGTAGACGAACCTGTAACGTCAGTCAGAGGCCTGAACAAGGTGGAACAGCGGGGGAGTCGGTAGCAGCTCCGGATGGGTCGTACGAACTCCCCTCGACCAGTGATCCGACCATCCGTCTGTGGCGTTCGACGCGTCCGGTCAGGACCGACGAGCAGTCGAACGATCGGTGACTCAGTCCAGCCCGAGACTCAGTTTCAGCGCTTCGTCCACCTCGGCCATGACCGACTCTCTCAGACTCCCGACGACCGAGTGAATCCGCGTTTCGATCGAGACGACACGGACCTGATCGAGCCGAACTGAGGAGTCTTGCTCGAACGGTGACCCGTCCGCTTCGACCAGCACCTCGAACGGATAGCCCCGATGCGTACCCGTCGCCGGGGCGACGACGGTCGTACCGGCGTTGCGATTTCCGACGTCGTTTTGCACAACCACCGCAGGCCGGGTCTTTTTCATCTCGTGGCCTTCGGCGGGGTCGAGCCGAACGATTACGACGTCGCCGCGTCGGATCTCGGTCTCATCGCTCATCCATCGAGTCCGTTCCACGCCTCGTCGGATGCTCCGGTCCACTCCGCAGCGAGACGGTCGGCGCTCTCGGAAGCCTCGCGGTACGCGGCAGCCAGCTCGTCCTCGTCGGGGCGGTCGGACTCGACTTCGACGACGGCGACGGTCACGCGCTTGTTCGCGTACTCCGTTCCGAGGTACATTCGACCTCGGTCGTCGGTCTCGTTCGTTTGAAGCTCGTGGGCGTTCACTTTCGTCATGACGCGTACTACGCCTCGCCGTCGTATAGTTTTTACCCACTATTACCCACAGCGTTTGGCTACTCAGTCGAGCCGACGCTGAATGCCGAACCAGTGGGTTATCGTGCCGGCGTCGTCGGGGACGGGAACCAACGACACGCGATTCCGGAATCGCTCGCCGTCTTTCCGGTAGTTCCACAGCTCGACGGTCGCCGGCTCCCACGTTCGGAGCGCCTCGTGGAGTCGGGCGACCGGCTCGGATTCGGTCGCCGGCCCCTGAAGCATTCGCGGGTTCTCTCCGACCAGCTCGTCGAGTCCGTACCCCGACAGCTCGCGGAAGTAGCGGTTCGCGTAGATAATCCGGTTATCCTCGTACGCGGCTCCGGACAACACCACGCCGAAGGGAGCCTCGTCGAGCGTCCACGCCTTCCAGAGGAGTCGCCGCTCGCGTTCGAGCAGGTCGTCCGTCCGGACGGGGACGACGGCGGGATCGAACGACTCGTACGGCTCGATCGAGTCGGTCGAGAGATACCGGCTCGCGTCGGCAGCGAAGGTCGCCGGCTCGCTGGTGAGTGACGCGGTGAGTGTCGACCGATCTGGCATCAGACGCTACTCATCGACCGAGGGAGAAGTCACTGTCGACTGTCGCGGGCCGCGTCGGCGACAGCGGCTACACGAGGTGATGTCAGTAGTCCCACAGCCGAGTCACGCGCGAAGCGATCTCGGGACGGCGCGCACGGAGCGTCTCCAAGTCCCGCTCGCCGTCGATGTTGATGACGTGGATCGCGCCGCGATCACCGCCGTAGCGGTCCTGAAAGTCGTAGACGCAGCCGGCGACCGTCACGTCGTCGGGGACGTGGTCGCTGTCGGCGAGCGCACCGATCTGCTGATCGACGTTGTACTCGACGAGACAGTCGATCGCGGCCGCGCGGTCGAGCCCGTCCGGAAGCCGGTCGATGCCGGGTTCGAGTCGCGGCGCGAGGAGATCGATACAGTGCTGGATCCCCGGCGGTTCAGAGCCGTCACCGGTGAGTGCGTCGTACGTCGCGGTGACGGCCCCACAGCCGGTGTGGCCGAGCACGACGGCGGTCTTGGTGTCGGTGTGGACGAGCGGATACAGCACGTCTCCGGAGATGACCGTCTCGTCGTCGTCGGTCTGGACGACGCGGTTGCCGATGTTGCCGACGGTGAAGACGGTCCCGGGCTCGTCCGTGCCAAACGCGTCCGCCTGTAAGACCCGGGAATCGGCACAGCAGACCGTGACGGCCCCGGGCCGCTGCCCCTCCTGTAGCTCGGTGAACGCGTCATCGAAGCGGGCGGTGTGATCGTGGTTTCCGTCGAGCAGCGAGGCGAGCGTCTCCATACCACGGCCACGACAGGGGTGTAGTTGGCTCTCGGAGAAGCGGCAACATCAGCCGTCGAACGCGGCAGTCAGCGCGTCGAGTCCGGGGTGAGATTCGGTCGTGTGTGGCGCGGTGAGCGGTGAGACGGAGACGTTCCCGTCGATGACAGTCCGGCGGTCCGTTCCCTCCGGGTCCGGAATGTCGCCGTTAGCCATGCGGTTCCAGATGCGGTCCTTGATGTGGATGGTGTCGTCGTCGCGCTCGGCGTCCATCTCGTAGGTGTGGCTCGGACGGGTGACGAGCATCTCGGCGGGCCCCTCCTCGGGCACGGGCGCGTTCACGTTGAGATAGTCGGCGTGCTCGAAGACACCGGAACCGAGCGCGTCGGCCACGAGATGCTCGGTCGCGCTCGCGGCGACGGCGTATTGACTTGCGGGCGTATCGACGTTGGCGAACTCGAAGTCCTCAGAGAGCGGGACGTACAGCGAGACGGCGATCGCGGGCACGTCGAAGAAGGCCGCTTCGACGGCTGCCGAGACGGTTCCCGACCGCCCGAGGACGTACTCACCGAGGTTCGCGCCGCGATTGCAGCCCGAGACGACGAAGTCGGGATCGGTGTCGAGCGCGCCGAGCGCGGCGACGACGCAGTCGGCCGGCGTCCCCTCAACGGCGTAGCCGTAGTCGTGGGTCCGGAGATCGACCTCGTGGTTCATCGCGCGGCCGACGGCGGACTGGTCGTCGGCCGGTGCGACGGCGGTGACGCGCACGTCATCCATCGCGTCGAGCGCACGGTAGAGCACACCGAGACCGGTGGCATCGATCCCATCGTCGTTGGTGAGAAGCACGTCCATGGCGCTGGTTCGAGAGCGACGGTAAAAGCATCCCCGACTGTCCGAGCGTTACCCGACGCGATCGACGATCGTCTCGTCGTCCACGACCAGATTGTATGCGTCCTCGTCGTCGTTCCACAGCAGGAGCGCGTTCTCGACGACCAGCGGATCGCCGTACGTCGCCCGCGACAGATCGGCGTTCAGGGTCGACGCTCGGGTTAGGACGGCGTAGTGGTCGGTTCTCTCGGAACCGTCGCTCAGCTTGAACAGCGGATTGCCGCCGTCGCTCAGATCCCGCGAGAGCTTGAGCGCGACGCAGTCGATGCGGTTCGAGACGTGGCGTTCGCTGTCGGCGAATCTGGCGAACCGATCGGTGTCGAGCGAGAGATCGACCATCCGCTCGTCGTCGTGACGGAGCACCGAGAACGCGTACTGCACGTCGACGTTGACGAACTCGCCCTCGCTGCCGGCCGCCGAATCGAGCGCCCGCTGGAACGCCGGGGTGTCGAGATCGGGGGAGACATCGAAGCTCCAGCCGCGGTCCTCGGGGCGGTAGCCGTCCCACAGTCGCACCTGCGGTCCCCAGACGCCCGCGCCGTCGCGTTCGAGCGCGCGCTCGGTCTCGCGAAGCCCGATCGCGGTCTCGCGGTCGGCGGGGGCGATCCCGACGAGCGAGCCGTCGAGGGCGACGGATTTCATATATCGGCCGGCGACGGCTGCGGGATCGTCCAGCTCCGAGAGCACGTTCGCGAACAGGACGATATCGAACTCGCCGGGCGGGGTGAACGCCTCTGCGCTGTCGCGATGCAGGGTGGTCTCGAAGCCGGTGCGCGTCTCCTCCGCGAACGTCTCGAACACGTCGCCGGCGGCGGACGGCTCCACGGCGTGATACTCGACGAGCGCGTCCTCCGGGAGGAGGTCGTGGACCCCGAGCATCGGGCCGCCGACGCCCGCCCCGACGTCGAGGACGCGGAGCCGCGTCGAGAGCAGGTCCGCGTCGGCGAGCCGCGAGCACACGTACTGGACGACGGCGTAGTTATCGGGGAGATGGTACAGCGCGTACGCGAGCCTCGTCTCCTCGTCGTACTCGACGGAACTCCCGGCGAAGTACTCCGCTTTCATCTCGCGAACCGTCTCTCGGAGCCGCTCGCCGCTGTCTCCGTCGGGCCAGCCGACGCCGTACTCATCGACGAGCAGTGTTTCGAGCAGCTCGCCGTACTCGGTCGGGAACGACTCGACGCCGGCGAACGAGACCGACAGCGGCTCGTCCTCGACGGGGACGAACGCGCCGTCTTCCCGCTCGCGAATCCCGAGTTCGACGACCGACTCGCGAAGCACCTGCCGGACGACTGCGGGGTGTGGGTTGCCATCGACGTACTCCCAGATTTCCTCGGGGTCGATGGGCCGAACCTCGCGGAGATAGCGGGCGTTGTCTCGAACCGACTGGCGGGTATCCGTCATTCAGTCACCTCCTCAAACAGCGTAGCGACGGTCTCGGGATCGGCCGCGATGCGTTCGGCGGCGGCGGCCAGCTCGTCCGCTCCGTCGAATCGCTGCTGGATTTCGGCATAGACAGCCGGGTCGCCGGTCGTGACAGCATCGGCCAGCTCTACGAGCGGTCCCGAAACCGGCGTATGGAACGGCTCCGGCACGTCATCGGTAGCGAGCGCGAACGCGAGGACGGCGGCGTGGGCCTTCGCCTGCACCGTCTCCATCGCCTCGTCGTGTTCAGCGATACTGGTCCGGTAGAGCTCGTTGCCGGCGTCGGTGAGCGCATCGAGTATCCGGTTCGTCCGGTCGTCGGGGGTATCCTCGACGACCGCGATCGTCCCGGGCTCGTTCGCCGGGGCGAACAGCGGGTGTGTGGAGACGCGCGCGGCGTCGGGAAACGACTCTCGGAGCGCGGCGAGCGTGTCGCGCATCTCGCCGGTCACGTCGATGACGGCATCGGCGCGACCGGCGTGTTCACGCGTCGCGGTCTCGACCGTCGACATCGGGACGGCGAAGGCGACGAGATCATACTGCCCACCGGTGTCAGTCGCGACGTCGAGATCGGCGGCGACACCAGCAGCGCGCTCGGGGTCGATATCGGTGACCGCGACGGCATGCTCTGCAGAGAGTCGCTTGGCGAGCCACTGCCCCATCGCCCCGGCTCCGACGACGAGAACGTTCATGCTCCCGTTTGCGTGGACCGGCGCAAAAGCCGTTCGTTCACTCGACGACGAGCCGTTCCTCGTAGTCGGTGTAGTTCTCGTAGCCGCCCTCGCGAACGATGACGATGTCCTCGATGCGAACACCGCCGAACTCGGGATCGTACACGCCCGGCTCGATCGTCACCACCATGCCGGCTTCGAGTTCGTTCTCAGTCGTGGAGACGCGCGGGAACTCGTGGATGTCGAGTCCGACGCCGTGACCCGTCGTGTGAATGAAGCCCGTGTTCGTCTGTGGATCGTCACGGAGCGTCGGAATCCCGTGCTCCTGATACACGTCACAGACTGCGTCGTGAACCTCGCTTCCGGAGACTCCGGCTTCGAGCGTATCCAGCGCCGCCTCCTTGGCCGTCTGCGTGATATCGTACCACTCGCGGATGGTGTCCGACGGCTCACCTTTCACGAAGGTGCGGGTCATATCGGCGTAGTATCCGGTCTCCTTCGAGCGCGGGAAGATATCGATGATGATGGACTCGTTCGCGCGCAGCGGGCCGGAGCCGCGGTCGTGTGGATCCGCCGCGTCGGCTCCACAGGCGACGATGGTCGTATCGAGCGCGTGGCCCTCCCGGAGCAGCGACACCTCGATCTCCTCCGTGACGCGCTCGCTGGTGAGCGTCTCGCCGTCGTGGACGAGCGTCCCGTCGTCGGCGATCTCGGCGGCGGCGATGAGCCGCTCTGCGGCCGCCATCGCCCGCTCGTTCGCCTGTTGGGCAGTGCGCATATGATCGAGCTCCGTCTCGTGTTTGGCCGCGCGAATCTGCTGGACGGTATCGTCCTCGTCGGGAGCGATTTCGATCCCCTGCTCCCGGAGTCCGTCGGCCAGCCCGACGGGGAAATCCGAGGGAGTCGCGAGGGCATTCACGTCGTAGCGCTCACAGAAGGCCGCTCTGACGCGGTAGCCAGCCTCCGACGCACCGTATTCCTGTACCAGCTCGCGGTAGTCGTACTCGGCGGTGCGCTCGACGGTCGCAGCGCGGGCCTCGCGCTCGGCGCGCCCGTACTCGAGCGCGCTGACGAGGAGATGGATCTCGCCGTCGTAGAGCGTCGTGAACGGGTCAGGTGCGGTGAAGCCGGAGAGATACCGCTGGTTTGCGTCGCTCTCGTCGGCGACGACGAGATAGCCGTCGAGATCGTGTTCGTCGAGATACGCGTCGAGCTGGCCGAAGTCGGGGTCCATACGTGGCGTCGGACACGCTGAACTAAAGCCCTACCGCTGGTAGATCCGTGGCCGGTAGGCTGATTGTTCCGCCGGGGAGAGATGGGCTGTGCAACGCACGATTCATCCGTCCACGATCGACGGAGTCGCCCGCGCGCCACCGTCGAAGAGCTACACGCACCGCGCGCTGTTGGCGGCCGGCTACGCGGACGAGACGACGGTTGCGAACCCCCTCGACTCGGCCGACACGCGCGCAACGGCCCGCGCTGTCGAGGCGTACGGTGGCCGCGTCTCGTGGGGGGAGTCGACCGCCGTCGTCGATGGGTTCGACGGGCGACCGGTCGTGCCCGACGACGTCATCGACTGCGCGAACTCCGGGACGACGATGCGACTGACGACGGCGACGGCGGCACTGGCCGACGGCGCGACCGTCCTTACGGGCGACGAGTCGCTCCGATCGCGGCCACAGGGGCCACTGCTCGACGCGCTGTCCGATCTCGACGGGCGGGCCGAGTCCACGCGCGCGAACGGGCAGGCTCCGCTCGTCGTCGGTGGTGATATCGATGGGGGAGCAGTAGCGATACCCGGTGATGTCTCCTCGCAGTATATCACCGCGCTGTTGATGGCCGGCGCGGTCACAGATGACGGGATCGAGATCGAGCTGACGACGGAGCTGAAGTCCGCGCCGTACGTCGAGATCACGATCGAACTGCTTGACGCGTTCGGTATCGAGAGCGAGGAGACGGACGAAGGGTTCCGCGTACCGGGAGATCAGCAGTACGCGACGGTCGACGGGAGCTACGCCGTCCCCGGGGACTTCTCGTCGATGTCGTATCTGCTCGCGGCCGGCGCGCTCGCCGCGGACGATGAACTCCTCGTCGATGGAGCCGAGCCGAGCGCACAGGGGGATTCGGCAATCGTTTCGATACTCGACCGGATGGGGGCGACGCTGGAGTGGGACCGCGACGCAGGCCAGATTCACGTCGAACAGTCGCCGCTCTCCGGTGTCGCGGTCGACGTGGGTGACACGCCTGATCTGTTACCGACGATCGCGACGCTGGGTGCTGTCGCCGACGGAACGACCCGTATCACCAACTGCGAGCACGTCCGGTACAAGGAGACCGACCGCGTGAGCGCGATGGCCGAGGAACTCGACACGCTCGGTGTAGTCGTCGAGGAAGAACAAGATGTGTTGACGGTCCACGGTGGAAAATCGTCACTCACCGGCGGCACGGTCGCCGGGCACGACGACCACCGCATCATCATGGCGCTGTCGCTCGTCGGACTCGTCGCCGGGCCGGTGACCGTCGAGGGGGCCGGGCACGTCGATGTCTCGTTCCCGGGCTACTTCGAGACGCTACGGTCGCTCGGTGCTGACGTTCGTGAGTAGGGGGCAAACAGGTGACGGAGACGGCTCCCGGCCGGGTCGTCACACACCCGCCTCGACCGACCGGGGCGAATCGTTACTGCACGGGGTCGGTGCGCCCGTCTCCGTATTTGAACCCTCGCCTCTACTGCAAGGTTGAAATGGACGCACGCCCGACTGCGTGTAATGAACGGCAATCGCTTCGGTCGGCTCTTCCAGTTCACGACGTACGGTGAGAGCCACGGGGACGCGATGGGCGTGACCGTCTCCGGCTGTCCCGCCGGTGTCGAACTCGACGAGGAGCTGATTCAAGCGGAACTCGACCGCCGCAAACCCGGCCAGTCGATGATCACTACCTCCCGCGGCGAGCCGGACGAAGTGACGATCAACTCCGGGACGCTGGAGGGGCACACGACGGGCACACCGATCGGAATGGTCATCCGGAACAAGGACGCTCGGTCGGGCAAGTACGAGCCGTTCGTCACGGCCCCGCGCCCGAGCCACGGCGACTACACCTACTCCGCGAAGTTCGGGACGCGCAACTGGGGCGGCGGCGGTCGGTCGTCGGCCCGCGAGACGCTCAACTGGGTCGCGGCCGGGGCAGTCGCGAAGGCAGTCCTCGACCAGTCTGCCCACGACGTCGAGATCAAGGCACACGTCAACCGCATCGGCGATATCGAGGCGCCGGAGGTGAGCTTCGAGCAGCTCCTCGAACACAGCGAAGCGAACGAGGTCAGATGCGCAGACCCCGACACGGCCGAGGAGATGCGGGCGGCCATCGACGAGTACCAGCAGGAAGGCGACTCTATCGGCGGCTCGATCTACTTCGAGGCGCGCGGCGTTCCCCGCGGTCTCGGTGCGCCACGGTTCGATTCGTTCCCGGCGCGGCTCGGGCAGGCGATGTTTTCGATTCCGGCCACGACGGCCGTCGAGTACGGACAGGGTCGCGAGAGCGCGGCCGTTCGCGGGAGCGACCGCAACGAGGACTGGACGTTCGACGACGGGACCCGTTCGGAGGTGGTGAGCGACGAGGGCGATCCGGTCCCGGTCGGCAACGATCACGGCGGGCTACAGGGCGGGATCACGACCGGCGAACCCATCTACGGCGAGGCGACGTGGCACGCGCCGACCTCGATTCCGAAACGACAGCGCACCGTCGACTGGGAGACGGGCGAGGAGAAGGACGCGCAGGTCGTCGGTCGCCACGACCCGTCGCTACCGCCGCGTGCCGTGCCGGTCGTCGAAGCGATGTTGTACTGCACGGTGCTCGATTTCATGCTGCTGGGTGGCCGTCTCAACCCCGATCGATTGGACGACCAGCCCGGCGAGTACGACACCGAGTATCATCCCGCTTCACCGCAGTCAGACCCGGACGATGCCGCCACGAGTGCTGACTCTCTCGACGAGTAGTGCCGGCTACCAGTAGCCGGGATTCCGGAGCCACTCCCGGCCCTTCATACCGAGTACGGACCCGACGAGCAGTGACACGAGCAGCAGCACAACGACTGCACCTGCTTTCGTCGGATAGCTGCCGAGCGTGTTGCGGGCGAGGACGACGAGCGAGCCGACGGCGAGCACGACGATGCCCCCGACGAGTAGCGCAATGAGCTGCCGGTCTCCGTTCATACGTCACACTGATCGTCCCGAAATAAAAAGCTCAAGGTGACGCCGCGCCAGCAGTCGGTATGACTACGATCGCCGTTCTCATCGATCCGCCGCGACCGGGACTCGTCCTCTCTGAGCTGGCCGAGACGACGCCGCTGTCGCCCGAGCAGTGTGCTGACCTTTACACTGCGATGGCGCGTGACGTGGTTCGCGCCGTCGCAGCGAGCGGCGGTGACCTCCTCGTGAACGTCCGCCCGGACGAGTCGTTACCCGAGACACACGCTCGCGGCGAGGGGACCGCAGAGCGTGAGATTCGCGACGTCGTCTCGCCGGTCGTCGAGGACGCGCGGTTCGAGCGACAAGTAGGTGAGACGTTCGCCGGACGGGCCGGCAACACGGCGAGTCATCTGCTCGATGCTGAGGAGGTGCAGTCGGTCGGGATTCTCACACCTGAGGCGGTGTTCACGGCCCGCCAGCAGGTCGACGCCGCCGCCATGAAGATCCGGACGACCGAGACCGTACTCGGGCCGACGACCGACGGGCGGGTCTACTACGCCGCGTTCCGCGAGGAGATCGACTTCCAGGACGCCTACGCCCACCCGGCCGTCGAGTCGCTCACCGAGCGCACGCTCGATATGGGGAACGACGTGGCGTTTCTCCCGTATCGCCCGGTCGTGGAGACGGCTTCCGATCTCGTGAACGCCGTCACGACGATTCGGACGCGCCAGCAGGCCGGAAGCCGCGTGCCCGAGGCGACCGCCGCGTGGCTGGACGAGGTCGGGCTGTTCGTCGATAGCGACGGCGACCTACGGCGCTAACCGAAAGGTCGAAACCCCCTCACCGGGTAGCGGATGTCGTGGTGGGATGGCAGAGCGGCCTATTGCGCCGGTCTTGAAAACCGGTATCCTCACGGATTCCTGGGTTCAAATCCCAGTCCCACCGTTCTCCCGGAGCGAACTCGCGAGAAGCAGATACTCGCGGGATTTGAACCTTCACAGCCGCAGCATGCACGGCGAACGAAGTGAGGAGTAGGACCGTCTGCGTCCGGTTCAACTCACAGTCTCATATTCCACCGTTCTACTCCGGCTCCGGAACCGTCTCGACCTTCTCACGAAGCCATGTCACAGTGCGCTCGATTTCGGCCTCGTCCTCGCCGACGACCTTCAGCCGGTTCGGCGTATCTGGGTCGGCAGGATAGCTCCCAACATCGGTGTCGAACAGCTCACGAACCTCGGTCAGTACGTCACCCATCGCTCCCTCCGGCGTGGGCGTGTACAGCGTCCGTGAGTCGGTCTCGCCGTCGAACTCCTCGGCCACGAGTTCGAACATCGCTTTCATCTCGGCCGGAATCCCCGGAAGCACGTAGATGCCATCGACGGCACAGCCGGGGGCCCAGCCGGCGTCGGTGACGAGCGGGCGCGCACCGACAGGGAGGGAGGCGCTCTCGGCGAACTCCATGTCGAACTCGTACTCGTCCGCGATATCGGGGTTCGCCTCGCGAAACGCCTCGCTCTTCGCGACGAGATCGTCGCGCACGTCGGTGAACAGCTCACGCTCGCGGTCGAGTCCGTCGGCGACGGCTGCCATCGTCACGTCGTCCGGGGTTCCGCCGAGACCGCCGGTGACGACCACGGCGTCGTACCAGTCGTGGTATCGTCGAGTCCAGTCTGCGATGGTGTCGTGGTCGTCCGGGATGGTGAGGATGCGCCGGACTGTCGCGCCACGGCTCGTTATCTCACTCGCCAGCCACGTCGCGTTCGTGTTCGTCGTGTCCCCAGCGAGCAGCTCGTCACCGACGGTGAGTAGGGCTACGTTCATACGCTCACTGGCAGTGGGAGCGACAAAAGCAGTCGCTCCTGACAGGTGGATAAGAACGCTTTTGCGACCGCTGGCCTCAGATTCGGTATGGACTGGCCGCACGACCCCGACGGTGAGAAAGGTAGCGAGGGGATGCGAAAGTTCGGGCACGCCGTCATCGTGAAGAAGATCGACGAGGGGAAATCGTTCCCGCTCGACAAGTCGGCGTTCGTTGAGGAGTACGGCGACGATCCCGTGCGCATGGACCACGAGACGGTCGTCTCGCTCGCGGAGGTGTTCGAGTACGTCGAGGAGGACAGCTTCGACGATCTCCTCGACTTCCACAGATGTATCGGAGAGGCGCTTCGCGACTCGCCACACTGGCAGTACAACCCGATTACCGGCGAGGGGCAGTCGGCTTAGACGGGACGCTCGTTGCCGGAGACGACGGCGTGGACCCGCTCGCGAAGGAGTCCGACGGCCGTGTCGTTCGCCCCTTCCGGGATGATAAGGTCGGCTTCCTTCTTCGTCGGCGCGACGAACTGCTCGTGCATCGGCTTCACCGTCGAGAGATACTGAGACATGACGCCGTCGAGCTCGCGGCCCCGCTCGATGACGTCACGGCGGATCCGCCGGAGGATACGCACGTCGGCGTCGGTCTCGACGTAGAGGTTGATGTCGAGTAGCTCGCGGATCGCCTCGTCGTGGAGGGTGAGAATCCCCTCGACCATCACCACGTCGCCGGGATCGACGGTCGTCGTCTCCTCGGTTCGGTTGTGGACCGAGAAATCGTACTCCGGCATCTCGATGCGACGACCCTCACACAGTGCGATGAGCTGCTCGCGGAGCAGCTCCCAGTCGAACGCGTCCGGATGATCGTAGTTGATCTGTTCGCGTTCGGCCATCGGCAGCTCGGAGCGATCGGCGTAGTAGTTATCGAGGGGGACGAGCGTGACGGCGTCGACGCCGGACGTGATCTCACGGGCGATCGTCGTCTTTCCCGCCCCGGTTCCGCCGGCGATTCCGACGACGAGTGACGGCACTGGCATTAGCCCATTTTTCGCTGTGGGGGTGATGAGCGTGTGGTTTCTCTTCGACGGTCGTCTGCTCCGCGCGTGCGCCGATACCACCGAGCGACCCTGACTCAGTAGTAGTACGGGAACTCCGAGAAGTCGGGCTCGCGATTCTCGTTGAAGGCGTCTCTCCCCTCCTGTGCCTCGTCGGTCATGTAGCCGAGCCGGGTCGCTTCACCCGCGAAGACCTGCTGGCCGACGAGCCCGTCGGTGTCCATGTTGAACGCGTATTTGAGCATCCGCATGGCGTTGGGTGACTTCGAGAGCATCTCCTCGGCCCACTCCAGTGCGCGCTCCTCCAGCTCCGCCTGCGGCACGACCTCGTTCACCATCCCCATCTCGGCGGCCGCCTCCGCGGAGTAGGTCTTCCCGAGGAAGAACACCTCACGCGCCTTCTTCTGGCCGATCTGGTGAGCGAGATACGCGCTACCGAAGCCGGCGTCGTAGCTCCCCACGTCCGGGTCGGTCTGGAGGAACTTCGCTTCCGTCCCGGCCAAGGTCATATCGCAGACGACGTGCAGCGAGTGACCGCCGCCGACCGCCCACCCCGGCACGACCGCGACGACGGGCTTCGGCATGTGACGGATCTGGCGCTGCACTTCGAGGATATGGAGCCGCGGGCCGGCGGTGTCGTCGTTCGATTCCTCGCTGTCGTACTCGTAGCCGGCCTCCCCTCGAATCCGCTGGTCACCGCCCGAACAGAAGGCCCAGCCGCCGTCCTCCGGCGAGGGACCGTTTCCGGTGATGAACACACAGCCCACGTCGGTCTGTCGTTTCGCGTGATCGAGCGCCGTCGAGAGTTCATCCACCGTCTCCGGTCTGAAAGCGTTGCGGACCTCGGGCCGGTCGAACGCGATACGGAGCGCGCCCACGTCGGTCGCGCGGTGGTACGTCAGATCGCGGAAGTCGAACCCCGCGACCGGCTCCCAGCTGTCGGCGTCGAATAGCTCTGAGACCATACCCCGACAACGAGGGCCACGGCAAAAATCCAGCCGATCACAGCAGCTCCGCTTCGACCCGCGACTGTATCTCGTCGCGAACCTCGTGGCTCGCCTCCGAGTCGAACTGCACCTCGATGAGCTGTGTGCCGTCCCGTTCGAGACTCGCCGCGTACGCCTCGTGGAACCCGGCACGCGTGCTCGTGCGAGTGAACTCCAGCGCGTGGAGGTCGGCGGTCGCGGCGAAATCGAGCCCGTGTGGCGTCCGGAACTGTCCCTCGAACGTGTCGTGAGCCTCGATGGGGAGCAGATGGAAGATGCCGCCGCCGTCGTTGTTGATGAGCACGATCGTCGCGTCGAGACCGAACCGGTCGAGCGCGAGCAGTCCGTTCGTGTCGTGGTAGTAGGCCAGATCACCGGTGACGAGGACGAGCGGATCGTCGCTCGCGCTGTCGGCTCCCAGCGCGGTCGAGGTGATCCCGTCGATCCCGGAGACGCCGCGATTACCGAGTACCGTCAGCTCCCTCGCGCTCGGTCGGACGAAGCGGTCCATATCCCGAACCGGCATCGAGTTCGAGACGAAGACGGTGCTCGGATCGGGCGCATCGGCGACGGCATCGGCCACCGCTCGCCCCTCGAAGAAGCGGTCTTCGTCGGCGACGAGCGCCCAGTAGTCGGCATCGAGTGTCGCCAGCCGGTCGGCGTACGGCGTCGTCTCGGGGACGGTGAGTCGGTCAGCAAGAGAGCGAGCAAGTCGCGTCGGATCGGCGACCAGCGTGTCCGTCGCCGCGAACTCCGCCTCGCGCCACCCGCCCGTCGGATCGACGAGATACTGCCGGAGCGACGGCGTCTCCCGCGCCGCGCTCGCCAGTCGTTTGCGAATCGGTTTCGATGTCGGTGAGGCCCCGAATCGAAGCACGAGATCCGGCGTCAGATCGGCCCGCAGCCCTGCCGCCCAGCCGTCGTAGCCGCCGAGAACCGTCACCCCCTCGCGGTCGATATGCGAGCCGAACCGGAGTCCGGAAAGCGGGTCGGCGAGCACCGGAAACCCGGTCGCCCGCGCGAGCGCGGCGAGTGCGTCGGGACCGGGAGCGGGACCGTCGGCGGGCCCACAGAGGATGAGTCCCCGGTCTGCGGTCTCGACATCGGCGGCCAGCTCGTCGCGCTCGCCGGGCGACAGCGTCGGGGTCCCCCGCGTGGTCTGCACGAACGGGCCGTCTCGCCCCGCTGTGGCGAGCTGGTGAGCATCGATCCACTCATCGGAGACGTCGTCGGTCTCGACGGTCGGCTCCAGCGGCTTCCGAAACGGGACGTTCAGATGGACCGGACCGGGGTCCGTCGCGGTCGTCGTGGCGACACCTCGGGAGATCGCCGTCCGGAGCGCCCTGAGCTTCCGGTCGTGGACCTCCGGCTCGGGGAGCGTCCGCCGGTGGCGTAGCGAGCCGTCGTACAGATTCGACTGATCGACCGTCTGGTTCGCCCCCGAGTCGTCCAGCTCGGGCGGTCGGTCGGCGGTGAGCAGGAGCATCGGTACGCGGGCGCGACCGGCCTCCATCACCGCCGGGTGGTAGTTCGCGAGCGCGGTCCCGGAGGTACAGACCAGCGGCGTCGGCTCTCCCGTCCGTTTTGCCCGCCCGAGTGCGAAGAACGCCGCAGACCGCTCGTCGAGCTGCGTGTACGTCTCGATCTCGGGGTGTTGCGCGAACGCGACCGTCAGCGGGGTCGAGCGCGATCCCGGCGAGAGCACCGCCGCGTCGACGCTCGATTTCGCCAGCTCGTCGGCGATGATCTCGCCCCACAGCGTGTTGACGTTGGGTGGTGTCATTCCAGCTCGTCGAGCATCGGTCGGTATTTGAGCTGGACTTCGTCCCACTCGGCGTCGGGATCGGAGTCCTCGACGATACCCACGCCCGCGAACAGCGTCGCCGTATCGCCGGCAGTGACGGCAGAGCGGAGCGCCACCGCGAAGCTGCCGTGGCCGGCGGCGTCGAACCAGCCGACCGGCGCGGCGTACCAGCCGCGGTCGAACGACTCCGTCTCGCGGATCGTCGCCAGCGCGCGATCCGGCGGGAGTCCGCCGACGGCGGGCGTCGGATGGAGCGCCTCGACCAGCGTCAGGACGTGCTCGTCATCGGCCAGAGTCGCCGTGATCGGGGTTTCGAGGTGTTGGACCGTTGCGAGCCGGCGCACGTCGCGTTCCCCCGTCGAGATGGTGGCCGCGAACGGCGAGAGCTGCTCGCGGATCGCGTCGGCCACGATCTCGTGCTCGTGAACGTTCTTCTCGTCGCGTCGAAGCTCGTCGGCCAGCCACTCGTCCTCGGCGGGGGTGTCCCCGCGTCCGGTCGTGCCCGCGAGCGCCCCCGTCGCGAGCGTCCGTCCGCGGAGGGTCACAAGCCGCTCCGGTGTCGCGCCGATGAACGCCGGCTGCGGCTCCCGCTCGTCGACCGGCTCGAACAGGAAGCGGTAGCAGTCGGGGTAGGTGTCTGCGAGCTGTGCGGTCACCTCGTCTGCGGCCAGTGGTCCGTCGAGCCGGGCTTCGAGCGCCATCGCCAACACCACCTTCTGGAGTTCACCGGTCGCAATCTGCTCGGTCGTGTTCGTCACCGACTCCCGCCACGCGTCGATCGTCGTCGTTCGCGCTCGCTCAACGACGGTGGACGGGCGCACCGATTCGGGAGCCGAGAGCCCGGCGAGCGCGTCGGCGGTCGCGTCGAGTTCGTCGCTGACGGCTCCGGCCGTCGACTCCGAGCCGACGGCGTTCACCGTCAGCCACGCGCCGCCTTCGGTGTACGTCACCTGCCGACGCGGGAGGACGAACTGCGCGCTCGGAAACGCACCCCACGGGCCGTCGTCACCCCGGTCGTGATCGTCGTGGAAGGTGAAGCCGCCGAACAGCCGCGGTCGTGCGGCCTCGGTCCCGGCGTGGACGTCACCTTCGGCGAACAGCCGCTCGGCGGCAGCACGAATCTCGCTGAACCGGTCACTACCGGTAGCGGTGAGCGTCGCGGCGGCCCCTGACCCGATGACGGTCGACTCCCCCTCGCCGCTCCAGAAGACACGCGGCGTAGTCGCGCCGGCCAACGTCGCTCGCGTCGGTGGCGCGGGTATCTGGCGTGCGCGGGAGACGACCCGCCGTTCGTCGCCGAGCGATCTCATTGCTCACGGTTGGGATGCCACCGGCTTATGTATCCCGTTCGGCGCTCCTCAGGCGTACCGTTCCTCGTTCCATGGGTTCGCCGTGTTCGAGTAGCCGCGTTTCTCCCAGTAGCCGCGTTCCGGCTCCGTCAGGAACTCGATTCCCGTGAGCCACTTCGCACCCTTGTACGCGTATCGGTGCGGGACGACGACCCGAACCGGGCCGCCGTGGTCGGCCGGCAGCCGCTCGCCGTCGTGCTCCCACGTCACCAGCAGCTCGCGGCGCATACAGGTGTCGAGCGGGAGATTCGTCGTGTAGCCGTCTGCGGCGTGGAACATGACGTGAACCGCCTCGTCGGTGACGCCGGCAGCGTCCGCGAGCGTCGGAAACGTCACCCCGGTGAACTCGTTGTCGAGTCGCGACCAGCCCGTCACGCAGTGGAAGTCCTGTCGCTGGGTCTCCGTGTCGAGCGCGCGGAGCGCGTCGAAGTCGAGTTCGAGCCGTTCGCCGACGGCCCCCCACACGTCCAGCGTCCACTCGCTCAGATCGACCGACGGCGTGCCGGACTTCGAGAGCACGGGAAACCGCGTCGTCTCCCGCTGCCCTGGCGGGACGCGTTCGCCGTCGAACTCCTCGTGAAGAGCGGTGACGTCGTACATATCCGACCGTACCCCTCTATCGACGTTAGCCTACCGCTCTCGGTGTTTTCGGAACGACAAGAATTGTATCGGTATCGACAGCCCAACTTCGTTCCTCGGCAAAATATCCAGTATGCTTAAATACTACACTCTCAAAGCCCGAGCCAACATGGTGAAAGCCGACATCACAGTGCCGGACCATCTGGAGATGCAGCTCACGCAGCTCGTCGAGCAGGGTGAGTTCGAGAGCCGCGAGGAGGCCATCGAGGACGTGCTCTCGGCCGGCATCCGCGCGTACAAGACCTCCGGGCCGATGGACGACGAGGAGCCGGCCTACGAGGAGGACGGGATGATGGGCCACGACGACGAGTACGTCTTCTGATCGTGCAACTGGCTTCCACACAAGCTTTATCGCCGTTTCAACGGAACTGAACGTATGCACAAAGAGGAACTGCTCGAACTCCACGGCCACATGGTCGAGATCATGCAGACGTTTCGCGAGATGGACGCCGTCGAGACGACCGCGTTCGACGCCTACGACGAGCTCGACGTAGAGCCGGACGACGTACACAAGTCGAAAAGCGAGCACAAACACGCGGTGTTCGTCCTCGGGAACGCGCTCGCGGACGTGATGAGCGAAGACGAGTTCTCCGACGCCGGTCGCATCGGCAAACGGATGGAGGAGCTTGCCGACGACGCCCAGAACAAGCTGTAGCCGCGCCGTTCGTCTCTGCGATCGGCCACCGCTGTTCGTCGATCGCTACTCGTAGTAAGAATCATTACCGTCCCCTGTCAGAACTACGTATGACAGGTGCTCACTCACAGACCCTGCGACCGTTCCTGTGGCGCGCGAGCAAGCTGTATCCGGACACGGAGATCGTCTCTCGCGACCACGACGGAATCAGTCGGACGACGTACAGCGAGTACGCCGACCGGATCGCCCAGCTGGCGAACGCGCTCAACGCGCACGGGATCGAACACGAGGACCGCGTCGCCACGTTCTGTTGGAACACCGAACGCCACTACGAGACCTACTTTGGCATCCCGTCGATGGGGGCACAGCTCCACACCATCAATCCACTTCTTCCCGACGAGCATATCCGCTACATCGTCGAGAACGCCGACGACGAACTCATCTTCGTCGACCCCTCGCTCGCGGAGAAGCTCGCCGGCGCGGCCGACGGGGCCTCGGAGTTCGACGGCGTCGATTTCGTCGTGATGGGCGAGACGGAGACCGACGCCCTCGACGCGCCCGACTACGAGTCGTTCATCGGCGGCCACGAGCCGAGCTACGACTGGCCCGACCTGCCGAGTGACCAGCCCGCCGGGATGTGTTACACCTCGGGCACGACCGGGAAGCCGAAAGGCGTCGAGTACACCCAGTCGATGCTGTGGAGCCACACGATGACGACGCTCACGCCACAGGGGATTCCGATGGAGGACGACGACGTCGTGATGCCGGTCGTGCCGATGTTCCACGTCAACGCGTGGGGGATGCCGTTCACCGCGACGGCTGCCGGCTCGAAACACGTCTATCCGGGTCCCTCACCTGACCCCGAGGACATCGCGATGCTCATCGAGGAGGAAGGCGTCACGGTCACCGCCGGCGTGCCGACGGTGTGGCTCGGGCTGATGGAGTACGCCGAGGAGACGGACGTCGATCTCAGCTCGCTCGACCGCATCATCGTCGGCGGTTCGGCCGCGCCGAAGTCGATGATCCGGTGGTTCGACGACAGGGGCGTCGAGGTGCTCCACGCGTGGGGGATGACCGAGATGGCCCCGATCGGGAGCGTCTCTCAGCTCAAGTCCGATCTCGAAGACGTCGACTACGAGACGCAGCTCGACAAGCGCGGCAAACAGGGGATCATGATTCCCGGCATCGAGTACAGGGTGATCGACGAGGACGGCGAGGAGATCGCTTGGGACGGCGAGGAGTTCGGCGAGCTGCACGTCCGTGGCCCGACTATCACCAAGGAGTACTTCAAACGCCCCGATGCAAACGAGGCGGACTTCGAGGACGGCTGGCTCAAGACGGGCGACGTGGTGAGCATCGACCCCGACGGCTACATCCAGATCGTCGACCGCGCGAAGGACGTCATCAAGTCCGGCGGTGAGTGGATCTCGTCCGTCGAGCTGGAAAACGCCGTCATGGCCCACGACGACGTGACCGAGGCGACTGTCGTCGGTGTCCCCCACGAGAAGTGGCAGGAGCGACCCGTCGCGTTCGTCGTTCCGTCCGAGGGGACAGACCGCGACACCCTCGATGATGAGATCATGGACCTGCTCCGCGAGGAGTATCCGAAGTGGTGGCTGCCGGACGCGATCGAGTACATCGAGGAGGTCCCCAAGACCGCCACTGGGAAGTTCTCGAAGAAGGACCTGCGCGAGCGGTACAGCGGCGACCGCCTGCTCGCCGGGAACGCTCCCGACGAGGCCGCGCCAGAACAGGACGACTGACGCGCGACTTCGCGTCCGAATCCGAGCCGTATCCGTTCTTCCGCCCTACTTTTCGAACCATCCTCTGCTGTTTCCGTGGGACGCTGTGTATACACAGCGACAGTTGGTTGGAAGACCGGTCATCGCCTGCCTCGGGTTCCGAAGGCATGAGTCTCGGGCCGCGTCGATCCGCGACAGCGTCTCAGATATATGAGTTCACGGAAGATATATTGCGAAACGCGGCGTAGGTGGTCACATGACGGAGTTCGATCCGGCTCCCGAGTCCGACGACACCGAGCGGCGGTGGCAGACGGGGACGGACACGTTCGGTCGCGTTTACGATGTCGTTCTCGGCGTCACGGAGCCGACGCCCCATGCCGAGATTGCCGAGCTGGCGAACTGTTCCCCGAACGCCGCGAAGAAACATCTCGACCGCTTGGTCGAGATGGGAATCGCACGGACCGACCGGGAGAGTCGCCCGACGACGTACCGGCGAGACGACGGCTATCTCGAATGGCAAGACGCGAGCCGCATCGCGAGCGATCTGAGTGTCGAGTCGATCATCGACCGTGTCGAGACGCTCGAAGCCCGGCGCGCGGCGTACGAAGCCCAGTTTGAAACGACGGACCCGGCAGCAGTCGACGTGTTCGAACACGATACGCACGACCGCATCCACGAGCGAATGGCCGCAGTCAGCGAGTGGCAGGGCGTGATTCGAGCGCTCAGACTGTACGAGCTCGCCCGCCAGCTGTCTGAGAACGACGGCCATCTGCTTCCCGCCTGAATGGGCCAGCCACCGTCCGATTCGCCGTCGCCATCGACGGGGCCACCGGATCGACAGATTCTGCGTCTGTTAGAGCGCCATCTCGACGCGGAGTCGCTCGTGTCAGCGACGACGTTCGAGCCGACGTTTCACGACCCGCGACTGCTCCGTGTCGAGATGGATACCGAAGCGTATCCGGAGTCAGTCACGACGGCTCGGCTCGATGTCCGCTGGTTCACGACCGGTGATTTCTCGCTCCACTACGTCGAAGCACACGAACAGGGGGACCGCTGGGAGTGTCGGTGGGACCGGCATCCGAACCCGCACAACGCTCGGTTACACTTTCACCAGCCACCGGCCGGGACGGCAGTTACCGATCTCGAACTCCCCTCGACCCACCCGTTGGAGCTGCACTCGACTGTGCTCACGGCGATACGCCGGCGTATCGAGACTCTGTGGCAATCAGACTGAACGCGTCGAGTCACCGCTTGATCGACAGCTGTTCGCTCCCGTCTGAGCACGGCTTTCCTCATTGATGAACGAGCGACAACGACTCGCGGGTTTCAGGGGGGTATTTACTCTCCGGAGCCTAACGTCTCGTATGGATTTGCTGGACGAGACCGTCGTACCCGATCACGCACACGAGATCAAACAGGAAGCTCGCGAGTTCGCACGCGAGCATATCGAGCCGAACGCAGAGGCGTATCACCGGTCGGGCGAGTACCCGTGGGAGATCCTCGAAGCCGGGATAGAGGCTGACCTCATCGCACAGGACATCAGCGAGGAGTACGGCGGCCGCGGCTTCGATCTGCCGCAGGTGCTCGCCATGGCCGAGGAGTTCTACCGCGCAGACGCCGGGATCGCCCTGACGCTTCAGCTCGCCAGCTTCGGGGCGAGCATGCTCGAAGAACACGGGAGCGACGCGCAGTGCGAGGAGTATCTGCGCCCGGTCGCCGAGAACGAGCAGCTCACCGGGCTTGCCGTCTCGGAACCCGAGACCGGCTCCGATCTCGCCGGGATGACGACGGCCGCCGAGAAGGACGGCGACGAGTGGGTGCTCACGGGCGAGAAGTACTGGGTCGGCAACGGCGTCGAGGCCGACTGGGTGACCCTGTACGCGAAGACCGGCGACGACCCGGACAACCGCTACGGCAACTACTCGATGTTCATCGTACCGACCGACACCGACGGCTACGAGGCCGAACACATCCCGACGAAGATGGGGATGCCGGCCTCGAAGCAGGCGCATATCGTCCTCGACGGCGCGCGCGTCCCCGAGGAGAACCTCATCGGCGTCGAGGGGGCCGGGTTCTACATGCTCGCCGACTTCTTCAACCACGGTCGTATCGTGGTCGGCGGCCACGGACTCGGGCTCGCCGCCGCCGCCATCGAGGAGGCGTGGGAGTTCGCCCACGGGCGTAACGCGTTCGGTCGGACGATCAACGAGTTCCAGTCCGTCCAGCATATCCTCGCCGACATGCGGATGGAGTTCGAGTCCGCCCGCGCGCTCAACTGGCGCGCGGCCGAGAAGGTCGAGCAGAACGATCACGGCGGCTACTGGGCGTCGATGGCGAAGGTGAAATCCACCGAGGTCGCCAACGACTGCGCCGAGCGCGGGATGCAGCTCCACGGCGGTCGGTCCGTCCTGCTGGAGAACAAGATCTCGCGGATCTACCGCGACGTGCGGATCCCGGTCATCTACGAGGGCGCGAACGAGATTCAGCGCAACCTCATCTACCGACAGGCTCCGAATTAAATCGTAGCGTGGATAGAACGATGTGCAGTACAGACGGAGAGACAGTGGACTGCGTCAGGTGACCTGTTCCTCCAACGTATCACGATGTGTCCGGACGGTCGCCTTCGAGGCGTTCGCCACGTCCGCAGCCTCGGATTTCGTCAACCATCGGCCCTCCTCGCGACCGGCCCTGTAGAGGCAGGCCGCGGCGACCCCCGCCGGATGGACGCCCGTCGTGACGCCGCGCTCCTCGGCCTGCTCTGCGAGCGTTCGGGCCCGCTGTCGGATCTCGTCCGGACACGTGAGATCCGAGGCCAGACGCGGCACGAATATGTGGAGGAGACAGGTTCGGCGGGAAGGCCCAGCTCTCCGTTCAGTGTTTTGTACGTGTTCGTGATCCGTGACTCCGCGACGCGGGCCATCTCGCTGACGTCGTCCACTAACCGCGAGAGCCCGTTACACCGGTAGGCTCCGTAGACGCTGGCCGCGGCGATGGCCTTGATAGATCTGCCACGAAGCAGATCCTCGTTTTGGGCGCTCCGGAAGAGTTGGCACGCCTGATCACGCACCGAATTGGAGAGCTCGAGGGCACTTGCCAACCGGCGGACTTCGCCCAGCCCATGCACGAGATTCCGTTCCGCTTTCGACCGCCAGCGGCCACGGGACTGCTCACGGCGCCTTCGAGCCAGCTGCTGCCGCTTCTGCCCGGAGAGTTCGTTCTCCTTCGCGTCGGTCCCACGACCGATTTCCGTCGACACCCCTCGATCGTGGCGGGCAGCAGTGAGCGGCGCGCCCGTTGGCTCGCACTCCTCGTCGTCGTATGCCTGCCACTCCGGCCCGTGATCGATACGTTGTTCCTTGATGACGAGTCCACAGTTCTCGCAGACCGTTTCGACCGCGTTCGTAGTGACCCGACCGTCGCACCCGGGGCATTGGTTCGCACTTGACTCCGTTTGGATGTCTTCGTCGAATCCGCTCTCGTAGATGTCTCTCGTTGCCATCGTTCTCACCGTGTTCAGGGAACTCGCCAGTACAGCGAGCCCCTCGCCCATTGAGGGGAAAATAGACTCTGCAGGTAGCCTAATTAGATTACAAGCCCACCACCAATCCAACAGTAGAACGATAGGGGTAGCTACTCACCGCTCCGCTAGATCTCACAGGCGCTCAAAATTTGATTAGAACCTTTGAATGTCTCACTCTATACATCGTCCACAATGAGCACGAATTTCCCCTTATTCGGCTCGAATTGATACTCTCCAGGTTCGATACAGGTTGCTTCTTGCCCGGCATTCACCCAGATGTCGTACTCTAACCCAACAGTTTGTTCTGGCTCAATGGGATATTGATTCGCGACTGCGGGTTGGGGAAAACCTTCCTCTTGTGGTTTCCAACATTCATCCGAGGCTCGCGTTGGATCATACCCATCAGACAGCAGTAGCAGACCTGATTCTTCCTCACTACTGGAGAGGGGAGCCGGTACGTCTGGATCGATATTCATCTCGATCGGGTCGTCACCACGATTTGAGTACGAGATTCGAATGCGTGCAGTATCACTCTCTGTGATTTCCGTCTGGAGTACCTCCACATTGATTTCTAAATTCTCTATCTCGGTGCTAGTGACCACGTTTTCGACGGATACGCTCTTCTTTTCCATTTGATCTGAAGGGCTTTGGCCTGCTTCGCTACCGATGCATCCTGAAGTCAGCACCATTGCGGCTATCGATGACAGGTATGTGCGTCGTCTCATAGCCGAGTGGGAGTTCGGACGATGGCAGTAAATGTCTTCAGTAGGGTTCAAGAGTCGTTTTACTCCTCAAGAACGTCGTTCTCGATGATAACGAATACCGATGAGAACGACAGCTGCAAACAGTGTTCCGAGGAAAAACACTGCTCCAGACGGTAATATGTATGTCGTTACTTCTCCTGAAGACTCTCCGACACCAGCAGGAACTGGAGTCGAAGAAGACGCAAAACGTCGGAATAGATGATTAATAAGAACACTCACTATGAAAAACGTTGCCACAACACCGATTACACTTCTAATTGAATCTAGGACAGTTGACTGAGTCAGATCTTCACCAGCAAACAAAACAAGTGCTTTATCGGCCGGTTTGTAGACTTTCATCTCTTTACCTTGGTCTGAGTACCATATGTCAGCCACTTCAACGAGATTATGTTCTTTGAGTTTTGTCAAATGGTAACTCACGTTTTGAAGTGATGTCTCTGCATCGTCGCTGATCTCAGACGCAGTCTTCGGCTTTTTATAGAGAGAAGCCAGTATTGACCGGGTGGTACCCGAGGAAAGTGCAGTGAAGATCTTATCAGCGGACTCATTATCGATCGCTAATACTGTGGGTTCGGCATTATCCTCTTGTTGAATGGATTTGACTGACTGACGGCGAGACAGAAGCTGGCTAATCGATTTCATTGCGAATTAAAACCGAGTGGAACGCTCGCGCACACTGTTTTATTATGCGGGCTCGTACTGACTGGTATGTCGTACGACGTGCATCTCCTCGACAGGGGCCGTATCGAAGCCGACGCGAACTTCGTCCTCGACGGTGCTGTCGCTGCCACCGCCGGCGACCCGAACCCCGATCTTCGGTACGAGGAGTTTCTCGTCTGGAACCTCGTCATCGACCATCCGGAGGCGACGATCCTCTTCGACACCGGCTCACACCCCGACGCCGGCGACGGCTACTGGCCCGCGCCGCTGTATCAGGCCTTCGCGCACGTCGATGCTGCCGAGCACGACCTCGAAGCCGACCTCGACGCCGCGGGCTTCGCGCCCGACGACATCGACGCCGTCGTGATGTCGCATCTCCATCTCGATCACGCCGGGGGACTCTACCAGTTCGACGGGACCGACGTGCCCATCTACGTCCACGAACGCGAGATCGAGTTCGCGTACCGGTCGGCGAAGACCGACTCCGGCTCGATCGCCTACTTCGCCCCCGACTTCGAACACGACCTGAACTGGACGGTCGTGGAGGGGGACCGGCAGCTTGTCCCGGGCGTCGAACTGCTCCACCTGCCCGGCCACACGCCCGGACTGCTCGGTGCGCGTCTCGACCGCGACGGCGAGACCCTGCTCGTGGTCGGCGACGAGGCGTACTGGCAGGAGAACTACGAGGGGCAGTCGATGGCCGCCTCGCTGTTGTGGGATAATCAGGCATGGAGGGAGTCGCTCGCGTACGTGCAGGATCTGGAGCGCCGGACGGACGCGGACGTACTGCTCGGTCACGATACGGCGATGGTAGACCGGTTCGGGGAGGTGTGGTAGGATGGAGCGACGCTGTCCGGACTGCGGCGTCAGGATGGAGTCGGTGACGCTCCAGACGAACGGCGGCTACGAGCTACAGGTGATCTCGGACGAGAAACGAGGCGGTATCCTCGGCTCGCTGGGCATGAACGAACGGCTCGATATCCAGCCGGTCGTCTGTCCGGAGTGTGGACTCCTCCGAACGTACGTCGAAGCGGAGTAGCTACTGAGCGAGCACGCCGTACGTCTCGTCTAAGTAGTCGAGCAGCCAATCGACGGTCTCGGCGTCGTACGTCCAGAAGCCGTAGAACGAGCGCGGCTCGCGCTCCTCGGCGACGAGCGCGCATTTGTTCACATCGACCCCGCCGCCGTCGTAGACGACGAACCACGACTCGCGAATCTCGTCGGACCGCTCGACGTGGATGGTGAGGTCGGTGTCGTGGTGTGGCACGTCGTCGTCGGGGGTCGCGTAGGCGTGGACGTTGAGAGTCCCCTCCGACGCGAGCCGCTCGTAGATGTCCATCTGCGGGTTGAGGATGGAGAGCTTCTGAAACCCGGCGTGAAGCTTCCCCGTGCCGAGCCGCCAGGCCCGGTCTTCGATCTCTCGCGAGGCGGCGATCATCTGCTCGGTGTCGTAGGAGGTGAAGATCGTCTCGTCGAGGTGATCGAGGATCGGGCGGTAGGTGTCGGAGGCGAGCTCCGGCTCGGTGTCGCTTCCGGTCGCGAGCACGTCGGCGACGCTCGCCGCGGTGACGAACTCGGACTCCTCTGAGAGGACGACGTACGAGTCCGGACCGGTCGCCGTCTCGTGCTCGACGGTGAGGTTCCGGTCGCCGAACTGCGTCCGTAACGAGTCGACAGTGGTCTCGTCACTGTTGAACACCGTCAACGTCTTTTCGTAGGCCTCGACCCCACGAATCAGTTCAGCGAGTGACATTCGTACCGATATCACACACTAATCGCGTATATACCTGTGGGAGTAGAACACTTCTACATGGTTAATCCTCCTTTATCACTATTAATCTGTGTTAATACGTCACAAATGCTTTTGGTAGCCGCGGCCACAGTGTACGTAAGGCGTTTCGACGCCAGCTACACTATGACAGATAACGAACTAATCTGGCGAATCGCGGGCGGCTCCGGCGACGGAATCGACTCGACGAGTCAGAACTTCACGAAGGCGCTGTTGCGCGCCGGACTGCACGTCTTCACGCACCGTCACTACCCGTCCCGAATCCGTGGCGGCCACACCTACGTCGAGGTCCGCGCTCGCGACCGCCCGGTCACGTCTCGCGGCGACGGCTACAACGTGCTCCTCTCGCTCGGTGACTCCTTCGCTCGTAACCCACAGGAAGACGCCTACTACGGCGACGAGGAGGCGAAGCCGCTTACCGAGAACCTCGACGAGCTTCGCGAGGGCGGCATCATCATCTACGACTCCGGACTGCTCGACGAGGCGGATCTCCCGGCCGACTTCGAGGAGCGGGTCGAGGCGAACGACTGGCACGTCTACCCCGTCGATCTGCGCGCGATCGCCAAGGAGCACGGGCGCGAAGTGATGCGCAACACCGCCGGTGTCGGTATCACCGCCGGGCTTCTCGGGCTCGATCTCTCCTACTTCGAGACGCTGATGCGCGAGAGCATGCCCGACGAGATCTTCGAGCCGAACCTCGCAGTCCTCGAAGACGCCCACGAACGAGTCGCGGGGACCGACCACGACCACGATATCGAGCTTCCCGAAAACGAACACGAGACGGAGCAGGTGCTGCTCTCGGGGTCGAACGCCATCACGTACGGCGCGCTCGACGAGGGCTGTCGGTTCATCGCCGGCTACCCCATGACCCCGTGGACAGAAGTGTTCACGCTGATGAACAAGCATCTCCCGAAGTTCGGCGGCGTCGCCGAACAGGTGGAAGACGAGATCGCCGCAGCGACGCTGGCTATCGGGGCCTCACACGCCGGCGCGAAGGCCATGTCCGGCTCCTCCGGCGGCGGCTTCGCGCTCATGTCCGAGCCGCTCGGGCTCGCCGAGATGACCGAGACGCCGCTCGTCCTGATCGAGGCGGCCCGTGCCGGTCTCTCGACCGGGATGCCGACCAAGCCCGAACAGGGCGATCTCGAACACGTCCTCTACACGAGTCAGGGCGACTCCAACCGCGTCGTCTTCGCGCCGGCGAACGTCGAGGAGGCGTACACGCAGACGCGCAAGGCGTTCCAGATCGCCTACGGCTACCACATCCCCGTCATCGTTCTCTACGATCAGAAGCTCTCGGGCGAGCTGCGCAACGTCGACGCGGCGTTCTTCGACGAGGAGCCGGCCCCCGATCTGGGTGCGACGCTCACCGAAGACGAGATCGCGGAGGCCGCACACCACGCCTCCGGCAAGTTCCAGCGGTTCAAACACGACGTAGACGACGGTGTCTCCCCGCGGTCGATCCCCGGCCAGAAAGGCGGGCGCTTCCTCGCGTCCGGGAACGAGCACACGCCGGAAGGGCACATCTCCGAGGACCCGGACAACCGGGTCGCCCAGATGAACCGCCGACTCCAGAAGATGGAGGCGATTCGCGACGATCTCGACGCCAACTCGTCTCACCAGACGTATCACGGCGACGAGAACGCGACGTACGGCATCATGACCTACGGGAGCCAGCAGGGGACCGTCGAGGAGGCGGTCGATCGGCTCCGCGCGGCGGGCCACGACGTGAAGATGCTCGGCGTCTCCGACATGATGCCGTACCCCGAAGCCGAGGTGCGGTCGTTCCTCGAATCGGTCGAGGAGTGTCTCGTCGTCGAGATGAACTCGACGGAGCAGTTCCGCGGACTCACGCAGAAGGAGCTTGGCGAGTTCGGCCCAATGTTGTCGAGTCTGCTCAAGTACAACGGCAACCCGTTCGAGCCGGCCGAGATTGTGGAGGGGTTCGAAGCGACGATCGACGACACGGAGTTCGAGCGCGAGACCGCTCGGTTCCAGCCGGCGGCAGGTGATTAATCCATGAGTGCATTCAACGCAATCGGAGAGGAGCGCGAGATCGATCAGAACGAGTTCACGCCGGACATCGAGCCACAGGCGACGTGGTGTCCGGGCTGCGGTGATTTCGGCGTCCTGAAGGCGCTGAAGGGAGCCGCCACGGAGCTGGGTATCGATCCCGAGGAGATCCTCCTCGTCACGGGGATCGGCTGTTCGGGCAAGCTCTCGTCGTACTTCGAGAGCTACGGCTTCCACTCCATTCACGGCCGCTCGCTCCCGCTCGCACGTGGGGCGAAGCTCGCTAACCCGGAGCTGACGATCATCGCCGCCGGCGGCGACGGCGACGGCTACGGCATCGGCGGGAACCACTTCATGCACACCGCCCGCGAGAACCACGATATGACGTATATCGTGTTCAACAACGAGATCTTCGGGCTGACGAAGGGACAGACCTCACCGACGAGTCCGAAGGGCCACGAGTCGAAGACGCAGCTCGAAGGCTCCGCGAAGGACCCGCTTCGCCCGCTGTCGATGTCGCTGTCGGCCGGTGCGAGCTACGTCGCCCGCACCGCCGCGGTCAATCCGAATCAGGCGAAGGAGATCATCGTCGAGGCCATCGAACACGACGGCTTCTCGCACATCGACTTCCTCACCCAGTGTCCGACGTGGAACAAGGACGCAAAACAGTACGTTCCGTACATCGACATCCAGCAGAGCGAGGAGTACGACTTCGACATCACGGATCGCCGCGAGGCGGCCGACGCGATGTACGAGACCGAAACCGCACTCTACGACGGCAAGGTCCTGACAGGGCGCTACTTCACCGAGGAGAACCGCAACGACTACCAGACCGAGAAGCTAGAGCGCGGCTCCATGCCGGAACAGCCGGTCGCAGAGCAGTACTTCGACGACGATCACGAGTGGAAGCGCTCGTACGAGCTGCTCGACGCGCACAAGTAACCCGCCGTCCGTCTTCTATCGCCGATCGCAACGGCGAAGTACCGCAGTCTCCACCGGCAGGTATGAGCGACGACCACGACGATCACGACAGCGAGCACGCGACCGAGCGAACGACCGCCCCACAGTCGCCGTACACCATCCGGGCGGTCGCCGTCGGAGCCGCCGTCGCCGCCGTCGGCGTTCTCGTCACGTTCGGCGTCCCGCTGCTGCTGGCGTAGTTCACACCGAGACGGTGACTGCGCCGTCGTCCGACGTCGCTGTCGCCTCCTCAACGAACGTCTCTGCGCCCGCCAGCCAGACGACGGTCTCCGAATCGACCGGGACGAGCCGATACCGGCCCTCGGGGCTGGTCCAGCCGTCCCCGTCTCGTGTCGCTCGCTCGTCTAACCACGTGTGAGCGGTACGCTCGAACTCGCTCGTGTTCGCCGCGTCGTCGAAGCGAAGCACCCACGCGAACCCTCGTTCGTCCTCGGGCGTGAGGAAGTCGAGCCGCGTGTCGGTCCCCCAGCCGTCAGCGCCGCTCGCAGCCGCCGACGCGTTCAGTTCCGTCCCGAGCGTGGTCCGGACGAACAGCTCACCGAACCGGCCTCCGGTGTCGCTCGCGAGCCACTCCGTCTCTCCGACGCTCGCTTCGAGTTCCCGGGGCGCGTCGATAACGCCCGGATGGAGCAGCTGCTCCGTCGTCGTCGGTGGGTCTCGGTAGATGCGATCGAGCCGTGCGGGATCGTCGATCCGCGCCGCGATGTGCTCGTAGCCGAGCGCATACGCGGCCGCGGTGAGCCGACCGCGTCCGGTCGAGTTTCGATACAGCGCAGCGGCGTCCTCGGCCGGTCGCACGCCCGTCTCGATGAACTGGCTCCAGTAAGCCTCGGCTCCGAACACCGCTGCCCCCTCGATCGCGCCGTTGCTCGCGAGTCGACTGTCGAGGGTGTACCCCGCCGCCCCCCGAACTGCACCGATCGCGTTCTCGCGGAACTGCACGGTGTGGACGAACTCGTGGGCGAGGATCGACTCCAGTCGCGGATTGCCGAGCACCGCGCTGTTGACGTTCACGACGCTCGGCTGGGCGACGTACGCCGCGACGCTCCCGCTGGCGTTCTCATCCGAGGTCGTCAGCCCGAACAAATCGTAAAACGCCATTCTCGTCGTGTCCGCCGGCAGCGACCGCGTCTGCCCGTCGATCGGGCGGATCCGAATCCGCTCTGGCGGATCGGCCGTCGTCGACAACAGCCCCGTAACGCGGTCGTACACCGTTCCCGGCTTCACGTCGAGTTCCCCGCCGCTTACGCTGATCTCTCCGGGGTCATCGGACGATGGCGTCTCCGTCGGCGTGGGCGACGGCTCGGCTGTCGGCGTCGCGGCGTTCGGCGTTGGCGATGGCTCATCTGGGACCGGCGTCGCTATCGGTCCTTGGTAGCCGACGGTGCAGCCGGCGAGCGCGAGACAGACGACGAGAACGACGACCGGAACCCCGGAGCGCATACCGCGTATAGCTGATGACCCGACTAAAACGTTCGTTCAGTCGAGGGTTCGAGCGATCTGACTTCGCAGTGCCGTGATCTCGTCGCTCGCGTACTCGAGTGTCGTCTCACCGACCGTGAGCGACAACTGCCCGGAGCCATCACTCTCCCCGAGTTCAGTCACTGGGAGATCTCCGACGGCGGTGCGAACCGCGTCGGGATCGGTCGTCTCCACCACGGCCCGGCCCGGTTGCTCGGAGAAGAGCTGTTCGACGGGGAGGGAGCCACCGGTGAGCGTCGCATCGAGCCCGGCGTCGTCGGTCACCATCTCCGCGAGCGCGACGCCGAGACCGCCATGGCTCACGTCGTGAACCGCGGTCGTCGTCGGCCGGTTCGCGACCGTCGCGATCGCCTCGATGACAGCGCCGGGGTCCTCCGGGAGCGTCGGGAACCGGTCCGTTCCGCCGTGGCCGGCGAGATACTGACTTCCGCCGAGCGTCCCCGATCGCTCACCGACGAGCAGGACCGTCCCGCCGCCGGCGAGATCGGTCCCGGGCGCGTCGTACCCGTCCTTCGACCCGACGACGGCAAGCGTCGGTGTCGGGGCGATCGGGCCGGCCGCGGAGTCGTTGTACAGCGAGACGTTCCCGCCGACGACGGGCGTATCGAGCGTCGCACACATCGCTGCGAGTCCGTCCACGATGGCACGGAAGCCTCCGTACACCTCCGGTTTCTCTGGATTGCCACCGTTGAGACAGTTCACGGCGGCGAGCGGTCGTGCGCCCATCGCAGCGAGGTTCGTCGCGTTCTCCAGCGCGACGGCGCGTGCCCCCTCGTACGGTGCGGCGGCCGTCCAGTTCGGCTCAGCACCTGAAGAGATTGCGACCCCTTTGCCGGCGTCACGAACCGCGATGAGTGCGGCATCGTCCCCGGGGCGTTTCGCCGTCCGGTTACCGACCTCGTGGTCGTACTGGCGATACACCCACTCCTTCGAGGCGGTGTTCGGCGCGGCGACCACCGTCTCGAACGCGGATCCGAGATCGGTGTCGGGCAGTGCACGCGCCTGCGGCTCGGGAGCGACCGAATCGAGATCGTTCATCGGTGCGCCGTCGGCCAGATACGACGACGGCACGTCGACGACCGTCTCGCCGTCGAAGCTGCAGACGTAGTTCCCGTCGGTCACCTCACCGATGACCGAACAGCCGAGATCGAACCGGTCGGCGATCTCGGCGACCGCATCCGTGTTCTCGGGCCGGACCTCGTACACCATCCGCTCTTGGCTCTCGGCGAGCAGGATTTCGAGCGCGTTCATCGCCGGCTCGCGCTGGTGGACGCGTTCGAGTTCGATCTCGGCTCCCTTCCCGCCTTTCGCGACAAGTTCCGAGGAGGCTCCCCCGAGTCCCGCCGCGCCGAGGTCGCGCGCAGACTCGATTAGCGATTCGGTGACGAGCTGTTCGTTCGCCTCGATGAGGAGCTTCTCGCTGTACGGGTCACCCACCTGTACGGCGGGGCGGTCTTCGGTTTCGGCGTCCTCCGAGAGGTCTTCGCTCGCGAAGGAAGCCCCGCCGAGTCCGTCGCGGCCGGTCGCGTTGCCGACGAGGACCAGCTTGTTCCCTGCCTGCTGTGCCTCGGCGGTGACGAGCCGCTCGTCGTCGACGACACCGACACAGGCGACGTTGACGAGGGGATTCCCCTCGTAGCTGTCGTGGAAGGCGACGCTCCCGGTGACCGTCGGAACGCCGATACAGTTGCCGTAGTGGCTGATCCCCTCGACGACGCCCTCGAAGAGATACTGCGAGTGTTCGCGGTCGAACGAACCGAAGTAGAGCGAGTCGGCGAGCGCGATCGGATACGCGCCCATCGAGAGCGTGTCGCGGACGATCCCGCCGACACCGGTGGCCGCGCCGTCGAACGGATCGACGTAGGAGGGATGGTTGTGGCTCTCGATGCCGAACGTGAGGTAGGTGTCGTCGTCGAGTGTGACGACGGCGGCATCGTCACCGGGTCCGACGACTACGTCGTCGCTCTCGCTCTCGAACGCAGATAACAGCGGTCGCGAGGAGCGATACGCGCAGTGTTCGCTCCAGAGGTTCTCGAACAGGGCGGCTTCGGCGGACGTCGGCTCGCGACCCAGCTCACCGACGACGAGGTCGCGGTCCGATGGCGAGAGACTCATACACCTATATGCCGATTGCCGGGGGTCAAATCCCTTTTCATACGCACGAACGTGGACGGGTAGACCGGGGCGTTTTTGCGCTCGTATCTCCTCGCGTTGGATGTGTTACGGGCCGAACTCCACTGTCACTCCTCGCTGTCGTACGACGGGCGCGATCCGGTGGAGATGGTGCTCGCGCAGGCGGACGCCGTCGGTCTCGACGTGGTAGCGATCACTGACCACGACGAGATCGACGCGAGCCTCGCAGCTGCTAACCGCGCCGAGGAGTACGGTCTCGTCGGTATCCCCGGGATGGAGGTGACCAGTGAGGCCGGCCATATCCTCGCGCTCGGCGTCGAGGAGCTGATTCCGCCCGGACTCTCCTTCGTCGAGACGCTCGATCGGATCCGCGATCAGGGCGGTCTCGCGGTCGTTCCGCACCCGTTCCAGCGCTCCCGTCACGGCGTCGCCTCCCACGTCTCCGAGGAGACGCTCGCACGCGCCGACGCCGTCGAGGTGTACAACTCCCGGCTGTTCACCGGGCGCTCGAACCGCACCGCCGAGACGTTCGCCGCGAGCCGCGACCTCCCCATGACGGCCGGATCAGACGCCCATATCGCCGAGATGGTCGGACAGGCGGTGACGGAGATCGACGCCGACGAGCGCACGCCCGAGGCGGTGCTGGACGCCATCCGTGCCGGTCGGACCTCCGTCGTCGGGAAACGGACCCCGTGGCGGATCTCGATCAGGCAGTTCGGTGGCGGCGTCAAGCGCCGTCTCGTTCGCGCGCTGTCCTACCCGTTCTGACCCGCCACGGCGTCGATGGCCTCCAGCCCGAACGTGACCACGTCGTCGTCTACCGCACCCGAGCGGAGCGCATCGGCGTCGTACCACGCCCAGTCGCTCGGCGGGGCCTCGCCCGGGGCGGGATCGATGTCGCGTGAGGAAACGCTCGCGTAGAAGAGGTCGTCGACGTGCTGGTGACCGACCTGCCCGTCCGGATGGACGTTCACGTCGTAGAGCATCTGGTGGCGCGGGCGGGGGAGGACGCGACCGGACGCCGTCTCGGTCGCCTCGTCGTCGACGATGGTCGCTTCGAGCCCGGTCTCCTCCCGACACTCGCGGAGCGCGGCCTCGTGCGGGAGTTCACCACGGTCGACGTGACCGCCGGGCGGGATCGTCCGGCCGATGCGTTCGTGCTCGTGGAGGGCAACCGCACCGTCGTTGACGATATAGATCGTCGCCGTCCGATGGCGTGTGCGTTCCATACTGATCCGCCGGTCGGGGAGGGGAAGAAGCCACCTCTTCCGGGGCGTCGGAGGACCGACGAACGCGTCACTGCAGGTCGGGCAGCGAGAGGACGCCTTCCCGCAGCGCGACGTACACCTTCTTCTCGTTGTCCATCTCCTCCCACTCGTCGGGGCGATCCGCTTCCGGGACCGACTCAACCTTGTCGAGGAGATCCGTCCGGATGTAGTGGTCGAAGCCGCAGTCGTTCTCGCACGAGCGGACGATAGAGGGGACGTGAAAACCGCGTTCGACGGTGTTCTGACACGCCGGACAGACGTACTCGTAGCTCCGGGTCACGTCGGAGATAAGAAGCGCAGCCGCAAAAACGACCGCCCTCGCCGTCAGGTCGTGATCCCGTCCTCGGCTTCGAGCAGTTCGTGATACCGGTTACGGATCGTGACTTCGGAGATGTTGGCGACCTCGCTCACGTCAGACTGGGTCACCTTCTCGTTGGTCAACAGCGACGCGGCGTACACCGAAGCCGCAGCCAGTCCGACGGGCGATTTGCCGGAGTGAATCCCTTCGCGCTTCGCGCTCTGGAGGAGCTGGCGCGCACGGCGCTCGGACTCGTCGGAGAGATCGAGATCGGAGGCGAACCGCGGGACGTAGCTCTCTGGATCGGCGGGCGCGACCTCTAAGCCGAGTTCGCGCACGACGTACCGGTAGGTCCGGGCGATCTCGTCCTTCTCCACCCGGGACACCTGCGTGATCTCGTCGAGCGACCGCGGCGTTCCAGCCTGTCGTGCGGCGGCGTAGAGACTGGAGGTGGCGACGCCCTCGATGGAGCGGCCGGGCAGCAGGTCCTCGTTGAGCGCGCGCCGGTAGATGACGGAGGCGGTCTCGCGGACGTTTTCGGGGAGGCCGAGCGCGCTGGCCATCCGGTCGATCTCGCCGAGTGCCTGCTTCAGGTTGCGCTCTTTGGAGTCGCGCGTTCGGAACCGTTCGTTCCACGTGCGGAGCCGCTGCATCTTCTGTCGCTGTCGGTTCGACAGAGAGTTGCCGTAGGCGTCCTTGTCCTGCCAGCCGATGTTCGTCGACAGGCCCTTGTCGTGCATCATGTTCGTCGTCGGTGCGCCCACCCGGGACTTCTCGTCCTTCTCGGCGGAGTCGAACGCGCGCCACTCTGGCCCGCGGTCGATGCTGTCCTCCTCGATGACGAGCCCGCACTCCTCACAGACGGTCTCGCCGTGTTCGGCGTCGGCCGCGAGCGACCCGTCACACTCCGGGCAGGTCAGCTCGCTGACGGAGTCGGTCTCCGTCTCCTCCTCCGTCGTTTCCTCGTCCGTGCGAGCGCGCTGGAGTCTGCGTGCGTTATCTGACATAGTTGTGGGAAACAGCTGCGCTGGTAGAACGCGTCTACTCGATTGTCAGATACGTCTGCCAGCCTGATAAGTGTCCTCCCGAACGGGATCGATCCCGAACGTATCCGTCGCTCCGAAACGCTTAGTGGCGGCCGTTGGAACCTTCGAACATGGTCGATCACGATGCCGTCACGCACGTCGCGTCGCTCGCGCGCGTAGACCTCGACGAGGACGAGATCGAACAGTTCACCGCCCAGTTCGACGACATCCTCTCGTACTTCGAGACGCTCGATTCCGTCCCCGAGACCGAGGACGACGCCGAGCTGGAGAACGTGTTTCGCCCGGACGAGGTATCGGAGGGGCTCTCACAGGAGGAGGCGCTCCGGAACGCACCGGAGACCGAGGACGGCTACTTCAAAGGGCCGACGGTCTCATGAGCGAGCCGAACGCCTTCATCACCCGGACCGACATCGAGGGCGACGAGCCGGGCCCCCTCGACGGTCGAACCGTCGCCGTCAAGGACAACATCTCGACGGACGGCGTTCGAACGACCTGCGGCTCCGCGATGCTCGCCGAGTACGTCCCGCCGTACGACGCCACGGTCGTCTCCAAGCTCAAGGAGGCCGGCGCGACCATCGTCGGCAAGACGAACATGGACGAGTTCGGGATGGGAACGACCACGGAGACGTCGGCGTTCGGCGCGACCGAGAACCCCGCCGCACCGGGGCGGGTTCCGGGCGGCTCCTCCGGTGGCTCTGCGGCCGCCGTCGCCGCCGGCGATGCAGACCTCGCACTCGGCTCCGACACCGGCGGCTCCGTGCGCTGTCCCGCGGCGTTCTGTGGCGTCGTCGGTCTCAAGCCGACGTACGGGCTGGTCTCGCGGTACGGACTCATCGCCTACGCGAACTCGCTCGAACAGATCGGGCCGCTCGCCCCGACCGTCGAGTCGGCCGCCGAACTGCTCGAAGTCATCGCCGGCCCGGACCCACGCGACGCCACCACCCGCGAGACGGACACCACGTACGCCGATGCCGCCGACGGTGACGTGGCTGGTCTCACCGTCGGCGTACCGACCGAACTCGTCGAGGGAGGCGACGACGCCGTCGTCGAGCAGTTCGAGCGTGCGCTCGATACGCTCCGCGAACAGGGAGCCGAGACCGTCGAGGTGTCGCTCCCGTCGGTCGAGACGGCTGTACAGGCGTACTACGTCATCGCGATGAGCGAGGCCTCCTCGAATCTCGCCCGCTTCGACGGGGTCCGGTACGGTCCCGATAGCGAGGTCGAGGGGAACTGGAACGACTCCTTCGCCGCCGTCCGCGAGGAGGGCTTCGGCGAGGAGGTGAAGCGTCGTATCCTGCTCGGCACGTACGCGCTCTCTGCCGGCTACCACGATAAGTACTACGAGAAAGCACAGGACGCCCGCGCGTGGGTCCGTCGGGACTTCGCCGAGGCGTTCGAGTCGGCGGACGTGATCGCGTCACCGACGATGCCCGTCGCGCCGTTCGAACGCGGCGAGAGTCTGGACGATCCGCTCCAGATGTATCTCGCCGACGCGAACACGGTCCCGGCGAATCTCGCGAATCTGCCGGCGATCTCGGTCCCCGCCGGCGAGACCGACGGCGGACCGGTCGGACTCCAGCTCGTCGGGGAGGCGTTCGACGAGCGGACCATCATTCGGGCGGCCAGCGCCGCGGAGTAGTCCGAGCCGTCCGATCGCCTCGTCCCGCCGTGCGGCTCACTCCGTCGGTTCGACCGGCGCAGTCGCGTCACCGGACGCCGTCTCGGAGCGACTGCTCGCTTCCGTGTCGCCCACCTGCTCGTGGCTGTGGTGGTAGAACCGAACGAGCGCGTTCCCGTCCCGCTCGATCGGCTCGAAACAGACCCGCCGGTATCGCGCGTTGTCGAGCAGATTCACCATCAGTCCCGACTCGTGGAGCGACACCGAGCTGTAGCTGGTGTCACAGACCGGACACTCCGCCGGTGGGGCTTCGGGCGCGTCCATACTGACGACAGGAGCGAGGGCGTCTTGAGCCCGTCCCTGCGCTGCCCGGTGAAAGCGTTACTCCTCCTGCAAGGTCGCGAGCATCTCGGGATCGGTGCGGAACTTCAAGACGTTGTGGACGACGCTGTTCCGGATGTTGTCGATGACGTCGCCGTGATGTTTGTAACACTCGTGAATCCAGTGTGACTCGTCGGGCCGCGTCGGGAACATCATCACCGACTTCCACTGGTACTCGCCGTCCGAGAGGAAGTAAAACAGCGTGTTCGGGGAGTCGCGGATGTACTCCATCGCCTCGCGCCAGCCGTCCTCGAAGTTCTCGGTGTTGAACTTGAACTCGAACAGCCCGAAGACGAAGTACTCCTCGTTGGGGATGACCGCCTCGCGGAAGACACCCTCCTCGCGCATTCCGCGAATCGACTCCGAGACGGTGACGTGGCTCACCTCGATTCCGTGTTTCTCGTCAAGGATGCGCGCCAGATCGCGCGAGCTCAGCTGTGTGTCCCGTGACAGCTCACGCAGGATGAGCACGTCACGTTCCTTGAACTCCCAGTCGGGTGGGGTGTCGCTCATACCCGCACCTCGCTTCGGGGGCGTCTATTGGTTTCGGTCACGACCGGAGCAACGCTTCGAGCTCGGTCGCGAACGCCTCCGCACGATCCTCCCGGACCCAGTGGAACGACTCGTCAAGCTGGCGTCTCTCGCCGCCGATGTCCTCGACGAGTCGCTCTCCGTACTCAACCTGTTGCATCTGGTCGGCCTCTGCCCACAACACAGCAGCTCTGCGGTGATGGCGTCGTAGTCGATCTCAGCCGTGTGGTTCGTGTTGGTCGACACGCCGTGCACGAACACGACCGGCGTCGCGTCTGCCGGACCCTTCTCGTAGTAGGCCATCTCCACGTCGTGACCGTCGACATCGACCGCTGTCGACGACTGCGCGTCGGTCCAGTCGACGTGTGACACTGACATGCGCGGTGGTTCCGGCGGGGATACAAAGATGCGACGCTCACTGTGGGGAAACACGGAGATGGCGGTCGCTCGCGGCGACGGAAAAACGAGAACAGATGGCCGATTAGAGGAGCCGGTCGGAGATGATGTTCTTCTGGATCTCCGAGGTCCCCTCGTAGATCTTCGTGATACGGGCGTCGCGGTAGTACCGCTCGACCGGGTGGTCGGTCACGAAGCCTGCACCACCGTGAACTTGGATCGCGTCGTCGGCGACCTCGACGGCGTTCTCGGAGGCGAAGTACTTCGCCATCGACGCCAGCTTGACGGCCTCGTCGTCCTTGCCGGCGGCGACCTGACTCGCCGCGCGGTAGGTGAGCGAGCGCGCGGCCTCAACCTTCGTCGCCATGTCGGCGATCTTGTGGCTGACGGCCTGGAAGTCGCTGATCTGCTGGCCGAACTGCTCGCGCTCGCCGGCGTAGTCGATGGCGGCGTCGAGGGCGGCCTGTGCTGCGCCGACGGCCTGTGCCGCGACGCTCGCACGCCCGGACGCGAAGAAGTCCATCAGCTGGTAGAATCCCTTGTCAACCGTCCCGATGACGTTCTCCTCGGGAACGCGCACGCCGTCGAGCTGCAGCTCCGCGAGATCGGACGCGCGGATGCCCAGCTTGTTGTCGATCTTCGTCGACGAGAAGCCGTCGCGGTCGCTCTCGACGAGCATCGCAGAGATACCCTGATGGCCCTCGTCGGGCGAGGTCTTCGCCATTACGACACCGACATCGGCGACGGTCCCGTTCGTGATCCACGTCTTGTTGCCGTCGATGACGTACTCGTCGCCGTCCTTCTCGGCGGTCGTCTCGATACCGGCGACGTTCGAGCCGTGGGCCGGCTCCGAGATCGCCGAGAAGGAGACGGCATCACCCGCCGTGATCTGTGGTAGCCACTCGTCTTTCATCCACTCGTCGCCGTACTCCAGAATCATCGAGGTTCCGAAGCCGGCAGAGCCGATCGCGCTCCCGATACCGGGGTCGGCCCGCCACAGCTCCTCCGTCACGATGGTTCGCGAGATCGGGTCCATGCCCGCGCCGCCGTACTTCTGCGGGATCGACGGCGCGACGAAGTCGTACTCGGCCGCGAGCTTGCGAAGCTCCTCGGGGTACTTGTTCTCCTCGTCGTGCTCCCGTGCGACCGGCTCGATCTCCTCCTCGCCGAACTCGCGCACGGCGCGGCGCACGGCGTCGTGTGCGCCGTCGAGCAGGAACGGCTCTTGACCACTCTCCGCCATCTGTGATGCCATACCACTGTTACAGGATTACGATGTAAAAGATGTTCCGGGCGGTCGCGAACGACGTTAGGCCGCTATCGCCCCTCGAACTCCGGCTCGCGAGACTCCATGAACGCTGTCGCCCCCTCTTCATGATCGTGCGTCTCGAACACGGCCGCCTGATTGGTCGCCTCGTTGTCCTGTGCGGCCTTCAGATCCAGCGAGAATCCCTGTTCGATCGCCTGCTTCGACGTCGCGAGCGCGACAGACGGTCCCGATGCGATCGTCTCGACGAACGCGTCGGCCTCCGCCTCGAAGTCGTCGTAGACGTGATTGACGAGTCCGAGATCGCTCGCGCGCTCCGGCTCCACGAGCTCGCCGGTGAAGACGAGCTCCTTCGCGACGCTCTCGCCGACGATACGCGGGAGCAGATACGACGTGCCCGTGTCGACAGCCAGCCCGACCTGCTTGAAGCCGAAGCTGATCCGTGCCCGCTCGCTCGCGACGACGCAGTCACACGCGATCGCGAGATTCGCCCCAGCTCCGAACGCGACGCCGTCGAGCTTGGCGACCGTCGGTCGCCGGAACTGGTAGACGCGCCGGATCACCCGCGACGTGCTGTTCTGGATATGCCGGACCGCGTCGTGGAGCTGCTGGTCCCCGCTGGCCCGGTCGGCCATCGAACTCACGTCACCCCCGGCACAGAAGGTCCCCTCCGCGCCCGTCACCACGAGACACCGAACGTCGTCGCGACCCTCCAGCCCGTCGATAGCGTCGATGATACCGGTCGATACCTCGTCGCTCAACGCGTTGCGCCGCTCCGGGCGGTTGAGCGTCACCGTCGCCACGCCGTCTGTCACGTCCACGAGGACTGCTTCGTCACTCATACCCGGAGGTGCGCGCCAGCTGTTGTAAAGCTGTCCCGGGAGTGCGGTTTCAGCTGTTAGGCCCCCTGTCTGAATCCGGCTCAACTCCAGCTAGCTCGGTCTGCCCGATCCGAGCTAACTCCAGCGATATAGCCCGGTCTGCCCGAGCCGGGCTAACTCCAGCGCCCCAACCCGGTCTGCACGAGCGACTCCTCGATCCGCTCGAATCCCCGTTCCACCTCGTCGGCGGAGACCTCCCACTCCTCGGTCACGTACGCACGAGCCGCGTCCATGTCCGGGTCGATGTCGGCGTCGAAGCTCGCCTCGTCGGTCACGTCCGGGTGTAAGAACAGCTCGCGGATGAGTTCGGCCCCCTCGATGTAGGCGTCGCGAGCGTCGAGCGCCCCCCACAGATCGCCGTGATCGCGGACGAGCGCCACCGCCGTCTTCGGGCCGACGCCGTCGATCCCGTCGTTGAAGTCCGTCCCCATCAACAGACCCACGTCGACGAGCTGCTCCCACGTGAGGTCGTGCTCGTCGAGCGTCGCCGCGAAGTCCATCAGCTCGGGGCCCCCGCTCGACGTGAGCTGACGGAGGGTGTACGGCGCACCGAGCAGGAGCGCGTCGTAGTCCTCGCTTCCGACGTAGTCGACCTGATCCTGTCGGGCCATGTGGGCGGCCTGTGCCTCCCCTTCGGCGGGCGCTTCGACAATCGGCACGTCGAGCCGTTCGAGCAGGCCGCGCGTCGTCTCGTGGATCGTGTCGGTCAGTCGCTGGGTGCGCGACTCCAGCGTGGCGATCCGTTCGGCGTCCTCGCCGGCGTCTCTCGCCTCGGCCAGCTCCGTCTCGTACCGTTCCCGCTGCTCGCGGCGCTCGTCCACCTCGTCGGCCTTCAGCTCCGTCACGCCGCCGTCGAAGACGAACACCGGCGTGATATCGTGTTCGAAGAACTTCGGTAACCCCTGCACGACACCGATGAGGTTCGCCACCTCTCGCCCGTCGGCGGTCGTGTAGGCCCCGTCGCGCGTGAACTTGACTGTCGTCGTCAGATACCGATACAGCCAGTTGTGCGCGTCGACGGCGACGACGCTCCCCGCGAGCTCGTCGAACGGCATCTCTGTGAGCGACGCCAGCGAGCGAAGGTCCGCGTTCCCCATACCGACCCTGTGGTCGCCGGTGGCTTGAAGCTGTCAGTCTCGCCGATCAACGGCACGACGTGTGAGCCGACGGACGCTCAGTTCGCACGGGTGAGCGCATCGATCACCCGTGCGCGGCGCTCGCGGATGACGCCGAGCGCGGCGCTCGCATCGGCCACCACCGGATCGGGGATCGGAAACGACTCGTAGAGATACGCCAGCACGGATCCGCGCTCGTCCGTCGCGTGACTCGCTCGATCGGTGACGACCTGCTCGATCCGTCGTTCCACGACGTCGAACCGCCGCCAGCGCGCTTCGAGGGCCGGATACCCGTCATCGAGTGGCGTCACGAGCGTCGCGGACTCGGCGACCGGTTCGACGAGGCGTCGCTCGCTCTCCTGTAACGATACCGCCTCATCGTCCAACCGATCGAGAAACTGCTCGCGCCGTCTGATCGCGGCGTCCGTCCGATCGACGAGGACCGAACGTAGCCCCGGAGTGAACACGTCTCCCTCGGCGAGCGCACTACCGGCGGCAGGGCCTAGCTCCGCCCGCGCGTGTTCGGCGAGCGTCTCGTCGTACTCCTCCTCGTAGTGGTCGACGGCCATCACCGTCTCTGCGAACGCCGTTCGGACGGTCGCGAGCGTCCCGTCGGACTCCCGGAGCACCGTTGGCCGTGTCGCCGGCGTCATCGACAGCTTCCGAGCGTTCGTCGGCGTGTTCGCGTCGAGCGCCGACCGGAACGCGGTGAACGCCTCGATCTCTGCGGCGACGCGCCGGCGCTCCCGGCGACACAGCGTCCGTGCCGCCGCGACGTACGAGAAGAGCCCGCCGGCTCCGAGGAGACACACCGTTGCGACGAACACGAGCTGTAACAGCGCCGTGACGGTGACAGAGCCGTACGGCGTCTGCACGACACCGATATCGGCGGCCTCCTGCACTCCGAACGCGACGCTCGCCGCCGTTCCGACCATGGTACAAGCTGCCACGAACGCGTCCCACAAATAGCCACCTTATCGTTCACCCGGCGGTCGTGACCGACCGTCGAGAAACGTCTGTTCTGCCGCCGAAAGCTCCCGACTGCGATACCGGTCCAGCCCCGAGCGGTACGTCTCCGGGTCGCGGTCGTGTGGCCGCTCCAGCACCAGCTCGGCGACACCCGTCGTCGCTCCGGTGAAGCCGAACCCCGATTTATACAGCGCCTCGTACGCGAACGGATTGTTGACGGCGATCCGTACGCGGCCGTAGCTGTCGAGCAGGCCGTCGCTCACTCGTCGGCAGAGCCGCGAACCGATCCCCTCGCCGCGACGGTCCTCGCGAACCGTGACATATCGTAGCCACGCCGTCCGGTCGTCGGTCCGGTCCTCGTTGAACGAGACCGCGGCGACGATCGACGCGTCGAACGCACCGCTCTCCCGATCTCCCGTGCGGAACACCCCCTTTCCGGTGTTCGTCATGACGAACTTGCCGGCGTAGCTGAACCGCTGCCAGTCCAGTCGGAGCTTCGGCCCGCCGGTCGCGTCACCGAGGATCTCGAACTCCACGCCAAGTGTAGGGAACGCGAGCGAAAAAGCGCGACGCCTAAGCCGCCTCCGCCCCGACGACCGCTATGTTCCGTGCCGGCATTACGACCGACCGCCAGATCGGACTCGTGCTCGTCGGTGATCTGCTCTGTATCGCGCTGTTCGCGACGCTCGGCGCGATGCGACACCCGGCAAGCGGACGCCTCCTCGCGCGCGTCCCCGAGATCGCCGCACCGTTCGTCGTCGGGTGGCTCCTCGTCGGTCTGGCCGTGGGGACCCTCCGAGCCGACGCGTACGCCGACACGCGCACTGCCGTCGTCCGGGCCGCGATCGCGTGGCTCGGAACCGACCTGTTCGCACAGGCCCTGCGAGCGACCTCGATCGTCCCCGGCGGCGCAGCTCCGGCGTTCTTCGTCGTCGCGCTCCTGTTCGGGGGGCTCTTCCTCGGCAGCTGGCGTGCGCTCGCGGTCCGGGCCGTCTGACCGGCCTGCCACCAGAGCCAAGACCGTCCCCTACGAACGCGGGGTCATGTCGACACTGTTTCTCACGAGCGAGGAGACCAGAGATCTGGCGACGATGGACGAGTACGTCGGGGTCGTGCGCGACGGCTACCGCGAGATCGGGGCCGGAAACCCCGCAGCGCCGAGACAGAAGCTCTCGAACGCGGAGCCGCCGGGATTCCTGACGAGCTATCTCGCCATTCTCCCCGACACCGGGGCGATGGGCGGCTACACATACGCCGCCGGCTTCGGGAGCGCGGACGCCCACTTCGTGCTCCCGCTGTTCGACGCCGAGAGCGGTGTGCCGCTCGCGCTCATCGACGGCGCGGCCATGAACCCCTACAAGACCGGTGCTGTCGGCGGCGTCGCGGCCGACGCACTCGCTCGCGAGGACGCCGACACCGTCGCGCTCATCGGGGCCGGGCCGCAGGCGAAAGGCCAGCTCCGCGCGCTCGATGCGATCCGTGCGCTCCAGACGGTCAACGTCTACTCGCGTACCGCCGAGAGCCGAGAGCGCTTCGCCGCCGAGATGAACGACGAGATCGACGCCGCCGTCGGGGCCGTCGCCTCCTCGGACGCCGCCGTCGAGGGATCGGATATCGTCGTGACGGCCACCTCGGCCTCCGAACCGGTGTTCGACGGCGACCTGCTCGAACCGGGGATGCACGTCACCGCGATGGGCCAGTACGACCCGTCTGCCCGCGAGGTAGACACCCAGACCGTCGCGAACGCGAAGTACGTCCCCGACCTGCGCGAGCGCGCGACCGCCGACTCCGGCGAGTTCCTCCAGGCCCGCGAGGCGGGCGCTGTCGACGACGACCACGTCCACGCGGACCTCGGTGAGATCCTCGCCAACCACGCCGCCGGACGCGAGACCGACGAGGAGATCACGCTGTTCGACTCCGGGGGAACGGGTATCGAGACGGTCGCCGCCGGCTACATGCTCTACGAGCGGGCCAGCGAGCGGGGGCTCGGTCAGGAGATCGAGTTCGCTCCCGCGAGCGAGGCGTTGCGGTAGCCCCCGACACAGCTTTGATTGCGGCGTCGAAAGTATAACCACGAGTACCGGTATCGAACCGACGATTACGCTCACCGATGCCGAACTCCGCGAAGCCGGTATCGACCCGGCGAACAACCACTCCGAACCGCTTGATGAATCCGATATTTTCGAATAGATGCCCGGTAGGATATCCGGGATAGAGATGGTGGAGGTGATACACGAACTGTTCCCGTCCCGCTACACGACAAACCAGACACTGGAACCCTTTGAACTATCGGCGAGCAGGCCGGGACGAAAGAGTTCCAGTCGTTCAAGACATGGGTATACGACAACAGCTGACAGCTGGTTACCCACCGGACAGAGCGACTGTATCTATCAGTATGTACGTGTCAACTAAACGGGTTTTCAGCAGTGTCGAGTCGCGTTATCCAGTTGAGCTGATCGAAGTCATCGTCGAAGGAGTACAGATACTCGAGATCGGTGCGTTCCATGTACGCGGCGATAGTGGCATCGCCGAACGCGAGCGTCTCGTAGGTTTCGAACAGCTCGACGGCACGGTGAAAGTCCTTCTGCGCTGCGTTGATGAGTTCGAACCCAGCGGAGTCGGTAAGCCGATGCTGGAGGTCAAGAGCGATGTCGTGGCGTCGGCGTTCGTGAATCCAGTTCAGTGTTTCCAGCAGGACGTAGTTCGTCACTCTGGCGGTCGGGAGAGTACTGCTGTCGAAACCTCGAACCAGTGTCTCTGCTCGCTCGTGGCGGTCACCTCCTGTGTCCTTGTAGTCGATGAGGACATTCGAGTCGATAACCGTGGCCGGCATCAGATGTCGTCCTCGTAGCCGGCACGGTCGTGGGTTTCGAGTCCATCGCCACCGAGGTCAGCTTTCATCTCGTCGTCTTCGAATGCCCCGTACCGCTCTCGAACGACCTCCACAGTCAGGCTGCCGTCGTTGTCGGTGTTCCACCGGAGCTTATCGCCGGGTTCGATGTCGAGCCGGCGGCGAATGTCAGCGGGAACCGTAACGACACCGCTATCGCTCACTTTTGTCTCTTCGGCAGGTTCCTGTGTTGCCATACGCAGTTCTACAGACCGATGACTGATACTTGTTGCGCTACTTGTATCAGCCACGCATCGCGGTCCCGATTCGTCCCTCGGTCGGTTCTGCGAGGTACGGCTCGAAGCGGAGTAGTCTGACCACCCACCGACGCTCATCATCGTCCGCGCGTCCACCTGCCGCTCCACGAGATGGTACGTCGCCCACGACCGCCGGAGGTCGTGGCTCGACACTTCACGCCAACGTGCGGGTTGTGCGGCGTCCTGAGCGACTTCCTCGGCGGTCTCTTTCACCCACCGCCGGATGCTCGACTGACTGGTCTGCACCCACGACTCGCCCGTCTCGCGTCTACGCTCGCGACTAAACCGCGTGATGTTCGTCTGCGTCGTCTCGGGTATCCATGCATCACGGAGCTTCGGCTCGCCGCCACTCGTGTTCTTCCCACGCACCTCGGCGAACCAGCACTCACCGTCATCGCTCCATCGAAGTTCAGCGTCACCGGGGTAGGTCACCTCGTCGGCACGGAAGCCACACCGGCCCATCAACATCACGGCGATCTCTCGCTCCCAGTCGACGCGAGCAGCTGCGGCTTCGAGCTCGGAGAGTTCCTCACGATCCAGCCAACACTTCGTCACACACCTGCGTCATCGACGCGAACCATACACGGAATAACGGTCTTATCGGTCTAATTTTTCGGTCGTTCGGCGTAGATCGGGGCGAATTGAGAGAGATCTCGGGAGAACGTGAGCGAGTTGTGGAACAAGTCGTTTACAGATACGACGCCACGCCGAGCGCCTCAACCAGCGGAATCCCGGCCGCGAGCGCACCGACGAGATAGCCGCCGATCGCGCCGCCGTTTAGGAGCGGTAGCCCCGCGTGTGCGCGCCCCGCGGCGACGAGCCGCATCAGGACGAGTAAGCCGGCGAGCATTCCGATCGCCGCAGTCACCGCCGGGAGCGGCGCGTCGAGTCCGGGCACGAGCGTCGGCAGGTCGCTGAAATGGGCCACGCTCGCGACGAGCACCGTCGGCATCACCGCGTCGCCGAGCCCGATGAAGAACGCGTCGCGCTCGCCGTCGGTGTCGTCGCTCTCGTCCGTCGCTCCTTCCTCATCGTCCATCGCGTCGATGAACGAGTACGACGGCGACAGCGGCATCACGAGAACTACGGGAAGTCTGAGGTTCATCACACCGTCGGCGAGATCGAGCATATGTTCGGTCCCGTAGACGGAGATCGCGTCATAGACGGCGAGGATACCGAGCAGCACGACCGCCGGGAGAACGCCGAACGAGATGCCGAACAGCCCCGCTGCACCGCCACCCATCACGACGCCGGCGGTGTCGATGACGTACCACTCCGGGTACGCGAGCATCGCAGCGACGAGTGCGACCGCCGCCGCGAGCGCGAGAACGGGAATCCCGGCTACCGAGACCGGCGGCAAGAGCACCGAGAAGACGTAGTAGCAGATGTACGTCGCACTGAGTGCAATCACGCCCCGGACCAGACTGTCGGCGTCGTACCGGAAGGCGAGCAACATCAGCCCGGTCGCGACGAGGATGCCGGCGATGTAGACGAGGCTGTTGACCGGGTTGTCGGTCTGTCCGTCCGGAACGGCCTGATACCCCGCCGCGTCGAAGGGAGCGACGAGCGCGAGTGCGAGCACCTGCACGAGAACGAACAGGGTGATGATACCCCCGACTGCGACTGCAGTCCGGTTCATACCTGACTCTCGGCCACAACCGACAAGGCGATTTCGACACGGCACTGCGTCTCTCATCGCGCGTCAGCAGGCTTTTCGTGTCTCTGTCTGCTCCTCGTGATATGGCCCACATCTCGAATCTCGCCGCGAGCGAACAGGTGTTCACGAGCAACGTCTTTCTCGTCGACGGCGACCGAACGGTCCTCGTCGATCCCGGCAACGAGTTCGACGTCGTCTCGAAGATCGAGAGCCGAACCGGCGGTCTCGACGCCGTCGTCCTGACCCACACCCACCACGACCACATCGGGAACACCGGGGCCGTTACCGAGGCGTTCGACGTGGACGTGTGGGGGTTCGACCCCGACCACGATCTCGTGGACCGCGAGATCGAAGCCGACACGACGATCACACTCGGCGATCACGACTACCGCGCGCTCCACACGCCCGGTCATAAAGACGATCACCTCTGTTTCCTGCGAACAGACGGTGAGACGGTGTTCGCCGGCGATCTGGTGTTCGCGAACGGCGGCTACGGTCGGACTGACCTCGACGAGGGGGACCACCCGCGCCTCGTCGAGAGCATCGAGCGGCTCCTCGACGCGACGGACGACTCACTCGATTCGCTTCATGCCGGCCACGGGCCGAGCATCGAACGCGAGGCTCGCCACCACATCGAGCTTGCACTCCGGAGCGCGCAGATGGGTTAATCCCGTAGGCCGTAGAAGCCGGGACTCGCGTCGTCGTCGGGTTCGGCGAAACAGAACGCCGCCTGATTGTCGAGCATCCACGGGATCGCCCAGTCGAGAAAGACGCCTTCTGTCGCGGCATCGAGTTCACGGTCGACCTCGACCCCTTGGAGCAGGCGCGCGATCTCGTACACCGTGTACATCGTGTCGGGGTCGAGTACCTCCGTCGGATCACGGAACTCGAACTCGCGTACGTCGTCGAACGTCGATTTCGGTCGCGGCATACGAGCGATTGTGAGCGATGAGGTACAAGCGTGTCGTTGGGAAGTCGTATGGGGTCTGAACTATAGAAAATGCGGATAGGGGCATACGATAGATATGGATACGACAACGCACACGAGCAGAAAAAACGGCATGAGCGCCACACCGCGAAAGGCGTCGAACGTGTCGATTTCCCCGGTATCGTGGCCCTGTACGACCACTTTCGACGCGACGTCGAACGGAGGAGAAACAGATGAGTACGACGCTACATATCCGAGTCGACGAGGGAGAACAGCTCCACGAGCGAGCGCGAGAGCGGCTGACGCGCGCGGAACGAGGTGAGCCTGCCGAGCCGATGGAGCCGGTGTTACAGTTCGAGTGGCTCGTGGACTTCGATCGACTGATGAGCGAACCGAACCTCCGACTGCTCCGCGCGATTGCACGCCACGAGCCAGAAAGCACCACAGCGATGGCTGAGCTGGTCGATCATGGCTAGCTGTTTGTTAAGATTTTTATTTTGAGGATATATGAGAGTTGAAGACTGCCGCAACGAAACGGCTATATGAACGAACACCCCTTCCCGACCGGACGGCTACGATGTTGCGTATCATGTTTCGTGTGATCGGTCTGATTGCCTTCTCACAGTCGGATTCGACCGCGAACGGGGACACCTTCCTCGCTTTCTCGTCACGCTCCATTACCGATCATCGACTGACCCTGCGGTGTGGGGCGCAATCGCCCGAATGGATCACAACGAAACGTCGGCGCAGGGGCATGACGTCTATCGTGAAGGGTTGCATGTCGACGTCGCTCGGTATGCAAGCCGGTCGGCGCAGCTTCAACTCCGACACGCAACGCTCCCGTCGAATCCGGGAGTAGTAGTTCGCGGGTGTGTCGAGTACCTCAGACATGGCGCGGATTACTGTAGCACAAGGAGAAAGCCCCGCACTTCAGGGCGGGGATGAATCCGACAATTGACGACACAATCCACCGTCGATAGCACGGTTTGATATTCCAACAGATACTTAAACAAGCACATCTGATTACAGTTGTAATGGTCGTGGTGACTGTCACCGCGAAATTCCACAACCCATCCCGCTCACGGCGGAAAGAGTGGCAACGCGCTACCCGCCTCTACCGTGACACCAAACAGTTCTGCATCGACGGATGGGAGAACGGTGACTTCGGCAAGTCCGTGACCACGGCCAGCATCGACAACGACCTCTACTCGGCTATCCAGAACCAAGCCATCCGCGAAGCGAAAGCCGACCACACCAAGGACGGAGAGGTTCGCTACCGAGAGAGTCAGCCGTTCGCCGTCAACAACCAGAACTGGGAACTCGACACGACCGAGAACGGTACGGTCGTGATCGGCTTCCCGTGCGTCTCCCAATGGTGGTACACCCCGATAGAAGTGTACGACGATATTGCCGACCCTGTAGACCGACTGGTCGAAGGTGACGCCGACAAGACACGACTTCAAGTGTACCGCCGTGGCGATGACTGGTTCTGTACGTTCAACATCGAATACGACACTGAAACGTCGGGCGAGACGCCTATCGGTGTCGATATTGGTGAACGTCACATCCTCGCTGTGACCGCCCACGGTGAGGACGAGTCGATGTTGGTGTCTGGTGGTGAGGCGAAGTACGTTCGACGCAGATATCGTTCCCTACGCGATTCGCTTTCACAAGCGGGTGCGCTTCGCGCACGTAACCGTGTGGGTGACAAAGAACACCGTCGGATCAAGGACTTGAATCACAACCTCTCCCGTCGTCTCATACAGTTCATCACGTACAAAGCCGAACGCGCTGGTATCCGCGTCGAGAAGGTCGATGCGTACCATACCAGCCAACGGTGTTCGGCGTGTGGGTCGATGGGGACCCGTGATGGCGACCACTTTTTATGTTCGGAGTGCAACCGTGGACGCCATGCCGACCTGAACGCGTCGGAGAATATCGCACAACGGGAGGGTGAACCATGCACGGCGTAGCAGTTCGGCTGACGCGAACCGTGCTACCTCGCGGGCTGAAGACCCCGCCGTCGTTGACGTCTGTAGTTGACAGAGAGGAAGGCCCCATTGACAGGGCTGTACGCGCTGGAACGCACACCGTTGGTCACAACTCGGTGGCAACCTTCGACGTTCCACGCGAAAGCGTCCTTGCGAACCGAGGAAACGCGCAACCTGAATATCCCCTTCGGGGAATCCTCGCGCTTTAGCGCGGGGAGGATGTCAAGAATCTGGCGTGTCTTCCAAAAAGAGGGTTAAATTGAAGTGAAGTAGGAGGGACCCTCTGATATGGCACAGGAAGGGGGGTACTCTGAGACGTTGGGAGTGTTAATTATCGTCGGAGCTTGTTTTGCCGGCGGCGTACGTACGTCAGAGACTCTTAGCGGGATACTATATGCAGCTGGTGTTGGCGTTCTTCTCCTCTGGATCGCGAAATACATTCTCGAAGGTGCTGCTGAATCAGTATAAGACTAGCCCACACTGGCGGCTGTTTCTCCTCTCCGGCGGTGTTTTGCTCTTATCTCAGATCGTCTTTCCGCAATTCTACCCGGCGGTGAAAAAACGGAGAAGCGGACTGTTTACTCGACGCGCGAGACGACCTGTTCGTACTGGTGTGCGACGTTGTCCCAGTCGACGACATCGAAGAATCCCTCGATGAAGTCGCCGCGGGCGGGACCAGCTGCTGTGCAACGGGATCGTAGACCAGCAGCGCCCAGCCACCGGCTTCGCCTGCGGCGGCCTCGAACTCGCCTTTCCAGCCCTCGTACGAGCCGAAGTCCGCCTCGATACGGGCGCGGAGGTCACCGTCCGGCTCGCCGCCGCCGTTCGGGTCCATGTTCTCCCAGAACAGCGTGTGGAGATAGTGACCCGAGCCGTTGTGGGTGACGTTACGGATCGTGGAGCCGGAGGAGCCGAACTCGCCGGACTCGCGGTTCTCCGCGAGCGTCTCCTCGGCGCTTTCGAGCCCGTTCACGTAGCCCTGATGGTGGGTGTCGTGATGCCAGTTGAGTACCTGCTCGGAGATCGACGGTTCCAGCGCGTCGTAGTCGTACGGGAGCGGGTCAAGCTCCGGGTTGGAAAATTCACTCATTGTTATACCCTCACGTCTCAAGACACTCGGGAAGGTGAAAAGAGTTGAGGAGTGCCACGCGAATTCCCGGTATCGCGTTCGGGCGGGAGTCGATGCGCGCTCGCCTACTCGTCGGGGTCCTCGCCGCGTGCGCGCTTGAACATCGCGAGCGCCTGCTCTCTGCGCTCGCTGTGGTCGACAATCGGTGCAGGATACTCCGGCGCGGTCGCTTTGCGTTGCGACTTCGTGAGCTCGTGCCACGAGTGGATCGTGTCCGCGTCGACACCGTCGAGTTCGGGGACGTACTCGCGGATGTACTCGGCGTCGGGATCGTGACGCTCCCCCTGTGACATCGGATTGAAGATGCGGAAGTACGGCTGCGCATCGGTTCCGGTCGAGGCGGCCCACTGCCAGCCGCCGTTGTCGTTGGCGGTGTTGTGATCAGCCAGCTTCGCGCGGAAATGGTCGTAGCCGTATCGCCAGTCAGCCATGAGGTCCTTCGTCAGAAACGAAGCGACGATCATCCGGACGCGGTTGTGCATCCACGCCTCCTGTTTGAGCTGTCGCATCCCGGCATCGACGATCGGGTAGCCGGTCTCCCCGTCGCGCCACGCCTCGATCTCCGCCTCGTCGTCCCGCCAGTCGATCCCCTCCTCGTACTCGTTGTAGTTCTCGTCGACGACGTGGGGATGGAAGTAGAGGACGTGGTGGTAGAACTCCCGCCACGCCAGCTCGCCCTGATACTCCTCGACGGCCTCAGCGGCGTCCTCGTCGGGGGCGTTCGCCGCCGCCCGCTCGGTGGCGGCGTACAGCTCCCGCGGTCCGATCGTCCCCCAGCGGTTGTGTGCCGAGAGCTTCGAGGTGCGGTCGGCGGCGGGGGTGTCGCGGATCTCTTCGTACTCGTAGATCGGCCCGTCGACGAAGCTGTCGAGGCGGTCGCGGGCGGTCTCCATCCCGCCCGGCTCGACGTCGGCCTCGGGTTCCTCGAATCCGAGTTCGGCGAGCGTCGGCAGCTCCTCGCCGGTCACGTCGGCGATAGCGTCCGGCGCGTCGTACGGGTCGGCCTTCTCCCGGTCGCGCCACTTCTTCCAGAAGTAGGTGTACACCGAGTACGGCTCGCCGGCGTTGGTCCGAATCGAGCCGGGCTCGTGGTGGAGTGCGTCCTCGTGGGTTTCGAGAGCCACGCCGTCGGCGTCGAGCGCCTCCGCGACGGCGCTGTCACGGTCGCGTGCAAGCCCCGAGTAGCCGGCGTTACAGTGGACCGTCTCGACGCCCCGTTCGGCCGCGAGGTCCGGTAGAACGGCTGTCGGATCACCGCGGGCGACACAGAGATCACCGCCATTGGCCTGATACCACTCGCGGAGTTCGGCCAACGCGTCGAGCATGAACGCGACCCGCGGAGGGGAGCCGTGCCGGAGAATCTCGTCGTCGAAGACGAACACCGGGAGGACCGGGCCGTCGGTACTCGCGGCGGCGAGACCAGCGTTGTCCCTCGCGCGGAGATCGTCGCGATGCCAGTGGATATCCATACCGGGGTAACGGTCGGCTCCCGTGTATACCTGTCCGTGGGCGTCGGGCTTTTCACCGGTCGTCGCCACCCCACGATATGAACCCCGCCGACGTCGAACGGCTCATCGAAGCGGACATCCCCGACGCCGAGGCCACCGTCTCACGCGCTCGCGGCAGCCACGACGACGATCACCTCGAAGCCGAGGTCGTCGCGCCGGCCTTCGCTGATCTCTCACTGCTCGATCAGCACGAACGCGTCTACGACGCGCTCAACGAGCACATGACGACGGACATCCACGCACTCGAACTGACCACGCGTGCGCCGTGATATCGCCGCTCCCGATGCGTACAGCGTAACCGTGACGACCCCCACCGATCGGACATGAACGCGACACGGGTCGCGATCGTCGGCGGCGGCGTGACGGGGGTCGGCGTGGCGCGAGACCTCGCGCGCCGCGGCGTCGACGTGACGCTGCTCGAACGCGGTGAGCTGGCCGCGGGAGCCAGCGGCGCGATGCACGGCCTGCTCCACTCCGGCGCGCGGTATGCCGTCGATGATCCCGAATCCGCCCGGAGCTGTATCGCTGAGAATCTGACTCTCCGCGAGATCGCGCCCGACTGTATCGAGGACACCGGTGGGCTGTTCGTCTCGCTCCCCGACGATCCCGACGAGTATCTCGACACGCTGACAGCCGCCTGTGCTGACTGCGACATCCCGACCGAGCGACTCACCAGCGCGGAGGCGCGCGAGCGTGAGCCCCGACTCGCCGCCGAGATCGAGACCGCACTCGCCGTCCCGGACGGCGCGATCGACCCCGTGCGGCTTGTCGCCGCAACCGCCACCGACGCCGAGCGCAACGGCGCGACGATCCACCAGCAGACGACAGTCACCGATCTGGTCGTCGAGGATGATACCGTCGTCGGCGTCGAGACGGCCGACGGGACAGTGCGTGCCGACCACGTCGTCAACGCAGCGGGCGCGTGGGCGGACGGCGTGGCCGAACTCGCTGGCGTCGATATCGAGATGCGCGCCTCCCGTGGTGCGATGTGCGTGACGACCGACCGCTACGCGGATGCAGTCCTCAACCGCTGTCGTCCGAAGTCCTCCGGCGATATCGTGGTCCCGTCCGGTGGCCACTCCGTACTCGGGACGACCGACGTGACCGTCGACGACCCGGACGAGTTCCCGAAGGCGCAGTGGGAGACCGACCTGCTGTTCGAGGAGCTCACGCCGGTCGTCCCCGCGCTCGCCGACGCCGATACCTCGCACACCTACTGGGGGGTACGCCCGCTGTACGAGCCACAGGCGACGGGTGAGTCCGTCGGCTTCTCTCGTGACTACTCTGTACTCGATCACGCCGACTGCGACGGTCTCGCGGGACTGACGAGCGCCGTCGGGGGGAAGCTGACTACCCATCGCGCGATGGCCGAATCGGTGAGCGACGTGGTGTGTGCTCGGCTCGGCGTCGAACGCGAGAGCGACACCGCGACCGCACCGCTCCCAGAGCCGGACGCGGCAATGCGGGAGTACGGGCTCTCCGGACTTCTCTCGCGGACGCGCCCCGAATAACACCGGATGCGTCGAGCGACGGCGACCATCGACCGCTCACTCAGTCCTGCAAGCGGTCGGTGTCCCGCGTCCGGTCGGATAATCGGCCCGTGCTGTCAAGCCGCTCGCGCTCGTTACTCCGGTATGGACCGCAACGCGGTGCGCCGCGCATGGGAGGAAGTGGCCGAGACGTACGCAGAGCGGCGCGACCCGGACGGGTCGGATGCGGCGCTGATCGACGACCTGCTCGCCGAGCTACCCAGCGACCCCGCCGTCCTCGATGTCGGCTGTGGCGACGGTGCTCGCACGCTCGCGAACCTCCCGCCGGACAGCGCCGGACTCGACGTCTCCCGTCGCGGGCTCGATCTCGCGGCCGAGACGATCCCGGACGCCCGGCTCGTCCACGGCGAAATGACGGCGCTTCCGTTCAGCGCTGGCCGGTTCGACGCGGTCACGGCGTACCACGCGGTGTTTCACGTCGAGCGCGAGCGCCACCCCGAGGCGTACGCGGAGTTCGCTCGCGTGCTTCGACCGGGCGGGCGACTCCTGTTGACGCTCTCCGGCGGTCGCTTCGAGACGGTGCGGCGCGGCTGGATGGGCGGGCGGATGTTCTTCTCGACGCCGGGGCGGGACCGCACCCTCGACCAGCTCCGCGCGGCCGGCTTCGTCGACATCGAGACGACGACCGCGACCGATCCGCTCGGCAGCAGTACCGAGTTCGCCTTCGCGACGCTCGATCCGGCACGGTCGATGGACGCGGAATCGACCTGAGCGACGGACGCCGACGAAGCCGAAAGGGGGACGAAGGGGCCGTAACGGAATCGGACGAGGTTCCCCACGGTTTGCGCGAGTCCCGAACAGCTCCTCGCGGCGGAGCTGGCCGCCGCGAACTGGTCGAGATCCGTGTTCGCACTGGAAACCGAGCGGGGATATATCCCGCTTGACCTCTATGCAGGTGTAATGGCACGGAGCGCGGCGAGCGCGCGCGACGGTCCCCGCGAGCCCGACAAGACGCGGGACGAACGCGACGACGTATCGAGGGCGGAGATGACCGGCCCGCCTGCCCTCTCGGTCGAGGGGTTCACGAAGCGGTTCGGGGACGGCGACGACGCGGTGACGGCGGTCGACGACGTGAGCCTCGCCGTCGAACGCGGGTCAGTCGTCGGCCTGCTCGGTCCCAACGGCGCGGGGAAGACGACGCTGATCAAGTGCGCGCTGGGCATCGTCATCCCCGACGCGGGGTCAGTCCGAGTGTTCGGCACTGACGTGCGCGACGGTCGCAAGACGGCGTACGCCGACGTGGACGCGATGCTGGAGGGCGCGCGCAACGACTACTGGCGGCTCACCGTCCGAGAGAACCTCCGCTACTTCGCGACGATAAGCGGGGTCGATCCCGACTCCGTGGCGGCGCGCCACGACCGGCTGCTCGACCGGCTCGATCTCGCGGACAAGGCGGACACGCCGGTTCGGGACCTCTCGCGGGGGATGAAACAGAAGGTGTCGCTGGCGAGCGTGCTGGCCGGCGGCGCCGAATTGGTCTTCTTGGACGAGCCGACGCTCGGGCTCGACGTCGAGAGTGCGCGAACGCTCCGTGCGGAGCTCCGCCGGCTCGCCGTCGAGGAGGGGCTCACGATCGTCGTCAGCAGCCACGACATGACGACCATCGAAGCGGTGTGTGACCGCGTCGTCATGCTGTCGAACGGCCGGATCGTCGCCGACGACACCGTCGAGGCGCTGCTCGGCGGAGCCGACCGCGACATCGTCCGCGTGGCGAGCCCGGATCTCGACGATGACACCGTCGCGGGACTCCGGGACGCGTTCGACGTACGGGCGGTCGACCGTGAGTCGCGCCCGCCGGCGATCACGGTCGTCGCGGGCGGAGACCGGCTGTACGACCTGACGGACGCGCTCCGGGCGGCCGGCGTCACCGTCTCCGATCTCCGCACCGTACAGCCGGACCTCGAAGACGTGTTCCTCGAACGCACGGGTGTTGCGAGCGACGCCGGACTCGGAGGTGCATCGCGGTGAGTAACGACGCGTCGCGTCCGGACGCGGCAGCTGCTGACGGTGCGTCTGCGAACGGAGTGGTCGGTGACAGTTATGCGGCTGTTGATGAAGGGCATCGCCCGGCCACCTACTACCACTTGACTCGGGCGGTGTTGTACCGGGAGTTTCTCATCTTCGTGCGCTATCCGGCGAACGCGGTCGGTGGAATCGTGGTCTCGCTGTTCTTCTTCGCCGCGCTGTTCCTCGGCGGGCAGCTGCTCGCGGGGCAGGCGCTGACGGACTCGATCGAAGGAATCGTCGTCGGCTACTTCCTGTGGACGCTGTCCGTGGGCGCGTACTCGTCGGTATCGAACGATATCGGCAGCGAGGTGCAGTGGGGAACCTTAGAGCGTCACATCACCACTCCGTTCGGCTTCGCGCCGGTCGCGCTGTTGAAGGGGGTCGCGAAGGTGGTACGGACGTTCCTCACGAGCGCCGTGATCCTCGCGGTCATGCTCGTCGTCACGGGAACGGGACTCAGCCTCGCGCCGCTGACGGTCGTCGTCGTCGCCGGACTGTCGATCACCTCTGTCCTCGGGCTCGGCTTCGCCGCCGGCGGCGTGACGGTCCTCTACAAGCAGATCGGTAACTGGCTCAACCTCCTCCAGTTCGGGTTCGTCGCGCTGATCTCGGCCCCCGTCTTCGATCTGCCGTGGACGCGAGTGCTCCCCTTAGCGCACGGCAGCGCCATGCTCCAGCGCGCCATGGTCGATGGCGTCCGGCTCTGGGAGTTTCCGCTCGCCGATCTGGCGCTGCTCGTCTCGGTCGCGGTGGGCTACCTCATCGGCGGGTATTTCGTGTTCGAGTACGCGACGGCCCGGGCGCGGCGGCTCGGCGTGCTCGGCGACTACTGATGCTCGCCCGCGCCTCCTGCGATGGCTGCTGTCTTCATGAATGAGTGCGATGAATCCGCACGTACGACGGATCTGATCCTTCATCGAACGTAGGGTAGTAGCCGAAGACGGCGCCGGCGTGTGGATGTGAGTTTGTGCCGACCAGCCGGTCGAACGCCATTTTTTGGCTGGTCAGGGTATCATGGATTGATGTCTCTACGAGGGCGTAAGTCACCATATCATTTCGAACACCTCGAAGCGCCGACGCACACCGTAATCGGAGGATCGTGACAGGGAGTATAAGCAGTTACGGGCGGACGCTCGCGCAGGTGGCTCGCTAGCTCGACACGGAGGCGGTCGTCGTCCATCTCCCTGGTAGCGTACAGGACGGGTGTCGCTCCGAGAATTAGATCCGAACTCTACGACGAGTGTGAAGATACGATCAGGTGATCTCTTCGGCTGCCGTCAGATCAGCGAGCGTTCGGTCACTGCCATCTGGTTTGAGTAGCTCTCGCCCACGGACGACCGCGATGTTGCCGGGGACATCCCGGCTGACCCGCCGTGCGGTCGATCCGAACTCGAGCTGTTCTGCGTCGCTCCGTTCCGAGAGTCCGACGCACACTGTGTCATACTCTGTGACGGCGTCGATAATCATCGAAGTGTGGTCCTCGCCGCCGTCGACCTCGGTCTCGTACTCGTCGGGATCGAGATTCGCCCGATTCGCGACCCACCCTATCGCCCGTCTCCCTTCCTTGATCGGGTCGGCGTCGTTAGTCGAGCGCTGGACGGGACGCTGTTACAGACGAACCGTTGATGCGTTGAACCCCAATCACGGCGACTGCACAGGATATTACGCCTCCCCAAGGTGACCGATCCTCTCGCCAAGTGGGATGTCAATACGGCCTATATGTGTCGTACAGCGTGACCGGGACTGTGAGTACGTCGTGACGGTACTGCTGGATACTGTAGAGAACCCGCCGCCGGTAGACTGGAGCGCACGCATAGAGACGGCGTTCTGGTTGGACGAAGGACTGCTTCAACTCCACGAAGTTTTATCTAAAACACATATACTCCTCTTTTTGAGGCTTCAACTGGGGTTCGACTGAAAGTTGGTAGTCTCAACTACCCGATTGATCTTTTGCCACTTCAATCTCCCATAGGCCCTGATAAAATTATTAACGCTAATAAGATTGTGGGGTCCAACCCCTATTCTATCCAAAGGAACTGTCTCAACCAAAAATTTTAATCTAACACGCACTATATCCGTCTTTGTGCCAAGATATTGACTACCCAGCCAAAGACCACGCGAATGGTCGTAATATAGCTGGGCATGCCAGAACAGCCTCTCAAATGCACTTGTAGTTAGAAACATGGGCATATAGATCTACTGGAAGGTTCCAAATGAATCTCAGAGAAGTTGAAGCTACCCAAATGATCTGTATGTCAGTTTCAGCCGAACTCAATCGAGAGAACAAAACTATCTGTCAAAGGGCTATAACCAAGATGACTGCTCCACTTTCACCTCCCTTTGGGGAGATTTATGATGTGGGTAAATATACAACAAATCACATGAGCATCCACAACGGAGGTGAGTCACCGAAGTGCGTGTAATGGCTACATTGTCCGCTCGAGCGGACGCAGTCTACCAGAACGATTACCATCACCAACTGCGTAGCAGGCTCTGGGCTGCACTTTCAGACACCGAGTTCGATGATCGACATGGCGACGGCGAGCCGCCGGGATTCGTCTACTCGAATCCATTCCCGCCGCGGGATATGCAAGCCGGCGATGAGCGAACCGTGTTGGTCGCAGCTCCCGAAAAAGAGTTGTTGGCTCACGTCGCTGCAGATCTACTTGACAACCGGGAATTCAACATTAGCGAGATGCCGTTCTATGTCGAAGATGTAACCCCAGTATCGCCTGATGTCGGCGAACCCGGTAGCACCGGCACGATCGAGACCGGCACTGGTGTCTTAGTTCGGATTCCACCATGGCGGTGCGACGAGTACAATATCGACCATCCGGGTGGCGATACCGCTGTGTTCTGGCGGCCTGAACATACGATGGAGCCGTTTGTCACCCAACTCGAAAACAACCTCGATCAAAAACACGATCGGTTCTGTCCGGACTACCTCCCTGGGCCGAGTGAAACCGACCACGAACTGTTCGACAGCTACGAGTTGCTGAAAACCTTCGCAGTGCCGGTGACAGTCACTAAAGGCCAAGAGATGACTTTCGTACTCAGCAAGTGGCGATTCGAGTATCAGGTTCGGGATGACGATCACCGCCGACATCTCAACCTTGCGTTGGACACCGGCATTGGCGAACGGAACGGTCTCGGACTCGGTTTTATCAACATCACTGATGACGAGTAACACACTCGCTGAAACGGCCGTCGATCGGTTCCAAGATCGAATTCCAGCCTCACTGTATGAGGTCGCTTGGCAGTACTCGTTGTACGATTGGTACAACGCAGCTACCTCCGCTGATTTGGACTGGGATCTCGCGCCGGAACATCTCGCATACCTTACGCCACGCGCGAAGAGTGGTCTCTTTGGAGAGCCTGATAGCTTGATCACCGTGTATGCTGATCTCTCTGACCCACAGAATCCACAGTTAGGGACGGCCGAGACAACTGATGAGGCAGTCGAGATTACGACGTTGACCGAAGCCGGTCGCTATCAGGTCGGCCACTCTTATCCCGAGGGCAAAACCAGCTCGATGACGGATTACTCGATTACCACCCACAAGGGTGCTGATGCCCACCATATCGCCGGCCTCCGTGACGATGCGTGGGGAACAAACAACATCCAAGATCGGTTCACCGACTGGGCTCAGAGTGAGTACGCCGAAGAAGTCCGGAAGTCGGCTGAGCCTGATGAAGCGGCCATTCTTGAGGGGCTGGCTACACTCGGCGATGATGATACCGCGATGGACGAGTTGGCTGACTCGTTCCTTCGGTTGGTCGACAGTGAAGACGACGAAATTGAGGCTCTGATCACCGTTCGGGTGAAACCACCGGGTGCAACCGAGTACAAGTATCCTGGCGAAGTGCCGGTGCTCAACGATGTAATGCGAGCAAAGAAAGCTGATCGGCTGACCAGTATCTCTGTCGAAAATGCTGAAGGAGAAGCCACTGGCTATGTGAGTGACACCGTTGAAGCGGTCACTGGCGGGTCGCCCGGGTTGTTTGGAATGTTCGGCAAGAAGCAACGCGAGCACTTCGCCGATCTCGATACAGAGGGTCAATCGGCATGGAGAAATCGCCCGCTATCGTTCGACGTTGCCGCTGCGGTAGCGGTGGCTGGCTCCGTGTTCGATGACTTCTATCAACCTTTGGGCTCAAGCCGACGGCTGTACGTGCTGCCGTATCTGGCAACCCGTGGGTCGGAGACTGACCCAGAGACCTTCGAGAGATTCTATCGAGAGGTATTCACCGAACTACAGTCGGCCGACACCGGCGAAGATGGTACCCTCAATGAGACGGTCACCGAATTATTCGACTCGGTTCGGTCAGCCTACTCCACAGACTCTGATTCTTCGAGCGAATTGTCTCTCGGAACGTCGTCTTCCCTCAACTACTCGACCGTCCGGATCGCAGTGGTCTATCAGGTTACCGGGAATCCAGATCGTGTCTTCTTCGACACCCTCGATGGGGTTTTCCGACCGTTAGAACTTGAAGATGCCCACAACACCGTTCTCTGTGGGATGCCGTTCGATTCTAATGGCATCTTCGAAGGCAACCCCTCTCCTGAGTCCAGTTGGTTGCTCGGGGAGCCCAGTAATCTAACCCGTCTGATCCTCTACGGAGTGTACTTCCGTCGGACGACGGAGCCAACCCGGAGTAGTCGGCAAGCAAATGAAACGCCAGGAGCTGGAGCGGCCGATGACAGCCGCTTTAGTCCCGTCAAGACACTGCTAACCGATGGGAAACTATCAGCTGCTACGTTACTGGAAAACTATCTCCACCAACTTGTTCAAGACCAACGCGAGCAGTTCGATGACGACGGTGAGTATATCGCCTTCCCGAAACGCAGTGTCGTCGAACAATACATCCAGCTTCGAGCCCTCACTGATGCAGGGTTCTTAGATAGCAGCCAGACGCTCTCATTCGAAACCACGCCCATGATCGACGAGTACGACTCACGCGACGATCGACTTGCACAGTTCCTTGAATCACATGCCGCCTTAGACGGTGACCCCCAACGGGCCGTCTTCATCCTCGGTGGACTGGTGGGCCGTATCACCGCCTACCAAGATTATGAGGATATCTCCTCAACGTTGGTTCGGCGATACCCCGTCGATTACCTCACCAAACAGACCGTTCAAGAGGTCACCAAAGAGGTGCTGCAGATGAACAATTCCTACGCCGAAGCCGAGGATAGTCGGTCGTATCAGACACTCAATCGGTACACCGATCGACTGCCTGATCTGATGCTCTCTGCGACTCTCAATGACTGGTCACTGACCGAAGCCGAACTCCAGTGGCTCTACAGCTTGGGGATCGCCTACGGGCTCAGCGATACGAGCCTCGATACCGACGACGAACAGTCTTCCGAGCAACCCCTTGCAGCCGACGACAACTAATCCCATGACTGATACAGACACCGCCGCCGCCGACCCTGATGGAACCGACACCGTAGCGAATCGTTCAGAAATCGTCTTCGTGTACGACGCTGAGGACACCAATCCGAACGGCAATCCATTGTCGGCCAACGACAAACCCCGGATCGACGAGACGACCGGGGCGGCTGTCGTGACGGATGTTCGATTGAAACGGTATCTTCGCGACCAGCTCGACGACGATGACTTTGGGATCTACGTCAAGAACCCCTCGAAGAGTGATATCGAAGACGTTCCCGGCCGTGATGTGCTATTCACTCGGGTGACCGGCCTTGATGAGGACGACATCGAGAAGATGGGCGGAAACGAAGCCGCGGTAAGCTTTCTGCAGCATGCTGCTGATGTCCGCTACTTTGGGGCGACGTGTTCGTTCAGTAGTGACTTCCAAGAGACGATTGGTGAGGGCTTCCCGGGACAGTTCATCGGGCCGGTGCAGTTTAGCCATGCTCGCAGCCTGAATACGGTCGTCCAGAAAAGCGAATCAAAACAGCTCTCGACGGTCGTTTCAAGCAGTAAAGATGCCGAGCAGGGAACCTTCGCTACGGACAACCGACTCCAGTATGCGATCATTCCCTTCCATGGTATCGTCAATGAAGTCGCCGCAGGGGATACACTGCTCAGTACGGCAGATGTCGAACGGCTTGATACATTGTTGTGGCGCTCGGTCAAAAACCAGACTCTCACCCGATCGAAGATGGGGCATCAACCACGGCTGTATCTTCGTGTTGAGTATGCTACCGACGAGTTCCATATCGGGACACTCGATGACGGGCTTGAGCTGAGTGGCGACGTTGCCGATACAGAGCTTCGCAACATCACGGATGTCACTCTCAACATCGATGAGTTAGTAGCTGCCGTAGACAAGTACGACGAACACGTCGAGACCGTTCACTACACTGCTGACCATCATCTTACCGTCGAAGCCGACGGTGAAGTTGGTGGACCGGAGGTGCTAACAACCGCACTTGAATCGGCTGTCGGCGCCGATTCGGTCGTCGAACACGATCCCTACGAGGCATGACTACAGCTCTAGATGTCGTCGGTCAGGAGTGTTTGTCCTTCACCGTCAGCGGCCCGTTTGCACATTTCCGACGGGTGGATTCGACTACGGAGAAGCCAACCTATCGGGTGATCCCTCGAACGACTGTTGCCGGACTGTTAGCTGCTGTCCTTGGGGAACCACGCGATTCCTATTATGAGACATTCAGCCGTGAACACTCAGCGATGGCGATCTCACCAGTCTGTTCGCTTCGCACCCAGTCGATTCCGATGTTGACGTTGCCGACCACCAGTGGAGATATCAAATCTGCACAAGGGGTTTCTGGGAAAACGGTGATTGACCCCGAAACGATCGCCAAAGAACGGAAACGGCGAACCTTCGAGTACGTCGTCGATGCAGCCTACCGCATCGATCTCATCCTAGCGGAGACAGACACCTTCGAACGGTTGGCTGAGTATCTCACCAGCGGGCGAGCTGTGTATACACCATCTCTCGGGAAAACTGAGTGTCTGGCCTCCTTTGAGGATGTCGAACGAAACACGGTCGAAGCTGGTGGCGATCCGGAAGCGATCAGCTCCACAGTTCCGGAAGGCCATGTTGTTCCCACGCCTGACACTCCACTTCGGATGGAACGTTCACCAGCGTTCATGGAAGCCGAGGAATCTGGTCGTAAAACAACCGGTTTTGCATCCTATGCGTACGCGCCTGAAACGGAACCGCTCCATGCACCGGAGGCACCGCTGTCGACCGTGGGTGATCGGACAGTTTGTTTCCGATGACTACCGACGATCCACTGACGGCATATCAAGCCCGAGAGACCCAATCGCTAGCGCGCCATCTTGAAGGGGTTGCCAGCGGAGTAGCAGCTTTGACCGACGGGTGGGGCCAGACCCCCTATGGGGAAGAGTGGTCGACGGTCGCCCACAGTCTTGCGTGGACACACGACTTCGGGAAGCTCACCCCGTGGTTTCAGGAGTATCTCGAAACCGACAGTCGTTCAGAGGCGCCCTCACGTAGGCACACTTTCCACGGCGGCGTCAGCGCGTTACTCTCTTTGTGGGTGTTACAGGAGTTAGAGTGCAGCCCCCAGACGATTGCTGCCGGATTCATCGCAGTCGCCAAACACCACGGCGTGTTGCCGAACCTGAAGCACGAATTCGAGCGATATCGCCAGTCGGATCGCGTCACCAAACAACAGCATGTGGCTGTTTTAGCTGAACAGCTCGAAAAGATCGATGTTGAATGCGCTCCGGCAGCAGATCAGATCCTCCAAGCAGCCACAGACGGCAGCCTCCGATGGAAAGCAATCAACGAGACGGAGATCTCTGAGTATCTAAACTTCCTCAATCAACTCGAAGCAGAACTATTTTCGAATCGTTCGACTGACGACGCGGCCGATCAATTCTACGCCTACACGGAGGCAGTGTGGTCGACGCTGGTGACCGCCGATAAGAGCGATGCAAGTGAACTGACAACGCCGGAGACGACAGCCAATCTCGGCACGGTCGATCGCCCAGATGTAACGAAGCTCACCCAAGCTGTCGATCGTCTCGCCTCGACAACCCTTCCAAATGGATCAGAATCGCGGTGGTATCGACAGCATCCGGATGCAGCACTCCCTAGCAGCTCTGCGACGACGGACCAACGAGTGGCCGCGATCCAAACCGCTGCCAACGCCCGTGCGACCCAGACGATTGAAGCGAGCCCTGACCAGTACGTCTTCGAGTTGACTCTTCCCACCGGATTTGGGAAGACATACAGTGGGCTTCGAGCCGCCATGACGCGAGCTGACAATCGGGATAGTCGCGTCATCTATGCGTTGCCGTATACGTCGATCATCGATCAAGTCGATAGCGAAATCCAATCTGTTTTGGATGTGACGCCACACTCAACGGCATACACCAAACACCACCATCTGGCAGACACCCGCACCGCTGCCAATCAGCTGGCGGGTGAAAGCTACGGGACCGGTCGAGAAACGTTGCATGCAGAAGCGTGGCGATCCGGGCTTGTCGTAACGACATTCACGCAGTTGTTTGAGAGTCTCGCTGGCCCTGGAAACGTTCAATCGGTGAAACTGCCGGCCCTCCATGACAGTGTTATCGTCATCGACGAACCACAGGCTGCCCCGCTGTCGTGGTGGAACCTCATCGGCCAGCTAATCAAGAGTTGCGTCGAGCTGTATGATGCAACCGTGATTTTGATGACTGCCACACAGCCACGGTTTCTTCGCCAGTTGGCGAGATGTCCGACTCCAGAGCCACTCGTGGATATGGCTGATGAGTATACAGCCGTCTTGGAGGATTCTCCTCGTGTGCAATTCACCTTGCACGACAGTCTATTAGATTATTTTACCGGGACGAGCCAGCCTCTTGGGATCCCTGATGCTGCTGAGGTGGTACGGGCTGAGACAGCTGCTGGAAGAAACACGCTTTCGATCGTCAATACGGTTGATTGTGCCGTTGAGATGACCGAGGCACTCACAGAACCGACGACTCTGGCTCTTGGTGACTCACTGCTGGCCTACCAGCGAGCGACCGATGACGAGGAGAGATCAGCGGCTGGGTATCTACGCTATCTCGATGCGTCCACCGATGACTGTGAACTGCTCACGGCAACGTTGACCACGCGTCTCCGGCCGAAAGACCGATCCTTACTGTTAGATGCACTCTCAAAAGTTATCAGCGATGATTCGACCACACCGTTCGATGATCTCCCGACGATTACGATTTCGACCCAACTGATCGAGGCTGGGGTCGACATTAGCTTTGATCGTCTGTTTCGAGACTTTGCTCCACTGCCTGCGATTGTCCAAGCTGCTGGACGTTGTAATCGCTCGTTTGGGGGGCCGACTCGGACGGTGACGATCTGGCGACTCGACAGTCCAGCAGGCCGTGAGTATGTGCCAAGCAAGTTGGTTTACGGTGATGACTCCCTGCTTCGACCGACACGAACCGTTTTGCAGTCGCTTCGAGACGAGAGAACTACGGCGGAGATCCCTGAAGCAGCACTCATCAGTTCCGGTATCAAATCGTTCTATGAAACACTCCATGCACAACGGCAGACGGACGCAGTGACTGATCCGCTGGTTGATGCCTTCCATAGCGGAAACGGCGAGTACTTACGGAGTGTGTCCCTGATCGATAATGATTACGAGACCGTTGATGTTGCGGTGTTAGTGACTGATTCCGAACGGGAAGAATTTGAGGCGTATCTGAATGGCAAAGAAGACGGCCGGTGGACAGCTGCGAAATCGAACTTTCAGGCACTGCAGTCATGTGTCACTTCGATCCCGGTCTCAGAAGACAATACTGATGATGATCTTCGAGCATTTACGCCTGCGAGTCAAGCCGATGGATATGATATCACTACCGGAGAGGGCGTTAGGATTGAATCGGTTGTCTTCGATACGGAGGTATGAATGTGGCAACTCATTTCGTTCAGATCTTATCACTCAGAATCCTCATAACTACGAGGTCGACGGTGCTTGATACGCCTCTACTAAGATAGTCAAAGCGGCTCTCGAAGCGCGCCAACTCTCGAAACTACGATTGAAGATATTGACCGAGATGCGTTCGTGCGACTCCAGACTGACCTGCTGGTAGTCGGCGACAGCATCAAATGATGACTGATCTCGGCTCTTGTCTGCTAAACGAATCCGGACGAAAGATGTACGCGAAGGAGTTCGACGAGACACCGGAACGGACTGTTGAACATCCGATGTTGAACCGGAAGGTCAGCTATCAATACCTGCTGCAGCTCGAAGCATACAAGCTCAAAACACCTACTCACCGGCGAGGCGTACGATTCGTTCCAACGGTGGTGATAGCGTATACGTCGTGGTGGTTTATGATCCGGAGGCCGACCGGACGCAGGGGGCCCTCAAATTCGACCGTCGATACTTTTTCCACGTCCAGAACTCGGGACTTGAGGGGGAGATCTCCGAAGGTAATCTAGCTACGCTGAAAGAAAGGTCGATGATCTGCTGAAACCCGGCGAATCAACAATCATCTACGAGTTATCCTCCGATGCACTCCTGAACCGGACGGTATATACCGACGATCCGACCGAAGAGCAGCGGTTTCTCTAGCTAGTTCCGTCAACCCTCTGTGGAATGCAGCTTATTGAGGGTCGACAGAAGCTCTTTATTGTATCCACACGTTAGCAGACGTGTCTCCCGAAGATCGAGTATGGTTACAGACGAACCCTTGTAGGGTTGAAGCTCGTCCGACGGAACGAACGCGGCGAGGTTGAGCCGGTTACAGACGAACCCTTGTAGGGTTGAAGCGAACGGATCGAGGACGCAGGGCAACGTCCGGCCGCGGTTACAGACGAACCCTTGTAGGGTTGAAGCGTGAACGTGTCTCGCCATCCAGCGACATCGTCACGGTTACAGACGAACCCTTGTAGGGTTGAAGCACTGAGATCTCATATCGGTGATCTGGATGAGTGAGGGTTACAGACGAACCCTTGTAGGGTTGAAGCGTCGGGATCACACAGGACCCGGCGACGTACGACAGTTACAGACGAACGCTTGTAGGGTTGAAGCTCCCTCGGAGTGGGCGCGGGGACCCTCGCGGGGCTGGTTACAGACGAACCCTTGTAGGGTTGAAGCGACATGCTCCTCGCGGCGGGTGAGTCGGTCGATCCGAGTTACAGACGAACCCTTGTAGGGTTGAAGCCTGTGGACACATGGCTGTCTCTGGCTGCATACGACGGTTACAGACGAACCCTTGTAGGGTTGAAGCGTGTCTGCGAACTCGCCCGAGGTGCGGGAAGAAATGTTACAGACGAACCCTTGTAGGGTTGAAGCAAGCGGACACGCGAAGGGTGGCTGTTAGTTCGCGCTAGTTACAGACGAACCCTTGTAGGGTTGAAGCTGCTTTCTGGGTCTCGCCCGACAGTCTCAGCGACTGTTACAGACGAACCCTTGTAGGGTTGAAGCGAGCTACCCCCCGGCGAGCCGCTGGTCGCTTTCTGTTACAGACGAACCCTTGTGGGGTTGAAGCGATATCCGGCGGCTCATGCTCCGGGCGGAGCGCGCGTTACAGACGAACCCTTGTGGGATTGAAACATTCAAAGTGAGTATGGGGCCGGAGGGATTTGAACCCCCGATCGACTGATATCTCCGGTGTGCGCCTCGGTCCTCCAGAGGGTCGTCATCGCGGGCGATGATCAGTCGCCGGCTCGGTATATCAGTCTGGAGTCTCGTCACCGGGCGCGTGGCCTCTGGAGTCAGTCGCCATGCCTGGCTTGGCCACAGCCCCTCGTCTCCTCGTACATGGATTCCGAGTAAAGGGGTTTCGATTCGGGGCATCGACTATACCGCTCGACGCCCATCGACACCTATGGCCGAGACACACGCGGTGCGAGTGCGAGACGGCGAGACCGAGACTGAGACCGAGACCGAACTCACAGCGACAGACGGACAGAACCTCCGGACGCTCCTGCTCGATGCGGGCTTCGAGGTGTACGCGCCGGCGGCGAAGGTCGCTAACTGCGGCGGCAACGGTCTCTGTGCGAGCTGTGGCGTCCGCGTCCACACGGACGACGGGACGGAGCCGACGGCCGACCACTGGCACGACCGGCTGGCCGCGCGCTACGGCTACCCGCGACTGTCGTGTCAGGTGTCGGTGACGGAGCCGCTGACGGTCGAACTCATCGAGAAACGGTACTGGGGACAGCTGCTGCCGCGGTAGCTACGCCTCGATATCCGACCACGGACACTCCTGACACTTGTAGCCGGTGTGGAAGCTCGCCACGCCGGGCATGTAGCCGACGGAGAGAACGCTCTCACCGCAGTCCGGGCAGTCGAAATCGGCGTCCTCGATTCCCTCGGCGTCCATAACAGAGTCGCCTTCGATCCGTTCGGCGAGCGCCTTCGGCGTCACCATTCGCCCCTCCACGACGCGATTGTCGGCCATACCTCAACGTTCAGCCGGCGCGTCAAAGCGTTGTCGTCAGAGCCACGGGGCCTGCTCGCTTCCAGCGGGGTCGCCTACCGGCTCGTCGCCCTGATCGGCGTCGGCGCTCTCGTCGTCCGACATCGGCTCCGGCTCGACTGCGCCCTGTGGATCGAGCGAGAGCAGCGACGTGACGGCGAGCACGGCGAGCGCGAGCGGAACGTTCGCCTCGATGAGACCGAGGATGCTCAACGGGAGCACGCCGAGCGCGACGGCGCTACCGAACCGGAAGCGGTCGATATCGACGTTGCCGCGGAGCCACGGACCGAACAGCGCAGCGCCGAGCGCGAAGGAGACACCGGCTCCCGCCGCGGCCATCCCTCGGAGAATGACAGTCGGGTTCGCGCTGAATGCCAGCTCGAAGCTGCCGGGCTGGAACGACGCGACCAGCCCGAGTCCGACGATGACACCCGGTGAGGGGAGATACTCACCGACCGTCGCGGAAGCCGTCTTGGCTGCGATGGCGAGGATGACCAGCGCGGCGAACCGCTCGAACGTCGGAATCGCGAGCATCGTCGCGATCGTCGGAGCCAGTGCGGTCTCGGCCCCGGCGACGACCACGAGCGGCACACCGACCAAGAGGATCGACTGTATCTGTTCGCGGCGCGTCCCCTCCATCTCGGCGAGGACGACCGCCAGCGTCGCCGACCCGCCGAAGACGAGCAGTCCGACTTCCAGAATCCCGAGCGCGGTCGAGAGCCCGCCCGCGAGCACGAGGGCCGGAAAGATGCCGTCGACGAGCGGGAGACACATCACTGTCGCGAGCAGTCGGGTCCCCTCGCCGACCTGCTGCTCGAGACGAACCGCGATCGGGTGTTTCGAGACGCTCATTCAGGGCTGCGGGCGATACCCCGTCGCCGGTGGGTGGTCAGCGTCGCGATAGCCCAGTCGCTGCCGAGCGAGACCGAGCCAGTCGAACGCGAACCAGGCCGCTGTTCCGAACGTGAGCTTTGTCGCTGTCGTGTCTACGGAGTGTGTACTCGTTCCGGCAACACGGGCCACGTTGGAACATGCGGCGTCCATACGCGAAGCTACGGCGTATCTCATATAAGTATTGCGTGGAACTGAGTGATGAAGCGGCTCTCGCTGGTCACTCAGGCGGACGCGGTCAGCAGTTCAGGCCGTCGCAGTCCGTTGAGTACTGGACCTCGTAGGGGCCGCCGACCTCGTCCTCGCGCTCGTGGTAGTAGTGGAATCGCACCGCGAGCTCGCCAGCGAGCGGCGGCCGTCCGTCGACGCTCTCGGGGGGTGATGCGGTCATCTGCAGGCCGTCGTCGCCACCGGCGACGTACGCTGTCTCGCCCGCGGGAAGCGTCCCGACCGGTTCCAAGTCGACATCAGTGCGTCTTTCGTCCGGGCCGATACCGAACGCCTCCATCCCGGTGTCCTCGCCTCCGACCGGGCTGCCGCCGGTGTTCGTCACGGCCATGACGCGGTTGTCCTGCTGGAAATCCACCCCGAACGTCGGGAGTTTCGTCAGTCTCTCGGGCCGCTGTACGCGCTCGTCGGGTGGCGACTCGCCGAGCGTGAGGTCGTAGCTATACACCATCTGATCGGCGTCTTGGGTAGCGCTGTTCGGCGTGAACCGGGCTTCGATGTCGCGGATGGCGCCGGCGGCGCCGATTTCGATGCGGAGTTCCTCAAGACCGGTCCAGTTCTTGTCGTCGGGGATGCTGTCCACCGTGAACACGCCCACCCGCGGGTCCTCGTCCTCGTCGCGGACCTCGAAGCTCCCGGCGCCGAACGGCAGGGAGAGCGCGCGCTTGAACACGATGCCGACGCCCTTCCGCAGCGCGTCCGGGAACCGGGAGCCGGTCTCCCAGTCGCCGACCGTGAGGTGAGAGAACCGGTCGTCGGCGTCCGCTGAGACGCCCGCGTACTTGACGCCGGGCTCCCGGTAGAGCTCGGTGTAGTACGACTCGGGGTTATCGACGACCGACTGACGCCGTTCGCCAGTTCCGGCGCTGTCGATGACGCCGCCGTCGTCGCCGAGTCCGGGTATCTCGAACGTCGCCGTGAACGGCTTGTCGGCGAGCGCCCTGTCGTGGTAGCGGAACGCGACCTTCGGCTTCTGCACGCCGTCGGGTCCCCAGCCCGGCGGGAACGGGAAGTCGGCCGCCGGCCCCGTCTCCGGTATCGCTTCGCTGACCGACGAGCAACCGGCCGTCACACCCAGACCTGCAGCCCCAGCGGCCTGCAGGAACCGTCTTCGTTGCATAGCCCCGGATGTCAACGCTACGGGCTTAACAGTTCGGACGCGCGAACCGGCGGCGAACGAGCCTGCGACCCCGGACGCGCTATCGAATCGCACTACGTGATATATGTTCACACGGGTCTGGTATCGTATCTCTCGGAATGCTTTTCAGACGTGGCCGTGCACCGTTTACATGGTAGAAGACAACAGATTCTCGCAGAAGCTCACCGTACCAGAGGCGCTGACCTTCGACGACGTGCTACTTCGTCCGAAGGAGTCGCGCGTCGAGCCGGACGCGGCAGACACCAGCACCCGAGTCTCCCGGAACGTCGAGCTGAACGTCCCCGTGCTGTCAGCGGCGATGGACACGGTGAGCGAGGCGCCTCTTGCGACGGAGATTGCGCGACAGGGCGGACTCGGCGTCATCCACCGGAACATGAGCATCGAGGAGAGCGCCGAGGCGGTCGCCGAGGTGAAACGCGCCGACGAGCTTATCATCCGGGACGTGGTCACCGCGTCCCCCGAGATGACGGTCGAGGAGGTCGACCGGCTGATGGGGCGTGCCGGCGTCTCCGGTGCGCCGGTCGTCAACGGCGACGACGAGGTGCTCGGGATCATCTCCGGGACTGATATTCGTCCGTACATCGGTATCGCGGAAGACGACTCCGTGCGCGAGGCGATGACCGACGAGGTCATCACTGCGGGCGAGGGAATCGAGGCGCGTGACGCGCTCGAACTCATGTACGAGCACAAGATCGAGCGGGTCCCCGTCGTTGACGACGAGAGCCGACTGACGGGACTCGTCACGATGAGCGGAATCCTCTCACGCCGTGAGTACGACAACGCCGCCCGCGACGACGAGGGGAAGCTCCGCGTCGGGGCCGCTGTCGGTCCGTTCGAGACGGATCGTGCGACTGCCGTCGATGCTGCCGGCGTCGATATCGTCTTCATCGACTGCGCACACGCGCACAACCTCGACGTGCTCGACTCCGCACGAGAGATCACGGCCGACGTCACTGCCGACGTGGTCGTCGGGAACGTCGGCACGCGCGAGGCGGCAGAGGCGGCCGTCGACTTCGCCGACGGCCTGAAAGTCGGGATCGGTCCCGGCTCCATCTGTACGACTCGCGTCGTCTCCGGAGCAGGGATGCCACAGATCACCGCCGTCGCCGAGGTGGCCGACGTCGCGGTGCGTGAGGACGTGCCGGTCATCGCAGACGGTGGGATTCGCTACTCCGGTGACGCGATCAAGGCGATCGCCGCCGGTGCTGATGCTGTCATGCTCGGCTCCTACTTCGCCGGCACGGACGAGGCCCCGGGTCGCGTCATCACGATGCAGGGGAAGAAGTACAAACAGTATCGTGGGATGGGCAGTGTCGGGGCGATGAGCGAGGGGGGCGGTGATCGCTATCTCAAAGAGACGGAAGAAGACGAGGAGTTCGTCCCCGAAGGCGTCGAAGCCGCCACGCCGTACAAAGGGTCACTGGAATCGGAACTCCACCAGCTCGTCGGCGGGATGCGCTCGGGGATGGGCTACGTGGGCGCGGAGACGATCCCCGGCTTCAAGGAGCGAGCAGAGTTCGTCCGAGTCTCTTCGGCCGGACAGACCGAGGGCCATCCACACGACGTGATGATCACCGACGAAGCACCGAACTACTCCCCACAGGAGTGACGTGATGGCGGTGACTGTCGAACAGCTGTCTGCTGTACACCACTGCCACTCAACAGCTGAAACCATATAGAGAGAATTCGACTACAGCGTAAACCTGCGGTCGCGGTTCCGCTTGCAGTTGCGAGCGAACGGATACAGTTTTACATAGTTCCGGTCGTGAACTGTGATATGGAGTATCACGACTCTGCGAAAGCCAAGGAAGTCGCCGGCCGTGTCGAGGATTTCATGGAGGAGGTCGTGCTCCCTCGCGAGCGGGAGGCGCTCCGTACCGGCGAGCTCATCTCTGAGAAGGAGCTCCACGAATGCTGGGAGATGGCGAAAGAGCGCGACCTGTTTGCACCACAGGTCTCAGAGGAGTACGGCGGTCAGGGGCTGGAGTTCAGCGATATGCTTCCCTCCTTCGAGCAGGTCGGTCGCTCGCTGTGGGGTGCGCTTTCCATCCGCGCGAACGCACCACAGGAGGGGAACATGCACACCCTCGAAATGGCGGGGACCGAGGCCCAGAAAGAGGAGTATCTCCGCCCGCTCGTGCAGGGTGAGCTGCAGTCCGCGTTTTCGATGACGGAGCCGACGGACGGCGGCGGCTCCGATCCGAAGATGCTCCGCACGACCGCTATCAAGGACGGGGACGAGTACGTCATCAACGGCCACAAGTGGTGGTCGTCGGACGGCTACAACGCCGATTTCCTGCTCGTGATGGCCCGGACTGATCTCGACGCCCATCCGTACGAGGGAACCTCTATCATTCTCGTGCCGACGGACACCGACGGCGTCGATGTCGTCCGCAATATCCCGCATCTCGGCGGCCACGGCATTGTCGACGTGTCACTCGGGCACGCCGAGATCAAGTTCGACAACGTCCGTGTCCCCGAGGAGAACCTGCTGGGCGATGAGAACAAGGGGTTCCGGCTCGCACAGCTTCGCCTCGGCGGTGGCCGGGCGCTACGCCACCGTATCGCGACCGCGGAGACCGAGCTTCACGGCGCGCGGACGATGGTGCGTCACGCTGCCCGCGAGCTCGACGAGAGCGACGCCCGAATCGAGGTCGCGATGGCCAAGATGTTCACCGCGAACGTGACGAACGAGATCATGGACCTCGCCGTCCAGTGTCTGGGTGGAAACGGTATCGGCAAGGACCTCCCCGTCGCGCATTTTTACGAGGCCGTCCGACCGTTCCGTATCGTCGACGGCGCAGACGAAGTGCATCGCCGTACGATCGCCCGCCACGCCTTCGAGGACGTGGACGACAGCGATATGCAGAACGTCGTACAGTTCGATCCCGCGCTCGACGAGACGGCCTGAACGCCCGATAGCCGGCTTTCGATTTGCCTGTCGCTGCTCGGGCCGTAGCTTTCGCTACTCGGGAGTTATCGTAACCGTGCCGATAGTCGAGCGGAGGGTCCGACGGTTCATGGGCTACAATACCCGACGAGATCGCTTCGCTCGTACTCCCTGCGGCCACACGCGAGGCAGGAGTAGTAGCTGTAGGGATAGCCGTACTTGCTTCGGGTTCGATGCTCGACGAGCGATGCTGTCGTGCCGGCGGATTCTTGTGCCGGTGGCGTCTTCGTGGATATGCTGGTTTCGCCAGCGCAGGGTCGGTGCTTGTGACACCGGCCTCACTTCCTGAAGCGTGCCGCGCTTGTATCAGTATCGCATAGCTAGCAGTGTAAAGGTTGGGCTGTGGGCTAATGTGTGGCTATGAACTAACCTAATAACGCTGTAGCCCAATGTCCATGTGTATGGCCCCCGAAAACCAGCGTATGAGCGTCACCGCAATCTTGACAGAGACAGATCGTAAGCGAATCACTGGCGAAGCGGACGTGCCTGACGACAAGCGGTATCAGTCAGTTTCACGAGTCCGAAACCGAATTCAGCAGATAGAACAGGATGTTACAACGCTTGAAAAGCATCGCCCCGACTTGCTTGAGGAGCTTCGAGAGGTCGTGTGTGACGAAGAATGACGGACGAGCCAGAGGGGTACGACCGAGAGTTCACGACGATCATTAATCGGCGCGCGCAGATACGCGCCGGGCTCTCGACGCACAAGGGCGACGTAGAGCAGTTCTTCATCCAACTGGAATACTGGCTTGACGATCAGTGGCTTGAGGTCGTTCGGTTTGACCACAACCCCGATACGGAGTTCGGCCACGACATCACGGAAGACGGGCTCCACATGGACATCTACCGTGACGGCCAGAAGCACCGCGTGAAAGACGACTTCCCGCCGGTGGAGTTAAACCGCGCACCGCGCTACTGTACGACATACATCCGCGAGCACGCTGACCGGCTCATCAGGAGATTCGAAACATGGCACAACGTGAACGAGACCGACCGATGACCGAGGAAGAAATCGAAGACGTAGCCGAGGCTGCCGATGAACTCGGTGAGCGAATGGTCGAAGCTCTCGCGGACGAGACTGGCCGCGAGCCTGAAGAATTCGAGGTCGATCCCGACGACTACGAGTTCCCCGCTCCGGATACCTGACTACGGTTCCCTGAATAAAGAAAATTGCATTACCAACAAAAAGCAAGGAGATTCGAGAAATGGCACGAAATCAGGAACCAGTGAGCGAGGAAGAGATCGAGGCGCTCTGCGAGGAGATGGATGAACAGCGCGGGAAGATCCGCGAGGCGCTTGCTGAAGACCTTAGTGGCGAGTCTGAGGACTACGACGCCGAAGAGTACCTCAACGACCGTGCTGGCGAGCCTGTGGCCGACGGCGGCGAGTAATCCCGTTTCCGAGGGAAGGTTAAACCGGTTTCCAGAGCACATTAGTCGCCACTTCGACCGGGTCCGCGACCTGTTGGAGCAGGAAACCGACGACTCCGATGCCTGAATGCGGCGTTTTGTGGTCTATTTCTGTACGCGAAGTCCCGGAAGCTTGATTATATAAGCTCTACAGAAGATTGCATGGACAGACGCGCCTATATATCAACACTCGGAGCCGCGGCATTGGCGGGTTTCGCTGGTTGTAACACCAATGAAGGCACAGACGGAGAGGGTAGCAGCGGGGAATCCAACACGGATACGGTCGTCACGGCCGCTGATGGTCCACCATACTTCGAGCGAGTGGAAATCAACGGCCCGGAATCCGTCACTATCGGCGAGGACTTCTCGCTCAACATCCAAGCGACGAATACAGGTGGTCGAGCAGGCGATTTCACTGCGACGCTCACCGTCGGCGACGGGTTCGCGTCTATCGACCAAGGTATTCAGATTTCAGAGATTCCTCGTGGCGAGTCGAAATCGACAGAGATCGGACCACTGTCCTTCGAGGCGGCCCAGTCGCTGACGTTCCGGATTACAGATTATGCTGTGGAACACGAACTCGCCGTAGAGACACTCACGACTACGTTCGGGAACTCTGCTGAGTTCGCCGGTGGTGATATCGATATTTCGGCATCGGTTCGCGGGTATCAGCCATCGTTCTTTTATAACTACTCCCCGGCGCTCTCGGATGAGACGCTTACGGGGTTGTTCCACGCTGATATGGATTCGACGCTTCTTGCCGTCGATCTGCAGGTTGAGAATCAGACGGACGAGAATATCTATCTGGATGCTGAAACGCTGTCGTTGGGCGACACGAACCCGATTAACGACGAGCTGCCGGACAAGACGTTCAATTCGTTCATCTATGGAACAACGATTGCAGGTAACACCGTATCACCGAATAGCAGTGTGCGCGGCTGGATAGTCTTCGATGTTGAAACTGAGAGTATAAGTGACAACATACGGCTCTCATGGGATGCATCTGCATCAAGTGAGCCGGAGGTTGCGTGGATTGAGACAAAACCACCAGCACTCCCAGAGTTCACATTCGAAACGCTTCAGATACCAGACTCGCTTCAGATTGGAACAGAAGGCGAACTCACAGCGACGGTACAGAATATCGGCGACGCCGATGGTGAATTCAGAGGCCTCGTACAGCGCCGAAACGCTGGCGACCAACAGTGGCTACCGGTGCAGAAGATCGATCAACGCATCCCTGCTGGAGAGAGTGCCAATGTTTCTGTCACGACAAGCGAACCGTATATCGGAGACTCAGAGTACCGATTCTTGCCTTCTACCACCACACCGACGGTTAGCTTCACCGCAGCACAGCGAGCATTCGGCGACTCGTACGTCTCGCCCGATGATGTCGCATACACCGTAGAGTTGACCACGTTCAGTGATACGTATACGACGGAAGAATATGGGTCTCCGACCTACGAAGCCGATGGAACGTTCGCATTCATCAACGTGACGGCTCGCAATATCGGAGACGAGAATCAGGGAGCGTACGCACCACAGTTCTTCAGCGGCGTCGTTGACGGGCAATCGTACAGTCCAGTCAGTGCGTACAATATCGCTGACCCAGTGAGTGGACCGAAGTATGCGGGATCGTTTGGGATGCACCCCGGCGAATCTGAATCTGGCTGGATCGTGTTCGATATTCCCGCTGATTCCTCTGTTCGTGACTTCCGCGCACAGTTAGAGCGCGAGTTCTCCGGGACGATCCACGTGAAGGCGAACTGGGAGGCATCGATTGAATCATATACCGACCTATAACTATGACTGAAACCTTCTATCACGTCGATAAACACGGAGAACTGGAAGCAGGTGAATCGATGGAGCTTGAGTGGCCGCCTCGAATCAAGAATCGTGTGATAACAGGGTCACCAGATTCGAACGAGGAGATATTGAAAAAGGAGTATCCAAATGGACTATCGAGGCACGGCGCACGGTATGCACAGTCAGCGCTAATAGTGGATGATGGAGCTTTGCTCAATGAGGGATGGGAAGCGATGAGCGGGGTGTTCGATTTTATTGATACTGAGGAGGGAGCCAGAGGGAAGCAGAAAACGCTCCCGTATCAAGTACAATATGAGTGGATATTTGAACTTATAAGAAGGGCCGAGTTTGAAGAAGCACAGTCTCGATTCCAGAGTTACTATGCGTGGCCCAGTCTAGAAGATGCAGAACAATTTATTACAGAGCACCGAGATGAAAATCAGGCTGTTTTCAAACTAAGATGTAATAAGTATGAACTCCATGATATGGATCTTATTCAACTATCTCATATTGGATCTGGTCTTGCAAATGCAAGACAATACTGGAAGGGAGAAGCCGGTTCTGATACACCGACTTGGGAAGTCGTGATGGAGCCGCCAGTTGATGTCGTTGAACAGGTCGATTTTCCCTGAAGAGGATCAGCGAGTAGGATATGGGTGTTCGAGCCGGCACACGTCTCCACATCCGCGGATACGTGTCGGTACGAACACGGACGCGGAAGCGGACGTGCAGCCGTAGACGCGCGCTCGCCCGTGACTGACCCCCTGTTTCTTCGAGTGGAATTTTTTGCGCGCCGCGGGGGCGGGGCTGTTTAGATTACCTACTGGTGGCCTTAGCCACACTTGCTAAGGGGGTGTTCCCATTTGCCGGGAACAGCACCGCGCCGAACACCGGACTCTGGGCCTCGCGGAACTACGCGAGACTCCAACTGAAACGGGGGTTCGACACGGCGAAATAAGAAACAGTGCGCAGAAGGTCTGAAGCGACCGATTAGGAACAGGAAAACCCGCGCTGGATAGTGATGCCTCTCACCAGGGCCGTCTCAGTCGGGGAGAACCGACCCCGCGTTGAACGTCTCAACCGAGCCGTCGATCTCCGCCGTGACCGTGACGAAGTGCCAATCGAGCACATCGCCGCGTCCGGAGCGGTTCCAGCAGATTCGACCATAGTGTATCACGTCTTCGAGCGTAGGTTCAGCGGTTGATTTGAACCGGGAGAGCATCGCCCCAATCTTGATCTTCACTTGGTCGCTACTGGACTCGACCACATCGACAGCGTACTCGTTGAGCCACGCTTGGAACGCGCTTCCCTGCTCTTCGATGCGGCGGGGGTCCATATCGAGCACGCGACCAGCGGCCTTCGCAGCCGTGCTGATGGTCCGCTCAGCCCGCTTGAGGACGCGGCGGAACATCTTGTGAGCGTGCTCGGAGATGAACGAGACCGTGCCGTTGTCGGAATCCACGAGTTCATCGACGCGGTCGAGCGCGCGGTAGAGTGTTGAGATCGAGACCCCAGCATCGTCAGCGAGGTCGTCGTACTCGGCCGAGCCGCCGTCTGTCGTCAGCTGGCGGAGTACGTCCTCCTCGCCGCCGGTCAGCTCGGTGATCTTACGAACGAAGAGTGATTCCTGACTGCTCTCGATATCCGGCGTGGGATCGTCGTACCAGCCGATATCGAGATCGCTTCTCGCGTCGGCGTCAAAGCAGTCGTCGGAGACGAACGTCGGAGAGCCAGCCTTCACGGGAAGGCCAGACCACGAGAGGACGTTCATTATAGTTTCTTCTAACTCGTGGGTGAGTTCGTCGAGGTCGCGCCACGGAATCGATCTACCGTTGTTCCACGCTTTCTTGAACAGAACGCCGAACTTCGGATGGTAAAGCGGGTCTGTTGCGTCTTCGTGGACGTACTCCGGGTGGTAGTGCTTCAGTTGCTTGCCGTTCTGCCCACCGGGTAGTAGCTGATTCGCGCAGTACTCGTTGAGCCGATACTGGTGATTGTAGCCCTCGATCTGCTTGTTTTTCCCCGTGTTATCAATCGAGATATCCATCTTCGTTCCCTGCTGGTCAGCGAGCAGCTCGCGGATGCGTGAGAACGCGCCCGTTGGGTCGATGAGCTGACTCGTGCAGTCGCGTCGGAGCCGCACGTACCGCTCGTAGTCGGTGACACACGAGTAACGATGTGGACGACCTCGGAAGAACTGCGAGTCCCACTGGTGACCGAGAGAATCAGCGGTCGCAGTCATGATGAGCGAGAGCAGTCGCGGCAGGTCGGTCGGCTCGATGTTCGCCACGCCGTCGAATCTCCAATTGACCCCAGCACCGAGGTCGCTTGGGACAGACTGAATCTTGACCGGGTTACCAAGTTCGTCGGTGACCGTCTCAACGGCGTCGTTGTCGAACTTGTGCATGGTCTCGAAGCGAGGCTGCATCCGGCCAGATATTGTTCTTCGATTCGCACCGTCGGCTTTCAGCCGGTATTCGTAGAGTCGTCGGACATCGTCACTGGGTCGCGGAGCGACCCCTGACCGCTGGTATGACAGCTCTATTTTCCACTCTTCACCGTCAACTTCGACGAACGTTGAGTACGATCCTCCGTCGAACGCATTATAGAGCGAGCGCATCGCCCAGTAGGGAGCATCGTTGTGCTGGGTGTAGAGCAGATTGCCCTGTAATTCGTGAGCGTGCGTCTCGACGTGGTCGCTCACTGTTCTGTACCTCCGAACTCGGTGAGTCTCGCGTCCCGCCGGCCGCTCTCCGCGTCGATCTCCGTGGACGGCTCGGGGTGATGTGCGACAGCAAGATCGTCCGTGGCGAGCTCGTCGGCGAGCAGCCGCCGGTGACACCACTGCGGGTTCTTCTCGTAGCAGACGAGCCACACGCGCGTCTCGCGCGCCTTATCACGAAGCGTCTCGATGACCTGTTGCTGACCGGGCTGTTCGAGATGCTCGCGATATCGTCGGCCGAAGCCGACGGAGCGCCATGCGACACCGCTGGGATTCGGGAGATCGTCGGATTCGGCGGCCTCTTCGACGCGTTTGTAGGCATCGAGGAGGTTGGTCGGCGGGGCGACCGCCGGAACGGTGCGGTCGGCAACGTCGTTAACGAACTCGTGAGGGTTCCGGACGACCGCGAGCACGAGATTGTCGTCGGTTGGCTTGATGAGGGAGCCGAGGCCGCCGAAGTAGGTCGTTCGAAGAGGAGCGTCCCGCTCGTCACTCATCCTGTTCACCTCCGTCAGCGACGGCGTAGTGGTCAAGACCGGCCTGTCCGGGTGGGTGGTAGCTGTCGATCTCCTCGCGGAGCCAACGCTGCTGATCCCCGATCCCGCCGAGAGCGTCTCGGCGGAACGGGAACGCGACGTGTCGAAGACTGTCGAGTTTGTCCTCGATGTGGCGGTGGCCGATGTAGTCCTCGCCGGCGAGCACCACGTAGTGCGTGTACGGAATCTTTGTTGAAGTCCACACATAGAGCGACTGTGCGGTCTCGACGGCCCATACGCCGGTCTCGTAGTCGCCGATGTAACTGTCCGAGCGCGGGGTCAGTGAGGCATCGTAGCTCTCGATCTCTGTTTCGGGATCGAGCAGGCCGTGTTTCGCGGAGAGTATCTTCCACTCGTCACAGCACTTCTCAGCGTACTCCCGCTTCAGCGAGAAGTACGGCGACGTGTAGAGGTTCTTTGCCGGGACAGTCTCCCCGTCGTCGAGGTCCTGCTTCACGGAGCCACACCCGACGAGGGCGAGTCGAGGGGTATCAACGCAGTCGTAGCAGTACCGACCATCCTCTTGAGTAACCGCGCTCTCGATACCACCGCTCGGCGGGAGCCGGTGGCCGCAATCGAGACAGCGCCCAGTGTCGTCACTCAACACGTGCCTTCACCTCCGTTCGGAGGTCGGGATGAACGTCGTCGGGGTCCGGCTCCCAAGCAACATGGCCGCTCCCGTGACATTCCGGGCAGCATGTGTCGTGGCGGTTCATCGCTCGTCGGATGTCGCAGATTGTCCCGTAGATCCAACCGCTACCGTTGCACCGGTCACACGGGACACCGTCCATGAGCTTGGACATCTGGATGTACTTCACACAGGACTCGCAGAGCGCGTTTTCGCGTTTATTAGGATACTCGCCCCCACACCGGCTACAGTGAGTATCGAAATGATCAGTCCCGGCCACGCACCGACCGCCGTCAGTCGCCAGTTCACCGATGTACTGGCGGCGTTTCGAGCCGCAGTTCGGACAGCCGCTCAACCCGTCATCGAGATATTCCGTCTCGCACGCACAGCAGCGATACTCGTTCGGATCGTCAGTTGCCGCTGTGTCGGCGTCGGCGTCTCGCGCTGGCGTGTGACGCTCTCGAAGCGCGCACTGCTTGCAGAGCGTGTTCCAGGGCGTGCGAGAACCACAGCGGTCGCAGCTCATCGCGACCCCTCCATGCCGCCGAGCGAGCCACCACAGCGGCCACAGTAGGCCGAGCCGTCGGCGGTGACGCGTCGCTTCGGGGTTCCACAGGAGCAGTCTTCGAGCGAGATCGTCACGCACCGACACCTCCAACTGAAAAAACCGACACACTACGATGCCGACCGCACTGATTCGGTATCTGTTCCTTCGACGACCCCCTGCCGGGCCGAAAGGGATTTGAACCCTTGACCGACTGGTTAAGAGCCAGTCGCTCTGCCGGGCTGAGCTATCGGCCCCGACGTACCACTGTAGCGACGGCCCGGGGATATACCTTGCGTTTCGGTACATAGCCGCGCAGTCACTCGATTTTCGAGACGCTCCGACAGAGGTGGAAAGTTAAGTAAGAGGCCGACAGAACTCGGATATGAGCACGGGTATCTCGATGGCGTCGATGTCTACCTACGCGATCTTAGGCTGTGGGAGCGTCGGCCACGCCGTCGCAGAATCGCTGGTCGCCGAGGAGAAGGACGTCCTCATTCTCGATCGCGATCAGGGGCGCGTCGAGGCACTCCGCGATCAGGACCTCAACGCCCGCGTCGGCGACATCTCGAACCCGGAAGCTGTCGAGACGGTCATCGATAGGGACGTGCTGCTCGTCCTCTCGTCGGACGTGGACGCCAACCGCGCCGCCGTCGAGAACATCCGCGAGCACGGGACGGACCACTTCATCGTCGTTCGTGCATCCGACCCCGTCACTGCCGACGAGCTCACCGAGCTCGGTGTCGATACGGTGATCAACCCGTCGGCGGTGATCGCTGACTCGGCGCTACGCGCGCTGGAGACCGGCGAGCTGGAGTACAAGGCCGAGCAGCTCGCCAGAGTCATCGGCGCGACGGATCAGCAGATGGCGATCCAGACACACCGTTCGCCGGATCCGGACTCGATCGCGAGTGCGATCGCGCTGAAGGCGATCGCCGAGGCGCGCGGCGCCGACGCGGATATCCTCTACGACGGCGAGATCGGCCATCAGGAGAACCGCGCGTTCGTCAACCTCTTCGGGATCGATCTCGTGTCGCTGTCGGAGGTCGGACTCGACAGCTACGACACGCTCGCACTCGTCGATCACGCGAAGGCGTCCGCGCCGGCTGTCGACGAAAGCGTCGATATCTTCATCGATCACTTCGAGCCGGAGACCGAGTACGACACGACGTTCACCGACGTACGGCCGAACGTCTCCTCGACGTCGACCATCCTCACCAAGTACATACAGGAGTTCGATCTGAATCTCTCCGAGGACGTTGCGACGGCACTGCTGTACGGGATTCGTGCCGAGACGCTGGATTTCAAGCGAGACACGACGCCCGCGGATCTGACGGCAGCCGCGTATCTCTACCCGTTCGCGAACCACGACACGCTCGAACAGGTGGAGTCGCCGTCGATGAGTCCCGAGACGCTCGACGTACTTGCCGAGGCGATCCGCAACCGCGACGTGAAAGGGAGCCACCTCGTCTCGAACGCCGGCTTCATCCGAAATCGAGAGGCGCTCTCGGAAGCCGCACAGCATCTCCTGAATCTGGAAGGGATCACGACGACGGCGGTGTTCGCGATCGCCGATGAGACGATCTACCTCGCCGCGCGCTCGAAGGACATCCGGATGGATATCGGCTCCGTGCTTACCGACGCCCTCGGTGACAGCGGCGACGTGGTCGGTCACTCGACGGACGCGACTGTCGAGATTCCACTCGGCATCTTCACCGGAATCGAGACGACCGAGGAAAATCGCGAGACGCTGCTCTCGCTCGTGCGTGAAGCGGTGAAGACGAAGCTGTTCGCGGCGATGGGTGTCGAGTCATCCAGCGGTGAGTCGACGAACGGAGCCTGAGCTCACGCGACCGCCGTGGTATCGTCGTCCGTGCTCTTCATCCGCTCAATGATATCGTTGACCAAGATCACGTCACCGACCGAGCGGACCCATCGGTACGGGATGATGACCCCGTTCGCGCCCGCTGCCCGTCCCCGAAACAGATCGCGGTTCAGCGAGCCGAGGGCGAGCCCGGTGACGGTCTGGGTGTCGAGATCGAGCTGAAGATCCTCGACCTGACCGACGAACACGCCGTTGTTCGAGTACACCTCACGACCGACGAGCGATGTGATCTCTTGCGGAACGTCCTCATCCATACCGGCAGAGACTGGGGCCGTTTCCTTAACCTTGCCGACGCGTCTGACGGCCGTCTCACGACGAGATACGAGGATCACCGACCGGAAGTGTCGTCGCCTCCGACCAGTAGCTGTCGAACAGCTCGGTCGCGAACGTCGCCGCGGCCGGTCGATCGTTGACGAGATAGCCGTTGGATCCCTCCGTTCCGTAGACGAGCAGCGACAGGTACGCCGTCTCCCCAGTCCGAATCACCGAGAACGAGAACGGCGGCTGCTGTGTGAGCTCTCGGATCGTCAGCCCACCGGCTGCGATCAGCTCCGTCACCGTCTCCCCGTAGTCTGTGACGATTCGTTCAGCGACCGACGGCCCCAGTCCGGCCCGCACTTCGAGACCGTCGGTCAACACCTGCGATCGGTACACGTCGATGAACCGCGGCGCGATGGCCGTCGCGAGGAGATCGACCTCGTCTGCACGACGGATCATCTCGATATACCGTTCCATCGGGCGATACGGCGCGGTCGACTCGGGATACGTCACCGACGATCCGACGACAGCCTCCGGCGGCAGCTCCGTGCCCGCAGGCAGCGACGAGAGCAGCTGCTGGGCCGCCGCGAGCGACTCGACACACTCGCTGAACGAACGGTACTGCTCGTAGAGTAGCCGTCCGGTGAGCGTGAGTCCGTATCCGGTCTGTCGCTGTTCGAGCACGCCCGCCGTCGTCAGCGTTCGTACCGACCGATCGATCGTCGATCGGGAGACGGCGAGCGTCTCGGCAAGCTCCATCTTTGACTGCGCGCCGCCGTGTATCTGTTCGAGCAGTCGCTCCCGGCGCGCGAGCAACGGGAGTATCTCGGTCGTCAGCGCCATCGACTCTCGATCCAACTGCGAGACACGCGACGTCCGGTACTGAACACATATTCAATAGACGAAGCAATTATATACCAGTACCGGTTCGCGGGTTCGATCTCGGCAAATAGGCTAATCGACGGTCGCCGTCGAGCCGGGCTGGCGCGGCTCTGCCGCGTCAGTATCTTCCGCCCGCGAGCTGGCACTACTTCCTCGCCGCGGCCTATCGAGAAGCGTGCTCGTCGTTTACTCCTCGGCGATCACGGCCTGCTGCCCGTCGGTGAGCCGGGCCAGCGTCTCCGGCGTGAGCCGGAAGACCGCCTGTGGCGTCCCCGCAGCGGCCCATATCTGTTCGTACTCGAACAGAGATTCGTCCAGCAGCGTCGGCAGATCCGTCTCGTGACAGAACGGCGGAATCCCGCCGATCGACCAGCCGACGACCTCGCGAACCTCGGCTGCGTCGGCCATCGCGATGGTATCCACACCGAGCGCGCTCGCCGCCCGGTCCATGTCGATGCGGTTCGCGCCGCTGGTCACGATAACGGCGAGTCCGTCGTCGGTCTCGACGACGAGAGACGAGGCGATCTGTCCGACGGTACAGCCGATCGCTTCGGCGGCAGCAGCGGCCGTCTCCGTCCCCGCGGAGAACTCCTCGATGTCGGGATCGAACTCGTAGCGGTCGCGAGCGATCTCCCGGAACTCCTTGGCGCGTTCGTGCATACGCGGGTGTCCTGTGGCTGCTCTCTTGTAGCTACTGGCTCCCGGCGTCTCCGCGGTCGGCCAGTCGGCGCTCGTACTTACCGAGGGCGGTGTCGAGCGCCGCGCTCGCCTCGACGTCTAACGCCTCACACAGCGCGAGGAGCGCGAACAGCGCATCACCGAGTTCGTCCTCGTTCACCGAGAGCGCGTCCGGATTCGCTCCGTAGCCGCTGGAGTCGGTCCATTCGCCGCGAGCTCACCCACCTCCGCCGAGAGATCGAGGAGCCGATACGCCGGTGGACACGTCAGGTCGTGTTCGTCGACGAAGCTCGCAACGCGGGCCTGCTTGTCCATACCGCGTCTGGAACCCCCCGAGTACCGAAGCTTTCGATTCGCTCTCTTCCCGCGTCGGGTCCCGCGGCCTCGCTACTGCTCGGCCGCTCGCTTCTCCGCGTGTCGTCGCTTCGCTCCTCCCGCTCCGAGGCCCGCGGCTTCGTTTCACTCAGCCGCTCGCTTCTCGAACATCGCATCCGCCGTCCACTCGACGACCGGCTCCCCGTCCACGAACCCGGTTAGCCGACTCGTGACGGTCCCGACGGGTCCCTCACCGGCCTCCGTGTCGATGACCTCTGATTTGCAGGTGAGCGTGTCGCCGGGACGAACCGGTCGAATCCACTTCAGCTCTTGTACGCCACGCGCGCCGGCACTGGCTGACTCCGACAGGTGGTTATCGACGAGCATCCGCATACACGCCGAGGCGGTGTGCCAGCCCGACGCGATGAGTCCACCGAACTGTGACTCCTTGGCGACCTCCTCGTCCGTGTGAAACGGCTGTGGGTCGTACTGCTGTGCGAACTCCAAAATCTCCTCGCGGGTCATCGTGTACTCGCCGAACTCGCGCACGTCCCCGACCGCCATGTCCTCGAAGTACTGCATACACGGCTCTCCGGTGTCACGCACCTAACGGTGTCGGCAGCGACGAAACGCACAATCCGACCGACGACCGAGGAGTCGTATGGACCCGCTCGCGCCCTTCGACGACGAGCGTATCGAACAAACCGCCGAAGCGTTCGACATCGGCCCCGCCAGATTACGTGCATGTCTCACAGAGCACCACGACCACGCCGCCGCGGTCCCCGGTATCGACGAGCTAGTGATGGAGTGGCGGCGGTTCCTCCCGTACGACCCGCTCGTCGCGCGCACCGACGACGCCTATCTACTGGCCGTCGAGTCGTCCGTGTGGACCGAGTTCGGCCAGCAGCTCTCGCTGTCGGAAAGCGAGCTACAAGCGGTGAAGTCGGTTCACGACGCACGGGCGCGCCGCGCCGTCACCGACGAGAAACGGTTCGACGGCTACGACGGAATGGTACTGGCGCGTTAAGCCGACTCCGTCACGCTATCCGGCAGCGCAGTCGCGACCGCGTCAGCGTCGACGTCGATGTCCTCGAACGTCTCGCGGAACCGCTCCATCGCGACGTAGTACGCGAGCAGTCCGACGACGAGAAACGCCGCTGCACCCCTCAGACCGTACTCGTCGTAGCTCCACCGCAGCCCGGCCCACGCTAATTCGTACAGTTCAGCCATGCCAGACACACGGCTACCCGCGACATAACTTCAGGGGAATTAAGCTGTCACCGCCGACAGCCGACACATGGACCCGACCGTCGCCGCCTGCCAGATCGAGGTGACCGACCTCGCCCCCGAGACGAACGCCGCGACGGTCATCGACCGGCTCGCCGCCCTCGACGACGCCGTCGATATCGCCGTCTTTCCCGAGTACGCGCTGACGGGGTTCGTCGCCGACGAGCGGATCGAATCGGTCGCGCTCGATCTCGACGGACCGGTGATAGACCGCGTTCGCGCTCACGCTCGCGACACGGACACCGCGGTCGTCGCGGGCTGTGTCGAGCAGCGAGGCGAGCGGTATCACAACACGCTGGCGTACGTCGCTTCCGACGGGACAGTAACACCGTATCGGAAACGCCATCTCTGGGGCGGCGAGTCGGAGTGGTTGACACCCGGTGACGAACGCGTCGTCGTCGAGACGGCTGCTGGCCGGACTGGGCTACTCACCTGTTACGATCTGAACTTCGTCCACGAGAGCGCCGCGCTTCTCGATGCCGGCGTAGACGCGCTGTTCGTCCCGGGGGCGTGGCCGGCGACCCACGCCGCGAACTGGCGACTGCTCGCCCGCGCTCGTGCCCTCGACGGCGTCCGATGGGTCGTCGCCGTCGGTCGGACGGGACGGCGGAACATCGACGACGCTCGCGTGAGTGAGTACGCCGGTCGCTCGCTGATCGTCCGCCCGGACGGCGTCGTCGCCGGCGAGCTTGCCCACGAGCCAGACACCATGGTCAGGACGCTCGACGGCGACGTACTGGCGTCACAGCGCGCGCTCGTCGATCTCCCGATCGACTCACAGTGAGAACCACTCGGTCCAAGTCTCTGTCTCTGCCAGCCACCAGCGCTGGCCGGGACCGGACTCGCCCGCGCGGAGATCGACCACGGCGTCGAACAGCGGTCGCAGCGTCGCCACGAACGCGTCGTCGACCGGGAGGGGGAGATGGAAGTGTCCCATCCCGTCGACCGCTTTGATCTCGGCGATCGCGCCGTGGAGGAACTGAAACAGCTCCTGTTCGGTGTACTGAGCCCGAAGCTCGGGGAGCGAGTCGAAACAGACTCGCAGCCCGGCCTCGTCGAAGCGATCGATCGTCGCGGTCGCCCGCGTCGCCTCTCGCGAGAGCCGTTCGGTCAGCTCGGCGAGCGTCGTCGCCGGAAAACCCTCCGATCCGGCGTCAGAGACGGTCGCCGCGCTGTCTCTCGTGAGCGGACGATATCTGATCTCTGTGCCGTCGGTGTCTATCGGCTCTGTGACGGCAGCGTCGTCCGTCCGGACGAACACCCGCTCGTGTGGGATATCGTCATCGCCCGACAGTCGAGCGCAGGCCGTGGCTCGGACGGACTCCGGCGGCTCCCCGACGACGAGAATCGCACACCCCTCGTCTTTGAGCCGAGCGAGGCTCCTCGTGAACCGAACTCGCTCGGTGCTCGCTGCCGTCTCAGAACCCATTCGTACGTCTTAGTACGCCGACGCCGGTATAAAGATATCTCTCGATCGGGCGGTACAACAGCGGGACCTTTGGTGCTCCTCGCGTAATGTCCGGTATGAGCGACGCCGAGGACGACCTCTCGCGGGCCGTGACGGAGCTCGCCGACCGACTGCGAGCGCTTCGGGACCGAACCGACGCCGACAGCGGTCTCCTCACGTTCACCGAGCGGTACGCCATCCCGACCGCGATCACGACGCTGGAGGCGAACATCCGCGCGCTGGAGGCGCTCGCGGGGGCGATTCGACTGCTCCAAGGGACAGAGGAGACGGCGGCCGAGGCGCGCGCTCGACGCACTGCCGTTGCCGAGACCGCCGACCGGGCTGTCGAGGACGTGGCCGCCGCCGTTCGCGGTGATCCGACCGACCCCGAGGCTCGCGAGCTGCTACAGGAGCTGCGCGATCTCCGGGCTGAGATCCGTGATCGCGTCGATGGACGCGTCTCAGCTCCCGAACCGGCGGCGACCGACAGCGACGACGCACCTGTCACGGAGGAGGCCGGAACGCGGATTCCGGTCACCGATGCGACGACAGACGACGGCGAGACCGACGCCGTCGATATTGACGGGGAAATAGCGACGATCCGCGACGAGGTGGCCGACGAACGGACCGTCTTCGACGACTACAGCGGTGAGAACCGATAGCCGTCCCACGACTGGCTCGCCGGCTCGCGGATCCCCGCGTCCGGCTCGCGCAGCGCCTCGGCGTACACCGGCTCCACCCGATCACCGACCGCGATGTCCTCGCCCGTCACCTGTCCGAGCAGTCGCACGTCGTAGGAGTCGAACTCGACGATAGCCAGCGTGTTCGGCTCGCGAACCCCCGGCGGCGTCGCGTGCGAGGTGGTCCACGTCACGACGGTCGCCGGCTCGTCCGAGAGCTCTACCGTCTCCGTCTGTGGCTCGCCACACGTCGGACAGCGCGGATGTGGTGGACAGCTCAGATGGCCGTCCTCGCACCGGCCGGCGTCGAGGCTCATCCGTCCACCTCGAAGACGGTCGTCGTCACGCAGTTCCCGAAGCCGCCGACGTTACACGCGACCCCGGTGTCGGCGTCTACCTGCCGTGGTCCCGCTTCGCCGGCCAGCTGTGTGTATATCTCGTACCCCTGTGCGACTCCTGATGCGCCGAGGGGGTGGCCCTTCGATTTCAGCCCGCCGGAGGTGTTGACGGGCAGGTCACCGTCGCGAGCGGTCACGCCGTCCATCGTGTCCTCCCACGCGGCCCCCTTCTCCGCGAAGCCGAGGTCCTCGTACTGGAGGAACTCCAGTATCGTGAACATATCGTGAAGCTCGGCCACGTCGACATCGTCGGGCGTGATTCCCGCCTGCTCGAAGGCGCGCTCGCCGGATTTTACCACGGCGTCCATCGTCGTCGGGTCTCGCCGCTCGTGGACTACGTGCGTGTCGGTCGCGCCGGCGACGCCCGCGACCCGGACGTAGGTGTCGGTGTACTCGCGAGCCACGTCGACCGGACAGACGAGCAGCGCGGCGGAGCCGTCGGTGATGGGACAGAAGTCGTACAGCCGGAGCGGGTCGGCCACGAGCGGTGAGTCGAGTGCCGTCTCGCGGTCGATCTCTTTCCGGAACTGCGCATGCGGGTTGTCGACGCCGTTGTGATGGTTCTTGACCGCGACCTCGGCGAGCGCCTCCCGCGGGGCGTCGTACCGGTCGAGATACGCGCGCGCCGTCAGCCCTGCAAAGGAGGGGAGCGTGACGCCGTGTTTGTACTCGTGCGGGTGGGTGAGCGAGGCGATCACGTCCGTCGTCTCGCCGGTCGTCCGATGGGTCATCTTCTCGCCGCCGACGAGCAGTGTCATCTCGCTCGCGCCCGAGGCGACGGACTGCCACGCCGCGTAGATACCTGCCCCGCCCGACGCGGAGGTCTGATCGACGCGCTGTGTGTAGGCTCCGAGCGCGCCGATGTCGTGTGCGAGGGCGTTCGGGACCCCCGTCTGGCCTTCGAACTCGCCGCTCGCCATGTTCGAGACGTAGAGGTGATCGAGCGCCTCCGCGCGAACCCCGGTGTCGTCGAGACAGTCGAGTGCGGCCTCGGCGAGCAGGTCACTAACCCACCCCTCTCGCTCCCCGAACTGCGTCATCGACGCGCCGATAATCGCTACGTCGGTCATACCCGGCTCTCTCGCGGAGCCGTCCTAACGTTTCGGGTCGGCTACTCCCCGACGAGAACGAGCGCGACGGCGACGAGCAGACAGCCGACCAGCCCGGCGAATGCGACCCTGTAGCTCGCCCGTCCGGCGACGAAGCCAACGACCGTCGGGCCGAGCGAGCCGAGTCCGATGTAGACGGATCGCATCCCGCCCAGATCACCGCCCATGCTCTCGGTCGGGAAGGTGTCCATCAGATACGCCTGCATCACCGGCGGATACGCCATCAGTCCGACCGCGAACGCTACCACCCCGATTGTGACGGAACGCTCGCCCGACGCGAGAACGATCCCGCTCAGCGCGACGGCCGCGAGCAGCAGCGCGGCGGGCGCGAGTCGATCGCGTCGGAACCGGTCGCCCAGCCCACCGGCGATCGGCTTCACCACCGCACCGACGACGAACAGCGCCCCGAAGCTCGCGGTCGCGACCGCCGGCGAGAAGGACTTCGACCGCTGGAGAAACGTCGGTAACAGCCCCGTCGCTGCCTGCCACGTGAACGCGTACAGCGCGTACGCCGCGAGCAGCCGTCGCATCGACCCGTCCCCGAGCAGTCGCCGTGCCGTCGCCGCGATATCCAGCTCGACCGACTCGACGTGATACCCCTCGCGGCTCCACACGTGAAGGGCGAGCGCGACGGCGACGAGCACGACGACGACCGGGAGGAACGCCCCGCGCCACGAGGCGACGGCGAGGATCGCGGCGGCGAGTCCGGCGGCGATGACACCGCCGGCATCGCCCGATGCGGTGTGGAGTCCGAACGCCTGCCCCCGGCGTTCGACGTAGAGATCAGAGACCAGCCCGCGGGCGGGTGTCGGATACAGCCCCGCGCCGAAGCCGATCAGCACTGCACCGAGTAGGACGACGACGTAGGTGGGTGCGCCGGCGAAGACGAGGAAGCCGACCGACACCGCACACAGTCCGGCGACGAGCAGCGTCGTCCGGGCGAGAGCGCGAACTGCGCGCTGATCTCGGGGAGCAGCGGCGAGACGACGAGCCGACCGGCCTGAATGAAGGCCCAGCCGACGGAGACCGCGAGCAGCAGGCGACCGCTGTAGCCGCCGACGAGTCGTTCCTCGGGCACAGTCGAACGCATCACCCCCGACCTTTGAACCCGTCCGTTCGGAGATGTTAGGCACACCTAAACATCGACACGCTTTAGGATAGCCTAAACTACGGAACGAATATGACGGACACCTGCGTTATCGTTCCGACGGTCCGGGAACACGAGTGCGTCCGCGAGTACGTCGCGAACGCCCGCGAACACGGCCACGCCGACCGGCTCTTCTTCCTCCTCGTCACGGAGGAGTTCTGTGACACCGACGCGATGGAACGAATGCTCGACGATCTCGACGTGGAGGGGGCTGTCTTCGACGGCAGCGACCGCGAGCAGTGGTACGACGACCACGGCATGAGCGAGTACGGGCACGTCGTTCCGGCGGCCTCTCACGCCGAGACCTCCTTCGGCCTGCTGTACATGTGGGCGGGCGAGTTCGAGTTCGGCTTCTTCATCGACGACGACACGCTCCCGCACGAGACGGATTTCTTCGGCGGCCACTACGCGAATCTCGACCGCTCCGGGGAGATCCGGGAGGTCAGCTCCGACGAGCAGTGGGTGAACGTCCTCTATCAGAACGCCGACGAGCACGGTCTCTATCCGCGGGGCTACCCGTACGCCGCGATGGACGAGACGGTCACGGAGTCGATAACCGACCTGAACGAGGGCGAGGTCGTCGCCTCACAGGGGCTGTGGACGAACGTCCCGGACCTCGACGCCGTTCGCATCCTGATGGACGGCGATCTCGAAGGGCTGGCACAGACCCGACTCGACACCGACGACTACGGCGAGGACTTCGTTGCTGCACCGGGCAACTATCTCACCGTCTGCTCGATGAATCTCGCCTTCCGACGGCGCGTCATCCCGGCGTTCTACCAGCTGCCGATGGACGACAACGAGTGGGACGTGGGTCGGTTCGACGACATCTGGTCGGGCGTCTTCCTGAAGCGCGCAGCCGATATCCTCGGTGACAGCGTCCTGACGGGGACGCCGCTGTGCGAGCACAACAAGGCCCCCCGATCGACCTTCGACGATCTCACCAACGAGGTCCCGGCGCTCGAACTGAACGAGCACGTCTGGGAGGAGATCGATGCCGTCGGTAGGGACGCCGAGAGCTACCGTGAGGCCTTCGCTGCGATGGCCGATCGCCTCGCGACCACGGAGTACGAGTGGACGAACGGCGAGTTCCTCACCTTCGTCGGTGAGCATATGCGCGACTGGCCGCCCCGAAGGTGGCCGCCGATGACTGAGCGAGAACCGACACGGTTTTCCGATTTAGGGTCCCCGAAACCAGATATGAACGACGCGACGCGACGCCGATACCTCGCCGGAATCGGGACGGCAGTGGCCGCCGGTCTCGCGGGCTGTAACGGTCTGCTCGGCAGTGACGACGATGAGAGTCCCGCACAGCAGGTCGAGGTTCCGGCGCTCACCCGGCTTCGCGGCTCAGGATCGCTCGTCGAAGGTCGCCCGCAGCCGGCGGGACCCTCGATCACCGAGCTGCCGGATCTCTCGGGGGAGCTGAGCCTGTATCTCGGCGGCGGCGAAGGCGGGATCTACCGCGAGTTCGTCGATATTCTCGAACGGGCGTACCCGGAGTTCACCGTGTTGCCGACGAGGAACACCTCCTCTACGCTCGCACAGACTATCGTCGACGAGGTCGAGAGCGGGGCCTCGCGCGCTGACGTGTTCTGGTCGATCGACGCCAGTTCGCTGGCGTACGTCACTCAGGAGGACGCCAACGAACCCCTTCCCGATACGGTGACCGGTTCAGTGCCTGACTCGTTCATCGGGCCGGACGGCTCGTGGGTCGGGGTCGCGGGTCGGGCGCGCGCCGTTCCGTACAACACGAACGAGCTGTCCGAGAGCGATATTCCGAACGCGGTGGCCGAGTTCCCGGAGACGCCCGCGCTCCAAGGGACGATGGGCTGGGCCCCGACGTACGGCGCGTTCAAATCGTTCATTACGGCGATGCGACTGCGTCGGGGCGAGGACGCGGCTCGGCAGTGGCTCGTCGATATGCGCGAGGCCGGGACGGAGCGGTACGGCAACGAGTACGTCGTCTCCCAGCAGGTAGCAGACGGCGCGCTCGCGGCCGGCTTCGCGAACCACTACTACGCCCTGCGCGTCAAGAACCAGCGTCCGGACGCGCCGATCGATCTCGCGTTCACGGAGGGCGACGCCGGCGCGCTCGTCGATGTCGCCGGCGCGACACGCATTCAGGGGACGGACAACGCCGACCTCGCGGATCTGTTCATCCGCCATCTGCTCACGGCGGAGGCACAGGAGTTCTTCGCCACCCGGAGCTTCGCGTACCCGATGATCGACGGGGTCGAGCCGGTCGGTGATCTGCCGCCGATCAGCGAGCTGAACCCGCCGGAGATCGACCTCTCGAAGCTCTCCGACATCGCTGCGACGCTCGAACTGATGGAGGAGGCCGGCGTCTCGGGATGACGCTGTCCGACTGGCCGACAGCGGTCACCGACCGCTTCGACGGCTCCGGTGATACCAGCGGTCGGGCAGTCACCGCTACCGCGGTGCTCCTCGCGCTCGTGCTCGTCGTCCCGCTCGCGTGGCTGGGCATCGAGACTGCGACGCTCGGCGAGCAGATTCCGACGCTGCTCACCTCGGGGACGACGCTGGCGGTGCTCGGGCGGAGCGTCGCTCTCGTGACGGCCGTGACTGGTGCGAGCGTCCTCGTCGGCGTCCCGCTTGCCGTGTTGACCGTCCAGTCGAATCTCCCGTTCAAGCGGTTCTGGACCGTCGCCGCCGCGCTCCCGCTGGCCGTCCCAAGCTATCTGGGGGCGTTCGCGTTCATCTCGGCGTTCGGTCCCAGAGGGGCGTTCGCCGACCTGCTCGCTCCCCTCGGTGTCGAGCGGATCCCCTCGGTGTTCGGCTTCTGGGGCGCGGTGTTCGTCCTCACGATATACACCTACCCGTACGTCTTCCTGACGACGCGCGCCTCGCTGTTATCGCTCGACGCCTCGCTCGTGGAGGCGGCGCGGACGCTCAACGCCGGTCGGTTCGAGGCGTTTCGCCGGGTGACGCTCCCGCAGATCGCCCCGGGAATCGCGGCCGGCGCGCTGTTGGTCGCGCTGTACGCGCTCGCCGACTTCGGGACGCCCGCGTTCATGCGAGTCGAGGTGTTCACGCAGTTCATCTACGGTCGGTTCGACGCCTTCCAACAGGGGTACGCGGCGCTGCTCTCGCTCCAACTGCTCGCGGTCACGGGCGTCATCCTCCTGCTCGAATCACGTATCGGGGCCGACGACGAGGGGGCCTACGAGAGCCGCGGGAGCCGCGGCGCGTTCGGCTTCGATCTCGGCGTGTTCCGCTACCCGGCGATGGCGTTGCCGGCCGCAATCGGACTGCTCGCGGTCGGACTCCCGCTCGGGATCTTCACGGCGTGGCTGTTCCGACCGGGGACCGGTCTCGCTTCCGAAGGGATGGCGTTCGAGTGGTCGTTCGCGGTCAACTCCGTGCAGGTCGCGACGCTGGCCGCCGTCGGCTCGCTCGCGGTCGCCCTCCCAATCGGACTCCGGGGTGCGAACGCTGACTCGCGGCTCGCCCGGCTGGCGGAGCGTGCGCCGTACGTCGGCTACGCGACGCCGGGGATCGTCCTCGCGCTCGCGCTGTTGTGGTTCACGCTCGACGTCGCACCGGTCGTCTACCGGCGCTACGGAATCGCGCTGCTCGTCTTCGCGTACGTCGTCCGGTTCTCCTCGCAAGCGGTCGGGTCGGTACGGACCTCTGTCCTCCAGGTGGATAGTCGGCTCCACGAGGCCGCTCGGACCCTCGGTCGGTCGCGGCTCCAGACGTTTCGGGCCGTGACGCTCCCGCTCATCGTCCCGGGTGTCGCGACGGGCGCGGCGCTCGTCTTCCTCACGACGATGAAGGAGCTGCCGGCCACGCTACTGCTTCGCCCGCTCGGCTTCGAGACGCTCGTCACCCATATCTGGGCGGTGCGCGAGACCGGCGCGTACGGACAGGCCGCCGTCCCCGCGCTCGTGCTCGTCGCGATCTCCGCGCTCTCGATGGGTGTCATCCTCCATCAGGAGCAGCGAGGCTGATGTGGGGCCCGAGACGGCGACTCCGTGACCGCCCGGTCCTCGTCGCGACCGCTGTAGTCGCCGTCTCGGGCGCAGTCGGGATCTGGCTGGTCAGCAACGCGGTGTTTCCGTACTACTCACTGAACCACGACGAAGGGGTGTATCTCCAGCAGGCCGCGATGCTGTTAGACGGGAAGCTGTGGCTCCAGCCGCCGATAGACGGGTCGTTCCGCCCGTGGTTCTTCGTCGAGGGGAGCCGAGGGCTCTACCCGAAGTACGCCCCCGTGCCGGCAGCGATGTTCGCCGTCGGCGAGCTGCTCGGCGGCTACCGGCTCGCGCTCGCCGGAATCGGCGGCGGAGTGCTCGCCCTCACCGCGGCGACAGTCCGTGAGGTGTTCGACGCTCGGACCGGACTGCTCGCGGCTGTCTTCGTCGGGTTCTCCCCGCTGTTCGTCGTCGATGCGTCCGTCTTTCTCCCGTACGCGCCGACGACGCTGTTGAATCTCGGGTTCGCGTACGGCTATCTGCGTGCCGACCGCACCGGCAGTCGCCGGTGTGCGGCCCTCGCGGGAGGGAGTATCGGACTGGCTTTCTTCGCGCGACCGTTCACCGCGGTCCTGTTCGCCGTTCCGTTCATCGCACACGCGCTGTGGACGCTGTACCGTGATCCACGCGGCGCGCTCCCGCGACAGGCGACGACGGCCGCGCTCGGCGTCGCCGGGGTTGTCCTCGCGCTCGCGTACAACGCCGTGGTGACCGGGTCACCGCTCACGTTCCCGTATCAGGCGTTCGCACCGCTGGACGGTCTCGGCTTCGGCCAGCGGCGACTGCTCGATCACGAGCTCGTCTACACGCCGCGGCTCGCCCTCGAAGTCTCGCGGACGGTTCTCACTGCGCTCTACACCGACTGGGTGGCCGGCGGGCTGTTCGGTACTGCCCTCGCCGCGGGCGGTGTCGCCGTCGTGCTCCGTCGTCGCTCGTCGCCGCGTGCGCTCACGCTCGCCGGGCTGTTCGTCTCGGTCGGCGTCGGTAACGCCTACTTCTGGGGGAACTACAACATCCTCGGTGTGCTCGACAGAGCGGGCGACGGGCTCATCGCGACGCACGGCCCGTACTACCACTTCGATCTGCTGGTTCCGACGGCGGCGTTCGCGGCCGTCGGCGCGCTCTACGCCGGTCGCTGGCTTCGCGACGTAGCAGACGACCGACTCTCCGCTCGTCGCGCGCGCGTCGTCCTCGTCGTCGGTCTCCTCGTCTCCGGCGGCGCGTTCGCCGGAATCACCGCCGGCTCGCTGGATGAACGCCTCGGTCGCAACGCCGAGATCACGGACACCTACGAGGACGCGTACGAGCCGGTCGAGAACCCGCCGACGGACGCGGTCGTGCTCCTGCCCGATACGTACGGCGACTGGCTCAACCACCCGTTCCAGCCGCTTCGAAACGAGCCCGGCTTCGACGGTGAGACCGTCTACGCGCTCCGTGACCGCCCCTTCGCCGTCGCCGACGAGTACCCCGAGCGCGATCTCTACCGATACGCGTTCCGCGGCTTCTGGAACCCGCCCGACGGCTCACCGGAGACCGCACGGCTCCAGCCGGTCACCGTCGCGAGCGGCGAGCGACTCCGGCTTAACGCGACGGTCGGGGTCCCCTCCGGTGCGACGAGCGTCACCGTCCGGCTCTCGGGCGCGAACGACACCAGCGCCTACTACGGGACGACCCCGACGGACGGCTCCGTTGATTTCTCCGTCGACGTGACTGACGAGAGCCTCACGCTCGTCGGTGAGAACGGAACGACTGACTCGGTTGCTCGCCCGGCGGACGGCCCGGTGGTCGCGACGGCGTTCATCGACTACCCGGGCGGCACGGGGTTCACCTACCGCATCGAGATGCCCGTCGAGCGACTGGACGGGGAGACACGCGCGCTCTCACCGGAGCTGGAGTGGTGTCGCGACGCCCGTGCCTGTGACGGCGCGGCGGCGTACGTTCCCGGTCACGGGCCGGACGGTATCTTCGTGGAGACGGAGCTCGCGGCAGACCCAAACACGTAACTTTCGGCTCCCCTAATCGAGTTGCAGATGAAGCTCAGCCGCCGTGACCTCGCGAAGGCGCTCGGAGCCGCCGGGATCGGTGTCGGGGCCGGCGTCGGTCTCCGATCGGTACAGGACGGCGAGGAGTCGTCCGAACTCGACGAGACCGACCTCGCGACGCTCGTAGCCGTCGCCAGAGTGGTCTACCCCTCCGGTGTCGACGGCGTCGAGTCGTTCGTCCGGCAGTTCACGCAGACGCGTGCCGCTGCCCGACCGGATCGCGCGAGCGAGGTCAGCTCGGCGATCGAGTATCTGAACACGTACACAGAAACGCTGGAGGACAGGCCGTTTCGCGAGCTGTCTCGCGAGCGACAGGCCGCGACGCTCGAACGGATGGGTGTCGATACCGCCGACGCCGATCCCGACGGCTCGGACACCGAGCGCGTGCGCTACTACCTCGTCAACGACCTGTTGTTCGCGCTCTACTCGACGCCGACGGGCGGTGAGCTGGTCGGTATCGAGAACCCGATGGGCCACCCCGGCGGAACGGAGAGCTACCAGAGGAGACCACAACCACAGCCATGAGCAACGAGATACAGCAGTTCCGACAGCCGGCGACCGATAGCTCGCCGCGGTTCGAGCAAGACACTCGGACCGACGAGCGGCAGACGGGTGATGCGGTGTTGCGGCTCCAGAACGTGACGAAGCGATTCGGCGGGGCGACGGCGGTCTCCGGGCTCGATCTCACGGTTCGCGACGGTGAGCTACTCACGCTGCTCGGGCCGTCGGGCTGCGGGAAGACGACGACGCTCCGGATGATCGCCGGGCTCGAATCGCCCTCCGAGGGCCGGATTCGCGTCGGCGATACGACCGTCGCCGGCATCGACGGGTTCACCAGTCCGGAGAACCGCGATGTCGGGCTCGTGTTTCAGGAGTTCGCGCTGTTCCCGCATCTCACCGTCGCAGAAAACATCGCGTTCGGACTCGACGGCTCGGACACGGAGCGGGTCGAGATGCTCCTCGATCTCGTCGGACTCACCGGCTACGGCGACCGCTCGCCGACCGATCTCTCGGGCGGGGAGCGCCAGCGGGTCGCGCTCGCCCGTTCGCTCGCGCCGGAGCCGGACGTGCTTCTGCTGGACGAGCCGTTCTCGAATCTCGACGTGCGGCTCCGGGTCGAGATGCGCGAGGAGGTGCGGCGCATTCTCAAGGAGACGGGCGTTACCGCGGTGTCGGTTACCCACGATCAGGAGGAGGCGATGTCGATCTCCGACCGGGTGGCCGTCATGTACGACGGTCAGCTCGAACAGGTCGACACGCCGGAGCGCGTCTTCCAACAGCCGCGCTCGCGGTTCGTCGCCTCCTTCCTCGGTCACGCGAGCTTCGTCTCGGGCCGGGTGGACGGCGATACCGTCGAGAGCGGACTCGGGCCGATCAGCCGGGCGAGCGTGGACGGACTCGCGACGCAGTACGACGGAACCCGGGTCGACGTCATGCTCCGTCCCGACGACGTGGTCGCCCGGCCTGCGAGGGAAGCGGAGGCGAACGGGCGGGCCGTCCACCGGCGGTTTCTCGGCCCGACCGTGCTCTATCGGGTTGAACTCGACTCCGGTGACACCGTCGGCTGTATGCACAACCACGACACCGAGATCCCGCTCAATGAACCGCTCCGCGTCGAACTCGATGTCGGTCACGATCTCGCGTGGTTCCCGAGCGACGCGGATCGAACCGCCGACTCGGAGTAGCCGCTGTCCGTCATCCCGGTCGCTGTCGCATCGACCGCTCGTCGGAGATGCACGGAAGCCTCAGCTGTGGTGTTGATCCCTACGGACACCACGTGACACCGTTTCAGGTGAACGCGTGGACACGGGGAGATAGCCACGCTGTTCGAGACGTGCTGGCTTTTCAGGTGACTCTACTACTCTCTGAACCCCACAGGTGTAGTCGGTACTGCGATAGGAACTGCCTGTGATCCGAAGTATCCCTGATCGCGGGTTCGGTCAAACGTGTGCGGCATAAGCTGTTACTCTCGGTGTAAGCGCAGCCTCACAGGCTCGGAAGGTGAATCTCACACTACTCTGAATGTCGGAAATAAAATCCACCGTGAGTAATCGACGAGAAGTCACCTCCAATCTAGAGATTCAAACCGAGAGAAGAATCCCCGCGCAGTCGGGCGGATCAAGGGAATCTATCAGCGTACACACGCAGCCAACAGCAGACAGCGTGTCTGGTCGCCTATCCACGGGATTCGCCTCGTACTCGTCGAACGAATCTTGGAGTGTTTCGGTACACCGTCGCCACGATGCAGTCGGGTTCGTCGACAGTGTGTCGAAATCACCAAGCGCGTACTGGTGACTGCCCGGCCTCGCACCCTACGTGAGTACGTTTTTCGAATCGTTTAGAGAAAGAGAACACTATTTCTCTGGGACGAAAGTGGCGTGTTGCGCTAGCAGCCGGAATCGGACTGGTATTGATTGGTTCGTATGGGACCTTGAGACCGCCGGGGTTGTTCGCATTTGCCGCAACTGATTGTAGCCCTACCGGAGACTGTGCATCCTACATAGCTCCGATGTTTCTGAGTGTATTGAGTATCGCAAGCGGAGTTCTTTCTATTATCGTTTCTTCATCTGTGTTATATGTTTATAAGTAATGTAGAATAGGAAACTATAATAATAATAATAATAAGTGTACTAGATCCTATATTATAGATGGGAAAACAAGACGTAGTCACCAACGTTTGGAGGACACCATTCACTGAGTTTCTAGAAATAACAAGGCTAAAACCCCGCCCTTCAGGGCGGGGATACAGCCGACACCTCCTACACAGTCCACGGTCGATGGCACTGCTGGATATTCCATGCCTTGGTCGTTATTTTTTAATATACAATCTCTCATAACTGATTATGAACACAGTCCGATGCTGGAGACAACCCGCACCTATCGAGCGAAAATTGTCAATCACTCTCAAGTGAGTGACGACCTCGACCAGTGCGGGTTCTCCGCGTCGAAACTGTGGAACGTCGCCCGATACTACACGCAAGGCCGATGGGACAACGGCGGGGAAATCCCCGACGACGGCGAACTCAAATCCGAACTTAAGCAACACGAACGATACAGTGACCTTCATTCTCAGTCAAGTCAGCGAGTTCTCGAAGAGCTTGCTGAGTCGTTCACCAGTTGGTACAAAGCACGCCAACGCGGAGACGAGGCCGCCAACCCACCTGGCTACCGTAAACACGGCGACGACCATCCACGCTCCACCGTGACGTGGAAGCAGAACGGAATCAAACACGATTCCAAGCACAACAAACTTCGTCTGAGCAAAGGATTTAATCTGAAAAACCACCGCTCGGACTTCATCCTCGCAGAGTACGAAATTCGCCCGGATGTGACCGTGGAGAACATCCAGCAAGTGCGGGCCGTGTGGAACGGCGACCGCTGGGAACTCCACCTCGTTTGCAAGGTCGAAATCCCCGTTGAGGACGCACCCGGCGACAACACGGCAGGTATCGATCTCGGCATCAAGAACTACCTCGCCATCGCCTACGATGATGGTGACGCCGAGTTGTATCCGGGGAACGTCCTGAAGCAAGACAAGCACTACCTCACCCGCGACGAGTACGACACCGAGGGTGAAAACGGCCCATCACGCCGTGCAATTCGCGCTCGACAGACGCTCTCGCGTCGGAAAGACCACTTCCTGCACACCCTCGCCAAGCACGTCGTAGAGCAGTGCATCGACCACGAGGTCGGTCGCATCGCCATCGGTGACTTGAGCGAGATTCGTGAGGACGAGAACGGCGAGTCTCGGAATTGGGGTAAGCGTGGAAACAAGAAACTCCACGGATGGGAGTTCGACCGCTTCACCACGTTGCTTGAATACAAGGCCGAGGAACATGGCATCCTCGTAGACCGAACCAGTGAGCGCGATACGTCGAAGACGTGTTCGTGCTGTGGACGGAAGCGTGACGCGAATCGAGTGGAGCGTGGCTTGTACACGTGTGAGTCGTGCGAAGCGACGATGAACGCGGACGTGAATGGAGCGGTAAATATTCGCAGAAAGATAACTCAGAATCCTCCTACTGAGGATATGAGTAACGGTCGTTTGGCACGGTCAGTAGCCTATCTGTTCAATCAAACCTCTGGGTCGTTCCACCCGAGGGAACAGGTAGGTTGCGAACCCTAATATCCCAACACTCTGGAATCCTCGCCCTTCAGGGCGGGGAGAATGTCAACAGTTCTACATCAGACACAGTTTGAAATCCTCTCACTCCCAACACGCCTTTCCTCGCATCGCTCACAGCAGAGCAACGGCTTTGTGACGGTTGCCCGTGACAGTGCGGTATGGCACACGAGTTTCCCGGCTCAGACTGGGGCGACTGGCTGCTTCGAGACGTGGAGTCTGCGAATCCCGGCGGGGTCGCGCTGTGGTATCTGGGCTGTAACGGATTCGTCCTGAAGGCCGACGACAGGACGACCGTCTTCATCGACCCGTACTGCGGCAACGGTGACCCACCGCGCACCAGCCGGATGATACCGGTTCCGTTCGATCCGGCGGACGTGCGCGAGTGCGACGCGATCTTCGCCACGCACGAACACAGCGACCACGTCCACGGCGAGACACAGCGGCCGATACTGGCAGATACAGACGCGACCTACTACGGACCGGACGACTCACTCGCCGTCACCGACGAGGAGTCGTGGACCGACACCGAGGGAATCAGTGACGACCAGTTCACCGAGGTCGCGGAGGGTGACGCGGTCGAACTCGGCGCGTTCACGGTCCACGTGGAACCGGCCAACGACCCCGATGCGACCCATCCGGTCTCCTATGTGATCGAACACGAGACGGGGACCTTCTTCCACGGCGGCGACGCTCGCCCGGGCGAGGGCTTCGAGTGGGTCGGTGAGCGGTACGACGTCGACCTCGCGGCGCTGGCGTTCGGGTCGTCGGGGAAGCTCCGAACGGAGGCGGGACGTGAGCTGAAGACGTGGTACGCCGACGAGAACGAGATCACGACCGCGGCCGCACAGACGAGAACGGACCGGCTCCTCCCAACACACTGGGACATCTGGCGAAACCTGACGGCCGATCCGGCGGCGTTGTGGCCACACGTTCGCTCGTACGACGCGCCACGCACGCTCGAAATCGCGGAGATCGGTGATCGAGTCGCGCTGTAGCCGGAGTGAGGTCACGACAGCACGCCGAGCTCGGTCAGCTCCGCAGGGAGCGTCTCGCTGTCGTCGGTGTCCATACGCCGGAGCGGTTCGACATCGAATCCGCCTACCGACTTGATGGCTTCGCCATCGTTCAGGAAAACGGCGTCACGGCAGAGCGGGACGTACCACACGCCCACGTTCACGTTATCCCCCGCCACGGAGGCGATGCGCTCGAGTTGGGATGGAGTGGCAAACGCCTCGAAGAGACGATCCAGCGCGAGGTCGCCACCGCAGTTCGGGACGAACTGGCTTCCGACGGGTGACCACCCTCTACGCAGCTCAGCCCTGCCGACCCACCTATGCGCGATATGCTATCTACGGGCTCTGTACCTAGCGGCTGTTCTCCCTCTCTGCCGGTGGAAACGCGACCCACCGACCTCAGTTTCTATATCTCAGCATATGGTTTACGAGTTTCCTAAAACACACTGCACAGGAGGAGCAGTCATCGGGCAATTATCTGAGCTACGACAAATACCCCGTCATAGAGTGGTTCTGAACGAGGACTCTATCGGAGCTGCTCTCGGAGAGACACCTTCAGGATAGACTTCGCAATGGCGTAGCCGCCGGCGAGCGGATCGAGCTTCGTCTCGCCCGTGCGCTCGGCGTACGTGATCGGCTCCTCGTGCACGTCGTAGCCGCGGCCGAGCGGGCGCAACAGGAGCTCCGCCGAGAGGCCGGTGTTTTCCGTCCATTCGATGTTGCGGATCACCTCCCGTCGGTAGGCGCGCATCCCGGTCGTGGTATCGTGGACGCGGCTTCGCATCAGTACCGACGCGACGAGCGCGAACAGCTCGTTACCGACGAGATTCGTTGTCGGCATCGCATCGCCCCCGCGATACAGTCGATCGCCCGAGACGACATCGTAGCTGTCGTTGATACGATCGAGGAATCGCGGTATCGCGTCCATCGGGTAGGTGTCGTCACAGTCGGTGGTGATAATTACAGGCCGAGAAGCAGTTTCGAGTGCTTCCGTGACGGCGTAGCCGTAACCACGCGGCTCCTGTTCGATGACGCGAGCACCGTGTTCGCGTGCAATCTCCGGCGTCTCGTCGTCGCTTCCGTCGACGCAGACGATCTCGGCCCGCCCGTCGGTCACCCGCTCGATATCGTCCAGCACCGTTCCGACCGCTTCGGCCTCGTTGTACGTCCCCATCACGACGCTCAGGTCGTCGAAGGTGTACTCGGTCATACCGTGTACTGGCGCGCTCAATTATTTAGGTGCGCCGAAATCTATCCTATCTATGAATCTGAATTTTGCGGGCCAATATTTTATCCAACTAAGTAAGATAAACACCACTAATACATCTACAGATAGTGGGATATTCGTCTTATCGCCGAGGACAACTCGTCGCATTTGCTCGGATAACTCCACTTATCCAGATGTCTGGGGTATATTGAAGTTGCTGGACGCCGTCCTCAACGATATGTCCAGTGAGAGCCAACGAGACGACACAGACCGGGTCGGCGTGCGCACGTACGTTCCTCGCTATCAGAAAGAGACGTGGAAAGCAGACGCTGAGCGGCTGGGAATGAGTCAGGCGGAGTTCGTCCGGACGATGGTACAAGCGGGCCGTAGAAGCTTCGATTTCGAGGGCGAGAGCGATCGAACGTCGAGTAGCACCGATGAAGGCAGTTCCACGGAGACAACCCCTACCGTTCAGGGACTCGAAACGCAACTCGTCTCGCTTCTCGACGCGGAGAGTCATCGTTCGTGGGACGAGCTGCTCGCCGGCGTGACCGACGACGTGGAGGACCGACTGGAGAGCACGCTCGAAACGCTCCAACAGGAGAACCGCGTCCACTACAGCGGCCGCCACGGCGGATACACGCTTACTACCGATGAGTGAAACCGCTCCGATCGAGGACCCAGTCGACTACTTCCTCGAAGACCTCACCTATCACGGGAAGACCGAGCGGACGCGTGAGGCGTACGAGCGGGTGCTTCGGGAGTTCGAGAGCTTCATCCGGCAGGAACGAGGCGGCTCACTCACCGACGCCTCACAGCGCGGCTGCATGGCGTGGGTCCATACGCTCCGGGAAGGTCGTGCCCCATCGACGGTCGCTTCCTACGCGTCCTATCTCCACCGGTTTTACGGCTACATGACGCAGGTTGGCGTCTTCGAGCAGAATCCGATGACGCTTGTGTTAGAAGAGATGGAGGAGTCGATCGACGCCGATCCCGCTCGTCGCGAGATCATGCTTCCCGCGATGCGTGAGTTCGTCGCCGCTATCGAACACCCACTGGATCAGGCCGTCGTCGTCGGGCTACTCAAGACCGGAATGCGCGTCGGCGAGCTCTGTAACCTCGATCTCCGAGACCTCTATCTCGACGACACAGAGGTACGGGAGACGTTCGATACGCCGCATCGCGGTGCGCTGGACGGACGACCGGACTCGCTGTACATCTCATCGAAGCCGTCTCGCGGGACCGTCGTGAACGGCGAGGAGCGGATCGAATCGAACAAGCGCCGGCGTGCGACCGTCGTCCCCGTCGACGGTGAGCTGAAACGGGTTCTCAAACGGTGGCTCGCGGTTCGTCCGGAGACGTTGGCCGCTGGTGAGCCGCTGTTCTGCTCAACGAGCGAGTGGGGCCGGCGGCTTACGATCGGGATGGTGGGGCAGCGAGTCCAGACGCACGCCGCCGACCGCGGCTGGTATCGGGCGGGCGGCGGGCCGGAAGAGAACGTCACTCCCCACTACTTCCGGCACTTCTTCACGACGCATCTCCGCGACCGCACCGGGGACCGAGGCATCGTCAAATACCTCCGCGGCGACGTGGCGGACGATATCATCGATACCTACACCCACAACTGGGGGGACCGGGTCAGAGAGACGTACGAGGCGCAGATATACTCGCTCCTCTGAGCGGATCCCGTCCGAATCAGAGTGAAATATGTGGTAGCTCCGCTATCGCTTCCGTCGCTTGGCAAATACGTAAACCACATACCGCGATATCAATTCGGAGGATCACACTCCGGGGTATCAGCGTTAGAGAGTGAAGTACGAACGGACGAATTCAGAAAGTAACGGGCCGCTGTGTCGGTTGTAAGCGTCGCAAGCAGTCGGATCAGTCCTGACAGCAGCCGCCAGCTTTCTCGCCGAAGTCGACCGACAGGGGGGCCGAGATCATCTTGTTCAGTTCCTGTAGCTCCGTCTCCATCTGCTCTTGCGCGTCGAGATACTCGGCCATCACGGGCAGCTCGTTGAGCCGTTCCTGTGCGGCCTGCAGTTCGCGGAGGTCCTCGTTGGAGGCGTCACCGCTCTGTCGCGCCATCATGAACTCCTCGCGGAGCTGCTCGAACTCCTGAATCTTCGCTTGTGCCTCCTCGTCGCTCTCGACGGCCTCCTTCGCCGCTGTGAATCGCTCGTAGGAGCCGAGACGCTGGACCGCCGCACCGAGATCGCTCGCGAGTTCGGTCGCGCGCGCTGCTGCCGGCATTTCGGCGTCTGCGCTCGCACTCGTATCTGCGTCCCCATCGACGTCTGTGGGTTCAGTGCTCATACGTTATGATCGAGGTGAGGCGGTTTAGGTCTGCCGAACGGTAAAAGCGCGCTCGTTTTACGCCTCGGGTCGGTATACGATGTAATGAGCCAAGAGCCGCGCACAGAGGGGGATCTCCGGAACACGGGGATGACACTCAAACACGAGCGAACGTGGGATTACGAGCTCGACCGCATCGTCGAGGCTGCCGAGAAGCGCGACGCACAGAAGATCGGGCTCCAGTTCCCGGAAGGACTGAAACGACGTGCCCCACACGTCGCCGACGATCTGCGTGGGCTTCTCCCGGAGGAGACGACGGTCATGATCTCCGGGAAGCCCTGCTACGGAGCCTGTGATCTGGACACCTACATGATGCGCCGAACCGACGTGTTCGTCCATTTCGGTCACTCTCCGATGAAGCAGTCGGAGAAGATCATCTACGTCCCGCTGTTCTCGAACGTCGAAGTGACGCCGATCATGGAGGACTCACTTGCGAAGCTTGCCGATCCCGCAGACCGCTCCGACGTCGGACTCGTCACGACGGCCCAGCACATGAACAAGTTCGACGAGATGCGCGAGTGGTTAGAGGCGCGCGGCTACACCGTCCACACGCGCCGCGGTGACGACCGACTCACGAACGAGGGGCAGGTGCTCGGCTGTAACTACGCCTCCGCCGATATCGACGCCGAGCAGGTGCTGTACGTCGGCGGCGGGAAGTTCCACCCGCTCGGACTGGCGATGGAACACCCCGACAAGACCGTCGTCATCGCCGACCCCGTCAACAACGTCGTCACCATCGCAGACACTGATAAGTTCCTGAAACAGCGGTACGGCGCGGTTCACCGCGCGATGGACGCCGACACGTGGGGCGTCGTCTTCTGTACGAAGATCGGGCAGGGCCGCTGGGAGGTGGCCAACGATATCGTCGAGAGCAACGAGAGCGCCTACATGCTGACGATGGACGAAGTGACGCCGGATCGGCTCACGCAGTTCGGCTTCGACGCGTACGTCAACACCGGCTGTCCGCGCATCACGACCGACGACGGCCCGCAGTTCAAACAGCCGATGTTGACACCCGGCGAGTACGAGATCGCCATCGGCGAGAAGCCCCTCGACGAGCTGTCCTTCGACACCTTCCACGGGACGTGGTAAGCGGCTGTTGAGCAGGTACTATCGTGACTGTCGCGTGGCGTGATCCGCCGGCGATGGGTGTGGCTCTTTGTGCCGGACGACGTGAAAGGTGGTATGGACAGCGACAGAGTGACCTGCGGTGGCTGACCGTCGCCAGCTCGAACGGCTGCTCGCCGAGCTCGCCGGGTTCGAGGAGCCGCGGCTCGATCTGGAGCAGTACCGAACACCGCCGGATATCACCGCTCACCTCATCCACGTCGCCACGCTCAACGGCGATATCGCCGGCCGAACGGTCATCGATCTCGGCTGTGGCACGGGAATGTTAACCGTCGCGAGCGCGCTCGCCGGGGCACGACTGTCGGTCGGTATCGAACTCGACTCGGCAGCACTCGCGACGGCCCGGGCGAACGAGGAGCGTGTCGGCGCACAGGGCGGTATCGCGTGGCTTCGCGGAGACGCGACCAGACCACCGCTCGACTGTTCGGACGCGACCGTCGTGATGAACCCGCCGTTCGGTGCGCGAGAGGGAAACGAACACGCCGACCGCGACTTCTTGAGAGCCGCCAGCGAGCTCGCGCGTGTCTCCTACTCGATCCACAACGCGGGGAGTCGCGCGTTCGTCGAGTCGTTCGCCGGGGACGAGGGCGGTGAGGTGACGCACGCGTTCGCCGCCGAGTTCGACGTACCACGTCAGTACGACCACCACCGGGACGCGGTGCGCACGCTCGACACCGAGCTGTTCCGGATTCGCTGGGATTAGCCGTCGCGGCTGTCTGCGCGGCTGGCGATCGGAACCCGTGTCTCGCCGCTGATCGCGACGAGCGTTCCGTCGTCGTTCTCGACGGTGAGACCGCCGACCGTCGTCGTCGCGTTCGTCGCTGGGAGCGCCGCGTCTCCGAGCCGTGTCCCGGCACGCGTGACGGTGAGAGCGAACCCGTCGCTGGTGGCATCGAGCGTGACGTTCCGCCCGTCGATGGTCGGTGTCGCGCGCGACGGCTCCGAGACGTACGCGAGACTCGACTCCTGTCCGTGACGCAGTCGGACGGTGTAGACGGATCGGTTCCCGACGACGCTCCACTGGCTTCGCGTGACGCGAACCGTCTCCCGCCAGCCGACGCCGCCCACTCGGACGGTCTGTCGCCGCTCGGTGGCGAGTCGCCCCGCCGGTATCACCGTCTGGAACACCTGTCGCTCCTCGCTGGCGATGATGACGCCGCTCGTCGCCACCCCCGAGGCGTCGTAGATCGGGAGATCGTACGCGCCGACGTACTGATCGAGGACGTCCTCTCCGTAGAAGACGGTGTAGTCGTGCACCTCGACGCTCTCGGTCGGCGTCGAACTGCTGTCCACGACGAGCAGGTTGTACGGGACGGCGATACCGGCGACGAGAGCGAGGACGACAACGAACGCCGTCATCGCGGCCTGCCGACGTGTCACGTCGAATCGAGGGAGGAGCGAGCGCGTCGAGCTCTTCGCCGCGAGCGTCACGAGCGCGGCGAGTGCGAACACCGCAGCGACCCCGATCGCCCGAAAGAGCGTGTAGGTGTCGGCTCCCTCGAAGAGATACAGCGCCCACAGCCCCTGTGCGGCGGCGTAGCCCAGCGTTCCGAGCCAGATGCGTCCCGGCGAGGGGAGTTCGCCGCGCCGGCGAAACAGCACGATGGCGAGGCCGATACCGACGAAGATACCGAGCGCGTGGCCCTGTACGGCGATGTCCGACCAGCCCGGCGTCACGTAGCGAGTCGAGCCGCTTGCCGTGAACACGGGCGACCGGAGCGCGCTGTAGCCGAGATTGACCAGATCACCGGCGACGACGAACACGAGCGTGGCGACCGGATAACGGACGAGCGCGAAGCCGGCGAAGGCGAAGACGACCCCCGAGAAACCGATGACGGGTCCGAGCGCGAAGGCTCCAGTCACGACCGCGAGCAGGACCGCCACCGCCGGGACAGCGAGGAGTCGGGCGAAGGGGTTCCTCCGCCACGAGCCGAACGACGACGATCCCCGTTCCGTCGGGAAGTGCCCCCACGCGTACTCCGCGAGCGTGCCGAAGACGACAGTCCCGAACAGATTGCCGAGGAGATGTCCCGGTCCGGCGTGGGAGAGCCCGGCGGTGAGCACGCCCAGCGGATAGAAGTACGACCACGAGCGGAACGGGATCACGACGGGCCGATACCAGTGACCGAGACCGCCCTGAACGAACAGGTAGACGGCGAGGACGAGGAGGATCGTCAGAAGCGTCCCCCACGGCACGCCGAGGAGGAGCCGCGATCGGAGTCTCCGGCCCCAACTCCCTTTCGGGCGGGCGACTCGGAGGACAACACCGACGGAGAGGAGCACTGTTACGACGAGAAGAAGCCGCGAGACGGTCGCGAGCGGATTCATACCTCACCCTACGGGCGAAGGCGTATAGCTATGCGGTAGGACTCCCCGGCCATCCCGTCGGTAAACGCGACGGCACGAACCGGGCTACCTCACGGTTCCGATACGAGCTACGCTGCCGTGTCAGCGAGCACGCTCAACGCCGTGAAGACGATGGCCCCGCCCATCACGATGGCTAAACCGGCGAACGCAACCCGGAAGCTGGCGCTGTCGGCGACGAGACCGACGATCGCCGGTGCGGTCGCGCCGACACCCATCAACAGCGTGCGGACGAGTCCCAGCCCGCCGCCGGCGATCTCGTCCGGGATCACGTTCGAGAGATACGCCGCCCGCACGGGACGGAAGCCGTGACTCCCGATTCCGAGCCCGACCGTCGCGACACCGAGCGCGAGCGCGGTCCCGTCCGCGACGACCAGCCCGGCGAGCGAGAGCGTCGCGATCGCGAGCACCGCGGCGACGAGCGGGAGCCGACCGAGTCGGTCAGAGAGGCTCCCCGTTACCACCTGCACGACGCTGACGGCGAACAGGCCGCTGTAGAGGAACGCGGCCGTCGAGTCAGTGAGTCCCCGCTCCACGAGATACGAGGGGAGAAAGGCGACGACACCGTTGTACGCGAACGAGAAACACAGTGTCACGGCGACGAACAGGAGGAAGCCGCGGTCGCGAAACGGGCCGAGATACGGGCGAACGGCCAACTGATCGCGAAGTCGCCGGATCGACACCGGAGTCTCCTCGCGATCGGCGCGCGGGACCCGAGCGAGGAGTCCAGCCGTGAGTGTTATTCCGACAACCCCGACGACCGCGAGCAGTACCTGCCATCCGATCGAGGCGAGCGCGAACACGACCGCCGGCGGGGCGACGATGCCGCCGACCGTGCCGAGCGTGTCGAAGACGCCGAGCGCGCGACCCGTCCGGCTCCGATAAAGACGCGAGAGCAGCCCGATGGAGACGGTCTTGTGGACGCCCGTTCCGAGTCCGACGAGTAGCATACCGACGACGAGGACGGGGTACGACGGTGAGAGGAGGAGCCCGATCGCCCCGGCGGCTGCCGTCGCGCCGCCGACGGCGATCACGCGGACATCCTCCAGCGCGTCGGCGAGCGCACCGCTGGGAAACTGCACCAGCGAGTAGAGCAGCATCATCGCGGTGTAGGCGACGCCGAGCTGGCTGCTCGACACGGACAGTGAGGTTTCGAGCGTGGGAAACAGGGCGGGGAAGCTGTAGCGGGCGAGCTTCGCGACGAACCACAGGCCGCCGACGAACATCAGCGGCTCGATCCCCGTCGAGCGCGTCTGGTTGTCCGCGGTCATCTACACGAGGAGAGCGCGAGAACCGACAAAAGGGTCGTGGGTCACTGGAACCAGTCGCTACCGGAACCTGTGCCGGGATCTCCCCTCCCCTGTATCCGCGCCGAGGGCTGTAAGCCTCGGGCTACAGCGGCTCGTCGCCCTCGATGATGCGGAGCGCACGCGCGGCGAGATTCGGGACGCCCTCCCGCATCTGCGGATACATCTCGTCGTCGCTGTTCCCTTCGAGATAGCGGCGGAAGAACATCTCTCCGAGTCCGGCGAGCTTGTAGACGGCGAGCGCGCGGTAGAAGCGGTCGTCGTCGTACGAGAACCCGGTGAGCGACTCGTACCGGTCGACGAGATCGCGACGCGTCGGATACTCCTCGGTCGCCATGAACTCGTTGGCAGTGTCGTCACCGCGCGGCGGGTCGGGGTCTTTCGGATCCCACCAGTAAGAGAGCATCCAGCCGAGATCGGTGAGCGGGTCACCGAGCGTCGACATCTCCCAGTCCACGACGGCGACGATTCCGGGCTCCGAGTCCGGGCCGTACATCACGTTGTCGAGCTTGTAGTCGCCGTGGACGAGCGTGGCCGGCGGGTCCTCCGGGACGTTCTCCTTCAGCCACGACATCACGTCGTACAGCTCGGGGACCTCGCGCTCGTCGGCGGTCACGTCGAAGGCCCACATCAGCTGTTCGGACCAGCGATCCACCTGTCGTTCGGTGAATCCCGGCGGGTAGCCGAAGTCGCCGTGTTCGAGACCGACGGCGTCGTACGATACCTGATGGATGCGCGCGAGGTTCTCGACCAGCTCGTAGCCGATCTGGTTGCGTGCCTCGGGACGCCGGAACCGCTCCGGCTCGCCCTCGCGGAGCACGTCGCCGTCGACGCGCTCCATCACGTAGAAGTCAGATCCCATGATGCCGTGATCGTCGGAGGCGACGTACGTCTTCGGCACTCGAACCGCAGTGTCCTGAAGCGCGTCGATGACGCGGTACTCGCGGAGCACGTCGTGGGCGGTGTCGGCGGTCTCGCCCGGTGGCGGCCGCCGGATGACGAGCTGCATCTCCCCCCACGTGACGAACAGCGTCTCGTTGGAGTGGCCTTCCTGATGGTGGGTGACCTCGTACTCCTCCACAGAGCCGAGTTCGGCTTCGAGGAACGCGGCGAGCTGCTCCGTGTTCACGATGCGCTCGAAGTACGTTCCCTCACTCACGTCGAACACCTAACATTGTTAGCCGGAGGTTCCGACCGCAAGAACGAAAATGTACGGGTCGGGTGAGAACCGGTCGGCTGGACCCGCGCTCACGTGATTACAGGGAGATATCCACCTCGTCCGGGGACTCCGCCGTGCCGTACGTAGTGTGAAGGTACTCGACGATGTTCGAGGACTCTGCCATCGTGACGCCGTGCTCCGGGTCGATGAGAACGGGAACGGCTCGCTGGCCGGAGACCGCCTTGACCTCGTTACGCTTCGAGTGGACGCCTTCCGTCCAGACGGAGTCGTAGTCGAGGCCGAGCTCGTCGAGTTCGTCGACGACGAGTTCACAGAACGGACACCCTTCGAGTCGGTAAAGCACGCGCTCGCTCATACCGGTCGTTGGACGGGGTAGCACATAATCTCAGGGGCACGATCGGTGCTCTTGCAGTGGACGAGCGGCCACAGAGCCGTTCCGCGAGCGCGGATCGCGTGAGCCGATCGAGAACGCCGTTGCTGGACTGGCATAGCGAACAGGTGACACCGGCCAGCACCGGAGCGGTGTGTCACGCATTCGTCGGGGACACTCCGGGCGGTTCAGCGACGCACGGGGGCTGTGGCCGCGTGTTCTGATAAAAAGCTACGCGTCGCCACGGACGATCGCGGGCAGCTCCGAGAGGTGATCGATCTCGTACGTCGCGTCGGGACCACGAGCCGCTGGACCGTACGCGACGGCATCCAGTCCAGCGGCGACCGCTCCGGCGATATCGTGGTCGTAGCGGTCGCCGATCATCAGGGCAGCAGCCGGCTCGCCACCCCACGTATCGATGGCAGTTTCGTACATACGGCCGTCCGGTTTCGTGTAGCCGACCGCCTCACTCGTCGTGACGCTGTCGAAGCAGTCGTCGATACCGTTGCGTTCGAGCAGCTCGTAGGCCGCGTCGGTGTCGATATCGCTGATGACGCCGAGGTGAATATCCAGTGCTCCGAGCGTCTCGATGGTCGCTATCGCGCCGTCTTCGGTCCGGGCGGTCTCGTTCGTCGCCGTCTCGAAGATGTCGCGCCACTCGTGCTCGGGGGGAGGCGAGCCGTCGAACAGCGCCGCTGTCGCGACGCGATACCCCTCGCGAGCGGTCTTGTACTCGTTCCCGTCGCGGTTCCTGAAGTAGGTCCCGAGGGCGGATGTCCACTGGTCGAGTGCATCGTCGGGAAGCTCGTGGTCGGCCCGGAGACGTTCGATAAACAGCGCGTACCCCTCGCGAATGCTCGCGAGGTTGGCGACGACGCCACCGAGATCGAAGAAGACCGCGTCGTAGCGAGTCATTCGTATCGCCGGACCCCGTCCACCAGCTCTGACTCGATTCGATCCGTTCCGTCGAGATGTGCGAGTCCGCTCATCGTCTCGGCGTACATATACCGCGGGTCCCGCCCGCGTGCCAGCTCCGTCGCGACTTCGGGGACGGTACTGAATCCGTCGGTGACAAGCTCTTCGATCGCGTCCAGCCGTCTGTCGAGCCGGCGGCGGTCACGCGCGAGGATCTCGTGAAACTGGCTGTGCGGCTCGCCGTGCCCGGCGAAGACGCGGTCGGGATCGTACTGTTCGAGTCGGTCGAGCGCGGTGAAACTGGCCTCGAACGCCTCGGCGTGGCCGTCGTCCATCCCGTCGTGGAGGACGACCGCGCGGAACGGTTCCATCGCGGTATCCCCCGACAACAGAACGGTGTCGCCGTCGCAGTCGAGGAGATACGCCAGATGGTCCGCCTGATGGCCGGGGGTGTGGACAGCCGTCGCGGAGATGGAGCCGAACGAGACCGCCCCCGGCGTGAGCCATTCGTCGACGGTCTCCGGCGGGAGGAGCCGACGGTTCCGTTCGAGGGATTCGACGGCCGACTCGACCTCGGCGTCGGCTGCGTCTCCCGTGAGCCCTGCGGTCGTGACGTTCTCACGGACGCGATGACCGAGTGCGGTCGCGTCCTGTGTGAGCCGCTCGCGGACGGTCGCGGGCGCGTGAACGGTCGGATTGCCCGCATCGAGCACCGTCTGTACCTGCCCGATGTGATCGACGTGCGGGCGTCGCCGCCGAGTCGTCCGTCGGAATCCCGGCGTCGACGAGGATCGGCTCTGCACCGCCGAGCAGGTGACAGGCGACGTGTCCCGGCGGCCAGTCCACTGGGAACTCGACACGGTGGATCGACTCTGTCCGTTGGTCGTGCATACCCGAACCGTACAGTCCGCCCGGATAAACGTTCGGCTCTCAGTAGCGCCGAATCTCGAACAACGGCTACGCTCGTCGGTGTGTTTATTTACGCTCGGAACGCCGTCGGCAAACGAGCTTACGACTGTAAATATGATACAAAACAAACAATTCAGCGTCAAGGATGACGTGGTAGTGATTACGGGATCGAGTCAGGGAATCGGGAAGACGACCGCAGAGCAGCTCGCAGCGGGCGGTGCGAAGGTCGTCGTCTCCTCGCGCTCACAGGAGAAGATAGACGCCGTCGCCGAGGGGATCAACGATTCGGACGTATCGGGGGAGGCCATCGCCGTCGAGTGTGACGTACGGGACCGCGATGCCGTCGAGGCGCTCATGGACGCGACCGTCGAGGCGTTCGGCCGTATCGATACGCTCGTCAACAACGCCGGTGCGTCGTTCATGGAGCGTTTCGACGAGATCTCCGAGAACGGCTGGAAGACCATCGTGGATATCAACCTCCACGGGACCTTTCACTGCGCACAGGCGGCCGGCGAACGGATGCAGGAGCAGGACGACGGGGGGCGGATAATCAACTTCGCTTCGATCGCCGGCACGCGTGGCGCACCGTATATGAGCCACTACGGCGCGGCGAAGGCCGCCGTCGTCAACTTCACGACGACGCTCTCGGTCGAGTACGCCCCTCACGACATCCGAGTCAACTGTATCGCCCCCGGTCTCGTCGCGACCCCCGGCGTCGAGTCCCAGATGGGGATCGCCGCGGACGACGTCGACCGCGACAGCGTCGACCGGCAGATCGGCACTCCCGAGGAGATGGCCGATATCGTCCAGTTCCTCAGTAGCGACGCCTCCTCGTACATCGTCGGTGAGACCATCGTGACGAAGGGCGTCCCGGATATCGACGAAGGCGCAGACGTATGACGAGCCGCGAGCTGTTCGTACCCGTCGCGGGCACGCCAGTCGGGGCGACGACAACGGCGCTCGCGCCCCGACTCAGTCGTCGGCGGGCGCGGTAGCCACCTGTTCGGCGAACTGCTCGCGCACCTTCTCGATCTTCGGATCGGCGTTGAACTGACAGTACGCGTCGCCCGGATTCTTCTCGTAGTAGTTCTGATGGTACGTCCCGGCCTCGTAGAACGTTTCGAGCGGCTCCAGCTCCGTGACGATCTCGTCTTCGTAGACGCCTTCCCGTTCGAGTCCCTCGATGAACGCGGTCGTGACCTCGCGTTGCCCCTCGCTCTCGTAGAAGATCGCCGATCGGTACTGCTCGCCGACGTCCGGTCCCTGTCGGTTCAGCGTCGTCGGGTCGTGAATCGTGAAGAAGACGCGCAACAGCTCGTCGTAGCTGATCCTCTCAGAGTCGTAGGTGACACGCGTCACCTCGGCGTGGCCGGTCGTCTCCCGACAGACCGCCTCGTAGCTGGGATCCTCGACGTGACCGCCCGCGTAGCCGGCCGTCGTCTGCTCGACGCCCGCCAGCTCGTCGAAGGCGGCGTCGGTACACCAGAAACAGCCGCCGCCGAACGTCGCCGTCTGTAGCTCGCTCATACGCGAACGAGGGTCCGTGGCGGTTTGAACCTCACGCCCATCACAAAGGGCTAACTGGCTCCCAATCGAGGATCAGACGTGTCACGACGTGGGGCGGTGTTGGCGTTTATCGCTGGACTACTCGACCGGACAGGCATCATCGACGAGGAGCGACTGCACGACGTGTTCAATCTCTCGTGGCCGCGCATCGTGACCGGCTTCGCGATCATGTCGAAGCGAACCGTCGATCTCGCCGTCGTCGGAATCGCCGTCGGGACGAACGCCGTCGCCGGGATCACCGTCGCGAACGGCTTCTGGGCGGTCGGGAAGTTTGCGTTTATCGGGCTCGCCGGCGGGACGCTCACGCTCGTCTCACAGAACTACGGCGGCGATGAGCGCGACCGGGCGACCGCCGTCGTCCAGCTGAGTCTCCTCGCCGCGGTGGTGCTCGCGCTCCCGCTGGTCGCGGTGTACAACCGTGCGAGCGTGCCGCTCATCGGGCTCATCGACGGTGGACAGAACGCGACGACCTACGGCGCGACGTATCTCGCCGTCCTCGCGCCGGGGCTGCTCTTCGAAGCGGTCAATCTGGTCGCGTCCCGCACGTACGCCGCGGTCGGCGACACGACGACGCCGATGGCGATTCGCGCGACCGGTGCGGTGCTCAACATCGCGCTGAGCGCGACGCTCGTCTTCGTCGCCGATCTCGGCGTCTACGGGGCGGGGCTCGGAACGACGGTCTCGACCCTGCTCGTGACGCTCATCTTCGCGTGGGGGCTCAGCGGGCGGGCGTATCTGGGTCGCGGTGCGAGTCCGCTCCCGGTCGGGACCCTCGTTCCGATCGAGCGAACGCTGGTCAGACAGCTGCTCTCCGTCTCCGTGCCGCTCGTCGCCCGACGTACGGCACAGGGTCTCGTCGTCTTCCCGCTGCTGGCGATCGCGGCGGCTTTCGGTCCCGTCATCCTCGCGGCGCTCGGGATTGCCAGACAGATACGAATGTTGCTCAACAGCTTCACGTGGGGCTTTTCCATCGCCGTCTCGACGCTCGTCGGGCAGGCGCTCGGCGGTGGACGCGAGCGGCTCGCGACCGCGTACAGTCGCGAGGTGACGAAGCTCTCGCTTGTCGTCTACCTGCTCGCCGGCGGAGTCGTCCTGCTCGCTGCCCGACCGATCGCCGGGATATTCGTCGATACGAGCGCCGTCGCACAGACGGTCCCGTTCGTCGCCGCCGGGGCAGTAAGCTCGGTTCCGCTCGGGATCGACGGCTCCGTCACGGGCACGCTCCGCGGAGCCGGAGATACGCGGATTCCGTTCGCCGCGACGCTGGTCGGGCTGTATCTCGTCGCGCTTCCGATCGCGTTTCTGGGGACGAAGACGACGCTCGCGGCGAGTGGACTGTTGATCGCGCTCGTCGCAGAGACGACCGTTCCGGCGCTCATCAACAGCTGGCGGGTTCGCTCGGGCGCGTGGCTGGCGATCAGTCGCACGTACCGACCGGAGTAGCGTACCGTCGTCCGCCGGACGACCGCCGTTCGGCTACCGTCTGCCGGCAGCTATTTGCCGATGGACCCAGCAGCGTTTCACATGCCAGACACGTACACCGGCGCGGATCTGTTCGTCGATGCGCTCGAAACGTATGACGTTCCGTATCTGTTCGGCAACCCCGGGACGACGGAGCTTCCCGTGATGGAGGCGCTCCCCGAGACGGATATTGAGTACGTGCTCGGACTCCATGAAGACGTGGCCGTCGGCGCGGCCGCCGGCTTCGCACAGACGCGCCGCTATCACGCCGACCACGACGCCGATATCACGCCTGCCGGCGTCGCGAATCTCCATATCACCCCCGGACTCGCTCACGGTATCGGGAATCTCTACGGCGCGTCGATGGCGGGCGCACCGCTCGTCCTGACGGCCGGCAACCACGAACGCGATTTCCGTCACGAGGAGCCGATTCTGACGGGCGATCTGGAGACGCTTACTGATCAGTTCTGCAAGTACTCGGCGGAGGTCAGCTCCGTCGACGCGCTCGCGATGATGGTCCGGCGGGCGTTCCGAACGGCGCTCACGCCGCCGACCGGTCCCGTCTTCTTGGGACTGCCGGTCGACGTGATGATGGCCGAAACCGACGACCGTCCCGAGCCACTTGGTCCGATTCCCGACGCCGGGAGCGGCGACCCGCGACAGATTCGCGAGGCAGCCGACCTGCTCGTGGAAGCGGACAACCCCCTCCTCGTCGTCGGCGACCACGTCGCCCGGTCGGGAACCGACGCGATCGACGCCGCGGTCGAACTGGCCGAGGCGACCGGCGCACGCGTCCACGGCGAGATGCTCGGCTCAGAGGTCGCCTTCCCGACGAGCCACGACCAGTGGCTCTCGTATCTGCCGCCGCGCGAGACGCTGGCGGCGACGTTACAGAACACCGATACCATCGTCTTCGCCGGCTGCTCGACGAACACGACGCTGTTGCGCCACGAGGAGCCGCTCGTGCCCGAGGACGCGGCGACGATCCATCTCTCTAACGACGCGTGGCAGGTGGGGAAGAACGACCCGGCCGACGCGGCGCTCATCGGTGATCCCGGTCGCATCATGGACGCAGTTGCGACCCGCGTCGCCGAGCGGCTGGACGAGGGAACCCTGCAGGCGCGGCTCTCGCACGTCGCCGCGATGAAGGAGTCGATGGCCGCCGCGATGGATTCGATGGGCGAGGGAGATGCGCCCGAGGACGACCCACGGGCCTCGAAACGTGAGGTCGTCGAGACGATCATCGAGAGCGACGCCGATCCGCGAATCGTGGACGAGGGGATCACCGCAAAGTACGCACTGCTCACCCACTATCCGCTCGAACCGGAGAGCTACGTCTCGAACAAGGGCGGCGGGCTGGGTTACGGACTCCCCGCTGCGATTGGGGCCGCGGCCGCCGAATCGCTTCGGGACGAGCCGCGGGACGTGCTCGGACACATCGGTGACGGCTCGTATCTCTACTATCCACAGAGCATCTACACGGCCGTCCGACACGACCTCGATCTGACGGTGCTCGTCGTGGACAACCGGAACTACCGCATTCTGAAAGATAACACCAACAGCATGTTCGGCGGGAGCGACGACGACCACGAGTTCGTCGGCATGGACTTCGATCCGCACGTCGATATCCCGACGAACGCCGAGAGCCACGGCGCACGCGGCCATCTCGTCGAGACGCTCGACGAACTCGGGGCGACCCTCGACGAGGCGTTGGCCACCCCGGGTGTCGATGTCATCGACGCTCTGGTGCACGACTGAGCCGATCGAACGACGGGACCGTTCGGAACCGTCGGACTACTCGAACTGCGCTCGTGCGCGCTCGCGCATCGCCGTCGCGCCGCGCTGGATGTGGCCGGCGTCCGTGCCGGCGACGAGATAGTCGAACCCCCACTCGCAGTAGCGATCGACGCCCTCGGGGCTCGTGGCGAGGGTCCCGACCGGTGTGTCCGTCGTCTCACCGGCGTCGAGCACCGTCTCGACGGCCTCGCGGAACGGCTCGCCGTCGAACTGGCCGAACACACCGAGATTCGCAGAGAGATCCGCCGGGCCGACGAACAGTGCATCGACGCCGTCGACGGCGGCGATCTCCTCGGTACTGTCGAGACCGGCCCGCGTCTCGATCTGGACGACGAGCCGGAGCTCGTCGTTCGCGGTCGCGACGTACTCACCGAGATCGCGGCCGTACGCGGACGCACGCGTGCCGGCGACACCGCGGCTCCCCGCCGGGGGATACCGCGCCGCATCGACTGCCTCGCGTGCCTCGCTCGCGGACTCGACCATCGGGATCATGATCCCCGCTGCCCCGGCATCGAGCAGTCGCTTTATCGCCCCGGCGTCGTTGTCGAGCGCACGAGCAAAGGGGACCGTCTCCCCATCGGCCGCCTCGATCGCACGGAGCTGATTCGCGATCACGGCGGTGCTGTTCGGCGCGTGCTCGGTATCGAGCATGACGAAATCGGCCTCGGGGGCGACCATCTCGGCAACAGCCGGGTCGGCGAGAGAGACCCACGCGCCGACGGCCGGCTCGGTGTCGGAGAACATACTCGCTGGGCAAGGGCGAGGGACAAAAGTACTCCTGCTCAGTCCTCGGTCGGCAGGTCGAGCGTGACACGGCCACCTTCCTTGCTCGTCTCTGGGAACAGCTTCCCAGGGTTGAGGATATCGGACGGGTCAAACGCCCGCTTCACCTGCCGCATCAGCTGGACGGCGACGGCTCCGTGTTCCCGTTCGAGGTACTCCCGCTTACCGAGTCCGACGCCGTGTTCGCCGGTCGCCGTTCCGCCCATCTCGATGGCGCGGGCGACGATGTCCGAGTAGACCGTCTCGGCGACGGCCGACTGCTCCGGGTCGTCAGGGTCTGCAAGCACGGAGTAGTGAACGTTGCCGTCGCCGGCGTGCCCGAAACAGGGGACGAGCAGCGATTCGTCAGCACCGCGCTGTTTCGCGTAGCGAATGATCTTTCCCAACTTCGAGACGGGGACCGTGATATCACCGGGGTGAACGGGGGAGAGGTCCGGGTCGTAGCTGCTGACGGCGAACGCCATCTCCTCGCGTGCCTCCCAGAGGGCGTCCATCTCCTCGTCGCCCGCCGTGTCGAACTGATCGACACCGTGGCTCTCGAACAGCGACCGACAGAAGGCGATCTCCTCGTCGATACCGTGGTTCGCGTGAAACTCGACGAACAACATGGCCGAATCGGGGAGATCGAGTCCCTGGTACGCGTTTGCCATCGCAGTGGCCGTCTCGTCGACGAGTTCGATCCTCGCGACGTCGAGACCCGACTGGATCGCGTCGGCGACGGCGTCGGTCGCGGCATCGAGCGACGGGAAGACGGCACGCCCCCCGCGAATCTGCGCTGGACGCCCGGCGAGTTCGAGCGTGGCCCGCGTCACGACCGCGAGCGTCCCTTCCGACCCGACGAGCAGGTCGGCGAGGTTGTAGCCGGCGCTGGTCTTCTTCGCCTTCGAGCCGGCGGTGAACACCTCGCCCGTCGCGGTGACGGCCTCTACCTCCAGCAGCCAGTCGCTCACCTCGCCGTACTTGACGGTCTGCATCCCCGAGGCGTCGTTAGCGATCATCCCGCCCACCGTCGAGAGATCGCCCGAAGAGGGAAGCGGTGGAAAGAACAGCCCGTCGTCGGCGACCGCCTCGTTGACGGCGGAGCCGAGAACGCCCGGCCCGACGTCGATCTGGAGATCCGCCGGGCGAACCTCGTGGACCGTATCCATCCGGGTGAGATCGAGACTGATGCCCGCGAACGACGGGACCGCGTTCCCCTCCATCGAGGTCCCGGCTGCATACGGCGTTACCGGGACCTCGCGTTCGTGCGCGGCCGCGAGGACGGTGGCGACGTCGGCGGTCGACTCGGGGAAAGCGACTGCGTCAGGCGCGGTGGCGTGGTCGCTCTCCCGTGTGCCCCAGTCGACGGCGTGTGACTCCCGTGTCGCGTCGGTGAACGCGACCTGTCCGTCGTCGAGCAGATCGGTGAGAAAGCCGCAGTCGTGGCTCATCTTTTACCAAGCAGGAACCCCCGCTGCTTGGGGCGGGGAGGAGTGCGACACGTAGCCATCTGTCCAGCTACTGTGTTCTGTCGGTGTCGAGGCACTCCGCCCCTTCCAACAGCAACCCTTTCCACGTGTATCCTCGCTCGTCTTTCAGTTCGGTTAGCCATTTGTGCTGTTCTTCGCTGACCTGTAGTTGCACATCTTTGGGCATACATCTTTGTTACTTTTGTTCGTTTATACGTGAGGGGACGGATCGATCGAAATAAATCTACGCACGGGGAGGGGGTTATATGGCAGATAGCTGATGATTATCTTTCTACTGCACCAGCAATCCGCCGTCGATAACGATTGGCTGTCCCATCACGTACGAAGAATCCTCGGAACAGAGCCAGACGACGGCGTCGGCTATCTCCGCTGGGTCACCGAGGCGTCCTGCAGGGATGCCCGCAGTGATGCGGTCCATCTCTTCGGCGTTGTCCTCACCCGCCTGTTGGACCATCGGCGTGTCGATGACACCCGGACAGACAGCGTTGAAGCGGATACCATCGTCGGCATAATCGACCGTCGCACGTCGGGTTAGTCCGATAACGCCGTGTTTACTGGCGGCGTAATGTGCGCCCCCGTTCGCGCTCACGCCGGCGATTGACGAGGTGTTGACGATAGCTCCGCCGCCGCGTTCGACCATCTCTGGTATCTCGGCTTTCAGACACCGCCAGACTCCTTTCAAGTTGATGTCGATCATCCGGTCCCACTCCGCCTCATCGTACTCGGCGAGACGAACGCCTTCGTCTGCGATGCCGGCGTTGTTGTGTGCGAAATCGAGGCCACCGTACTCGTCGAGTGCCGTCTGTACCATCGCGGCTACGTCGTCAGAGTCGGTGACGTCTGTCGTGACGAACGTGGCTTCCCCGCCGTCACGCACGATCCGCTCGACCGTCTCGTTGCCGCCGTCTTCGTCGACATCGGCAACGACGACCTTCGCTCCCGCCTCGGCGAACCGAAGCGACGACTGTCGACCGATTCCCGATCCACCACCGGTGACGACCGCGACTCCGTCTTCTATTCCGTTCATAGTATCAACCGTCACGTCGTTTGCCGTGACAAGTTACCAGTTAACAGGCTCGCGTAATAGATGTATCGTAGATGAGTAGTATGTCACCACGAAGCGTCTGCGACGAGGTGGATATGAGGATATGCCAAAGTTAGTGTTTCACTCAACCGAGCGGACCGGACTCCGTCCGATAGAGCAGTCAGATATCGATTTCGTTCAGAAGCCGGGATCGAACACCCACCCAGAATCCAGCGGCAGCTGTCGGTGCGTTCGGGTAATCACACTCGCAAGATGAGCTAACAGCTCTGTCTGTTCTCTCGCGTCAGCTACCATCGGTCGCGAGTATAGCAAGCTTTTCAATGGCCGGAACTGAGTGAGACACAGATGAGTAACTTAGTCGCGGATATCGAAACGACCGTCGGCGAGTATCCGGATACGACCGCGCTCGGCTACGACGGCAACGAGTTCAGCTACGAACAGTTCTGGGCACAGACCGGGCAGTTCGCGCAGGCGCTCGCGGACGCCGGTGTCGGGTCAGGCGATCGCGTCGCCTTGTATCTCCCGAACGTCCCGCAGTACGTCACCGGCTTCGTCGGAACGCTTCGCGCCGGCGGTATCGTCGTCCCGATGAACCCGCAGTACCGCTCGCGAGAGATCCGACATCTGCTCTCTGACTCCGGTGCGAAGGCGGTCGTCGCGCTCGCTGACCTCGCTTCCGAGGTGAAGGAGGTACAGGACGACACCGACGTAGAGACGGTCGTCTCCGTCGGTGGTGCGAGCGACGGGACGACGGAGTTCGACGCCTTCCTCGCTGAGGAGACGCTTCCCGTACAGGAGCGTGCCGACGACGACGTGGCGGTCCAGCCGTACACGTCGGGGACGACCGGCCAGCCGAAAGGCGTCCTGCTGACGCATCGCAATCTCGCGTTCGATGCCCGTGCCTCGGCGGAGATTCACGACGGGATCGACGTCGAGAACAAGTTCCTCGGCGTGCTCCCGCTGTTCCATATCTACGGCATGACGGTCACGATGATCGCGACGCTGTTCGAGGGCGGCTCCTACTGGCCGATGCCGGAGTGGGACGCCGAGGCGGCGCTCAATCTCGTCGAGGGCGAGGCCATCACCCATATGCACGGTGTACCGGCGATGTTCAACGACGTCGTCAACACGCCGGGCGCGGCCGAGTACGACCTCTCGTCGGTCGAGTTCGCCAACTCCGGCGGTGACTCGCTTCCCATCGAGGTGATGCAGCGGTTCGAGTCGCTGTTCGACGTCGATCTGTTCGAAGGGTACGGGCTGACGGAGACCGCGCCGGTCACGCACGCGAACCGACCGGGCGACCGTCGCCCCGGCTCGATCGGGAAGCCGCTTGCGGGCATAGAGTCGAAGATCGTCGATCACGACTTCGCGGAGCTGTCGCCCGTCGAGCGCGGTCCCGTCGACGACGAGACAGAGCTGGACGACGTGATCGGCGAGCTCGTCATCAACGGGCCGAACGTGATGCAGGGGTACTACGGGCTCCCGGAGGCGAACGAGGAGGCGTTCACCGAGCAGGACGGCACGCGCTGGTTCCACACCGGCGATCTCGGCTACCACGACGAGGACGGGTTCTTCTACGTCGTCGATCGCGAGAAACATATGATCGTCACGGGCGGCTACAACGTCTATCCACGCGAGGTCGAAGAGCTGCTCTTCGAGCATCCGGACGTGGCCGATGCGGCCGTCGTCGGGATTCCGGACGAGCGGCGCAACGAGACGGTGAAGACGTTCATCGTGCCGACGCCGGACGCCGACGTGACGGGCGACGAGATCCAGCAGTACTGTCTCGACAACCTCGCACCGTACAAACATCCGCGCGAGGTGGAGTTCGTCGACGAGCTACCGCGCACCACTACCGGGAAGGTACAGAAGTTCGAGCTTCGCGAGGAGTAACGACGCTCCTACCGCGGTTGTGAGGCTCACGATGGAAGCGTCACGTCGGCGCGACGACCGTCGAGCACGTCGAACTGCTCGTCGCGACGCTGTTCGAGCCAGTAGAGCAGTCGCGCTGCCCAGTCCAGCTTCTGCCGCTTCTCGGGCGAGACCGTCGGATCATCGAACTCCCATCCGGCAAAGCGAAGCTCCTCCGCGCCGAACGCGTCGGCGATGAACGCGGCGCGGTCACCGTCGGTGAACCCGCCGAAGTTCTCGGTCGGACCGGTCGGTGCACACTGGACCGTCGGCAGGACGAACGCATCGTCGAATCCCGGTAGCTCACGCCGAACGAGATCGATGTTATCGCCGTGAGCGTGGGCCGCCACGGGGACGCTCTCGCGGGTGAGATATCGCGCGGTGTCGGGGTTCTTGTCCAGATCGGTCACCATGAGATCGACACCGACGCGTGCTTCACGGAGGGTGTCGGCGGCGACGCTGGCAGCGACGACCACGTCTGCCCGGCGGGCGACGGCGAGTTCGTCGCCGAGCGAGTCTGCTCCGCCACAGATCGCGACGGTCGCACCGCGAACGTGTGCCAGCGTCCGGTGATCGAACGGCTCACAGCGTACGGCGAGTTCGTCGCGTGCGCGCTCGTCGCCGTCGGCCTCGTAGCCGAGGCTATCGAGAATCGACTCGTAGACCGGTCGCCAGGTGTCGTAGCGCATCATCCAAAGAACGGACCGCTGGCCCAGTGGTCACAAGGTACCCCTACCCGGCGTGACCCCTGGGCTGCCATCCGGCGATACTCACGGGGTTGGTATAAGCTTTCTCTTGGCGGCTCACCGAGGGTGCTCACTCGGACCCCCCGTGTACGGCGTTCAGCCGAGTGCTGAGACGACCGTCGGCCTCGCGGCTCGCGGCCCGAAGCGCGGCGGCGGTTCCGAAGACGAGCACGCCGGTCTCGCCGCGGGCGATCTCGATCCCGGGAACTGTCGTCTCCAGTGACGCGAGCGCGTCGCGCTCGGCGGCGTCGAGATCCGTGAACTCGAAGACGCGCGTGACGGCCGTTTCGGGGTCGCCGTCGGCGTCGATGCGGTCGAGGTGACGACTCGCGTCGCCGGGCGTCTGCACGTCCAGCTCCTCGACGCCGACAGTCTCGTCGCGAGTGCGGTCAGGCGTGAACCGGTCACCGATGCGAGCGGCGTCAACGGTCTCAGCTACGTCGTGGGTTCGGACGACGTGTGCACCGCGTTCGATCGCCATCGCCGTCGCTGCGAGCGATACCGGCAACGCCCCGTCGGTGTCGCGGCCGGCGAGACTACGAAGGAAGTTCTTCCGGTTGATCGAGACGAGTATCGGGAGACCGTAGCCGCGGAACTCGCGCAGTCGCTCGAACGTCTCGCGGTCGTCTTCGACCGTCTTCGCCTCCGACCAGCCGCCGAAGGCCGGATCGACGATCGTCTTGTCCGTCAGCCCGTTTCGTGTGAGCGCGTCGTAGATGTCGTCTACGTCCTCGATCGCGCCGGGTCGTTCGAGATCCGGCGGTGACGCCATCTTGCCGACGGCGACGTCGTACTCGCGACACACCTCCGGCATCTTCGGATCGGCGAAGCCACAGATGTCGTTCACCATGTCGAAGCCGCCGTCGAGCGCGGCTTCGGCCACCTCGTGATAGCGCGTCTCGATGGAGAAGACGGCGTCACCGGAGACGGAATCGAGCGTTTCGAGCGCGGTGTCGAGCCGGTCGAGCTCCCCCTCCGCGTCGAGCACTTCGAACCGCTTGTTCGCGGATTCGAGACCGATATCGACGATATCGGCCCCCTCGTCGATGAGCTGCTCGTCGACGTAGGTCGCGGCTTCGCCCGGGTCGTCGAACACGCTCGGGTCGTACGGCGACTCCTTCGAGACGTTGAGCACCCCCATGATGCGGGTCGGTTGGTCGTCACCGATCTGTAGCCCTGCCGCGTCCACTGTTCGCATACTCGAAGCTGGAGCGGACGGGCGATAAACCTCAGGAAGTCGGGCAAACAGGTGGAACCGATACGACCCTCCGGCGGCTGTTCCACGCGGTCATCGTGACCGCCGGAGCGACAGCTACGTCACAGCAGGCATGGACTCGGCTCCGTATATGAAGCTTCGCGCTGTTTTTGCCCTCGCGTCTCGACCGTTGTGTATGAGCAAGGTCTCGATCGCGCTGCGCGGCTGGCGGTTCGACGAGGACGAGGTGTTCGACGAGCACGGCGCGATGCGCCCGCTCCGCAAGATGAGCAACGAGACACGGACGCGTATCATCCGGCTCTCCGTCGCAGCCGGGCAGCCGTGTGACGCCTGCTGGCTCGAACACGGCCGGGCAAACGTCCAGCAGTGTAACGTCGCCCGCGTCATCTACGGCGAACCGCTCCACGAGGTGTTGCTGTGTGCCGACCACGAACCCGAGTTCCTCTACTGGTTCCGCGAGGCGGGCGGGCGGGAGCTCGCGGATCGACCGACCGAGTTCGAGGACGCGTTCTACGAGTGGTTCGACGACGGGAACCGCGCGCCGGAAGACTACGGCGGGATGGAGTACGTCAACACCGAACCCGAGGCGGTTCCGAAGCCACAGCAGGGTGACATGCCGACGCTGGAGGAGGAGCTCGAACGGATGGACGACGAGGAGCTCGACGCACTGGACGTCGATCTCTCGGAGTTGAACTTCGGCGACGACGACAGCGACGACGGGATCGAGATCGACGACCCCGGGCTCGGTGATCTGGACGGATGATCGCCGTCGCAGTCGTCGGCGCGAAGACCCCCGGGAACGTCGGAACCATCGCCCGTGCGATGAAGAACTTCGGACTGTCGGAGCTGTATCTCGTCGATCCGCCCGAGCTCGACCCCGAGGGGGACGCCTACGGCTTCGCCGGTCACGCGCGCGAAGACGTGTTGCCGAACGCGACGGAGACGACCCTCGAAACGCTCACCGAGCGGTTCCACACCGTCGGGACGACGGCCGTCACCAACGAGGACGCTCGCAGTCACGTCCGGTATCCGTACCGGACGCCGGCGGAGCTTCGAGACTCGCTTCGAGACGTGAAGACGGACACCTGCATCGTGTTCGGTCGCGAGCGCGTCGGGCTCCTGAACGACGAGCTCGCCGTGATGGACGAGGTGGTCTCGATCCCCGCCAGCGACGAGTATCCGGTTCTCAACCTCGGACAGGCCGCCACGGTCGTCCTGTATGAACTCCGGGAGCTGACCGTCGACTCGTATCAGCATCCCGACGCAATCGAGCGGGCCGACGAGTCCGAAATAGCGGGGCTGAACGAGCAGTTCGGTGCACTGTTGGAGGCTATCAACCATCCCGACGGAAAACGAGAGAAGGCGGGACGGCTGTTCCGACGCGTGGTCGGACGCGCGCATCCGACGCCGCGGGAGGCGCGCACGCTCCGCGGGATCCTCCGGCGAGCCGGCGAGTACGCCGTCCCGCCGGCCACGGACACAGAGGAGCGTTAGCTCCGCTTCTGTATCTCCTCGCGCAGGGCGGCGGAGACGACTTCGCCGTCGGCCTTCCCCCGGAGCGCGCCCATCGCCTCGCCCATCAGCCCGGAGAAGGCCGCCATCCCCTCCGCTTCGACCTGCTCGGCGTTGCGCTCGACGACCTCGACGACCGCCTCACGAACCTCGTCCTCGCTGACGCCCGAGAGGCCGGCCGCCTTGACCGCCGCTTCTGCCGAGAGATCGGGATCGTCCGCCAGCGTCGTCAGTACCTCGTTGACACCCTCCTGTGCGAGATCGCCGCTCTCGACTAACTGCATCACGGCGAGCAGCTGAGCGTCGTCAAGCAGCTCGACGGACACGTCGTCGCGGCGAAGCTCCGTCAGCGTGGATTCGAGCGTCGTCGCAGCGAACGTCGGATCGACCCCCTCGCGGACCGCTCGCTCGTACAGCGGCATGAACTGGCCGAACGCGACCTGTTCTGCCAAGGCCTCCCCCAGTCCGTCGTCGGACTGATACCGCTCGACACGCTCGGTCAACAGCTCCGGCGGCTCGATGTCGCCCGGCTCGGGACGGATCTCCGGAACGTCCGTCTCCGGGTACATCCGCGCGGCGCCCGGGAGCGGGCGGAGATACCGCGAGGTCCCGTCCTGTAGCGCGTCGCGCGTCTCCTCGGGGACGCCCTCAGTCGCCGTGCGTGCGCGGTCGGCGACAGCGGCGATCGCTCGCGCGGCCACGTCATCGTCGGCAGCGACGAGTGCGACTGCATCCTCGTCGTCGGCGTCGACGGCCGCACGGAGGGTATCGACCTCCTCGTCGGTGACGCCGTACGCCGGCAGCTCGTCGGTGTGGAAGATCCCGCCCGCGCCCTGACGTTTCGCGTGGTCGGACAGCTCGGTCCCGAGTCGGCGATCGGGCTGGATCTCCCGGCCGACCAGCCCGTCGAACCCGTCGAGTCGGACGGCCTGCACGGATGCTGCACCTGCGATGACACCGGAGTCGGTGTCTGTGAACACGTCCGTTACGTTCCGTGGCTCGGCGACGGACGCGTCGCGCGCGTCGAGCTCGGCCGCGATATCGAGGAGCGTGACCTGTCGGCCCACTTCCTCGCGGACGATCGCCTCGATGTCGTCGAGCGACTGGACGCCTTTGAGTTCGACGCGTGCCCCGTCCGCGATAGAGACGTTCACGTCCTGACGAATCGTCCCGAGACCGCGTTTCACCTTCCCCGTCGAGCGGAGCAGCATACCGATGCGGGCGGCGGCGTCACGCGCCTGTGCCGGCGAACGGATGTCCGGCTTCGTCCCGATCTCGACCAGCGGGATACCGAGCCGATCGAGTCCGAACGTGACACTGTCGTCGGTCTCCGCGATACGAGCCGCGGACTCCTCTTCGAGCAGTAGGTCTTCGATCCCGACCGGTCCCTCGTCGGTCTGAATCTCTCCTTCCGTGGCGACGAGCGCAGAACGCTGGAATCCCGACGTGTTCGAGCCGTCGACGACGATCTTCCGCATCACGTGCATCCCGTCGACCGTCGTCGCGTCGAGGAGGCTCGCGATCTCGAGTGTCGTCTCCAGCGCCTCGTCGTCGAGCCGGCGCGGCGGCTCCTCGTCCGCTTCGACCAGACACGTCGAGTCGTAGCCGAGATAGGTGAACGCTCTGTCGACGCGTGACTCTTCGAGGGCCGCGTCGTCTATTTCCCCGAGTTCGGAGGGTGTCGGATGGAGATACCGCGTGAAGGAGCGAGCCGACTCCACCGGCTCCCGGCGGTGTGTCGGGCAGTTACAGAACAGCTTCGTCGCGGTGTCGAGCTGCTGGTGAATCTCCAGCCCGGCGAGGAGTCCCAGCTCGTCGTAGTCGTACTCCTGTGTACTCATTACCGAGGCTGGGGGAGCGCCCGGCAAAAAACCATCCAGTCGGCGTCAGTCTTGGCCGAGAATGACGCGGTGGGTCATCGCCTCAGGGTCGAGCACGTCGTCGGCTTCCGCCTCGGTGAGATACCCCTCGTCGAGGACGACCTCGCGGATCGTCTTGTCTTCGGCGAGCGCCTGTTTTGCGACCTTCGAGGCCTTGTCGTAGCCGATGGCCGGGTTCAGCGCGGTCGCGAGCGCCATCGACTGCTCGACGCGCTCGCTCATGTGGTCCTCGTCGGCCGCCAGCTTTGCGACGAACCGCTCGCCGAACGTCTCGGCCGCGTTCGCGAGCATCTCCGCCGATTCGAGATAGTTGTGCGCGAGCACCGGCTTGTAGAGATTCAGGTCCACCTGTCCCTCGGCCGCGCCGGCCGACACGGCGGCGTCGTTACCGACGACCTGTTTGTGCACCTGATTGACCGCCTCGGCGACGACGGGGTTGATCTTGCCGGGCATGATCGAGGAGCCGGGCTGGTTCTCCGGCTGGTCGAGTTCGCCGAATCCGTTACGCGGGCCGGACGCGAGCAGCCGGAGGTCGTTCGCGATCTTGTTCATCGAGCCGGCGACGACGGCGAGCGCGCCGTGCGCCTCTGCCATCGCGTCGTGAGCTGCCTGCGCCTCGAAGTGGTCGTCGGTCTCGCGGAACGGGAGTCCGGTCTCGTCGGCGATGTACTCGGCGGCTCGTTCCGGAAACTCCGGATGGGTGTTGAGTCCCGTCCCCACGGCGGTCCCACCGAGCGCGAGCTCGGCGAGATGGTCGCGGGTCGATTCCACGCGTGCGATTCCCTTCTCGATCTGGGTCCGGTAGCCGCCGAACTCCTGACCGAGCCGGACCGGCGTGGCGTCCTGAAGATGGGTACGGCCCGTCTTGACGACATCGTCGAACTCGCTCTCCTTCGCGGCGAGCTCTGCGGCGAGCGTTTCGAGCGCCGGGAGCACGTCCTTGTCGGCGGCTTCGAGGGCGGCGACGTGCATCGCCGTCGGAATCACGTCGTTGCTCGACTGACCGTAGTTGACGTGATCGTTCGGGTGGACGATGCGGTCGCCGATCCCCTCGCCGAGTATCTCGGCCGCCCGGTTCGCGATGACCTCGTTGGCGTTCATGTTCGAGGATGTTCCGGAGCCAGTCTGGAACACGTCGACGGGAAACTCCCCGTCGTGGTCGCCGGCGATGACCTCGTCCGCGGCCGCGACGATGGCGTCGGCCTTCTCGTCGTCCACGAGACCGAGGTCGTTGTTCGCGAGTGCAGCCGCTTTCTTGACGATACCGAGCGCGCGGATGAACCGCCGCGAGAAGGTGATCCCCGAGATGGGGAAGTTCTCGACGGCGCGCTGGGTCTGTGCCCCCCAGTAGGCGTCGGCCGGGACCTGCATCTCTCCGAGACTGTCCGCTTCGGTTCGGTAGTCGTCGCTCATACGCCGAGATCGCGCGGTCGAGAAGAAAAGCCATCGGAAGCCGGTCGCGACGAGGTTCAGTTCGTGTCCGGAAGTCGGTGCGAAGTCAGGGTCATCGACGAGTCATGTACCTGTCCCGACTGGCAGCAGCGCTCACCCGAAGGTGGCTGCAAGCATCTGCGTCGCGTCGATCACGAGATCAAACGGGGCCGTGTCCCCCGACCAGACGGCCGCCTCCCCGTAGGGCAGCGATTGAGCTACTCCACAGGACGGACTGTGTCGCCATCCCGATGGACCCGGTCGAACGTTGAGAGATACGCCATCTGCTCCCGAACCTCTTCGTCATCCAGCTCCAGTTCCGCAGCCAGTTCGTCAACGGCCATCGGCTCGTCAAGTGCTTGGAGGACTTCGAGCCCCCGGTAGTACCTTTTCGTCAGCTCCTGAACGCGGTTCTCGATCGGCGTGGTCACCCCGTACCGTTCCCCGAGTTCAACCAATGCTTTGTTCGCGAACGTGGCGAACTGGTCGTCCCCTAGGCGGTCGATCCGGGCTTCGAGTTCTTCTCGGACGACGTCGTAATCGGATCCGGCCTGCACGAGCATATTCATGTCCTCGATGTCGTCGTCGCGGCCTGCGATTGTCTTGAACAGAAAGATATCCTCGTTACTGACCAGCCGGACCGTCAGTCGATCCGTATCGAGGAACGGCTCGCTGCGCTCTTGCATACCGTCGGTGAGCACGAGCTTGTTCGCGATCTGCTGGTTGAAGATATCGAGGCGACACCCATCGTCGTTCTCGACGCAGCTCGTCGCCCCTAGCGCCCGGTAATCTGGATCCAGTGATTGAACCTCCGCATACCCGAGGTCCATCAGGACGGCCCACAGCTGGCCGTACGCGTCGCCATCTGGGACGACCAGGTCGATATCTTTCGTCGCCCCCTTGAGGTCGCGCAGCGACATCGCCCCACCACCGATCAGGTAGACGGTGAGCGGTTCAGAAAGCCCGTCTCCGATTCGCTGGAATTCGTTCTCGATGTACTCACGTCCGAATGTTGGTCTCATGATGGGAGTGGCACTTCGTAGCCGGCTGCCAACTCTTGAAACTCGTCCCACTCTGGGAGCCGGTCGTCGCCGATCTCGCCGTGCGTCTCGAGGTAGCGGAGCAAGGCGTCGATTTCGTCTTCGAGTCCATACGTCGCCGCCTGCGCTCGGAGGTCCTCCTCGTCGACGTCGACGTGGCTGAGCAGGAGGAGACAGTACGAACGGTGGCGGCTGCCGTCGTCGATTAACAGCGTGTGACAGCAGAGTTCCGCCGGCGAGACCTCGTCAAGATCCTCGGAGTAGCGGTAGTAGCGGTGGTCAGTGAGGAGGAACTGGAGGTCGAAGGCCGCGAATTGAGCGAGTCCAGTTTCATGGAACTCGTTTGCGTCGATCTCCGTCTCGGCCTGGGCGAGGAATTCGTCGTAGTCCTCCCAGAGAATCGTGCCCTTCGGGGCAACGGCTTCGAGACGGTGGCGATGTAGATGGTGTGCGAGTTCACGGGCGAACTCGTGGAGGCGGTCGAAGTCGGCGTTGAACTCGTAGCGGCCGTCGTCCGTCCCGACGAGTCCACGGTTGCGGAATCGCTTGAGGACACGGTTAATCGTATTGCGGTAGTTGTCGCTCCGGTCGGCAATCTCGGCGACGGTTCGCGGCTGGTCAAGATAGTAGAGTACCTCGAGTGCCTTGCCGGTCAGTAGCTCGGGGAACTCGATGTGGGAGTGCTGGCGGACGAGGTCCTGATAGAGTTCGACGGCGAGAGCATCAGACGGGACGACTCGTTTTCGCCGGCCGTCGCGTTCCGTGTAGATGAGCCCTTTTTCCACGAGGTCGGCGACAGCACGAGAGAGGTAGCTCTCGCTGTGGTCGAGCTTCGTCGCGAGTTCGGAGATCGTGTCGCCGCGGTCGACCGTGGCGAGGACCTCGAGTTCGATTCGCCGGAGCACAGTGTAACATAGTAGGAAACTCGTTTATAAACAAGTTTCGAGTAATGTTACAGCCGTCAGTCGAGAGAGTCGTCTCTACCGTCTTAACCAACAAGACTATTATTTTGTGATCCCTGTTTCTTAATAAGAGAGTAGCCGATTTCATACGAATCCCCGACCCCACCGGCGAACCTTCCCACGGAGATCGTCAACACACTCAACGGGTCAAACCCGGAGCAGTTCCGAGATGTTGCGACGTACGCCGAAGCGCTCGCCGAGCACTAGGAACGAGAGGCCCGTCTCGAGGAGTTCGTCTGAAACTCCGCACGATTGCTGCGTGGCTCACGAGCAACCCCGATTTAACCCCACAAGGGTTCGTCTGTAACCAGAGCCGTGGGACGCCCCCGACCGCCCCGCGATTGCTTCAACCCCACAAGGGTTCGTCTGTAACCGTCCACAGGCACGCCGTCGCGCGAGTTGCTCGTATAGCTTCAACCCCACAAGGGTTCGTCTGTAACCGGCGCGAGTCGTGGCAGCACTGGAGACGTATATCCGGCTTCAACCCCACAAGGGTTCGTCTGTAACGTCGGGTTCGAGGGACGCCGCGCCCCCGTAGATAGAGCTTCAACCCCACAAGGGTTCGTCTGTAACTCGCGGCGTCGAGGACTGTCCCACGTCGGGCGACGGCTTCAACCCCACAAGGGTTCGTCTGTAACGATCTCGACGGTCAAGGGGTAGGGGTTGACCGCCGCTTCAACCCCACAAGGGTTCGTCTGTAACTGGTCGCTGGTGACTTCAATCTGGACCTTGTTAGCGCTTCAACCCCACAAGGGTTCGTCTGTAACCCCATGCGAAGGCCCACGCCGTCGGATTCCCGAGTGCTTCAACCCCACAAGGGTTCGTCTGTAACGACAGTCGGTGTAATCGCACTGGACGGACTGGACTGCTTCAACCCCACAAGGGTTCGTCTGTAACACGCAAGGAGCAGCTTGATGAGGAGATGCGAGCTGCTTCAACCCCACAAGGGTTCGTCTGTAACTGGCGGGCGTCGGATCAATCTGCGAGCTGTCAGTGCGCTTCAACCCCACAAGGGTTCGTCTGTAACGGTATCGTCCATTGTCTATGGGTATTTGCTCTCTGGGCTTCAACCCCACAAGGGTTCGTCTGTAACACGCCGCTCCGCGGTCTCGAAATACGGGTTCGACTGGCTTCAACCCCACAAGGGTTCGTCTGTAACGCGACGAGAACTCGCGCAGTGAGAGGGTCTCGCAGCCGCTTCAACCCCACAAGGGTTCGTCTGTAACACGCTCGCTCAGTTGACGGCGTCGATACGCGAGACGCTTCAACCCCACAAGGGTTCGTCTGTAACCGGCTGGCCGCCGGCGACGATCCCAAGCGAGTCGCGGCTTCAACCCCACAAGGGTTCGTCTGTAACAAGCTACTACACTGTAGTTCGGGAGGATGGTGTCGCAGCTTCAACCCCACAAGGGTTCGTCTGTAACACGTGTCTAATATGGTGAGTAACGTCTACGTCGCTTCAACCCCACAAGGGTTCGTCTGTAACTCTCTCAACGAGATCGCGGAGGAGCTTCCAATCTCCGCTTCAACCCCACAAGGGTTCGTCTGTAACGAGTCGTACTTCGCCGCCGCCTGCGAGTACCGGAGGCTTCAACCCCACAAGGGTTCGTCTGTAACCGCGAGCGGTGCGCCGACGGGTATGCCGACTTCGGGGCTTCAACCCCACAAGGGTTCGTCTGTAACGAGGCGATGCTCGTGATGGTTTCCTTCGCGGACTCGCTTCAACCCCACAAGGGTTCGTCTGTAACCGTTGATGCCCTCGGCCGCGTCGGTGAGCGCGGGGAGGCTTCAACCCCACAAGGGTTCGTCTGTAACTGGGGAACGGTGTGTACGTTATCACGGACGAAGGGGCTTCAACCCCACAAGGGTTCGTCTGTAACTATGGAGACGAGTTTGAGGCCGCTGCATCTCTCTGCTTCAACCCCACAAGGGTTCGTCTGTAACAGCGGGCCGCTACCGGCCAGAATCGGCAGACTTCGAGCTTCAACCCCACAAGGGTTCGTCTGTAACCCGGGGTTCCCCCGAGTCCAAGTCCGGCCCCGCTCGCTTCAACCCCACAAGGGTTCGTCTGTAACAAGAGAGTCCGAAGACGTATGATCTCGAATTTGAGGCTTCAACCCCACAAGGGTTCGTCTGTAACACCCACTCGTCTTCACTCACATCACTAGAATCAGTCGCTTCAACCCCACAAGGGTTCGTCTGTAACCTCGCTCGAACTGGGGACCTCCTCGTTCACGACGAGCTTCAACCCCACAAGGGTTCGTCTGTAACCCCGTCGGACTCGGGTCCCACTCGTGGCAGCTGGAGGCTTCAACCCCACAAGGGTTCGTCTGTAACGCGCCAGGGGACCGACGAGTCCGACCACGACTTTTTGCTTCAACCCCACAAGGGTTCGTCTGTAACTCGAGGGAACGACATGGACGGAGAGCTTCAATATCTCGCTTCAACCCCACAAGGGTTCGTCTGTAACCGTTCCCGACTGCTCCACCGCTATCTATCTCCGATATGCTTCAACCCCACAAGGGTTCGTCTGTAACATTGCAATGTAGCCGATGAGCGACATCAGCCCCGGCCGCTTCAACCCCACAAGGGTTCGTCTGTAACCGCATCGTTCTCGCGTAACTCCTCGGCACTACCGGCGCTTCAACCCCACAAGGGTTCGTCTGTAACGAGCGCGGGCTTCCCGAGCGTCGCGACCGCGAACGGCTTCAACCCCACAAGGGTTCGTCTGTAACGATCTCCAAGCCGAGATACTGGAGCAGAGAAAGCAGCTTCAACCCCACAAGGGTTCGTCTGTAACGCGTCGAGTCCGCCGCCGTCGACGACGGTCGATCGGGGCTTCAACCCCACAAGGGTTCGTCTGTAACCTCGAACTGTACGACTACGACGTCACGCGGACCGGGCTTCAACCCCACAAGGGTTCGTCTGTAACGACGTACGGCGTCGACCACGACTCGACCGAGTACGAGCTTCAACCCCACAAGGGTTCGTCTGTAACTCGTCGACGCGGTCCTCGATCTGGTCGAGGCGTTCGAGCTTCAACCCCACAAGGGTTCGTCTGTAACTCAGCGTGTCGTCGATTCGCGTCCACTCGTCGTCGGCTTCAACCCCACAAGGGTTCGTCTGTAACCGTCTCAGCCCTCTCAGGAGGGTCGCCCCCTGCGTTTGCTTCAACCCCACAAGGGTTCGTCTGTAACGTAGCGTCGGAGCGCGTCGCCGTTTCTCTTTCCTCGGCTTCAACCCCACAAGGGTTCGTCTGTAACCGTCGCGAAGCCCCCACGTATTACTCTCGCCGGCGGCTTCAACCCCACAAGGGTTCGTCTGTAACACTGCGCCGCGTGTGGTAACTGCGGCTCGTGCGTGCTTCAACCCCACAAGGGTTCGTCTGTAACTCGTGCGAAACTCGGCCATTTACACATCATCCTCGCCGCTTCAACCCCACAAGGGTTCGTCTGTAACGACGAGTTCGATTACGTCGCTGGCCGGCTTGAACAGCTTCAACCCCACAAGGGTTCGTCTGTAACAACGACAGGGCTTCGGCGGTGGAATCCTCTCTGACGCTTCAACCCCACAAGGGTTCGTCTGTAACTCGGCAGACGTTTCCGAAGTGATTATCCCGGTGACGGCTTCAACCCCACAAGGGTTCGTCTGTAACGCGGCAGACTCAGCCGTGAGTTTAATTGGCTCTGAGCTTCAACCCCACAAGGGTTCGTCTGTAACTGGCAGGCGTCGGATCGATTCGCGAGCTGTCGTTGCGCTTCAACCCCACAAGGGTTCGTCTGTAACCATGCCCAATTCGGAGCACTCACACACCCTACTGACCACTCACGAATTAGTGTTTCCGTCGACCTCCAATACAGCTTCTACCCCCAGAGGTCGATGGACCGTCGAATCCGAACGGCCAAGCCGTCCCCGTCCGACACGCGAGTATGAACGCGATCAAAGACTCCGTCCACGACTGGATTCCGCTCGATCCGGTCGCGACGGAGCTACTCGACACAGCGGCCTTCCAGCGGCTCCGCCACATCAAACAGCTCTCGACGGTTCGTCTCGTCTACCCTTCGGCCTCGCACACCCGCTTCGAACACTCGCTCGGCGTCTACCATCTCGCACGCACCGCGCTCGACTCACTCGGCATCGACGGCGACCGCGCCAAAGCCGTCCGGGCGGCGGCGCTCCTTCACGACGTGGGCCACGGGCCGTACGGTCACCAGACGGAGACGGTGATCAAGCGCCACACCGGGCGCGATCACGACGAGCTCGGTGATCTGCTGTACGAGACGGAGCTCGCGGCGGTGCTCGAACGCCACGACATCGATCCCGGTCGCGTCGCGGCACTCGTCCGCGGCGAGCGACCTCTCGGACAGATCATCGCCGGCGAGCTCGACGTGGATCGGATGGATTATCTCGTGCGGGACGCCCACCACACCGGCGTCCCGTACGGCACAATCGATCATGGCCGACTGGTTCGTGATCTCCGCCTGCGCGACGATCGGCTCGTCCTCTCGGAGGGAAACGTCCAGACGGCCGAATCGCTGCTGCTCGCCCGGGCGCTGATGGACGGGACCGTCTACCGGCATCACGTATCGCGTATCGCGGGCGCGATGCTCGAACGCGCCTGCGAGCGACTGCTCGACGGCGACACCGATATCGAGACGTTCGCCCGGATGGCCGATCACGACCTGCTGGTTGCGCTCCGCGAGGACGTGCCCGGGCTCGGTGGCCGAATCGAGCGGCGTGCTCTCTACAAGCGGGCGGTGTGGGCCGGTCTCGACACCGTCCCCGACGCCCTGACGGATCTCTCTCGCGCCGACGAGCGACAGGCCGCCCGCGAGATCGCCGACCGTGCGGACGTGGCTCGCGAACACGTCATCGTGGACGTCCCGTCGCGGCCGAAGCTGAAGGAGTCGCGCACGCGCGTCATCGTCAGTGGCGTCGTCCAGCGACTCGAACAGGCCTCCGAGCTCGTCTCGGCGCTCCGTGCGGCCCGGCGCTCGCAGTGGCGACTTGGAGTGTATGCGCCGGCGAGCGATCAGTCGACCGTCCGCGATGCCGCACGCGACGTGCTCGGGCTTCCGTGACAACGCTCGCGGGAAGCGACGGTCATTAGCCGTCGGAGGAGAAGAAATACGTACGCACAGCTCCTGCTCACATGCTCACTGACCAGCCACTCGCCGCTACCGGTCTCGACGGAGTCGCGCTCAAGCCACGCGAACACGATCTCGCGCTCGCCCCGCGGCTCGACGCCGACATCCTCAACGTCGACTACGAGGGGCGAGACGCGTTCCCCGACGAGGAGACGCTGGTGGCGCTCGCCGAGCGACACGATCTGCGCGTGACGACTCCCGTCCGCGCCGACGGGTTCGATCCGCTCGGTGACGACTCACGCCTCCCGCTCGCCGCGGGGAAGCGCGTCCTCGTCGCCGGCAACCCGGCGTATCTCACCGAACCGGAACGCGAGCGGTCAGTCGCCGCTCGGATCGGTGCGGCTCGCGACCGAGCCCCGCAGGCGTGGCTCGGCACGGAAGGTATCGAGCGGCTGGCGATGGCTGCCGGCGGCCCGCAGTACGAGCTGCTCTCGCGACACACTCGGCGGGAGCTGCGCGCGGTTCGAGCGGCGGGGTTCGACGGTGAACTCGTCTTATACGCGCCGGTCGTCCTCACCGACGACACCGACGAGCGGCTGGACGCAGTCGGTGGCTACGTCTCCCGACGCGGTCCCGTCCGCCGGGCGCTTCCCGACGACGCGGCCACGGACTCGACCGCACGCGGGCGCGCTCGCGAGGTGCTCACGAGCGCGATTCCAGACTTCTCACTCGTCGGCACGCCCGACGCGATCAACGACCGGATCAGCGAGCTGCGGGAGATCGGCGTGGACACCGTCGTCGGCTATCCGGCCCGTGGACTGGACGCGTTTCTCGGCGACCGGTAGCGCGACGTAGCGATAGCGCGAAGTGGCTGGCGAGCGCCGACCAAGCATGAACATCGCCGTCGTCGGCGGTGGCGCGGTCGGGGTCACGCTCGCTTACGAGCTGGCCGACGACGCCACCGTCACGCTCTACGAGTCCGACACGATCGCGTCGGGTGCAAGCGGCCGGGCCGCTGGACTCTGCTACACCGCCTTCGCGGATCGCCGTGACGCTCGTCTCGCGACGCGCGCGCTCGACCGTTTCCGCGAAACCGGCGCGCTCACCGACTGCCCGTACGTCTGGCTGGCACGCGACACCGGCCACGATCGTCGCCGCGCGACCGAAATTCGCGAGCAGGCCGCCCAGATGCGTGCCCACTCGCTTGACGTGACGACGCTCGACGGTGACCAACTCGGCGACCGGTTTCCGGCCCTCGTCACCGACGACGTTGTCGTTGCCGCCGTCGCCGAGTCGGCGGGCTACGTCGATCCCGGACAGTACACCCGGCTGATGGCCGACCGCGCCCGCGAGCGCGGCGTCGAGATCCGAGAGCAGACGCCGGCGACACTCACGGCAGCGGGTGACGTGCAGACCACTGACGGTCGGACGCGCTACGACGCAGTCATCGTCGCCGCCGGCGCGCACACGCGAGCGATCGTCTCCGCAGTCGCGCCGATTCCGGTCAAGCCGTACCGGGTACAGGCGCTCGTCACCGAGCCGGTCGACCGTGAGCTACCGATGCTGTTCGACGTCACCGACGGGTACTATCTCCGTCCCCGCGAGGGCGGGCTCCTCGTCGGCGACGGGACGATCCCCGACGAGCAGGACCCCGACGACTGGGACCGCGACGCCGACGAGTGGTTCCGCGCGGCTGCGAGCGAGTATCAGAAACAAGCACTCGGTACGTCGTGGCCGGACCGGCGATCGTGGGCCGGGCTCTGTACCGCGACTCCGGACGGCGACCCGCTGGTCGGTGAGCTGGCGTCGGATATCTACGTCGCGACCGGGTGGCAGGGCCACGGGTTCATGCGCGCGCCGGCTATCGCGGAGCGGCTCGCGGCACAGGTGCTCGGCGAGTCGTGGCCGGCGTTCGATCCGACGCGGTTCGACGGCGACGAGTCGTTCGAGATCGTCGAGGGGATGGACGTCGAGTGAGGGACGTTACTGCTCGTCCTCGTCGCTCGCGTCGTGTCCGTCGCCCGTGTGCTCGTCTTCCCCACCGTGTGTCACCTTCGGAACCTCCACGTGAAGCGTGCCGACAGCAGTCAGCGTCGCCTCGGCCGCCTCGGGATTCACGTCTCCGGTCGGGAGCTCGGCGTGACCTTCGAGCGTCAGCCCGCGGCCGGGGAACACCATCTCGAACGCCTCGGTCGGGTCGCGGAAGCGATCGAACCGTACCCGGACCGTTCCGTCCTCGAACCGCACCTGAACGTCCTCCATCTCGACGCCGGGCGCGTCGAAGACGACGAGATACGCGTCGTCGCTCTCCAGCACGTCGGCCGCGAGCGGGCGCTCCTCCTGCACGCGAGAGGAGACCTGTCCGACGCCGTCGAGCAGCTGCTTGCCGAGCGACTCGCCGATCTCCCGAACGTCGACATCCGAGCGGTCGCTCACGGCTCTAGTTCCTCCAGTCCGTCCGCGTTCCCGCAGTACGGGCAGGTGAACGCCTCGACACCAGTTCCGTCGGGCATATCGTACGTGTAGTGGAGGTTGAACATATCCAGATCGCAGTCGTCTCGGGTACAGACGACCTCTAATGTCGCTGGCATACCTCGGGGTACGCTCGCGTGCGTCTTGAACGTCCCGACCGCTCGACCGGTTTCCCGAGCTACGTCCGAGCGGTTCCGCTGCCGCTACGACTTTACTCGTCCCCGGAGAACAGAGAGTGATGACGACAGCACTGTTCGTCGTGAGCGAAGAGGGGTACTGGGGCGAGGAATGCGCGGAGCCGCTGACGATGCTCGAAGCGGCGGGCGTCGATGTCACAGTTGCGACGCCGTCGGGCGGAACCCCGGTCGTCGACGAGCGCTCCGTCGATCCGGAGAACGTCGGCGAGGAGACGGCCGAGTTCGCGATGGAGGTCCACGAAGAGAACGAGGCGATCAACAGTCCCGTGCCGCTTGCGACGGTAGACGCCGACGACTACGACACCGTCGTCTTCCCCGGCGGTCACGGGACCGAATGGGACGTGAATCAGGACCGGGACGCCCGACGGCTGCTCCGTGACACGGTGGCGGGACCCGACGGGACGGCGCTGGTCGTCTGTCACGCCGTCGGCATCCTCGCGTTCACGCGCGAGACCGACGGCTCCCTGCTCGTTGACGGGCGTGACGTGACCGGTTTCCCCAACGCGTGGGAGGCGGGTATCGTCGACGAGGACGACCGGATGCCGGACGGCAGAAAGCTCCCGTACTGGGTCGAAGACGAGGTGAAAGCCGCAGGCGGGAACTGGGACGCGCAGCTCGATGCCGACAGCTCCGTCACCGTCGACGGCGATCTGATTACGGCCCGCGGTCCCGGCTCCTCCGCGGCGGCGGGCGAGACACTCCTCGCGGAACTCGGTGTCGAGACGCCGGAAGCCTGAACTGAGAGGACGAAACCCCTCGACGTTCGCGACGAGAAGTAGCGGGAGATATATTTGAACCACGCGAAACGTTTAGTACCGCCCGCATTTCTCTCACTCTGGAGAAAAATTCTGCCGATGGACCGCGCTCGCCTCTTCGTCGGCGCTTCGCGTCGACTGCCCAAGTGAATCCCGCTCCTTCGCTGCTCGTACGGATGCTACTTTCCGACTAACATCACGTATGGAGCGGTCAGTACAGTGAGCGGTGTAACGTGGGAGACTAGGACCTATCCCCTAACGGGCAGGATACCCGTGCAACATATAGAGTGTCTATTTCTTCTATCGATCCGTATGAATCACGCCGAAACTGAGGGATTTCGGTCAAAACGCAATCTCAGAAGATAGATGAAAATAATAAGCGATTGAACTACGAATAACCCGATTACAGTATCAAGTACAAGTATGAGAGCAAATCCAAGTAAGAAAACTAAGCCCCCGGCGAGTGAGGGTGAAGGTGAATCGTATTTTTTCGCCAAATAATACACGACTATTGAGATGAGGAATTGTATAGCAAGGAATAGGAGACTGATTGCGGGCATAAGAAATTATCTTCGGTAGTTAGATAAGTAGTTTCTGGACATTAGGCTTTGTTGGCTCTGTTGGAATCTCCAGCAAGTGGGATATTCTGATTCGGTTGCGGTCAATACGCGCGCTACATCTTACACAGTGCGCCGAATATCGTCTCAAACCGATAGGATTCTCAGCGGTCAATTTGAATACGCACCAAGCAAGTGATTAATACCCGATACTCTTGAAATCAACTATCCTGTGAACTGCTCCATAACGCCCTCGTTCCCGCGTAAATATTGAGTTCATATGCATCTTCACGGGGGGTAGTCTTTATCAGCAATCGAGCACGTTTAAACGAGTACACACTTGCAAGCGGGGGTTCAAAATGAGAAATCCACACCGACACTAATCGGCCAAAGACAGTCATGAGCATCCGTGAGCGCGGAGCGCTCACGGTTCCACCGCGCCGAACGAAGAGACGCGGAACCGAGACTCGACCGTAGGGAGAGTCGAAGGTCTTTTTCCCCAAGTTTTTGCCGCGAGCCACCGCGAAGCGGCGGCGAGCGTGTAAAAAGTGGGTAGTAGCGGGAAGTAGATTTGAACTACCGATCTCCGGGTTATGAGCCCGGCGGAATCTCCTGGCTATCCTATCCCGCTGTCACTCCGTACCCGGCGACTCCAGATAAGGGTTGTCTTTCGACACGCCGGACGGTGGTTACTCGCGCGCGACGCGCCACGTGAACAGGCTCTCCGTCACGTAGTTGACGAGCATCCCCGCGCCGATGCCGCCGATCTTTGCGGCGACGAACCACGCGTCGATGCCGGCGACGCCGACGGTGATCTCGGGCACGCGATACAGCAGTCGGAACACGCCAAGCTGGACCGCGATCCCGCCGAGCCGAACGACGTTCGACGTGGCGAACCGGCGCAGCGTCGCCCGGACTCCGGCGTGTCCTTCGCCCGCGAACGTGAACCGATCGTTGAGGAGGAACATCACGGCGATCGCGACCTCGATCCCGGCGACGACGGCCAGCTCGGGGTAGACGCCCAGCTCGCGAAGCAGCGTCGCCGTCGTGATATCGAAGCCGGCGCCGACGACACCGACCGAGAGAAACCGTCCGATGCGGTCGCGAGCGACGAGCGCGCGCAGCTGTCCGCGGTTCACGTCTCCTCGCGCTCGACCAGCGCGACCGGCCCGCCGCGCCCGGTCGCGAGCGCGTCGTGAAGCCGGCTGTCCGTGACTCGCTTCGCCCGATGGCGAGCGGCGACCAGCGCCCGGCCCATGTCGACGGCCGTCCGAACCGGATCGACCGTCGAATCGGGGGCGTCCTCCCACTCGATCGGGATCTCTCGCACGTCGTAGCCGAGCGCGGCGGTCATCGCGACCAGCTCGATGTCCCACGCGAACCCCGGCTCGTAGAGATGCGAGCGGACCCCCGTCCACACGTCGGCGGTAATGGCCTTCGCCCCACACTGGTAGTCGTAGAGATTCGCGGCGAGCAGCCGCCGGGCGACCCACGCGAAGCCGTCACCGAGAAACCGCCGCGCGACGGTCTGGTGACCGATCACGTCCGCGTCGGGGTGGCGACGCGAGCCGACGGCCAGTCCGTCATCGACGCGGTCGATGATCTCCTCGGCGGCGGCTGCCGGCGTCGAGCCGTCGGCATCTAGAAAACAGCGTACGTCGGTGTCGAGTCGCTCGAACCCGGCAGTGATCGACGCGCCCTTCCCCCGGCGATACGGGACGGCGTTGCACTCCACGGGGAGCGTATCGACCGCGGTCCGCGTCTCCTCGTCGGGGGCGTCCAGCTCGACTCTGATCGTCTCGGGCGCGAGCGTCTCGTGAATGCGCTCGACGTAGCGCGCGAGCCGGTCGGTGTCGGGTTCGTACGCGGGGAGTACGATACCCAGTGACCGGTCCATGCCGGCCACTCGCACAGCGGGGAGCAAAAGCAGTTCGATGGGAACTCCACAAGACGTATTCCGAGCGAGTCTGAGGAGACGGTAATGGAGTACGGTCTCGTCGTCCTGTGGGCCGCCGGTTATCTCACGCTCGGGGCGATCGCGCTCCCGCTGTCGGCTCGCGTGTTCGGCTCGACGGCTCGCGGAGCCGGCTTCACGCTCCCGATCGCCTTCGCGGCGCTCGGTCTCGGCGGCTTCCTCCTCGGGATGATTCCGGGACTGTTCGGGCTTCCCGTCGCCGCCGTCGTCCTGCTCGGGCTCGCGGCCGCGAGCTACCGGTTCGGTGCTCCCGTCACCCCGCGGAAGGCGGTGGGTCCGGCCCTAATCTTCCTGCTCGGCTTCGGTCTCATCGTCCTGCTCCGCGCGTTCGACCCCGGCGTCGCCCCGCTCGGCGGCGAGAAGTTCCTCGACTTCGGGCTGCTTCGCTCACTGCTGCGAACCGATACGCTCCCGCCCGAGGACATGTGGTTCGCCAACGAGCCGATCCGGTACTACTACGGGGGACACGTCATCGCCGCGCTCCTCACGGAGCTGCTCTCGACGGCCCCGCGGTACGCGTACAACCTCGCGCTAGCGGGCTTTTACGGAGCCGCCGTGTCGGCTGTCTACGGACTCGCTGCGATGGTCGCTGACGACGGTGGCTACTCGGCGATCGCCGCCGGTGGACTTGCGGCGTTCTTCTTCGGGCTCGCGTCGAACCTCTACACCGCGTTACAGGTCGTCGGCTGGCTCCTCCCCGACGGACTCGCCCGCCCGTTCGCGAGCGCCGCCGGGCTGGGACCGGAGGAAGTGTCGACGTTCGTCGCGTGGACGCCAAGCGACTTCTTCTACTGGCCGGCCTCTCGGCTCATCGACGGCGCGATCACGGAGTTCCCGCTGTTCGCCTACCTGAACGGCGATCTCCACGCTCACATGATGGACGTGCCGCTTCTGCTGCTCGTCGTCGGGCTGTTGTACGTCTACTGGCAGACGCCCGCCGCCGAGATAGGGCGTCGTCGCCTGCTCGCGTTCGGTCTCGTCCCGCCGGTCGCCGGCTACATCGGTGTCGTCAACACGTGGGCGCTCCCGACCGCGGCGCTGGGTCTCCCCGCGTTGGTCTTCGCGCTCGCGCCCGCCGCGCCGCGCTCGCTCGCTACCGGAGCCGTTCCCGCGACCGACGAGCCGACGGAGCCGACCGATCGGCTCCGTACCGAGGGAATACGGCTCGGAACGGCGCTGCTGCTCGCCGGCGTGACAGTACTGCTCGCGGTCGCGTGGACTCTCCCGTTCTGGCTCGGCAGCGTGTCGAGTCGCCCGATCGGTTTCCTCCCCGACCGCGCCGGACTCGGCGAGCTACTGGTCGTCCACGGCGGGTTTCTGCTCGCGTTCGGTGCGTATCTCACCGTCCGGGGACGGGCCGGATTCGACGGTCGGCTCAGACAGGTCGCCGGCGTCGGGACGGTGCTGCTCGTCGTCGTCGGTCTCGCGTTCGATGCCCCGGTCGTTGCACTCGCCGCGCCCCTACTGCTCGTCGGCTGGCTCCTCCTGCGCACCGAGCAGGCGGGCTACGAGACGCTCCTCACCGTCGCGGGTGCTGGTATCGTCGTCCTCGTGGCGTTCGTCTACATCGCCGAGCCGCAGTCGCCCGACTCGCGGCTCAACACCGTGTTCAAGCTCTACGCACAGGTGTGGGTGCTGTGGGCGGCGGCGGCGGCACTCGCGCTCGTTCGACTCGCCGGACTCGTCCGTGAGCGGGCGGGCGAACCGACGGTCGGGCGACGGACGGCGATCGCCGGTCGGATTCTCCTCGCCGTGCTCGTCGTGACGACCGGACTGTACGGCGCGCTCGCCGTTCCTTCTCACCTCGACGGGGCGAGTCCGACCGCGAACGAACGGGGTCCGACCCTCGACGCGACGGCGTTCGTCGAGGTTCGCCACGCCGGCGAAGCGCCGGCGATCGAGTATCTCAGCCGACTCGACGGCCGACCGACCGTCGTGACGGCCGCACCGGCAGGCTACCGCTGGCGACCGTCCGCCGGAAAGGGGGCGAGTGCACCGGCGAGTCTCACCGGCGTCCCGACGGTCGCCGGCTGGTATCACGAACGCCAGTACCGCTCGCCCGAGGCGTACGAACAGCGCGTCACCGACGTGTTGCGTCTCTACACCGGCGAGCCGGCGACACAGCGTCGGCTCATCGAGCAGTACGACGTTCGCTACATCTACGTCGGGCCAGTAGAGCGGGAGAAATACGGCGATATCACGGTCGACTCGCTCGACGGCGTCGAGCCGATCGAGCGCGGCGACGTGACTCTCTACCGGGTCACCTCGGGCGCGTCAGGAGAGTAATCGGTGGGGTATGGCTCAGACAGCGAGTGCTCCCTTCGCGTTGATGACTTCGACCGCCTCGGCGTCGACGGTCTCGACGTCGAGATGCATCGGAACGAAGTCGCGGCGAGCGAACGTCGCTTCCTCGGACTCGGCGCCGACGGTACACCAGAGCTGGACCTCGTCGGGACCGTGCCAGTCACCGTTTCGCGTCACGGAAAAGCAGTAGAGCTCCTCGCCGTCCAGCTCGATGACGGCTCCCTTCCGGATCCCCGGATCGCCGTGGATGATGAGACGCCTCATAGCCACGTATTGGCGAATGTGATACTAAACACTTCGGAGCGACCCGCGCGGCTCGTCTCGGAACATGCTCGTCGCGGAAGCCGACACCGGAGCTGGTTCGACGGACGGCCTACCGCTGTCTCGGTCGAATCCATCGAATCACACGGCTTTTAACGCGGGCTGCGTTAGCCCGGACAACAACAATGCAGATGCCACGCCGATTCAACACGTACTGCCCGCACTGCAACGCACACCACGAACACGAGGTGGAGAAGGTCCGAACCGGACGCTCCTCCGGGATGACCCACGATCAGCGGAAGACCCGACGCGGCCGCTCCGTCATCGGCAACGCCGGTCGCTTCTCGAAGGTCCCCGGTGGGGACAAGCCCACCAAGAAGACGGACCTGAAGTACCGCTGTGCCGACTGCGGGAAGGCCCACCTGCGTGAGGGATGGCGCGCCGGACGACTGGAGTTCCAGGAATAATGGCGGGGAGCTTCCTCACCGTCGCCTGTCCCGACTGCGAGAACGAACAGATCGTCTTCGAGAAGCCCTCGAACGAGGTCTCGTGTGCCGTCTGTGGCCACACGCTCGTGACGCCGACCGGTGGTATCGGCACGCTCGAAGGCGAGGTCGTCGATGTCGTCGAGGACCGAACGACCGATCCGCTCGCGTAACCCGTCGTCCCGTTCTCATCACGAACCGTTTATTCATTCGACACCGTTAGTTTCCGGTATGCAGTACTCAGGCTGGCCCGATTCCGGTGAGCTCGTCGTCGGCGAGGTGGACGAAATCGAGGATTTCGGCGTCTTCGTCGATCTCCTCGAGTACGAGGAGACGCGCGGACTCGTCCACGTCAGCGAGGTCGCAAGTGGCTGGATCAAGAACGTCCGTGACCACGTTACCGTCGACGACGTAGTCGTCTGCAAAGTGCTCGACGTCGATACGTCGAGCCAGCAGGTCGATCTCTCGATCAAGGACGTCAACGACCACCAGCGTTCCGACGCGATTCAGGCGTGGAAGAACGAGCAGAAGGCCGACAAGTGGATGGAGATCGCCTTCGGCGAGGACATCACGGACGAGCAGTTCGCCTCCGTCGCCGGCGAGCTGGTCGAGGAGTTCGGCAGTATGTACGCCGGCTTCGAGCAGGCCGCGATCCACGGGCCGGAGGCGCTCGATCCGACGGACCTCTCGGACGACGAGACCGACACGCTCGTCGAGACGGCGCGCAAGAACGTCTCCGTTCCGTACGTGACGGTGACCGGCTACGTCGATCTCACGTCACCGAACCCGGACGGCGTCGAGGACGTCCGCGCGGCGCTCGAAGCCGCGGCGGGAAGCGATTCGGTCCCCGACGAGGTGGAACTCGACGTGACCTACGTCGGCGCACCGGAGTACCGCATCCGCGTGCAGGCCCCGAACTACGACGACGCCGAGACCCAGCTCGAAGCGAGCGCGGACCGCGCGAGCGACGCGATCACGGCCGCCGGCGGGGACGCGGCGTTCCACCGCGACCGCCGCACGGAAGCCGACTGAGATGAAAGCCGATATCCGCGTCTGTGGCGCGTCCGTCCACGAGCGACCGCGGTACACGCTCGCGGAGACGTGTCCCGACTGCGGGGCCGAGACGGAAAACAGCGCACCTGCCCCGTACAACCCGGAGGACCGCTACGGCGAGTACCGACGACGGGTGAAGCGGCGCGAACGCGACGGCTAACGACGCTCTGACTCGATCGTACCACCGCGGACGAACCACCAGCGAGCGAACCATCGACGGCGCGTACAGCAATCCCGCTGACGGACGACCGCCGGCGGGAACGGTTTATACTGGCTTCAGGTCTCCGTTCCGGCCACGACGTTCGTGTCGCTCGTTCCGTCGACGGTCACCCACCCGTCTTCCGTCTCGACCGCCGTCGGACCGAAGGTGTAGGCGTTCGAGCTCGCCGCCCCAGCGGGTGCTTCCGCGAGGTAGCTCACCGTCGTCTCGGTGTCGGCCTCGACCTCGCCGAAGTAGACGTAGGTCACGTCGCCGTCCGATTCGACGCGCTCGACGTCGTCGGAGTACTCCGTCAGCACCGTCCACTCGCCGGGAACCACGTCACGGAACGTCCCCGTCTCGGACGGATTCACCGTCAGTGAGATCTCGTCCGTCTGGCCGCCCGTGAACAGCGAGCCGTCGTCCGTCCGCGATCCGGAGACGAAGACGGTGTCGTCGGTACTCACGTCGAGCGTGAGATGCGCCTGCACGTCGTCGCCGTTCACGACGCCGGGGATGTCGACGAGCTTGGCGACGACGGCGAACGTCCGCTGCTCGGCGTCTCGTGAGACCGAAACCGTCGTCTCGGCGTCGCCCGAGAGCCCCTGTGCCCGGGCGACGACGTTCGGTTCGCCGTGGTCGTCTGGGTTCTCCAGATCGTAGACGAACAGGTCGACATGTGGCTCTCCGAGCGCCGCCCCGTCGTTGCCGCCGGAGTAGTAGTCGAAGCTCACCGACGCCGTTACCGTTCCGGGACCGGTCTGGACGTAGCCGGCCGCCGCGCGCTGGTCGTCGGGCAGATTGCTCCCGAGGGTCACGTCGGTCGTCCCGGTGATGTCGCGCGTGACGGCGTCGACCGCCGCGGCGGGGTTGACGCGACCGTAGCCCTCGTACGGATCTCGGCCGCCGAAGTCGTAGGTCGGCGCGTGGGCGCGGTGGTACGGTGCGGCCATGAACGCGGTCTCGCTGGCGGTCGCCAGCAGGACCTGCTTCAGTCGCATCACGTCGTCGAAGGTCGTCGCCGTCGGCTCCGGGAGCGCGACGTCGGTCGGCGCGTCCTCTTCCATGGCCTGCGCGAGCAGGCCCGTCACACCTGTCGTGAACGGGGTCGCCATCGAGGTCCCGGCCTTCCCCGTGTACTCTCGTATCGCCGGCTGCTCGCTCTCGCTGGCGTCGGGCGCTCCCGTCTTCGCCGCATCGATCACGTCGTCGACCTTTCCGCCCGGCGCGGCCACGTCGGGTTTCATATACGTCTCGTTCTCGTCCTCGTCGATCGCGCCGATCCCGCCCGAGGAGTAGGCCGTCAGCCCGTCGTACGCACCGGTCGCACACACCGACACCGCTTCGTCGGCGACGGCTGGAGAGCCGTTCCCGTTGAACGGTGTCGCCGCGTTGCCGGCCGCGGCGACGGTCAGGATTCCCGCCTCCGTGATGTCGCGGATCCCAGACGGGATCGAGTCGAGGATGCCGCCTGCGCTGCCGAGCGGCAGCCCGCCGGTGTAGCCCCACGACATGTTGACCGCACGGATATCGAAGTACTCGACGAAGGAGTCGGCGAACTTCGCCAGCTGCCCGGCCGGCCCGGAGAGTCCCTGTAGTCCGACGATGCTCTGGTCGGGCGCGAGCCCCGTATGGAGTCCGGTCGGCTCGCCCGTCCGGTCACCGTTCACGGTCTCCGGATCTTCCGTCCGACCGACGCTCGCGGCGTCCACGCGGGCGGGCACGTCCAGCCCGTCCACCGGACGGACGATCACGGTGTAATCGCCGTCCGTCTCGACGGCCGCCTCCGCGATGGCGTTCTCGTTGATCGCAGAGTCGCTGGTGATCGACGTGCTGTCGAGCTCCCGCCCGTCCGGCCCTTCGATGACGATCTCGACTGCAGTTCCGTACACCGACGCGAACACGTTCGTTCCCGCTGGCGCAGTCACGTCGTACTCTCTGGTGTCACCGAGGAGGAGCACTTCGCCCGGCTCCTCGGTCGTGACAGAGTCCGTGTCGATGGTCGTTGCACGACCCGTCCCGGCCATGATCGACGCGCAGTGTGAGCCGTGGCCGTTCGGATCGCGCGGCTCGTCGTAGCTGCCGTAGCGTGCGCCCTCGTCGAACCAGCCGACGATCTTCGGATCGGTCGGGCCGTGTCCGACGTCGTCGAACACTGTACTCGGGTCGGCTGCTTCGAACTGCCCCTCGTAGACGAAGTACTCCGCCGTGATCTCGTACTCCGCGGCGGCGTTGAGCCACGTCTCGGCGACGAGTCGGTACTGCTGGGCGGGTGCGACGTAGCTCGTCACGATCTCCGGCTGGCCGCTCGCGGTCGCGGCGGCGACCCGCTCCCACCCGTCGCTCGTCTTCCGGTCGAGGTACAGCTCAAGGTCCTCGCCGTTGCCCTGCACGTCATCGGGCGTCCACGTCAATGTCGCCTCGATCGCCTCGACATCGTCTGGCGTGGTGAACTCGTGGACGGCTCGGTCCGGGTTGGCGAACGATCCCGGGCCGGCCGTTCCGGCGTACGTGTCGGTCGGCGCGTCGGCGGCGATCCGTTCGCGCTCGTTCTTCGGCAGGACGAGCTCACCGTCACGGACTGTCGCCCGGACGCCGTTCCACGGGCCCAGATCCGGGTGTCTCGCCTCGACGCCGGAGTCGGTGATCGCCACTGTCCGATCCGGACGACCGCGATAGCCGCGCTCCCAGACCTGACTTGCCTCCCGTGCCCGCCAGTTTCGGAACGTCGGGTCGTACTCACTTGTCCCCGCGGCTCCCGTCCCCGAGAGCCCCGCGAGACCGAGTCCCGCCAGAGTTACCTTTCCGAAGCTACGCCGCGTCAGATTCATGTCGTCGTCGGTCATCGCTACACGCCGAACTCTGAGAGAGCCGTATTAGTCTCTCTACCAAACTGGTGTGTTCGACATCAAGATCGTGACGGAAGACGAGATCACGGGAGAGAACGCCTCTCAGGCGAGTTCAACTGTGTTAGCATTTGTGATGGGGCCTGCTATTCTATGGTAGTGTTTGTCTCTCAATCGGGTTACTATCCGACAGAAGGTCGCTCAGTACGATTCCGTGGTAACCTACCATATTAGGTGTCGTCGAACACGACACCGAGAAGCGTCGCTAACGCGGCACGACGGTGTTGGTGGAACGTCGGCGCGGACACGTCCAGTAGCTCGGCCATCTCGTCGCCGCTCAGCTCGCGGGGCCACTCGAAGAACCCGGCGTTGTACGCCATCCGTATCACCTCCAGCTGTCGGTCGGTGAGCCGGTCGGTCACGCCGTTCTTGAAGCTCGCGTCCGGCAGCGACTCGTGGCTCACCGTCCGCTTCGACAGCGGTTCGATGTCGAAGATATCGTCGAGTCGGGCGATCACCGCCTGAATCTCCGCCGTCTCGGGAACTCGGGCACTGACCCGACAGCTCCCGTTCTCCGCGGTGATCGACGTGATCTCTCCGCCGACGTCGGCCAGTGCGTGCGTCATCGAGTCGCCGTCGATCGTGGCCCGAGCGAGGACCTCGGACTCCCGGTCGGCGATCACCTCCACCGGGACGGGAGACTCTGCAGTCAGTGCCCGAAGCACGTCCGCGGGAATCCCCCGAACGGTGAACAGCTGCACGATCGCTCCGTCGGGTCGCTCGACGGCGTCGATGAGATCGAGCCTGCCGTCGGTCTGTTTCGCCGCCTGTGCGACGAACGCGTCGGGATCGACGATCTCGAACTGGATCTCGACGGCGGTGTCGGCGACCAGCGAGCGTCGGACCTCCGTCGCCCGGACGGCGTATCCCAGCAGCGCGCCGAGCGTGTCGAACACGGCCGGATCGATGTCGTCGAACGCTCCGGGGCGCGCGGCGTAGATCGAGAGGCAGCCGTAGGTCGTCTCCTCTCGCTTGATCGGGACGCCGACCGCCGCCCGATGTCCGTTCTCCATCGCGGCCGCCCGCCAGATGCTGGCCGCGTCGTCGCTGGCTATATCGGACACGACGACCGGCTCGTCGCTACTCACCACCGACAGCGCCGTCTTCTGTGACTCCGTTCGCGCCGTCGGCTCCGGTCGTTCGTCCAGATACGCCTGTCCGTCTCCCGCCCACGCCCGCGGCTCCACGCGGTCGACGTCGGTGTCGTAGCCGCCGATCCACGCGAAGCGGAACAGTCCCTCTCTGGTGACCGCCTCACAGACGGCCCGCTCGGCCGTCTCCCGCGTCTCCGCCGTGACCACCGCGTCGATCACCGCACTGAACAGCCGGCTGACCATGATCTGCGTGTTCGCGGGGGATCCCGGCGCTTCGGCTTCGACGGCGGGCGATTCGACGTCGGTCGGTCTCGTCGTGTCGGCAGTTTGACCGCGCGTCAGTCGCCGACCGTTCCCGACGATCGCCTGTGTGTCTGCCCGTTCCACGAGCCGGGCGGTGAACTCGAACGGCACTGTCTCGCCGTCCGCGGTCTGGATCGGCGCGGTCGTGTCCGTCCGGCCATCGACGAACGCCTGTCCGATGGCCGCCTCGATCTCCGGGGTGACTGCCGGGCCGAAGAACTCTCCGGGAGCCATTTCGGCGATCTCGGCGTCGCTGTACCCCGTGACCGCACTCAGCGTGTCGTTCCACTCCAGCATCTCCCCGCCGGGACTGAACGCGAAGAACAGGTCCGGGTGATCGTCGAGCGCGGCGGCGACGGGCGAGACGACCTCGTCGACTCGCCGGCGAAGCCGCTCGACCGCGGCCACGAACTGCTCCGTCGAGCCGCCGTCTGCCGGGTCCGGAACGGTCGCGACGGCTCCGGCGTCGAACGCGGCGGTCGCCTCCTCGGCTGTCTCGTAGACGAAGACGACCGCGTCGGCATCGGTCGCCAGTCGACGGACGACCGCTGTCGTCGGCTCCCCCGCCAGCGAACGGCACACGACGACGTCGCCGTGGTCCGGTCGAACCGAATCCGGTTCTGTCGCCGTCTCGACCTCGCGGGCACGGAGGGGCAGGCAGTTGCGGAGGAGCGCTGGCTCGTCTGCGAGGACGTGGACCGTCATCTGTCTCACCGGGTAGAGTGTGCGGAGCGTGATACCGCTGTTGGCTCTCGCCCGGGCTGGCCGACGGAGATACGGGGACCGCGCGGACTGCTCGACCGGACCCCCGACGGCCGGTGACGGCCGGCGACCGACCGGGTATCGACACCGCGGGGGAGACGACGACCGAACGCGACTTACGTGCGGACCTCGGGATATAGGTATGGACGAAGTCGATGTCATCTGGCACGCCGAGCCGTCGCTCGATACGCCCGCGCTCGTGGAAGGACTCCCGGGCGTCGGTCACGTCGGCAAGCTGGCGGCCGACCACCTCGTTGACGAGTTCGACGCGGAGCACGTCGCGACCGTCTACTCGGAGCATTTCCCGCCGCAGGTCACCGTCGACGGCGGCGTCTCGGAGCTGGCGTGCGCGGAGTTTCACGCCGTCGACACCGGCGAGACGGACCTGCTCGTACTGACCGGTGACCAGCAGGCCGGGGACGGGCCGGGCCACTACCGTCTCACCTCGACGTTTCTGGACATTGCGGCCGAGTGCGGCTGTGAGACGGCGTACGCGCTCGGCGGCGTGCCGACGGGCGAGCTCATCGAGGAGTACAGCGTCGTCGGCGCGGTGAGCGACGCCTCGCTCGTCGAGCCGCTGGAGTCCGCCGGCGTGGAGTTCCGCGACGACGAACCCGCGGGCGGCGTGGTCGGCGTCTCGGGGCTCGTGCTCGGACTCGGCGGTCGCCGCGGCTTCGAGGCGGCCTGTCTGATGGGGGAGACCTCCGGCTATCTCGTCGATCCGAAGAGCGCACGTGCGATCCTCGACGTGCTGTGTGCGAGACTCGACTTCGAGGTGGATTACGCCTCGCTCGACGAGCGGGCCGACGAGATGGAGGAAGTGATGGAGAAGATGCAGGAGATGCAACAGCAGGGCGCACAGACCCCCGACGACGACCTGCGCTACATCGGCTGACGGCGAGAGATTCTTAGGCCCCGTTCACATACGGGGAATGTGTTCGCAGTGCTCGCAGATCTCGTCGCCTCGCTTCCCCAGTGGGTCCGTCTCGGACTCGTTGCCGGTGGCGCTGCGACGGCGGCGATCGCCGGGATCTTCCTCGCCGGCGTGCGGCTGTTCCCGACCGCGGCCCGACCGTCCGACAGTCGATCCGACGGCGACAGTCGCCGGCGAGCGGACGTGCGCGAGTATCTGGACGAGATCGGTGAGCGGTACGTCGAGGACCGCGTGCTCGGTGAGCAGTCGGTCGCGTTCTACCTCCCCGACCGCGACGTGGCCGTCACGTTCGATCCGCAAGCGTTCTACGCGCTCGGCGACCGTTCCACGCACCCGGTGCTCGTCGAGTACGAGATGCCGAGCGTCAACCTCGGCTACCGGCTCCCGTTCGTGACGCCGGAGCCGGAGCGCGACCGCGAGCGGCGCGAGCGGCGCACCCGGTACGAGCGGAACGACCAGCAGACGCTCGCCGGCGACACCGAGCCACAGCCGAAGCTCGCTGCTTACGAGACGCTCGGCGTCCCGGCGACGGCAGACGAAACAGAGCTGCGAGCCGCCTACCGAGATCGCGTGAAAGAGGTCCATCCCGACCACGGCGGCGACGAGGAGTCCTTCCGCCAGGTGCAGGAGGCGTACGCGACGGCGACACGACAGACGGCATGAACACACGATGACACGAATCGATATCACGGAGACGGTGGTGGCGCAGCTGGCCGAGCTGCTCGACAGCGGCGAGATCGACCAGCCGACCAACTGGATGGGCACGCAGTTTCTCGCGCAGGACTTCGGCTTCGACGAGCTGGCGACGTTCGTCTTCGAGGCGGACGCCGCCACCTACTACGAGGCCGTCCGTCGCGCGGCACAGCGCGCAGAGACGGACATCGAGCTTCCCTGAACGGCTCCTCGATTTCTGCGCTCAGGTATCCGAACGCGGATCGGGCGGCGTCGCGGTCGCGACCCTCTTAGTCGCTCGCCTACTCGCTCGGGTATGGAGCGGACGTATCGCGACCGGGCGGTCTATCTCCCCGACGCGGCGACGCTCGTCCTCGCTGATCTCCACGTCGGGCGCGACGCGTCCTCGAACTTAGAGCTACGGGTGGGTGAACACGGCGATCTGACGACCCGGTTTGAGCGGCTTATCGCCGAGTTCGGGCCGCGCGAGGTGGTCGTGGCGGGCGATCTGCTCCACACGTTCTCGACGCTCCCCCGAGGCGTGCGCGAGACGATCCGCGAACTAACTGCTACCTGTCGTGACGCCGGCACGCGGCTCGTCGTCACCCCCGGTAACCACGATTCGATGCTCGAAGCAGTGTGGGACGGCCCGACCCAATCCGAGTACCGAATCGGCGACTGGGTGGTATGTCACGGACACGAGGAGCCGACGACCGATGCCGACGGCTACATAATCGGTCACGGCCATCCGGCAATCGATATCGAGGGACAGCGCCGGCCCTGCTATCTCACTGGCGAGGACGTGTACGGTGACAACGATCTCCTGATGCTCCCCGCGTTCACTCGGCTCGCCGGCGGCGTCGAGGTGAACGCCATGTACGCCCGCCATTTCGACTCACCGCTCGTGGAGACGACCACCCCACTTCGACCGGTCGTCCGCGATCCGGACGCCGACGAGACGTTGGAGTTCCCGCCGCTCGGTGAGTTCCGCCGGCTGCTGTGAGGCGAACCACTTAGCACGCGCGGCCCGAGGGACGGACGTGTACCACGGTATCGACTTCAGCGGAGCCGCTCGCCCGGCAGCGGATATCTGGATCGCCAGCGCCCGCCCGACCGACGACGGACTCCGCATCGAGCGCTGTGCGTCGGCCGGTGAGCGGTTCGGCGTCACCGATCGGGCCGCCGTCCTCACCGCGCTGCGTACGTGGCTCGTCGAACGAGACGGTGTCGCCGGTCTCGACTTCTCGTTCGGACTCCCGCGCGTGCTCGTGCCGCGTGACGCTCGCGGCTCGTGGTCCAGCTTCCTCCGGTGGTTCGCCGCGGCATTCGCCGACAGCGACGGGAAGGCGATGCAGACCGACCTGAAGGAGCGCGCCCGCGCCAGCGACAGCGACGGCGTGGAGCTCAAACGCGAGACGGACGGGCCGACCGGTGCGTCCTCGCCGTACTCGTTCATCACGCGGTATCAGACGCTCCACGGCGTTCGGGACGTACTCGCGCCGCTCGTCCTCGGTGACAGGGTGGGCGTCGAGCCGATGGCTCCGACAGAGAGTGGACCGACGCTGTGTGAAATCTATCCGGCCGCGACCCTGCGCGCGCTCGGTCTCCCGGACGAGCGGTACAAAGGCGGAACCCACGAGAACGAACGCCCGCGCCGCAAGGAGATCGTCGCCGGCCTGCGAGCGTGGGGCGTCACGATGGACGACGGCCTCGCCGACCGGCTGATCGCAGAGACCGGTGGCGATGCACTCGATTCGGTCGTCGGGACGGTGGCCGTCGCGCGCGCCGTCGCGAACGGTTTCCAGCCGGAGTCGGCGCGGTACGACCCGCTCGAAGGGTGTATCTACGCCTGAGGACCGGCGGGGTTTTCTCTCTCGGTGTCCCAGAGTACGTATGACGGACCCAGCGACGCTCTCGGTGACGCTCGTCGACGGCTACGTTGACGAGCCGGCGCATTTCGGGGTCCCGCCGTACATCTCGACGTACCCCCGCTACACCGCCGGCGCGCTCGTCGACGCTGGCGTCCCCGCCGCACAGATCACATACCACACTATCGACGAACTCCGCGACGACACGGCGAAGTGGCGCGACGTGGAAGACGCCGATCTGTTCATCTACGTCGGCGGGATGACCGTCCCCGGCAGCTACGTCGGCGGGACGCCCGCCGAACCCGACGAGGTGCGCGAGCTCGCGTGGACCGCCGAGGGGACGACGCTGATGGGCGGGCCGATCCGGTTCGGCGTCGGCGAGGAGAACGCCGGCGCACAGGACATGGAACGCGACGATCTCGACTTCGACCACCTCGCGATGGCCGACATCGAAGCGGCGGCGTACGATCTCGTCCACGGCGGACTGTCGGGGTTCGAGGACCGCTACCGATCGAACGAGGAGCTGGCGCGGTGGGCGACGGACGGTGCGTTCATCGTCGAACAGCATCCGAACCACCCGGAGTATCTCATCTGCGAGATGGAGACGTCTCGGGGGTGTGCATACCGATGTTCCTTCTGCACGGAGCCGATGTACGGCGATCCCGGGTTCCGGTCGGTCGACGCCGTTACCGGCGAGGTCAAGGCGCTCTACGAACACGGCACGCGCCACTTCCGGCTCGGCCGACAGGCCGATATCCTCGCGTACGGCGGCGACGGCGAAGCGCCGAATCCGGACGCGCTCGACGATCTCTACCGCGGGATTCGCGAGGTGGCTCCCGACCTCGAAACGCTCCACCTCGACAATATGAACCCCGTCACGATCGTCGAGTATCCCGAGCAGTCGCGGGAGGCAATCCGCACGATCGCGGAGTACAATACGGCCGGTGACACCGCGGCGTTCGGGCTGGAGTCGGCCGACCCAGTCGTTCAAGAGCAGAACAACCTGCTCGTCACCGCCGACGAGTGTCTCGAAGCCGTCCGGATCGTCAACGAGGCGGGCGGCTGGCGACCCGGTGAGTCCCCCGAGGACGCGCCGTCGTTCGGCGACGACGCGGTCAACCGACTCCCGAAGCTCCTACCGGGGATCAATCTCGTCCACGGTCTGATGGGCGAGCGCCCGGAGACGTACGAGCACAACAAGCGGTTCCTGAACCGACTCCTCGACGAGGAGCTGCTGGTCCGTCGTATCAATATCCGGCAGGTGATGGCCTTCGAGGGGACGGAGATGGCCGAAACGGGAGCCGATATTGCGAAGGCACACAAGCGAAACTTCAACGCCTACAAACAGGAGGTGCGCGAGCAGGTGGACCGTCCCATGCTCAAGCGGGTCGCCCCGGTCGGGACCGTCCTCCCGGACGTGCATCTGGAGTATCATCAGGACGGTCGCACCTTCGGTCGGCAGCTCGGCACGTACTCCCTGCTCATCGCGATTCCGGGCGAACGCGAACTCGGACAGTCGATGGACGTGGCCGTCACCGACCACGGCTACCGGTCAGTGACAGGTGTGCCCCACCCGCTCGACGTGAACGAGGCGTCGATGGACGAGCTGACGGCGATCCCGGGGATCGGTGACGGCACTGCCGGGGACATCATCGTCGAGCGACACGCTTTCCGTCCCACCCCGTCGAGTGGTGATATGCCGCCACTGCACGAAGGCCAGCGGGTCGCCGTCCTCGCCGACTCGCAGAATCTCTATCACTCCTCGCACAGCCTCTACTCGCGGAACGTCGACTACGAGACGCTGCTCGATGCGATCGTCGCCGACCGCGAGCTCGTGCGCGCCATCGCGTACGTCATCCGCGCGGACTCGCCCAACGAGGAGGAGTTCTTCGAGGCGATCGAGGAGATCGGCTTCGAGCCGAAGATCAAGGACATCAAGACGTTCGCCGACGGCTCGAAGAAGGCCGACTGGGACGTGGGGATCTCGCTCGACGCCGTGACGCTGGGCGACCACGTCGACGTGGTCGCGCTCTGTTCCGGCGACGGCGACTTCTCGCGGCTCTGTTCGCATCTCCGCCATCAGGGCGTCCGCGTCGAGGTGTTCTCCTTCGGCAACGCCGCCGCCGAGGAGCTGCTCGATGCGGCCGACTCCTTCGTCGATATGAGCGAGGAGAAAGAGCGGTTTCTGCTGTGAACGCTGTATCCCCTCCCTGCTCGCTCCCGTCGGTCGCTCGTTGAACGAGGGGCCTTAGCGTCTCACTTAGGTAAACAGCAGATTGCGTCCGGTACGACGGATCGACTCTGTGAACTCCTCGGTGAGATGATGGCTAAAACACTCGAATCTACCGAGAACGTTGCCACGTTCGAACCAGTTTTTCAGGGGTCCATCCCGAGCGACCAGCCGAGTTCACCGTCGAAGAGTAGCTATACATCGTCGGGAGTGACCCAATCGTAACCGGGGATCGTCCCTGAAACGGTGTACGTCGTCTCTCGATCGTAATCAACAAAACCGAAGTCTCCTACGAGTTTAGCCTCACTTTTAGGGATAACCGTCATTTTCTGTTTCTTCTGTCCGAGGAGATCCCCGTTCCGCTCTACCTTTATTGTCCCCAACGGAGTTCCAACAGCTCCACCGTTATTACTCACCACCATCGTTGCACGTATTCTGGGTGCATCCGTCGTCTCGGCGGAGATATCCTGAATGTCCAGCTCTGGCATATCCTCTGAACTCGAACAGCCAGCCGTCATCCCCGCTAACGAGACGACACCGGCCTTCAGCAGCGTCTGCCGCCTCGTTACTGGCTCCTGTTTATTCATGATGCACCTCTTCGGGAGTGACCCAATCGTGGCCGGGTATCGTCCCCGAAATGGTGTACGTCGTCTCTTGATCGTAATCGACAAAATCGAATGTTCCACTGAGAACAGTCTGGCTGTGCGGATTCACTCGCATTTGTTGTTCCTTTCTGCCGATGATCTCCTCTCCGGCTTCAAGCTTCAGCTTTCCCCAAGGCCGCCCAACGTCTTCCCCCTCGTTGGTCACGATCATAACAACGTCCATTCTCGGGAACTCAGTCGTCTCTCCACGGATAGTTTTAATATCCATATCCGGCTCGGTATCTGAGCTGGAACAACCGGCTATTGCTCCAGCGAACGCAACAGCTCCGAATTTTAACAAGCTTCGGCGGTTCGTCGTCGTATTATGTACAGTCATCGTGTCTCTAGTTCTGCGGTGTATCCGGAGGGACGGCCGTTGTCGATGTTGAAACTCACGCCTGCAACGTTCTTGCGGTCGCGTCACCCCGCCCTTCGTCCGTCACTGGATCGTACGATTTACTTCACAGCCAAGTGATTAATCTTCGTCGATAAGTATTTTCTGCTGAAATACAGTCTCATATATAAGCTGCACTCTGTAACTAAGCTCGGACACTCATCAACGAATCCCACATACTGCGGGACGGCCCGGCGGAGTGACCGAAATCGGAGTCCCTCAGTCGAGTCCGTCCACCAGCTCCGACGCCAGCCCGACGTACTCCGTCGGGTCCAGTGCGTGTAGCTCCGCACGCACTGACTCGTCCACGTCCAGCTCGTCGAACAGCTCCTGGAACGCCGCCAGCGTGACCTGCCGGCCCCGCGTCAGCTCCTTCACGCGCTCGTAGGCGTCGTCGTGGCCCTCGCGTCGGAGGATCGTCTGGACCGCTTCGCCGATGATCTCGGGCGTCGCCGCCAGCTCTTCGCGCATGACCTGCTCGTTCGGCGTGATCTTCGCCAGCCCGCGGCTCGTCTTCTCGTAGCCGACGAGACAGTGGGCGAAGGCCGCGCCGACGTTCCGCTTCACCGTCGAGTCCGAGAGATCACGCTGGAGCCGAGAGGTGGTAACGTAGTCGCCGAGGAAGCCGAGATCGGCGTTCGCCTTCGAGAGGTTCCCCTCGCTGTTCTCGAAGTCGATGGGGTTCACCTTGTGGGGCATCGTCGAGGAGCCGGTCTCGCCGGCGACGGTCTCCTGACCGAGATAGCGCTTCGAGACGTAGAGCCAGATATCCCGGTCCAGATCCAGCAGGACGTTGTTCGCGTTCCGAAGGGTGTCGAACACCGACTGGAGATCGTCACATGGGTTCACCTGCGTGGATCGCTGGCGATGTGCCAGCCCGAGCGACTCGACGAACGACTCGGAGACGGCGGGCCAGTCGATATCCGGGTACGCGACCGCGTGGGCGGCGTAGGTCCCCGACGCGCCGGCGAGCTTCCCGGTCAGCCCGTCGGCGGAGCGGTCGAGTTCCGCGACTGCCCGCCCGAGCCGTGCCGCATACACCGCCAGCTCCTTGCCGAAGGTCGTCGGTGTCGCCGGCTGGCCGTGCGTGTGGGCCAACATCGCCACGTCGCGATGCTCGCGTGCCATCTCGGTGAGCGCGTCGCGAAGCTCGCGCAGCCGCGGAGCGAGTACCTCCTCGACAGCTCCCTCAACGAGCAGTCGCTGTGCGAGGTTGTTCACGTCCTCGCTCGTCAGCCCGAAGTGGACGAACGGGCGTGCCGGCTCCGGCGCGTGCTCGCGGACGAAGTACTCGACGGCCTTCACGTCGTGGTTGGTCGCGGCGTACCCCTTCCACCCCTCCGTTTCGAGCTGCTTGATTATCTCGGCGTCGGCCTCGTCGAACGACTCGTAGCAGTCGCGGAGGGTCGCACGCTCCTCGTCGGACAGGTCGAACGCCGGAACGATGTCGGCGAGTCTGATGAAGTATTCGGTTTCCACGCGGACGCGAGCGCGGATGAGCGCTCGCTCGCTGGCGTACGGAACCAGCGGCTCGGTGTAGCCGGCGTACCGACCATCGAGCGGCGAGACGGCCGAAAGCGACGAACGGTCTGTCATACGTGCGGTCCAGACGGCGCGGTAAAAGGGGTGTCGGTCGCGTGATGCATGAGCGTGGGTACTCTGGCGTTGATTCCCGCTACAGGGCCGTGTGAGTGTACACGAATGCGAATATGCGACTCACTCGGACCGCAACGTCTTTGCGTCCTGCGGAACCGATTGCGAGCATGAACGTCGCAGGAATGTTGTCGAACCGTGGTCGGAACCTCCTCCATATCGCCGACACGGTAAACGAGGTTGAGTTCGCGGCCGTCGTGAGCAACGACGCCGACGCCCCCGGGCTCGCCGGCGCGAGCGAGCGGTCGATCCCGACCGAGGTCGTCGAGCGCGGCGAGGCGGAGTCGCGCGTGGCCCACGAGCAACGCGTCCTCGACACGCTCGACGGCTACGAGTTCGATCTGCTCCTGCTCGACGGGTATATGCGCGTGCTCACGGAGTCGTTTCTGGACGAGCTTCCGACGACGCTGAACGTCCACCCGAGTCTGCTCCCGTCGTTTGACGGTCTCGACGCCCACGAGCAGGTGCTCGACTCCGGCGTCAGCGTGACCGGCTGTACCGTTCACGTCGTTGACGAAACGGTCGACGGCGGTCCCATCGTCACGCAGGAGCCGATCCCCGTCTTCGAGGACGACGACGAGACCAGCCTGAAGACGCGTGTGCTCTACGAGGGGGAGTTCAAAGCCTATCCGCGTGCAGTCAGGTGGTTCGCGAACGGCCGCGTCGTCGTCGATGACGGCGAGGTAATCGTCCATGGCGACGACGGCGGCGAGTTCTCTCAGCGACGGGTCGTCGCCGAGGAGTTCGCCGCCGATCTGCGCTACGGCGAGAACCCACATCAGGACGCTGCACTCTACGCCGACCGCGCGGTCAGAGAGCCGAACGTCGTCACCGCTCGACAGCTGAACGAGGGCGCGAAGGATCTCTCGTACAACAACTACAACGACGCTGATGCCGCGCTCAAGCTGATCTCGGAGTTCGACGAGCCGGCCGCCGCGGTCATCAAGCACACCAACCCCGCCGGCTGTGCGACCGCCGACACGCTCGCGGACGCGTACGCCGACGCGCTCGCGACCGACCCGATGAGCGCCTTCGGCGGTATCGTCGCCCTGAACCGGGAGTGCGACGCCGCGACCGCCGAGCAGATCATCGACTCGTTCAAAGAGGTCGTCGTCGCGCCGCGCTACACCGACGCCGCACTGGACGTGCTCTCTCAGAAGGAGAACCTCCGCGTGCTCGCCGTCGGCGATCTCGACCGCGACGGACGGGGGCCGAAGCTGACCGAGACGTCCCTCGTCGGCGGGCGGCTCGTTCAGGAGCGTGATCTGTGGGCTCCCAGTCGCGAGGAGCTGGAGATCGTCACCGAACGCGAGCCGACCGACGCGGAGATCGAGACGATGCTGTTCGCGTGGCGCGTGCTCAAACACGTCAAGTCGAACGGTATCCTGTTCGCCGCGGGGACCGAGACGGTCGGCGTCGGCATGGGTCAGGTGTCGCGCGTCGACGCGGTTCGACTCGCTGCGATGAAGGCCGACGAACACGCCGAGGGGAAGGGAAGCGACGGGGCGGTGATGGCTTCGGACGCCTTCTTCCCGTTCCCGGACGGGATCGAAGAAGCCGCCAGCGCGGGGATCGAGGCCGTCATCCAGCCCGGCGGCTCTGTCAACGACGAGGACGTCATCCGGGCGGCCGACGATCACGATATCGCGATGGCGTTCACCGGAAACCGGACCTTCCGACATCAGTGACCGATCGCGGTGGATCGTGATGGCGGTCGCAGAGCCGTACAGAGCCGATAGCGACCACAGCAGAGCCGGACACGCCAGCACAGACAGACGAGAGGAAACGCATATCCGACACCGCTCGGATCGGACGGTATGACGAGCGTCAAGGAGTTCCGGATCGCGGAGCCGGCGACCGCGACACGACTGGGCCGGGGTGCGTTCGCGTTCACCGACGACTACTCCGTCTTCGACTGGGGGAAGATGCCCGACGAGATTCCACGGAAGGGCCGGACGCTCTGTGCGATGGGCGCTGCTAACTTCGAGCGACTCGAAGCCGAGGGGGTTCCGACCCACTATCGGGGGATCGTTCCCGACGACAGCGACGAACCGATGCCGCTCGCTGACGCCGCGGCGCCACCGCGTGAGATGGCGATCGAACTGACGCAGGTCCCGGCGCTCCCACACGAGGGGCGCGAGTACGACTACGACGCCTTCCACGCCGCCGCGGAGACGAACTACCTGATCCCGCTCGAAATCGTCTTCCGGAACACGGTCCCCGTCGGCTCGTCGCTCCGGTCGCGGAGCGAGCCGGGAGCGCACGGTCTCGACACCGAGACGTGGCCCGACGAACCAGTCGAGCTTCCCGACGCAGTCGTCGAGTTCTCGACCAAGTACGAGGAGTCCGACCGGTATCTCACGCGAGAGGAAGCCGACACCATCGCGGGCGAGGCCGACATCGAGACGCTCGAAGCCGTCGCGCGTGAGGTGAACGATCTGCTCACGGAGACGGCGGCCCGGGCCGGACTCGTCCACGAGGACGGGAAGATTGAGTGCTGTTACGTCGACGGCGAGATACTGGTCGCCGACGTCGTGGGGACGCTCGACGAGAACCGCTTCTCGTACGACGGGCAACAGCTATCGAAGGAGGTCGTCCGGCAGTATCACAAGCGCGAACAGAGCGAGTGGGTCGACGCCGTCGGCGAGGCCAAGCGCGCGGCGGCAGACCGAGACGTGGCCGACTGGCGGGAGCTGTGTGATCGCAATCCGGCGTCGCTCCCCGACCGCGTTATCGAGACGGCGAGCGAGATGTACCGGGCTGGCGCGAACGCCTATCTCGACCGCGATCTGTTCGACGCACCGGCACTACCCGATGCCGTGGACGCCGTGCGCGATCTCTGATCGGAATGCCGATCTCGCCGTGGCCGCTATGCATCCCCGTGTACAATCCCGCGAACCCGGAACCGTTTTCATCCACGGACGCGCATCTGCGTCTATGACGGCGTACACTGCGACGGTGACGGTTCGGCTCAAACGCGGGGTGCTCGATCCGGAGGCCGAGCAGACGCGCGAGGCGCTCGAACGGCTCGACTTCGAGCTCGACGCGCTCCGGAGCGCCGACCGCTTCGACATCGATCTCGACGCCGCCGACGCGTCGAGCGCCCGCGAGCGCGCCGCCGAGATGGCGGAACGCCTCCTCGCGAACCCCACTATCCACGACTACGACGTGAACGTAGTCGAAGCCGAATGACAGTCTCGATCGTGCGGTTCGGCGGCTCGAACTGCGATCGCGACGCCGCGCTCGCGCTCGACTCGCTCGACATCGACGCCGAGATCGTCTGGCACGAGGACGGGCTGCCGGACTCGACCGACGGCGTCGTCGTTCCCGGTGGCTTCTCCTACGGCGATTACCTCCGCGCCGGCGCGATGGCCGCCCGGTCGCCACTCATGGACGAGGTGCGGGCACGCGCTGAGGACGGGACCCCCGTGCTCGGCGTCTGTAACGGCGCACAGATCGGCTCCGAGTCCGGGCTGACACCGGGAGCGTTCACGACGAACCGCTCCGCGCGCTTCCAGTGTGAACACGTTCACCTGCGGGTCGAAAACGCCGACACGCCGTTCACGCGGGCCTTCGACGAGGGTGCGGTCATCTCGCTTCCAATCGCGCACGGCGAGGGACGCTTCGAGATCAAGCCCGCGGAGCTGGACGCGATTCGCGAGGACGACCGGGTGTTGTTTCGCTACTGTGAGGCCGACGGTGCTGTCACCGACGCCGCGAACCCGAACGGCTCGACGGATAACGTCGCGGGCGTCCTCGGCGAGCGAGAGACGGTCGCCGTGTTGATGCCCCACCCCGAGCGCGCGACGCTCGACGATATTGGCGCGTCGAACGGGATCGGAACTGACGGAGCCGGCATTTTGCGCGCCTTCGAGTGACTAGACGACCGAAAACCGTCCTCTTGACGTGAACGTTGGATTGAACGTCCCGGTCGTGTCGCGGCTACGGTGCGGGTCCCGATGCCAAGCAACGAGAGCGGCGTCGGTGCTGTCGGAGGCGAACCGCACAGAGCCGGTCCACGCCAACACGTACCACTGGACGGCGCGGGAACAACATTAAAATACGCCAGTCGCCCGGGACAGATAATGAGCTATACGATCGGGCTGGTCGGGAAACCGTCGGTCGGCAAATCCACCTTCTTCAACGCCGCGACGATGAACGATGTGCCCGAAGGGGCCTACCCGTTCACCACGATCGATCCGTCCGTCGGCGAGGCGTACGTCCGCGTCGACTGTGCCGCCCCCGAGTTCGACACCGAATGCACACCGAGCGTGGGCTACTGTGATGACGGCACGCGGTTCGTTCCGGTTCGACTGCTTGATGTGGCCGGTCTCGTCCCCGGCGCACACGAGGGGAAGGGACTCGGCAATCAGTTCCTCACCGACCTCAACGAGGCGGACGCGCTCGTCCACGTCGTCGACTTCTCCGGGACGACCGACGCCGAGGGGGAACGCACTGAGGACCACGACCCGCGGGAGGATATCGACTTCCTCGAAGACGAACTCGACCAGTGGTATCTGGAGATCCTCGAAAAGGGCCTCGACAAGTACGCCGACGCCTACGACACCGAAGCCACCGATATCGAGGTCGTCCTCGCCGAACAGATGTCGGCGTTCCGTACTGACAGAGACGAGATCAAGCGACTCGTTCGCCGGTGTGCTCTCTCCTTCGATCCCGAAGAGTGGGACGACGAGGACAGGTTCACGCTCGCGCGCGAGATTCGAAAAGAGACGAAGCCGATCCTCATCGCGGCGAACAAGATGGACACGCCCGAGGCACAGGCCAACTGGGAGACGGTGACGACGGACGACGAGTACGACCATCTCACCTTCGTCCCGACGAGTGCCCACGCCGAGAAGGCGCTCAAAAACGCCGACGAGGGCGGTGTCGTCGAGTACACACCCGGCGACGACGAGTTCGATATCGTCGGCGATCTCTCCGAGCAACAGGAACAGGGACTCGACGCCATCGCCGGCTTCGTGAGCGAGTACGGCGGCACTGGCGTACAGCGTGCGATCGAGCGTGCACTGTTCGACGTGCTCGGCGTCATCCCCGTCTTTCCGGGGAGCGCGAACGGCAAAAGCGAGGAGGCGGGAGCGTTCCGCGACTGTTTCCTCCTGCCGGACGGCTCGACCACCGCCGACTTCGCCCATCATATCCACTCGGACATCGGTGACGGACTGCTTCACGGGATCGACTGCCGGACGGAGCGACAGGTGGGCGGAAGCCACGTCCTCGACGAACGCGACGTGATCGAGCTGATCACGACCGCCTGATTCGCCACACAGTTCAAGCGGTCGCGTCCCCTACGGCGGGTATGGGAAACGACGAGCCGTCACTGCGTGACGCCGAGCGAGTGATACCGCCGCAGTCAGATTCGATCGCCCGTCAGCTCGCGAGCGGCGACCGGCAGCTGTGTCACTGTCTCGACTGCGGTCGGCAGCTGGTCGCGCTCCGTCACGGCGACAGCTGTCTGTTCTGCGGCTCGCGCGCGCTCGTCATCGAGTGAGCGAAATCGCTTTCTCCCACCCGAAATATGCGAACGTATGCACCGCGTCATCGGCGAGCGTTCGCTGTCGGAGACACCGTTTGACGAGACCACTGCACGCGAGCTGTTCGCCGAGATGGTCCGAGCACGCGCGTTCGACGAGCGGGCGCTCGCGCTCCAGCGGCGCGGCTGGATGGCCGGCTATCCGCCGTTCGCCGGCGGCGAGGCGACACAGATCGCCGCCGCGCGAGCGATGGCCGAGGAGGACTGGCTGTTTCCCACCTACCGAGCGAACGCAATGCAGATCACACGCGGGGTTCCGATGTCGGACGTGCTCGCGTTCCGGCGGGGTCACGACGAGTTTAGCTCCGAGCACGACGTCGCCAACTTCCCGCAGGCCGTCCCGATCGCGACACAGCTGCCCCACGCCGTCGGGACCGCGATGGCGATGGACTACCGCGGCGACGACAGCGCCGCCGTCGCGTACTTCGGTGACGGTGCGACCTCCGAGGGGGATTTCCACGAGGCGCTGAACTTCGCGGGCGTCCACGACGCGCCCTGCGTGTTTCTGTGTGAGAACAACGGGTGGGCGATCTCGCTCCCGCGCTCGGAACAGACCGCCGCCGACTCCATCGCGATCAAGGCCGAGGCGTACGGGTTTGAGGGCCGACAGGTCGACGGGATGGACCCGCTCGCCGTCCTCGAAATCATGACCGACGCGCTCGCGGCCGCACGCGACGGGAACCCGGTGCTCGTCGAGACGCTCACCTACCGGCTCGGCCCGCACACGACGAGCGACGACCCGTCGGTGTACGAGGAGCGCGCCGACTTTCCCGACTGGCGGACCGAGGACCCGCTCGATCGCTACGAGACGTATCTCCTCGATCAGCGCGTCATCGACGGTGCGACCCGCTCGGAGATCGAGACGAAGGCGGCGAGCGAGCTGGACGACGCGGTCGAACGGGCCGAGTCCCTCTCCGAACCGCCACTGGACGAGCTGTTCGAACACGTCTACGCGGAGTCGACGCCTCGCCAGCGCGAGCAGCAGACGTGGCTCGACTCCCACGCCGAGCGGTACGGTATCGACGGCGTCGAGCGTTAAAGCGGCGTGCCGGCTCCCTCGCCCTGACTCGCCGCCGCGAGCATCGAATCCACCGGTGTGCCGTAGTCGAACCCCGGCACGATCCCCTCCATGTAGACTCCTTCGACGTACTCCGCGAGCGCCTTCGCAATCGCGGGCGCGCGGTCGGCGCTCCCTCGCGAGAACTCGAAGACGACGACCGCATCGCCCAGCTCCTCGTGCACGTCGAGGCGGTCGAGATCGACGCTGTCCCGAACCGCGCCCGGGGCGTCCTCGACACGGAGCGCGAGGGTGTCGAACCAGCCGGCTTCGAGATCGGGACCGACCTCGCCGTCGACGACACTCGATAACATCGGCGTGCGAACGACGACGGTGTACTCGGTCGCCCAGCCGTCCGTCTCGCTTGCCCGCACGCGACCGTCGAAGGTGGTCGTCGTCAGCTCGTACTCGTCGCCGTCGCGCTCGTACGCCTCGTGTGCGTCGAACGCCGCCGTTACGCTCTCGGGCATCGTCATAACGAGTAATTGGCGAGACGGGAACAAAAGCCGCACGTTGCCGTCGCCGCGTTGCGGTAGGACGAGAGCGTACGCCGAACGGAGTGAAGCGTGTCACCACGCCGAGGATGCGATTGCTTGCGGTTTTTGAAGCAAACAGATGCGGGGAGAGGGATTCGAACCCACGAACTCCTACGAGAGCGGATCTTAAGTCCGCCGCCTTTGGCCAGACTCAGCCATCCCCGCCTGTCTCCGTCTCGTCGCGCGCGGCGAAAAGCCGTTACGGTCGAGGTTTAAGAAGGATGCCGAAGCAGGGCCGGTGATGTGAGAGCCGCCCCGGACCGCCACGGCGGGTGTACGGTCCACGGTCCGGGACAGCGGGGACCGTCTGTTCGCTACCAGTCGACCGAAAGCGTGCCGTCTCCTTCCGGATCGGGGGCGATCTCCTCGTTCGTCCGGCGGTCGATCACGTGGATGACACCGCGGTCTTTCTTCGCCGGACACGCTTCCGCAGCACGGACGTTGTGATCGAGATCCGTCTCGTCGAAGAAGTAGGCGTCCGGCTTCGCGATCCCGGTCGAGAGCTTCATCTCCCAGTTGGCGGACACCTCGGCGCATTTCCCGGCGGCGATACATTTGTTCGCCTCGAAGACGAGCTTGTACGGCGCGTCTTCGACCGGTGGTGCGTCGCTCTCGCCGATCTCGCTCGGATCGACCGCTCGCTCCTCGTCAGCCATACAGGGGCGTGGGGCCGACGGAATTAGTCGGTGTCGACTCCGGGGCTGTGGCTTCCAGCCGCCGGATCGTGGTCGCTCACGTCATGGGCGTAAACAGCCTGTCCCCGGCTCCGGCGAGCGCGACCGGCGTCCCGACAGCTCAGCGCGACGACAGCGGGACGAGCCACGTCTCCCGAGCGGAACCCAGACACACCGCCGGCCGAGGCGGATACCGACACGGCTATCGCACCGTTTATGCCGTCTCCTTCCGGTTTCAACAGATATGAGCGCGACAGAGCCGGGCGACGCGGCGTCGCTCGCGGCACAGCTACCGGACATTCCAGACAGCGGTCAGACCGGGGTCGAAGCGGATGAGTGAGGTGCAGATCGGCGAGCGGACGTTCGATGCGGAGGCGATCACCGACGCGCATCTCTCGCATGGTCGCCGTGACTTCCGCCCGCTCGTCGTCGGCATGGGGATGATTCTGCTCGCGCTCCTCGTCCCGACGGCCGGCGTCGCGGCTGGGGTCGAGTTCTGGACCCTCGCGCCCGTCGGGGTCGGTCTGTTCGTCTTCTCACCGGTCGCGTTCTACTTCTGGCTCCGTTCGTCGAAGCAGGTGCTCGTGGTCGTCGCGGACGACGAGCTGTATCACTTCGCCGTCGATTACGTCGGCGAACAGCGCGCACGGGCGGTCGTCGCCGAATTCAGTAGATGAGCTCGTCGTCGGACTCCACCATGTAGAGGGTCCGACCCGCGATGTTGACGGCGTGGTCGCCGACGCGTTCGAGATCGCGCACGGTGAGCAGGAACCGAGAGACGTCGGCCATCAGCGCCTCGATCTCGTCTTCGCCGGCATCGACCGTCATCTCCGTCTCGATGAGATCACGCACCACCGTCGTCGAGGCGCGCTCACACAGCTCGTCGATCTCGTCATCGCGAGCCGCGACCTCGAAGCTCCGTTCCGTGTCGTCGTCGGCGTACGCGGCCATCGCCGTCTCGACCATCTCGATAACGTCACTGCCAATCGCTTGGATATCCACGTCCGGATAGCGGTCCTGTTCCGCGTCGAGCGTGTACTCGCCGAGATTCGTCGCGAGATCACCAATGCGTTCGAGATCGGTGATAATCTTGAACGACGCGGCGATGAATCTGAGATCCCCCGCGACCGGCTGTTGAAGACTCACCAGATCGATACAGTTGCTCTCTAAGCCGAGATAGCGCTGGTTGATCTCGCCGTCGCCCTCGATCACCTCCCACGCGAGCTCCTCGTCCTTCTCGTCGAGTGCCGACAGCCCCGTTCGGAGCTGTTCGAGCACCAGCTCGCTCATGTACAACACGTCCTCCTGAAGCTCACCGAGCTTCGCCTGATACCCCTCGCGTGCCATACCCGTACGACTGTATCCGAGTGAAAATACCTTTGGGTACGTCAATATATAGCTCTATAGCTGGCAGTTGTGGCTTACATTAGACTACCCTTCACCGAGATCGAACTACTTCTCGTCCGACGAGATACGTCCCGTAGCCGAGTGGCACTAAACCAAATACTGCCTCTCCTGTGGTCGAAAAGAGTGTCCACCATGCGCCGATGATACTCAGCTGAATGCCTGCGACGACCGGAATAAGTTCCTTGTCCATTGCAGGAAATATATACTTTGGCCATTGTTTATACTTTCGGCGACCGAACTCGTGGTATGGAGACACGGAAGGTGCAGGTGACCGGTGGATCGACGTACACGGTGAGTCTTCCGAAGGAGTGGGCGACGGAACACGGCGTCAGCGGCGGAAGCGTCGTCGAGTTTCACCCCGAAGACGGCTCGCTCCTGCTCACGCCACAGACCGAGACCGAACGCACCGAGGGCACGCTCGACATCACGGGGCTGGCCGACGACCAGCTCACCCGCGCGGTGATGACGATGTACGTGAGCGGCTTCGACGTCATCACGCTGGAGACGCCGCGTATCACCGCCGACCAGCGCCGAACGGTTCGCCGCGCCGCACAGGGACTCGTCGGACTGGAGGTCATCGGCGAGACGAGCGAACACGTCCAGCTGCGTGATCTCCTCGACTCCGCGGAGCTGTCGGTCCACAACGCCGTCACCCGGATGCGACTCGTCGCGACGACGATGCTCGCTGACGCCGTCGACGCGCTGGTGACCGACGATTCGGATCTCGCGGCCGACGTGACACAGCGGGACGACGACGTGAACCGGCTCTACTACATGGTCTCTCGGGTCTTCCGATCCGTGCTCCGTGACCCGTCGGCGGCCGCAGAGATCGGCTTCGACCGCGAGACGGCCTTCGATTACCACTCCTGTGCTCGCCAGCTCGAACGAGTGGCCGACCACGCCTCGAAGATCGCCGTCAACGCCCAGTCGCTCGATACGCCCCCTGAGAGCGTGGCCGGTGAGCTCCGAGACCTCCACGAGGCCGCCGCGACCGTTGTCAAACAGGCCATGGACGCCATGCTCGCCGACGACTCCGAGGAGGCGACCCGTCTCGCTACCGAGGCACACGACGCCGTCGCCGCCGTGGACGATCACGTCCGCAAGACGGACGCGCTACTGCTCGATCTGGAGCCGCAACAGGCACAGCTGCTCGGTCTCGTGGTGGACTCGCTCTCACGTGCGGGCGATTACGGCGGGAACATCGCCGAGGCGGCGCTCCAGAAGGCCGCGCCAAAGCCGTAGCTCGCCGGCGAAAAGCTGAGGAAGTTAGCTGTTACTCGACGAGAACGGCGTTGACCTGACCGTCCTGTCCGGGCCGGGAGGTGACGCGGGCGTCGCCCTCCTGCGTCTCGATGATCGCACCCTTGGTGATGATATTCCGTCGGACGTAGTTCGGGTCGGCGTCGTTCTCGGCGACGTTCTCGATGGCCGTCGAGACGGTCTCGCCGTCGTCAGTGGCGACGGTCGCGGTGTCGTGCTCGATCGCACGCACCTTCGTGTTGCCGCCGCGCGTCTCGACGACCTTCAGCTTCTGGTCGCCGACGGTCGTCTCGGTCGGGGCGTTACCGAGCTCGTGTTTCCGTTTCTTGTGGTTCGTGCGCCGTCGACCGCCGGTTCGCTTCGTCGTGGAACGTCCGTGGCTCTTCATACCCGAGTCTCGCCGCTCCGAGACTTGAATCGTTCGACTCAGCTCCCGACAGCGACGGGACTAACACGGCCCGCCGTCTCTACCCGGACATGAGCCTCCGTATCGCCGTCGCCGCACCGTTTCTCGCGGCCGGCTCGCGGTCGATGTCAGAGAGCAGCTTCGTCGTCGATCTCTCTTTAGATCGCGACTGGTTCTCCCCCGATCAGGCGAAGCGACTGACCGACGTCGCGACCGGCGAGGGGCTTCTCGACCGCGAGGACGACCAGCTCCGTCCGACGTTCGATCCCGAGACCGTCGCCGTCCCCGACGGCTTCCGTCCCGACGAGTCCGTGCTTCAACAGCGATCCGTCTTCGAGACGGTTCTCGACCGCTGTCTCGAAGACGGCATCGAGAAACAGCGTGCCGTCGCCGGTATCAACGAGTTACAGGCGGAGCTCGCCGTCACGGTCGAGGCGGCGGCCGTCCTCTTCGCCCACGAGCGGGGTATCGAGGTCCAGCCGGAGGCCGAGACCGCACTGGAGGAGCTGTAATGGTCGATAATCGGACGACAGACGGGACCCGCCTCGCCGAGCTGCTCTCCTCTGAGATTCACGGTCGCGACGCCGGCCCGCTCGGACGGCTGGCCGTCACCGACGCCGACCGCGAGGTCGAGCCGCGCGCCGACGGAGCGTACGCGTTCACCGTCGCGCGCGGTGACGAACCGATCGCGACCGCTCACGTCCACCCCGACCGCCTCCATCTGGAGATCGCGGGCGAGCCAGAGCGCGCCGCCGAGCGAGCGACCGAGCTGGAGCTTCGCGTTCGACCCAAAGCCGTCGAGCCGCCACGGACGCTCGTGTTCGTCGAAGACGGCGCGGCGGTGAAGCGTGCGACCGACCTGCTCACCGCGCTGGCGTAACGCAACACTGTAGTGGCCGCCTCCCGCGCTCTCGACATGGCCTTCTTCGACGAGCTCGCCGCTCGCATCGAACGTCGAGACACCGTCGTCTCCGTCGGTCTCGACCCCGACCCCGACCGCTTGCCCGAGTTCCTCGACAGCGATCTCCCTCGATGGGCGTTCAACCGCCGGATCATCGACGCGACCCACGAGCACGCCGCCTGCTACAAGCCGAACGCCGCCTTCTACGAGGACAGCGACGGCTGGCGCGCGCTCGAAGAAACCGTCGCGTACGCTCACGGGAAGGGCGTCCCCGTCCTGCTGGACGCAAAGCGCGGCGATATCGGTAACACGGCCCGTCAGTACGCGACGGTACTCGACTCCGTCGATGCCATCACCGTCAACCCGTATCTCGGCGCAGACGCCCTCCAGCCGTTCCTCTCCCGGGAGGACAAGGGCGTCTTCGTCCTCGCGCGCACCTCGAACCCCGGCGCACAGGAGTTCCAGCGCCTCGAAGTCGGCAACGGGAAGCGACTGTACGAGTACGTCGCTCAACGCGCCGCCGAGTGGAGTGAGGGTAACGTCGGTCTCGTGGTCGGCGCGACGGCTCCCGAGGAACTCGAAGCGGTGCGCGAGCTGGTCCCGGAGCTGCCGTTTCTCGTGCCGGGCGTCGGCACACAGGGCGGTGACGCCGAGGCGGCCGTCGAGCACGGACTCGCCGGCGGCGTCGGTCTCGTCAACTCCTCGCGGGGGATCATCTTCGCCGGCGAGGGGAGCCAGAGCGCGGAGCGGTACTTCGATGCGGCGGGCGCGGCGGCACGGCGACTCAAACGCCGGCTGAACGAGTACCGGTGATCCGAGGGAAGCTCACGGCGCGCTCACGCGAGCAGCGGGTCAGTCGACGCGATAGGTGTCGACGCCGTCGTCGAACCCGTCGTTGTCGCTCTCGTCGATGCGGTCGTGCGGGTGGCGTAGCTCGGCGGCGCACTCGGTGCAGTAGCCGGAATCGCGGTCGTAATGCTCGTCACAGACGAGCTTGCCGCAGCGATCACAGCCGAACGATGTCTCGCCGGTCCCACAGAGCTCACAGCCGCCGGAGATGCTCATAGCGAAGCTACAGCACACGCGATGAAAAGTCTGGGGCGAGTGACTTACCACACCGACGGTCGTACGACGGGTGTGAACCGGTCGTCGCTCGTCGTCGGGCTAATGGGCGTCTTCGCTGGCATGACCGTCGTGATGGTTCTGCTCGCGGTGACGTTAGCGAGTCCCGTCGTCCTCGTCTTCGCGCTGCCGTTCGCCGCGGCGACGTATCTGTTCTACCAGCAGGCCTCCGGTCGGATGCGCGAACGGATCGAGCGGCAGGCGCGCCGCGCTCGGCGAGCGAACGAGCGACGCGGCCGAACACGCGCTGGGGGCAGGGATGGAGGCAGGAAAACCGAGGGAGACAGCGGACGCGGCGGATTCGGTGCGGGCCCCCGCTTCGGCGACGCGAACAGCCGGTTCGGTCGTCAGACCCGAGCCGGCGGTCGGACCCGCGACGGCCAGCGAATCGCCTCCGCGACCCCCTCGGAGCCGTCACGCACGGAGGCGGCGAACGTCCTCGGCGTCGCACCCGACGCCGACGAACAGACCGTCAAGCGGGCGTACCGCGAGGCGGTCAAGGAGAAACACCCCGACCGCGGCGGGGACGAGGAGGCGTTCAAAGACGTGACCGAGGCGTACGATCGGCTGACGGAGTAGCTTTTGTCGCTTCCCGCGTGAACAGCGATATGCGACCGCTCGCCGTTGATATCGACGGGACACTCACCAGAACAGCAGACGACGTCGGACTCGATCCGCGGGTGTTCGACGCGCTTCGCGCCTACAGCGAGTGCGCCCCGGTCGTCGTCGCAACGGGCAAAGCGTTCCCGTTCCCCGTCGCCTTATGCCGGTATCTGGACCTCCCCAACCGGGTCATCGCGGAAAACGGCGGCGTCACGCTGTGTGAGTCGGCCGGGCTCACACGCGACGGCGACTCGGAAGCGGCGACCGCCGTCGCCGACGCGTACCGTGCGGCCGGTCACGGTCTCGGGTGGGAGACGCCCGATCTCGTGAACTACTGGCGCGAGACCGAGCTGGCCGTGGCTCGCGATCAGCCGCTCGATCCGCTCGTCGCTATCGCCGCCGACCATGGGCTCGACGTCGTCGATACGGGATACGCATACCACGTCAAGGCCCCGGGCGTGAACAAGGGGACGGGACTGGAGACAGTCGCCACCGACCTCGGCTATCAGCCGAGTGAGTTCCTCGCGATCGGTGACAGCGAGAACGATGCCGAGCTGTTTGAGCGAGCGGGCGAATCATACGCCGTCGCCAACGCCGACGAGACGGCGAAGGCGGCCGCCGACACCGTCACCGAGGCGAGCTTCGCCGACGGTTTTCTGGAGGTCATCGAGCGCGTCTCAGACCGTAGCCCGGCGTAACTCCCCCCGAGGAAGGCTTTAGTCGCGGCGGGCGCTACTACGCTCTAATGAGCGCGGACCGCGCCACGCTCGATTCCGTCCTCGAACACGGCGAACGCGAGGACGGCCGCGTGGAGTTCAAGGAGCGACTCACCCGCGGGGTTCACCTCGCCGACGGTCGGCGCGAGTCGCTCGCTGCACAGCTTCGACACCGCGTCCTCTCCGGCGACGGCGAGGCGACCTACGTCGTCGGCGTCACCGACGACGGTGGTATCGCGGGAATCGACCCCGACGCTTTCTCCGAGACGATGGACGTGTTGTCGGTGCTCGCCGAGGAGGCCGGGGCACATATCGACGACGTGCAGACGTGGAACGCCGACGACGCCGACGACGGCGACGCCGACGGGCTAATCGGGCTCGCCACGCTGAAAGACGGGGGTGTCTTCGACAGCGATGACGACCACATCGTCGTCGGCACTGCCGGCCACGTCGATCACGGGAAATCGACGCTCGTCGGGTCGCTCGTCACCGGCGATCCGGACGACGGGCAGGGGGGAACGCGGTCGTTCCTCGACGTACAGCCACACGAGATGGAGCGCGGGCTCTCCGCCGATCTATCCTACGGCGTCTACGGCTTCGACGCGGACGGCATGGCCGTCCGGATGGACAACCCGGATCGAAAGGCCGACCGCGCCGGCGTCGTCGAGGAGGCAGAGCGGCTCGTCTCCTTCGTCGATACCGTCGGCCACGAGCCGTGGCTGCGCACCACGATTCGCGGGATCGTCGGACAGAAGCTCGACTACGGGCTGCTCGTCGTCGCGGCCGACGACGGCCCGACCAAGACCACCCGTGAGCATCTCGGTATCCTGCTCGCCACGGAGCTTCCGACGATGGTCGCAATCACGAAGACGGATATGGTCTCCGACGAGCGGGTCGGGGACGTGGAACGCGAGGTAGAGCGACTGCTCCGCAACGCCGAGAAGACGCCGCTGTCGGTCGATCGCCACGGCGTCGACGCGGCCGTCGAGGAGATCTCTCCACAGGTCGTGCCCGTTCTTGCGACGAGCGCCGTGACGATGGACGGGCTCTCCCTGCTCGACGAGATCTTCGAGCGGCTCCCGAAGACCGCACAGACCGCCGGCGACTTTTCTATGTACGTAGACCGAAGCTACTCGGTCACGGGGGTCGGAGCCGTCGCCTCCGGGACCGTCCGGTCCGGGACTGTTTCCGTCGGCGACGAACTCCTCCTCGGACCGATGGCCGACGGCCAGTTCCGCGATGTCGAAGCCAGAAGCATCGAGATGCATTACCATCAGGTCGAGGAGGCGCAGGCCGGTCGCATCGTCGGGATCGCGCTCTCGAACGTCAGCGAGGAGGAGATTGAGCGGGGGATGGCGCTCGTTCCGCGCGACTCGGTCCCGACGCCCGTCCGGGCGTTCGAGGCCGATGTGATGGTGTTGAACCACCCCACGCGCATCGACGACGGCTACGAGCCGGTCGTCCATCTCGAAACGGTGAGCGAGGCCGCCTCGATCCATCCCGAGGGCGGCCAGCTCCTCCCGGGCGACTCCGGACAGGCGACGATCCGGTTCAAGTTCCGCTCGTATCTCGTCGAGGAGGGTCAACGGTTCGTCTTCCGCGAGGGATCCAGCAAAGGCGTCGGTACGGTCACGAGCGTCGAGTAGCGTCCTTCTCCCACGGCGGGCTCGTCAGCTCCGCCATCGAGGAGAGGACGTGCGTCGGCACGGGGTCCGGCGTCGTATCGGCGTCGAGCCACGCGGAGTCGATACCCGCGGCGTGTGCTCCGGCCACGTCGGAGCCGAGCGAGTTACCGACGTGGACCGCTCGCGAGGGGACCGTCTCGATCTCGTCGAGCGCGCGTTCGAACGGCTCTGGATGCGGCTTCGCGAGCGCGTCGTAGCCGGCGTAGACGATCGTCTCGAAGCGATCGTCGAGTCCGAGCCTGCGGAGCTTAGCCCGCTGCATCTCGGGTGCGCCGTTCGTCACGACGCCGATCCGGTGATCGCGAGCGAGCCGCTCGACGGCATCGTGGACACCAGACAGCGGTTCGACGTTGGTGTGGTCGCGGGCTGCGGCAAACGCCTCGGCGACCGCCCGCCCGAGATCGGGATCGCGGCCGCGCTCCTCCGAGATGGCGGCGAAACACTCCTCGCGGAGCTGTTCGATGCCGTCGGTCGACTCGACGAACTCCGGGTAGCGGTCGTGATACGGCTCCGATCCGAAGTACGGCTCGACGCCGACAGCGGCGAAGGCGTCGGCGAGCACCTCGTCGGCGCTGCGCCGGTAGCGACACAGCGTGTCGTCGATATCGAACAGGACGGCGTCGTACACGGTCGGGGATGTGACTCGGGGCTGATAACGGTTCGGTCAGACGGCGCGATACCCCGTCTCGACGCGCTCGGCCAACCCAAACAGGACGGCCCACCCGAGCAGCCGCTCCACGCGTCGCGTCCAAGTCGATTCCCAGTCGTCGGTTCGGGCACGCTCCCACGCGGGCACGCGCTCGCGGAGACGATCGAACGCCTGATCGGGAGCGAGCGGCTCGTCGGCGCTGTCGAGGACAGCAAGTAACGGTGTGACGGTGTAGACGTTCTCACGGAAGCGGTCAGAAAACGCAGCGGGATTGTAGCCCTCGCGTCTCCGCGCGTAGCCGCGCGGTCCCTTGTCGGCGAGTTCGAGCGCCCGACAGAAGGTGAGCCACTCCTTGGCCGCGTCCTGTGAGGATACGTCGGCGTCGGCCATCAGCCGCTGACAGCAGGAGTCCTCGGGATCGGGGACGATCGGAATCGCGCGCCACACCGTCTCGATGCGGGCCGTCGACTCGGGGACCGGCGGGACGACTTTGAACTTCACAGGCCGAACGACTCTGCGAGCAGTGCCTCGTCGGTCCGACCGTAGCTGTGGGTCTCGCCGCCGATCACGTCGACGGTCACCTGTGCGGGGGCGAACACCTCCGTCGGCACGTCGTAGAAGTCCCAGTCGGCCGCCTCGAAGATATCACCGAAGGGACGGCCGTACTCGTCGGCGGCGGTCGAGGGAAGCTCGTCGAAGCGGTCGAACTCGCTGTCGACGGTGACGTGAACCTGTCCGCCGTACGCGAGCGCGTCGTTCGTGCGCGCGACCGCCGCCTGATACCCGTCAGCGACGGGTGCGATGGGTGCGGTCGCGTGGACGGTCATGATATCGAGCGGGTCGTAGCCGAGCTCGGCCAGTCGGAAGGCGACCATCTCGCCGGCGCGTGCGGCGAGCGTCACGCTCCCCGTGATGGAGTCGGTTCGGAACGTCGGCAGGAAGACGGAGCCGGGGTCGGTGTTCGTCATCTTCCCGACGTGGTCAGCGACGGACTCGTCGGGAAGGGTGTCGGATTCGAGACAGAGCGTGGCGAACTCGGAGGCGTCGGCGTAGCCGATCCGGCGGAACTCGTCTTCCTCGGCGACGAGCGCGCGCGCCGGCCCGGAGCCGAGCCCCTCGAACCCGTCGACGGAGACCTCCCAGCCGGCCTTCTGTGAGCAGAGCAACGAGATCGCCGGGTGATCGGTGTGGACGGTCGTGTGTGGCATCGGAGTGCCAGTGATCTCTCCTGACTCGGTCTGGACCGTCGCCAGTCCACCGGTCTGTATCTCCGCGAGCAGTAAACCGGCCTCGTAGCCGCCGGCGGCGTCCACGCCGAAATCGAGGACGGTCGCCCCGTTGTCCAGCGTCTCGGTCTCGATCGCGAGCTCGTCAGCGAAGTCGATGGCCTCGTCGACGAGTTCGAGCGCCATCCGATTGAGACTCTCCATACCGTCTACTGTGCGGGCCACGAGAAAGGAATGTTCGTTTTATCCGAGGCTCATTCCGCCATCGAGTCTGAGTATCTCGCCGTGGACGTACTCGGTCTCTAACAGGAATCGGACGCTCTCGGCGACAGTAACCGGCTCGCAGGCGTACGCCGGCAGGTGGGTGTCCACGTTCTCGTGGCCACGGAACGACTGCGCTTCGAGATACTCGACGATCGTCTCGTTCATGCTCGTCTCGACCGGGCCGGGCGCGACCGCGTTCACCTGTACGTCGTCGGGACCGAGCTCGCGGGCGAGCGCCCGTGTCAGCCCGTGAAGCCCGGCTTTCGAGGCAGCGTACGCGGCATCGACGGTCCCTGCTGTTCCGCCGATCGAGGAGAGATACACGACAGCGCCGTCGTTCTCGCGCAGCTGTGGCATCGCGGCGCGGGTCGCGTAGAACGCGCCGTCGAGATTCACGCCGAGCACGTCGCGCCAAGCCTCGTCGGTCGTCTCCCCGAGGCGGTTCGGACGGACGATGCCGGCGTTCGAGACCAGCGCGTCGAGTCCGCCGAGCTCATCGACCGCCTCGGCGACGAGCCGGTCTGCGGCGGCTGAGTCCCGCAGATCACCGCCGACGGCGACCGCGGTCGCACCCTGTTCACGACACGCGGTGACGGTCTCTGCTGCTGCCGTCTCGTTATCGACGTAGCCGACCGCCACGTCGTGTTCGGCGGCCAGCTCGACCGCTGTCGCTCGACCCACGCCGCGGCTCCCACCGGTCACGAGTACACGCATATCTTCCGGTTGTATCACCGGTACATAACTGCGGCGACTCGACTACGACTCGCGTTCGCCCGCCGGTTTGCGGCCCAACTCCTCAGCGACGCGGTCGACCTTCGTCGCCGCGTCAGTGTCTTTCGTGCGCTTGTCGTCGATCTTGAGGAACGTGCTGACGCGGTCGCCGTCCACGGCCTCGTGGGCGGCCGTCGCCGCGAGCATCAGCTCGTCGATCTCGTCGGCCTCGATCACGGTCCCCATCGGATTCGTCTCGTAGGACACGTCGAAAGAGTCGAGCGCCGCGACCGCCTTCGCGACCTCGCTCGCCATGCTCTCCTCGATAACTGGGGCGACACTCAGCAGTGCAACGACTGTCATACCGTGGGTTCGGACGGCCGACTCTTAGCTCCGGCGTCGCGGGAGCCAGCTACTTTCCTCCCCCCGGTGTAGACGAGGGTATGTCACGTCCGTTCCGCAATCGCATACGCCACGCCGTCGACGTACTCGCCGCCGTCGTCCGCGAGCTCCGCGCCGAGAAGGTGACGTTCATGGCCGGCTCGGTCGCCTACCACGCGTTCGTCTCGCTGCTGCCGTTTCTCCTGCTGTTCCTGCTCGTGCTCACACGGGTCGGTGGTGAGACGCTCGCTCGGGAGACGCTGACCGCGGTCGCCGGCTATCTCACCGGGCAGAACGTCGACGTGCTCGTCCGGGCGGCCCGCTCTGCGACCGACAACGCGCGGCTGTCGGTCGTCTCGCTCGCCGTCCTCGTGTGGGGGACGTTACGCATCTTCCGCGGGCTCGACACCGCGTTCTCCGATCTCTACGAGTCCACCGCTGACAACGGGTTTCTCGATCAGATCCGCGACGGGATCGTCGTCTTCCTCGCCGTCGGCGTCGCGATCGGAGCGGTCGCCGCCAGTGAGACGGTCGTGGGCCGTCCGTCGTTCGGTCTCTTCACCCCCGTCGTGACCGTCGCCGTCGTCGCGCTCGCGCTGTTCCCGATGTACTATATCTTCCCCGACGAGGACGTGACTGCCCGCGAGGTCGTCCCCGGCTCGCTCGTCGCGGCCGCCGGTTGGACGCTCCTCGGCTCGGGGTTCGCTCGCTACGCCGCCCTCTCCTCGAAGACCGACTACGGCGTCGTCGGCGTCATCGTCCTGTCGATGACGTGGCTCTACCTTACCGGACTCGTCCTGCTCGTCGGTGCGGCCGTCAACGCGGTCCTCGCCGGGCGTTCCGAGGACGTGGACGATCTCTCGTGGGGCGGAACGGATCCGAACCGCAACGACGCAGACTTCGTCGCGCCGCTGCGCGAGCTGGAGACCGCCCTTGACGGCGATGTCGAGGCCGACGTGACGCTCACCGTCGGCGACGAGTCGGTGACGGTTCCAGCGCCCGATGACCGACGGGTGACCGTCTCGACGGTCGAACGGCCGAGCGTGTTGGGTGGGAGTCGGGAGTCCGGTTCAGTCGTGTTTCAGTGGGACTCGTCGGAGTAGTCGGGAAACGTGGCGTTCGCGTGTCGTCGGCCCGGTCGGAGTGGCGCTGAGCGCTACTCATCGGTAGGTCTCGTGGGTGACCCCGGCGATGTTTCCGAAGTGCCCGTCACCGGCGAGAACAGGCTCATCACGTTCCAGAGCAGTCGCAGCGACTACTGCATCGCCCTTCCCGATTCCCGGTCCTTCGCCCTCGTCTGCGTCGGCCATTCGCTCACCGAGCAACCGACCGGCACGCCGGGAGATGCTCGGGGTCATATCGACCAACGGGTAAGAGCTGAGTATCGCTTCCGTCCGCCGGCGTTCTTCACGCGTGGTCGCTACCTTTCCGACTCCGATGTACACCTCCAGCACGGTCATCGAGGGGATAGCGAGCGGGACGCCGGCGGCGAGATCTAAAGCGAAACTCGTATCGACTATCATCCGAAGCGCTCCGTGATCTCGCGGATCTCGTCGCGGTCCACTCGATCAGTAGTCTCGATGGCGTCCCGCATCTCGTTCACTCGGTTCTCATCGAAGACGCCACGGAGATCACGGAGCGATCGGCCACCGATGAGCCGCTCTACGGCGTCGCTGAACGACTCGTCGTCGCGTTTGTTCGCCTCGATGCGTTCGTACACGTCGTCCTTGAGCCGAATCTGCTTCGACATCTTGTTAACAACGTTGACACCGGACGGGAATCAAGATTGGGGCGCAACGCGCGATCTCACCGACTCGGTCGTCGGTCGCTCCGAGGGTGTCTACGGCGTCTGTCGAGTCGGCTTGGCGGTAGCGCCGTCGAAACGACTTTGCTCTTACACCCCGTCTTACCAATCATGAGCAAGGTCGACGGACCCGAGACCACCCGCGTCACGGACAAGGGTCAGACGACCATTCCGAAGCCCCTCCGCGAGGAGCACGGTATCGAACCCGGCGACGAAGTCGTGTGGATTGAAGACGAGGACGGCATCCGCGTCGCCCGTGCCGACCGCACTGAGGGCCGTGGGATGCTCGCCGACGAGGAGATGAGTCGAGAGGAGCGCGAGGAAGCCGCTGACGCACTCGTCGGGGGGCTTCAAGAGGCCCGTGAGAACGAGTGGGCCGTCGAGTGATGGACACGTACACCGTCGATGCCAGCGCGGTTCTGGTCTACCTCGTCGACGCGCTCCCACCCGCTGCCGACGACATCTTCTCCCGCGCCGAAGCCGGCGAGGCAGTCCTCGAACTCCCCGCGATGGCAGCGGTCGAAACACTGTACCGAGCCGCGAAGGGCGTCAACGTGCGCGGGTCCACGCTCTCGGTCGACCCCGCCGACCTCCACGCGGGCTTCGACACCTTCCTTCCCGTGACTGTCGTTGACGACCGCGACTCACTACTCAACGCGGTCGTCCCGCTCATGGACCCGTTTCCGAACCAGATGCACGACGCCATGATCCTCGCCAGCCACCACGACCGTGATACGGACGCCGTCGTTACTGCTGATAGTAAGTGGACTGACCACGCCGAGACCATCTGGGACTGATCTCTACCCCAGCCGCCCGAACGTCGCCCGTCCTTGATCGAACGGATGCGGGTGGAGGGCCTCGTCTCGTGAACCCACCAACTCGATTGTGAGTCGGCGTGTTGGTGGAGTGCGTGAACCTCTTCGTCATACCAGAGCAAACGCGTGCGTGTCTGAACCGGGCGCTCGCGCCGTTCTTCTACCGAGCACCTCCGAGACGTATCAGCACACCCTGCAAAAACTATAGGTAGAGATGCACCGACCGCGCTTCTATCGGAGTAACTTCTCCACAGCTTGTTTGCTATACTTCCTTCTCGCGATTTCTCGTTGGTGTTCATGTGTTTGGATCTTCGAGGTCTGCTTCGAGGTCAGTAATGAACGGTCGCCGGCGACGCTCCATGCGCTCGCGCGGCGGTGTCTTGTCGTAATGCTCTTCGATCACGTCAACGCCAGCGTTCACCCGCTCGGCAACTACCCACGGTGGAAGGCCGATATCGAGCTGCCAACTGATCGAGCCCGTTCGAATCGGATGCGGTGACCGCGAGGACGGGCACTTGCTGGCTGTCTTCGACGTGGTGAAGTCGCAGGTGGTGCGCTCGTTCCCGTGGGGACACGGCGAGTGCTTGCACGGGAGCGTAGCCACGTAGGTCCACATGCGGATAGTGTTCTCTGTTGGACGACCGCGCTGTGACGGAAGAAACGGCGCTCTCCCGTACTCGTCGTGCATGTCCGGACGGTTCTGCAGCCAGTCATGGAGTACCGTCGCCGTCGACGGTGGGAGTGCGACCGGGCGCTCTCCCGCACGGTCATTCTTCAGACCAGTTCCGGTGTCCGGACGATCTCTGAAGTGGACGTATCCATCGTCGATGAACACATCGCGAAGGTCAAGCGCACGGATACCGCCGAGTCGCGCGCCCGTCGTCCACTGGAGTTCCAGCAGCGCGTGTTCGCGAGTCGCGTAGGACTCGGGCGTCGTCCGGTGATAGCGGAGCATCGTGAGGGCCTCGGCGGTCGGCCACTGTTCGTCGCTGCTCCGGTCTTCCGCGTCCACGTCGGGTATCTGGACCTTGTCCGCGAGACCGTCACTGACTGCCTCGCGACGTTCGAGGAACTTCACGAACATCTTGAGCGTCCACATTTCACCCTCCAGTGTTGACGGCGCGACCTCGCTGGCGCGCATCGAGTACCAGTCGTCGATATCGTAGCCACGCAGCTCACCAACCTGCTCGATACCGATTTTCTCGGTCCACTCCGCGAACAGCTTGAGCTGGTAGCGCCACGTGCTGAGTGAGGAACTCTCCGAGTCGACCTCACGCTGTCGGAGATATCTTTCAATGGCTCCGTACATCCCCATCGCGCCGGGGTCTCGGGTCCGATCCCTACTCATCGAGCATCGCCTCCTCAACGAAAGCGACGTGGTCGTCGACATCAGGATCGAAGCGAACCTCGGCCCCATCGGCGTGCGACCGAGTACAGTCGCGCGCATCTTCGAGAGCGCTCCCCCAGTCGTCAGCGTCGTCGCGGGAGAACCGCTCGTCGCACCCGGTACAGACGTACGCGCCGGGCCGCCGCCGGTCGGTGTAGTCGCTACTCATCGCGACCACCGCGGGCATAGAATCGAGCCTCCTCAACGAGCCCTTCAACGCTGTAACTCGGCATGTCCTCGTTGTACTCGAACCGCATCATCTGCATCCCGGCAAGGAGTTCGAGCGCATCCGCAGCGCGTTCCATCGCTCCGGCTTGCTGCTTCATAATCTCGTTTCGATGTTCGTCTGAGTAGAGGCGTTCTTCGCCGTAGCCTCCGTCCGGTAGCACGTCGTCGTCCGGATTAGCGTACCGAATCTCCATGTCGTTCATCCTCGCAAGGCTCTCGATCGCTTGCTCGTCCGGGACGCCGGCGTGAGTGCGGATCGCGTCAGCTACTGCCATCGTAGCGCCAGCCGCTGCCCCGGGATCGATGCCTTGGTTCACGGCGTTGACGTAGCTGCTCGCGATGTTCAGAATGAGATCGTCGCACTCGTCGCCTTCGAGCGCCTCAGGGCTGATGACGTCCGCGACGGTGATGTCGTCGCTCATCGACCCACCTTCTCCGCCCGATTGGTCTGTTCGATGTCGGGATACATCGCGTGGTGCGTCTCCGGTGCTACCGACGTACACCACGGGCAGAGTCCGACCATGCGGAAGTCCTCACCGAGACGCCCGCCACGTCGCGGTGGCTCACGCTCGTCGATACGGAAAGAGAGTGAGGCCATCGGCCCGAACCACTCAGTTGGGAGGCCACAGTCCGTACACCGGAGCTCGGGGACAGACACTCAGACCACCCCCGAGGCGTTGAGCCGGGCGTGGTGGTCAGCACAGCGACGACACACAGCTGCCTCCGCCGTGGCGTCGTACCCGACAGCGGCCCGACCGCAATAACAGCGAGTCGTGCCGTTGGTGTTTTGCGTAGGCGATACGTCTGGCCGTTCGGGGCGCTTCGTCGCCCCATGGGATTCGGTTTCCATAGTGGTCACCGAACCCGCTTCAGGGCCGCGTTGCACCGCGGCCCCGTCTTCACACTGCCAACAGTCTCATCTTCGACCGACCTACGGGTTCGCATTCAACTCTAATGAACCGTTAGTACGTAAGTGTACTGCTAGTCCTCAGTAGGAATACTGTTCGCTATTAGTCTTATTCCACTGCATTAGGTCTCATCAGTATCAATAGAAAGTAAAATGAGACGCTCGGGGTCCTGGCAGTCTGTCTGGGATGATCGCATCTTAGAGTGGATACGAGAGAACGATGGGACAGGAACTGCCAAACAAATAGACGATAGTGGACTAGTCCGAGTACAAAAGCCGCATATCACACGTAGGCTAAAGAAACTCACCGAGCACGGCTTAGTCAAACACGTTGGAAATGGCGCGTACCTCCTAACGAAGGAAGGTGAAGGATATCTCGACGAGGAGTACGACGTAGAACGTAGTGTCTGGCTTGATACCAATCAGGCTGAAGACGAGGAGAAAGAATCGGGGGTAAATGTATGAGCGGTACTTCTTGGAAGGACTGGCGCGAGAAGCAGGAGAAAGCAGAGCGTGAAATCGAGAACATCGAACAGTCTATCGCTGAGAAGGAACTCCGAATTAACGAATTAAAACGAGAGATCGAGAACGACAAGAAGAAACGGAAGATGAAGGAGAGGCGCATCGAACGGCTCGTACGCTACGAAGCGGATGTCTTCTTGGAGGAGCATGAAGATGCAGAATTTATGAGACAGAGTCAGAGCGACAGCGAGGGATCGAGTTCTGAGGCAGCGGGAGAGAACGGGGTGTAGCGGCCAAAGCTAAATCCGATGAACGAGTATACTATCGTATGTGTCGGTATAGGGAGGCTCAATGGACCGATTTGACGCGTCGGTCAAACGAATTCTCGCAGGAATTGGAATTATGGGAACCAGTATAGGTTATCTAGCGTTCGTGCCTTCACTTGTCGGGCTTGATACTGCTCTGCACGCATTGGTGGCTGTACTGATCTTGGTCTCTATAGCCCTGCTTTGGGCGCTAAAAGAGGACATCGAGACAGAGTTCGATAAACTGGATTCGAATCTCGAAGCAGACAGCGACCAGCCCACTCAGGAGCCAGAGTCGGCAACGGAGAAGGTTACCGACGGTGGCTACCAACGCGTACGGAATCTGAACGTCAATAAGGAGGAAATATCTGGTGTCCCGAGTGTCTCAGGTGCGCTTATCGGCGGGGTCTTGGGAGCACTAACTGGAAATCCCACAGTGGTCGCCGCTGCGGCGGGGGTTGGAGCGGTTATCGGTGGAGGTGCTGAATACTCCGATTTGAAAGAGAAGCATCAAGAAGGGATTAAGTCTGCTGCGAAGGCCGCCGTCAAACAACAGCAAGGCGAGGTAGCTGTCGAGGTCGTCGAAACTGGTGATGCTGAGCATGATGACGAAAACTACTGGCAGGTCGTGCTGAAGTCGTCGTCGTACAGCGGCCGAGAGACACGACACGAGGTTTTGGTTAAAAGATCCGACGGTAGTGTCTGGTATCAAAAAGACAGTAACCCCTACTTCGAATGATCCGACGCACCGCACGATGGCAGACGACTCTCGACGAGCGCCTGTTGGAATACCTCTGCGACGAGGGCGAGACGAACGTTCGTCTACTTGCGATGGCGTTCGAAGTTGGTACGGGAATCCTCAGGGACCGGCTGAGGATGCTGGCGCAGGCGGGGCTCGTGGCGGTCGAAGTATTCGACGAAGGAGACAACTGGTACGAGCTGACGTACTGGGGAGAGGTGTACTTGGAGGGCGAGTACGACCCGGGGTTGTATCCGCGCCCGAACCCGGATGCGGGGTATCGAATGCGGATTTAGATACGGCGTAACTGTTCTAGACTGCCGGCGATGGTCTCGTCTGTGTTGAGTACGCGACCGTTGAGGGCAGATTCACCTAACTCTCGGAGAGATACAGTAGTTGTAAACCCTGACCAATCATAAGTAGCGCGACACCACCCATTATTAGTCCGATCTGTCCGGTGTCACGTGTCTGTGGCCCTGCTATCAGTGTAAATATACCTGACAAAATAATAACGAGGGCAAATACAACACGTAGCACTCTCTTCGCTTCTTGTGTGTTTACCACACTGTACCGCTATCAGGAACCAGTAAAATAGCTTCGTGAGTCATAACGGGAGCGCAAGTCCCGTCCCCACGACGAGCAGTCCGACCGCGACGCCAATGGTGTCCCCACCGAGTGCGTACCACGGCTCACGTCTCACCTCTCCAACCACCGGCGCAGATGGGTCAGCGCCCGGCAGCTTGACCGCTTCGAGGCCGAACGCGAGCGCGACCGGGATCGCTGCCAGCTCCCAGCGGCCCGTTGCTGCTGCCGCGAAGCCAGCCGCGAGACCGACCGCTAAGCTGTGCCATTCGCCGGCGTAGCTGAGGAACCCTCCTCGGGCCGTGTCTCCCTCGCGAGCGCCGTCCGGCGCATATCTCATCGCCCACGTTCTGATTCGCTGCACGATGCTCGTCGTCTCGTCGCTGCTGTTGTCGTTGCTCATGTGTTCTTGATGTAGCCGATTTCGCGACTGTTCGCCTCGCTGCGCCGTTCGTTCTCCTCGCTGCGCTCCGTATTTTCATCGACCTGCGAAACCAGCCCGTCATCGGTCTCCACGTCGTCGCGACCAGTCAGGAGCGTGTACATCTGACGCGTCTTCCGGAGATCGTCGAGCAGCGCCAATAGCGCGATCACCGCAATGGGCCCGCCGACTGCCTCGACGAGCGAGAGACCGAGCGGGTCCATTAGCTACTCGCACCTCCGAGTACGCCCGACTGCATCACGGCGCCGATCAACATCACCACGATGATGAGCGTCACCATGTCGTTAATCTGTGAGAGTGGCCCTCCCCCATCTCCCGAGCCGCCACCACCGCCACCGCCGCCACCCGGAAGCCAGTTACCTCCCGAAGTGTCACGATCTTCTGGTTCCCACGGATCTTCGTCTGTTATCGCTACTCGTGTCTCTATCGCGTCAGTGCGCTTACCAGAGTTGGGTAGCTTGACATACGCCGAGACGGCTGCTTCATCGCCGTAGTCCGGCGCGGTGAAGGTCGCCGTGTAGGTTAGATCACGAGTGCCGTCCGTGGTGGTGCTGTGGCAGTTTGGACCGTCGGTATGTGTTTGACCATCTGGTCCCTCGAAGACGACTTGTAGCTCGTAACCGCCATCCTCAGCTTCTCCGTGCCCCTTGCAGAGATCGGAATCCCATCCAGTGATGACGAGCGCCCCATTAGAGACGACTGCCTCAACGGTGAACGATTCCCCAGATCTGACAGAATCCGGAGCTTCGACCGAGCGCAGGATGACATTCCCGCCCTTTGTCGACTCGCTCATGGCTGCATCACCACCAGTCCGACCGCCACGAGCACAGCGACGACGAGCGCCGGGTCCGGCCCGCTGCTCGTCGACGTCGGCTCGTCCGACTCCTCCGGTTCGTCGGCTTCGGCGTCGTTCGGCTGGGTCGGCTCAGCGGTCTGATCTATAGCTTCTTCGACGGCTGGGACGCTGCTCGTCTCGGTCGGGGAGAGGTCGGTCTCGGCGTTGACCGTCGAGAGCGTGTCACTGGCCTCCTGCCCGACGTCGATGATCTCCTCCTCCGACGAGTCGTCGAGTGCCTCGTCTTCTAAGCCGGCGAAGCGCTCGACAGCCTCCTCGGAGCCTGCGCCGCCCGCTGGTGACGAGTCGCTCGGGTCGTCACTGCTGTCGTCGATCTCGACGGGATCACTGTCGCCGGAGTTGACCGTGCCGCCGAGACCGGTCGTTGATAACGTCTGGTTGCTCGTGTCGATGGTGGTCGTCTCTTCATCCTGATCGGAACCGGAGTCTGACCACGGATCGAGATCAGCCTCGTCGGGATCGGCCACTCCACCGCCACCGCCCGCGTCGAGTGGCTTATCGAGCACTATCGGTCACCTCGCTGTGCGTCTGTCGTGCCGGCTCGTTCGCCGGTTGAATTGTGTGCTATCATGTTAGATGCCGTGCGAGTGTGGCGCTGCAACGATCTTATTCACCATCGTCACGTCGACATTATACGTATCGCCTGTAATATCGATTATAGGACTGTCGCGAGTATAAACCCAGAAAGATTCGTAACCCGAAATCGAGTAACTATCTTCAGACCCATCCGCGTAGACTAAACTGAGAGGCTTGTCGTTGGTACTACTGGTCCCGGTCAGCTCAACTTCTTTGTACTGGAAGCCACGCACCTCGTGCGGTGTGGATATTCGCCCAGTTGATGCCAGATTGTCTGTGTTCGTGTTGTTCGGCTGGCTATGGTGCGCGTTGTTGTCTCCTGCGTGATTGCTGAGTTCGGTGTCGGTCACGGCCCCGATCTGGTCGGTCGTCACGCTGTGCGGGTTCGTCTCGTCGTTCGCGTGCGACGAGAGCTCCTCCTCGGTCGCCGCCGCGAACGCCAGCATCTCCTCGGTAATTGCTCCGGCGGGGACGGAGATGCGCCCGTTTGAGTCCAGCGTGAGACCGTTCCCCAGCTCGACGGCAAGGTTACCGTTCGAGTCGACCGTGAGCGGGTCGATATAATCGAGATCCGACGCCGGAAGTGGATACTCGGTGAGCGACGCCGCTGGTCCGGCCAGTCGCGGCTGCGGAACGTGCTCAGCCGCGTAGTCGTACACGAGATATCCTTTGTCATCGGAGAGGTCTCCGGTAAGGTCGCCACCGGGATCGCTGTCGATCTTGTCCGCCGTGATCGGCGGATCGTTTGCTCCGTCAGTCATGCGACCATCACCGAGTAGTTGCAGCTGTTCTCCGTGCCGGTCGGGGAGTCGTCACGGATGCGGATGCGGAGCTGCGGCGCAGCTACCGCAGCCTTCACCAGGATATCCGTTGAGCCGTCGCCCGTCGCGTACGCGCTGTTATCGGCCTTGTCTCGCTTGGTGACAGTGTTCCCGACGTCGCCGACGGTCTCCAGTGAGATGCTCGCTGCTGCGTCGAACCCGTCTGCGTGCAGGACGACCTGCACCGGTCGGTCGGGACAGTCGATATCGAGCTCCAGCGCACCGTCTGTGATGGTGACATCCACGCCGGAGCCGTGAGCGTAGTCGCCGCTCGCCGGCGGGACAGGCTCGCCTGCGGCGTTCTGGACGTTGCTGACCTGCTCAACGTCCGTGTTGGTTTCAAGCCCCATTGTCACCTCCCATCGGTTCCCAGCCGACCGGCTGCACGATGTACGTGCGAGCCGTCGATGATGCCGCGAGATTCGAGACTGTCACCTCGAGCTCGTCGCTGAACTCCAGCGCCGGCAGGAACGTCGCGGCCATATCATCCGGATCGGTCGGGGGAGCACCCGCAGGACCGAACCGCTGCTGTCCGTCGGCGCGTACCTCGTAACTCGACTGAGGGAACTTCGAGATCGCCACGACCGGAAGCTGAAAGCGACTCACCGACTGCACCGGCTCGAACGTCACCGTCGCCTGCTCGCCGGGGTTGAGCTGGACAGTGACAACCTCGTTGAATGGAATCGCGCCTGAACTCGGTCGAGGAAACACCTCAGGCACTCCCGTCACCTCCGTCGTCGGTTTCGTCCGTCGTGCGTGCTGTCACCCGATCGGACGGCTGCCGGACGCTGTTGTCCAGCACCCTCCGAGGATCAGGGCCGATTTCGACCCCCTCGGGAGCGCGCTCGGAGATTTTCTCGATCTCCCGCTCGCTCATCTTGCTGATTTGAACTCTGGTTCGTGCTTTCTCTTTCATGATTCCTGCCACGCGTTGACCGCCAGCACGAGCACCGCGATGGCGCTGACAGCATCAATCGCGAGTTCGAGGTCTTGACGGTCGAACTCGGTCTCTGCGAGCAGCGAGTCGACTCCGGACGGTGTTGATTCCGTCACGTTACGCTCGCCGCTCCCGGCTGTCTCGGTCGCCGACGTCGTCTGCCCCCCGGCTAGGGAGGCAGTCGAACGCCGAGTGTCTGTGCTGTCGCTCCACGGATCGCCGTCGACGCTCGAAGAAAGGCCTCGCATCTGGGACCCTCGCTACTGACCCAGATTGTCGCGGATGGCCGCGAGCAGGCCGGGAGCGTTCGACTGACCCTGTGTTGCTGTGGTGTGGAACAGCGTGTTGGTCGCCCGAACACCGTCGACTGGCTCGAAAGCCACCTCGTACGGCGCGTTCACGACAGCGACCAGCTCCATGTCCATCGCGACATATCGTTCGAGCCAGCTGGAGAAGCTAAGCCGGATCGGGTTCTCCTGCTGGTCGCGACGATTCGCGAGTGCGAGGTTCACTGTCTTCAGCTCCTTCGAGGCCGACGTCTTGCCCCCGGGGAGCCGCTTCTCTAGTGTGAGGGTTGCGGCGGTCCCCGTTACGTAGAACACGTGCAGCGTCGCGTTCGCTGCTTCTGCTGTGTACGTGATGCTGTCGGCGTCGGTGTCGATAGAGTCCGGCTCGACCTGTGACGCGTCTTCGTACAGCACGACTGAGGGGACGTTCGGGCTGTCGGCGAGGTCGTGTGCGAGCTGGAACGTCTCGCTGTTGCCGGCGTTTCCGTCGGTCCCAAACGTCTCGTACGCCGGGATGGTCACCTGTAGGCTCGCGCCGTCGCGAAGTGCCAGCACGGTATCTGCCTGTAGCGTGAGCACATCGCTCACGCGGTCGGGGACGTTGGCAGCGGTCTCGAAGTCATCGAACGGAGAGAGCGGACGCGGTTCGCGCGCCATCTCCGAGAGAGTGTCTTGCACCGACATGGTTACTCGCGGGAGTACTGATCGACGGCGTCGTCCTCGAACAGGAACTCCGACTGATCCCAGTCGACTGCCTTCGATGAAATGATCGAGACCGTGAACGAGTCCACGTCCCGAACGTCGAGATGGTCTCGAAGGCCACTCTGCGCGCTCGCTTCGGGATACTTCAGCGGGATGAGCGCATTGTGACGTCGGTCCTGATCGGACTGCTCCTCAACACCGTACTTGTTGAAGAAGTTGATCCGCTTGAGCGGAACCGCAACACGGTGGTAGTCGTCTCCGTTCGAGGACTGGAACTCGAACACGACGAGGGTCGTGGTCGGCAGGTCCGACCCGTCCGCCGCGTTCAGGTCCATGTACACCGGCAGACCGGTGTGGCCGTTCCACGTCACGTTGTGGAAGCGGTAGAACTGGCCCCGCTCTGGGCTGATCTCCAGCATCGGCGTCGGCTTGAGCGCGACGCTGGGAGCATTTTGATAGGTCGTGATGACGTCCTCATCGGACACCGCGCCCATCGAGGCGAATAGACTCACCATCGTTAGTTACCTCCCGCCGCGCCGGCGACGGCTGTGTTCAGCTGGTCGACGACACCGAACCGTTCGGCGATTCCGTGTCCTATCGCGATTGCGCCACCGACCTGCGCGTGTCGCTTCATCCGGCCCTTGATCGGGGCGGCTTCAGACCCGACGATGACCGACGCGCCACCGACTGCCTGATCAATACCGGAATTACGGGGGATGGTGTACCCGATGCCGGGGACAGTCATTCCACCGATACCCGTTGCGATGAGTTCCGCTGCTAGAAGTCCGCCGAGAGCGCCGGCTGAATCTTTCGCGAACTGTTCGTCTGCGAACTTATCGAAGTAGGCTGTTGCCTCCATCTACACCTACGAGTAGGAGTATGCCGTTCATAAGCCGCGAAGCAGGTTTCTGCGGAGTCTCAGCGGGACCCGCCGGGACTCACTGGACGTATCACCGACGATATGAATCCGCGTCGAACTCGCCTAGCAAGACCGAGAGGACCTCGCTGTTACTCGGCTCGTAGCCGCGTTGCTCCTCGATCACCGCTGCTACCTCACGGAACCGGTCAGCTTTCCCCCCGTATGCCGTCACGCTCTCACTGGGTCGGGCCATCGTCAGATCCCCACGTCGATTCGCTTTCCCGATGCGCCGACGTGATCACAGACAGCAGTGTAGTCGTTCGACTGTTTCCGCGCGAGCTTGCCCGTCTCATCGGTGTAAATCCACTCCGAATTAACCGTCTGTGGTTCACCGTCCTCATCCGGCTCTGTCCACTTCCGTACGCTGATCGCCTCGCCGTCAGTGAGCAGCTTCTCGGGAATGGAGCTGTTGACGGGCTGGCCGCCCGTCGCGTGCATCTCCTTCGGATACGGCAGGATATCGCCGACGGATGATAGGCTGTTGTCGCCCTCAAACCCACCGAGGAACCGCGCGTTGCAGTTTTCGGTGATGTTCTTGTCGATCTGTGCGAGTCGCTGCGTGAGCCACATCGACGATGTCGCTGCACCTCCCTCGGTTCGTCCGTCGGTAACGAGCTTCTCCAGCTCCTCAGGATACGATCCACCGCTCTGCGGTGCTAGGCCGTGCCCCTCGTCGATGGTAACGAGCACATCAAGCGAGGAGAGCCGCGCTCCCATCACGATTTCAGCAGCGGCCTCTTGCCACTCGTCTCCCTTTGCGACGCCCCGCTGCAGGACGAGGTTCCGGTTCGAGCCAATGAGCGCCTGCCAGTCCTGCCGGTCCCACGCCGTCGCCTCTCGTTCTGTTACCGCCCAGTGTGTCGCCGGAGCAGGCCCGTGTTCAGACGACACCAACCCACGGAACTCGTTAGACGTGTCGAGGACGATGACCGCGTCGAACGTCTCGCCGATCATGTTATTGTAGACGAGGATCTGGGCGAGATATCCCTTCCCCCAGCCCGCAGCACCGGCGACGAGTAGATGCATCTACTCCCCCGACAGGGCCTTGACCCCTGCCGTGTTGCGGTTCATCTCACCCGCGAACAGCTCCTCGAACAGCCGTCCCGGGGAATAGTTGACGACGAACTCCTCGAACGTCACCGCATCGACACCGAACCGGCTCTGTAGGTCTGCGTCGACGAGCTGGTCGTCGGAAAATTGCCCCGTGGCGAGATCATCGTCGGTTCGCCATTCCCGAACGATGGACTCCTGCATCTCAGTCCACTCCTCAGAATTGATTCCAGCGAACTCTTCGGCGGCGTCCCCGTCTAGGTCATCTGGGGCGACGTGCTCGCACCATGTCGACCACGGTTCGCCGTTGACCCGCGCCGAGATGCCCGCCGCGAGCTCGTCGATCCGATCTTCCACGTCCGGGGGTTCAGTCAGACCGGCTTCGTCCGGATCGACACCGAGTTCCCTCGCGTGCTCACGGAGCGCCGCTCGATGTTCGGACTCTGTGGCAGCGAACGCTCCCAACAGCGACCGTATCTGCTCGCTCTCGCCGGGGTTCCGTGCTGTCGCGAGCATCTCTTTTGCGTCGCCAAGATTCCCGAACATCAGGCTTCACCCCCCACTTCGGCAGCCTCGCTGAACTTTCCGACCATCTGTCCAGCGGCGTCGGTTTCCTTCATCAGCACGGCGAACGCCAGCATCGCGCTCCCCGTCACTGTCGCCTGCATCGGACTCATCTCGTCGTTCATCCCCATCTCGTTTATCATCTCATCGAACGCCTGCGGGAGATCGACCGGTCCACTCGTCGCGAGTGAACGGATATCGTCCTCTGTCATGTCTGGGTCCTCGCCGTCGAGCTCGGCACTGATCTCCAGCAGAAAGATACCGAGGCCATCGACGTAGACGTCTCCCCAGTTGTAGCTGCTGCTCTCGTCGATCGACCCAGACGGACGTTGGTCGTCACCCCCTTCGGAGCCCCCCTTATCGTCGCTCTCCGACCCTTCGCTGTCGTGGGGTTCACCCCCTCCGTCTCCCGGGTCGTCGGTTTCGGCGTCCCGAGAGGCGGTCATCTTCTCGGCCAGCTCGCTCGGGACCTCTGCCTTCTCGTCGTTGGTCACCTCGGGAATCTCGTCTCCTCCGTCGTCGGTTGCGGCCTCAGTATCGACGGCTGTCGGGTCGGTGCTCTCCGTGTCGTTGTCGACCGGCGTTACCGCCGACTCGATTTCTGGGTCGTCGTCAGTCACAGGAATGGGTCCGGGGAGGGACGCTCTGCGCCGGCCTCCCCACCGGCGTCGTTCTCGCTACGCTCGTCGTCATCGCGACCACGCTCGTCGCCGGCGTTGTCTCCAGCGAGGAACACGAGCACGACGATCAGCGTGCTCGCGAGCAGCGCGACCGTCGTGCCAGTCGAGCTATTGCTCTCGTCGATCGACCCGGACGAACTGGGGTCGCTGCCCCCCTTCGAGGGGGATCCGGCGTTGGTCGGCTCGGCGGAATCGTCGTTGTCTCTCCCCTCGGAGTCCGTGGATTCGCCGGTCGCCTGCTGCTCGATGAGTGCTTGCTGTTGCTCGGCGTCGCTCAACCCAGACGACTTGGGGGTCGCCTCCCCCTCCGAAGGGGGCTCTCTCGGGTCGGCTTCCGAATCGTTTTCAGGGGTTTCAGGGGATTCATCTCCCTCTGTCGAGGGGTCATCTCGCGTCGTCTCGTCGGTGTTGTTTGCCGTGACTCCGAACGCCTCGGGATACCACCCCTCCCACGCCTTGTTAGCGCGTGCTCGTCGGTGCTCGTCGTCGGTCGACGCAGAGACGTGTGAGCGGAGACCACCCGGATCACCAGTGTAGTCGCACCCGTCGATGTGACAACTTAATTCGCTCATCAGTCGTCCTCGTAGCTATCCAGCGTCTCTTCGCCGCCCGTCGCGGCGAACTCTCCGAGACCATCTCGCGCGCTCGTACCCTCGTCGAATCCACGGTTTCCCGACCGCAGATAGCCGTCATTCTGCGCTCGCCGGTGCTCACGGCTCTGTCCATCGCCAGTAGCGGGAGCGTTCGCGGCAAACTCGAACAGCCCCTCGTCTCCGTCGGGGAGGTCTCGGTCATCGACGAGTGGGTCCTTCGAATCTGCATCGCTCGGACGTTCGTCGGCTGTTCCGACGGGCGTCTCCCCAGCGCCGGCGAGAAACGCCGTCAACTCCTCACGGTGGCCGCGTGTCACTGCGTGGTCGTGACCGGAGTGGTCCGCGTGACACTCTACACAGTCAGCTGCTGCTGCCCGCATGATATCGGTGAGCTGCGCCTGCCGTTCCTCCAGCTCCTCGAAGTGGAGTGGTTCCTGCCCGGCGCTCGAACGGATATCGTTGATCGCCCGGGCCGCCTGTTGAGCGTGGCTCCACTCCTCGCGGAGCCGGGCGAGCAGCCCGTTGAGTGCATTGACCGCAGCGATATGTCCGGACCACGCCCGGCTTAACGCCCCGAGTTGCGCACCAGAAAGCTCGCTGTTCTCCCCTTCGAAATCACCGAGGATCGACTGTACATCGCTTTCGTCGTACCCGCACCGGTCGTGAAGGAACTCGCACGCCTCTACGTCGCCGTGCTCGCAGTGTCCCCGAGCGTGCTCACAGTCGCCGCCACCGGCCTGCTGAACGAGGTCCTCGGCACGCTGTTCGTCGGATCGCTCGGCGTCCATGCGTTGGCCCTGCTCGTCGCGAGCAGCGCGTTCCATCAACTCGCGGTGCTCGTCAACGACAAGCGTTCGATCAGCGTGCGCGAGCCAGTCATCGACGCCGGCCTCCGTCGCGATGCCCTTGATGGCCCGGTACTTCGGAACGTTCACGTTGTCTCGGGTAAAATCGAGTCGGTCGCGCTCACCGTCAGACAGTGCGACTTGTCCGGGTCCGCTCTCCCGGTCTCCACGGCTCGCTGCGGCTCGGGTTTCGAGCGTCTGTCGAGTCTCTGGATCGACGTCGCTCACAAACGCGACCGATGTTAGTCGGCGGTCGTCGTCGAGCGGACAGACGATCTCGGCGTGCTCCTCGCGCACCTCGTTCGCTTCGGCGAGCGTTCCGAACTCCACTGACCAGCTCACTGGTCGTCCTCCGTGAGTGGCATCGCCGGCGCATCGGGGATGACGAGAGCGCGCGAGCCGGGAGCGAACGATCCGAGACGCGTGCGTCTCTCAGCGAGATTATGATCGAGATCGCCGTACTCGGCAATATCCGCCGTGAACCAGCTCGTCAAGAGACGAGAGAACAGCCGGTACAGCGCGAGCTGCTCTCGCTGCGTCTCCGGCTGAAGCACGAGCCGCGTTCCTTGTCCGCAAACGTGCATCACTCGCCCTCGACGAACCGGACGGTTCCACCGGTCGCCTCTTCCGCATCCGCGACGCTACCGTACTGGCTCATTACGGCGTTTTCTGTGCGCTCGTCCTCCTCGAATGCCATTCGGTTCCACTCGACTGCGATAGTTCCGCTCGGGAACTGCGCGCCCTTCGCGAGGATCGTGCCGTATCCGTCCGGTCCATCTTCCACATCAACGATGAGTAGCCGGCGCACATCATCGAGAGCGTTCTCCGCTGTGAGTTCGTTGACGTGCTGGCCGATGCGGTCGAGTCGACGGAGCTTTGAGAGTTCGACCGCTGCGGCGAGACCGATACCGGCGACCACGGCCAGCGCTACTGCGTCGTCAGTATCGATGCTCATGCCACCACCTCATTATCGCCGAGGTGCTGTTCGAGCGCGTCGACAGTCACGTGCTTGGTGGTCGTCTGTCGCCCGTCGTCGTTACTGTGCTCCGTTTCGATGGTTGCTTCGGTCGTCACGACCGATCTCTGGTGATTGACCGTATAGGCCGTGCCGAATCGCATGGGTCGCTGTCAGAGCACTGTTTGATGGCTTGCGTTTATCAGGTCCGCAGACTGACAACTGGTATGGCGCGAGGAGATGCTCGGAAACGTGCAGGTGAGACTGGTCGGAACGAAGATAGCTCGCGAACGTACTGTGGTCGATACACGGTCTCCGGAGACGACAGCAACGGCTACCGAGTCGTACTCCCGAAGAGCCCAGCTCAAGGAGAGGGAATCGAGCCCGGAGATGAGATCGACGTCGAACACGATCCGGACACAGGTCGGTTCGTCTACGAGAAGGTGAACCGATGAGTAACAGCGAGGAAGGGGGGTCTCACATCCAGATGGGTGGGGTCGCACGTCGATGTCACGGGCTATCGCGATGTATGCACTCCAACGCTGTTCGCGAACAGCGCGTGTATGCAAAACCGCCTCGCCGAGCTCGGCGCGTCGGCCCGATCACGCCGGGGGCCCAGACCCTGTTTATAAAGATCCGGCCCTCACTCAGCTCAGAACAACGCAGATCGACCCCCCGTGTGGACATGGGTATATAAACAGAGAGTATGAATCGGTACGAATCACTATGACTGACCGAACGACGCTCCGGCTCAGCGACGAACGGAAGCGACTCCTCGACCAAGCGTCGAAGATCGTCGAGGCAGACTCAGCTGACGATCCCCCGCGGTCCGACGTTATCGACGCCGCGCTCACGCACCTCATCGAATCGCACGAGAATCTTGAGGAGGTCCGCGGCGAGTATCCCGCGACGACGGTGAAAGACATCGCGAATACGTCCGTCCTCGGGCTGCGATATCGAACCTCCATCGAATCGGTCTGGAGATGACGGGCGACGACGTCGTCGCGGCGGTGTTCGCCGCGGCGTTCATCTTCTTCATCGTCTCCGCTAGCGTCACCCTCGCAGCGCTGCTCGTCGGGTGATCTTTCACGGCGTGAACAGTAGCCGGAGCTCCGTTCCCTATCTAATCTCCCGCGAGAGCGCGGGAAGAGCCGATACACCCACAGCTACCGAAACCGCACAAAAACAAGTAGAGTAGAGCGAAGCGGAGACGAACGAAATGGTGGTGGAACTGAAGCGGAGAACTGTGGCATCAGAACCCCTCCGTTGACGTTCCGCCGTTGTTCAGGGCGTGAATCAGCTTGCTATCGTTCAAGCCCTCCAGACTCGCGGTGAGCCGGTTCGGCTGATCGTCGCGCGTCTCGTAGCCGAATCCATCCCGGTCACCTGCGAGTTGCATTAGATCGTAACAGTGCCCGGTCGACGGCTTTCCGCCGAACAGCATCTTGACCTCACGGTAGGTGAGCGCTGACTTCCGTCTTGGATTTGACTGCGCATCCTCGAGGGCAGCCAGCTGTATCTCGTGGACCTTCTCGGCGCGCGTCAGCTGCGCGTAGTCCTTCCCGTCGGTGTCCGGCGCGATCTCCTCCTGAAGCCGCGACACCTCTGCGGCGAGCTGCTCGACGAGCGCCCACAGCTGCGTGTCGTCGTCGACGTGCTCGGGACGGTCACCGAGATCGCCGTCGAAGCGCTTAGAGCGTTCCGTGGCACGGGCGACCATCTTCCCGAGAGGCTGGCCGGCGATCCAGATGTCGCCGACGTCTGCCTCTTCGACCGAGTCTGCTCGAATTTCGAGCACGTCGTCACTCATCTGCCGACCACCCGGTGTAGGCCTCCGCGATCAGGGCGACGGCCTCTCCCGTGGAGATCTCACCTTCGCTCGTTCGACCTCGCCCCCGATCGACATCTGGGAGCTCCTCGTCAGCGTCGACGGCGTCCAGCGCGTTCTCGACCGTCCGGGCGTGTTCTTCACGAAGGTTGAGCCTCTTGCGGCTCACAGTTCACCACCCCGCTGGAGTGTCGCGCCGCCGCCGGTCGCGAGGCGTATTGCCCGGCGGTACGCTCGCGTGATCGCGAGCTCGTCGAGGTTGGCCTTCGCGTCGCTCATGTCTTCGAGCTCGGCGTGCGCGGTCCCCATATCGCGAGCAATGACCTCGCCATTGGGCGTCGTCACGACGGCCTCGTACTCGGCGTGCTCGTACTCCGTTTCGCGTGCCCGCGTAACAGCGTCGTAGTCCATCCGAAGATCCGCCTGCCGGGCGATAGCCGCGTAGCCGGCGATGCGAACGTAGGTGTCGCCCCCAAGCTGCATCACGTACCGCTCTGGGACGTTCTCGCTGAGCTGCGCCGCGAACGGATCGCTCGGTGTCGCTGGTACGGAAGGGTCGTCGACGACCTCCTCGGGCGGGCGCTGGTCGCCGGCTTCGGGATCGGCGACCGGCTGGTCCGTGATCTCCACGTCGACGACGTCCTCGTCGCCAGTGCCGTCGGCCTCAAGCCCGCCGATGTCGGACATAGCGTCGTCTGGATCGGCATCAGGTTCGGGTCCACCGGCGTTCTTCAGCTGTTGATACCGCTGGACATCCTCCGGCACTTCGCCGCTCCGGAGGATCGACCGGACGGCGCGGGTAACGAGATGGGCACAGGGACCATCATGATACTTGTACCCCTTGCAGTCGCACGCGCCGGCGAAGGGCCCGCTGTCGTCACCAGCACCTTCGACGAGAAGTGTTGTGTGTGGATCGCCGTCTGGAAGCCGGACGACCGCAGTTCCGGTATCCTGCCGGACCTCGACGGCGGCATCACTGGCATTCCGCTTCCCACGCTCCCATGCGTCCGTCTCTGTTTGACGAGCGCCAGCGATGTCGATGGGGCCAGCGTTACGCTCCAGCCATTCAACATTCTTGATCTCGTACTCGTCTTGGTCCGTATCGTCAGGACTGGTGGACGTGCTCATGGCGGCGAGCACCTCCGGACGAACTGCCCAGCTTCTCCTGCTTTTGGGTCCTTGATGTGCTTCTGTATTCCGTCGCGAACAGCTTTTTCGCCGCAACGGACTTTCCGAATCCACTCCTCGCTGCTCCCGTCTTCGAGACGATTGACGCTGTGGTAGACTACGTTGCCGTCATCGGCTTCTTCGCGGAGGAAGCCACTCCAACCGGCACTGTCCTGCCACAGTCGGAGCTCGCCGTTCTGGAATAGACCTTCGAGGCGGAGTTCGGTTCGTTCGACAACCTTCGCGACGGCGGCATTACCGTCTTCGTCGATAGAGACTTCGACGTCTCGCTCGACGGTACTCATAGCGAGCACCCCCGAGACGTATCAGCACACCCTACAAAAACTATAGGTAGAGATGCACCGACCGCGATTTGAACGCGGGTTGTGACCATGGCAAGGTCACGTGATACCACTACACTATCGGTGCGCGTCTGCACCTCAAGCGAGCACGGTGATGAGTATAAGCGTTCCGAAACGCGCGACCGCGGTCGGGCGATCGGTCGTGTGAGCCGTACACACGCTGAAACCCCTGTGAACGGCCGGCAGCCGGCATACGAAGCACGTTACTTTTATGTCCGGGTTCGGTATCGGATACACAGTCTAGTGAGCAGACACGGAAGCGATTCGGCATGACACGCACCGTACTCGTGCCGTCGTCTCTGACCCGTGAAGCCGAAGACCAGCGCGAGGCGACTCGCAAGCTGGGGTACGTCGCACGCGCGGCGGTGGTCTTCCGGGTGGATCGTCTCGTCGTCTTCCCCGATTCGTCGGGCGACGACGGGCGGTTCGGCGACGGGTTCGTCGATACCGTCCTACGGTACGCGGCCACGCCCCCGGAGCTTCGAAAGGAGCTGTGGGGGAGGCGTGACGAACTGGCGTACGCCGGCGTGCTGCCGCCGCTCCGTGTCGGTTCACAGACCGGCTCCGAATCTGACGATCCGGGGTCGTTAAGACAGGGAATCGTGACCGAGGTCGGATCTGACGACCGCGTTCGGGTCAATTGCGGACTGCAACACCCGGTCTCGCTCCCCGTGTCGCCCGACGTGGCGACACCGCGGGAGGGAGAACGCGTCACAGTCAGGGTTACTTCGCGACGACCGGTGCGCGCACGCCTGCTCGATACCCCGCCGTCGGGGTATCAGGTGGAATGCGCGGACCTACACACCGCGCTCGACCGTCCCGATGCCGGCGTCCGTATCGCCGCATCGCGACACGGCGAGCCGGTCTCCACACGGCTGCTCGACGAGATCGAGCCGTCGCGTGGAGACAGCACCGTCGTCTTCGGCGCACCCGAGCGCGGGTTACCGGAGATTCTCGGCGTCCAGCCGAGCGACGTAACCGACGGGTCGGGCATCGCGCCCGGCTCTGATTGCGACACAGACGAACCGCTCTCGCGGTTCGACCTCTGGCTCAACACGGTCCCGAACCAAGCCAGCAAGGTCGTGCGAACGGAGGAAGCGATGTTCGCCTCGCTTGCTGTGCTCACAATGGAGTGAGACCAGAATGCCACAACCAAGCAGACCACGAAAAGGCTCGATGGGCTTCGGCCCGCGCGTCCGCGCCGCCAGCGAGGTGCCGCGGTTCAACAGCTGGCCCGACGACGACGGCCAGCCGGGACTCCAGGGCTTTGCCGGCTACAAGGCTGGAATGTCCCACGTCGTGGCCATCAACGACGAACCCAACTCCCCTCGCGAGGGGATGGAGGAGACGGTCCCTGTCACCGTCGTTGAGACGCCACCGATGCGCGCCGCTGCGCTTCGAGTCTATGAGGCAACGAACTACGGGCTACAGCCGCTGACCGAGGCGTGGAGCGACGAGCTGCACGACGACCTCGACCGCGCGCTCTCGGCCCCGGACGAACAGCGCACCGACACCGACGCGATTCACGATGCGCTCGATGCGGGCGACATCGCCGACGTTCGTGTCGTCACGCACACCACGCCGGGGGTCCTCGGCGGTGTGCCGAAGGACAAACCCGACGTGATGGAGACCCGCGTCGGCGGTGGCTCCATCGCCGACCGCGTCGAGTTCGCACTCGATCTCGTCGAGGACGGCGGTGAACACGCCGCGACGGACGTGTTCCGCGCCGGCGAGTACACCGACGTTGCGGGTATCACGAAGGGGAAGGGAACGCAGGGTCCCGTCAAGCGGTGGGGCGTCCAGAAGCGCAAGGGCAAACACGCACGTCAGGGATGGCGCCGACGCATCGGCAATCTTGGACCGTGGAACCCATCGCGCGTCCGTTCGACGGTCCCGCAGCTCGGACAGACGGGGTATCACCAGCGCACGGAGCTGAACAAGCGGCTCATCGCGCTCGGTGACGAGGAGGTAACGCCGGACGGCGGCTTCGTCAACTACGGCGAGGTGGACGGCGACTACGCGCTCGTGAAAGGCTCGCTGCCGGGCCCGAACAAGCGTCTGCTTCGACTTCGCCTCGCCGTGCGACCGAAGGACCAGCCGCGTCTCGACCCCGAGGTGCGTTACGTCTCTACGGCGTCTAACCAAGGACAATGAACGCGACAGTACGTAATCTCGACGGCTCGGACGCTGGCGAGGTCGAGCTGCCGGCGGTCTTCGAGACCCACTACCGGCCCGACCTCATCAAGCGCGCCGTTCAGGCCGCACAGGCGAATCGACAGCAGGACTACGGCACGGACGAGTTCGCCGGGCTTCGGACGCCCGCCGAATCGCAAGGCTCCGGTCGCGGGATGGCTCACGTCCCTCGACAGGACGGTCAGGGTCGCCGCGTCCCGCAGGCGGTCAAGGGCCGCCCGGCGCACCCGCCGAAGGCCGAGACCGACCGCGGGCTCGACATCAACACGAAAGAGCGCAAGCTCGCCGTCCGGTCGGCCATCGCGGCCACCACGGACGCCGAGCAGGTGACCGAGCGCGGTCACGAGTTCGACGACGACCTCGAACTGCCGCTCGTCGTGAGCGACGAGTTCGAGGAGCTGCTCAAGACGAAGGAGGTCGTCTCCTTCCTCGAATCCGTCGGGGCACACGCCGACATCGAGCGCGCGGACGACGGCAAGACGGTGCGTGCCGGACGCGGGGCGACCCGTGGCCGCAAGTACACGGAGCCGTCGTCGGTGCTGTTCGTGACGAGCGAGGAGCCGTCGAAGGCCGCACGCAATCTCGCCGGCGCGACGGTCGCGACCGCCGCGAACGTCTCTGCGGAGGACCTCGCGCCCGGCACGCACGCCGGGCGACTGACGGTCTGGACCGAATCCGCCGTCGAGGAGGTGGCTGACCGATGACGATCAAGTATCCGCTCGTGACCGAGAAGGCCATGAACGACATGGACTTCGACAACACGCTCCAGTTCATCGTCGCGGTCGACGCGGCGAAGCCGGAGGTCCGCGAGGCGGTCGAGAGCCGCTTCGAGGTCGCGGTGACGAGCGTCAACACACAGGTAACGCCGGACGGGACGAAGAAGGCCGTCGTCACCCTCTCCGAGGAGGACGACGCGCAGGAAGTCGCATCACGTATCGGGGTGTTCTAGATGGGACGACGAATTCAAGGACAACGACGCGGTCGTGGTGGCCCGACGTTCCGTGCGCCGTCACACCGCTACAAGACAGACCTGTCGCATCGAACGGTCGAGGACAGTGACGTAGTGAGCGGCACTGTCGTCGATATCGAACACGACCCGGCTCGCTCGGCCCCGCTCGCGGCGGTCGAATTCGAGGACGGCGACCAGCGACTCGTCCTCGCGTCCGAGGGCGTCGCGGTCGGCGACACCCTGCAGGTCGGCGTCTCGGCGGAGATCGCGGTCGGCAACACGCTTCCGCTCGCTGAGATCCCGGAGGGGATCCCCATCTGTAACGTCGAGGTACAGCCCGGCGACGGTGGGAAGTTCGCACGCGCATCTGGCGTGAACGCGACGCTGATGACACACGACCGCAACGTGACGGTCGTCCAGCTCCCGTCCGGTGAGACCCGTCGGCTCAGCCCCGAGGCGCGCGCCACGATCGGCGCGGTCGCGGGCGGCGGTCGAACGGAGAAGCCGTTCGTCAAGGCCGGCAACAAGCATCACAAGATGCGTGCACGCGGCACGAAGTGGCCGAACGTGCGCGGGGTCGCGATGAACGCCGTCGACCACCCGTTCGGTGGCGGTGGCCGCCAGCACCCCGGCAAGCCGAAGTCCGTCTCGCGGGACGCGCCACCGGGCCGCAAGGTCGGTGACATCGCGTCGCGCTCGACGGGCCGCGGCGGCAAGGGAGGTAACTAACAATGAGTACAGAGTACCAGACCGGTCGCGAGGGAGCGTTCTCCTACCGCGGCCACACGCTCGACGAACTCCAGTCGATGGAGCTCGACGAGGTCGTCGAACTGTTTCCCGCACGGCTGCGGCGAAGTATCACCCGTGGTCTCACCGAGCAACAGCAGAAGCTGCTCGATGACGCACGCGAGAGCGGCGAGGAGGAGACAGCCAACGACCCCCTCCGAACGCACCTGCGCAATATGCCGGTGTTGCCGTCGTTCGTCGGACTCACGTTCGCCGTCTACGACGGACAGGAGTTCGAGCGCGTCTACGTCGAGCCGGAGATGCTGGGCCATTATCTCGGTGAGTTCGTGCTGACGCGCAACTCCGTCGAACACGGACAGGCCGGTATTGGGGCGACTCGGTCCTCGAAGTTCGTCCCGCTCAAATAATGGGAATCAGCTACAGCATCGACGCGGACTCGGAGACGACGGCGAAGGCCATGCTCCGAGAGCGTCACATGAGCCACAAGCACAGCAAGGCCATCGCCCGCCAGCTCAAGGGGATGACCGTCGGCGAGGCGTCGGCGTATCTCGACGCCGTCATCGACGGTGAGCGGTCGGTTCCGTTCAAGTCCCACAACAGCGGTGTCGCACACCGCTCCGACATCGACGGCTGGGACGCCGGGCGCTACCCGGAGAAGGCGTCGAACGCCTTCCTCGACCTGCTGGAGAACGTCTCCAACAACGCCGACGATCAGGGATTCGACGGCGAGACGATGGAGATCATCCATATCGCCGCTCACAAGGTCGGCGAGTCGCCGGGTCGCAAGCCCCGCGCGATGGGTCGTGCGTCCGCGTGGAACACGCCACAGGTCGACGTCGAGATCGTCATCGAGGAGGACTCCAACTAATGGCAGACGAACATCAGTTCATCGAGCAGGGGCTCGAACGGACCCAGATCGACGAGTTCCTCGCCGACGAGCTGGCGCGAGCCGGCTACGGCGGGATGGAGCTCGCACAGACGCCGATGGGGACGCAGATCGTCCTCAGAGCCGAGAAGCCGGGGATGGTCATCGGCAAAGGCGGGAAGAACATCCGGAAGCTCACCACCGAGATCGAAGAGCGGTTCGACATGGACGACCCGCAGATCGACGTACAGGAGGTCGACGAGCCGGATCTGAACGCACAGATCGTCGCCGACCGACTGGCGAACGCGCTCGAACGCGGCTGGTACTTCCGAAAGGCCGGCCACACCACGATCGACCGCATCATGGACGCCGGCGCACGCGGCGCAGAGATCATCCTGAGCGGGAAGGTCACGGGCGCACGCTCGCGCGTGGAGAAGTTCAACCGCGGCTACGTCAAGCACAACGGTGAGCCGGCAGAGGAGATCGTCGACTCCGGCGTCGGCACTGCCGTGATGAAGCTCGGCACGATCGGCGTGCAGGTGAAGATCATCCCGCCGAACACCCAGCTCCCGGACGACTTCCACATCGAAGAGGACGCGGACGTGGAGGCGTTCATCGAGGAGCCCGAGGAGGGCGTCGACGAGCTGCTCGCCGAGGCGGACGAGGCGATGACAGACGACGAGGGGCCGTCCACCGAGGACGGCGAGGTCGACGACGACGCGCTCGATCTCGCCGAGGAGGAGCTCGTCGACGAGGACATCGAGTCCGAGACGGGCGCTGCACCGTCTGCACCCTCCGACGACGAGATCGAGACGGAGCTCGACAGCATCGAAACGGACGTCGAGGAGCTCGACGACGAGACCGAGGCGGACGCCGAGGAGCTGCTCGACGAGATGGACGAAGCCGACTCAGACGAGGAGGGTGACGAATAATGGCGATTCTGCACGTCGAGGAAATCCGCGATATGACCCCCGCAGAGCGCGAGGGCGAGATCGAGGAGCTTCGCACGGAGCTGCTGAACGCGAAAGCAGTGCAGGCGGCCGGTGGTGCACCGGACAACCCGGGACGCACCAAGGAGCTGCGCCGCACCATCGCCCGGATCAAGACGATTCAGGCGGAAGAAGGCGACGCGGAGGCATAACACGATGAACGCCCAGACCCTGCCACGACACGAGCTTGCCGGTCTCCACGCGGAGGTCGTCGAGTCGCCGAACGCCGACCTCGTCGGCGTCGAAGGTGAGATCGTCGACGAGACGACACACACCTTGCTCGTGGCCGGCGACGGGACGAAGCAGGTTCCGAAGGCGGCGGCGACGTTCCGCATCGCGCTCCCGGATGAGACGGTTCTCATCGAGGGCGAGCGGCTCGTCGCTCGGCCCGCCCGGCGAACCGAACTGACAACACCACACACATGGCGCTAGGACTGAACGTACCGGAACCGGAGGCCGGCTGCTCCGACCCGAACTGTCCGTTCCACGGCACGCTGAGCGTGCGCGGACAGACGGTCGAGGGCGAAGTCGCCTCCACCGACATGGAGAAGACCGTCGTCGTCGAGCGAGAGTACGACGTCAGGGTGCCGAAGTACGACCGTCTGATGAAACGACGGTCCCGTATCTCGGCACACCACCCTGACTGTCTCGATATCTCGACCGGCGAGACGGTTCAGATCGCAGAGACCCGCCCACTATCGAAGACGAAGTCGCACGTCGTCGTCGCGACGGACACGGAGGGCGAGAACTGATGGAAGCACTCAACGCCGACGTGACACAGGGCCTCGAAAAGGGGTCGCTCATCACGTGTGCGGACAACACGGGGGCACGACAGCTGAAGGTGACCTCCGTGTCGGGGTACTCGGGAGCGAAGAACCGACATCCCAAGGCCGGTCTCGGTGACAAGATCACCGTCTCGGTCACGAAGGGAACCCCGGAGATGCGACGGCAGGTGCTCGAAGCGGTCGTCATCCGACAGCGGAAATCGATCCGCCGTCCGGACGGCACTCGGCTGAAGTTCGAGGACAACGCCGCCGTCATCATCGATGAGAACGAAGACCCTCGCGGGACCGAGCTGAAAGGCCCGATCGCGCGTGAGGTCGCCGAACGATTCGGCGCAATCGCCAGCACGGCGACGATGATAGTATGACACGACAGCCAGAGAAACAGCGAAGCAGACAGCGACGTGCCCCGCTTCACGAGAAGCAGAAGCAGGTCCGTGCCCATCTCTCGGAGGATCTCCGCGAGGAGTACGGCCAGCGCAGCGTTCGCGTGAACGCGGGCGACACCGTCGAGGTCCAGCGCGGCGACTACGCCGGCGAAGAGGCAGAGGTCGTGAACGTCGATCTCCGCTCGACCGATATCCACGTCGAGGACGTGACCCAAGAGACGGCCGACGGCGAGGAAGTGCCGCGGCCGCTCGACGCGTCGAATCTCGTCGTGACGGATCTCGACCTCGAAGACGACCGGCGTGAGACACGCCTGGAGGACAACGAATGACGCGACACCAGAAACGACTCTCGGTACCGAACTCGTGGCCGGTCGAGCGCAAGGAGCAGACCTACACGGTCAAGGCGGGCGCTGGCCCGCACGGTGAAGACGGGGTTCCCGTCCTCATCGTCCTGCGCGACGTGCTCGGCTACGTCGACTCGAAGAAAGAGGCCCGCTACGCGCTCGAACAGGACTCCGTCTTAGTGAACGGGAAGGCGCTGAGCGACGAACAGCGCCCGATCGGTATGTTCGACATTCTCGCGTTCACCGAACGCGAGGAGTTCTACCGCGTGTTCCCCGGCGAGGGCGGTCGGCTCGCGCTCACGGAGATCGACGCCGATGCCGCGGGCTCGCGGCTCGGCAAGGTCACGACCAAGCGACAGGTCGCCGGCGGCGACACGCAGCTCACGCTGCACGACGGGACGACCCTCATCGCCAACGACGACACCATCACGCAGAACGACTCCGTCGTCGTCTCCAACGACGACAAGTCCGTCGTCGCGCACTTCTCGTACGAGGAGGGCGCGCTGGTGACGGCCGTCGACGGCGAACACGCCGGCGAGATCGGAACCGTCGACGAGATACAGGTGACGACCGGCTCCTCGCCTAACAACGTGCTCGTCGAACAGGACGACGGCCGCTTCGAGACGATCGAGGCGTACGTCGTCGTCATCGACGAGAACTTCACCGACGGTGGTGATGCAGAATGAGCACGACAGGGCTTCACGAGATGCGAACGCCGCAGGTCGAGAAGGTTGTCGTGCACATGGGCGTCGGCCGCGGTGGCCGCGAGCTGGCGAACGCCGAGGAGATCCTCGGTGAGGTCGCCGGACAGACGCCGGTGCGAACGACCGCCAAGCGGACGATTCAGGAGTTCAACGTCCGTGAAGGCGACCCGATCGGTGCGAAGGTCACGCTCCGCGGTGATACCGCCGTGGAGTTCCTCGAAACGGCGCTGCCGATCGCCGATATCGACGCGGCGCAGTTCGACGAGACGGGGAACTTCTCGTTCGGTATCGAAGAACACACCGCGTTCCCGAGTCAGGAGTACGATCCCGAGATCGGTATCTACGGGCTGGACGTGACGGTCAATCTCGTGCGACCGGGCTACCGCGTCCACAAGCGAGCCAAGGCCAGCACGCAGATTCCGAGCGGTCACCGACTCACTCCCGAGGACGCAGTCACGTATCTCGAAGCCGAGTACGACGTCGAGGTGAACGAATGAGCGAAACCGAATCAGAAACAGATCAATCTGTCCCGACGGGGCAGGCAGAAGAGTGTCAGCGGTGTGGTCGCAAGCAGGGGCTTGTCGGCAAGTACGATATCTGGCTGTGCCGACAGTGCTTCCGCGAGATCGCACGCGACATGGGCTTCGAGAAGTACAGCTAAACCATGACGGCAAACGATCCACTGGCCGCCGCGCTTTCGGGTATCGACAACGCGGAAGGCGTCGGCCATCTCGACTACACAGTAGAGCCCGCCTCGAACGAAATCGGCTCCGTGCTCGAAGTGCTCGCAGACCGCGGGTACGTCGACACGTTCCAGTTCATCGACGACGGAAAGGCCGGCCAGTTCGAGGTCGAACTGAAAGGTTCCATCAACGCCTGTGGCGCGGTGAAGCCGCGCTACTCCGTGGCCGCGGACGACTACGAGAAGTGGGAGAAGCGGTTCCTCCCCGCCCGCGACTACGGGACACTCGTCGTCACGACGAGCCACGGCGTGATGAGCCACTACGAGGCCCGCGAACAGGGCGTCGGCGGACAGGTGATTGCGTATGTCTACTGAACGCACGATTACCGTGCCCGAGGACGTAACCGCGAGCATCGACCATCTCGACGTGACCGTCGAGGGACCGAACGGCTCGGTCACTCGCCGGCTCTGGTATCCGGACATCAGCGTCGGTATCGACGACGGCGACGTTACGATCGCGTCCGAGGTGTCGGACGCGAAGACGAACGCCACCGTCGGCACGTTCGAGAGCCACGTTCGAAACATGATCGACGGCGTCACCGACGGCTGGGAGTACGAGATGGAGGTCTTCTACTCCCACTTCCCGATGCAGGTCTCCGTACAGGACGGGAGCGTCGTCATCGAGAACTTCATCGGCGAGCGGGAGCCGCGACGCGTCCCCATCCACGGTGACACGCAGGTCACCGTCGACGGTGAGGAGCTGACCGTCTCCGGGCCCAGCATCGAGGACGTGGGCCAGACCGCCGCCGACATCGAACAGCAGACGCGCGTCTCCGGGAAAGACACCCGCGTCTTTCAGGACGGCGTGTACATCACCAACGAGCCGGAACGAGGGAACGCCTGATGACAGACGACGAACTACAGGAGCTGACAGAGATCTCTGGTGTCGGCAACGCGAAGGCCGCGGCCCTCGAAGGCGCGGGCTTCGAGACTGTCGAGGACGTGCGACACGCCTCACAGTCCGATCTCGCCGACGTCGACGGAATCGGAAACGCGCTCGCGGCTCGGATCAAGGCCGACGTCGGCGGTCTCGAAGTCGACGAAGAGACCGAGGCGGCGGTCGAAGACGAGAGCGAGCCCGAACCGGAGGAGGAATCGACCGTCGAGACGGAGCTCGTCGCACGCGGGCACGCGGAGAAGACGCCCGAACTCGACGACGAGACCGAACGACTGCTCGGCAAACGGAGCCGCGTCTCCACGCCGCAGTTCAACCGACAGGACTACCACAAGAAGAAGCGCACCCCGACCTCGTGGCGCAAGCCGCGGGGGACGCTGTCGAAGCAGCGCCGCGGTATCAAGGGGAAGGGCGCGACGGTCGAGGCCGGCTTCCGCTCGCCGGTCGAGACCCGCGGGCTGCACCCGTCGGGCTTCGAGGAGGTCCACGTGCACAACGTGGGCGATCTCGACGGCGTCGACGGCGACACGCAGGCCGTCCGCATCGGCTCGACGGTCGGTGCGCGCAAGCGCGAGGACATCGAGGACGTGGCGGCCGAACGCGAGATCCGCGTTCTCAACCCGACGTACGAGGAGGTGGAACTCGATGAGTGATCTCACCGCACAGCGACGACTCGCCGCCGACATCCTCGATGTCGGGAAGAACCGCATCTGGCTCGACCCGGGCCGGCAGGAGGACCTCGCGGACGCGATCACCCGCGACGACGTTCGCGACCTCATCGACGAGGGCGCGATCCGTGCCGACGACGCCAAGTCGAACTCTCGCGGTCGTGCCCGCGAGCGCGCAGCGAAGCGCGCGTACGGGCACAAGACGGGCGCCGGCTCCCGAAAGGGGAAAGCCGGTGGCCGACAGAACGAGAAAGAGACGTGGCAGTCGAAGATCCGCGCGCAGCGATCCACACTCAAACAGCTCCGTGAGGACGGCGACATCGACCGTTCGACCTACCGCGACGTCTACGATATGGCGTCCGGCGGGGAGTTCGAGTCCGTCGCCGACCTCGAACGGTACATCGAGACTAACTACTAACAATGGCAACCGGACCACGATACAAAGTGCCGATGCGGCGCCGCCGCGAGGCACGAACGAACTACCATCAGAGGTTGCGCCTGCTGAAATCCGGGAAACCCCGGCTGGTCGCTCGCAAGAGCAACCAGCACACCAGGGCGCAGCTGGTGACGCGAGGACAGGACGGTGACGAAACGATCGTCGAGGCGAGCTCAGAAGACCTCGACGAGTACGGCTGGGAGGCGCCGACCGGTAATCTGCCGGCGGCGTATCTGACCGGCTTGCTGTTCGGCAGTCGCGCCGTCGAGGCAGGTATCGAGGAGGCGGTCCTCGATATTGGTCTCAACACGGCCACGCCGGGCAACAAGGTGTTCGCCGTGCAGGAAGGCGCGATCGACGCCGGCTTGGAGATCCCCCACAACGACGACGTGTTCGCCGAGTGGGACCGCACGCGCGGTTCCCACATCGCCGAGTACGCCGAGCAGGTGGACGGTCTCTACAGCGGCGAGTTCGATGCGACCGAGCTGCCCGAGCACTTCGACGAACTCCGCGAGGCACTACTAGAATGAGTAACCGAGGCTGGGAGCCGCGAACGCGGCTCGGAAACAAGGTCGTAGAGGGCGAGATAACCGACATGCGGGCGGCCCTGAACAGCGGACTCCCGCTGAAGGAGCCCGAGATCGTCGATCAGCTCCTGCCGGGGATGGACGACGAGGTGCTCGATATCAACATGGTCCAGCGGATGACCGACTCCGGCCGCCGGGTGAAGTTCCGGTGTGTCGTCGTCGTCGGCAACCGCGACGGCTACGTCGGCTACGCCGAGGGGCGTGACGATCAGGTCGGCGGCGCGATTCAGAAGGCCATCGAGGTGGCGAAGCTGAACGTCATCGACGTGTCACGCGGCTGTGGCTCGTGGGAGTGCGGCTGTGGCCGCCCCCACACCGTCGCGCTACGGACGACCGGAAAAGCCGGCTCCGTCGAGGTCGAGCTTCGGCCCGCACCGCGCGGGCTCGGGCTCGCGGGCGGTGAGACCGCCCGTCACGTGCTCGATCTCGCCGGCATCGAGGATATCTGGACCCGTTCGTCCGGTAACACCCGGACGACGGTCAACTTCGCGAAGGCGGCGTTCAACGCCCTTCGCGCCACCAGCGAGGCGCGCGTTCCACAGCGCGCCTTCGAGGAGCGCGAGGTGATCGAGTGATGGAAGCGATCGTCCAGCTCCGCGGTGAGGTGAATCAGAGCCACGAGGTTCGAGACACGCTCTCGATGTTGAACCTGCACAAGGTGAACCACGTGACGTTCGTCCCCGAGACGGACGCCTACCGCGGCATGATCACGAAGGTGAACGACTGGGTCGCACACGGGACCCCGTCCGAGGAGACGGTCGCCCTCCTCGTCGCGAACCGCGCCGAACCCGCTGAGGGCGAGGCCGAGATCGACGACGACTGGGTCGGAACGAACACCGACTACGACGGCATCGACGCGCTCGCGTCAGCGCTCGTCGATGAGGAGACCACGCTCAAAGCGCAGGGTCTCTCCCCGACGCTCCGGCTCCACCCGCCACGCGGCGGGCACGAGGGCATCAAGCAGTCCGGAGCGGAGGGCGGGATGCTCGGGAAGCAGGAGACCGACGCACTCGATTCACTTCTGGAGGCGATGCGATAATGACGAGTAAGAAACGACGACAGCGTGGTTCGCGCACGCACGGCGGCGGCTCGCACAAGAAACGACGCGGCGCAGGTCACCGCGGTGGTCGCGGTCGCGCCGGTCGGAAGAAACACGAGCAGAATCTGTACCCGGAGCGACAGAAACACGGGTTCAAGCGACCGCAGAAGACAGACCGGATCGTCGAGACAATCAACCTCCGCGAGCTGGACGAGGACATCGTCCTGCTCGCCGACGACGGCGTCGCGACCGAGACCGATGGCGGCTACGCCGTCGACGCTCGCGATGTCGTCGAGGGTCGCAACGACGTGGACCGCGTGAAGGTGCTCGGCGGCGGCCAGTGTCACACGGCACTCACCGTCACCGCAGACGCCTTCTCGGACGACGCCGAAGCGGCGCTCGACGCCGCAGGCGGCGGGGCGGTCCTGACGGAACTCGGCGAGGAACTGCGCGAGGAAGCCGAAGAAGCTACGGACGACGACGAGCAAGAGGAGTAAAATGAGCTGGAAGGAGACCGCAGAACCGCTGCTCACGCGAATGCCCGGCGTCACCCGTCCGGAGGGACACGTCCCGTTCCGGCGGAAGCTCGCCTGGACAGCCGGCGTTCTCGTCCTGTATTTTTTCCTGACGAACGTCTACGTCTACGGGCTCGCCGGGCAGGGGTCGGACGCGTTCGGACAGTTCCGCTCGATCCTCGCGGGCGGCCAAGGTACGATTCTCCAGTTGGGTATCGGTCCCATCGTCACGGCATCGATCGTCCTCCAGCTGCTCGGCGGTGCGAACCTGCTCGGGCTGGACACGAACGATCCGCGCGATCAGGTGTTGTATCAGGGCCTCCAGAAGCTGCTGGTGGTCGTGATGATCTGTCTGACCGGGCTGCCGATGGTGTTCGCCGGCAACTTCCTGCCGGCGAGTGACGCCGTTGCGGGCAGTCTCGGTATCGGATCGGGCGGCGTCAAGTGGCTGATGTTCGCCCAGATCTTTGTCGGCGGTCTCCTCATCCTGTTCATGGACGAGGTCATCTCGAAGTGGGGCGTCGGCTCCGGTGTCGGGCTGTTCATCATCGCCGGCATCAGTCAGCGACTCATCGGTGGCTTCTTCGGCGTTCCCGCCATCACCGGACAGAGCGGGTTCCTCTTCGGCTGGTATCAGATCATCTTCACGAACGCGAATCTCGGCTCCGTGCTCGGCGGGTCGGGACTCCAAGGGCTGCTCCTCTCACAGGGGCAGCTGCTGTTCTTATTCACCACGGTGTTCATCTTCGTGGTGGTCGTCTACGCCGAGTCCGTTCGCGTCGAGATACCGCTCTCGCACGCGCGGGTGAAGGGCGCACGCGGTCGCTTCCCGGTGAAGCTCGTCTACGCGTCCGTCCTACCGATGATTCTCGTCCGTGCGCTACAGACGAATCTCCAGTTCCTCGGTCGTATCATCCACTCTCAGATGGGTGACGGGATGCCGCTGTGGCTCGGCGACTTCAACGCGAACGGTCAGGCGATCGACGGGTTCTTCTACTACGTCGCGCCCGTCTACAACTACCGGGACTGGATGTGGTTCGTCACGGATCTGCCGGTCGAGCTGTGGCAGGTGTTGCTCCGTCTCGGCATCGATCTCGCGTTCATGATCATCGGCGGTGCGGTCTTCGCCGTCTTCTGGGTGGAGACGACCGGTATGGGACCGGAGGCGACCGCCCAGCAGATCCAGGACTCGGGGATGCAGATCCCCGGCTTCCGGCAGTCGCCCGGCGTCATCGAGAAGGTGCTCGAACGCTACATCCCACAGGTCACCATCATCGGCGGTGCACTCGTCGGTGCGCTCGCCGTGATGGCGAACATGCTCGGAACCATCGGCAACGTCTCGGGAACGGGGCTGCTGCTCACGGTCTCGATCACGTACAAGCTGTACGAGGAGATCGCAGAAGAGCAGATGATGGAGATGCATCCGATGATGCGACAGATGTTCGGCGGCGGCTCCTGACGACGCGGCCGTCACCGACTCGCTTTACACCTCGTGATGGCCGAACACGTCGGTCACTGACGCCGTTGCTCCCTCTGCCGCGTACACCGTCAGCAGGTCGCCGGCCCGGATCGTCGTGTCGCCGCGCGGCGTCGTCAGCCCGCCGTTTTTACGACTGATGGCGACGATAAGCACGTCTTCGGGGAGGAGTCCACTCGTCGCTGCCGATTCAAGCGTCTGGTCGGCGATGTCGGCCCCGGGTTCGACCGTGATCTCGAACACCTCGGCGGTCTCGCCGATCTCCATGTAGTCGACGATCGATGGACGGACCACCGACCGATACAGGTACTCGGCGATGAGTCGCTGTGGGTTCTCCATCGTGTGGACGCCGATCTGCTCGAACAGGCTCATATGCTCCGGGTTGTGGACGACGCTGACGACGTACGGCACGTCGAGCTCCTGTGCGAGCAGGCCGACCATGATGTTCGTCGCGTCCTGATCGGTCGTCGAGATGACGGCGTCAGCGCGGTCGGCTCCGGCGTCGGAGAGCGTCTCCTTCACCGTCGCGTCGTCGTTAATGACCAGACAGTCGAACGCTTCGGCAGCCTCCGTCGCCTTGCGCTCGTCGCGTTCGATGACGACTACCTCGTTTCCCCCTTCCGTGGCGATCTGGATGAGCGGCGTTCCGATGTTGCCCGCGCCCACGACGATGAGATACATGTTCCATCGTTCCGGCCCGAATTCAAGAATCCGCTGGTTCGTCCACGGCTTAGATTTTAAAGGGTACGCACCGTACACGACGTATGGGAATCCTCTCGCGAGCGTCGTACGTCGTCCGGTCGAAGCTCAACTCGCTCATCTCGAGCGCGGAAGACCCCACCGAGCAGCTCGACTACTCCTACGAGCAGATGCGCGACGAGCTACAGGACGTGAAACAGGGGATCGCCGATCTGACGACCCAGAAGAAGCGACTCGAAATCCAGAAACGCCGGCTCGAAGAGAACGTCGAGAAACACAACGATCAGGCCCGCGAGGCCGTCAAGCAGGACCGCGAGGACCTCGCTCGACAGGCGCTCGAAAAGAAGAAGACGAAGATGAGCCAGATCGAGGATCTGGAGTCACAGATCGCCGATCTCCAGCAGACGCAGGATAACCTCGTCTCGAAGAAAGACGAGCTTCAACAGCAGATCGCGGAGTTCAAGACCGAAAAGGAGACGATGAAGGCCCGCTACGAGGCGGCCGAGGCGAGCACGCGCGTCTCCGAGGCGATGACCGGGGCCGGCGACGAGATGCAGAACGTCTCCCGCTCTATCGAGCGAGCGCGCGAGCAGACGAAGGACATGGAGGCTCGCTCCGAGGCGCTGGACGAACTCGAAGGGTCCGGCGCACTGGAGAGCGCGATGGACGACCGCTCCGATCTCGAAAAGGAGCTGGAGACCGGGCGAGCAGACGCGGAGATCGAGTCCGAGCTGGACACCCTCCGCGAACAGGAGGGCGTCGAGACCGAGTCGGCGACTGGCGCGAGCGACGGTGGGAGCGACCCGCTGGAGGATCTCGACGCCGGTGAGCCGACCGACGCGGACGCCGACGTGGAGAGCGAGCTCGCCGAGCTACAGGACGACGAGTCGAACTGAGGTCTCGCCGCCCCACCGTCGTACGTCCTCCACGCCGCGATAGCAGCTGAAGACGGCGTCTCGATCGGCTCGCTCTCTCGATCGATCCGTTCATCCTGCGCGGAACCGACGAGTGAGGACCGCAGTCACCGCACTTTTTCTCGCCCGCCCGAGACTCACTGCGTATGTCCGGCGACTCGAACGAAACTGCCCGGACCGGCGGCCAGACCCGACTGCGCCGCTGGCTCCTGCTCGATGGGAACCGGTGGACGGTCGCTGGCCTGCTCGCCGGCTGTCTGTTCGGCTTCTTCGTCGTCGTCGGTACGCTCGATCCCTCCCCGCTTCGGGTGGTGATGACCGGCTCTGACCCCGTTGAGACGGTGTTCGAGGGACTCGTCACCGGCATCATCACCGGCGTGACGCTCGTCGTCACCATCGACCAGCTCGTGCTGTCACAGCAGCTCGCCACGCTCGACGACCATCGCTCTCGGCTCGACGACTCGCTCGACTTCCGTCGCGACGTGGAGTCGCTCCTCGGCGACGTGTCACCGGCGGAGCCGGCGCAGTTCCTGCGCGCGCTCCTGCGTGAGACGGACGCGCGCGCACAGACGCTTCGCGAGACGGTCACCGAGGGAGTCGCCGGTGAGCGCGTCGCGCAGTTCACTCGTGAACACGACGCCAACGCCGACACCGTCACCGCCAGACTCGACGGAACGCGGTATCTGGAGTTCTCGGCGCTCCGGGCCGCGCTCGATTATAACTACGCGTACCGCGTCCATCAGGCGCGGCGACTCCGCCGGAACCACGACGACGCGCTCACCGACGACGGGGCCGACGCGCTCACGGCGTTTATCGACGCGCTCACGCTGTTCGGCCCGGCCCGTGAGTACGTCCGCGGGTTATACTTTCAGAACGAGCTCGTTCGACTCTCGCGGGTGATCCTCTCGGCCGCCGTCCCCGCCCTCGGCGTTACCGTCGCGGTCCTGCTGTTCGTCGATACCGGTGACGTTCCGGGTGCGACCCTCGGCGTCTCGAACCTCCTGCTGGTCGTGTCGGGGGCAGTGACGCTGGCCGTACTGCCGTTCTTACTGCTCGTCTCCTACGTGTTCCGCATCGTCACCATCACGCAGCGGACGCTGACGACCGGCCCGTTCATCCTCAGAGAAGGCGACGATCCCGAGGCGTGAGCTACTCCGCGGAGTCGTCGTCCGTCAGTCGGTCGTAGAGATACGCACCGCCGGCCGCACCACCGACCGCCGCGGCCGCGCCGAAGCCCGGCTGGTTCCCGGTCGTCTCGGTCTCCGCGTCGGAATCGGTCGTCGCCTCCGTCTCGTCGTCCGTCGACGTTGCGGTCGCCGTCGCTTCGAGGACGGCCGACGCATCGACGCTGGCTTTCAGCTGGTGGTAGTCGTAGCCGCTCGACGGCGGAAGCTCGATCAGCTCGCCCTCGTCGTTCGTGTAGCCGTAATGCTCCTCGTCGGGGTCGAACCCACCGACGAGTCGGAGTGTCGGGTCGTCGATCTCGGCGAGCTCGGTCAGTTCGGTCGCGTCGAACGTCGCTGCCACCGTCCCGTCGGTCGCGCTCACGCTCTCGGGCGTGAGCGACTCACCGACACGCGGGATGACGCGGTAGCTGTCGGGCGCGACCCCCTCTGCTGCATCGGTCGGGAGCGACGCCGTCAGCGTGACGGTGTCGTCGTCACCCTCGACGGTCGCCGGCTCGACCGTCTCGTCCACGCGGATCATGCGATGGCCGCGCGTCGGCGAGATCGTGTCACGCTCTTCGAGCTGGTCCATCACGAACGGCCCTTGGAACTGGCCGGAGCTGAGGACGCGCTCGCCCTCGCCGATGACGCTGCGACCGGCGACGTAGTCGTTCGTCGAGACGAGATACGTCTCCTCTTCGTCGAGCGGCTCTCCGCCGACGAAGACGTTCTCGACGCTCGACTCGCCGTCGTGCCCGCGCCACTCGTAGCTGATACCGGAGACCTGAATCGCCGGTTGCGAACCGAAGTCGCCCGGCATCGGTCGCACGGAGTCACGGACGTACTGCCGGAGCTTCGCGCCCGACAGCTCGTACACCTCGATCTCGTTCGGGAACGGCAGGATGTCCATCACGTTGACACCGGTGATCGGTCCCGGCCCGTACACCGTGTTCGACCGGATCCCGCCGGCGTTCTGGATGGCCACGTCGATCTCCGTCTCGAAGTTGCCGACGTCGCGCATCAGGTCGGTGATGAGATTACCGATCCCCGTCTCGACGGCGTAGTTCTCCGACGTCGCGTTCAGCTTGACCTCGCTCTCGACGACGGGCTGACCGAGCCGCTCTTCGAGCTCTGTCGTGTACTCTTGGGTGATGCTCGCCAGCTCCTCGTCGCCGGTGATCTCCTGTACGTCGCGTGGAACGTGGTTCTCGCTGTCACCGCCGGGCGGGCTCTCGCCGTCGTCGAGCGCGCCGGCGTTGTAGAAGTCGAACCGCTCCCACTCGCCCAGCTCGCCCGTGTCGAGATCGAAGGTGAGGCGACCGAGATGGCCGAACTCGTCGCCGAACTCGGCGACGGTGGTTCCCCCGATCGTCGCCGGCTCGTCGAAGACGATCCCGGAGTGCGAGCCGACGACGGCGTCGAGCCCATCGACCTCCTTCGCGACCTGTTCCTGTGCACCCGACGAGAGGTGGCTCGCACAGACGATGAAGTCCGCGTCCCCGTCGAGTGCAGCGACGGCCTCGCGGGCGGCCTCGACCGTGTCGAGCACCTGCCAGTCGTCCGGATAGTCGGTGATCGTGTAGAAACTCTCCGTGACGAGCCCGAAGACGCCGACCGTCGCGCTCCCGGCTTCGAACGTCGTCCATCGCTGCGTCTCCGGGACGGGTTCGCCGTCGGGCGTGAGGAGGTTCGCGACGACCCACGGGAACTCGGAGTTCCCGAACCGGTTCGTTGCCGTCTCGACACCGAAGTCGAAGTCGTGGTTGCCAGCACCGATCGCCGCCGGCTGCATATAGTTGAGCGCCTCGACCATGTGGCGTCCCTCGTACTCCAGCCCGAGCAGCGAGGGGGCGAGGTCGTCACCGTTCCCGATGAACGCGGCGTTGTCGTACTCCTCGCGCAGCCGATCTGCGACCGCGAAGTAGCGCGGGAGGTTCAGCTCGGCATCGCCCGCGTCCTCGAAGCGACCGTGGAAGTGGGTGTCGTGGATGAGCGTCACGGTGTTCGCCGGCTGTGTCGCGCTCGCGACACCGCCGGTCGCGCTCGCGACCGCGATCCCGCCCGCGGCGGTGAGCAGCCCGCGACGATTCAGTGTGAACTCGGACTCGTCGGCGTCTGGCGTCTCTGCCATATACACGGTTGTGGTAGTAACTGCAAGTTAAGCGTTATCGTATACGCACGGTCGTGCTGTTATCCGAGTAACGTGATCCGACTGCCTACTCGTCCGTGACGAAGTCCGGCTCGATGGTTCGGCGCTCGATCTCCGCGTCGAGATGGGCGGCGAACTCGTCGGTCGCGACGTCGTCGCGCTCGTTCTCGAAGCGGTCGCGCACGGAGACCGTCCCGGCTTCGGCTTCGGTCTCGCCGACGACGAGCATGTACGGTACGCGATCGTCGTGGCCGGCGCGGATCTTCCGACCGATGGTCCAGTCGCGGTCGTCCACCTCGACGCGGCGATCACCGAGTTCGTTTTTCACTCGGTGTGCGTAGCCGAGTTGGTCCTCCGAGATGGGGAGGATGCGGACCTGCTCGGGCGCGATCCACGTCGGGAAGTTCCCCTTGAAATGCTCGATGAGTACGCCCATGAACCGCTCGAAGGAGCCGAGCAGTGCGCGATGCACCATCACCGGATGGTGGTCGTCGTTGTCCTCACCGACGTAGGTCAGATCGAGCTCGCGCGGAATGTTGAAGTCCAGCTGAATCGTGCCGACGGTCCACTCTCGCCCGATGGCGTCGCGTACGTCGATCCCGACCTTCGGCCCGTAGAAGGCGGCCTCGCCGTCCTCGATGTCGAAATCGAGGCTCTCGGTTGCCATCGCGGCCTTCAGCGCGTCGGTCGCGTTCTCCCACACCTGCTCGCTCCCGACGGCTCCCTCGCCGCGAGTCTCCAGCTTGTAGCTGATCTCGAAGCCGAACTCACCGTAGATGGTCTGGACGATACGCAGTGCGTCCCGTATCTCGCCCTCGATCTGATCCGTCCGGATGAACGCGTGGCCGTCGTCCTGCGTGAAGCCGCGCACGCGAAGCAGCCCCGACAGCTCGCCGGACTGTTCGTTCCGGTAGCAGGTCCCGAACTCCGAGAGCCGGATCGGGAGATCGCGGTACGAGTGGCTGGTGTCGTCGTAGATGTGCGCGTGGTTCGCGCAGTTCATCGGCTTCAGGCCGTACTCGGTCTCGTCCTGCTCCCAGTTGAACATCTCACCGTTCTCGGTGAAGTTCTCGTAGTGGCCCGTCGGCTTCCACAGCTCCGCCTTGTTGAGCTCCGGCGTCCACACCTCCTCGTAGCCGAGCTCGTCGTTCTTCTCGCGGATATACGCCTCCAGCTCGCGGCGAATCGCCATCCCCGGCGGGTGGAAGTGGACGCAGCCGGGCGAGTGGTCCGGGATCGAGAACAGCTCCATCTCGGAGCCGATCTTCCGGTGGTCGCGCTCTTTGGCCTCCTCGCGCATCTCGACGAACGCCTCCAGATCGCCCTCCGATTCGAAGGCGGTCCCGTGGACGCGCGTGAGGGTATCGTTCTCCTCGTCCCCGCGCCAGTACGAGGAGGAGACGTTGAGCAGCTTCACCGCGCCGATCTCTCCGGTCGATTCGATATGCGGCCCCTGACAGAGGTCCTCCCAGTCGTCCTGAACGTAGAAGGAGACCGTCTCCTCGCCGGCGGCCTCGGTTCGGAGGATCTCGCGTTTGTACTCGTTCTCCTCGAAGGTCGCGAGCGCGTCCTCGTGTGAGCGTTCGGTTCGCTCGATGTCGTAGTCGGCGTCGATTATCGTCTCCATCTCGGACTCGATCTCCGCGAGGTCGTCCTCGTCGAGGTCGATCCCAGCCACGTCGTAGTAGAAGCCGTCGTCGGTCGGGGGACCGATAGTGAGCTTCGCCTCGGGGTGGAGCCGCTGGAGCGCCTGCGCGAAGACGTGCGCCGCGGAGTGGCGAAGCACCTGAAGATACTCGTCGCTCTGGTCGGTGACGATGACGAGCCGGTCGCCGTCTTCTACCTCGTCGTGTCTGTCGACGAGATCGCCGTCGATCACTCCCGCTACCGTGTCGCTCCCGAGTCCGGGACCGATCTCGTACGCTACGTCCTCGACACTCGACCCTTCAGGAACCGTCAGCTCGGACCCGTCGGGAAGCGTGACCGTCACGTCGCTCATACGTGTGGAAGCCGGACGCGCCGTATAAGCGTTTAGAGACGACCGCCCGTTCGCGGTCACTCCGCCGAGACCGACCGGCTCACTCGTAGCCGATCTCGGGAGACAGCTCGGTGTCCGATCTCGCGAACGTGCCCGTCCCGCGGGCGATCTGGTTGTCGTCGCCGTCGTACGCGACCGCCTCGCCGATGAGCTGACTCGGGTTGTCGTTGACGACCGTCCCTTCCGCGCGGAGTTCACCCCCCGAGACGGGCCGGGTGAGATGGAGGTTGAAGCTGGTCGTGAGGACGAACACGTCTTCGATGAGCGAGTTCACGGCGAAGAAGGCCGCGTCGTCGAGCAGCTTGAAGTAGACCGAGCCGTGGACCCCGCCGGCCGCGTGGAACTGCTTGTCCTGTACGGGGACCGTCACCGTCGCCGCACCCTCCGTGATGTCGATATCGGCATCGTACGCCTCGCTCGTCGGCGAGGAGAGATACATCCGTTCGAGCTTCTCGCAGTGACCCATGCGGAGGCCACCGACGAACGAGTGAAATCAGTTCCGGCGTGCGCCCGTCCCGACGACTCCAGTCGGGTCGAGCGCGGGGACCGGTGGACCGTCGAACGGATCGGCTCCGTCGGCGAGCAGGAGCGAGCCGTCGAGATCGGCGTAATCGAGCAGCGGCGCGAGCTGGACGCCCGCAGCGATGGAGGCGTTCGACTCGATCATGCAGCCGAGCATCGTCTCCAGTCCGTGTGCGCGAGCGGCGTGGAACGTTGCTATCGCCGGGCGAATCCCCCCACATTTCATCAGCTTCACGTTCGCGACGTCGGCGATCTCGGCGACTGCAGGCACGTCGGCGGGCGCGACGAGCGACTCGTCGGCCGCGATCGGCAGCGGTGACTGCTCGGTCACTCGCGCCATCCCGGTCGGGTGTTCGGCCGGCACTGGCTGTTCGACGAACTCGACGAGTCCGTCCAGCGCACGACAGGTCCGGATCGCCTCCTTCGGCGTCCACGCCTCGTTCGCATCGACGCGGAGACGGGCGTCGGGAACCGTCTCGGCGAGCGTTTCGATAATCTCCACATCCCGATCCGTGCCGAGCTTCACTTTCAGTATCTCGTAGCCGGCCTCGACCGCCGCCTCGGCCTTTCGGGCCATCTCGCCCGTCTCCGCCAGCCCGACCGTGAACGACGAGGTCGGCGTCTCGGTCGCATCGAGTCCGAGATACCGATACAGCGGCAGGTTGTGTAGCTTGGCGACGAGATCATGCATCGCGATATCGACCGCGGCCTTCGCCGCCGGATTGTCGTTGACGACCCGGTCCATCGCGGTGTGTGCGGCGTCGATCTCGTGTGGATCCTCGGGGAGCACCTCGAACAGTCGCGGGAGCACGGCTTCGACCGTCGCGGTCGTCTCCCCGTAGTGGGCCGATGGCGCGGCAGCACCGACGCCAGTCATCCCCTCGTGTGTGAGCTCCACGATGACGGTCTCGCTTTCCGTCTGGACGCCGCGGGCGATCTCGAACGGCTCCGCGAGCGCCATGCTGACGCTCTCAAACGAGCCGTTCACAGCACCGCCTCCAGTAGCTCGTCGACGCCGTCGCGAATCGGGTCGGCGACCGGCACGGTCAGCTGTGACCGGTAGCGGTCTCTCGCTGCAGCCGCCCCCTCGGCGTCGAGGTGTGCAGTGTTGAGCGCGCCGGCGACCACCTCCGTCGGCGCGACCGACTCCGCCAGTGACTCGTACAGCCCGGCGACGTAACCGGGGTTCGGTATCTCGACGGACTCGTAGCCGTGAATCCGCTCGCGTCCCGCCTCGTGACACAGGACGAGTGAGTCGGGCATCGCCCCGTGAAGGATACCGAGCGTCACCGGCGAGTACGCGGGATGCGTGATGCTCCCCTGTCCCTCCACGAACAGGTAGTCGCGGTCGCTGCGCTCGCGGAGCATCCGCTCGACCGCGCCGGCGGTAAAATCACTCACCGTGCGATCGACGGGGATCCCCCAGTCCTCGACGATGATCCCCGTCTGCCCGGTCGGGATGAAGCCAGCATCGACGCCGCGATCGACGGCCGCCTCGTACAGCTCGCGGGTCGTCGTCATCTTTCCGACCGAGCAGTCCGTCCCGACCGTGGCGACGATCTCGGTGTCCAGCTCACGGGCGATCGCCTCGGAGACGGTCAGATCGTCGGGCGGTCGGCGCACGTCCCACAACTCCACGCCGTGCTCGTCGGCGAGTCGGGCGAACTCAGGATCGTCTCCGAGGAAGTAGTGGAGTCCGGACACCACGTCTGCCCCCGACTCGATGGCGTCGATCACGTCCGTGCGCCACGACTCGTCGAAGCCGCCGCCGATCGGTGCGATACCGATGGCGAGCGCGTCGAACGCCGGTGCGGCGGCGCTACTCGCGACGATCGGCGCGTCGGCCACGTCCGGGTGGTAGTCGGCTACGCGAGCGTCGGGGTCAGCCTCGGCGATCTCGCGGTCGAGGACGGCGACCACCTCGGCGTCGGCGTAGCGGAGGATACCGGTCGCCGTCTTCGCGTCGTCGGGAAAGCCGCCGTGAGCGAGCACGGCAATCCGTCGTGTCATACCGTGGCAGACCGTGCCGTCGGACAAAAACCCCGCTATCGCGGTATCCGAATGCGCTCACAGCGCGAACAGCGGCACGCTCCAGAAGTCGCGGAACGCGCTGTCGATCGCCGTCTCGGGATCGCCCGTCGCGTCCACGCTCGCCGTCGCGTCGGCGTCGAACTCCCCGAGCAGGGTCGATTCGCCGACGACGTATCGCCGGTCGGTGTCGGTCCCGTCGATCGCCTCGCGACACCGGCTGACGTGATCGCGGATCTGCCCGTCACGGATGCGCTCGAAGCGCCCCTGCGAGAAGCCGCCCTTCGAGTGGTCGGCGTTCACGTCGGTCGTGAACCCCGTCAGCGAGCGACGCTCGCCGCCCTCGTAGACGCCGAGTGCGAAGATGTCCGACCGGACCAGCGCGAACGCGAACCGGTCCGTCGGCCGAAACCACGACTCGGCCACGTCGAAGGAGTTGGCCCACTCGACTCGCTGATCGGGCAGGCGTGCCGGTCGGAGCGCGACGTTCACGAGATCGGCGTCGTCGGCGTAGACGACACACGGTGCGGCGCGGGCGACCAGCGGGGTACGGTCGCCGAACTGCTCGCGCACCGGTTCGGGCACGTCGTGCTCGTCGGCGACGACGGCGGTGAGTGCCCCTTCGGGGCCGGTCTCGACGCCCCGGAGCCGCGAGAGTACCTCGTCGCGACGGTCGCCGGCCAGCGTCTCCGTCCGTCGGAACCCCCGCTCGTCGTCGGCTCCGTCGTCGGTTCGGCCTTCGAGATCGGCGATGCGGTCGCGGAGCCGGTTCAGCTCGCGTTCCGCCTCCTGTTTGGCGGCGACGGCGTCGCTCCGGCGCTCGCTCTCCGCGTCGCGTTCGCGTTCGAGGTGGTGGACCTGCTCTTCGAGGTCGGCGATCTCCTCTCTCAGTGCCGTGCGGCCGAACAGGTCATCGAGCATTGGTTGCCGTTGCACGCTCCGCGTCAAAACCCTGATGACGGACCGCGGGATTTACGCGACCTGACACGGGAGTGAACCCGTGGGACTGTACGACCGCTATCTCTCGGCGCGACTCCGGCTCGCCGACTCCCCCCTCCCCGAACAGATCGCGCTCGTCATCACGGAGCGCGACCTGCTGGAACCCGGCGCGTACGGGACGCTCACCGACCTCTTCGAGTGGGCGTTCGCCTACGGAGCCGAGCGCGTCACCGTCTCGGTAAGCGTCCTCGACGCCGACGCGATCCCGACGCTCCGGAACGCCCTCGACTCGCTCGACGCGCCCCGCGAGATGGCGATTCGCTGTCCCGACGACGAGGACCCCGCCGACGCCCCTGTGCAGGTCGCGATCGGTCTCGGCGGGCGCGAGGAGTTCGCCACTGCCGTTCAGGGCGTCGCTGAGGCGGTGGACGCCGGTGAGCTCGCGCCCGAGGACATCGACGAGGAGACCATCGAGGAGCGGCTGCTGTTCTCCGAGGCCCCCGACCTCCTCATCAAGACGGGCGCAGAGCGGCTCTCTGATTTCATGATCTGGCAGTCGGTCTACTCGGAGTTATACTTCACCGACGTGAACTGGCGCGACTTCCGCAAGCGGGAGTATCTGCGCGCGCTCCGAGAGTATCAGGACCGTCAGCGGAGGTTCGGGCGGTAGGCCGAATCCTACCAGACGAGTATGCGAGTCTGGTTCCGGTTCGGGCGGTAGGCCGAATCCTGTCGGACTCACACGTGGTCTACTCCCATCGAGCATCAGAGCCAGTCGGTAGTGATGTACGTCACTGTGATCATCGCGTCCCGACTGGGATACGCTTCGGTGACACGCTGGACGATACGATAGAGTTGGTGCGAGGGAAGCGACTGGTCGGGGACGTAGAACACGCCGCTGTGTTCGTCAGGCGGTCTCTGAACGAAGTCGTCGTCGCTGGTGACGATAACTCGATTCTCTCGGACGGCGTACGAACAGATCGCGGTGTCGTCGATACCTTCGCCCAATCCGGACGCGTCGACGACCCGCGTCACGTCGTGGCCCGCTTTGTCGAGCTTGTCAGCCAGCGGAGCCGCGATGTTCTCATCGAGCAGAAACGATACCCGCACGACTACGCTTCCGGTATATCCTCAGGACCGGTGACGACTCTCGGATCTTCTCGTGCGGTGTCGCGAAGCTCTTGCCGGTGTTCTTCGACCGCCCGCATCTCTTCGGGATGGTCGTAGTAGTACGCCAGTGCGTGGTACACGTCCGCGGCGGTAAGATCAAACCGATCCGCGACCGTCCGAGCGTCAAGCCCGCGCTCTTCAACCAAGGCGTTGATGTGGCTCACGGTGATCCGTCGGTCTCGAATGTGGGGTTCGTCGTGAATCTCCGAGTCGTCACCCGAAATGACGGTGTTTAGCTGGCTCGACATATTGTGGACTACTGGTGCAGTGGGCTTCAGTCTTTGCCGGCAGAGTAGTTAGTCGCAGACACCCGGGCACGGCCTTCGTTCTAATCCGCTGGCTCGAACGCCGTCAGTCGGCGGTCGGCTCCGTGTCGGTATCCCCACCGAACTCCAGCTCCTCGTCGCTCTCGACGCGCAGAACACGCTTTGCCTCCTGAAGCTCCCTGTCGCGAAGCGACTCTACGAGCGTCCGGGCGCGCTGTGCCCGGGTCGTTCGCCACGACTCCTTTCGCGACTCGTAGGTCCGAATCGCGCGGAGGAAATCGATGCGACGGAACTCCGGCCAGAACGGCGTACAGAAGAAGACGGCGGCCTCGTTGCCGTTGGCGTGCCACGGCAGGAAGTTCGAGGTGCGCTCGTCGCCGCCCGTCCGGATGATGAGGTCCACGTCGCGGGTCGGCTGCGCGGTGAGCCGACCGTCGAGCTCTGCGGCGTCGATCGCCTCGGTCGTGATCGCACCGGCTCGCACGTCGCGTGCGACCGCACGAGCGGCTTCGAGTAGCTCCGCGCGCCCGCCGTACGCGAGTGCGATGTTCAGATGCAGTCCGTCGTACCCCGCGGTGCGGTCGTGGGCGTAGCTGATCGCCTCGCGCACTCGGGCGGGTAGCTCGGTCGTCTGGCCGATGGCGCGGATTCGCACCTCGTCAGCGTGGATCTCCTCGCTGTCGGCGAACTCGTACAGCTTCGTCTCGATGAGATCGAACAGCGATTCGAGCTCGTCGTCGGGACGCTCGAAGTTCTCCGTCGAGAACGCGTACAGCGTGAGCTCCTCGATGTCCAGCTCGCGACACCACCGGAGCACCGACTCGGTGGTCTCCGCACCGGCGCGGTGGCCGGCGGTCTCGTCGTCGCCCTGCGAGCGAGCGTAGCGGCGGTTCCCGTCCTGAATGACGGCGACGTGGCTCGGCGTCTTGTCGATCCCGTACTCTACGAGCCGCTCGTACAGGGCGGTCGCGGCGCGGCGAACCGGCGTCGTCATTAGGTTTGCTCTGCTACCTGCGGCTATCAGTCTTGTGACTGCTCCCCCGGCGTGATCGCTTCTTCGGGCCGTATCGAAGCATTCAGCCGGTGGCTTTATATATCCGTCTCTTGTTCTACCGAGTGCAATGGCGACAGGAACTGTTGATTTCTTCAACGACACCGGCGGCTACGGATTCATCGAGACTGAGGACGAGGACGAGGACGTGTTCTTCCACATGGAAGACGTCGGCGGCCCGGATCTCGAAGAGGGACAGGAAGTCGAGTTCGACATCGAGCAGGCCGAGAAAGGCCCGCGCGCGACCAACGTCACTCGACTGTAACGGCCACGACAAGTAGCGGTTTCAGACTGCGGCGGCGTATCAGTACGGCGTCGATACAGACCTTCGAGTGACATCACCGTCGCTCGACTCGTTTTCGCGTATCGGTGGCTGTTTAGCCGCGACACCCGATACACGTGTATGGGTGACGCAACCGATCGCGATCTCTACCAGCGGGCGAAGGCCCTGCTCGAACCGGGCGATATCGAACTGAACGGGCTGATCGTCCACACCGATCTCACCGGCGAGGAGGAACCGACGCTGCATCAGCTCACGCTCAACGTGGGTGAGGTGATCGCCGAGCACGCCGGCTTCGATCCCGCCGACACCTACGTCTACTCCGGTAACGACGACTCCGAGTTCGGCGTCAACCAACATCAGGGTCGCACGCTCGACGACGATACGTTCGTCTGGGAGTGCCAGCAGCTGATGCGTGAGGACCGGTACGAGATCGTCTTCTACTACGAGGCCGACGCCGATCAGGACGCCATCCTCTCCTCGCTCGACGACGACCACGACGTGACGAGCGTTCCCGGTAGGTAGCCGACAGCGAGGGGCTTAACCTTCGGTAGCCCCCAGCAGAGACAATGAGCCGCGGCCCCGTCGACTACGAGTTCGACCGTCTCGACCGCGCGATCGTGAACGCCTTCCAGGGCGGATTTCCGGTCGTCGAAGCCCCCTTTGAACCGGCCGCCGCCGGCCTCCGCGATCGCGGCGTCGATATCGACGCGGCGGCGCTTCACGCCCGCCTCACCGAGATGGTCGATGCCGGTGCGCTCTCGCGGTACGGCGCGCTCGTCAACGCCGAGGAGATCGGCGGCGCGGCCTCGCTCGTCGCGCTGCACGCCCCCGAGGACCGCTACGACGAGATCGCCGAGCAGGTGAACGAGTTCCGGGAAGTCGCCCACAACTACGAGCGCGAACACCCGTATCTGAATATGTGGTTCGTCGTCTCCGTCGCCGACAGCGACGGCGTGAGCGACGTGCTCGAACGCATCGAGGAGCGGACCGGTCAGGAGACGTACGACATGCCGAAGCGACGGGAGTTCCACGTCGGGGCGAAGTTCCTGCTCGACGGGCCGGTTCCCGACGGCGATCTCGACCTCTCACAGCTCGGGCCGGACGTGACGCCGACCGACCGGCAGTCGCTCGCGCCCGACGAGTACGAGCTGGTGATGGCGATACAGGACGGGTTCCCGACCACGCGAACACCGTACGCCGATATCGCCGCCGAGATCGACAAGCCGGTCGCGTGGGTCACGGAGACGATCAAGCGGTTCGACGCGGAGGGGAAGGTGCGCCGGGTCGGTGTGATCCCGAACCACTACGCGCTCGGCTACACGGAAAACGGGATGACGGTCTGGAACGTCCCCGACGATCTCGTCGACGAGGTCGGTCCCGAGATCGCGGCGCTGGAGTTCGTCACCCACTGTTACCGTCGCCCCCGTCACGAAGGCGTGTGGCCGTACAACTTCTTCGCGATGACACACGGGCGCGACGAGGCGGAGAGCCAGCGGCGCATCCGACAGGTGCGTGACGTGATGGCCGACCACTGGGACGTGGACGACGACGAGTGGGACTCGCTGTTCTCGACGCGCATCCTCAAGAAGACGGGGATCCGGCTGGACGAGCGCGCGACGGCGAACACGGTCGAGACCGAGGAGTCGGCGTGATCCCGCTGCTTCACGATTTCGCTGGCGAGACGGTGCTCGTCTTCGGCGGTGGACCCGTCGGTGCGCGCAAGGCTCGACGATTCACCCGCGAGGCGCGGGTCGTCGTCGTCGCGCCCGACTTCGCAGACGCCGAGTTCGGCGACGCCGAGTTCGTTCGCGGAGCGCCCGAGCCAGCGGACATCGACGCTTGGCTCGACCGAACGGAGCCAGCACTCGTCGTCGCGGCGACGGACGACGGGACGCTGAACGCCCGCATCGAATCCGACGCGCGAGCGCGGAACGTCCTCGTCAACCGGACCGACATCCACGGGGAGCGCGAGAACGGCAGCGTGGTCGTGCCAGCGACGGTGCGTGACGGTGACGTGACCGTCTCGGTCTCGACCGGGGGGACTGCTCCGGCTCTCTCGAAGTACCTGCGCGAGCAGATCGGAGCGGAGACCGAACACGCCGGCGAGATGGCGGCGCTCGCGGGAGCGATTCGCGACCGATTACAGGCCGATTCCGTCGCGCCGGCCCGCCGCCGCAACGCGATTCGGGCGGTGGTTCGAGACGATAGGGTTTGGAAGCATTTAGGTACGGGAGGGGCCAAAGCACAGCAACGAGCCGACCGCGTCGTCAGCGATATACTGGGTGATACTACGTGACAGATTCCGCTCTCGTCTCCGGTGTTAGCGTCTCTCACAGCTCCGCGTCTATCGACGATATCGAAGCCGTCTGCTCGCTCGACGAGCGGGAAGCGGTCGAGCAGCTGCTCGCCCGCCCGGGCGTCGAGGAGGCGTTCGCCCTCCAGACCTGCAACCGCGCGGAGGCGTACGTCGTCACCGACGAGGAGACCCGCGGGCGGGAGGTGCTCGCCGAGTACGTGGCCGACGCGCCGGCCGACACCGTTCGCGAGCTCGGTCACGAGGAGTCGCTCGAACAGCTGCTCCGTGTCGCCTGCGGGCTTGAGTCGCTCATCATCGGCGAAGACCAGATCCTCGGCCAGCTCCGCACCGCCTACGACACTGCACGAACGGCCGGCACGCTCGGCCCGGTACTCGACGACGCATTACTGAAGTCGCTCCACGTCGGCGAACGCGCCCGATCCGAGACGGCCATCAACGAGGGCGTCGTCTCGCTCGGCTCCGCCGCGGCCCGACTCGCTGCCACGGAGTCCGCGCTCGAAGACGCGACCGCGCTGGTCGTCGGCGCCGGCGAGATGGGAACGCTCGCGGCGCGCTCCTTCTCGGAGTCCGCGGCCGAGGTCATCGTCGCGAACCGGACCCGCGAGCGCGCCGAACACGTCGCCGACACGCTCGGCGCGCACGTGTCTGCCGTCGGACTCGACGCGTTACCCGTCGCCGTCACCGAGGCGGACGTCGTCGTCACCGCGACCGGCTCGTCGACGCCCGTGCTCGACGGCGAGACGCTACGCAACGCCGGCACGACGTTCATCATCGATATCGCCCAGCCGCGTGACGTCGCGGCGAGTGCCGCTGGCGTCACTGGGGTCGACGTGCGCGATCTCGACGATCTTCGCTCGCTCACCGACGCCACACTCGCGTCCCGACAGACCGCCGCCAACGAGGTAGAGGAGATCATCGCGACTGAACTCGACCATCTGCTCGCCCAGTACAAGCGCAAGCGAGCCGACGAGGTGATCTCGGCGATGTACGAGGGAGCCGAGCGGATGAAAGACCGCGAGCTCTCGACCGCGCTCTCGAAGCTCGAAGCCGACGGTCTCACCGACGAGCAGCGCGCGACGGTCGAGGCGATGGCCGACACCCTCGTCTCACAGCTGCTCGCCGCACCGACACAGAGTCTCCGCGACGCCGCCGAGGAGGACGACTGGACCACCATCCACACCGCCCTCCAGCTGTTCGATCCCACGGACGGCGCACCGAGCCAGCTCGCGAACGCCGAGCCGGACGAGATCCCGGACGCCGTCCGCCAGCAGATGCCGCCTGCGGTGCTCGATCAGCTCGGCGTCAGTAACGACTGAGCCATCCGGTTGCGACCCGTTTCTCCGTCGCTCGCGCGGTAGGATACTCCCCGGCGATCAGAAGCCGCGCCGGTACTGGCGCGGAACCGGTGGCTCGACGCCCAGCTCCTCGGCGGCGTGGAGCGGGAAGTTCGGATCGTAGAGATTCTGTCGCGCCTGCAACACGAGATCGGCACGCCCGTTGCGAACGACTGCATCGGCTCCCGGAGCGGTGTTTATTGCACCGACCGCGCCGACGGCACAGTCGGTATCGGTGAGCGCGTCGCGCACCTGCTCGGCGTACGGGACCTGATAATGCGGGCCGGTGTGTGGAATCTGCTGGTCCGGGTGGTTCGCACCGCCGGAGATGTCCAGCAGATCGGCCCCGTCCTCGGCGAGTAGAGGAGCGAGCCGGGCCGTGTCCTCGACGGTCCAGTTCTCCTCGCCCATCCAGTCGGTCGCCGACAGCCGGACGAGCACGGGCTTGTCGTCGGGCCACACCGCTCGCACCGCGCGAGTGACCTCGCGAACGAGCCGCGTCCGACCCGCGAAGTCGCCGCCGTACTCGTCCTCTCGCGTGTTCGTGACCGGGGAGTAGAACTCGTGGAGGAGATAGCCGTGTGCACCGTGGACCTCGGCGGCCTCGAAGCCGGCGTCGAGGGCGTGTTCGGCCGCCTCGCGGAACGAGTCGATGACATCCTGAATCTCGTCGACCGAGAGCCGATGGGTGTCGAGCGGCTGATCGTACGGGTACGGCTCCGCGGTCGGTCCGACCGGCGTCCACCCGTCCTCGCCGGCGACAGTGGTTCGGTCGCTACGGGCCGAGGGTCGGTACGTGGACGCCTTCCGCCCGGCGTGAGCCAGCTGAATAGCTGGTGTCGCGCCGTGTTTCTTCACGAACGCCGTCGTGTCGGCGAGCGCGTCGGCGTGCTCCCGTGACCAGATACCCAGATCGCGCGGCGAGATGCGACCGCGCGGCTCGACGGCGGCGGCCTCGCTGATGATGAGTCCCGCGCCGCCCGTCGCTCGCGAGCCCAGATGGGCCTGATGCCAGTCGGTCGCGAGCCCGTCTTTCCCCTCACAGGAGTACTGACACATCGGAGAGACGGCGATGCGGTTCCGGATCGTCGTCTCGCGCAGTTCGAGCTCGTCGAAGAGATGCGGCATACCGAGCGTTCGCCGGGCGCGGAGAAAAGCCGCCGGGTTCGGACGGACGCGAACGGACCACTCTTACTCTGTCGCCGTGAGACGTGCGTATGGCGAAACAGCCGCATCTGCTCGTCGAAGAGGGTGACGTGAACGACATCGCGCTCGTGCCGGGCGATCCGGGCCGGGTCGAGCGAATCGCCGCCCAGTGTGACGACGTCGAGACGGTCGCGGAGAACCGCGAGTACAAACTCGTCAACGCACGCTACGAGGGGCGAGCGCTGACCATCTGCTCGACCGGTATCGGCTGTCCCTCCGCGGCGATCGCCGTCGAGGAGCTCGCCAACGTCGGCGTCGAGACGTTCATCCGCGTCGGCACTATCGGCGCGCTTCAGGCGGAAATCGAGATCGGCGACATGATCGTCGCGACCGGGGCGGCGAAGGCGGAAGGCACGTCGAAACGCTACGAGTCGGCCACATACCCCGCCGTTCCGGACTACGGGACGCTCACCGCGCTCGTCGACTCAGCCGAAGCGAACAGCGAGGCGATACACGTCGGTCCCATCGTCTCGGACGACGCCTTCTACAACGAGTCCGACGAGTACGTTACGGACTGGAACGAGGCGAATTTACTCGCCATCGAGATGGAGGCGGCGACGGTGTTCTCGCTCGCCCGCCGGCGCGGGCTCGCGGCCGGAGCCATCTGTACAGTGGACGGCAATCTCGTCACCGGCACGCAGAAAGGGGCCGACTCCGACGAGGAGCTACCCGAGAAGGCGAAGAACAACGTCGAACGCGCTATCGGTATCGCGCTCGACGCCGCAAACGAGCTGTAAGGCGAGTGTAACTCGTCTGAGCCGGCGTTAGACGCCGCGACCCTGCAGCTTCTCCTCGTCGTCAAGCAGGGCGTTGGCCTTCCCGCTCATCCCCTTGCCCGGCGACTTCGCGATCTCCTTCAGCGTCTCGGGATCGTCGTAGTTGTTGACCGCCGCGACGACGGCCTCGCCCATCGCCTCGGGGTTCTCGGCGCCGAAGATGCCCGAGCCGACGAAGATGCCGTCACAGCCGTGTTGCATCATCAGTGCGGCGTCGGCCGGCGTGGCGATACCCCCGGCGGCGAAGTTGACGACCGGGAGCCGACCGCGGTCTGCCGTCTCGTGGACGAGCGCGCGCGGAGCCTCGTGGTCGCGCGCCCACTCGTCGCGCTCCTCGTATGCCATCTCCGACAGCTTCCGGATGGAGCGCTGGATGTTTCGCTGGTGGGTGACGGCCTGATTCACGTCGCCGGTTCCGGCCTCGCCCTTCGTTCGGATCATCGCCGCGCCCTCGTCGATCCGACGGAGGGCTTCGCCCAGATTCCGCGCGCCACAGACGAACGGAGCGGTGAACTCCCGCTTGTCGATGTGGTAGCGGTCGTCGGCCTGCGTGAGCACCTCCGACTCGTCGAGCATATCCGCGCCGGCGGCTTCGAGGATCTGTGCCTCGGCGGTGTGACCGATACGACACTTTCCCATTGCGGGGACGGAGACCTCGTCGATGACCTCCTCTAACGCGCCGGGGTCTGCCATCCGGGCGACGCCGCCGCGTTTGCGGATATCCGCGGGGACGGATTCGAGATGCATCACGGCGACCGCGCCTGCGTCCTCAGCGATACGGGCCTGCTCGCGGTTCACCACGTCCATGATGACACCGCCTTTCTGCATCTTGGCGAACCCGCGCTTCACGAGATCCGTCCCGCGTCGGAGCTCTTCGATATCGGTCTCTGACATGGAGCATAGTAGGGGTTTCACTCACTTAACCCGTGTCCTTCCACCGACGGGAGGTGTCGGTTCCGCCGCGTTTTTCCCCCGGTCGCTCCTCGCTCGCGTATGCTCGACTCGCTCGGTCGCCGGCTCGACGCGCTGGCGGCGCGCACACCGGGCGGTGATATCGATCCGCCGGAGCGCGAGCTGCCGTGGTATCTCGACCCGCTTCCCGACTGGCTGGCCGCCGTCGGCCTCCGGCTCGCGTGGCCGATCGCGCTCGTCAATCTCCTCGGGACGATCGCAGGCTTCTACTACTATCTCCCGCAGTTCGAGCGCACCGCGCGTCTCGCGTGGCCGCTCGTCCCCGACTCCCCCGTCGCGACCCTCTTCATCGCGTGTTCGCTCGTCGCGTGGCGGCTCGACTACGACGTGCCGTGGCTTCACGCGCTCGCCTTCTTCGGCTGTCTCAAGCTCGGTGCGTGGGCCCCGTTCGTCCAGCTGGTCATCGAGGGGCAGGGCGCGACCCCGCTGTGGCTGTATCAGTTTCTCATCTGGAGCCACGCCGCGATGGTGGTTCAGGGCTTCCTCATTCCTCGCTACGCCGACTTCCCGATCGGCGGCGTCGCCGTCGCGCTCGCGTGGTACGGCTTCAACGATGTCGTCGACTACTTCGTCCCGGTCATCGGTGACAGCCCACATCACACCGTCCTGAACGCCGAGTACGTCGGCGGTGCGATCACCCACGACATCGCCGCACACGATCTCGCCGCGGGGTTCGCCGTCATCCTGACTATGTTCGCGGTGTTTCTGAGCCTCTCGGCCCGCGTCTGGTTCGTCCGCTCCGAGTCGCTCTGAGTCCGACCGGCGACCCGACTGCGCTCCCGACGCACGACTACAGACTCAGTACAGGACGCCCCCGAGCGGCACGTCCGTCGACGGCGTGACGAGCACCGGGTTGCCGTCCTCGCCGGGCACACCGACGGTCAGCACCTCTGACGTGTAGCCGGCGATGGTAACTGTGCCCAGATCGGTCACACAGCAGACGCGCGTTCCGGGTAGCTCGTCGATTTCGTGGTGATACAGCAGCTGTGCGGCCGACCGTACGGTCTCGTCGCCGAGATCGATTTCGAGCTTCGCGAGCTTCGGCTTTCGCGCCGCCTCGAACGCCTCGGCCGACTCGATGCGCCCGACGACGATCTCGTTCGCCAGTGGACTCTCCATACCCAGCTATCGCCGCGGTGTCACATTCCCCGTCAGGGAGCCGGCAATTACGGCCGATTCTTCGTTCCTCTTCCGGTGGGCCGGCGTAGCCCCGGTATGACACTCGACAGCGATGCGATCGAACTGGTGGCTGACACGGAGCACGTCGCTCACGTCGCCACCGTGAGCGGAACGGATCCGCACGTTACACCGGTTTGGTACGGCTACGACACAGACCGCGATCTGCTGGAGTTCCTCGGCGGCGGCGAGAAGGTGGCGGACGTCCGCGAGAACCCGAAGGTCGCGCTGTCGATTTGCGACCCCGAGCGAGACTGGCACGTCTCGGTTCGGGGGACCGCCACCGTCGTCGAGGAGACAGACGAGATCAACGCCGCCGCCCGTCGTATTCTGCCGAACTATCTCGACGGCGACGGCCCCGAAGCGTGGGGCGTCGCGGGTGAGAAGCTCACCCTCGACCCCGACGACGTGCTGGTCCGCGTCGACGTGGGGACGCTCACCGCGCGTGACGCCTCGGTTTAGTCCTCGACGGTCTCCAGCCCATCGCCGGTGATCTCGAAGCGAGCGGTCTCGCCGGCGGGCTTCGATCGGTGTTTTTCGAGCGTCGCGCGCCGCACCCCGCCGCGAAACCGCTCGACCCGGAGCACGGCCCCGGACCAGTGCGTGAGGGTGTTCCCGCCGAGCGGCTTCACGCGGTCGGAGTCGCTGTCGGGATCGGTGAACACCTGATTCGTCGCGACGACGGCGATCCCGTGTTTCCGCGCGAGCGAGAGGAGATGTGTGAGCTGTCGGGCCACGGCTCGGAGCGTCTCGCCGCCGCCGTCGCTGTCGCGTTCGAGCCGGTAGAACCCGGTCGCGGAGTCGAGCACGATGAGCTCGACCTGATCGGCGAACGCCTCCGCGTCGCGGACGGCCTCTTCCTGCTCTTGGAAGTCGAGCGCGTCGGAGATGATGACTCGACCGGCGATCGCTTCGACCGACTGCTCCTCGCCGGCGTCGGTCGCTGCCAGCTGCTCGAAGCGATCGACCGAGACGCCCTCGGTGTCGATGTAGAGGCTCTTCTCACCGCTTGCGGCGATCGCCGTGGCAGCAGCGAGTGCGAGATTCGTCTTGCCGGCGGCGGGCGGACCGTACAGCTGTGTCACGGCTCCGCGCTCAAACCCCCCGCCGAGCAGTCCGTCGATACTCGCACATCCCGTCGGAATCGGCTCGCTCACACCGGCGGTTCGACGCCGCTTGGGAAAAACACCCGTTTCCCGCGTCGCTTTTGCTCGCCCCGCGTTAACTGCGTCCGTGCTCGTCGTCGCCACGACGGATTTCGAACTGTACCACGGGCTGGTGGCCGAACTCGACGCGCGCAACGTCACGTTCACCACCGTCGATCCGACGACGGACGAGATCCCGGACTGCGAGGTACTCATCGCCGGGAGCGACGACGCCGTTCCCGACGTCGCCCCGGTCGTCCGCGCGACGGCAGACGACCCCCGACGCGGCGTCGAGGAGGCGCTCGCGTTTCTCCGGGCGGACGAGGGACGAACCGTCGTCGGTATCGATCCGGGCGACCGCCCCGGTATCGCGGTCCTCGTCGGGGATACGGTCGTCGCCGCGTTCCACGTCCCGCTCGACGCCGTAGGCGAGACGATCGCGCGGGAGCTTGACGGCGCGAGCGATCCGCTCGTCCGGGTCGGTGACGGCTCCCGGCTCCAGAGCGCGCGCATCATCGACGCGCTCGCCGGCTACACGGTCGAGATCGTGGACGAAACGGGGACGACACCGGCACTCGGTCCCGGTGCTCGCGGGATGGGCGACGTGCTCGCGGCCGTCAACATCGCGCGCATCGCCGGCGACGAGACCGACGGGCGGAATATCGAACCGACCGACGGCGAGATCAGCCAGATCAAGCGACAGTCGCGAGAGCGGAGCGACACCGACCGCAGTATCGACGACGGGCTCGCACGGCGGGTGGCACGCGGTGATCTCACGCTCGACGCCGCGCTGGCACGACACGAGAGCGGCGCGACCGAGGGACGCGACGAGGGCTAACGGATCTGCGCTTCCGCGCGGCGCATCACCTCACGCACCGACAGCCCCGTCCGCTCGGCCACGGCGTCGGCGTCGTCGAACTCCGCGCTCACGTCGTACACCGTCCCGTCGCCGTCGCCCGCGACCTTCACGCTCACGCCGAAGGTCTCTCCGTCGATCTCGATCTCGGCGGTCTCGAACGCGCGGGTCGCGATCCAGCGGTGGCCCGCACCCGTCTCCCGAACGCCGAGCGTCCCGGTTTCCTCTGCGAGCCGCCGTGCCACCGTCTGCACGTCCGGCGGACGGACGATGACCTTCACGAGATGGCCCGGTCGCCCCTTCTTCATCGTCGCCGGGACGACGCTCACGTCGCGTGCGCCCGCCTCCTTCAGCGATCGCTGGAGACTCCCCAAGAGCTCGGGACTGGCGTCGTCCAGATTGGTCTCTAACACCCGGATCTCGTCGCGGACGAGCCCCTCGTCGGCAGCACCGACGACCGCACGCACCACGTTCGGCCGGTCTGCGAGCGAGCGCGTCCCCGCGCCGTAGCCCGATGCTCTGACCTGCATCGATGGGAGCGAGTCGACCCCGTCAGCGAGTTCGGCCAGAATCGCCGCACCGGTCGGTGTCAGTAGCTCCTCGTCGACGGGGCCGCCGCGGAGCTCCCAGTCGGCCTCGCTCGCGATCTCGACGACCGCGGGCGCGGGGACGGGGTACGTCCCGTGTGCCATCCGCACCTCACCGCCGCCGGCGGAGACGGGCGTCGTCACGATCCGCTCGGGGTCGAGATCGGCGACGAGCAGGGCGACGCCGACGATGTCCGCGACGGCGTCGTCGGCTCCAACCTCGTGAAATGCTGTGGTTTCGAGATCGGTGTCGTGGACGGTCGCCTCCGCTGCTCCGAGCCGGCGGAACGCACCCAGCGCGATCGCTTCGGCGCGCTCGCCCAACGCCATCGACTCGACGAGCTCGACGACCTCCGGATACGTTCGAGTGACGCCGTGGCCCTCGGCGTGGGTGTGGCCGTCTGGGCCGTGTGCGTGGTCGCCGTGGTCGTCGTGTGTGTGACCCGCTTCGTCGCCGTCACCGTGAGCGTGGCCGTTCCGGCCCGTCTTATCCAGCGACGGAAGCGATTCGTCGGATCCGGCTCCGCCCGCCTCCTCACCGTCCTCGTCTATCTCGTCGGTCAGGAGCACGTCGACGGTCGTCGCAGTGATGCCGTGTTCGTCCCGGCGGTCGAGACGGTACTCGACGGGGAGCGCGTCGGTGACGGGCGCGAGCGCGTCCGGGTCCGCGCCGGCCGCGAGGAGCGCGGCCAACAGCATGTCACCGGCCGTGCCCGTCCGACCATCGAAGGCGAGCGTCTGCATACTCGTAGGCCGGCAGCGACGGCGAAAAGCGGTTCGACCGGCGGGCGACACAGCCAAGTCGCCGGCTCGCGAGAATCAGGTATGTCCCGTGCGAGTTCGCTCAGGCGGGTGGGCGCACTCGTCCTTGTCGCGAATATCGGGCTATTCGCCGCCAAAGCGGTCGTCTGGCAGACGACCGGCAGTCTCGCCGTCGGCTCCGAGGCGGCGAACAGCCTCGCCGACAGCGCCTACTCGGCGGTCGTCCTCGTCGGGCTGTATCTCACGACCCAGCCGGCCGACGCCGACCATCCGCACGGCCACGAGCGCATCGAGCCGTTCGTCTCACTCGTCGTCGCGGGCGGTATCTTCCTCGCCGGCGGTGCGGTCGCGTACAACGCCATCACGACCGTGCTATCGGGATCGGTCACCGTCTCGCGGGGACCGACCGCCGCCGTCGTACTCGCCGTGGGTGGGGTCGTGAAGTTCGGTCTCTACCGGTACGTTCTCGGGGTAGCGACGGACGAGCAGTCGCCGGCGCTCCGCGCGACGGCGCTCGACAATCGCAATGATATCCTCGCGGCTGGAGCCGCCCTCGCCGGCGTGCTCGGTGCACAGGTGGGGGTTCCGGTCCTCGATCCGATCGCCGCGCTCGCCGTCAGCGTCGCTATCGGCTACACCGGCGTCGAGGTGGTGCGTGACAACCTCTCGTATCTCGTCGGCGGCGCACCGCCCGAGGAGCTGCGCGCGGAGATTCTCTCCCGCGCGCTCGATCACCCCGACGTGGCCGGCGCACACGACGTGGTCGCACACTACGTCGGTCCCGAGGTAGACGTCTCACTCCACATCGAGATCGAAGGCGCGACGACCGTCAGAGAGGCGCACGAGATCGAGACAGCCGTCGTCCGGGCCGTCGGGGAGACCCCGGAGGTCGACGACGTGTTCGTCCACGTCGATCCGAAGGAGCTGGACGAGTGGAAGACCGACAGCGAGGTCGACCGGCTCGCCGTCTTCGAGGAGAGCTGACGCCGCGCTCAGACCGAAACGCCGAGATACGCGGTCACGACGACCGTCTGATTCACCACCTCGCTCACCTTCAGATCGACCGCCGTCGAACAGAGCATATACGCCTGCTCGCGGGTGAGATCGGTCTCCGAGGTGAGCAGCGAGATCATCTCCCGAACCGCCTCCCGTGTCGCCTCGTTCACGTCAGCGCCGAGTCCGGCGACGGCGCGCACGTCCGTTTCGCGGTCGGTGTGGCCGGCAGGGGCGAACGGGCCGCTCGTCTCTATCTCCGGCCCGCTGACGTCGCGCTCGGCGAGTCGGAGTCGAACGGTGGCCGTTCCCGGTATCTCGATGGCCGTGATACACACCTCCCCGTCTCCCTGTGCGGCGTGGAGATCACCGACTGAGAACAGCCCGCCGGCCACCTCCACCGGGAGATACAGCGTCGAACCGGCGGTCAGGTGTTTGATATCCAGATTGCCGCCGACGGAGCGGGGCGGGATCGTCGAGTGCGGTCCCGGCTCGACTGGCACGACGCCGAGGTTGCCGGGGAACGGGTGGAGTGGGACCTCGATACCGTGGAAGTAGCCGACCGCCTCATCGAGGTCCCACGTGTGGACGGCGAAGTCGGGGAACGCCTCGGGGAGGAGACCGGCGTCCGGCGCGACGTAGGTCCAGCCGACACCCTCGTGGGCTACGTCCAGAATCTCGACGGCGAGAGTGTCACCCGGCTGTGCGCCCGCGATTTCGACCGGACCGGTCATCGGATGGCCCGGCGCATCGACGGCCTGTACGTCCTCGGGTGCGGCATCGGGCGGGAGCTGGCCGTCACCGGCGTCGAGACACTCGAACGCGACGGTGTCGCCCGACTCGACCGTCAGGACGGAGTCGCGCTCGCGGTCGAAGTCGTAGTGGAGATGTTCCGCCTCGCGAGAGAGCTCGTAGTCGGCCATACGCACGGGTCACCGCGGATCGAGAAAAACCCGGGCGTCAGTCCGCGACGGCGATCTCCTCGTCCGACGCTTCGGGATCGTCCGTTCCGACGGGCGAAGCGAACGCGTACACCGACTGTGCGCTCGTCACCTCGACGGTGAGGAAGTCACCGGGTTCGACGCCGTGCTCGGAGGCGTTCTGAACGATGAGCTGCCGGTAGGCCCCGTCGCGACACTTGACCGAGTCGCCGGTCCCCTGCTCGACGACCAGCACTTCGTGGCGCTCGCCGATCATCGACTGGTAGGCGTCACCCACGACGTCCATCTTCAGCGCCGACATCGCCTTCGAGCGGTCCTTCTTCGTCTGCCCGCCCAGTCCCTTCATCTCGGCGGCGTCCGTGCCCGGTCGCTTCGAGAACCGCGTCACGTTGATCTTCTCCGGGCGCACCTCCCGGAGCAGGGCCATCGACTGCTCGTGATCGGCGTCGTCCTCGGTCGGGAAGCCGACGATGAAGTCCGTCGAGAGGGTCCAGTGGTCGAGCTCGCGGTCGAACCGGTCGACGATCTCGCGGAACTTCCCGACGCGGTGTTGCCGGCGCATGTCTTCGAGCACCGCGTCGGAGCCGGACTGAACGGGGAGATGGATGAAGTTGTACAGCTTCTCGTTGTCGGCGAAGACGCGCGCGAGCTCGTCGTGGATCCCGTGAATCCCGCCGGGGTTCGCCATCCCGAGCCGGACGCGGAACTCGCCGTCGATGGCACAGATGCGGTCGAGCAGCTCTGGGAGCTTCCGTTCGCCCTCGTCCCAGCCGTAGACGCCCGTGTCCTGCCCTGTCACCCTGATCTCGCTCGCGCCGGCGTGGACGAGCGCGCGCGCCTTCTCGACGTTGTCTTCGACCGGCGGCGAGTCGATCCGCCCGGTCGCGAACTTCGTGATGCAGTACGAGCAGTTCGACATACAGCCGCGTGCGATGGGGAGAATGCCGATCTCGCCGTCGAGGATCGGCTCGGCGTCGGGGGTGGTCGTCGGACACTCGCCGTTGGTGACGGCGGTCGGGACCGCCTCCCAGTGGAGCACCTGTGCGTCGATCTCGGCGAACTCCTCCCCCTGTGCAAGCGCCATACAGCCGGTGACGATGAGATCCGCCACCTCGGACTCCAGCTCCTCGGCCCGGCGGAGCATGTTCCGCTCCGTCTTCTCGACCACGGTACAGGTGTTGAGGATGGCGACATCTGCCTCCTTCAGGTCGGTGCGGTGGTGGCCCGCGTCGCGGAGCCGCCGCTCGATCTCGCGGCTCTCGCCGCGGTTCGAGGTACAGCCGTACGTCTCGATATGATAGCGGGCCATTCGTACGAGTACAAGCGGATGCGCGAGCAAAAGCGCGACGGAACGAACGGAGTGAAACGATGGGTTACTTGTCACTCAATATGCCATTCATGTAAAATGAATTTCACGTATGGCTACTCTATTTCATACCAGCAACCAACCATACTCATCCTCTTGCGGGTCTCCATCGTCTTCCGACGGGCAAGTGCTTCCGCAGTTCGGATCGTATGAATCTGCCTCATCGCCGACTGCATATCGATTGTCTCATCCGGATCCCAATCTCCTGATATTGGCTTCCCTACTGCGTATGCCCTGCTCTCACCGGCTAGTTCTCTCTGTTCTCTACCTCCCAACTTACATTTCCCAATCGTGGGAACAATATCAGGGCGAACAGTCCAAGAATGCCACAAACTGTCGTAAGCTGGCGCACCTCCTGCGTTCCTGCGATTCCGAGTAACGGGTTAAGACTAAACGGCATAAACGGCTCCATTCTGGGATGGTGGAACGAGTCGATAGCAACGTGGAGAAATGTCCCGGCAAACGCGGCCAACAGTATTTTGATCTTCGTTGGAACTTGACCCAAACTCATCTGCGTATGCTGTTCTCTGTACTCTTTTCTCATATAATTCATAACTACAAATAGAATCACTGACATTATCGAAGCACCGATGAACGTATGTACCCACCCGTGTCTGGGACCCATCCACAGATTGAACAGTACAAGTGCTGCTCTCCAGTCGATGATCAGGTTGGCTACAACAAACGTCGTAAAGTCAATATATCTAAAAAGTATAATTCCAAACAGTAACGCAGGTCCGAAATGATACGGAGTAAACGGCATAGAATAAAATAGTTCTGCGGCCAGAAAGTACCCCTGATCCACGATATACGTTTGAACTGGGGATATAATATATAAGATCGAGCTGTATGTCGCGCTAAAACGCGGAACAGAGATTAATCAGACAGTAGATTTCTCCTACGAAACCAGCCGAACTGAGGGGCCACGTTGGGCAAGCTGAGCTACTGGTGACAAGGCTATCTGATTACGTATTATCTCTATTTACACAATCGAATTAATGATAGCGACGCCCGAGGACGCGCCGATGCGCTCGGCTCCGGCCTCGAACATCGCCATCGCCTCCTCGTAGCTCCCCACCCCGCCGGAGGCCTTGACCGGGAGATACTCGCTCATCAGTTCCACGTCGGGGACGGTCGCCCCGCCGTCGGCGAAGCCGGTCGAGGTCTTCACCATCGCCGCGTCGGCATCGCGAGCGGCCGCACAGGCCCGGCGTTTCTCGGCGTCGGTCAACAGCGCGGTCTCGATGATGACCTTCACCGGGACGGGAACGGCAGCGACGACCGCCTCCAGCTCTGCCTGCACCGCCTCGTCGTCACCGGCGCGGAGCCGACCGACGTTGATGACCACGTCGAGTTCATCAGCGCCGGCCCCCCACGCGCGTTCGGCCTCCTGTTCTTTCGCCGCCGGCGCGTTCTGCCCGTGCGGGAACCCGATGACGGTCGCGAGCGTCACGTCCGGCGCGTACGCGCTCGCCTCGGAGACGTAACAGGGCGGGAGACAGGCGTTCATCCCGTGCTCGCTCGCCTCGTCGAGGAGCGTCTCGACGTCGGCGAGCGTCGTCTCCGGGCCGAGCACGGTGTGGTCGATACGGGCGGCGAGCTCCTCGCGATTCATACCCGACCGTCGGAAGCCATCGCTGAAAACGTCCCGGTCTAAACGCGTCAGACCAGACTCACGACGGCGTAGACGAGTCCCGTCGTAACGGCTCCGCCGCCGAGACCGAGGGCGGCGAGCTTCAGCCCGGCCGCGCGATCTGTCGCTCTCGCGTCGGCGGCCGACACCGGTCCGGACTCGTCGTCGAAGGCGTATTCGCCCGACAGCGCGAGGCTCACGCAGAACGCCCGCCGCGCTTGGAGCGCCATCTCGAAGCCGACGGAGAGCGGGACGAACAGCCCGACGAGCAGCAGCGTCGGAAGCGAACTCACCAGCACGACGAGCAGATACGCGGCTGCGACGCCGAACGCGACGGCGGCGTAGCGCCGCCGCTTCCGTCGTTCCGCTCCGTCGATGTTGCAGACGCCGGCCTCGTACTGTGTGCTCACTGCTACGCGAACTGTTCGTCCTTCACGGTAATAACCTCCCGACCAGCGGCAAACATCCGCAACGCTTTCACGCGCTCCGATACCCACCCGACTATGTCACAGCTGTTGCCGACCGGCACAGCACTCCCGCCGCTTCCGTATCTGCTCGCCGTCTCCGTCGGGCTGGCCGTCGTCGGCGTCGGACTCCGCCGCCGTCGCCCGCCCGTCACGCCCGCCGTCGTCGTCGCGTTCGCGCCGTGGATGGCGACCGGCGCGGCCGGCTACGCGCTGTATCAGGTCGGGGCGGTCCCCGGCGTGCTCGCGCCGCTGTTCGGCAGTCCGGTCGTCTACCTGACGACGTTCCTCGTCGCCGGGACCGTCTGGCTCACCGTCGCCGACCGGTCAGCGACGGAGTGGGCTCCCTCAACCACGCCGGGCGTGCTCGCGGGGACCGGTAGCGGCCTGCTGTTGGCGCTCGTCGGCGTCGGGCTCCGATACGCGCTCGCCAACGAGAGCCTGACGCTCGCTGGCCCGCTGCGCGCGCTCGCGCTGTCGGGCACAGTCACGGCCGGTCTCTGGCTCGCGCTGCGCTCGCGAGTCGGCGTCACCGGGCTTCCGGGTCTGCTCGCGCTGTTCGGACACACGCTCGACGGTCTCTCGACGGCACAGGGGATCGCGCTCGGCTTCGGCGAGCAGACCCCGCTGTCGGCCGTGCTCATCGACGCCGGCCACGGACTCCCGCCCGCCGAGCTGTTCGGTACGGCGTGGCTGTTCGTCCTCGTGAAGCTCGCGCTCGCGAGCGCCGTCCTGTTCGCCTTCCGCGAGTACGTCCGCGAGGAGCCGGCGGAGGGATCGCTACTGCTCGGTCTCGTCGCCGCTGTCGGTCTCGGTCCCGGCGTTCACAACCTCGTCCTGTTCGCGATCGCGTGAACTCTCGGCTCGAACCGGGGGCCTTTCACCGAGACGCTCCCGAGTGCGGATATGTCTCGGGTCTGCTGTGTCGGACACGTCAACTGGGACGTGACGCTCCGCCTCGACTCGCTCCCCGACGCCGACGGCGAGGCGGTCGTCCGCGAGCGGAGTCAGACCGGCGGCGGCTCCGCTGCCAACGTCGCTGTCGGTCTCACCGGACTCGGCTGTGCGGTGACGCTCGTCGGCAGCGTCGGCGACGACGACCACGGCCTGCTCGCGCGCCGCGATCTCGACCGCGCGGGCGTCGATCTCTCACGGCTCCGGACCATCGAGGGCGCGACGACGACGAAGTACCTGCTCGTGGACGACTCCGGCGAGGTGTCCGTGCTCGCGACCCCGGGCGTCAACGAGGCGCTCGGGCCCGACGATCTCGACCCCGAGCCGATCCGGCGCGCCGACCACGTCCACGTCACAGCCCACCGACCGGACACCGTCGCCCGCGTCGCTCGTATCGCGGCGGACGCCGACGTACCGCTCTCGGTCGATCCGGGGCGACGGCTCGGTACGCGCGACTACGCCGATGCCATCGACGCGGCCGATCTGCTCTTCGTGAACGACCGCGAGGCCGATGGTCTCGACGCGCCGACTCCGCCGGTCGTCGTTACGAAACGCGGGACCGACGGCGCAGTGGTCGAGACGCCCGAGGGCCGCTGTGAACACGACGGCTACCAGCCGACGGCGGTCGATACCACCGGTGCGGGCGACGCGTTCGCGGCGGGCTACATCGCGAGCCGCCTCCGCGGTGACGACCGCGCGACCGCACTCGCGACTGCCAACGCCGCCGGCGCGCTCGCCACCGGCTCGAAAGGCCCGAAGACCGAACTCGGATGGGAGCGACTCGACGCGATCCGCGGCGGCGATCGCGCGTAAACGCGAGCAACTTTGGCCGTGGGGGACAGTAGTTCACGCGTGTTCAGCTTCGATCTACTCCTTCACAGTCCCGCGCTCACCCTCTCGACGGTCTACGTGCTCGGGGCGGTCGCCGGTCTCGTCGCCGCCGTCGTCTCGAACGTCCCGATGCACCGACTCCCAGAGGGATCGACGGCCCCGTTCGTCGCTACCGGACTGCTCACCGGGAGTAACCCGACGGACGTGGATCCGACACTCGCGTCCGGACTCCACTACGCGGCGGGGGTCCTCGCCGGTGTCTTCTACACGACTGCCGAGTACGGGATCGAGACGGTCGTGCCGTCGCCGCGACTCTACATCGCCGGCACGGGGCTTCCGCTGGTGACACATCTTCTCGCGCTGCTCGTGACGTTCGTCTTCCTCGTCGGCTTCTTCTCGTACGTCGTTCTCCCGCGGTTCGACGCCCTGCGCGATCGGTACGAGCGGATTCGCCGCGCTTGGCTCGTCGTCGCGACGGCGTACGTATTCGGGCTCGCGCTGTTCGTCCCGGGACTCCTGCGACTGCTCACCTGATCGTGAACGCCGGCTCGGTAAGCGACTCGCTCTTGCACTCCGGACACCGAGACGGTCGGTTGATGAGATCGTCGAAACCGTCGAATCCGCACTCCCGGCAGGTCGGTGGGGCCGCGAGCAGCTCCTCGTCCGTCGCGTCGAGCGACCGCGCGATGTGTTCGACGTGCGAGAGCGCCGCGCTCGTCGTGATCTCGAACTCGTTGGCGAGCGTGCCGGCCTCGGCGCTCTCCGTTCGCAGGTGGTCGGCGATTCGCTCGCGGGTCGTTCGCTCGGCCATGCGCCCGCTACCGCCGGCCTGTGAATACGTCTTCTGCTCGCCGGTTCGCAACGATTAACAGCCGGCCACTGGAAGCGGTCGTATGGCCGACGACGAAGACGAGGAAAGCGAGGAGCCGGCTGTCGAACTCGGCGACGGACCGGACGTGGCCGGCGTCCCGCTCGCACAGGTCACCTCGCGGCTCCACTTCGGGATCGAGGTGAGCGAGATCCGCCGTCGCGAGGGCGACACCGAGATCCGCACGCCGGACGGCGCTCGCGAGCTTGGTGACGTGCTCGCCGAGAGCGACGAGACCTACTTCCCGACGCGTCAGGAGTTCGAGCAGGCCGTCCGTGCCGTCACCGGCACTGGGCCGGTCCCCACCGAGTGACCTGACGCGCACGCTTTTATCGCCGCGTTCCTATCCCTCTGTATGCTTCCGTTCGATCCTGCGACGGTCGATCCCGAGGACATCGGCGAACACCGTGCCACGCTGGAGATGTCACACGAGGAGGCGATCGAGCACGTGCGCGAGGTGTTCACCGACGCCGGCTTCGGCGTTCCGACGGAGTTCTCACCCTCCGAGATGCTCAACGAGAAAGTCGACGCGAACCGCGACCCGTACTACGTGCTCGGAGCCTGCAACCCGGAGATGGCTGATCGCGCGCTCGACGCCTCTGAGGAGCGAATCGGCGCGCTGTTCCCCTGTAACGTCGTCATCTGGGAAGCGTCGCCCGGTGTCCAGACAGTGTATCACGTCTCCATCATGAAGCTCGCACGGCTCGCGGGGATGGCTCCGGACGACGAGACGATGGCCGGAATTATCGAGGACACCGGCGAGCTGGTCGAGGAAGCGTAGGCGAATCTCGATCCCGAGGCGTGATCGGAGTCACTCCTCGCGCTCCTGTTGCATGTGTTCGACCTGTGCTTCCAGTTTCCCGATCTTCCGTTCGATGCGGGCGAGCCGTTCGCCGACGCTGCCGTCAGAACGGATTCGGAGGAGGAAGTAGCCGATCCCACCGACGAAGCCGACGGCGAGGACGAGATTCAACGCGAGAATGATCGGGATGACGAGCAGCTCGGCCCCGCCCGGGATCCCGAACTGGAGTAACGGTGTATACACGCCGGCTCGAAACGTCGACCGGATATAAACATTATCGACGGTCGAAATCGGCCAGACTCGCTTGGACGCCGGCGACGAGCTCGGAGTTGCGCCGGAGCGTGTTCAGGTCTACGGGCCACTGGTCAAGCAGTTCGCGCACGGCGTCGTGGAGCGTCTCCGCCTCGCCCGGCTCGCCCTCCTCGAAGGCGTTTCGGACGGTCTCGCGCACCTGCCAGACGCCCGCCGGTCCCCAGTAGTCGGGGGTGACGTGGCGGACGATGAGCACCTTCGCCTGTCGTCCGCGGTCGGCCAGCTCTTCGAGCGCGCCGAGCTTCGCCGCGTAGTACGCACCGGCGGTCTCGCTCGCGTAGCTCGTCCGCCCCTCGAACCCCTCGTAGTCGCTGGTGACGTTGTAGCCGCGCCCGGCGGGATTCCAGACGGATCCGGGGGCTTTCAGCTCCACCAGCTCGAACTCGAAGTCGCCGGGCGCGAGTATCACCCAGAAGCGGTTGCCGAGATACTCGTTGTACCACACCGCCGTCCGGTCGACACTCGGACGATTGTGTATCTGCCCGCGCAGGAACTCACAGATCGTGTCGTCGACCGCCGTGATCGACCAGCGCGTCGGAACGAGCTTTCGGCTCTCCGTCTCGCCGAGCGCTCCCGCGGCGAGCACGTTCTCGATCTGGTACACGTCCAGCCCGCGGTTGTAGAGATACGTCATCGCGCCTTCAGCCTTCCAGTCGTCGTCGGAGAGGGCGTACTCGACCGGCTTCGGGACGTGCGGATTCTCCCCGAGATCGGCGTACTCGGCCGTCGCACGCGGGCCGGTCGGCGTCGAGATGTCCCGAACGGAGAGATCCATCTCGATCTCCGGCTGTCCGTCCAAGCCGAGCTCCACGTCGACGGGTCGGTCGGCGATAGCGATCTCTCGCTGGACGCCGGTGAAGCCGTCCCACTCGTCGGCGACGTGGACGTTCGTGCGCTTCGCGGAGTTGAGGAGGTTCGTCCGCGACTGGAACACGTCGTCGATGGTGTAGCCGCGCTTGTACCAGTGGGGACCGGTCTCGAACTCGGCGGCGCGGTCGGGGTCGCTCACTGGGGCGAGTACGCCCGCAGACACGTCCGGGTAGGAGGACCTCCCGACGAAGATACCCGGCGCGGTCGAGCCGAACAGCGCGTCGCCCTGCAGGCTCTCGTCGATCGACCGCTCGACGTCTTCGAGATACTCGGTTATCTCGTAGGACTTCTCCTCGGCGAGCTGTCGGCGTCGCGCCGCTTCGTCGTCACCGAGTCCGCCGACGTACTCGTCGAGCTTCATTCAGTCAGTCGTTCGGCTCCCTCGATCTTGAACCGTTCGACTGTTTCCGCTGGCGTTGACGCTATCCGATACGTCTAAACGCGCGCCGAAACGACCACCGGTATGCAGTATCACGAGGCGGCGACGTGGCTGTTCGACCTCCGGCGACACTCCCCGCGCACGGGCGTCGAACACACCCGTCGCCTCCTCGATTCGCTCGACTCGCCCGACGAGGAGTACGCTGTCGTCCAGATCGCCGGCTCGAACGGGAAAGGCACGACCGCCGCGTTCCTCGACCGCGTGCTCCGCGAGACCGGACTCGACGTCGGACTGTACACCTCACCGCATCTCGCTGATGTGCGCGAACGCGTTCGGGTCAACGGTCGAACGCTGTCGAAACGCGCGGTCGCGGCGTACGTCGAACGGGTCGAGCCGTACGTCACCGAGCGCGCTCGCGAGGACAAATCGCCGACGTTCTTCGAGACGGTGACCGGGATGGCGCTGTGGGCGTTCGCCCGTCAGGACGTGGACGTGGCGATCCTCGAAGTGGGGATCGGCGGGAGACACGACGCCACCTCCGCGACGACTCCGGTCGCTAGTGCTGTCACGAGCGTGACCCTCGAACACACCGACCTGCTCGGGGAAACGGAAGCCGAGATCGCTCGTGACACGGCCCACGTCGCGACCGATCGCCCGCTCGTCACGGCGGCGACGGGGGAACCACTCGCGGCGATTCGCGAGTTCACTGACGATCGCATTCGCACGGTCGGCGGCGACGCCGCGGACGTGACAGCCCGCTACGATGGTCGCGACGGGATCGAGAGCCGCGTCTCGCTCGCCGCCCCGGAGTGGACTGTCGAAACGAGGCTCGCGATGCTTGGTCCCCACCAAGCGGAGAACGCCGGGATCGCGGCCGCCCTCGCGCGACAGGTCGGCGACGAACTCGACGTACCGGTGTCGACGAACGACCTCGCGCAGGGGCTCCGAAGCACCCACTGGCCCGGTCGGTTCGAGGTGATGGAGCGTGAGCCGCTCACTGTCCTCGACGGCGCACACAACCCCGGGAGCTGTGAGCGACTCACGGAGACGCTCGCCGAGTTCGACTACGACGACTGCCATCTCGTCGTCGGGGCGATGACCGACAAGGACCACGCCGGCATGGCGCGCGCGCTCCCGGACGCCGATTCGGTCTACACCTGTCGCCCGGCGTTCGAGCGGGCCGAGCGCCCGGGGGTGCTCGCCGAGTCGTTCCCGAACGCGATCGGGTTCGACTCCGTCGACGCCGCGGTCTCAGCGGCACTCGACGCCGCCGAGGTGGGGGACGCGGTCGTCGTCTGCGGCTCGCTGTTCGTGATCGGCGAAGCGCGCGAACGGTGGACGAACGGCCCGACCGCGAGACGGATCCGCGACGGCGACGACGCGCGCGCGGTGCTCCGAACTGCCGACGTCCCGAGTGCCGAACGCGAGCGCGCCGAGACCGACCTGATTCACGAGACGCGGACACTGACGATTCGTGCGCCGCAGGCGCGGCGACTCGATACGGCGATGGCGGCGGTCGGCGGGCGCTGTGTGGTCTCGGGCGTCGACGCGCAGGACCGCGAACCCGTCGATGTCGTCCTCGCCGGGACGAACAAGCAGTTCGACGCGCTCGATACCCGACTGAGGAAGACCGACGCCTCGGTGCTCGCCGATCGGATCGCCGTCGACGAGACTCCGGTGGCTGGGACCCGCTCCGGCGAGACCGACGACGGCTACCCGTGGACGGATCGCACCGCGGTCATGGGTATCCTGAACGTGACACCGGACTCCTTCCACGACGGCGGCGAGTACGACGCCGTCGATGCCGCCGTCGAGCGCGCCGAGGAGCTCGTCGCCGAGGGCGCAGATATCGTCGATATCGGCGGCGAGTCCACGCGTCCGGGCGCGGAGCCGGTCCCCGTCGCGGAGGAGATCGATCGGCTCGTCCCCGTCATCGAGCGGATTCGCGATCTCGACGCGCTCGTCTCCGTAGATACGCGACGGGCGAAGACAGCCCGGGCTGCGCTGGACGCCGGCGCGGATTTCCTCAACGACGTGTCCGGGCTCTCGGATCCGGAGATCCGCTTCGTCGCCGCCGAGTACGACGTCCCCATCGTCGTGATGCACTCCATCAACGCCCCGGTCGATCCCGACACGACCGTCGAGTACGACGACGTGGTCGGTGACACCATCGAACAGCTGCGCGAGCGCATCCTCCTCGCCGAACGCGCCGGACTCGACCGCGAGCAGATCATCGTCGATCCCGGGATCGGATTCGGGAAGTCCGCGGCCGAGAGCTTCGAGCTGCTCGACCGCGTCGGCGAGTTCGACGCGCTCGGCTGTCCGGTGCTCGTCGGCCACTCGCACAAGTCGCTGTTCGAGCAGAGCGGACAGCCGGCGGGCGAGCGCTACGAGGCGACCGTCGCCGCCAGCGCCATCGCCGCCGATCGCGGGGCGGACATCGTCCGCGTCCACGACGTGGCGGGTAACGTCTCGGCCGTGCGCGTCGCCGAGGAAGCGCGGAACAGTCACGACGCCTGAACCGTCTCCTCCTCTTGATCCGTGCCCGAACGGTCTACATCCCGAGCAGATAGCCGCGGAGCCACACCTGCCAGTAGAGCCGGGGGATCGCCTCCACGTCGGCGAGCCAGCTCAGCCGCGACTCGACGGCCGGGAACAGCGCGCCGTCGTAGTCGTAGCCCGCGAGAATCGCCTTCCCTTTCTCGGTGAGTAGAGGGCAGGCGGCGAAGCCGTCGTAGGTCGCCTCGTACGCCCGGCCCGTGAGATCGGCGGTGAGGTTGTCGGCGAGCACGGCGGCCTGCTTGCGCGCGGCGGCGGCCGTCTTCGATACCGGCGCGTCGGTGCAGTCGCCGAGCGCGTACACCCGGTCGTGCGTGCGGTGGCGCATCGTCTCGGGATCGACGGCGACGTAGCCCTCGTCGCTTGCGTCGGTCAGCGGCGACTCCTCTGCCAGAACCGCCGGACACCGCTGTGGTGAGACGGGGAGATAGAGATCATAGTCGAGCGTGCGGCCGTCTTCGCTCTCGACGTAGCCCCCGGACACGTCCGCGACGGTGAACGCGCGCTCGTCGTCAACACCGCGCTCGGTGAACACGTCTGCCAACGCCTCGTCGTAGCGCTCCTTCCGCCCGGTCCCGAAGACGTGGTCGCCGGGACCGGCGAGCGTCACCTGACAGGAGACGCCGTGCTCGGAGAGATAGTCCTCCGAGGGGCGGGTCGGCTCCGATCGTCGTCGTCCCGCCGTCGGTCGCTTGCGCCGTCTGCGTCTCGCGTTCGCCGGGCGCGGTCAGTCCTGCCAGCGTCTCACGGAGCGCACGCGCTCCCGCCGGGCGATAGAACGGGTAGACGTGCGGCTCACCCTCCCACGGGCCGGCGACGAGCTCGTGGCCCAGCGCGACGACCAGCCGGTCGTAGTCGATCGCTCCGTCGCCGACTGCGACCGTTCGCTCGCCGGGGTCGATACCCGTCACGGTCGCCTCACAGAACGTCACGTCCTCGCGGAGGTACTCGCGCACGTCGCGAGTGTGGTGGTCGAGATCGGCGTGGCCGAACGGGGAGAGATAGAAGGCCGGCTGATACCGGTGGGTCGGCGTCCGGTCGAGCACGACGATATCGGCCAGTCCGCCGAGCTCGCGATCTAGCCGGTTCGCGACCATCGTCCCGCCGGCTCCGGCTCCGAGGACGAGGACACGTGCTGACATAGATGTCGTTAGGTCCACGCCGCGTGAAAAGCTGCTCCCGAACGCGTCCGGCCACTGCGTTTCATACGGCTCCCGACCGATGTGGCGAGCGTGCTACCCAGAGCCGACGCAACAGACCGACTGAAGGAGGCGAAACGCGAGCATGACTGCTCGTTCACCGACCTCGCGGAGTCGATCGATCGCGACGAGGTGTGGACGGCCTCGCTCGTCTTCGGTGATGTGAGCGCGAGCGAGGCGGAGGTCCGAACGCTGTGTGCGGAACTCGGTATCGACGACGAGGCGGTCGTCGACGCGCTTCAGCGCGAGCCGTACAGGGGCGAGACGGAGGCGAGTATCCCCTCGGACCCGATGCTGTATCGGCTCTACGAGATTCCACAGGTGTACGGGGACGCGATCAAGGCCTGCGTTCACGAGGAGTTCGGAGACGGGATCATGTCGGCCATCGACTTCGAGTGTCACGTTGACAGAATTGAGCGCGACGACGGCGACCGCGTGCGGATCACCTACGAGGGGAAGTTCCTCCCGTACGGGAAGTGGTAGTTAATAAAGGCAAACTACGAGTAGTACACAATACCTCGGTTTTATTACTATCGCGTCTATAGGTTCTGATATGCCCCGAGAGACCGAGGGAACTGAACACGACGGTGGGCTTCGTGAGCACGCCGTGGAACAGTTCAGTAAACCCCTCTCGAAGAGCGGCAGCAGTGACGGTGTTGCACTACACATCGACTCGTCGACCGCCAAGCGGTACGGACTCGATCCAGATACGAAGGTTGACGTTCGAGTTGTCGAGATTGACGGCGATATCGAGTTCCGAATCGGGAATATCCCAGCGGGATTCACGCTTGAGGATCTGGAGACGTTCGCCGACTCGGCGGGTTGGGAGCAGACCGACCGTTACGCCGATGACAGCGAGTGGTACCTGACGTATCGGAACCCGACGGGGAACGTTCGGATTGAAATCGACTCCGAGGCGTGGATTGCCGGTAGTGCTGCTAACAACGTCGAAGTCGAGACGGATCCAATCGACGTCACGGGAGATATCGACCGATACCGGCAGCTCCAGGCCGTCGCACATCGGAAACATCTGCGTGTTTCCGTCGACGACAGTGAGGGTAATTGGCAGCGACTTCGGAGCTCGCCGAACTACGAAACCGACGATGGCCCAGACCCGGAGACGCTTGAGCAGCTCTCGACTCGTGGGACGGTGTCAGCGAAACTCGTCTGCTACCGTACATCGCTGAACACGTCTTTACAGGAGTTACAAGCCACGGTCAGTGCGATGGAGTCGGCGCTCGCGGAGATCGCTCCCGAGAACTGACGACTTCACTGACTGTCGTTCAGAAGATCCGTCGCTAGCTGTTTGAGCATCCGGTGGCTCGTATCGTCGAATGCGGTTGTCTGACAGGTGTCGAAGGCAGAACGTGATACACTCCGAACTGTTCCGTTTCGGTCGCTCCGGTCGTTCCACCCAGGTTCGATTCGTTCCCGTAGAACTGTCGTCATGTCGGCGTACAGTTCGATCCCGGTTTCCTCGGCGAATCCCAGCCAGCTCTGCCGCTCATCGCGCTTTTCCAGGCTACACAACAGTATCATACAGTCGGCCGGCTCCGTCACGAGCCGCAGCTCGTCGGTAATCCGACCGGGGGCATCCGCCAACACCAGCGATTCGTCTCGGTGTTCGAACCCCGCCCGCCGCTCTTGGGCACGTTCCGTCGACCACTCCACATCCCGTTTGCGTCTGTGTTTCCCGTCAGGATCGACGAGGGTTGGCAGGGTGTTGTCCGTCACGTCAAGCGTCAACCACGTGAATGAACGGTTGAACACACGTTCCCACGCTCGTGCTCGCAGGAGCCGAATCAGTCCGGCGGTGAACGTGCTCTTTCCGGAGTGTGACGGTCCACAGACGACAACTTTCATTCAACAAATCCTACTCCGAACACACGTAAAACTATCGGTATGGTAACATACTCGATATGATTTCAGCGCGGCGGTACGGGGCTACATCAATGGCTGGCGTCCAGCTCTTGGTACAATCCTATCAGTCGTCCAAGCACCTGCTCGCGGTCGAACGCCGAGAGGGAGCGGTCGATCGTCCGGTGGTCCAGCTCGCGGGCGTCCTGAATCGCGCCGGCGATCTCCTCGGAGGTCGTGACGCGGAACCCGCGGGGGCGACGCTCCACCAGCTCGTGGGCCGCGGAGTCGCCCTGATACTCCACGACGCCGGTACAGCCACACGCGAGCGCCCACATGAGTTCAGTGGCGAACGACTCCCGACGGGCGGTGTGGACGAAGGTGTGAGCACTCCGGTAGTGGGCGATTCGCTCGGCGCGGGGAATATCACCGACGAACGTCACGCGGTCGGCGATCCGGAGGTCGGCAGCGGCCTGCTCGAACTCCGAGCGAGCCGGCCCGTCACCGATGACGGTGACGGACCAGTCCTCGCGGCGAAGCTCGGCAAGCCCGAGAAACAGCGACTCCAGATTCGCGTCGGCATCGAGCCTGCGCCCGGCGACGATGTTCGCCTCGCCGGCGGGATCGACCGACTCGATGGTCTCGAACGCCAAGAACTCAGGGAGCACGGTGAGGTCGTCGCTGGAAACGCCGCGTTCGCGCAGCCCGGACTCGACGTACTCGGAGGGGACGATACTGTGGGTCGGGGCGCGCCGAGCCGGGCCGTCGAGCGGCGAGTCGAACCGTTCGTCCCCGTACCAGTCACAGACGAGGGGTGCGCGCGCCAGCGTCGCACCGGCCCGCGCCGCGACCAGCACCGCGGGCGGAGTCGGCGTCGCGTGGACCACGTCCGGGCCGAACCGCGCCAGCTGGGCCGGAAGCCGAGCGACCGCGGTCGGGACGTCGGGCGCGATATCGATGCGGCGGAATCTGAGATCGTCGTCGACGCGCCATGGACCGGCGTCTGGGCCGTACCACCACTGCGCACAGAAGACGGTGACGTCGTGGCCGCGCCGGGAGAGCGCCCGTGCCAGCGTCTCGGTGCGAGCGATCCCGGCACGGGCTGTCCGGTGGCTGGTCTCGAAGGCGACGACGGCGATCCGCATTACCTCTGGTTCCCCGCGGCGAGGATAAAAAACCTCTCAGGAGCGACCGGGGTACTGTTCAAATAAGCAGGTCGCGCCTTGACCGAGAAGCCGGCGTTGGGTGGGAATTCGAAAGGGGCCGAGCGGTCGCGGAGCGAGCCGACGCAAGCACGGCCGAAGGCCGCGCACAGCGAGGCGCAGCCCGCGAGCGGGAGGGGGCTTTCGGAAGCATCGTCTTCACCGTCTCTAGCCGCTGAATCTCCTTTACCAAACACCGCCGACCGGACGCGGCGGACTTTTATCCGCGACCGCCGACCGCCCGGGTATGGTGTCGCTCACGTACGACGCGGGGACGATACGCGTGGACGGCGAGGTGTCGGTCCCGCTGCCGGGCGTCGAGCGCGACCCGCGCTCGGAGTCGGGTCGCGCGCCAGCCTACCGGTACGCCCAGCTCCGAGACGCGCTCGCCCCGCTCGCGAGCGACGTGCGAGACGACGTGCTCGATCTCGCTGACGTGCCCGACCTGCACTCCTCGTACGACCTCCGCGAGTACCAGCGTGACGCGCTCGACGCGTGGGAGTCGGCCGACCGTCGCGGCGTCCTCGAACTCCCGACCGGGAGCGGGAAGACCGTCATCGCCATCGGTGCGATCGAGCGGCTCGCGACGCCGACGCTCGTCGTCGTCCCGACGATCGACCTGCTGAACCAGTGGCGCGAGGAGCTACGGGCCGAGTTCGACGTTCCGATCGGGCAGCTCGGCGGCGGTGACCAGCGGGTCGAGTCGCTCACCGTCGCCACCTACGACTCCGCGTATCTCCGCGCCGACGAGCTGGGCGACCGGTTCGAGCTGCTCGTCTTCGACGAGGTCCACCATCTCGGCGGGGAGGGGTATCGAGACATCGCACGGCTGTTTGCCGCTCCCGCTCGCCTCGGGCTGACGGCGACCTTCGAGCGACCGGACGGCGCACACGAGACCATCGCGGAGCTGGTCGGCTCGAAGGTGTACGATCTCGACGCGGACGATCTCGCCGGCGACCACCTCGCACCGTACGACATCAGACGCATCGAGGTGTCGCTCGGTTCGGCCGAGCGCGAGCGCTACGAGCAGGCACAGGGGACCTTCACCGACTACCTCCGCGACTCGAACATCCAGCTCCGGTCGGGGAGCGACTATCAGGAGCTCGTCAAGCGATCGGGAACCGACCCCGAGGCGCGGGAGGCGTTGCTCGCCAAACAGCGCGCCCGCGAGATTATCGCCAACGCCGACGCGAAAGTCGAGACGCTCGCGGATATCCTCGACCGCCACGACGGAGACCGAATCATCGTCTTCACGGCGTACACCGACCTCGTCTACCGGCTCTCGGAGCGGTTTCTCCTCCCGGCGATCACGAACGAGACCGGCACGAGCGAGCGCCGAGAGACGCTCGACCGGTTCCGCGACGGGGAGTACAGTCGCGTCGTGACTGCGAACGTGCTCGACGAGGGAGTGGACGTGCCGGACGCGAACGTCGCGGTCGTGCTCTCTGGATCGGGGAGTCAGCGAGAGTTCACCCAGCGGCTCGGTCGCATCCTGCGTCCGAAGACGGACAGCGGTTCGGAGGCCGAGGTCGAGGTGTCAGCGGAGTCGTCGCTCGGCGACCGCGCCCTGCTGTACGAGGTCGTGAGTGAGGAGACGAGCGAGGAGCGCGTCGCGGCGCGGAGGCGCTGATGTTGACGAAAACGCTGCTTCGCGTCTCGCGACGCGGCGGTGGCTACCACCCACAGTTCGTCGGCGACGACGCCGACGCGCGTGATCTCGCGGCCCGCACGCTCGGTGTGTATCAGGGCCACGTCGGGGAGACGCGCGGCGATCTCGACCGTGCCCTCGCGGACCTCGAAGCCGAGTTCGCGTTCAAGCTCGTGCGCGGCTTCGCGAAGCTCCTCGAACGCGAGGCGACCTTCGAGACGCGTGCGCCGCTCGATCCCGAACGCACCCGTCGTACCGTCTTCGAGTGTAGCGAATCGATCGGCGTCACGAGCGAATCTGACCGCGAGCGGGCGCTCCGGCAGGCCGCCGACGGGATGCGCGTCTCGATCGACGAGATCGAGCGGTCGCTCTACGCCGACCGCGACGTGAACCAGCGCCTCGCGGCGTTCGACTCGCGGTGGACGCCCGAGGACCTGTGCGAGCAGTACGACCTCTCGCTCGCACAGACGGCGCTGTTCGACGCGACGGAGGTGCGCGTTCGCTCCTCGGAGCCGGCGACGCTCGTCTCGACGGTGAAGCGGCTCCGACTGCTGTACGAGATTCGCCGGACAGACGAGGGACGGGAGGTCGTCGTCACCGGCCCGGACGCGCTGTTCTCGCGCTCGCGCCGCTACGGGACGCGGTTCGCTCGCCTCCTCCGGACGGTCGCGACCGCGAGCGAGTGGACGATCGAGGCGACCATCGACGACCGGGGGACGGAGCGCACGCTCCGGCTGGACGAGACCGACGTGTCGGTCCCGGGCGTCGAGCCGGTGACCGAGATGACGTTCGACTCGGGGGTGGAGGCCGACTTCGCGGCGCGGTTCCAGTCGCTCGATCTGGACTGGTCGCTGGTGCGTGAACCCGAGCCGCTCGCCGCCGGTGAGCACGTCGTCATCCCCGATTTCGCCTTCGACTGGAACCACGGCGACTTCCGCGTCTTCTTCGAGGTGATGGGGTTCTGGACGCCCGAGTACGTCGCGAAGAAGCTCGCCCGATTCGGTGATCTCGAAGACGTGACGTTTCTCGTCGCCGTCGACGAGTCGCTGGGCGTCGGCGAGGAGGTCGACGCGCTCACCGACGGCGCGATCCCCTACTCGGGGACCGTCCGCGTCAAGGACGTAGTGGACGCGCTCCGCGAGTACGAGACCGACCTCGTCGCGGACGCACGGCGGTCGCTCCCCGACGAGCTGACGCCCGACCCCGACGTGGTGTCGCTCGCCGATCTCGCCGACGACCGCGGCGTGAGCGAACAGGCGCTCGACTCGGTGGCGTTTCCCGACCACGAGCTCGTCGGACGGACCCTCGTCCGACCGTCGGTACTCGATTCGGTGCGCGATGCGGTCGAACCGGGCCAGTCGCTTGAGACGGCCGAGTCGCGTCTCGCCGAGCACGGACTCTCTGACACGAGCGCCGTCCTCTCGCGGCTCGGCTACCGGATCGAGTGGGCGGGGCTTGAGGGCGGAACCGTCAGGGAGAAACATTAGGTCTCTTCGACCGTCGCACCGTCGCCGGTCTTGCGGACCCGGTACGTGGTTCCGCCGGGGTAGAGCAGTTCGACGCCGAACAGCGCCGGCCCGGGATGCGGGACCTGAACCGTGGTCTGTGCGTCGACCGCCGGCGCACGGCCGGCGGGACAGTCGAGCGATCGGGGGGCCGTGTCGTAGCTGAGTTCGTAGGTGGTGCGGTCGAGCCGGTCGAGCGTGGCGTTCGTGATACGGGCGCGACTCCCGCTCACCGGTATCGCTCCCTCGACCGTGAGATAGCTCCCCTCGCTGTCGTTGTTGACGGTGACAGACGGCGGCTCGGTCGATGCCGGGAGACAGGTGGCGTTGCCGCCATCGAAGTAGGTGACCGCCGGCGTGACCTCGTTCCGCTGGTCGAACGCCCCCGTCGAGTCGAGATACACGCCTGCACCGATACCGCCGACGAGCAACAGCACCGAGACGACCGTCACGGCGAGAAACTGCCGGTCCATGGCTCTCCTTCGTGGCCAGCCGTATCAGCTTACAGGTTGTCTATCGCTTGCTTGTAACCGCAGTTTACAAGTTTCACGGCTTGTACATTCCGCCGTGAACGGGTTGGTCGTCTTAGCCGATGTCGTTCGCTCTCGCCAGATCGAGCACCGGAATGCGTTTCACACAGAGCTAACGACGGCACTCGATACCGTCAATACGCGGTACGAAGGACAGCTCACAGCTGATTTCAAGATACTCAAAGGAATCGATGAGTTCGGGGGCGTGTTGGACAGTCTTCGCTCAGTGTATCCGATCCTCGTCACGGTCTTAGACAGCGTTCGACCACAGAGGATCCGGTTTGCTCTTGCACGTGGTAGCATTACCTCCGACGAGGACGAGAGATCGATCGCGCGGATGGACGGAGACGCGTTTCACCGTGCAGCGGATCTGTTGTCTACTATCGAATCGGAGGGGCTCTGGTTCGATATGGAGATATCGCAGTCGGGAATCGGGCGTGCCATTGCAGATGAGATCAACCTGCTGTTAGAACTCCGTTACAGAACGACAGATCGAGAGTTTCAGACGATCAGGGCATACGAAGAAACCGGGACACAGACCGCGGCCGCAGATAGACTCGACGTTACCCAACAGACGGTTTCCGACACGCTCGAACGCTCTGGATGGAAGCTTGCGCAGCGTGTCGAGCAGCGACTGGATGCACGAATCGAACAGCTATAGTTCCCGCTGGCGGCCCTTCGGCATCTGTGAGCGAAGCTCGCCGTACAGATACAGCCCCGTCCCGATCGGCTCCGGCTCACCAGCGATCTCGTGTGTGACGACGAGATACCCCCAGTCGCCGTCCCAGCGGTCGATCTCCTGATCGTGACCGGCGAGAAACGCGGTCGCTTCCGGCTCGTCGAGCCGGATGACACAGTCGGTCGCCAGCCCGCCGAACCGCTGGACGGCGTTCGTCGTCGGCTTCCAGTGATCGTGGTTGGTCCGGAGCACCGACATCCCGAGCCCCTGCATCTCGGCGGGCGCGGGCACGTCGCCGCGGAACGCCCACAGCTTCCCCGAGCCGCGCTCCCAGAAGCTGTAATCGGTCCACGTCTCGATCGGTATCCCGTACCGGTCCTGCCAGAACGCGACGACTGCCTCGCGCGTCGGTCGACCCTCGACCTCGCGGTCGTCGTCGGTCGCCGGGAGCCGTCCGAACCGGTGGCCGTCGTTGGCCCTCATGCTCCGACCTCCAGCTTCGCACAGAAGAAGCCTCCCGTGTCGTTGAGGTGGGGGTAGACGCGCTTTGCCGTCTGCATCGAGCTGTCGAACGTCTCGCCCTTCCACTCAGTGACGCCGGGACGCGTCTCCAGCGGGAGATCGTACTCGACGAGCGAGACGTCGTACTCCCCGAGCGCGTGATCGAGGACGGCCTCGTTCTCCTCGGGCGCGAAGGTGCACGTCGAGTAGACGACCGTCCCGCCGGATTTCGTCGTCTCGATAGCACGCGAGAGCACGCCCTTCTGCACGCCGGCGACGCCGCGAACGTGGTCGATGCTCCACTCGTCGAACGTGTCCGGGTTCTTGCGAACGGTCCCCTCACACGAGCAGGGGACGTCGACGAGCGCGCGGTCGAACCGCTCGCCGCCGAACGGCTTCAGCGAGAAGCTTCGCGCGTCCGTGTTCCTGACGGCGACGTTCGTGAGTCCGCATCGCTCGGTGTTCGAACGGAGCGCCGACAGCCGCCCCAGATTCGAGTCGTTGGCGACGAGCAGCCCGGTGTCGTCCATCAGGGCAGCGAGATGGGTCGTCTTCGAGCCGGGTGCGGCACACGGGTCGAGGACGCGCTCGCCCGGCTGTGGGTCACAGACCAGCCCGGGGATCGCAGACACCTCCTCTTGCCCGTAGAGCCAGCCGTGGACGTACGGCCACGTGTTGCCGGGCTTTTCGATATTCACTCGGAGGAGCTGCTCGTACCAGTCGGCCTGCTCGTAGGCGATACCGCACTCGTCGAGTGCGGCTTTCGCTCGCTCGACGGTCGTCTTGACGGTGTTCACCCGGACGACCTGCGGGAGCGGCTCGGCACAGACGGCTCGGAACTGCTCGTAGTCGTCGATGAGCGGCTCGTAGCGGGCGAGCGGGTCGTCCATACGTCTCCGAGTGACCCCGTGGGCTTGGGAATTTCGAGTCCCGGCTCAGACCGGTCGCACCCGCTCGCCGTCCCACCGAATCCTCCCTTCGACGGCCAGCTTCTCGACGTGCGCCTCGACGGTCGCCACCGCCAGCTCCCGAACGGCGGAGATGTCCTTGTCGTACGCGCCGTCGGTCACCGCATCGAGGGTGTACGCACCGTCTGTGACGACAGCGAGAATCCGGCGCTCGCGCGTGCGGCGATGGGCGAGCAGTCGCTCGCAGGTCGCGCGCGGCTCCTCGATGACGGGGCCGTGACCGGGATAGATACGGGCCGGTGCGCGCGCCCACACCCGGCGCAGCGACGAGCAGTACGCACGCATGTCCCCCTCCGGCGTGGCGACGGCGACTGATCCCTCGTCGATAGCGAGATCACCGGCGAGGAGTCCGGACGGTGTCGAGAACGCGACGTGTTCGGGAGCGTGACCGGGGGTGTCGAGCACGCGAACGCCGGCGACGGTCGATCCCTCGCGATACGTGCGGTCGGGTCGGACGCCGGTCGCGTCCGCGAACTGCTCCTCGCGGCCAGCGCGACAGGCGACGGTGGCGTCGTACTCACGGGCGTAGCGGGCGACGCCACCGGCGTGATCGGGATGGTGGTGGGTCGCGAGCACGCAGTCGAGTCCGTGGTCGGCGACGAGGTCATCGATATCGTCGTGGCGTTCCGGTGGATCGACGAGCACCGTCGAGTCACCGACGAGCAGATACGCGTTGACGGAGCCGGTCGGAACGTTCGGATACGCGACCGGGAGCCGGTGGACGTGCACGGTCGTCGAACGAAGGGATTCGACTTAGCTTGCGAGGAAGTAGACCTGCTTGCGGGCGTCGTGGAAGCTGTAGCGGGACCCGACGAGCTCCTCGTCTTCGAGGCGATTCAGCGCGTAGCGGACGGTGCGATCGGGCAGCAGCGACTCCTCGGCGAGCTGGCCCTGCGAGAGGGGACTGTCGTCGTCCAACACCTTGGCGACGAGCTTCGCGCTCGGCGGCAGTTCGCGCAGACACTCGCGAAACTCGGGGTCGGACAGCGGGTCCTCGTCGGCGGCCGTCTCGGTCAGTGTGCTCATACGTTCTGCTCCCTGTGAGCGGTGGTAAGTGTTCCCTATATTCAACTTATAACACTCGAAACACCACCAAGTGTATAATTACCCCTTATACATCGAAGGCTGTCATATTTGACGCGAGCGAAAGTCGCGACAGTATTTACCTTCGGCCGTGCACGCCGTCGTGTATGGCGAGGATCCCCTCGGATTTCCACGACCTGTTCGAGAAACGGACGTTCGCACACGTCGCGACGCTGCTGCCGGACAGCGCGCCTCAGACCACTCCCGTCTGGGTGGACTACGACAGCGACGCGAACGATCTCCTCGTCAACACCGCACGCGGCCGCCGCAAGGAGAAGAACCTCCGACAAGACCCGCGTGTCGCGGTCAGCATGACTGATCCCGACGACGGCTATCGGTATCTCGCCGTGCGCGGGACCGCCGAACTCACGACCGACGGTGCAGTCGAGCATATCGACGAGCTGGCGGCTCGCTACATGGGCGTCGACGAGTATCCACACCACGGCGAGGAGGACGGCGAGCGCGTCCTCGTCCGTATCACGCCCGAGTCGATCACCCACACCGGCTGAGCGGAATCTTTCTGCCTCCGTAGGACAAGGGCCGGTATGGACTCACTCGAAGCCGAACTCGCTCGCGCCCGCGATCTCGACGTGTCGCAGCTCGCCGACGCAATCGAATCCATCGGCTTCGAGTGCACCCACTGCGGGGCCTGCTGTACCGCCGAAGCCGACGACGACCACACCGCGACTGTGTTTCCCGACGAGGTGCGCGAGCTCGAATCCGACGACGGCGAGTGGCGCGACGTGGCTCGCCCGATGCCGTACGGGCTACGCGAGGGGCCGGACGGTCCCGAGGGCGAGACCTTCGAGTGGGCGCTCCAGACGGACGCCTGTGGCGACTGCGTCTTCTACGACGGCGACGAGTCGGGCGGCTGTACCGCCCACGCCGACCGCCCGCTCATCTGTCACACCTACCCGTTCTCCGTCGCGCTCGGCGGCACGTCCCAGCCGATGGGCGAGGCCGTCGACAGCGAAGGGATGGTCCGCGCCCACGAGTGCGAGGGACTGGGTCGCGATATCTCGCGGGCCGACGCCGAGGAGTTGGCCAGCGCGCTCAAGCAACGCGCTGTCCGGGAGCTGGTCGAGTCTATCGGCGTTCGCGAGGAGTACGAGCCGGTCGAGCCGACCGACGGCGAGGTGATCGTCCACGACTCCGAGGGCGCGAAGCGACCGGACGGTCGCCCGATCGAGCAGTGAAAGAGCTTTACATCCCCCGTGAGACAACTCGGTCGTCTATGGAGATTTCCGAGCGACTCCTCTGTCTGTTCAGCGCCGATATCGAACGCGACGAGAGCGACGACCGCTACGTCGTCGAGATGCCCCGCCGCGAGCTCGATACGGGGAGCATCGAGACCGGCGAGACCTACCGCGTCGCCCTCATCGCCGCCGAGGAGGAAGACGCCGCGACGATCGAGACCGACCCCGCCGCGACCACCGACGAGGGGACGAGCAGCGAACCGCGCCCACCTGTCGAGCCGGGTGAGATCCGTTACGTCGAGGTCGAGGACATCGGCAAACAAGGGGACGGGATCGCCCGCGTCGAGCGCGGCTACGTCATCATCGTCCCCGACACCGACATCGGTGAGCGCGTCAAAGTCGAGGTGACGGAAGTGAAATCCAACTTCGCCGTCGGCGAGGTCATCGAGTAGCGACGAAGCGTTTCGCTCCTCTACCAGCGCGAGGCTCCGTCACAGCGATCGGGCCCTGCTCTCGCCCGTGGCAGACGGAAAACCGAACGACTGCGGTCGGATTAATAGCGCGTACCAAACCGGCTTTTATCCGTGCACGAGACGATGAGATATGAGCGCCACGGCCGCGCCTACGGCTCCGGAGCTGAGTGAGAAACAACAGCGCATCCTCGCGTATCTCCGCGAGGCGGCGAGGACGGAGACCTACTTCAAGTCCCGGGAGATCGGTGCGGAGCTCGGTCTCTCGGCCAAGGAGGTCGGCACGAACATGACCGCGATTCGTGACGGCGAGTTCGGTCTCGACGTCGAGAAGTGGGGCTACTCGTCGGGCACGACCTGGATGGTCACGGCGTAGGATCGTACGAGAGCAGGTCGCTCGCGTCGTCGGCGAACGCGACCGTCTCGGCGTCGAACGAGTCGGCGTACCGGACGACGAGCACGAGCAGTCGCTCGGGCGCGACGAGCGCGTAGCCGTCCTCTCGTGAGAGCAGCCCGGCTGATTCGAGTTCGCCGACGTACCGACTCACCGTCGGGCGCGAGACCCCAAGCTCCGTGGCAAGTTCACTGCCGGTTGCATCCGGCTCGGCCAACAGCGCGAGCACGAGCTTCCGTGCCGTCTCTCGACGGAGATAGCCGAGTGCACGCCGCTCGAACGCGGAGAACTCACCGCTCGGAAAGTAGCGTCGGTAGTCGCCGTCCTTCTCGGAATCGACGACACCGTCGGCCTCAAGCCGGCGAAGGTGATGTTGTGTCTCCCCGGTTCCGAGTTTGAGATCGTCACGGAGCTTCGAGAAATGCGCACCCGGCGTCGTAGCGAGGTAGCCGACGATGGCGTCGCGGCGATCCGAGCCGTCCTGCTCGTCGTCGCCGGCAAAGCGGGCGAACGGCGACACCGCACCGATCGCGCCGAACCGCTTGAGCGTCGCCCGCTTGCTCTCGTCTACCCCGTCCATACCGTCGATGGGTCAGTAACCGATAAAACGGCTTCGGCTACTCCGCCTCCGGCTCGGTGTCGGTCATCGCCTCGCGCATATCCGCTTCCGTCTCGGCGTCCACGTCCGCGTCCATCTCGGAGATGACGTCGTCGGCGCTCTTGATATTCGCCTCGTCCACGCCGGTCTTGATGGCCTCGGCTTCCGCCTCCATCTGCTCGACGTCCATCTCGGCGTCCTGATCGATGCGACCGAGGATCTCCTCGATATCGTCGAGTCCGAGCATCTCGCGGGTCTCGTCGTCGAACTCCATCGAGTCGAGCACGCTCTCGGTCTGCTCTACGTCCGAGCCGGTCATGTGTTTGCCGTAGCGACCGACGAGTGACGTAAGCTCCTGTGGAAGCACGAACGTCGTGGAGTCGCTGGTTCCCATCTCCGCGAGCGTCTCCATCCCCTTGTCGATGACGGCGCGCTCACCCATCGACTCGGCGGATTTCGCCCGCAACACCGTCGAGATGGAGTCACCCTGTGCCTCCAGAATCTGACTCTGCTTTTCACCCTGTGCGCGGATGATGTTGGACTGCTTTTCACCCTCTGCCTCCTCGACGGCCGAGCGTCGTTCGCCCTGCGCTTCGAGGATCATAGCACGGCGGCGGCGCTCCGCGGAGGTCTGCTGTTCCATCGCCTGCTGGACATCTTTGCTCGGGTTCACCTCGCGCACCTCGACGGACTCGACGCGGACGCCCCACTCGTCGGTCGGCTCGTCCAGCTCTCTCCGGATACGCGCGTTGATCTCCTGTCGTTTGTTGAGCGTGTCGTCCAGCTCCATGTCACCGAGGACGGCACGCAGTGTGGTCTGTGCGAGATTCGAGACGGCCCGTTTGTAATCGTCGACTTCGAGGAACGCCTTCTTCGCGTCCATCACCTTGATGTAGACGACGGCGTCGGCGGTCACCGGGGAGTTGTCCCGAGTGATCGCCTCCTGTCGCGGCACGTCGAGCGTCTGTGTCCGCATGTCGAACGCGTACGTCGCGGAGACGAACGGGACGACCAGATTGAACCCGGGTTCGAGCAGCCGCTGGAACTCACCGAATCGGGTGAGTGCCTGCTTCTCGTACGCCTGCACGATAGCGACCGAGGAGGACACCATGATGATCGCGAGCGTGAGTAAAACGAGCGCGACCACCGGTCCCACCAAGCCCGCTTGAAGTGCTACCAACATAGCTTCACGTTAGGCCAAACACAGCATAAGGATTCCCCTGTTTCGACGGGCTACGCCGACTCCGCTTCCGCGTTCGAGCCGTCGTCCGTCTCACGTTCCTCGCGTCCCTCCCGCAGCGCGCGGTCGATCTCGTCCTCCTCGGTGGCGGCGACCGTGACGACGTTCCCGCCACCGGGATCCATCACCATCACGTCCGTCCCGGTCTCGATCGGTCGGTCGGCGGCCCGCGCCCGGTAGTAGGGATTGAACCCCCCGTCGTCGAGCTTCACCTCCCCGTCGCTGTCGGTGACGCGTTCGGTCACGGTTCCGGTCTGTCCGCGCAGCGACGCCGAGTCCGAGGTCTTGCTTCCCGATTCGCCGGAGCCGATACCGAGCCGTCGGTAACCGGAGAGGGTCGCCGCGCTCGCTGCCAGTAGCGCGACCGTCATCAGGAGGATTAGCCCCGCTCCTCCGAGCACCGGACTCAGGAGCACGCCAGTGATCCCGGCGACCGTCAGCCCGGACCCGACGACGATGAAGTTCGCCCCCGGCGCGAGCGCCTCCGCCACCATCAGCCCCGTCCCGACGAGCAACAACAGCAGCGACAGGGGGAACCCGAATACGTCGACCATACCCCCGGTAGGCTCCCCGGTCGCGTAAGCGTTCGCCTCAGAGCACGCCGTTCGCTAGTCGGAACAGGACGACCGTCGCCAGCGCGGCCCCAAGCAGGACGAACGTCGCGTGCTCCGTCGAAATCTCACTCGGCGTCAGCGGTTCGCGCTCCTCGCGTGGCCGGGGCGTCTCCCCGTCTGCCGTGGCAGTCGGTTCGTCGCCGTCGTCCCCCTCGCCGTCGTCTCCGTCCCACACGCCCGGCGGATCGTCCCACTCGCGTTCGTCGTCGGCCATGCCACGGCTACCGGTGTCGGAAACAAAAGTATCGCGGGCTACCGGACGGCGTGTGCGTCAGATGGTGATGAGTTCGAAGCTGTCTGCCTCGACGTCGGAGAAGTCGCTGTCCCGACCGACGAGCGGCTCGTTCAGCCCGAGGGCAAGAGAGACGACCATCGCATCGACGCGGTCTAACCGTCGCTTCGTGTCACTCACGAGATGGCGACCGAACAGCACGCCCGAGCGGCGGGCGTCTTCTTCGTCGAGAACGATAACGGGGCGATTCGCAAACAGCGCCTCGTAGTCGGACTGGTTGATGACCGGATCGGTCCCCGCCCCGACCGCGGTGTAGATTTCGTGGATAACCGGCGTCGGGATACGAGTCGGACGACCGGCGGCTTCAGCCTCGGCGGCGATCTCTTTGGCTCGCGGCTCTTGGTCGCGTAGTGCGACGAGAAATGACGTATCGAGAATCACGAGTCAGAGCGGAATCGCTCCTCGCTTTCGTCGAGCCGGGCGCGAGCCATCGCGGTATCCGCGCGGTTGGCTTCGTCGAGTAGCTCGCGGAGCTGTTCGGTATCGTCACTCTCGCCGCCTGCCGCGAACTCGAGCAGTGAGTAGTCGGACGTGAGCCGCTCGATGGTCTCGGACATCGTCTCGTCGGCACGTTTCTGCTCCTTGATCCGTGCGTGAACATCCTCGTCCAGCCGGACTGTCTTACTCATTCTCGTGTACGTTGTGTACGAGTCGGTATAGATGCTGCGGGCGTTACTCTCTCCGGGGTAGTCCGAACGATCAGTGTGTGTTTAGCTCTGGACCCACCCACAGCTTCGACACTCGGTGAACCGCGGCTTCCACCGAGACCGGTCTTCGCCAGATCGAGGCCGCTCTGGCTCGTACTCCGGCTGTCATCGAACCCGCGTGCCGAGCGCGCTGTCGCCGTGGGTCGTCAGCAGGTCGGCCTGCTCGCCGGCGGCAAGCACCATCCCGTTCGACTCGACGCCGAACAGCTCCGTCGGCTCCATGTTCGCGACGATGACGACCCGCGTCCCCGGAAGTGAGTCGAGCTCGTGGAGCTGTTTGATGCCGGCGACGATCTGGCGGACCTCGTGACCGATGTCCACCTCCAGTCGCGCGAGGTCGTCGGCTCCCTCGATTCCCTCGGCACTCTGTATCTCCCCGACACGGAGATCGAGACGCTGGAACGTCTCGAAGCCAATACGCTCCTCGGTGATCGGTTCGAGGTCGAGGTCCTCGCCCATCGCACTGTCGTCGGTCGGATCAGCCGGCTCCGTCTCGTCCTCCGCTTCGTTCGCCTCCGGATCCGTCTGTGCTTCGAGTTCGGCACTCAGCGTCGCAATGTCGTCGTCTTCGATCTGTGCGAACAGCTCCGTCGGCTCACCGAACTCTGTCGGCGGCGCATCGAGTGCGGCGTCGAGCGAGGCGTCGTGGACGCTGCCGGACTCACCGAGCTGTGTCCACAGCTCCTCGGCCTTCCCCGGCAACACCGGCTCCATCAGGACGGCCGTCGCCTTCACCAGCTGAACGCAGTCGCGGATGACCTGTGCGGCCCGTTCGGGGTCGTCGTCGGTGAGCTTCCACGGCTCGTTCTGCTGGATATACTCGTTGCCGAAGCGCGCGAGATCGACGGGCGCTTCGCCGAGCCCGCGCACCGAGTAGTCGTTGACCGCCTCGTGGACTGCACCAATTGCACCGTCGATACGCTCGCGAACCGCCTCGCTCACCTCGGCGTCGGGCGTACCGTCGAAGTTGCGCTCGGCGAACAGCATCGACCGGTACGCGAAGTTGCCGAGCACGCCGACGAGATCGCTGTTCGTCCGCTCCTGAAGCGTCTCCCACGAGAAGTTCACGTCGGCGGTGAACTCCGAGCCGGTGATGAGCTGATAGCGGAACAGGTCGGGGTGGAACCCCGTGTCGAGATAGTCGTCGGCCCACACCGCCCGATTCCGACTCGTCGAGAACGCCTCTCCAGCGAGGTTGACGAAGCCGCAGGCCAGCACTGCCCGCGGCTCGTTGTAGCCCGCGCCCCGGAGCATCGCCGGCCAGAAGACGGTGTGGTGTTGGATGATGTCCTGCCCGATGACGTGGATGAGCTCGCCGCCGTCGTCGGTCCAGTCGTCGTCCCACTGCGTCCCGGGGCGGGTCTCGCCGTCGAACTGCCACGCCTGCTCCCAGTCGAACGCCGACTGCTCGCTGTACTGCTTCGTCGCGGCGACGTACTCGATTGGCGCATCGACCCAGACGTAGAGGACGAGATCCTCCTCGCCGTCTCCGGGGTAGTCGATCCCCCAGTCCATGTCGCGGGTGATACAGAGGTCCTCCAGCTCGCCCTCGACCCACTCGCGGGGCTGGTTCTGAGCGTTGTCGGTTCCGTCGAGTCGGTCGAGGAAGCCCGAGAGATACTCCTGGAACTCGGACAGCCGGAGGAACTCGTGTTCACGGGTGCGATACTCCGCCGGGTTACCGGTGAGCGTCGAGACCGGATTCTCGATCTCACCGGGTTCGAGGTGGCGCTGACAGCCGTCGTCACACTCGTCGCCGCGGGCCGTCTCCCCGCAGTAGGGACAGGTCCCCTCGACGTAGCGATCCGGCAGCGCCCGGTCCTCGGTAGCGTCCCACGCGACCTGTATCTCCCGCTCGAAGACGTACTCCTCGTCGAGCCACGACCGGACGAACGACTGCGTGAGATCGACGTTCGCCTCGTCGTGGGTCGTGCCGTAGTGGTCGAAATCGACGTTGAACTGCGGGAACGTCTCCGCGAACTGCTCGTGGTACGCGCTCGCGTAGGATTCGGGATCAGTGTCGGCGTCGGCGGCGTTGAGCGCGACCGGCGTTCCGTGCATGTCGGTTCCGCAGACGAACGCCGTCTCCTGACCGAGGCTGTCGAGTGCGCGCGCGAACGCGTCGCCGCTCACGAGCGAGCGGAGATGCCCGACGTGGAGGTCACCGTTCGGGTACGGCAGCCCGCAGGTGACGACCGCCGGCGCGTCAGTGGGGTAGTCGTCGCGTGTCATGGCTATACTACTCCGGTGTAGGACCTAAATCCCGCTGGTTTGCGTGCCACGGCGCGCTCCTCGGTCTACAACACCGAGATCACGGTTCCGAAGAAGGCGATGATGACGAGCAGCCGACCGACGCTGCCGACGAACGTCGCGGCGGCGAACTTCGTGTAGTCCTCTTCGAGCACGGTGAACGCGTAGATCGAGATGGTGTCGGGGAAGAGCGGAACCGAGAGCGCGAGCGTTAGCCCGATGTAGCCGTAGTTGCGAGCCACCGCGACGGTCTTGCGCTCCGACCACGCGACCACCTCGACCGGAGACCGACGGAGCGCCCGGATCACCGGCCCGGACTGCTTCACCCCGTGGCCGATGCGGAACGCGAACACCGACCCTACGGTCTTCCCGACGCCCGAGACGAGGATGAGTATCGTCAGCTCGACCGCTGGCGGGAGTCCGAGACTCGGTGTCGCGAGTAACACGACTTCGCTCGGGAGCGGCAGGACGACAGCGATGAGAAAGGAGTACACCCCCACGGCGAGCAGCGAGAGCAGCCCGCTCGTCGATTTAACGAACTCGGTGAGTCCACCGCCGGCAGACTGCACGAACTCGACGAACGGCGAGAAGTCCACGCCGAGAACCAGCGGAACCAGTGACACATCGGCTGCTCGAAGCCCCTCCGCGTAAGCGTATCGCTCTCTACCGGACCCGATCCAGCTCATCGAGAAACGCCGTCAGCGTCTCTCGCGTGACGTGCGGCTGCAGCACGAACCGGGCCTCGCCCTGTTCGGTTCGCGAGAGTCGCCACCCCTCGGCGCGAACGGCGTCGATGGCGTCGCGACCGATGTCGGCCGCGACGAGCGGGAGCGTCGGCGAGACGACGCGGTCGCCGCGCGCCCGAAGCTCCGCTGCGAGCCACTCGGCGTTCGCCTGTGACCGCTCGTACTGCTCGCGGTAGCCAGCGGGCCACAGCGCGTCGAGCGCGGCCGCAGCACTCGCAACGCCCGCGCCCGAGCGCGTCCCGGTGAGCGTGATCTGACTGGTCGATTCGAGATACGGCGTATCGACAGCGAGGTCGGCCAACAGCGACTCGTCGCGAGCGATGAGTCCGCCGGCCGGGACGACTGCTTGCCCCATCTTGTGCGGGTCGATGGTGAGCGTATCGACGGCCGCGTCGGCGAAGCTCCACGCGTGCTCGGTGAACGGGAGCACGAATCCGCCCCACGCGGCATCGACGTGGAACAGCGGGTCGCCGGAAGCGTCCGCGACGGCATCCGCGAGCGCGGGAATCGGGTCGACGCGACCGTACTCCGTCGAGCCGGCGACGCCGACGACGGCGACGGTGTCCTCATCCACGAGCTCGCGCACGGCCGGCAGCGAGACGGTGTAGCCGTCGAGCGGGGCGACCCGGAGTTCGAGACCGAGCACGTCGGCCGCCTTCGTGAACGAGAAGTGCGCCGACGCCGGGACGACGACGTTCGGCTCGGTGCTGTCAGCGCGGTTGCGCGCGAGCCGCAGTGCTTGGATGTTCGCTTCGGTCCCGCCGGAGGCGAGGTAGCCGGCGGGGTCGCTCAGCCCGACGATCTCCCCGAGCCGTTCGACGACCGTCCGTTCGAGGTCGGCGACGGTCTCGTACGTGCCGGGGTCACCCGGATTCGTCGCGAGAAACCGCTCTGCGGCCTCGCGAGCGGCCGGGTGCGGCTCCGTGCACATCGACGAGAGCACGCGAGAGAACGACTGTGGAGTCCCCAGCTGCATCTATCGTCCGGAGGTAGACGAGTGACTTTAATGGCTCTACTTCGGAGATCGCCGCGTATGGCGTCATAGCTCGCTGAGCCAGCCCCGCAAGCCGACGGTCGAGCGATCAGGTCAACGCGGGCGCTGTCTCCTCGACCTCGGCGTAGGTCAACACGAGCGCGACGGCCGCCAGCCCCGCGACCGTGAAGAACGGCCACGCGAAGCCGAACCGGATCAACACGCCCGAAATGAGCGGGCCGGCGGCGATCCCGAAGCCGAACGCCGTCGTGAGCACCGACAGCGTCGTTCCCGACTCCCCCTCTCTCGCGAGATCACCCGCGACCGCCAGCCCGGGCGCGAACACCATCGCCACGGAGATCCCCTGAAGCAGTCGGAACACGAGCATCAGCAGCGAACCGGTTCCGACGCCGGCGACCGTCGCGGGCAGCGAGCCGACGAACGCCGGTATCAGCCCCTGCACCGCGAGTGAGGGGATCAGCAGGGCGAACCCTCCGATGAGAAACGGACGCCGACCGTAACGATCTGAGGCGCGCCCGATGGGGACCTGAAAGACGACGTTCGCGATGACGACCGCCGCGAACTGGATCGAGAAGAGGAACGGCGTCTGTCCGAGCTGCGCGTTGATGACCTCTTGCAGCGTCGCGAAGATGGCGATGCCGGTCGCCATGAAGAACGTTCCGAGCCCGACCACGAAGACGGAATCGAGACCGTCCTCGGTTCGGACGCGAACCGAGAGGTCCTCGCTCGCCTCCCCGTCGAGGTCCTCGGGATCGCTCACGAGCAGCGAGACGAGGGCGAACGCGACGAGCGCACCGGCGACGGCGACGGCGAAGGCGGCATCGAACCCCGAGACCGTCACGCCGAACACGTCGTAGCTCACGACCGTCTCGGAGGCGACACCGCCGGTGATGAGCAGCCCGGCGACGATGGGACCGAAGCCGAAGCCGATGAGTCTGAACGTGTTGAAGACGCCGAAGTCGTTGCCGCGACCCGTATCGTCGGTGTAGTCGTTGACTAGCGCGAGGACGATCGGAACGGTCAGCGCCGCGCCGATACCCTGCATCGCTCGCGCGCCGAGAACGGCCCAGTAGGAGCTGACGAACGGGTAGATCACGCTCCCGAGCGCGAGCACGAGCAGTCCGGCGAGGATATACCGCGTTCGCTGGCCGGTCCGGTCGGAGAGCCGACCGGTGAACGGCTGGAGGGAGCTGTTGAGCAGGCCGAACAGCGAGAGCACGACCCCGACGAGCAGCTCTGTCGAGACGCCGTCGAGACCGGCTAACGACACCTCTCCCGACGCGATGTACAGCGGAAGCACGATGATGAGAAACGAGTTGCCGAGCGAGTCGGCCATCCGAGCGAACGCGAGGGCGAACACGCGATTGTCTGTCCCCAGAGCCATCTACCGGAAGTAAACGCGACTACGTCTTAAATCCAGAGACCGACTGCCTGCCGTGCCGTCGGCGTCGTCTGCTCGGTGAGTCGGCGAATCGCGTCCGGTCCGACGGCGATATCGGCGTAGATGACGTGGCCGTCGCGCGCGACGCCGATCTGCTCGATTTCGAGGTCCGGGCCGCCCTCTCCGTCGGTGTCGAACAGCCCTCGGACGGGTCGAAGACGAACGCGACGCGGAGCCGGTCTGGATCGAAGCGGTAGCTGACGACGAGTCCCTCCGTCAGCGCGAGCGACTCCTCGGTGTCGCCGGACGTCTCGCGCCGGAGCGTCTCCAGTCCCGCCGCCGAGAGCCCGGTGACGAAGCCGTGGCCGTCGGTCACCGCGAGACAGTGGCCGACGGGTGCACGCTCGGTGAGTCGCGTCGCGTTCCCAGTTTGGGCGTCGATAGCCGCCCGTACCCCGTCGAGTGCGTCCAGTTCGAGACCGAGGGCGACAGTCGCGACGAGGGCGTCACTGCTGTGGCCGACGCCGACGGTGAGGTCGGGCGCGTCGGGCTGGTCGGGTCCCCGGAACTGCGTCAAATCCTCCCCGAGTGCCGGGGCGGAGGCGTAACACCGGAAGCCGCGATGCGTCCCTTCCGGCGTGACGAGACCGTCCGCTACGGGCTGGAACGTCTCCTGTATCTCGGCGTCGATCTCGTCGGCGTCGAAGCTCCCCGTCGCGACGAGGGTGAGACCGGCTCGCCCCTGCTGTGGCCGGCCGTACCCAGTCGCGAGCAGGCGGTCGATATCGTCGATCGCGATCGACTCGGAGAACGACCGGACGCGATCGAGACCCGTCTGCGCCTCGGGAGGGAGCCGGTCGGCGTTCGCGCGGAGCGTCGGGACGTCGAGCGCCGCGTAGGCGTAGCGGTCGGTGTCGAACACCGCACTCGCGTCGTGATACCAGCGGGCAGAGCGGGGCGGGCCGTCGTCGAGGGCCGTACAGCCGGCGAGCGCGGCGACACCGAGCGCGCCGGTCTGGATGACGCGACGACGAGATGGCATACCGTTACCTCCGTGTCCACCAGTGAAGGTGTTTCGTCCGGACAACCCCGGAGTTAAGTGTAGCCCCGAGCCAACGGAGATACGATGCAGTTCTGCGACGAGTGCGGCTCGATGATGCACGCCGACGGCGACAGCTGGGAGTGTCGCTCCTGCGGGCACGAGGAGCCGCGCGATTCAGCCAGCGAGAGTGCGATGACCACCACGGAGGGTCAGGAGGACGACGACGTCGTCGACATGTCCGAGGTGGAGGACACCGAGATCGGGCCGACGACCGACGCGCGGTGTCCCAACGACGACTGCGACGGTGAACGCGCCCGGTACGAGATGAAACAGATTCGGGCCGCAGACGAGTCCGAGACCCGGTTTTTCACCTGCGTCGAGTGCGGCAAGAAGTGGCGCGAAGACGACAACTGACCGGACGTACCTTTTCGTAGCAGTGCGACGTTGACCTGATGTGACCGACCGGTGGCCGAGAGTTCCGGAGACGCGACTCGACGCAGGAGCGTGGCAGCTGGCCGATCGAACTCGCGAGCGGCTGTTCGAGCTCCCACGCGTGACGGTCGAGGGTCACACGCTCATGTACGAGGAGCCGAGCGTGAGCGAGCGACTCGACACTGACGAGCCGCTTTGTTTCTTCTTCGCGACGCGGCTCGGCTTCGAGCCGAATCTCTCCTCGGGCGCGGCCCGACTCGTCGAGCCGCTGATCCGTCGGCAGGCGCGCTCGCGGTTTCTCGAGACGCTACGTGACCGCGGGTTCTCCGGACTCGACTCCCGCACACGGGACGACTTCCAGACCAGCGACGGCTACGACGGGCAACGGACGACCGTTCGGGGCCGGTGTCGCGTGGCCGATCGCTCGATCGAGGCGACCGGACTGCTCGCGGTGTGGCGGGCAGACGGGTTCTTCGTCGCCGGCGGCGGCTACCCCCACCTCGAACGCGACGACGAGCGAGCGTACCGCGCGGAGCTGTCGGAGCTACTCCGGAACGTCTCATAGACCGCGTCGCGCGAACGTGAGATAGCCGGTGTGGCCGACGCCGCGCGTCGACGGCCGCGAGCCGCGGTCGTCGAACGTCATCTCGCGCTGGATGGTCTCGACGGTCTCGACGCCGACCAGTCCGGTCTCGCGAGCCGTCTCGACGCAGTCGCGAGCGGACTCGACGAACGGCGAGTAGACCGCGAGCGGGCCACCCGGAACGAGCAGATCGGGCGCACGCGCCACGACGCTCGCTGCGTCCCCGGTGTCGAGCGTCAGCCCGTCGAACCCCGACAGCGAGTCGAGCTCGTCGGTCACGTCGCCCGTCCGCACGTCGACGCGGTCAGCGACGCCTGCCGTGGACATGTTCTCCCGGGCTACGTCGGCGAACTCGGCGTCCCGCTCGTAGGTCACGACCCGGATACCGTGGCGCGCGAGATAGACGGACAGGATTCCGGATCCCGTTCCGGCGTCGAGGACGCGGTCGCCCTCGCCCAGTCCGAACTCGCCGAGGATGAGACCGATGTCGCGAGGCATCATCGGCGCGCCGGTGCGATCGAGGTGATCGAACAGATCCGGGCCGCGCGGCTCGCGGACGCTGAACCGCTCGCCGATGTGGGTCTCGACGGTGTCGCCCGGCTGGACGTCCTCCGGTACGGTGAGCACACCGAGATCGGACTCGTGGCGCTCGCCGGGAGCTAACAGTAGCTCGCGGTTCTCGCGGACGAACAGGTAGCTCACTCCAGCCGTTCGACGGCCGCCGCGAGATCGCCGTCGGTCGCCTCCAGCGCGTCCCGTGCCTCCTCAGCGGGGACACCGGTTCGTCCGGCGACGATCTCCACGTCCGACTCGGGGATTCCGGCCGGCTCGTCCCCGTCGTCTCCGTCTGCCGGCGAGCTATCGACCACCTCGACGTCTCCGGAGCCGACCGCTCGGGTCTCCGGCTCGCCGACGACCTGATACGTCGCCTGCCCCTGTGCGTCCATCTTCTGGACCTCCGCGTCGTCGAAGACGTACTCCTCGTCGTCGGTGCGGATGATGACTTCGTTCGCATCGATCTCGGTGAGGTCGATCCCCATCTGCTCCATCATCTGTTCCATCTTGCGCGGGTTCATGCCGCCGCCTCCTCCGAACATATCTGTCATCTCGATCCGGCGGATGAAAAGTACTCCCTTTGTGTCGCTGTCGGCGGAGGTTTAAATCACATAACGCATCACACGTCCCGTGACGTGACCTCACCCTCGCGGGGGTTCGCGGTCGTGCCGGCAGTCCCGCGAGGCGGTAGCCGGCCTGTTAGCCCTCGTTTCCCGACTTCACCTTTACCGCCATCCCGGTCTCGAAGCGCTCGATAGCCGACGCCGGAAGCTCTGCGCGTCCCACAGCGAGCAGTCGGCCGTCTTCGTGGACCACTGCCACCTCGTCACCGGATCGAATCTCTGAGCCGACGGTCTGTACGAACTTCGCGAAGACGTTCTTTCCATCGCGGACGAACGGTTCGGACTCGTCGCCAACGACGACCCGCGCGGTCGGCTCCGGCAGCGCCTCGACGAGCCGCCGTCCGCCGGCGAGCCCCAGTCGGAATCGGCCGTCGTCGCCGTAGGAGACGAGCCGTTCACCGGCCGGCCGACCGAGGTCGTCGTGTCCACCGGCGTTCGGCCCGACGTGGATCTGTGACGGGCGACCGGAGGTCGTCCGGCGGATTTCCGGCTCCTCGTCGGCCGGAAACAGCGCCGCGCCGGCCCCGCGACCGAACTGGTAGTCGGCGACGGTCGCGAGCTGTTCTCGTTCGGTAGCGTCCATACGGCGAGATGTCGGGTCGGCGTGATACGGCTTTCGCGTTCACGCGAAGGGATTCGCGCCGAACAGCCGCGCTACCAGCGCGCGTACGGCGTCACCGAGCCGACGCAGCCCGACACCGACGCGCAGATCGGCCACTACGCCGGCGTGATCTGACGGCCACAGCGACCGGTCGCCGGCTCGGACGCGTGCAGACTCGTCTACGGCGGTCAGTCGCGTCGACAGAGGCGTCACCGGGCCGCCGGTTAGGACACAGTCGAGCCGGAACCCGAGCTCGCCGCCGTCGAGCGCCGGCTCTCGGCAGCAGGTGAGCTCCGGCTCGCCGACGGCCGCCGCCGCGTCGGTGAGTTCTCCCGCGAGTAGACTGTACGCCGAGGGATCGCGTTCGATCGGCGCGCTGTTCAGGTCTGCGAGGACGACGACCGCCCCGTCGTCGGGGAGCTGGTTCGCGAGCGCCTGTGCCTGCACCAAACGGATGCGACGGTCGGCCGCCGAGAGATGTGTCGAGACGGCGACGGCCGGAACGCCCCCGACGACGCAGTCGGCACGGCAGAAGCCGCGCGTGGCGACCAGTCGGCGGCCGTCGAGTCGCCGGCTCGCGTTGATCGCGAACGTCGACGCGTCCGTCGCATCGACGGCGACGTCCTCGCGAACGAACAGCGCGTCTCGGTCGTGAAAGCGGACGTCGAAGCGTTCGCCGTCGTGCTCCGCAGGCAGCGTGATGTCGGCGTTCGGCGACACAGCGGCCCGCCGATACCGACCGCCGGCTCGCTCGAACCCGCGTTCCAGCGACGCGAGGAAATCGACGACCGGTTCGCCGTTTCGTTCGGCGAGCACTCCCTCCTGTACGCCGATGATCGCCGGCGACTCGGCGGTCAGCTCGGCCGCCAGCGCGGCCATCCGCTCCGAGACCACACTCGCTCGGAGCTTCGCGAACCGTTCACCGACGAGCACGGGATCGACCTGCTCCTCCGTCAGCAGATCGAGCAGCGGAACCCCCAGTCCGAGGTTCTGTGTCGCGACCGTGACCGCTCTCGACGTTATCGGCCCGGTAACGCCGATCTGTGCACCCGCGAGTGTGCCGCTCGCACGGAGCACGTCGCGTCTGGAGAGCTGCACGACTCAGTTTCGGCTCACTGTCGTAAAAACGGCGCGACGGTCTACCGCTCGACGCTGATTACGTCCTCCACGCTCTCACGTTGCCGGACGACGCGAGCTTCGTCGCCCGCGATAGCGACCTCTGCTGGCCGCGGCTGCGAGTGGAACTGATTCGCGAGCTCGTAGCCGTACGCGCCCGCGTTTCCGATTGCGAGCACGTCCTCACGCCGCGGCTCGGCGATCGGACGGTCGGTACAGAACACGTCCGCGCTCGTACAACACGGACCGCCGACGGCGACCGGTCGCGGGTCACGCTCGGGTGCGGTGACGTTCCGGATCGGATGGTACGAGTCGAACATCGCCGGTCGGATGAGCGTCGCCAGCGACGCATCGACGCCGACGACGGTCGATTGGGGCGCTTCCTTCACCGTGTTCACCTCCGTGAGGATGAGCTCAGCGTCGGCGACGACGTAGCGACCGGGTTCGAGCGCGAGCCGTGCGTCCAGTGTTCCGACGGCATCGCGAATCCGGTCGGCGACGGTCTCCATGTCGAGTGGTGGTTCGTCCTCGCGATACGGCACGCCGTAGCCACCGCCGATATCGACGAACTCCAGCTCGTCGTCACCGACGGCGCGAGCGATATCGGCGACCTTGCCGACTGCACGCGCGTGTTCGGCCACGTCGTCGGTGAGAACGCCGCTCCCGATATGTGCGTGGATACCGACGAGATCGAACCGCTCGCGCACGTCATCGGCAACCGTCTCGACATCGGTCTCGGGGATCCCGAACTTCGCGTCCTTGCCCGTCGCGACCTTCTCGTGGTGGCCGGTCCCGATGCCCGGATTGATTCGAATCGCCACGCGACCGCTGTAGCCGCGCGCTTCGAGCCGATCGAAGGTGTCGCGCGCCCCGCCCGTGACGGTGAGCCCCGGATACTCAGCGGCGAGTTCGACCGCCCTGTCGAGATCGCGGTCCGGTGGATTGACCGCCGTGTACTGGAGGCTGTTCGGATCCGCGCCGGCGTCGATCGCGCGCCGGAGCTCACCCCACGCGGCGCATTCGATGTCCGCCCCGGCGTCGAGCAGTGTTGACAACACCGCCTGCCCGGTGTGTGCCTTCGCGGCGTACATCACGTGGGCGTCGGGGAAGGCGGCGGCGAACCGCTCGTAGTTGGCCCGCACGCGGTCGGTGTCGAGCACGTACAGCGGGGTCTCGTGCTCGGTCGCGAGCCGTTCGAGCCGGTCGCGGTTCCAGTTGGCCAGCCGCCTGACTCGGTCGCTCATTCGCGGAGGGCCTCCTCGCGCCGGGTGGCTTCGAGCGTCTGCTCCTCGACGTGGGTGGCGACGACCGCCGGCTTGTACGCCCCGCCCTCGAAGAGATCGTGTCCTCCCACGCTCGACTCGACGTACCGGATGAACGCCCGTCGCTCGGAGGGGAGTTCGCCGTACCGAATCTCCTCCTCGACGAGATCGTACACCGGGATGCGCGGCGTGAGCAGGGTGTTCTCCCCGACGACCGAGTTCTCCCCGACGACGAAGCCGCTGGTGACCCGACAGCCAGCGCCGAGCGAGACGCCGTCCTCGATGATGACCGGGGCGCTCTCGACCGGTTCGAGGACACCGCCGACGAGCGTGTTCGCGCCGAGCTTCACGTCCGCACCGATCTGTGCACAGGAGCCGACGGTGTCACACGAGTCCACCAGCGTCCCGTCGCCGACGCGTGCGCCGACGTTGACGAAGCTCGGTGACATCATGATCGCGTCGGAACCGATATGCGCACCGCGGCGGATGACGGTCCCGTCAGGGGTGTTACGCGTCCCCCGCGTCGGGAGGTCGTCCGTGTCGCGGAGCGGGAGCACGTCGTGGTACGCGACGTCGCCGTGCTCGACGGTCTCGATGGCGCGCAGCCCGAAGTTGAGGAGGATCCCCCGTTTCACCCACGAGTTAACCGTCCACTCGCCGTCGCGCTTCTCGGCGGCGCGCACGTCGCCGGCTTCCAACGCGTCGAGGAAGGCGTCGAGCGTAGCGTACACGTCGGTATCGGCGGAGTCGACGTCGACGTCGTCGGTCTGATAGCGGTTCCACAGGCTCGTGATCTCTGCGTTCAGTGTCATACTACCTCCGTGAACTCGTACTCGCCGGCCGGTCGCCCGGCGACTGCTTCGGCCGCATCGACCGCGCCCGCCGCGAAGACGCGGCGCGATTCGGCGCGATGCGTGAGTGTGAGCAGCTCGTCGTTGCCGGCGAGCAGCACCTCGTGTTCGCCGCGCACGTTGCCGGCGCGGCGGACGTGCACGCCGATCTCCGCGGGGTCGCGTTCGTGCTTGCCCTCGCGACCGTGCGTGCGGTCGAGCCGTTCACCGCGCTCACCGCGAGCGGCGTCGATATCGTCCAACAGGGTGCGCGCCGTGCCCGAGGGCGCATCTCGCTTTCCGCTGTGATGTGTCTCCGTCAGCTCGATATCGTAGTCAGGGAGCGCCTCCACGCCCGCCTGCACGATCTCGCGAAGCGCGTGGACGCCCCTCGCGAAGTTCGAGGCCCGGAGCACCGGGATCTCGCGAGCGGCGTCGGTGAGGGCGGCCAGTCCGTCCTCGTCGAACCCGGTCGTCCCGATGACGAGCGGGACGCCCGCCTCGGCGGCGACAGTAGCGTGGTGCACGGTCGCCTCGGGAACGGTGAAGTCGATGAGCGCGTCGGAGTCGCTCTCGTCGAGTACGGCCGCGAGGTCACCGATATCGCGCTGGTCGTCCGTCGGCTCGCGAGAGAGCGCGAGCGCGTCGTGGCCGCGCTCACGGAGCTCCGTGACGACTTCACTTCCGGTGCGACCGGTCGCGCCGGCGACGGCGGCCCTCATTCCAGAACCCCGAGCTCGGCGAGGACGGGACGTAGCTCCTCGTGATGATCGTCGCGGAGCCGAGAGAGCGGCGGTCGCATCGTCACCGGCTGCTGACCGCACATCGCCTGTGCCTCCTTGATCGGGATCGGATTCGTCTCGACGAACAGGGTCCGGAACAGCGGCCCGAGCTCGAACTGCAGCTCGCGGGCGGCCCCGTACTCCCCGTCGAGTGCGTGCTCGACCAGCTCGCTCACCCGGCTCGGAACGAGATTCGCGGCGACGGAGATCGCCCCCTCCCCGCCGAGTGCCATCACCGGGAGCGTCAGCGCGTCGTCTCCAGAGAGGACCGCGAAAGTCTCCTCGCGGGTGCGCTCGATCACCTCGCCGACCCGACCGAGATCACCGGAAGCGGCCTTGTAGCCGACGATGTTCTCGTGGCTCGCGAGCGTCTCGGTGGTCTCAACGGCGATGGTTCGGCCGGTCCGACCGGGCACGTTGTAGATGATCTGCGGGAGATCCACCGTGTCGGCGATCGTGCGGAAATGTCTCTCCATGCCCGCCGGCTCGGGCGTGTTGTAGTACGGCGAGATGAGGAGCAAGCCGTCCGCGCCGGCGTCCTTCGCGCGTCGGGAGAGGTCGAGCGCCTCCTCGGTGTTGTTCGAGCCGGAGCCGGCGACGACGGGGATCGAATCGACCGCCTCGACGGCCGCCTCAACGACGGCGATATGTTCGTCGTGGGTCATCGTTGCCGACTCGCCGGTCGTGCCGACGGGAACGACGCCGTGGACGCCCTCGCGCTCGACGCGCCGGACGTTCGCCCGAAACGTTTCGAAGTCGATACTGCCGTCCTCGTGGAACGGGGTCGTGAGTGCCGGCATCACGCCGGTGAGTGTGTCGTGTGTCATCTGGTGGTGGTAGATACTCGAAGACGATGCTCGATTCGACCAACGACGGGCCGTTACCCCGCCGAGAGTCAGGATCAGCCGCGCTTCGGCTTCGAGCAGTCACCGTCACGGACGGTGCGCGCAGGGGCGACACCGAGAGCCGGAGACGGGTGCATACAGGAGACGCGAACCCGCGTTCAGTTATTGCTTGCGTCCGCGACAGGGCTCGCTCCCAGAAGGTTCATATCCGCTTGTTCGCAACCGACGGCAATGACTGAGGCCGCGGTGAGCGTCGTCCTCCCGGCGTACAACGAGGAGGCCACCATCGAACACACCGTTCACACGACCCTCGACACCCTCGCCGACTTCCTTCCTCCGGGGAGCTTCGAGGTGATCGTCGCCGAGGACGGCTGCGACGACGCCACCCCCGAGATCGCCGACCGACTCGCCGCCGAGGAGTCCTGTGTCCGGCATTTCCACTCTGACGAGCGGCTCGGTCGCGGCGGCGCGCTCGAACGCGCCTTCCGCGCCAGCGACGGGGAGACGCTCGTCTACTTCGACACCGACCTCGCGACCGATATGTCGCATCTCGAACAGCTGGTCGACTCCGTTCACACCGGAGGATACGACGTGGCGACCGGCTCGCGTCGGATGCCCGGCGAACGGCAGGACCGCGAGCCGGAACGCGGTGTCGCATCGACGGGGTACAACGCCCTCGTCACGCTATTCTTGCGCTCTGACCTCTACGACCATCAGTGCGGGTTCAAAGCGTTCGACCGAGACGTGCTGTTCGAGCTCCTCGAAGACGTGGAGGACGACCACTGGTTCTGGGACACCGAGGTGCTCGTGCGCGCGCAGCGAGCGGGCTACGATATCAACGAGTTTCCCGTCCAGTGGACGCCGAAGGGCGACACGACGGTCGATCTCGTGCGCGACGTGCTCGGGATGGGGAGCCAGATCCTCCGCGTCTGGTGGGAGTTCTCTGTCGAGCCGCGTGCGACCCGCCGGGTCGGACTCGCCGCGGGGACGGTGCTCACCCTCGTCGCGCTCGCGCTCATGACGGTGTATCTCGACCCGGACGCGATTCTCGACGCTATCACGGGTGCAGATTACCGGCTGGTCGTGCTCTCGGGAGGGGTGTATCTCCTTTCGTGGCCCCTCCGTGGGCAACGGTATCGCGACATCCTGCACGAACTCGGCTACGACGGCGACCTGTTGTTCCTGACCGGAGCGATATTTATCTCACAGACGGGGAATCTCGTCTTCCCCGCGCGAGCCGGTGACGCCGTGCGCGCGTACGTCGTGAAGGCACGCCGGCAGATACCGTATCCGAGCGGCTTCGCCTCGCTGGCCGTCGAGCGCGTCTTCGATCTCCTCGCGATCACGGTGCTCGGCGGCGGCGTACTCGTCGGACTGCTCGCTACCGGCGGGACGGACGGACTGGCGGCGGCGATCGCCGCCGATATCGGCACTGTCGACATCGGTGGCCAGTCGATTGCACCGGGTGCAGCCGCCCGGACGGCCCTCCGCGTCGCCGCTGTCGTCGGCGTGCTCGCGGTCACCGGCGTCGCCGTCATCGTGGCGAGCGCGCGGCGAGACACGGATCTCGTCCACCGACTCGTCAGCAGGATCAGCGACGACTCCTACGCGGAGTACGTCTCGACGGCGATCGGTCGGTTCGTCGGTGACGTACAGGCCGTCGCTGGCGACCGCGGCGCGTTCTCCCGCATCGGCCTGTCCAGTCTCCTCGTGTGGGGCGGCGACGTGGCGACGGCGATCGCCGTGCTCGCGGCGTTCGACGTGGCGATCACTCCGTATCTCGTCGCGGTCTCCTTCTTCGCCGTCAGCGTCGGCAATCTCGCGAAGATCGTCCCGCTCTCCCCGGGCGGGATCGGTCTCTACGAGGGGGCGTTCACGCTCATCGTCGTCGGCTTGACGGCCACGATCACTGCACCGGTCGCGATCGCCGTCGCCGTCGTCGATCACGCCGTCAAGAACGTCGTCACGATGATCGGCGGCGTCGTCTCGACGCTCGTCTTCAACGTCTCGCTCGTCGAGGCGGTCGAAGGAGCCGCCGACGTCGAGGAGTCCGTCAGTACCGAGTCGTGAGGAACGGCCCGAGTGCGCCCGCCGCCGCCGTTCGTAACGCCTCCGTCCGTCCGGTCGCGTTACCGGTGAGTGCGCCCGCCGCCCCCCGACCCTCGGCTACGTCCTCCTCGCTCAGTACGTCATCCATGACGGGACCCAGCTCCTCGCCGGCGTCGACGCGTGCGGCGATACCGTCGGGGAGTCTGACCGACGGGCCACCGCCGCGGCCCCAGCTCTCCCCGTCCGTCGCTGCGCCCCACATTACGAGCCACAGCCCGTCGATGTCGGGGAGCCGGGCGACGCCGCCCTCCAATCCGACGCCGAGATCCGCGTCGGTGGCCGCGAGCGCCTTCTCTGCCCGCGTCTCCGCGCCCTCGATCGTCTCGGCCAAGCCGAACGGCTGTTCGCTCACGCCCGAGGCGACTGCCACGGCTTCGACGGTACACTCGACCGCCGTCGCGACCGCCTCGCGCTTCACCGGGTTGCCGCTGCCGACTGCGATATGCATAGAGACCACCACAGCGTCCACTGGTTTGTGTGTTGGCACGCAGGTATCGATATAAACAGGTAGTAGTAGCTGGGAAAAGTCGAGTCGTTCACGATCGATGCGCCGTTTCGTCGGATCCGACCAGAATACTCTTATACCGTGTTCGAGAATGTCAGGTCACGCGCTCGCTATCGGGTCATCTGGATCTCCACATCCGGTAGCTCTCGCCAGTCATCATCCATGAGCGACCACCTTCGTATTCACACGTCAGACGAGGAAGAAGCGACCGAGACCAACGAGGAGACCGAGACCGGCTGCCCGGAGTGTGGCGGAAACGTCACCACCACCAGCGATCACGAGACCGTCTGTGAGGACTGCGGCCTCGTCGTCGACGAGGACAACATCGACCGCGGGCCGGAGTGGCGCGCGTTCGACTCTGCCGAGAAGGACAAGAAGTCCCGCGTCGGTGCGCCGACGACGAACATGATGCACGACAAGGGGCTCTCGACGAACATCGACTGGCGCGATCAGGACGCCTACGGTAACTCCCTCTCCTCGAACCAGCGACAGAAGATGCAGCGGCTCCGGAAGTGGAACGAGCGGTTCCGTACCCGCGACTCCAAAGAGCGCAACCTGAAACAGGCCCTCGGCGAGATCGACCGCATGGCCAGCGCCCTCGGCCTCCCCGAAAACGTCCGAGAGACCGCCTCCGTCATCTACCGGCGCGCGCTCGACGAGAATCTCCTGCCCGGTCGCTCCATCGAGGGCGTCTCGACGTCTGCCGTCTACGCGGCCGCCCGACAGGCCGGTGTCCCTCGGAGTCTCGACGAGATCGCCGACGTGTCCCGGGTCGAGAAGGACGAGATCGCTCGCACCTACCGATACGTCGTGCGCGAACTCGGCTTGGAGGTCGCGCCTGCCGACCCCGAGAGCTACGTCCCGCGATTCGCCTCCGATCTCGGTCTCTCCGACGAGGCGGAGAACCGCGCGCGCCAGCTCCTGAAGAACGCGAAAGAGCAGGGCGTCCACTCCGGTAAATCGCCCGTCGGACTGGCCGCGGCTGCCGTCTACGCCGCCGCGCTGCTCACGAACGAGAAGACGACACAGGCGGCGGTCTCGGAGGTCGCCGACATCTCCGAAGTCACGATTCGAAACCGGTATCACGAGCTGCTGGAGGCTGAGCAGGGCGTTCCGATGGCCTGAGTCGGTCGCCGTCGCGCTGCTGTTCAGATTCCCTTACTCATCAGATGTGAGCGAACCACGTCTGCGTCCTTGCTCCCCGCGCCGGTGTTGAGCAGGACGACCGTGTCGTCCTCGTCGAACTGCTCCTCGCGCGCGAGTTGCTGTGCGCCCGACGTGGCCGCAGAGCAGGTGACGCCCATCTCGATGCCGGTCGTCTCTGCGACGGTGAGTGCGGCTTCGAGGATCTCGTCGTCGGGGGTCGCGACCGCGCCGCCACCGGACTCCGCTAACGCGTCGAGGATGAGCGGGCTTGCGCCGGGGTCGGGAATCTCGATCCCGCCACAGATGGTGTCCGGCTGGTCCCACGGCTCGTGTTCGTCCGCGCCGGACTCGAACGCGTCTACGACGGGCGCACACCCCTCCGACTGGGCGGCCCACATCGCCGGCAGCTCGTCGGTGAGTCCCAGCGTCCGAAGCTCGCGGGCGGCCTTGTGCATCCCGACGAGACCGACACCGCCGCCCGTCGGATAGACGACGTGGTCGGGGACCGCCCAGTCGAGCTGTTCGACCGTCTCGTACAGCATCGTCTTCTTCCCCTCGTGACGGTACGGCGTCACGAACGTCTTGACGGAGTGCCACGCCTCGTTCTCAGCGATGGCGTCGTCGTAGGCCGCGCCGGCGTCACCGATGCGTCCCTCCACGACCGTCATCTCGCCGCCGTGGACGTTTATCATCGCCTTGTTGACGAACGAGGCCCGCGTCGGAACGAACACCTCGGAGTCGATGTCGGCGTTCGCCGCGTAGGCGCTCGCGGCCTGCCCGGCGTTGCCTGCGGTAGCGAGCGCCACCGTCTCCGCCCCGTGTTGGGCCGCCGCCGTCATCGCCATCGCCTGCCCGCGGTCCTTGAACGTCCCCGTCGGGTTGCGCCCCTCGTCCTTGATGTACACCTCCCCGACGCCGAGCTCGTCGGCCAGCGTCGGTGCTTCGACGAGCGGCGTGTTCCCCTCGTCGAGCGAGACGGCGACCGACGCCGGGAACGGCATGAGCGACTCGTAGCGCCACAGCCCCGGTTCGTCGCCGGAGAGCGTCTCTCGCGTCAGATCGAGCGCGTCGTAGTCGTACGCCGGGTCGAGGATGCCGTCGCAGTCGGGACACCGGCCGGGCGCGTCGCCCGCGTCGAACAGTCCATCACAGTCCGTACATCGGAGGCCAGTGAACGCAGCTGTCGTCTCCATAGCCGTCGTACTCGCGGACGGATGTAACGTCTGTCCCTCTCGCCGGAACGGTGTTCAGTGCGGTGACCGAGGAACGACAGAATGCGGGGACGCTCGACGGCTCGGTTCGGAGGCTCCCTGCATCCGCGCGTCTCGACACCGTCTCGGACGATGGAATCCCGATGTCCGTGGTCGTTTCAGCCCGATGTCACAACGGCGAAGAAACTCCACGAGCGCGTCCGGTTTGGATTAGTGAGAAGGATTATATCGGATGCCCGTGTACGTCAGCGCGGAATGAGAACAGTAGCAACTGTACTCGTGGTCCTTCTCGTCGGGGCCAGCGGGCTTCCGGCCGGCGCTGTAACGGCAGCCGACCAACAGGCGGAAGGGTACGCGGGGACCCACGTCTCCTTCGAGACGTCGAACAGTGCTATCGTCGACTACGCCGTCGACGGCGAGACGATGCTCCAGTCGATGGCCGTCCAGTCACAGAGCAGCGCGGAGAGTCAGGGACAGGTGAGCGCCGGGCTCTCCCTATCGGCCGTCACTGAGCTCGCGGGCTCCTCGCTGGGCCTCGACTCGAAGACGGAGGTCGACGCGGAGGTCACCGCCGAGAGCGGGGCGTCCATGCAGGCGCACGATAACTCGCAGGGGATCCTCGTCGTTCGGACAGGCGACGAGTCGCAGTATCTCACGGCCAACGTCTCCAGTAGCGCACGGGCCGAAACCGAGAGCGACCAGCGGGTCGTCGTGACGACCGAAGACGGCACGGAGGGCGCGTTCCTCGTCGTCGGTGACGGCGAAGTCACCGTGAACGACAACGGAAACGTCTCCGCCGAAGTCGGTAGCGACGGAAAGCTCGTCTTCCGGTCGTACCCCGATAGCCGCGACAGCGAGGACCAGCAGGAAGAGCGGTCCATCTCTGAGGGCAAAGCCGCCGGTGAGGTGTACGTGATGCAGACCGGCGAGCAGGGCGGCGAACTCGCGGCGGACGTTGTCCAGTACAGCGAGGACACGGCCGTCGAAGTGACCGAGACGAGCGAAGGAGCCGTCACGATCACCGCCGAGCGCTCACAGGAGGAAGGGAAGATACTCCTCACCTCCGTCTCCGAGCAGGCGATCAGCTCCACCGAGGATCTCGAAGTGACCGTCGACGGCGAGGCGGCCGCACGGGCCTCCTCCTACAGCGAACTCGAAAGTGCGACCGACGGCGGCGACTCGTCGAAGTTCCTCGTGCGCCAGCAGTCGAGCGCCGAGGCGAGTGCAGATGTCCTCGTCGCCGTCAACCACTTTTCCACCCGTGAGATCACGATGACGGAGGGAGACGGTGGGAACGAGAACGGCACAGCGGACGATGAAACGAGTACGGGTCTCCCAGGATTCGGTGTCGGCGTTGCGCTCCTCGCGCTGCTCTCCGTGGCGCTTTACGCGTATCGGCGGCCCTGACGTTCCGTTTCTGTCGCTTTTATTTTCGACGGTGACTGATTGCTGAGACGCGATCGTTCGCTCGATGTGGGAGCTTTTCATCGGGAGACCCGTAGCCGCGGTATGCAGGTCACTGTCGCCGGCGCGGGGCTGTCGGGACTCGTCGCCGCTGCCAGACTCGCCGAGACCGGCCACGAAGTAACGGTCTTCGAGGCGCGCGAGACAGTCGGCGGGCGCGTGCGCTCGACCCGCGAAGACGGCTACACCTTCGACCGGGGGTATCAGGTGCTCTTCACTGGGTATCCGGCGGTCCAGCGGGAGCTTGACGTCGACGCGCTCGATATCGGCGCGTTCGTCCCCGGCGCGACGCTCGCACGGGAGAATCACCGTTCGACGCTCGCCGACCCGTTGCGTGCGCCCTCGACGCTCGTCGATTCGGCGCTCAACCGCGACGTGCGACTGCGGGATAAGCTGAACACGCTCCGACTCCAGCGTTCGCTCGCTCGCGACGACTACGCCGACCTGCTGGAGCGTGACGAGCAGACGATCGCCGCGTATCTCCGGGAGTTCGGCTTCTCGGACGCGTACATCGAGCGGTTCGTCGCTCCTTTCTACGGCGGGATCACGCTTGATCGCTCGCTCCAGACCGCGGCGAACGTCTTCCAGTACACGTACAAGGCGCTCTCGGAGGGGAAAGTCGGCTTACCCGCCGACGGGATGGCCGCGATTCCCGAGCAGCTGGCCGCCCGCGCCCGGGACGCCGGCGCGCGCATCGAACTCGGTCGCGGTGTGACCGACGTACAGGCCGACGGGACGGGCGCGACGGTCGAAGTCGGTTCTGAAACGATTGAGTCGGACGCCGTCGTCGTCGCGACCGATCCCCACACCGCCGGCGAGCTGACGGGCGTCGATACCCCCGACGGCGTGAAATCGTGTGTCACCCAGCAGTTCACCTTCCCCGGCCATCGGGATCTCCGCACCGGGCGGCGCATCATCCTGAACATGACGGACGGTCGCCCGAACACGGTCTCGCCGACGACGGACGCACAGCCCGCATACGCGCCCGACGACAGCCAGCTGTTCGTCGCGAACTTCATCGGCGAGCGGGAGACGTCGGACGCGGAGCTGGCGACACAGGTCCGGGAGGCGATGTCCGGGTGGTTCCCCGAGACGCGGTTCGACGAGCTTGAACTGCGCCACACCGATCGCGTCGAGTTCGCGCAGTTCCCGCAGCCGCCGGGCTACCGGAGCGGTCTGCCCGAGCCGGATGCACCTGACGGGAACGTCGTGCTCGCGGGCGATTACACCCGCTGGTGTTCCATTCAGGGGTCGCTGGAATCCGGTCGGGTCGCTGGCGATCTCGTGGACTCGTTCGTCTGATACTGCCGGACGTACCGATTTTAACTCGGAACTGATTCCCGTCCAAGGTTCGTATTTTCAATAGGTTCTTTGACATAGAACGTAACATCCACTAATGGATATACTACAGTCTTTCCGCAAGCGTGCTTATTCGGTGTTGCTTGTGTACTTATTCGCTGAACTGTTGTTTATCGGGCTGGTTATCATTTACTACAACCTAGGATTTATCAAATATCTTCCACAAGCAGTAATCACAGTACCGCTCTATGCTGTTGTAATTCTCATTCCGTTTACAGTGCTGGCGGTTTCTTTCGACCGGCAGGCGGTAGCAGAGCAAACGGAGTGGACCCCGTCGAGGTTGTATTACCTGATTGGAGTACCAGTCGTATTCAACATCGTACTGCTCGGGCAGTATATATACACCCGCCGGAAGTACGTACAGTAGTAAGTCGAAAGCTGTGACTGATGTAACGCCATTTTAGGATGTAATCCTGCTCCACTGAGACACGAGAGCGCCGCCGATACAGCGGAACTGACGATTTAGATATTCGCGAACGTCTGTCCGGCGGTATGCACAGCTACAGACCGAAGCGTTTTCTCCCTCTCGCGTCGGCGTTTGAGTATGCAAGGTGGAGGCTCTACGGACATGACCCTCGCGTTCGAGCTGTCGGCACTCAAACGGCTCGCGGACCCGGAGGCGGTGTTCGCGGACGCCCGGACGTGGAGCGAGTACGTCGGTGTCGTCAGCGACAGGCCCACCTACGTCGTGACGAACTTCACGCGGAAGAACCGAATCCGACAGGACTTCTTCTCCGGTCCCCGCGGCAAGTCGGAGTCGCTGGAGAACGTGAAACGGCAGTTCGACACCGACCGTCACGTCTTCATCGCGCCGCCGGGCGAGGACGAGGACGTGGCGACCGAAGTGGACTGGGAGTTCCTCCCCGTCGAGCAGGCCGCAGACGCCGCGGAGTGGGAGCTCGGCGACCCGGAGGAGACGCGTACGGCGCGTGAAGGGGACGACGAGCGCGACGACTGGCCGTAGATGGACGGACCCACCGCACTCACCGAGGCGATACGTGAACTCCGGGACCGCGGCGGAACCGCGCTCGCGGCGCTGTTCGCAGCCGTCGGCGTCGCGTCGCTTGTCGTGCGTGACTCGCTCCTCGCGCTCATCACCGAACGACAGGCGGTCGTCGATTCGGTCACCGCGTTCTACACGGATCTCGGCGTCCAACAGAGCCAGCTGCCGGCACTGGCCGAGCTTCCGACGCCGCTCGCGGTCGATCTCCCGTACGGCGTGGCCGTCGTCTCGCTTCTGGTCGTCGCACTGCTCGCCGAGTACGGGAGCATCCTCACGCTCCGCATCGTCGCCGGCGAAGCGCCGCGACGGGCCGCGACGCGACGGATCGGTCGGACGCTCGTCTTCGGCTTCCTCGCTGGAACGGCGGTTCGGGCGCTGTTCGTCGTCGGGCTGACGGCGTTCGTGCTGCCGGGGATCTTCGTCGGCGTCTCGCTCCTGTTCGTCCACGCGAGCATCGCAATCGACGACGCCGGCCCCCTCGAAGCGTTCGGTCGCTCGTGGGCGCTCACCGCCGGTCGCCGGTTCGAGGTGGTGAGCGTCGGGCTGATGCTCGTCGCGCTGTACGCGACACCCCGGGCGTTCGCCCCGCTCATCCCCGGAACCGCCGGCGTCGTCGTCATGGGCGCGACGAGCGGGCTGGCCGCCCTCCTCTCCGCGGGCGTCGTCGGACGGACGTATCTCGCCCTGCGCGACTCCGGCGACGAGTCGGGTGACGCCGCTGTATCAGGGGGGTCGGACGCGTCGACCGACGACGAGGACCCGTACGACGCGCCGCTGGGTCCCGACGACATACCGGAACCCGAGTAGCGGCGATCGAGGGAGGAGAGAGCTTTTAGCCCGCGCGGGCAGACCCCGGGTAATGGCAGAGCCACGGGTTCCGGGCGGTCGCGGCGAAGTGTTGGAGCTGCCGTGTGGCGAGACGAAACCCGTCTACGAGCTGGACATGGGGCTGCGCGAGTTCGACTGCGGCTGTGGTGAGATCCACGCCGTCGTCGTAGACGTGCATCCCCTCTCGCGGTTCGTGCCGGAGTCGCTCGCGGACGTGCTCCGAGACGCGATCGAGACGACCTCCGGCGCTGCGTTCTCGATGAGGCATCTGATGGGCGTCGTTTTGGAGGAGTTTCCCGAGGAGGTCGTCGCCGCGGACGTGAGCGACGACGGCGAGGTCGGATACGCGATGGTGTGGGCGACTGACTTCGACTCCCGTCGGCTTCACGGAATCGTCGTCGAACTCGTCGTCGAGCTGATGGACCACGCGGTGAGCCACGCCGACGACGAGAGCGCGGTCGGGGAGTTCGAGTCACAGCTCCGCGAGTTCGACGTGGAGGCGTTCGTCGAGGCGTACCGGCGGGACCGAGCGTTCGCCAGCGAACACGACTCGCCGGCCTGAATCTTCCATCGCGGGCGACGGATCGTCCGACAGGAACAGACGAGCTATCTGCCGACCGTCTGCCGATTCCGCCGAACTGCTGTCTGACTACTGTCTGACAGGGATATAAGCAGATAGCGTGCGACGGGTACGTATGCGCATACGCCGGGGTGAGTTCGAGCAGATACGCCGTATCGTCGAACGAGCTGGCGTCGACGAGCCGCTGACGGCGAAGGAGCTACACGCGCTTCTCGACGAGCACGGCGCGTCCTTCGATAGTCCCCACCGGGTTGCGACGGTGCTCGGTCGACGCGCGGACGAAGACGACGTGGAAATCATCCGCGGACACCCCTATCGCTACCGACTCGACACCGACTCGTCGTAGCTTCGACCCGGCCCACTCGCCGCTGTCTGACCACGGGGTTAAAGTGCGAGGGCGCGGCCCATGTTGGTATGTCACGAGAGACAGATAGACGTACGTTCCTCACGCTCGCCGGGAGCGTCGCCGGCACTGCGGCGCTCGCCGGCTGTAGCGACGGTGGAACCGAGCCGAACGACTCTGGAGACGGCGGCACGTCGACGGACGCCGAGGAGTCGCTCCCCGAGCCGGAGACGCGCGACGACTACCTTCAGCGGGCGAATCTGCTACTCAATCAAGACGCGCCGTGGATCTACCTCAACCGGCAGTACAGCGTCTACGGGAAGTCGACCGATGTCGAGTGGGAGGCGCGCCGAGACGAGCGTATCGACGGCGACGCTATCGAGCCGCTGGGATCGAAGTCCACGGTCACGATCACGCAGTCCGGGCTCGGTACTGGGCTCGACCCGCACGACCACCGCGAGACGACGACCGATAACATCGTCCTGCAGGCGTACGAGGGGCTGCTCACTCGCGATCGCGAGGGACGGGTCACCAAACAGCTCGCGAGCAGCTACGAGCGCATCGAGCCGGGCGTCGTCGAGTTCGGTCTCCGTTCGGGCGTGTCGTTCCACACCGGCGACTCGATGACGAAAGAGGACGTCGCCTTCTCGATCAACCGGATGGTACAGGACGACGTCGGCATTACCAGTCCACAGGCTGATCAGCTTCCGGGCGTCACCGGCGCGGAGGTCGTCGACGGAAACAGCGCGGTCCGGGTCAACTCAGACGGTATCAACCCGATCGTCTTCGCCAGCTTCGCGACCTACTGTGATATCGTGAACAAGTCGTGGATCACGAGCAACGAGCGGGCGTACATCAACACCAATATGAACGGGACCGGGCCGTTCATGCTCGACACGTACGAGCAGGACGTAGAGGTCGTCTTCACGAGCTACGACGACTACTACGGGGACGCGCCGGCGGCGGACTCCCTCGTCATCAAGGGCGCGCCCGAGTCGAGCACGCGAGTGAACCAGCTGCTCACCGGCGAGACCGATATCGCGGTGAACGTCCCGCCACAGAGCGTCTCCGAGGTGCGGAACTCGGAGGATACGGAGATCTCTGCGGTCCCGAGCACGCGCGTCCTCTACAACGGAATGATGTACGACCGCGAGCCGTTCGACTCTGTGGAGTTCCGACAGGCGATGAACCACGCGGTCGACATGGAGAGCATCATCGAGAATGTGCTCTCGTCGTTCGGTGCTGCGATCAGTCAGCCGACGGTCGAAGGGTTCTTCGGCTACAACGGCGACGTCGACCCGTACGAGTACGACGTAGAGCGCGCCGAGCAGCTCGTCGAGGAGAGCGGCTACGCGGGCGCAGAGATAACGCTTCACACGCCGGTCGGGCGGTATCTGCAGGACCTCGAAATCGCACAGGCGGTCGTCGGGTTCCTCGACGATCTCTCGAACGTCTCGGCGAGCGTGAAGCAGCGCGACTTCGGCTCGCTGGCGAATGATCTCGTCGACGGCGACATCACGACGGGACCCGACTTCTATCTCATCGGATGGGGGAACGCGACGTTCGACGCCAGCCAGACGATCATCCCGACGCTCACCTCCGACGGGTCGCTCACCTCGTACGAGGACGATCGTGTCGACGAGCTCGTCGAGCAGGCCCAGAGCATGGGGAGTCAGAACTAAGCTGAATGCAGCCGCGAGTGGTGAGCTGAGATGGCCTCGTTCGGTCGGTTTCTACTGCGACGGACGCTCCAAGGAGCGCTGGTCGTCCTCGGCGTGATTACGGTGTTGTTCGTGCTTCGACACGTCACGCCGGGTAGCCCGGTCGATTTCATCGCACCGCTGGACGCGAATCAGGAGACGAGACGAGCCATCGCCGAAGCGCGTGGGCTCAACGAGCCGATATACGTCCAGTACGTCGATTACGTCCTCTCGCTGGTACAGGGGGAGTTCGGCTTCGCGTACCGGTCGTCCACGGCCGTCCGACCGCGGGTGTTCTCGAAGCTGCCGGCGACGCTCGAACTGGCCGGCGCGGCGACAATCGTCGCCGTCGTGTTGTCGATCCCGCTGGGCGTCCTCTCGGCGACGCGCCGACACGAGGGACCGGACTACGCGGCGACGCTGTTCTCGCTTCTGGGTATCTCGACGCCGAACTTCTGGCTCGGGGTCATGCTCGTCATCCTCTTCGGCGTCCAGTTTCGGATCTTCCCGACGAGCGCGCGTCCGGTTGGTCTCATCGACGCCGCCGGCCATCTCGTCACGGTCTCGGGCGGTGTCGGATTTCCCCTCGACGTCGCCGGCTTCTCCGACGCGTTCGCGACGTGGCTGCGGTATATCACGCTACCGGCACTCACGCTCGGGACCTACTTCACGGCGCTCATCACGCGGCTGACACGCTCCGGGATGCTCGACCAGCTCGGTCGTAGCTACGTGCAGGCCGCGAGAGCGAAGGGACTCCCGGAGACGCGAGTCCGATACCACCACGTGCTCCGGAACACGCTCATTCCGATCATCACCGTCGTCGGACTCCAGCTCGGGACGCTCGTCGGCGGTGCGGTCATCACCGAGCAGGTGTTCAACTGGCCGGGGCTCGGCTCGCTCATCATCGACGCGATCAACGCCCGCGACTGGCCGCTGATTCAGGGGAGTCTCGTCGTCGTCGCGACCGGCTTCGTCGTCGTGAACATCGTCGTCGACGCGCTGTACGCGCGGCTCAACCCACAGGTGATGGACTGACATGGCTCCGTTCGATCCGCGTTCGCTGTACGAGTGGCTCACCGATCGTGTCTCACCGCGAACGAGACGGAATCTGCGCTCGGAGCTCGACTCGAGTCTCCTCGCGAAGCTCGGTGTCGGTATCCTGATCGTCGTGCTGGTGTCTGCGGTGTTCGCCCCCCTGATCGCGCCGTGGAACCCGACCGCACAGACGCTCGACGACAAACAGCAGCCGCCGCTCGGCTTCAGCCGCGCCGAGACGCAGGTGTCACAGGAGATGGTCGACGGCGAGGTACAGATCGTCGAGGAGACGGAGTACATCGACGCGACGGTGGCGCATCCGCTCGGGACCGATGCGCTCGGACAGGATATGCTCTCCCGCGTTATCTACGGCGCGCGCACCTCCCTGCTCGTCGGCGTGCTCGGGACGGTGCTCGCGATGGCGATCGGCGTGCCGATCGGGCTGATCTCCGGCTACTACAAGGGACGCGTCGACGACGCACTGATGCGGATCGCGGACGTGAGTCTCGCGTTCCCCTCGCTCGTTCTGGCGATCGCGCTGGTCGGCCTCTTCGGACAGGCGACGGTGAACGTCCCGGACCCGTTCGTCACCAGCGGGCTTTCGGAGTTCCTTCGGGGACTCGTCTCGCTTCCCGGTGGGTTGAGTTACCCGCCGGGGATGCCCGAGACGTTTGCCCTCCCGGGGACGGTCATCCTTGTCGTCGGAATCGTGAACTGGGTCTGGTTCGCCCGCGTCGCCAGAGGTGAGGCGCTCGGCGTCAGCGAGGAGGAGTACGTCACGGCCTCGAAGGCGCTGGGTGGATCGAACCGGTACGTCATCCGCAGACATATCCTCCCGAACAGCGTGACGCCGATCCTCGTGCTCGCGACGATCCAGATCGCGGCCATCATCCTGCTGGAAAGCTCCCTGTCGTTCCTCGGCTTCTCGGGGGCGAACCTCTCGTGGGGCTTCGACATCGCCGCCGGTCGCGAGTACCAGACGACGGCGTGGTGGATCGCGGCGATGCCCGGGCTCGCAATCGTGATCACGGTCATCGGCGTGAATCTCGTCGGTGACTGGCTCCGTGACGCCCTCGATCCCAGCATCGAGGGCGAAGGAGGTGGCGTCTGATGGAGGATATCCTCCGTGTCGAGGGGCTTTCGACGCGGTTCTTCACCAGCGACGCGCAGGTGAACGCCGTCGAGTCGGTGAGCTTCGACGTGCGAGCGGGCGAGATCCTCGGTATCGTCGGCGAGTCCGGCTCCGGCAAATCGGTGACGGCGCTGTCGCTCATCGATCTCGTCGACTCCCCCGGTGAGGTGACGGCCGGCCAGCTGTGGCTCCGAAACCCGCCGCTCGCGGAGTCGTACCCGGAGGCCGCACACGAGGACGGTGAATTCGTCGATCTGCGGGAGCTTCCCGACCGGACCCGGCGGTCGCTCCGCGGGCCGACGTTTTCGACTATCTTTCAGGACCCGATGAGTAGCTTCAACCCCTCGCTCACCGTCGGCGAACAGATCGCCGAGGCGGTCGAGGTCCAGCGGCGCGCGAGTGCGACGCCACGCTCGACCCGCTCGCGAACCGACGGCTACGGGCTCGGCTCCTATCTGCTCGACGGGATCGTTCCCGGCCGCGCGTACACCGACGATGCGAGCCACGAGCGGGCGGTCGAGCTGCTCGAACAGGTCGGCATTCCGGACCCGGACGAGCGTGCACGGGAGTATCCACACGAGTTCTCCGGTGGCATGTTACAGCGCGCGATGATCGCACAGGCGCTCGCCGGTGAGCCGGACGTGCTCATCGCCGACGAGCCGACGACCGCCCTCGACGTGACGATCCAAGCACAGATCCTCGAACTGCTCCGTGAGATACAGGCCGACCGCGACATGTCGGTCGTGCTCATCACGCACGATCTGGGCGTCATCGCGCGGATGTGCGACCGCGTCGCCGTGATGTACGCCGGAGAGATCGTCGAGCGAGGCACGCTGGGTGACGTATTCGACGACCCGGTTCACCCGTACACGCAGGGGCTCATCGGATCGATCCCCGATCTCGACGACCCGCGACCGCGGCTCCAGCCGATCGAGGGGAACGTTCCCAGCCTCCGCGCGGACGAGATGGGCGACCGGGGTTACTTCGCCGACCGCTGTCCGAAGGCGATGGAGGCCTGTCTCGACCCGCAGACGGAGCGGAGCTGTGACGACCCCGAGCACGCGGCGCGGTGTGTCCTCGCGGACGACGCCTACGATCCCGCGACCGCACTGCCAGACGACTACTTCGAGGAGGGTTCCGATGACTGAACGCGACCACGAGCTGCTCGAAGTGTCCGAGCTACGGAAGTACTACGCCACGGACGACAGCGTTCTCGACCGACTGCTCGGGCGGTCGAGCCGGAGCGTCAAGGCGGTCGACGGCGTCTCCTTCTCCGTCGCGGAGGGGGAGACGCTCGGACTCGTCGGTGAGTCGGGCTGCGGGAAGTCGACCACCGGTGAGACCCTGCTGAACCTCACTGAGCCGACCGACGGTGCGGTTCGGTTCGACGGCCAGCGGCTCACCGAGATGGACGGAGCGTCACTCTCCCGGTTCCGCGAACGCGCACAGATCGTCTTTCAGGACCCCTTCTCCAGTCTCGATCCGCGGATGACTGCCGGTGAGATCATCGCGGAGCCGCTCGTCATCCACGACAGGGAGGGGGACAACCGCGAGCGGGCGAAGGAGCTGCTCGATCGCGTCGGCCTGTCGCCCGGCCAGATCGACCGGTATCCGGGCGAGTTCTCGGGCGGCCAGCGCCAGCGCATCGGCATCGCCCGCGCGCTCGCGCTCGATCCGGAGTTCATCGTCCTCGACGAGCCGGTGTCAGCACTCGACGTGAGCGTACAGGCACAGGTTCTGAACCTACTCGATGATCTCCAGACGGAGTTCGACCTGACCTACTTGTTCATCGCACACGATCTCTCCGTCGTCCGGCATATTTCCGACCGGGTCGCCGTCATGTATCTGGGCGAGATCGTCGAACGCGGGCCGGTGGAATCCATCTTCGAGAACCCACAGCATCCGTACACGCAGAAACTGCTCGAAAGCGTCCCGCGCGCCGAGACGGGCGAGCGCGGGCGACGCGTCGACGCGCTCAGGGGCGACGTGCCGTCACCCCGGAGCCCGCCGTCGGGCTGTCGGTTCCACACGCGGTGTCCGTACGCGCGTGAGGCGTGTCGCGAGGAGTCGCCGGAGAGCGTCGAAACCGGTGACGAGGGCCAGCAGGCGGCGTGTTTCCGCGCCGTCGACACTCATCCCTACTGGCGGAGTGTCCCGCTGGACCACGCCGACGCGGCGGACGAGGAACCGACCGCATCGGGTGACGACTGACGAAGCCGAGCCGTTTTTACCTCGGACTCCGAGAGCGAGGGTATGACGGACGAAGCCGCTGTTCCGCCGTTCGCGAGCGACGACATCGGTACGGCGCTTCGACGCCACTGGGAGTCGCTCGTCGCCGATATGGAGACGACGGCCGACGAGTTCCGGGCGGCCGGCTGGGACGTACTCGAACTCCACCCCGGCGACGTGACCGTCGTCACCGAGAGCAATCGCGGGTTCGACGTGCTCGTCCCCGACGGCGAGTTCGACCGGTTGCGCGACTGGACCGACGGGACCTCCTTTCCGGACCATCAGGTGTATCGCAGCGACACGGACGTGACGTTCCTGTTGCTCGTGCTCGAATCGGCGGCAGCCGAGCGCGCGATCTGCTGTCCGCTCTACTTCGACGAGGAGGGCGAGGACACGCTCCGGACGCTCGCGACCGAGGACGGCGTGCTCCGGACGCATATCCGGAGTCTCGCCGAGGAGTTCGTCCACTTCCGGCACGACCAGCCGGCCCCGTTCTTCACCGAGGCGTGACAGGCCGTGTCCTCACCGCCCCCGTAGCGGGCCGTCTGGCGCTGCTGAGTACGAATAACGAACCCGATTTGCGAATTTCGTAACGTTCCGCCGGATTTATTGCGATGTGCGAACTCCGTCGTCGTAATGAGCGACGAGGGCGAGGACAGAACGATTCTCCTCATCGGGAGCGGGCCGATACAGATCGGACAGGCCGCCGAGTTCGACTACTCGGGCGCACAGGCGTGTCGCGCACTTCAGGAGGAGGGCGCGCGGGTCGTCCTCGTCAACTCGAACCCGGCTACCATCATGACCGACTCCGAGATGGCCGACGAAGTGTACGTCGAGCCGATCACCGTTGAAGCGATCTCGGAGATCATCGCGACGGAACGCCCGGATGGCGTCATCGCCGGACTGGGTGGGCAGACCGGGCTGAACGTCACCGCCGAACTCGCCGAAGAAGGCGTCCTCGACGAGTACGACGTCGAGATCATGGGCACGCCGCTGGAGACGATCTACGCGACGGAGGACCGCGATCTGTTCCGCAAGCGCATGGAGTCGATCGGCCAGCCGGTCCCGCGCTCGACGACGATCCAGCTGGCCGACGATGAGTCCGTGACGGATCTCACGGCCGAGGGGTTACAGGACCGCGTGGACAGCGCCGTGGCCGCGGTCGGCGGGCTGCCGGTCATCTCCCGGACGACCTACACGCTCGGCGGCTCCGGCTCGGGCGTCGTGGACGACATCGACGAGCTGTACGAGCGCGTCCGCAAGGGACTGCGGCTCTCCCGCAACGCCGAGGTGCTCGTCACCGAGTCCATCTCCGGCTGGGTCGAGCTGGAGTACGAGGTGATGCGCGACGCCGACGACTCCTGTATCATCATCTGCAACATGGAGAATATCGACCCGATGGGGATCCACACCGGGGAGTCGACGGTCGTGACTCCCTCACAGGTCATCCCCGACGAGGGACACCAAGAGATGCGCGACGCCGCGCTCGGCGTCATCCGTGAGCTGGGCATTCAGGGCGGCTGTAACATCCAGTTCGCGTGGCGCGACGACGGGACGCCGGGTGGCGAGTACCGCGTCGTCGAGGTGAATCCGCGCGTCTCGCGCTCCTCGGCGCTCGCCTCGAAGGCGACGGGCTACCCCATCGCCCGCGTGACGGCGAAGGTCGCACTCGGGAAGCGGCTCCACGAGATCGACAACGAGATCACGGGGGAGACGACCGCCGCCTTCGAGCCGGCAATCGACTACGTCGTCACGAAGGTCCCCCGCTGGCCCATCGACAAGTTCGGCGATGTGGAGTTCGAGCTGTCGACGGCGATGAAATCGACCGGCGAGGCGATGGCCATCGGTCGCACTTTCGAGGAGTCGCTGCTGAAGTCGCTGCGCTCCTCGGAGTACGACCCCGCGGTCGATTTCGCGGCTATCGACGACGAGACGCTCGAATCGGAGTATCTGGTGACGCCGACGCCCGACCGCCCGTACGCGCTGTTCGAGGCGTTCCGTCGCGGCTACGACGCCGACGAGCTGGTCGAGCTCACGGGGATTCACGAGTGGTACGTCGAGCGGTTCGGCAACGTCGCGACCGCCGCCCAGAAGGCGATGGCCGGTGACACCGACGCCGCCACGGCTATCGGTTTCACGAATCAGGAGGCGACGGCGATGGCCGGCGGGGAGTTCAACGACACCCACGCCTCGTGGCTCCCGGCCGCGCTCCGCGTCGAGACGGGCGACGAGCCGGACGAGCTGGCCGCCGACGGCGCGGGCACGGACGCGGCGGTCGAGACGGTCGAGGAGACGGCCATCGACCGCCGGTTCAAGCAGGTCGACACCTGCGCCGGTGAGTTCGCCGCCTCGACGCCGTACTACTACTCGGCTCGCGAGCCGCGCTCGGAGATCGCCCGCGAGGAGCTGCAGGTCGATACCGACGCAGAGAGCGTCGTCGTGGTCGGAGGCGGCCCGATTCGTATCGGTCAGGGAGTCGAGTTCGACTACTGTGCGGTCCACGCGGTGCGCGCGCTCCGTCAACAGGGGATCGAAACCCACGTCGTCAACAACAACCCCGAGACCGTCTCGACCGACTACGACACCTCCGACGGGCTGTTCTTCGAGCCGGTGACCGCCGAGGAGATCGCCGACGCCGTCGCGGCGACGAACGCCGACGGCGTGATGGTGCAGTTCGGCGGGCAGACCTCGGTGAACGTGGGCGAACCGCTCGAACGGGAGCTCGACCGCCGCGGACTCGACTGCGAGATCCTCGGCACGAGCATCGAGGCGATGGACCTCGCGGAGGACCGCGACCGGTTCAACGCCCTGATGGACGAGATGGGGATCGCCCAGCCGCTCGGCGGCACGGCCACCTCTGAGGCGGGCGCGCTCGATCTGGCCGACGATCTCGGCTATCCGGTGCTCGTCCGCCCCTCGTACGTCCTCGGTGGCCGCGCGATGGAGGTCGTCTACTCCGACGACGAGCTTCGGACGTATATCGAGGAGGCGGTCCGGGTGTCGCCGGACAAGCCGATCCTCGTCGACGAGTTTCTCGCCGACGCCGTCGAACTCGACGTCGACGCGGTCGCCGACGGCGAGGACGTGCTCATCGGTGGCGTGATGGAACACGTCGAGTCCGCGGGCGTCCACTCGGGCGATTCGGCGTGTCTGATCCCGCCCCGGTCGCTGTCGACCGAGACGCTCGAACGCGTCCGCGCGGTCACCGAGGACATCGCGACGGCGCTCGACACGGTGGGGCTGTTGAACGTCCAACTCGCCGTCCGCGATGGCGAGGTGTACGTCCTCGAAGCGAACCCGCGCTCCTCGCGGACGGTCCCGTTCGTCTCGAAGGCGACGGGTGTCCCGATTGCGAAGCTGGCGGCGAAGGTGATGGCCGGCGCGTCGCTGTCGGCGCTCGACGCCCACGAGCAGGTCCCGGAACACGTCTCCGTGAAGGAGGTCGTCCTGCCGTTCGACCGCCTGCCGGGGTCAGACCCGCGTCTCGGCCCGGAGATGAAATCGACTGGCGAAGTGATGGGCACGGCTCGCTCCTTCGGCAAGGCGTATCTGAAGGCACAGGACGCGACCGGAAAGCCGATCCCGACCGGCGGAACCGCGCTCCTCGACGTCGAAACCCTCCGCGGGCTGAGCCAGAAGACCGAGGGCCTCTCCGATATCGAGACGGGACTCGCCCGTAACTTCGACGTGACGACGCCCGACGGCTACGACGATCTCTCGGATGCGGTCCGGCGCGGCGAGCTGGATCTCATCTGTTCGCGCGACCGCTCGCTGCTCGAAACAGCGGTCGAAGAAGAGATAACGTACTTCTCGACGGTTCCGAGCACGCGTGCGGCCCTCGAAGCCATCGAAGCCAGCGGAGAACCCCTCGACGTGTCGGCGCTCTCGGCGCGACCGACCGAGCGCCGCGACTGGGGCACGCGGTAGCTTTTTTGCGTGCTGTTCTACGTCCGTCGCCGGGCGAACAGCGCCACGGCGAACAGCCCCGCGAGCGCGACCGCCGGACCGAACCCCGGCTGATCACCGGCGGTCGCTCCGGTCGACTCGTCTGGGGTCGCGGTAATCGCTAACCCGTCGAGTTCGGTGTTCGGCTCCCAGCTGAGCGTGCCGTCCGTCTCTGTATCCGGCGTCGGCGTCGCCGAGAGCTGATACCCGTCGGGCGGTCGCACCACGAACGTCCGATCCGGGCTGTAGCCGCTGGCGAACGGCTCCGAGACGCGGAGCTGCTCTCCGTCGATCGAAGCCAGATTCGTCCACGTCGCGGAGAGCTCGATGACGCCTGTGTCGGACGCCGTCGTCACCGTCGCGTCTGCGTTCGTGATCGACATCTGCCGACCGGTGTCCGTGCCCATCGACGACGCGACTCTATCGAGCCGGTCGGCGAACGAGTCTCGCAGCTGGTTCAGCTCCGTCTGGTTGTCACGGAGCGTCTCGAACGCCTGTCGCTCACTGTCCGTCGTCAAGTCGAACGTCATTCGCAGCGTCACCTCGGCGTCGCCGTCCGACTCCATCGTGACGACGAACGCGTCGTTCGGATCTGACGCGTTCTCCGCCCCGGCGACACCGCCGCTCGCGACGACAGCGAGCGCGAGCGCGACGATGCCGAGCCGACACAGCCCGGTCGTGATCGCCGTTCGCCGGCTCACTGTTCAGCCGTCTCCGGCGTCTCTGTCTCTGTCTCGGTCGTCTGGTCGTCATCTTCGTCGTCTTCCATCTCCTCTTTCTCGTGATCTTCCATCTCCTCTTTCTCGTGATCTTCCATCTCCTCTTTCTCGTGATCTTCCATCTCTGTCTGCTCATCGTCCTCAGCGTCCTCGCTCGCCTCCTCGGCTCGCTCGTTTCCGTCGTCGCTCTCGTGTGGCCCCTCGGTCTGTGAGAGCGTGCCGTCGGTGCGTTCGTACTCGAACTCGGTCTCGAACTCCCCTTTCACCAGCTCCACGTCCAGCGACTCGGTGTCGTTCGCGATCGTGAACGAGACGGTCCCGTCGGCGTCGGTCGTCCCGACCAGCTCACCGTTCGCGTACACGGACGCGTCACTGACGCCGCTCCCGTCGTACCGGACCGTCATCGTGACGGTGTCACCGTCGAGCGTCGCATCTGCGAGCAGGTTCCGATAGACCTCGTCTCGCTCGTCCTCCTCGCCGAGCTCGAACTCCAGCTCGCCCTCACCGGCGGTGAGTTCCACCTCACCGGTCGCGGGGAGGGTAACGGTCACGGCTCCGTCGGCGTCGGTCGTGCCGACCTGTTCGCCGTTGAGTTGGACCGCTTCGCCGGTCACCGGCTCGCCGTCGGCGAGCGCGCGAACGGTGATCGTGCCGTTCGGCGCGATCTCACCGTCGGCGACGACGAGCGCGAGCTCTCGTTCGTCACCGTCTTCGGACTTGTCATCGTCGTTTCCGCGTTCACCAGCGTCCTCCGGGGGACCGGCCCCGGGGTTCGACTTCTGGGCTTCGTTCGCTCTGGCGGTCCCCTTCAGCCGGGTCTCCTCTTCCAGCTCGACGACCGTGCCGGACGAGCCATCGACCGTCACGCTGGCCTGTCCAACGGTCGTGTCCGTGTTCACGTGGAAGCGGAACTCGTAGTCACCGTCGTCGCGGTCGATACGGCCGTTCACGAGCCGCCACGACGAGTTCACGTCGGTGAGCGCGTCGCGTGCGGTGTCGAGCGCCGTGCGCTGTGTGACGGTCAGATTCGTGGAGTCGTCGCCCGGTCGTTCCAGCTCGCGCGACTGCCCACCGTCCTCGCTCTCCACCTCGATGGAGAGTCCGTTCTCCGAGGCGATCTCGACCTCACCGTCGCCTTGTCCGGTGAACTGCCGCAGGAGGGCGGTCGCGCCCGTGCCGCTGACGCCGTCGAGCTCGTTCATCGACTCGTCGAGCGTCGAGCCGTTGAACCCCGCCGCGCGCAGTTCGAGCGCCGACAGCGATGCCGTTCGGGCCGACAGCGACTGGTACGAGCCGAAGAGGTTCCCAGCCTGCGAGTTCAGCGTCGCAACCTGTTGTGCGTACTCGGACTTCGTCAGCTCGCCCGCCTCGTACGCCTCGGTCGCGATCCGGTACGCATCGCGTATCTCCGTTGCTCGCTCGCGAAGACGGTCCGCGCGGTCCGCGAGCGCCTCTGCCCGCTCTTCATCACTGGCGTTCTCGTACTCGATCTCGAACTCCGTCTCCTCGACCTGACTCTGTACGTCGTCGCTCGTCACCGCCAGCACTGTCGAGAGCTGCTGGCCGGTCGTGACGTTGACGCTGCTGTTGTTCGTTTCCTGCAGCGTCGTCCCCGTCTCCGCCTGTTGATCAGCTGTCGATACCGGGGCGGCCGTCGCGGCTGCCCCGCTCGCGACCCCTGCCGTGAGCATGAGCATCGCGAACAGCGCCGTGGTCAGTTTGCGTGCGACCATACTCACCCCGAGTGGCCCGACCCATATCAACCGGGTCGACGTTGGCGGCGAATTGCAGACGATTTCGGACGTTTGCACACCGTTGCAGACCGTTGCGTACTACCGCCGGCTATCTGTTTCGGAATCGAGACAAACAGGTAATAGTTCCTCGCGAACGTCTCAAGATATTTATTCCGGACGTTAGTACCCCGGCCATGAGACGGCTGGTCGTTGCGGCGACGCTCCTCCTTGTCGCCAGCACGCTCGCCGCCGGCGGTGTCCAGCAGACGCCCGACGCCGACAACACCGTGACGCGCGTCGCCGTGCAGCCGGACGGCGACGCCGAGTGGACGGTCACGGTTCGGACGCGGCTCGAAACGGAAGCGGAGGTGCGGGCCTACGAGGAGTTTCAGTCGCGGTTCAGGGAGAACAGCTCTCAGTATGTCTCGCCGTTCCGGACGCGCATCGAGGGAGTCGTCTCCTCGGCCGCAGAGACGACCGGCCGTCAGATGGAAGCGCGGAACGTCACCGGATCGACAGCGATCCGACAGCTCCCGCGGCGATGGGGCGTCGTCGTCTACTCGTTCACGTGGACGCAGTTCGCGACCGCCGACGGGGAGCGTCTCGCGGTCGGTGACGTGTTCGCAGGCGGGTTCTTCCTCGCCGAGAACGACACGCTCGTCGTCGCCACGCCGCCCGGCTACACGCGCGTGAACGTCGATCCAGCGCCCGACGGCCGAACGGACGAGGCGGTTCGCTGGCAGGGACAGCGCGATTTCGCCGACGAACGACCCGCGATCCGGTTCACTCAGGCCGCGACGGCCACCGACGACAACGCGACCGGCGGGAGCAGGGTTCCGCCCTCGATTATCATCGGCGTCCTCCTCGCTCTCCTCGCGGCGGGCGGTGTCGGCGCGTATCTCTACCGAACGCGTGGCGGTCCACCCGTCGTTGGACCGTCGGAATCAGGAACGGAGGACGATGAACCACCGGACTCAGGAGCGGCGGCGACGCCCGACCCGACCCTCACGGACGGTGAGCGCGTCGAGCGGCTGCTTTCCGAGCGCGACGGCCGACTAAAGCAGGCGGAGATAGCCGAGGAGTTCGGGTGGTCGCCGTCGAAGACCTCCCGCGTCGTCTCGCGGCTGACCGAGGAGACGCGCGTCGAGAAGCTCCGGATCGGTCGGGAGAACGTCGTCTCGCTGGTCGAGAAGGAGTGATCACGCCGGCAGCCGGGCGTCGTCGGCGAGCGCGAGCACGTCGTCGAAGAACTCCAGCGAGTCGTTCGGGCCGGGGCTCGCCTCGGGATGGTACTGGCGGGTGATGATGTCGAGCGAATCGCTCTCTAACCCCTCCGGCGTGTCGTCGTTGACGTTCACCTGCGTCACGTCGAGCCGGCCCGGATCGGCGACCGTGTAGCCGTGATTCTGTGTCGTCATGACGACGCGTCCGGAGCGGAGGTCACGAACCGGCTGATTGACGCCGCGGTGGCCGAAGTCCATCTTCTCGGTCTCGCCGTCGAGCGCACCGGCGATGACCTGCTGGCCGAGACAGATGCCGGCGAGCGGCAGGTCGCCGACGAACGCCTCGACGAGCGCACGGGCGGCGGTGAAGTTCGCCGGATCGCCCGGCCCGTTCGAGATGAACAGCACGTCCGGATCGAGCTGTCGCACGTCGGCAACGGTCGCGTCGTACGGGACGGTGTCCACGACGGCGTCGCGCGCCACGAGCGAGTCGGCGATCGAGCCTTTCGCACCGCAGTCGACGAGCGCGACGCGAGGACCGTCGCCGTCCGGGTTGTGCGTGCGTCGTTCGGCGACGGAGACCTGCCTACCGATGTCGTTGTGCTCGCTCATCCCCTTGCAGTCGGCGAGCTCCGCTCGGGCGGCGTCAGGAGTGGCGTCGGAACCGGCGGCGATACCACATTTCATCGCTCCCTCCTCGCGGATTCCCGTGACGAGATCACGCGTGTCCAGCTGGTCGACAGCCGGCACTCCCTCGTCGGTGAGCCACGCTGCTACGTCGTCGGTGAGTTCACGCGCGACGACCGCACGTGGATGGACGCGGTCGGACTCGAACCGCTCCTCGCGGACGCCGTAGTTGCCGATGAGCGGGTACGAGAAGGTGAGCACCTGCTCCTCGTAGGAGGGATCCGTCAGCGACTCCTCGTAGCCGGTGTATGCGGTCGTGAAGACGAGTTCCCCGCGTGCGGTCCCCGGCGCACGCGTGCGAGCCGTCACCATGCGGTCGCCTTCCAGCGCGACGTATGCCGTTTCCATTACGAGACTCGTACTCGCCACCCGATGTTAATCGTTTTGTTCGAAGTGAGTCTACGAAATTCGCAATCATCAAGTGATACCGGACGAACTTTCGGGTCTCATGGACGATCTCGACCGATCGATACTGGACATCCTGCGGCGGGACGCGCGCACGCCGTACACGGAGATCGCACAGCAGGTCGGCACGTCGGAGGGAACCGTCCGCAACCGCGTCGAAGGGATGCTCGACGACGGCGTCATCGAGCGGTTCACCGTGGCGACTCGGACGGGCAACGTGAAGGCGATGGTCGAGGTGAGCGTCGCCGTCGACGTGGACACCCGCGCCGTCTCGGCGTCGATGGCCGACTGGAACGCCGTCGACTACGTCTGGCAGGTCTCCGGCGACGAGGATATCGTCCTCGTCGTCGACGCGACGGACACCAACGCACTGAACGAGCTCATCACCAAGGCGCGCGAGCTCGACGACGTGATCTCGACGAAGACGCGGCTCATCCTCAACGAACGGCTCGGGTGAGCGACCGAGCGATCGGTCTGCGCCCGCCCGGACGATGCACGCTCCGTGGCCGCCGAGTCGTTCCGATCGCCGCCGACCATCGAAGGGTAATTAACCGCCGTTGCCGTCCCAACGCGTATGAGTACGGACTCCGACCCGAGCGGCGCGGTCAACGAAGACGCCGACCACGAGAACGCCGGTCAGGACGTTATCACCGTCGACGGCGACGACACGGAGACGGGACTCGCCAACCGGCTGGAGGCCCACACCGGCGACGGGATCCGCCACCGCGCGTTCACCTGTCTCGTCTTCGACGGTGACGGTCACGTCCTCTTGGGCCAGCGCGCACCGGGGAAACGGCTCTGGGACACCCACTGGGACGGCACTGTCGCCTCCCACCCCGTCCAGGGCCAGACCCAGAAGGAGGCCACTCGCCAGCGGCTCGAAGAGGAGCTTGGCGTCACCCCCGACCAGTACGGCGAGCTTCGGGTGACGGACAAGTTCGAGTACAAGCGCTACTACCTCGATGAAGGGCTCGAATGGGAGGTGTGTGCCGTGCTCAAATGTACGCTCGACGACCGCACCCTCGATCCCGATCCCGACGAGATCGCCGGCACGATGTGGATCCCATACGAACGGCTCCACGAGAACCCGCGCTGGTATCGCCAGCTCCGCCTGTGTCCGTGGTTCGAGATCGCGATGCGGCGCGACTTCTAACGCGACTCGAACGCCTCCAGAAACGCCGTCGGCCGCTCCGCGTGCGGAAGGAGATCCGTCCCCTCGATGCTCGTGAACGACGCGCCGGCAGCGTCTGCCAGCTCCCGTCCAACCTCAGGGTCGGGCATCTCCGCCTCGCTCCCCCAGACGATCTCGACCGGCGCGTCGAGTGTGTCGAGTTCGGCTTCGAGATCGGCGTCGCTGTCGAGGAAGCCGGCAACGAACGACGCCGGTGCGAACCGCGCGTTCGGCTGATGGGCCGTCTGCCAGTCGTACTCCACCCACTCGTTGGTCACGGTCTCGGCGTCGGAGAAACCGTGGTCGGCGAGGAACCAGCGAATCGAGGGCTTCGACGTGAGCAGGTTGTACAGCCCCTCACCGAGCACGGGCGACCGGAGCAGCGACCGCACGAACGGATGTTCACCGGGGATCGTCGTCGCCGTCGGACAGACTAAGACGAGCTCCGCGACGGACAGCTCGCTCGCCGCGCGGGTCGCGTACGCCGCCGTGAGCGAGGAGGCGACGACGACCGGGCGCTCGCTCTGCTCGCGCAGGAAGTCGGTGACGAAGGCGGTGTACAGCGAGCCGGAGTACAACAGCGGTGGCCGCTGCGAGCCGCCGAAGCCGGGGAGATCCGGCGCGATGACGTGGTACTCCTCGGCCAGCGTCTCGACGACGTGGACGAACTCGTGTGAGGAGCCGGCGGCGTTCATCCCGTGCAACAGGACGAGATCGTCGTCGTCGGGATCGCCGCGTTCGGTGTACGCGACGTCGAAGCCGCGCCAGCGGTAGGTGGCCTGCTCGCGATCTAACGGCGGCTCGAAGCCGTCGGCACGCAGCGTCCGATTGCCAGCGAGCAGACCACCGATAGCGGTGGCGGTCCCGAGCGCGAGGGTTCTGAGTCGCATGCTCGCCGTTGTGGCGCGACGCCGAAAGTCTCGCTGGTGACGGGTCGCTACTCGTCTCCGGTCGGCGCGTCCGGCTCCGTCCCGGATTCGGCCTCCTCGATCGCTGCCGTCGCCGTGAGCATCTCCGGGTCGAGCCCCTGCTCTTCCGCGAGGGCGTCCACCAGCGCGCGCTGTTCGTCGAGCTGGCGTTCGAGCTGCGTCACGCGCTCGTGCGTGTCGTCTACCTGCTCCTGTGTCGCTTCGAGCATCTCGCGAAGCTCGGTCACGCGGGCGTAGAGCTTCTCGGCGAGATCAGAGAGCTGCTGTATCTTCTTGGCGGCGTTTCCGAGTCCGACCATACCGTCCTGTCTGGGGCGAGCGACCTGACTGTTTCCCTTCCGTCTCTCGGCACGATTAACTGTCGCGCGGTCGCAGTTCGGATATGGTCTCTCTCCGCACGCCACCCACCCTCGGTATCGGGGCCGCACTGGTCGTGCTCGGACTGCTCCTCGCGCCGTATCTCCTCGTTCCCGAGGCGTCGGCGGTGCGAACGTACTATGGTGCGGGGACGGTGACACCGCTCGTGGCCGGGCTGTTCGCGCTCGTCTCGATCGTCATCTTCGCGGCCGGCCGCGAGGACCGAACCGATCCCGCAGTCGCGGCGGGCGCTGGGCTCGTCTTCGGCGCGTTCGGAACCCTCGTCGCGCTGGTGTGGACGCTCACCATCCCGAACCCCGACTCGCTCGTCGGCTCGCTCGGTAGCGTACGCGGTATCGCGGCGACGTTTCTGGAGTACCACCGCTATCTGGTCGTGGGAGCGACGGCGGCGGTCGCGGCCAGCGGTGGCTGGTTCGCTCGGAAGCTCGGGCTGTTGTGACTCGGCGGTGGTCGTGGTGAGGAAGTGGACCCCGGCGTTGCCTGGCCGTTCCAGCGCGGGGAGTCCCGATTGCCTCCTCCGCCCCGCGACCTCACGGGCGACAGCTGTCCACAGGCCCGCTGCTCACTTCCGTACCTGACGGATTCCCTGTGATCAATCGCGACCACGCCTCCCTGCAGAGGCTGGAACGCGAACCGCTGCCCTCGTGAGACGAGGTTTCGACGTTGGCTCTCGGGGCCCACGCTGGGCGGGCCAGACGCGACCGAGTTTTAGTCCCTGCTGAAGACCATACTGCAGGTATCGAGCGAGGCCTAACCGCCCAACCTAGTCCACCTGATAGAAACGCAGTGGCACATAAGGGCCTTTCGTTCAGCGTCAGCCGTCGCGCTCCACCAGCTGACGGGTCGCGAGGGCGTCCGCCGTCTGTCCGCGACCCGACACCACGCGCTGTGGATACGGCATCGAGATCCCGGCGTCGTCGAACGCCTGCTTCACGTTCGTCATGTACTCGCCGCGCGTGCGGATGAAGTCGGCACGCGACGGCTGTTCGATCCAGATTCGCGACTGCAGGCCGACGTAGGAGTCAGCCAGCTCGGTCAGTCGAACGGACGCTTCGGGATCGTCCAGAATCTCCGAGTGGTTCTCGGCTTCCTCGATGATGATCTCCGTCGCACGGTCGATATTGTCCTCGTAGTCGATCCCGAAGACGAACTTCAGTCGGAGCTTGCTCTTCGCGACGGGATTTTTGATGACGCCGTCCGTGAGCTGGCTGTTTGGAACCGTCAACAGCTCGTTGTCGAACGTGCGGACACGGGTGACGCGAAGCGAGATGTCCTCGACGATCCCGCGGTTTCCGTCCCACTCGATCCAGTCGCCGATCCGGAACGGCTTGTCCGTGTAGATGAACAGCCCGGCGACGAAGTTGGCGAGCACGTCCTGTAGCGCGAAGCCGATCGCGAGCGTCGCCGCCGCCGCGATCGTCGCCAGCGACTGGAGGAAGTTGCCGAAGCCAGCCAGTCCGAACGCCACTGCGACGGCGGCGAAGACGACGACGACGCTGACGAGCTTCTTCATCGGTCGCTTGGCGTGGGCATCGAACCCGCGGCGGTCGAGCAGCCGATCCGCGAACGGCTGCACCAGCACTCGTCCGAGCAGATACACCGCCGCGAAGACGGCGACGAAGACGACCGCTGCACTGAGCGGGTCAGCGATCGACGGCGGGACGCCGAGATCGGTGAGGAAGTTCGCGACGCCCGTCTGCGCTCCGATCGGGGCCGGGCCGCTCCCCGACTGGAGTCGCATTAGTGGAACACCCCGGTGTGCCCGCGGGTCTCGACGAGTTCGGCGTCGACGGCGTCGGCCAGCTCCTCGGCCAACGCCTCGCTCGTCGTCCCCCCGCGGGCAGACCGGAGAAACTTCACCTTCACCAGCTCGCGCTCGTCGAGCTGCGAGGCGAGCTCGTCAGCGACGGACGCGATACCACCCTTGCCGACGCGGAGTGTCGTCTCCACGTCGTGTGCCTTCGATCGTAGATCCTCCGACATACCTCGACTTTGAGACCGTATGATTTGAAACTTGTCGCCTACCGATACGGGTAGCGCGCGTGCGATCCGCAGTCACAGGCCACGGTGACATGGCCGTCTCGCGTCCGGACTCGCGCGTTGCGTCCGGGGATCAGATACCGGTCGCAGTCGTCACACGAGAACCGCTTCAGCCGCGTCGGCAGGTCGAGGCGGTGACGCTCGGCGATCCGGCGAGCGCGGCGCACGTACGACCGGGCGTGTTCGTCGTCTCCCTCGCGTGCGGCCCGTCGAGCGAGCGTACAGAGCCGGTCGATACGGTCGGCTGCGAGCGACGACATACCCGAGAAACGGGACCGGGCGGCTTGTCCGTTCCGGTGTTCCGGCAGTTTCAAGCCGACGCCCCGGTCAGTTCCCGCAAATGGGGATGCGCGTCAGCCACTACTTCGAGTGGGAGCAGGCCATCACTGGCGGTCAGGCCCAGTCGGTGGCGAATCAGCGACAGATGCTTGCTGACCATGACATCGCCTACACCACCTCGCCCGACGTGTCTGCCGATCTGCTCCATCTCAACAACATGGGACCGCGGTCGGTGCACCACGCCCGTCGAGCACGACAGGCAGACACGCCGGTCGTCGTCCACACGCACCAGACGGCCGCCGATTTCGAGGACAGCTTCGCCCTCTCGAATCTGCTCGCGAGACCGATGGGGCCGTATCTGGAGTACGCGTACGGACTCGCCGACGTGCTCGTCTGTCCGTCAGCGCACAACCGCGACGTCATCGACCGGTACACCGGCGTCCCGAAGCGCGTCATCTCGAACGGCTTCGATCCCGAGAAGCTCGACGGCCACGACGATCCCGATCTCCGGGAGACGTATCTCGACCGCTACGATCTCGACCCACCGGTCGTATTCACCGTCGGACACGTCCTCGAACGCAAGGGACTGGAGACGTTCGTCGAGACGGCACGCGCGATGCCCGACACCGACTTCGTCTGGTTCGGCTATCTGAACCCGACAGGCGGCTTCTTCGGGCAGTTTCTCCGGAGCAGTGCGTCGAAGCGGCTCGTCGATTCCGCACCCGACAACTGCACCTTCACCGGGTACGTGGACGACATCGCCGGTGCGTTCGCCGCGGGCGATCTCTTCTACTTCCCGACCCGCAACGAGAACGAGGGGATGGCCCTGCTCGAAGCGATGTCCACCGGCGCGCCACCTGTCATCCGCGGTATCGACACCTACGACTGGCTCACCGACGGCGAGAACTGTCTGAAGGCCGACTCCGTCGACGGGTTCGAGACGGCGCTCCGCCGGCTCATCGACGACCCCGCCGAACGCGAGCGGATCGGTGAGCGCGCACACACGGAGACTGACCGGTTCGCTCTCGACGCCGTCGGCGAACAGCTCGTCTCGCTGTACCGGGATCTCACCACTGCCAGACAGCGATGAGTCGGAATCGACCCGCGGTTGCCACTTTCACCGACACCTACCTCCCGACCGTGAACGGAGCGACCTACACGGTCGAGTCGTGGCGCGACCGCTGGGAGCGGCGCGGCGGACGGATGCACGTCGTCTACCCGTCCAGCGAACACGAGCCGCGGCCCAGAGAACATCCGGTCGAGAGCCTCTCGTTCCCCTTCTACGACGGGCTGTACGTCAGTACGCCGCGTATCCCACGGGGACTGCACGACATCGATATCGTCCACACGCACACGCCGTTCTCGCTCGGCATCGCCGGCTACCGCTATGCCCGCCGACACGATCGCCCGCTCGTCACGTCGTACCACACGCCGACCAGCGAGTACGTCGAGTATCTCCCCAGCGACGTGTTCTCGGACTCACTCGCCTCGGTCGCAGCGGGCTACGAGCGCCGGTATCTCGATCGGGCCGACGCCGTCACCGTTCCCTCCCAGTCGACCCGCGAGAGCCTCCGACGGCTCGGCGTCCAGACGCCGATCACGGTCGTTCCGAACGGGATCGACACCGAGCGGTTCCGCCCCGTCGGGAGCGACGAGCAGGCCGCGTTCCGTGCCCGCCACGGGCTTCCCGACGGGCCGCTCGTCGGCTACACCGGTCGCCACGGCTACGAGAAGAAGCTCGGCGCGATTCTCGATATCGCCGCCGACATCGACGCGACGATCGTCTTCGGCGGCGACGGACCGGCCCGCGAGTCACTGGAGACGCGTGCCGACGGTATCGACGCGGACGTGCGGTTTCTCGGCTTCCTCGACCGCGAGGAGCTGGCCAGCTTCTACGCGACGCTCGACGTGTTCGCGTTCCCGAGTCCGGTCGAGACACAGGGGCTCGTCGCACTGGAGGCGAACGCCTGTGGCACGCCCGTCGTCGGTGTCGACGCCGGCGCGCTCGCGGAGACGATCGTGGACGGGGAGACCGGCTATCAGTTCCAGCAGGGTGACACCGAGGCGTTTCGCGCCGCGGTCAAGCGGGCGCTCGCGGCGAACGAACCGCTCCGGGACGCGTGTCTCGCGCGACGTGACGAGATCGGCGTCGGCGCGGCAGTCGACGCGCTCGCAGACGTGTACGACGCCGTTCAGTAGCTACTCCAGTGCCTCGCCGATACGCTCCAGCTCGCGGCGGATATCGTGAAGCTCGTCGCGCACCTTCCGGACCTCGCGGACAAGCTCCTCGTCGGCCTTTGAGGAGCCGCCGCTTTCGCCGCCGGACCCTGCGCCACCCATGCCACCCATCCCGCCCATCCCGCCGGGACCGCCGCCCATGCCACCGCCGGGGCCACCGCCCATCATCCCGCCCATCATCTGGGCGAACGGGTTGCCGCCCATGCCGTCGGGACCGTCACCGCCCATCATCTCTTCGAGTCGCTCCTCGCGCGAGCCGTCGCCCTCTCCCTCCTCGCGCTCGTCGGCGCGCTGTTGACGGATCTCCTCGACGCGCTCGCGGAACGACTTTTCCTCGTCTTCCTCGCTCGACTCGGCCGGCTGATCGTCGTCTGACATACCTCGTCGTTCCGTCGCAACCCGGAAAAGGATGCTGGATGCGTCTACCCGATTCGGTGTTCCGGCCACGCGACGCCGGCGGCGTCTCTGAAATACCGGTAGATCTTCCGACCCGGTGGCAAGTGCGTTTCGCAGCCATCAGTTGAACGAGCCGAGCGACGACTGGAGCGGACGCGTGTCGCGGTCGGTCAGCTCGTAGCCGACGAGATCGCGGAGATCGACGGCGTAGGTCGTTCCCGCGCGCCGGAGAACGAGGAGTCTCCCTTGCACGCCGCAGACGGTCCCGGCGGCGAGCGTCTCGTCGACCGGCTGCCCGGCGAGATCGAGCCCGTACTCGAAATCGAACACCGAGAGCGGATCGTGGCTATCGAGCAACGCCTCCCACGCCTCCTCGTCGATCCGTTCGCCGAGACCCGCACGCTTTCGACGGGTTCGGACGCGCTGCGAGAGATCGCGGCCGAGCCGTTCCTCGACGTCGCGTGCGACATCACCGTCGGGGACAGTCTGGAGGTGTGCACCCCGGTCGGCCCCCTGCTCGCGGAGTCGCGTCTGCAGTCGGTCGCGGCGCGTGATGCCGACTTTGAACAGCGCCGGCGCGAAGGCGGCGAGATAGACCGCGTGCTCGCTGGTTCGCTCGCGGAGCGTGGACTCGTCGAACCGGGCCGTGTGGCGAGGACAGAACGGGGCACGCGGCTCCGAGCACGGGACGTGGTGGCCGTTCTGTACCGTTCCGGCGCAGTGGCGCTCACCGAGCCCGTACTCGAGTTCCGTGCCGGGGGTGAGCGTCACTCGCTCGCTCGGGCCGCCGTCAGCGAGGACGAGGGCCGGCTCCGGCACGGGGTGATAGCCGACGACCTGCATACCGATCGGTTCGGCGAGACGGGCAAGTGTCTGCCGGTGTCACTCCTCGGCGAGCAGCTCCCGTACGGCACGGCGAACCGCGTCGTCACTCGACGCCGTCGGCTCCCAGCCGAGCGCGGAGAGCTTCTCGATGGAGAGCCGCATCCGCGGAACGTCGCCCGTCCAGCCGCGGTCCCCGCCGGTGAAGCTGTACGCCGGGTCGAGCCCCATCTCGTCGGCGACGATGTCGGCGATGGTCGTCACGCTCGTCGTCGTGCGCGTGCCGAGATTGTAGGTGTTGACCGGCGCGTCGGCGTGTTCGACGACGTGACACATCGCGTCCACGCAGTCGTCGACGTGGAGATACGACTTCTCCTGACGGCCGTCGCCGAGAATCTCCAGCTCGTCGGGCGAGCGTTCGAGCTTCTGGATGAAATCCGTGATGACGGAGCCGAGCTGGAGCCGCGGCCCGACGATATTCGCGAACCGGAAGTTCCAGACGGTGAAGTCGTGGCTGTGTGCGAACACCGAGAGCAGCGCTTCCTCGCCGAGCTTCGAGGCGCCGTAGATAGAGATCGGTTCGAGCGGCGCGAAGTCCTCCGGCGTCGGACGCGGCGCTTCGCCGTAGACGACCGACGAGGAGGTGAACGCGATGTTCTCGACCCCGACCGCGTGCATGCGCTCGACGACCGTCTCTGTGAGCTCGTTGTTGATCCGGTACTGCTCGATGTCGTCGCGGGAGGCGTCTTTGTCGGCGGCGAGGTGGAAGACGAGGTCCGTCTCGGGCGTGATCGCCTCGGCGACGGTCTCGGGGTCGGTAAGGTCTCCTTCGACGAGCGTGGCGTCGTCGTGGAGCCACTCGCGCTCGCTGTTTCGGAAGTCGTCGACGACGACGATCTCGTTGTCGGTGACGAGCCGTTCGGTGAGATGCGAGCCGACGAAGCCCGCACCGCCGGTGATGACGATTCGTTTGTCCTGGATATTCATAGTCGGTGTCGAGAGCGAGCTACCGTAGACGTTCCGAAAACAGGAAGCCCGACCGCTCGCGAGTGTAGGTATGCACGACTCCGAGGTCGCCGTCTGCCGGCTCAGCCACCGGCCGGGTCGGGACGACCGGATGACGACACACGTCGGACTGACGGCGCGGGCGCTCGGTGCTGACCGCGTCGTGTTTCCGGACAACGCG